>JASTVH010000008.1:0-252735 GCA_042862465.1 Marinobacteraceae bacterium S3BR75-40.1 | reverse complement strand
ATTTCCAATTGGTAAAATAGTATGTTTGTAATTCCACTATATATGCATGTATGCTCAAGAAAAACCAGATTTCGATTTCTGGCATAGGTTTTTGATGCTTTTTAGGATATTTTTTCTATTCCACTAATCTTATTGTTTTCCATGGCCACTAATCCCTTTTATTGTTGATTTGTCGACCGTTCTCCTAATGTGCACACTTTTGGCGCACACTTTCAACCCCTTGCGTCCGAATATTTCCTGACAAAACAGACAGGTGCCCCTTCACCGGTCATTCTCCCCATTTCCGATCCAGGTCATGACGAACAGGCTCCTAACGGCCTATAGTCGGTTTATGGCATTGTTTACCTGGAATGAAGGGACCCGGTCATGGAGCAGGCAGCACACCGATGGCGCGTCGCCGTCTTTGATACCCACCGCTACGAGCAGCCCACGCTGGAAGAGGCCAATTCCGACGGCACCCTGGAGCTGACCTATCACGAGGCCCACCTCAGCCTTAAAACCGCGTCCCTGGCCCACGGCCACGATGCCGTGTGCTGCTTCGTGAACGATCACCTGGATTCGGAAACCCTCACCGCGCTCAAGGCCGAGGGCGTGCGCCTCGTCGCCCTGCGCTGCGCCGGTTTCAACAACGTGGACCTCAAGGCCGCCCGCCGCCTGGAACTGCCGGTGGTGCGGGTGCCCGCCTACTCCCCCTATGCCGTGGCCGAACACGCCATGGCCCTGGTGCTGAGCCTCAACCGCAAGATCCACAAGGCCTATAACCGGGTCCGGGAGCTGAACTTCTCCCTGGAAGGCCTGACCGGGTTCGACCTGCACGGCAAGACCTTCGGCATTGTCGGCACCGGCGAGATCGGCGAGAAAATGGCCCGCATCGCCCACGGCTTCGGCTGCCGGGTGATCGCCCACTCGAAACACAAATCCCCGGCCCTGGAGAAGGAAGGCTGGCTCACCTACTGCGACTTCGACACCCTGCTCGAATCCAGCGACATCGTCAGCCTGCACGTGCCCCTCACCCCGGACACCCACCACATGATCAACGACGCCGCCTTCTCCTGCATGAAGCGCGGCGCCATGCTCATCAACACCGGTCGCGGCGCCCTGATCGATGCCTCGGCCCTGATCCGGGCCCTCAAGAACGGCCACATCGGCGCCGCCGGGCTGGACGTGTACGAAGAGGAGGAAGATATCTTCTTCCAGGACCTCTCGGACCGCATCCTGCAGGACGACACCCTGGCCCGCCTGCTCACCTTCCCCAACGTGCTGATCACCGCCCACCAGGCGTTTCTGACCCAGGAGGCCCTGCAGAACATTGCCCGCACCACGGTCGACAACATCCGTGCCTACCTCGGCCAGGGGCTGTTGCGTAACGTGGTGCAGGCCGAAGCCGTGATGCGCTAACAGATGCGCTAACAAAAGCAAACGGCAGCCGGTTGGGAGGGGGTGCTAAGCTTGGGAAGCCCATTTGTTGAATGATGCGAGGTAGTGCATGTCCCAGAACGACAGCTACAAGGACACCGTGATCGACATGCTGGTGGACTGCCAGCTGTTCAATCACTTCTCCCCCGCCGACCTGCAACAGGCCGCGCCCTACTTCCACTTCGAGGACGTCTCCAAAGGCGGCAAGATCTTCGATGAAGGCGACGTGGGCACCTTTATGGGCATCATCCACGACGGCAAGATCGCCGTCCTCAAAACCGACTCCCAGAACCAGCCCAACAAACTGGCCGTACTCCAACGGGGCAAGACCTTTGGTGAAATGGCTGTACTCGACGGCGAACGCCGCTCCGCATCCTGCGTCGCGGAAACCGATTGCACCCTGCTCACGCTCTCGCGGGAATCGCTGGACCGGATGCTGGAAGAGCATCCCAAGGTGGCGGCGAAGGTGGTTCGGGCTTTGGCGGTGTCACTGTCGCGGCGGCTGCGGATGATTGACTTCAAGGTTGCCGATCACCAGATCTAGCCAACAGACCAACGCAACCCACAACAACAGGTAACCGCCCTTGTCCATCCGCTTGCACCTGACCCTGCTGTTCATCACCAGCATCGCAGCCTTGCTGGGCGGCTTCATGCTCGGCATGACCCTCCACGAAAACCTCCAGCCGTCACTCCCGGCCATCCTGCAGGAAAACATATCCGCCTTTATCGTCTTCGGCATGCTGCCGGCGGCACTGGGTATTCTCCTCACGCGCGTTGTCTTCCAGTACCTGATTACAGCCAGTTGCTCCAAGTGTGGTGGGCAGTTGGTTTATCACCCGAGCCGCCTGGAGAAGGCGGTGATGGGAGGTTTCAATCAAGTGCCGGTGACCTACCATTGCAGGGCGTGTGGTTATGTTCATCGGACCAAGGTTTTTCCGCAGGATACGCGTTTGTAGGGATTGGGTTGGCTGATCAGGTCGGTCCGCTCGCTAATCCTTCCTTCCAAGATCTTCTCCAAATGGTTCTGAACTCGTCACGGATGCCCCCTTCTTTCTACTCCAGTGCCTGCCAATGCTGTCAGGTGCAATATGCCGTTTATGGTGGCATGCTTCATTAATGCGTGGTAATGATTGGGGTTTTAGCTGGACCCGCTGCAGAGCATTGCAGGGTATACAGATTTAGCTCTCAGCCTTGGGCTATATCTGGCTCCCAGTGGCTTTAGCTAGGCACTTGTGTACAGGGTTGGGTACGGGGTTATATCTAGCTATTTCGATAAATAAGCTGTTAGTCTCAAAGTGCGCAAAATAAGAAGAATGTTCTATGGATAGATTTTTCCTATACAGGCTCAAGGCCATCCAGAAGAAACAAAAATCGCTTTTCTCTGAGAATATTTCGAAGAGAGAATTTGTATTCAATCTCTTAACGTCCAAGCCATCGGAAGAACTACGAAGCGGATACGTATGGCACATAGGAAACGTTACTGAGATCCCCGAGGGTGGACTTTTTTTTGCAGTCGGACGGACGACGCGAGCAAGCCAAGAAAAATATGATGAAAGAACAGGAGATTTTGTCCAGGTTGATGACGAGGAGTCTCCATTCACATATGCCATTTATGACCAAAAAATTGGTGCTCTTGCGTTGGCCCCAAAATCCAAGCTTGCACCAACTACCAAGGGGATCGCGAGGAATCTAGAAAAACTTTTGAATGCGTCCCTCTATACCAAAGAAAATGGTGTCCGAATCGAGGTTGTGGAAATACCAGATCCAGAGGGCTTCATTGCACAGCTGCATTCCGCGTATGCAGTTGTGGGCTTTAAAATGGAGTTTGGCGAACCAAACCCTTTCGATGTGGAAAAAGACTTCCATGCTCCGATGGAAGAACTCTTGAGTGAAACCGGTGGCGACAAGGGGGCCACAAACATCAAAGGGCAGGACATGGATAGGGATACTCTGGAAACACTTTCACGATCCGTTGCGTCTGTTGGTAATGATGCATCTGCGAGGGTAAGAAAAGCGCAAGGTGAAAGGCCTACGACCAAGCACCTTAAAGGTGATCCTGCTAGCTTTCTCGTTGAAGAGTTTGGCGTTCCTGAAAATGTTGCAGGTATTCTTTTAAAATTGAGAGATACCTATAGACGGATTCGGCGATCACTAGACGATGATTAGTTTTTGGCGCTGGTTGTGCATTGGCTCCGGGGCCGGCCCCGGGATACGCAGGCTCTTCGATCTGTGGCTCTTAGTGCATATCGCAGTCGGCTTCACATTGGCGTTCATTGTTCCTATTTCTTTAGAGAAAGCTGGGACCGGTTTGCTTCTGCCCTTAGCTGGGATATTCATAGGGTTATCATTTGCTTGGGGTGGGAATGCTCAATCACTTATACAGACTAATGAAATACAGAAATTGTCGCGTAAAAGAAAGGGCGGTATTCAGGAGTATTTGTACGTTTATCAACTGGCCGTTTTACTAATACTTATCAGCCTATCTTGTTGGGCAATCGCGGGATTAGGGATATTTGATCAAGTTTGGCCTAAAGTAAAGCTGTCGTGGGAATATAAGTCAATTGCAACTGGATTGTTTACTTTGGCGAGCATCACCATACGAGAATGTTGGCACGTCGTGGTCGGTTCACAGGCAATGTTGCTTGCGCGTTTGAACCTTGGAGAACGGCGTGAAAGAGACTAACCAATGCGTCAACGGGACCGCTTTGTTCCGCTGGTGCTCCACAAATCGGCCCGTTACGCCGGCGTTAGGCAAAAAAGCGAATAAAAATAAACTTCGGAAGGGTGCTCAAATGAACAATGAAATTGATGAGAATGCAAAATTAGATGTAGAAATTTCAAACCTTCGTGCAACGGAAGACGAAGTTGAAAAATTAAAGGCAATGATTACTGAAAAATTCGACCGTAAAATAACCAACCCAGCAATAACTTTAGATAGAGTTGATTCAAAAGGTGCACCTGTTTATGAGGTGAATTTTAAGGTTCTTGATCCGAAGAATTTTAAAATTGAAACAATTCAAGAATTTTTATATTCGTTATCTTTAGTAGGTTGGCGTGTAGAAGGCACTTTTGTCAAAGAATGAAACAATATAAATATAGCGAAAAAGAGGCCGGTATTAAATATGTGCCTAACAAGTGCCAGCAAGCGGACTTGTGCAAGCTGTCACCATTTTTGCAAAAAGACGCAAAAATTCGACTTTGACCCGGTACACAAGAGCTGCGTCTGTCCCGCCGGTCAGGAGCTGAAGCTCAAAGCCGTGAAAGAGGATGACCAGGGCCGCCCACGGGCGTTCTTTGAAGGTCGCCTGAACCAGTGTCGCCACTGCCCAAAGAGGTCCCAGTGCATGCAAAACCCGGCCTCTGCGGATCATCCCAAAGGGCACGGTCGCCAGGTTTCCTTCCTGCTTTCTCACAAGCGCCGCGCGAACTACACCGACTGGATGAAGCACCGGGTAGACAGCCGGGAAGGCAAAGCTATTTACAGCCATCGGATGTCGGTAGTGGAACCGGTATTTGGCAACATCACCTCGGCGAAACGACTCAACCGGTTCAGTGTGCGCGGTCAACGCAAGGTGCAGGGGCAATGGCAGCTTTACTGCCTGGTGCACAACATTGAGAAGTTGATGAATAACGGGCGTATGGCGGCCTGAAATCCCGCTCCGGGGGCGGTTGGCAGCTGGACGAACCGGTATTGATCTCACCACCGTAACGGGTGGCTAAAAAACAGGAACTGGGATGGCGATTGCCACTGCGACGTGGTTGGATAAGGGCCATCAAAAGAGAAAGAAAAAGCCTGGGATGAGCTCGGTGTATATGGGTTTTTCTACAGGCTCGTTAGGGGCAGTTCACGACTTCCAACCGTGCGAGGAGATTTATGGCTAAGCAAAAGGATTTGTCCCACATTTCATACGGTTTGGAAACGCCGGAGGATCTGATGGGCAAACTGCTGCACGACGCCGAGAAAATCCATGGGGTCCCTCATCGTTACGATTTATTCAATTTCTTTGTGACTGCTGCCGTCCTTTATGAATGGTGCCGGAAATACTATCAGGAGCACGAAATATCGAAGCAGTTAACCGAGGCTATCGGGCATTCTGATTATGATGCACTGCCATTGGACGCTTCTAGCTGGATCAAAGACCAGTCTTGTGTTCCAAACAGTGGGCAAGATGCACGGAGGCATATAGTCCATTCGCTTCGCATCTGTATCGAGACGGCCAATGCAAGCAAGCACTATCACTGGTTGCGTTCCAGTCAGGTCACGGCAATAGAAGATCAGCCTGTCGTCAAGGATTGGTATCAGTACTTTTTCACCTCGGTAGGTGAAGGAATCTATGTCGAATATGCAAACCAGTACTACACGGTAGAACAAATCCGGGGCATTGTGGTTCAGTTCTTCGAAGGGATGCTCAAGCATGTCTGTCGACCCTAACAATCGGCTGCACAGCGACCGATTTTCCGCCGCTTCGCGGCTCCAAACCGGCGCGTGAGCCGGGCGTTATGCCCCTCCATCCCATAAGCAGAGGTAATGGTAACGCTTGACGTTAATAACGTGATGCGTCACTATTGATCTCATGATCATATCATTCAGGTGCAAAGACACGGAAAAGTTGGTGAACGGTCGCCGAGTTAAGCGCTTTGTGAATTTTGAGCGCGTGGCGCTGAGAAAACTTCGACAACTGCAGGTAGCAACTCAATTGGATGATTTGAAAGTACCACCGGGTAACAGACTGGAACCATTGGCCGGGGACCGCCGAGGCCAATATAGCATCCGAATTAATAAGCAGTTTCGGGTTTGTTTTCGCTGGACTGTGGCTGGGGCGGAAGACGTTGAGATTGTTGATTATCACTAGGAGGTAACTCATGCGTACTATTGATCCGGTAACGCCGGGCGAGTTACTGAAAGAAGAATTCCTTGATCCCATGGGGATTTCTCAGTATCGGCTCGCCAAGGAAATAGGCGTTCCCGCCCAACGCATTGGCCAGATCATAGCTGGAAAGCGTTCTATAACCGCCGATACGGATTTGCGCCTTTGCCGATTCTTCGGTTTGTCCAATGGTTATTGGTTGCGAGCGCAAGCCGCATACGATACCGAGATTGCGGAAGATACTTTGGCTGAACAGCTGAAGAATATTCGACCTTGGAATTCGGAGAACAACGCAGACCACAGGGCATAACCAGGGGCTGCAGCGGACCGCTTTTCCAGCGCGGCGCGCTTCCAAATCGGCCGCTGAGCCTAGGCTACATGGACTCCCCTGCTGTCAAGCAACAACATCGAGGGGTCAGATCTTGAATCTTGCATTTCAGTATAAAAATACAATTTCCAAGATCTGATTCCGGATAAAGTGCTGGGCAATGCTGCCCCTGAAAACAAGAACGGGGTCTGAACGCCCGGGTACCCACAACGGCTTTCCCAGAGAACACGGCTCACCGAAGAAATCGTACGCATGAATAAGCAGGGTATATCCAATAAGATGCTCAAGTTCCTCAAGCGAAATGGAACCGTGCCCAAGCGCTATACAAAGACGCAAATTTCGGACGCCACGAAGCAACAGTTAAAAGACGCGTTGGGCGCATTCTTTAGCTTCTCCGGAAATGCCTCCAATGGTGTCATGCGAAGCTTGGCAGTCGGTATTTATGAGGAAGTCAATGAGGCGCGATGCCAAAGAACCTGCTGATGTTCAGGATTTCCCTATTTATCCGCCTGGAATGGGAGCGTTTTTGCTGGGTACTTTTGGCATGCTGGTCACACACGCATGCCTGCTTCTATCGATTTACTCCCTATATGTTCAACCGATTCCTAATCACGAAGATTCGGCTGGCTTAACCATGGCTGTAGGCGCACTCAGCGCCTTTTTCGTAATCCACCCGAGCTTTCTCCTGACGCGCGGAAAACCTCGAAGCCCCCGTTTTCTATGTAAGTTGAGCACGATCTACGCACTGCTTCTTCTCTTGGTCACCATATGGTCGCTGTATGTCGACGATTCTTTGATTTACATTGCCGGAATTGGTCTGATAATGGCGACATTATGCAGATTTATTTACAGGAGTAGCAGAATGCACTCTTTTTCTGAGCACTATGTGCGGCTATGGGGTCTAATTAAAGAATCCAAGGAGGACGGGGGCAGGTATTGAATCTTGCATCTCAGTATAGGACCAATAGGGTGAGAGTCTTTTGGTCTGCGGGCATCCCCCAAAACGGTCAATAAGTCGCAACTGAGACTACAATAGCGGCTGTTGTTGACAGCTGTCACCAGAAAAAACCGAGACTGACTTATTTATTGTCCCAAAAAAGATCTGTCCCAGTTTCCCATACTGCCCTCTTTCATCACTCGCCAGTCTACTCCAAAGAAGGGGCAATGGAGGCTGACCACATGAATTCAATATCCACCAAATGACCTAAAAGCCTCAGATTGACTCACGACTAACATTGGGCGACTATCAGCGGCCGCCCGCAAGGACTCGGAAGGCTATCATGGAAGAACTACCGCGCTATTCGATTTCCCCCGTGACCGAAACTGATTCTGCTCTCCTCGACGAAAATGGTAAGAGGATAAGCCGAGTCCCCGGCATTGTGCTGGAGAAAGCCTTTCGGTTACTGGACGGCTCGTTTCTTATCATTACTTCTGATGACTGCCCGTTTGAAGAAGGGTTTCACATCTCACTGATCAAGGCGGACGGTTCCCTCCTAGAGACTACACATCGTGCGATTCCGTATGCACCAGGCATCATCAAAAGCCTGCAAGTTCAGAGTGATAACACGATCAAAATGATGTTCCACGACGGCGAAGTCGTATTTGTCACCGTTCAGTCTAAAGCGTCTCGAAGCCCCTCCAAATACATTCAGCAGAGATTCAGGTCCGCTAATGGAATCTTTGGTAAACACCACCTGGCAATAGACTCCAACGTCAAGGAATGACAACTGGTAACAAGGAAGGTTTGTATGTCTGATACATCGAAGTATGCAGTTGACCCTACGGCCGAGGAAGCGCTAAGGCAACTGGAGATTCAGGCGGTCAATTTCGCCTATCGATTTACCCAGGATTCACGAACAAGGGCGGAATACCTTCGAATGACCCGTGAAATGTCTGACGGTATACGGCAAAGCTACATGGCTGGGGACATAACAGCTAAAGATGCCGCAAGAGCCGCTCAGCAAATGAGAAACGAGATTCTCGGGTTATCCCGACAAACATCCTCGGACGTCGGCCGCGCCTTCGCCAAGGCCAAGAAAACACAGGGGCTCAGGCTCGATGAATTGGTCGACACCTACTCCAAGCGGCTCCACTCCAAGCCCTTTCAAGAACTGACGGAAACACAACGCACTTCAGTTTATCTCAAGATCGTCGACCGCTCGGGGGCGCCAAACAGAGCTGTCAACAACACGGCCCGCACCTTGGGCAAAACAGCACGAGGGTTGTGGGTTCTAACCGCATGCCTCGCGACTTATAACATTGCGGTTGCTGACAACAAACTCAAGCAGTCGGGGCGAGAGCTTGCAAATGCCGGTGGCGGATTTGGCGGCAGCATCGCAGGAGGCGCCGCTGTGGGTGTGTAGTTTGGCGGTCCTACTGGTATCGGCGCTGGAGCAATTATTGGCGGTATTCTTGGCGCCCTCATGGCGGACCAAGTGTATGTGGAAGTTGCTGGCCCTGACGGGGAATTTGCTAAAGGATTCCTCCCACGCTTTACGTCCGTATTCGGAGTTGACGAAGAAAAGCTGGCGACTTCGCTCTTCAGAGAGGTCGGTTACGAGTTATCAAAAGTGAAAAGTGTTTTTGTTCAATTGTGGGATAAGTATTCGACCGATGCAGACGATGTTGCCATTCTTTATGTCAAAAAAGTGCAAAGGTCTAATGGTGCAACCTATCAAGCACTTCGCCAGAACATTGGGCTCAGAAACCTACTAATCGATATTCTCGACGGTGGTTGGACGGGGCGAAAAGAAAAAGAGTGCATGGATTTCCTTCGCACCATGTAAACAGAGCGCACCACCGGGGTTACGACCAAAGGGGTCATCGTCCTTTGGTCTTAAAGTCCCCATGGCGAGCTGTTTGAGCTACAGGGTTCGAATAGGGACAAAGCAGTGACGTTGAGTTTGGAGTGGGTGTTATATGCCATCGCGGTTTTCTCGGTTCCGCTCTCGCTGGTTTCCTGGCTGGCATTCACTCGGCTCTCCGTGGCCCGAATCGAACGTTTACGTGCAGCCAGAGGTGAAGCCAATCCGCGTTGGGATGGCGCAGGCTTCAGAACAATGCGTTATTGCTGGGCCATTTTCCTCCCCCTTGGAAAACTCAACCGCTCTGACAATCCGCTCATCGACGTTGAAGGTGTCAGGCAATACGCCACCAAGCGCGATAAATTTTTGGCAGGCTGCCTGTTCCTGTCTGCCGGAGCCATGACCGGGAGCATCCTTCTTTATCAAATTTTTTATTGAGTTAGCGCTGAAAACGGGGTGCGGACCTATTCAAGCCCAGCCACAGGGTCAGATCTTGAACCTTGCATTGCAGTTTAAAGATTCAATTTCCAAGATCTGATCCTGGGTAAAGCACTGGGCATTGCTGCCCCGGAAAACAAGAACGGGGTCTGAACACCCGGGTACCCACAACGGCTTTCCCAGGGTGCGCAGCGGGAGGAGGATTCATTCCCACCATCAATAAACACACCAACCCTACTATTTGCGCTGTTTATGACGCGTGATTACTAAAAGTCAGTTCTCCCTCCCCCGACGCCACCTTACTATTGACCACCACTGTCTCCAAAAACCGAACAAGGAACCAAGCAATGACGCAGCCATTTGCCGGAAAGGTCGCCCTGGTCACAGGTGGAGCGGCCGGTATTGGCCGGACCACGGCGGAAGCTTTTGCAGCGCAAGGCGCGCAGGTGGTGGTCTCGGATATCAACAGCGATCAGGGTGAGCGGGTGGCCGAGGGCATTCGCGCTGCCGGGGGCCAGGCGCTCTTTATTGCCTGCGACGTGCGTCGCAAGGCCGATGTCGAGCAACTGGTTCAGGGCGCGGTGGATCACTTTGGGCGCCTGGACTTCGCGTTCAACAATGCCGGTATCGAGATTGAGCAAAGCAAGCTGGCGGACGGCGATGAAGAGACTTTCGACCAAATCCTGGCCATCAACGTCAAGGGCGTATGGCAGTGTATGAAATACGAGATTCCGGCCATGCTGGCCCAGGGCGGTGGGGTCATCGTCAACACCGCCTCCATCGCCGGGCTGGGTGCCGCACCCAAGATGAGCATTTACAGCGCCAGCAAGCATGCGGTGATCGGCCTGACCAAGTCGGCTGCGGTGGAATACGCCAAGAAGGGCATTCGCGTGAACGCTGTTTGCCCGGCGGTGATCGACACCGAGATGTTTAAACGGGCCGCCGAGGCCGACCCGCGCAAAGCGGAATTCGTGGCCGGCCTGCACCCGGTAGGACGCCTGGGCCAACCTGAGGAAGTCGCAGCCGCCGTACTTTATCTGTGCTCGGAAGGCGCCGCTTT
The DNA here is from genome assembly GCA_042862465.1 of Marinobacteraceae bacterium S3BR75-40.1. Classification (GTDB taxonomy): domain Bacteria; phylum Pseudomonadota; class Gammaproteobacteria; order Pseudomonadales; family Oleiphilaceae; genus JASTVH01. Next base: position 241,821 of record JASTVH010000008.1, on the reverse strand, counting down.
TACCACGGGTGTGGCTCTGCCCGTGGATGGGGGAACGACGGCGGTGTAAAGAGCTGGTGGCGGCCTATTGAATCCGGCTGGCTGATGGGCTTCCCATTTTTACAGTAAGGCTTTAGGCGGTGCGCCTTGAGACAAAGAGGCCCGAACATTTGCATTCGGGCCTCCTGCTTCCCTCTCTGCCGCCATTAAAGCGGCAGGCTTCTAGTTGGAAGCGCGAGTCAGGATGATCGTGGAGTAGTTATCACCACGGTCCTTGATCCGCGTAACGGTATCGGTCTTGTAATCGTAGTGTACAAAGACTCGATCACCGTTGTTGTCCGGGTCCGGATACTCTCTGTTCAAATCAGCGGGAGCATACACCGGTCCCTCAGCCAGAAAATCGGGAGCGTCTGTGTAGTTCACGGTTTCTTCAATGTTCTCGACGGCACAAGGCGATGTGCTGGTCTCTTCACCTGAAGTGGTCACGCTGGTTTCGTTAAATGTAACTGTCCCCTGGGCTTCAATTTCCGGACAGGCACTTTCATAACCGCGCATATTCCAGGTGCCGGTCATATCAATGCTGGGCGTCTCCCCACCGTCAGTGAGCTTGATCAGGGTTTGATCGTGACTGTATCCGTTGAAATTACCGTTCCCGTCCCGATACCGCACTTCTCGCTTGATCAGTGGTGATCCCGCAAGCCATTCGATATAGATGCGGCCGTTACTGTCGGTGTCTTCCTTTGCGGTATTAACGGCGCTCAGACTGTTGCAATCAGCCTGGGCACAAAACATCTGTGACCACTGTTGAGCACTGGCCGTCAAATCGATTGTAGACGCTACACAGCCATAAACGGGATTACCGGAGCTGTCCGTACCCGTTTGCTCGCGATCAATTTCTTTCCCCTGGATAGCGACCTGGTCGTTTGCGAACGTGAAAATTTTGATCTGAGGCTGATCTTCGCAACCCGTGGTGGTTTCAGTCACTTGCCACACCGCGCCATTAGCAAAGCCGGGGGTTTGGGCACTGCCGGATTCCTCTAGGGTGGCGTTAAAGTGCGCCTCAGCGTCATCTGCTGTAACCAGGTCACTCTTGCTAATCGCGGCAAGCAATTCAGACACAGGTGCGGAATTCTCGAACATGTCACCCGACTGGTCGAGATCCAGACTGACGGCATCCAGGGCCTCACCGGCAATCGACGGGATTTCGATACCATTGGAAGGGTCGCCGTCCGCATCAACGGTCTGGAGCAGACGCAACACGTTTGTTTTGCGGTCAGCGCTGCCATTCTGGTTTTCCAGCAAGTCCGCCGGAGTCACCATGGATTTACCGCCAGAAGAGCCGAGTAACGTATTGTTCCCCAGGAAGAAACGAATGATTTCATTCTCTTTGTAATCAAACTCGCCCTGGCTGTTCGTCCAACCCGCAGAGCCCTGATTACCTTCATAACGCAGACCAGAAACCGGGCTGTCTACAAAACGGCCTTTGGTCACTTGCGTTGTAGATGGCTGGTCCTGAGCTTGAGGCTCCTGGTCACTGGAACCACTTCCTCCGCTACCGCCGCCTCCGCACGCGGTCAGCAAAGCTGTCATTGAAATAGCGCTCGCCAATCTCATCTTTTTACTTTTTATCACTACATTTATCCTTAGCCGATTATTTTTTGATCTCGCCTAATTAAAGGCGACAAAAAAATATACATCAAATATGTAAATATTCCACCAAAACTATTTTATTTTATGTTTTGAATAGCATAGCTAACACATATTCATATCACTCAATAGCTTTTGATACCCGTTATATTGCAACACACTGTTTTTGCTACTTTTTAATCAATTCAACATGCAATGTATATCGATATTGCAGATTTTTAAATAGCATTACCATTGGGTAGGCCGCGACATATAAAAACCGGGACAGACCGATTTATGACACTAAATTGGTTCTGCCCCGTTTTTTTTGTGCAAGACAATTTCAGTTATTGAGAAAATCGAGAATAATACCCGCCGTCAGAAACGGCCGCGTGATCGGCAAAAAATGCCCCGCATAGGCCACAGTCCGTAACTCAGCACCCGGTATGGAATTAACAATGGCCTGAGTATGGGACATGTTGATCAACTCATTTTCACCAACCACTACCAGCGCCGGCGCAGCAATTTGCTCCAGGGGCTCAAGGCAATAGCCCGCCGGGGCATCGGCGAAATAACAGGGCGATAGCCAAAGCTCGTGCAGCTTGTCGCGGAAGACCGGCCAGTGGTCGGGGTCCGGATTCAGGGCCGTGTAGGCCGATTTGAACATGAGATCGATAAAGCCGTTGAACAGCGGGTCTGAATTCAGCAGTAGCGTGAACGCCTCGTTGTAGGCATCGGCCTTGAACGCCGCCCCCAACATGACCAGCTGGTTTACCCGCTCCGGATGGTACGCGGCGATCTGGCTGGCGATTACGGCGCCATCGCTCCAGCCCACGAAATGGGCGTTGTTGATGCCGAGCTGATCCAGCAGCGTTAAGGTATCGCTGGCCATTTGCTCATAGGTGATGGGCGCAGCGCTGTCGGTACTCCGCCCGTGGCCGCGACTGTCGATTTCGATCACCCGGTACCGGTAGGACAGCAGCCAGCTTTCAATCGCCCACATGTCCGAACTGGCATAGCCGCCATGCAAGAGCACGACGGGCGTGCCGCGGCCGTGGGTTTCGTAGTACATCTGGATGCCGTTGACGGAGGCATAGTCTGAATGGGAGGGGGTGCTGATCATCATCAGCAAGAGAAGGGCCGTGTTCAGGAGTGCTTTGTTGGGTTGCATGGAAATTGTCCTTTTCCGTGTTTTTGTTGGTACTGCAACCTGCTACTGCATCCTTCAGCATTCCTTTTATTACAGACCTGTTGCCGTGAGAGTCAACCGGCCACTGCGGACCCGTGGGGGCATGGTCCATGGGTCGGTTTAAGATTTCGCCACCTTTCCAGGCCCTGGCGCCCTCCCCCTCTGCTCAAGGATCTCGCCATGCCTCACTCCAGGCTGTTATTGCCTGCAAAGGCGGGCGTTGGATGCCATAGTTGAGCGAACCGGTTTTTTTTGGATATGAGGCAAGCAAGTGACACAGCAGGAACACCATCGTTCTCATCGCATAGGTTGGTTACGGGCCGCGGTACTCGGGGCCAATGACGGCATTGTTTCCACCAGCAGCCTGATTATCGGTATTGCGGCTTCAAACGCGGCCCAGAGTGAGGTGCTTCTCGCGGGGCTGGCGGGGTTGGTGGCCGGGGCCATGTCCATGGCCGCCGGAGAATATGTCTCGGTCAGTTCGCAATCGGACACGGAAAAGGCCGATCTTGAGCTGGAAAGAAAATCGCTGGCGGAAAACCGGGAGTTCGAGAAAAAGGAACTCGCCCAGATCTATGAAAATCGCGGGCTGGCCCCGGATCTTGCCTATCAGGTGGCGGAGCAACTGATGGCGCACGATGCGTTGGGGGCGCATGCCAGGGATGAGATCGGCATAACCGAGAGCGGTAAAGCGCGCCCGATCCAGGCGGCACTGTCCTCTGCGGCAACCTTTACGGTGGGTGCCCTGGCCCCCCTGCTGACCGCCTGGGTCGCGCCACCTTCCATGCTCATTACGCTTGTCGCCCTATTTTCGCTGGTCTTCCTGGCAACACTGGGCGCTATTGCGGCCCGCGCGGGGGGAGCGCCGATCATCATAGCTTCCGTGCGGGTGACGTTCTGGGGGGCCCTGGCTATGGCATTAACGGCAGGCGTGGGTCGCTTGTTCGGGGTCTCCGTCTGAGCCGATCTATGGGTCTCCGGCCATTTACAAATGACCAAGCCAGGGAAAGCCGAAGTCCCATGGGGCGAGTAAAAAGCAGCCTTTCAAAGCTTTCCCTTGGGGACCGCTTGCGACCAATCTAGCGTTGCTTGCGGTCTGGCTCATACGGGATGCTTACCCAATATCTCTGAAGGACATACTATTGTGACCTTCCCAACGATCTCTCTGAACCTGGAATACTCACATGAAGGACCTGGACGAACACAAGAAAATAGCTGTCTTGATTGATGCGGATAACGCGCAGTACTCAAAGATGAAGCTAATTCTCGATGAGATCTCCGCACATGGACATATTCTTATCAAAAGGGCTTACGGAGATTGGTCCAGCGAGAATTTAAAGAACTGGAAGACATCACTGAACGAGTTGGCCATTCAACCCATCCAGCAGTTTGCCTATACAACAGGCAAGAATTCTACGGATGCGTCAATGATCATAGACGCGATGGATCTTCTGTATTCAAAGAAGTACGACGCCTTTGCTCTGGTATCCAGCGATAGCGACTTTACCAAGCTTGCATCCAGGCTCCGTGAGTCCGAAGTATTTGTCTTTGGTGTCGGCGAGAAGAAAACACCCATCTCCTTTAGAAATGCATGTGATGACTTCGTGTACACGGAGAATCTGGGGAAGGCGCCCTCACCCGAAGAAAAGGACTCAGGAAAGACTTCGAACAAAGGGGCGGCGGATCCCAGGGAGCTGGTTGCAGTTCTGAGCAAGGCCTGGGAACAGTATCAGGATGAAGATGGCTGGGCGAATGTAGCTCCCGCCGGAAGCTTTGTTAAACGCGCAGCCCCCGACTTTGATCCACGGACCTATGGCGCCACCAAACTGCCCGAAATCATCCGGATGTTAAGCAATGATTTCGAAATAACGAAATTCAAAGGTAAAGGGACCGGACACATTGTGGCTTTTCGCCCCAAATAGGAGCGATCAATAAGGCCGGAGCCCACTGACCGCTACGACTGAATCGGCTTCCCCAGCCCCCGCGAAGTCATCTCATGATCCGGCGTTACCGCCGGTTCAAAACCCAGCTCCTGCGCGAGCTGAAGCATGCGGCGGTTGTTCGGCAACACATTCATATAAAGTTTCCTGATGCCGGCCTCGCGCGCCACGTTGCCCACTTCGGTCAGCATCCGGGTGCCAATGCCGCAGTTCTGCCATTCATCCGCGACCACAATGGCAACCTCTGCGCCATCGGAGTTGGGGTATTGGGCGTATCGGGCCACGGCGATTTCTTCGGTTTGCCCCTCAACGGAAACGGTCGCGATCAATGCAAAAGACTCGGGAAAGTTCAGGCGCGTGAAATAGTCCAGCATCCTCGGGGTGAGCTCGCCCACCGTGCCGTGAAACCGCAAATAACGGGATTCGGCGGAAAGCTTGCGCACGAAGGCGGCTTCGATCTCACGATCGGCAGGCGTGATCGTCCGCAAGGTGACGGTTTTGCCGCAAGCGGTTATGGGAATGCTCAGTTTGGGGCTGTCCATCTTTCGATTCCTGTCAGGGCTGCCAACCTGAGAAGCCGTAAATTTGAGAGTGCTGATATTGAAGAGTAGATCCTTTCAGGGGATACATTCATAGATCTGGCTCATTAAACCCGCCAAAAATCGGGCCGGGCCTGTGTTTGTTTAACTGTATGATGAGCGCTTGGGCATGTCGCGTTTCATGGTTGCCGAATCCAACAGTTTGCCCGCCAACCTGTTTGCGTTCCCCTGACGCCTGACAGAAAATCGCTCAAGCAGTCGCGCCAGTGTTTTTTCGGCTGGTCGCCATCAAATTGTTCTCCAGATTCAGGGATGTTCGCTATGACTCTAACGGGCCGTTGCCTGTGCGGCGCTGTCAGTTACGAATGCAGCTCCGACCCCGTCCTGCAATTCAACTGTCATTGCCGGGATTGCCAGCAATCGACCGGGGCTGCCTACGCGCCTATCATGTTCTTCCGGCGGCGCGATGTGCATATCAATGGCGCCCTCTCCTACTTCGAGAGTGTGGGTGGCAGCGGGAAGAAGATCCGGAGAGGATTCTGCCCCACCTGTGGCGCCCAGATGATTGGCGATGTGGAGCTGGTGCAATCGCTGCTCTCGATCCGGGCCGGAACGCTCGATGATCCGTCACACTATCGACCTGGCGCGGATATTTTCTGCAGTCAGGCCGCCCCATGGGACTGCATGGACGCGGCGTTGCCGAAGTTTCCCGGAATGGTCGATCCGCAGAAGATGTAGCCTTTATAAAAACGGGGCGTGTGGATTGCTCGTTTTCAATGGATGTCACTAACGAATGGAGTCGTTACAGATGCTTGTTCTCGAAATGACGGCCTTGCTGTCATGCGCGCTGTTCGCGGGCGCGGCCATCTATATCAACCTCGCGGAACATCCGGCCCGCCTGGCCTGTGGCGTCGAACTTGCCGCCACCGTCTTTGGGCCAAGCTACCGCCGGGCCGCCGCGATGCAGGCCTCGTTGGCCCTGATATCGGCAATTACGGGGTTCGCCGTTACGATCGACACCGGGTCCTATCTTTGGTTTCTGGGCGCGGTACTCATCTTCTCCGTCGTTCCTTTCACATTTATCGTCATCATGCCGACCAACAAGCGGTTGCTTGACCCGGAAGCGGAGCAGACAGCGGATGAAACACGCCGGCTGTTGCAGCTTTGGGGGCGGCTGCACGCAGTACGGAGCGGCCTCAGCATCGTCGCCGCCATCCTTTTTGCGTATGCGGCAATGGCCTGACCAGCAGTCCCAGTGAGACGGGAACGGATATGAAGATCGGAGTGACGGCGCGGAGGCCATAGCGCGGATCCATGCGCAGAGCTGGTACAGGACGTATGCACAGGTGCAGACCAGGGACTAGCTGGAATATGTGGTGCCGCAGGAGCGTGAAAACCTCTGGACAGAGAGGCTCTCGGTTCAGAACGCGCATAACCGGCAGAGCAACGCCAATAGTTGTAAGATGAAAGGACCGTCTCTGTTCCGAAGGTAAACCGCTCAACCCTTCACTGCGGCATAGCGGTTACCGAGGACTCCGGATAGGGTTCCCTTCGTTCAGCAGACGGTGTATCGCACAACGGAAAAGGAGATTCTGATGCGCGCTCAATACAGAACCTGGCTGCCCCTGCTATTGGCCATTGTGTTCCCTGTCATGGCAAACGCGGAGGCTTTCCTGAACGAGGTTGATGAAGCGAACCAGGCGTTCGCGGAAGCCATTCTCGCCAAAGACGTTGACCACCTCGTCAACGATTACACGGACGACGCCTGCATCATCGCCCCAAACACGCCCAAGACCTGCGGGAAAGAGGCGATTCGTAAATTCTGGGAAACGGTGATCGCATCCAATCCGGAAGACGTGGAAATCAAGACGCAAACGGCACAGCACAAGTCGGACCTCGGCTTCGCGACGGGTGAGCTGCTGATCACGGGTGCGGACTCAGCCGTCCAGAAGAGCCGGTTTGTGATTGTGCTTAACAAGGTAGGCGATGACTGGAAGCTGCGCGTGGATTCCTGGACGCCCCAGTAGGCTGTCCTGCACGCCAATGGCCTTCTGACGCCGATGATACCGTTTTGTTCGCAAGCCGGTGGGCCGCGGCGTCATCGGCTTCTTGATCTCAGCCCCGTGGGGGCACGGCCAGTGACAGGCCCTGCCCCCATGTTCAGGGAGGACCCCCGATGACCACGCCGAGTACCGATCCCGTTCCTTTATCGCAGGAGGCGCGAAGGGACATTGCCGAGAGGATGGCAACCTGCCCCTTTGTAGGCACGGCCGTCGCTACAGGCCAACTCCCGGTGCTTCATGACGCGGAACACCCGCTGGCAGATATCGAGTCGGTGGTCCGGCTTGGTGATCTGGGCGGCGGGGATCTCGGCTCTCTCGTTCTGAAACTGTTTGCCCGCGGGAACCACAGCCGGTGGGTCTCGCCCCCCGAGTTGGCCGGGCAGCGCGTGCCGACGGGGACCTTCAGCCTTCAGTTTGGCGGTTCCCAGGGCGCCCATGCCGGACACAGCGGCATTCTTCTGGATGATCCGCGAGAGATCGGCCACGGGCGCTTCGACCCGGAGGCCTTCAACCGCCTGAAGGCCCACGTCGACCGCGATGGGCTGCTTTCAACCGATTCGGTGGGGCGCTTTATTGCCGCGAACCTCAAAATGGACCGCCCGAACCGTCCCAAAGTTCAGGTCATGCCTCTTCGTCAGTTGCTCGGCGACAGCCTCAAACTGCTCAACGAATTAAAGGACCTGTTACTGGGAGGCAATGAGCGAGAGATCACCGAGGCCATCTCGGCACTCACCAAAGTGCTGGGCGATGATCATCTCATCGCGTCCGCTGGCGAATGGGGTTTGCTGTTCGCGTTTCTGGAGAACAGTCCGCGGAGTGACAACGGTGCCATCGCGCTCTCGGATGTGGAGGCCCTGTTTGTCACCCGGCAATTCCCGGCCGGCTGGGAAACCTGGAAAAAGACCGCCCTGTCCTGGGTGATGGCAACCAGCCGGCTCGCCAGTAAAGCGGCCCGTGCATACTACTTTCCGTGAAAGTGGCGAGCGGCCGGGAATCTGCGCTGGATCACAGGCCCGACTCAATGGCATTGAACCCTAAGAAGGAAATGCAATACTGCGTCGCTCTGCCCGATAAACCAAGGAAGGCAACGATGGCGCCAGGAATAGCGGCCACCCAATCAAGCAGCACACCACTGACGCAAAACCTGACTTTAAGTGCCCAAGGACGTGCACTATTGAAACGCCTTGAAGGTGTCAGGCTAAAACCCTACGACGATCAAACCGGATTGGAAATAACACAATGGGCGGCTGGGGCCACTATTGGAGTTGGGCATTTGATTGCTCGTTCCAACTGACCACGGTTTGCGTCCGGGATTTCCCAACAGGAGGCCGAACAACTGCTCGCAAAGGATGCCTCACCTTTCGAGCGAGCGGTCAGACGAAGCGTGACTTACCCATTGCGACAACATGAGTTCGATGCCCTGGTGATCTTCGCATTTAATATCGGAATTACAGCGTTTTGCGGATCTTCCGTCGTCCGTGTCTTGAACAATCCTGGAGCCAACACCCGTTATTCAACTCTCGAAAACGCGTGGAAAGCCTGGAACAAGTCTCAGGGTAAAGTCATGCAGGGGCTCAAAAACCGTCGGGCAGTCGAATGGAAGTTATTTGATCGAGGAGTTTATCAGTGATCACAAGGCAGGGAATTTATCGTTCATTCGTTTTCCTGTTGCTTGCGCTGTCATCAGTCGCCTGCCAGGCCGTGGATAACCCCGAAGCGCCAAACTACCTGGAGAGCTTCAGATCCGAAGCCTCGACGTTCGAGCAATCAATATATCAGGAGGCACAATCCACCGCTGAAATGGTGGATGCCTACCAGCGCTACATCCAATTTCTGGACAAAAAGCTTGCAGCCACAGAGAGTGCGATTGAAAAAGAACTGAGAGAGCCTGATCGGTCGACTTTCATTACTTCCCAATCAGCCTGGGAATCTTATCGGAAAGCGGAGAGAGATTTTATTTCCAGCGTGTGGACGAGGAAAAACTTTGGCAGCTCATCTGATGTCTCAAGACTCTCGTTATATGCCCACCTTTTGAAATCCCGGATTGAACTCTTGCTGAAGTATCGTCTGCAGTTTTAACTGAAAGATAGCGGTGGTTATGGAGGGACCCAAGGAAAAAGGAGCCTCAAGTGGCAAAATTCGAAGGAATTGACGACAAATACCGCCAGTTTATTGAACAACAACAGATGTTCTTTGTGGCCACCGCGGCCGACGAGGGACGTGTGAATCTTTCACCCAAGGGCATGGATTCGCTCCGGGTGCTGGGCCCCAATCGCATTGTCTGGTTGAACCTGACAGGCTCGGAGAATGAAACGGCGGCGCACCTGCTGGAAAACCCGCGCATGACTCTGATGTGGTGCTCCTTCACCCGGAAGCCCCTGATTCTGAGGGCGTACGGACACGCCACGACGGTTCATCCCAGAGACCCGGAATGGGATGAGCTGTACGGTCTTTTCCCCGACACGCCCGGCTCCCGGCAGATCCACGATCTGTCCGTGGACATGGTACTGGCCTCCTGCGGCTTTGGCGTGCCTCTCTATGACTTTGTCGGTCAGCGCGACACCCTGACCCAATGGGCAGACAGCAAGGGGCCCGAAGGCATGCGCCAATATCAGGAAAAGAAGAATACCGTAAGCCTGGACGGTAAACCGACAGGGTTATTCGACTGACCCTTGGCCTGTGGGCCGGGTAGCGCGCAGCGGTCCGGTATCGAAACGCCGGGAAGGACTTATGGTCCCGATTTGGGCAAAATCGACAGAGTCAGGAAAGTGACTTCAAAGGATGAACCAGCCCATGCGTAAAACGCTCATGATCTTTTTCCTTTTTGCTCTCGGCGGATGCAGCAACAAGGCGATCTACGACAACATGCAGCATCACAATCGCCAGGCCTGCAATGAGGTCCCGCCCTCTCAGTATGAAGACTGCGTGGAACGCGCGAACAAATCTTATGACGAGTATCAGCGGGAACGCAGGGCGGTGGTTGAAGGGACGGATTAGATTCCGTAACCATGGATCAGGTACTGGTTTACAACTGATATCGGCTTCAGGAAGTGGCAATGTCCCAGAATGATGATTTTTACAAGAAGCTTCGCGCCAAAATTAGAAAATGGGCCGAGTCCAGTGATGGTAAAACCAACAAGTGGGCGGAATACATCATGGCCGCGCCCGACCTGTTTCATCTGCTCTGCAAGCTGGCCATCGACAGGGACGTGCCGGCCAAAGAAAAGGCGAAACTAGCGGGGGCCATTGCGTACTTTGTGTCCCCCGTTGATCTGATGCCTGAGATGCTGCTGGGCCCGGCCGGTCTGTTGGATGACATCGCACTCGCGGCCTATGTCCTTAACGGGGTCATCAACAGGACCTCCCCCGAAATCGTGCGCCGTCACTGGGCCGGCGAAGGTGATGTGATCGAGCTGATCCAGCACATTCTTGAGGTCGCCGACGAGATGCTGGGGTCCGGGTTGGTGAAGAAGCTGAAGGGCTTTCTCTAGACAACCGGAATCCCGGCGTCCCGGAGCTTTTGTCTGAGCGATGAGACCTCCTCTTTGAGCCGAGCGACTTCGTTTTGCAGCCTGGCGTTCTCGGCCTTCAGGAACGCTGGATCTTCCTCCACGCCCTCTTCCACGATATCAGGTTCGCCGCTGAGCAAATGCATAAAGCGGGCATCCCGCTTACCGGGCTCCTTCGGCAGCCGGCGCACCAGAGGTGTGGAGAGATCCTGGAGCGAGAGCAGTACGGTTTCCACTTCGCTGACGTCCTTGAAGTCCGCCATTCTCGAAGCGCGTGAACGCAGTTCCCCGGGTGTTTGCGGGCCACGCAGCAATAACTCGGCGATGACGGCCACTTGCTGTACGCTGAATTGCAGATCGCTAAACTCCGTATTACAAAAGCGATGCCGATACTTTTCGACCCGGCTCCCCGATACGCGGCTCACAAGGTGCCGGGCTTGCAGGGCGTCCAGAGTCTGGCTCACGGTGCGCTCCTCGATCTGGACGACCGGGTGGCGATTGCTCTTTTGATTGCAGGCATTGGTTAGCGCGTTCAACGACAGCGGGTACTGTTCAGGGGTTGTCACCTCCTTTTCCAGCAGGACGCCCAATACACGGCACTCATAAAACGTCAGATCGTGCTTCACCCCGGTTTCCCCCACCTTTGCTCATCAGATACGTTCAGTGTCAGCACCTTATAGCGTAGCCTAAGAACCCCCGGCCTGAGGCCTGGCTGCGTTCAGCTTCCCCATCAAGAGACCGTATCCTTGCCGGCCATGTAGATGAGGGCTTTACGCATGAGCCCGAACTATTCTGGCGCTGTGGCAGTGTTTCCATTCGGTTGTCTTCCCCCGGGTCAGGTGTGTTCCAAAGGAAGCTCGATCACAAAGGTGGCGCCTCTCCCCTCTTCCGAATCGGCGGATATACGGCCTCCATGGCGTTCCACAATCTTGCGGCAGATGGAAAGGCCTATACCGGTGCCGCTGTATGCATTCTGGCCATGGAGCCGTTTGAAAACCTCAAAAATCTGATCGGCGTATTGCCTCTCAAATCCAATGCCATTGTCACTGACGGTGATAAGGCACAGGCCCCGCTTCCAGTCGATGCTGTGCTTGATGATGATCTCCGGCGCCACCTCCTTTTTGCGGTATTTCAGGCTGTTATTGATCAGGTTCTGGAAGAGCTGACGCATCTGGGCCACGTCGGCCTGAATCCGGGGAAGGTCGTCGAATACGACGTCGGCACCGGCTTCCGTGATGGGCAGTTCGAGATCGTTGAGAACAGTTTCCACGACCCGGCCCAGCTCCACGGGTTCAAAAGGATTGCCCCTGGAAGTGACTCGGCTGTAGGCCAACAGATTATCGAGCAAAACGCGCATCCGCTCGGATGCTTCCAGTATATAGCGCAGGTATTCTCTGCCCTTGTCGGTGAGCTGCCCATGTTTTCCACTTTCGAGCATGCCACCAAAGGTAAGAATTTTTCGCAGCGGTTCAGTCAGATCGTGGGAAGCGACAAAAGCGAAGTGTTCCAGCTCCTCATTGGAGTCCGCCAGCGCCCGGTTCTTGTTGAGCAAAGCCTGTTCCATGCGCTTCTGCTCTGTGATGTCATGGGCAACGGTGGATGCGCCGATAATATGCCCGCCAGCGTCGATTATGGGCGAGATGGTCAGCCGAACGATCACCCGGGATCCGTCTTTGCGGACCCGCTCGGCTTCTTGATGCTGAATGGATTGGCCTTTTCTGAGGCGCTCCATGAAACCCTCAACCTGCGGGTGCAACTCGGAGGGGACGATTCGGGTTATGTGCCGGCCGATCATTTCCTCTGCCGTGTAGCCGTACAATTTTTCCGCTGCCCTGTTCCAGCTGGTTACAATCCCATCGAGGTCTTTGCCGAGAATGGCATCCTCACAGGATTCCACGATCGCAGACAGGTAGGCCCGGGTTTTATTGGCACTCTTGCGCTCTGAGATATCCCGGATAAAGGCGCTGAACTCGTACTGCCCTTCCTTGAATAACGGGAAAACCGCCATTTCCACCGGAAACTCGGTACCAACCTTGTTCAGCGCGCTCATCTCGACGCGTCGGTTGAGGAGCGGGGAGTATCCGCTCGCCAGGAAACGACGCAGTCCCTCCTGGTAGCGGGCACGATGCTGTGGGGGGATGATCAAGTCCAGCATCGAGCGTCCCATCGCCTCGTCAGGGGGATAACCAAATACCTGTTCTGCCTGGGCGTTCCAGTAGATGATCCGTCCCTTTACGTCCATCACAACCACGGCATCCAGGGCGGCATCCAGGAGCTGGCGGCGCAGCTTGTCCCGCTGCTTCAGCGCCTGGTGGGATTGCTTCTGTTTGAATAGAAGGAATGCGGTTGCCGAGATGATCAGGATGTCAGTCAATCGATTGGCCAGTACGACCCCATTGACCACCCCGCTACGTGACACAAAAATGCCCAGGACCACTAGCAGTGAGCACCCCAGGGCCACCCACAACACTGCTTTGGGGGACGCCAGCCAGGCGGTAATACCAATCACGAGAATGTAGAGCATGCCAATAGCCACGCCCGGAGGGACGAAGATATCGACGGTAAATATCACTATTGCCAACAGGATGCTGATGACAACGACAGGGGATTCCCGAGAGTCTTTGCGCTGCGATGAATTCACAGTTTCCTGCATGGGCTCTCCCGAACCTGATCCGCGCACCGAAATGGCCCTGAGCCCTGACCGAGAACCAGGAGCGCCCCCAGGGGCTGATGCATGGATCAGTATGATGGGTCTGAAAAAGAAATCCCATGATTGTGCAGGGCGCCGACTCAGGGCAAGCTGGACCGGTAAGCAATCGATGAAAATGCGTTAACCGTGCATCCGTAGCAATATGATACAAACCGCACCCTTCTCCTCTGCTATAGTTTTCGCAGGTACTCCGGCCTTCCAGGCCTTCTGGTGCGGTGCCGTGCCAATGGTTTTTAGTCGGCACAAGTCGATCATCGAACAAAGCAGTGGTGGTGGAACAATCAAGGTGATGGTTAAACGATGGATCGTGTGGCTGGGGTTTGCGCTTCTGGTAATGTCATCCACGGCACTGGCCGCCAGCAAAGGTTGCCCTCCTGAATTCGGGTATATCCAGATGCCCCCCTTTGGTTACACCGACGAGGGTGGCTCCATTCAGGGTTATCTGGCCGAAATCGCCAAGGCTGTTTTCGATCAGGCAGGGATTGCTCCCTACTACAACCCGCTCCCAGCCGCCCGGCTGTACCAGAACATTCGTAAGGGGGATACCCTGATCACGATGGGGCCGAAGGATCTGGTGTTTCTTCGGGATCACGCCCTACAGAGTGCTCGCCCCGCCATTACCATGAACATCAGCGCCTATCACCGGCCGGAAACACCACCGGTAAAGTCCCTGGCGGATTTAAAGAATCGTCACGTGGTCATCATCAACGGCTATTCCTACGGCAAGCTCGTCAAGGCACTCGAAAAGCCCGAATACAACATCATGCTCGAGCGGGTACGTACCCATGATTCGGGTTTGAAAATGGCCCAGTTGGGACGGGTCGACTACTTCATCGATTACAGAATCCCGGCCGATACGGTGATCGCTGCCGATGGTATCAGGGGTCTGGAACGGGAAACGCTCGCCAACGTTGGCATTCATTTCTTTGTCAGCAAAGCCTGCCCTGACGCTGCCCGGCTCATGTCGGCCATCGATGATGCCTACGGGACACTGAAACAAAACGGGCAGATTCCCCAGTTCGATCCGGATCGCTGGAAGCTCGACCTCAGACATCCGTAAAGTCGCCCCCGCGACATTCCCCCTGACTACCTGGCGCAGTGCCAATGGTCCTTGTGCACCCTGCAGTGGCGCGAAGCCGCCGGCTTGCGGTTCACGATCACGACAGCCGCACCCTGCTCTCGTGCGTTGAAGTGTGGGTGAGCCCTGCCCATTAAATCGCTGGCCGCCTTTCGGTGCACTTTCGTTGATCTGTTTTATCCGTTCAGCGGTAATATCAGTAACTGGTGTACAAGACGCTATTGCAGCACCCTTTTGACAAGATCCGGTCGCGCAACGTGCCACCTCAAAGGGACAGGTTATGGGTACGGTGATGAGGAACATCTGTTTAATGGCCCTGGTTGCGCTGTTTGCAGGGTCTCTTTCTTACGCATCAGAGCTGAAGGGCAAGTATCCGACCGCGCAGGACTCAGACCCCGGCGCCCTGGGTTGGATGCGCGGCTTCCCACCCCCGCCAGATAAATTGATCATGCAGCCGCAGTCCAACTACTTCAGCTTTCCGAAGCTGCGCTGGACGGTCTGTCACATCCGGGAATTCCTGCCCACGAAGCAGGTGTCCCGTGGGCTTGGCGCTCCGATCCCTTTCAAATATTCCCTCGACAGCGATATTGATTCGGTGACCTTCACCACCCTGGGTGATGGCCGTGAAATGACATGGCGGGAGTCGCTGTCCGCGAATTACACGGACGGCATGCTCATCCTGCATCGAGGCAGAATCGTTTATGAACACTATTCGGGTTGTCTGACCGAAACCGGCCAGCATGCAGCGATGTCGATGACAAAGTCGCTCGTGGGACTGCTGGCCGAGATATTGGTGGCGGAAGGTCGCCTTGATGACAGCGCCAAAGTGTCCTCCATCATTCCCGAACTCGAGACCAGTGCGTTCGGAAGCGCGACGGTGCGGCAGGTGATGGATATGACCACTGCGCTGGATTACAGCGAGGATTACGCCGACCCCGAGGCGGATATCTGGCTGTATTCAGCGGCCGCCAGCCCTTTACCCAAAGCCAGGGATTACCAGGGACCAGACGGCTACTACGAATACCTTCAGGGCGTACGGCAAAGCGGTAAACACGGCGAAGCCTTTGCCTACAAGACCATCAATACCGATGCGTTGGGGTGGATCATCTCGCGCTCGACGGGCAAGGACCTCACCACGCTCCTATCGGACAGGATCTGGACAAGAATGGGCACGGAGCAGGATGCCTACATGACCATTGATGCCAAGGGCACGCCGTTTGCGGGTGGCGGTCTCAGCGCGGGATTGCGGGATCTGGGGCGCGTGGGTCAGCTGTTACTGAATGGCGGGGTCATCCATGGCGAGCGGCTGTTTCCGGTGTCTGTCGTCAAGAGCATTCAGAAGGGTGGCGACAAGCAAGCCTTCAGCAAGGCCGGCTACAAATCGCTTGCCGGCGGCAGCTATCGCAGTATGTGGTGGGTCTTCCACAACGAGCACAACGCTTTCGCGGCGCGTGGCGTCCACGGGCAAACGATCTACATCGATCCGGCGGCGCACATGGTCATCGTCCGGTTTGCCTCCTTCCCGGTGGCCCAAAACGCGGATATCGATCCCACCTCGCTGCCTGCCTATCAGGCGGTGGCCGAGTATC
Organism: Marinobacteraceae bacterium S3BR75-40.1; assembly: GCA_042862465.1. GTDB lineage: Bacteria > Pseudomonadota > Gammaproteobacteria > Pseudomonadales > Oleiphilaceae > JASTVH01. The sequence goes on along the minus strand of JASTVH010000008.1, from coordinate 225,599 downwards.
TGATGGGAAAACAGTGACTCTTGAGGCATGACTGCACAGGGCCGGATGCCTGCCTGCGGAGGCGTACCTAATCTTTTACCACGCTAACCAGATTACGTGACGGGCCCCCTTGCCCGGGCGATGGGCACGAACCACGCGGGTGTCCACGGTAAAGCCCACCTTGCGCAAGCGTTCAGTAAACCCGGGATCCTGACCGGCCGACCAGACGGCGAGGTAGCCGTTCGGTCGCAAGGCCGCTTGCGCAAGGGCGAGCCCCTTCGGGGAATAGATCCTGTCGTTTTCCTTGCGGGTCAGCCCTTCGGGGCCGTTATCCACATCCAGCATGATGGCATCGTAGGCACCGGGGTTCTGCTTGATCAGCGCGCCGACATCCCCCACGTAGACTTGCGTCCTCGGGTCGTTTACGGGGTAACCGGCCGCCGCCCCCAGTGGACCACGGTTCCACTCCACCACGTCGGGCACCAGTTCCGCCACAATGACTTCGGCATCATCCGGCAGGGCTTTCAGGGCAGCGGCCAGGGTGAACCCCATGCCGAGCCCCCCAATCAAAACACGAGGCGCCTTCTGATCGGCAATACGCTCGCAAGGCAACCGGCCCAGCGCGTCCTCCGAACCGTGGAGGCGGCTGTTCATCAACTCGCCCTGGGTGCCGGCGATCTTGATGGAAAACTCGTCATTGCGCTGGAGCAACCGCAGCTCCGCGCCCTGGCCCGGAATGGGTGCTCTGGCAATCTCTGTGAATCGGGCCATGGTGCCTCTTGAATCGTTGACTGGGCCATGGATGCTACCCCGGTTGCGGAACCGGCGCCAGAGAGTGAATCCACAACCGATTTTCGCCCACAAAAAAAGGCAGCCGAAGCTGCCTTTTCAGGTAACGGATATGTTGCCGCTTACAGCGCTACAACATTCTCCGCCTGCGGACCTTTCTGGCCCTGGCTAACGGTGAAGTCAACCTGCTGACCTTCGGTCAGCGTTTTGAAGCCTTCACCCTGAATAGCGCTGAAATGAACAAAGACGTCAGAGTCACCCTCACGGGTGATAAAACCAAAGCCTTTTGCTTCGTCGAAAAACTTAACGGTACCAACTACTGTAGACATCGTATAAATATCCTGAATTCAAAAAATATAAGCCGCCAATGACTCACCACGAGCACTGATCGGCGTGGTGCGGAAACAAAAAACATGCGGGATCAAAAACAGGACGATGCACTACTAACTACAGGAGGGAACGTCGTATCCGTGAACTGCTTTGCTCAATCTTTCCTACGCCGTTCACTCTACGCTTTATTGGAGTAATAGCAATGATTATTTTGTTTTTCTGAATCCAGCCCTCCAGGACGGCGGCTAAGCCATCAGTTCCAGCACACCCTCCGCGGACAGGGGGCGGTGATACCAAAAACCCTGGATTTCGTCGCAGCCTTCCTGCTGCAGGAAAGTACGCTGCGCTTGCGTTTCCACGCCTTCCCCAATCACCCTCAATCCCAGGGAATGGCCCATGGCGATGATGGCGCGAACGATGGCGGCGTCCTGGGGATTCTCCGGCGCGTCACTGACGAAAGAACGGTCGATTTTCAGTCGGTCGATGGGCAAATCTTTCAGTGATGCCATACACGAATAACCGGTTCCGAAATCGTCGATGGCCAGCATGATGCCCAGTTCCTTGAGAGCGGCCAACTCCTCCAGAAAACGTTCGCCGGTCTGCAGCGCCCGCTCCGTTACCTCCAGCTCTATCCACTCGGGGCCAATACCGTATTCTTCCAGCAGGGACTTGAGGGTCTCGGACAACTTCGACTTGAACAGGCTGCGTGGCGACAGATTCACCGATATCCGAACCGGCGGCAGACCCGCTTTCTTCCACCAGGCTGCCTGCTCACAGGCCGCTCGCAGCGCGTACTCGTCCAGAAGACCGATGAGATGACTTTCCTCCGCCACGTGGATGAAGTCTTTGGCTTCGGTCAGTGCGGGGAGCGCCTGCTGCCAACGCAACAGGCCTTCAAAGCCGGACAGCCTGCTATCGGTCAGGCACTGCTGTGGCTGGTAAAAGAGCTGGAACTGGCCGCTGGCCAGCCCCGTGCTGATGCCCTGCTCTATTGAAAGACGCCGCTGGGCGCGGTGGGTCAGCTCCGGCATGTAAAAGGCATAGGTGTTTTTGCCCTCTTCCTTGGCCCGATAGAGTGCGGAATCCGCTTTACGGGTGAGATCCTCCCCATCCTGGGCATCGTCCGGATAGACGCTGATGCCGATGCTGGCGCTGGTGACGATACGCTTTCCATTCAGTTGCATCGGCCGTTGAATCAGCGCCAGGATTTTTGCAGCCAGTGGGGCGGCGTCCGCAGGTTCGTCGATGTCGTTGAGCACGACGATAAATTCGTCACCTCCCAACCGGCAGACCAGGTCCTCCTCCCGCACGAAGGACTGCAGGCGACTGGCCACGATCGACAACAGCTTGTCGCCGGCCGAATGACCCAGGGTGTCATTAATGGTTTTGAAACGGTCCAGATCGATATAGAACAGCGCCACCCAATGTTTGTGCCGTTTGGCGCGCTTCAGGGTCTGCTCGAGGTTGGCCTTGAAAAACAGGCGGTTGGGTAGCCCGGTCAGCGGGTCATGGTGGGCCATGTGGCTGAGTCGGCGATGGGTCTCCTCGATCTGGGTAATGTCGGAAAACACGAAAACCTGGTTCGTGACCCGGCCCGCGTCATCCCGGATGCTGCTCAGGGTCCCCCAGGCGGGGAACTCGGTGCCGTCTTTGCGGCATCCCGGAATCTCGCCCTGCCAGTGCCCCTGCGCCTTTAATTGCGGGAGGACAACGGTTTTGAAATAGGTTTTGGATTTTTGGGAAAAAAGGCGAATCAGGTTGTGCTTTGTCACCGCCTGCTCGGTGTGGCCGGTGATTCGGGTAAACGCCCGATTGACGGTAATGATCTTGAATTGCTCATTCGTGATCACAATGGCTTCGAGGGTACTATCGAAGACCCTGGCAGCCTGCCTGAGCCTGTCCTGCGCCTCCTGGCGGGCCGTCACGTCGCTGAACGCTGACAGGTAGACCTCTTGCCCGACCTCCTGGCTCAAATGGCTGCGTAAGCTCAGGATCCTGGCTGGCTGGTCGGCCTGTCGCAACTTCAGCTCCACCGGATCTGCGGCGCCCTCCTTACGTACAGCCCGCAGAGGCGCGAAATACCGTGTTGACTGCTGCTTCTCCAGCAACGCGCCAAAAGGCGTGCCCAACAATTCCGCGCGGTTGTAGCCAAGCAGTTCCGCCCCGGTGAGGTTGATACTGGAAATGACGCCCTTGGCGTCGGTGGTGATGTATCCGATTGGGGCAAAATCGTAGAGTGCCTCGTAGCGGTTCCGGGCCTCTTCGATCTCCTGGTGAGCCTCAAGCAGCTCCTGATTCTGCATCTCCAGTTCAATCTGGTAGACCTGGAGCTCGTGTAGCAGGTCACGGAGATTTTTGGTGATCGACGGGTCCTCATCCTGTTGCATCTGATCCAACAGGTGGTGAAGGCGCTCACTCTTGTCCTGCCGTGAGTCTTTCTTAGACATGGAGACGTCCTTTTTCCTGTCCCTGCACGCGTCGATAATGCCAACTCACATCATGCCCAAAGTCTGTCAATCAATCCGCGCGACTGCTGTTTTATTAGCCGTTAAACTGGCGCCCTCTGGACTCCTTAGCCAGACTATCTTTTTACCAGTTGCCTATCGATACTTACAGCTTTTTGATATCGGTAATATCGAAAAACACCAGCACGACACCCACGACGTTATCTTCCAGATCCCGGTAAGGTCGGACCGAGATGGAAAAGAGACTTCCCGTCCCATCAGCGACCTCCATGGTTTGTGGGGCTTCTTCATTCATGACCCGCTCGATGGTTTCCTGCAGCTCCGGTAGCATCAGGTTGGGACTGAGGTCGGTAAAGGGCCGGCCAATATCGGTATCAATCACGTTCAACAGGGGCTTGGCCAGCGGCGTGAACTGTCGAATCTCCAGATTCCGGTTCAACATCAGGACCGGCAACTGGACGCTGCTCAACAGGTTTCTCAAATCGGCATTGGCCTGGGCCAGCGCACTGTTGCGGGCCTCGAGTTCGTCATTGAGGGTGGCCAGTTCCTCGTTGGTGGACTGCAGCTCTTCCTGGGCGCTTTCCAGTTCCTCGTTGGTGCTTTGCAGTTCTTCGTTGGCCGACTGAATCTGCTCGTTGGCATTCTGCAGTTCTTCGTTGGTGGCCACATGGTCGTTGATGACCGCCTTTAACTCGTGCCGGGTTCGATACAGATCGTTTTCCAGCTCCTGGATGCGCGTGTCTTTATCCGCCTTGGTGCCACCCTCCGGGATTACCGAAGGCAGGGGCGGCGCTTCAAGGTGCGCGTCCAGAAACAGCACCAGATAGTAGGTTTCTGCATCCTGCCCCGAATCTGAAGTCAGGGGCTCCACCACAATGCGGGTCGTTTGTTCCTGCTTTTTCAGGTTGAACCGTACACCACTCACCTCCGCGGGGTTCCCGGTCCTGAAAGCCTCTTTGAGCACCGTTCTCAGGTCCAATACCAGATCGCGCTGCGCCATTTTCAGCAACTTGAAACTGACCGACCCCGGCGCCGGATCAATGAACGGACCGGTGTGCCCCAGAAAGCTGACGATCGACATGTCCTGGTCGATGACCACCCCGGGAGGCCCGTATTTTTCCAGGATGATATGTTCGACTTTCTGCTGGATACCGCTGTCTTTGTTCATGGTGATGGCTGGCCTTTCAATCGGGGGCATGTGGGTCACCGGCATACTGCGCGTTGGCCTGGGCAACACACGCTTGCCGCTTTTTTTCTGGTAGATACGGTGTTTTTTGTCGGCGACCATGAAACAGTCTTCGCCGTTGCTGATGGATTCCGAGGAGCCCAGTACCAGCCGGCCCCAGGGGCGCAATGCAAAGTGGAACAGGGTAAACAGGCGCCTTTGCAAAACACGGTCGAGATAAATCAGAAGGTTGCGGCAGCTGATCAAATCCAGTCTTGCGAAGGGCGGGTCCTGAGTGGCGTCCTGCTCGGAGAACACGCAGCAGGATCGAATCCGCTTGTTGATCTGGTAGCGCCCCTCACCGTTACGGGTAAAAAACCGTTTAAGGCGCCCCGGCGTGATGTCTGCCACCTGTTGTTGGGTATAAAACCCCAACCGGGCCTTTGTTATGGCATCGCCGTCGATATCGGTAGCAAAAATCTGCACTGGGCGGGATTGCTCATGCTCGTCCATATACTCGGCCACCACAATCGCCAGCGAGTAGACTTCCTCGCCTGTGGAGCAGGCCGGCACCCATATGCGCAGCCCCTCAGAGGCGGCCTTGTGTTTCATCAGCTCCGGCAGAACCTTGTTCTTGATCGCGTCAAAGGTCTCGGGATTGCGAAAAAACCCCGTCACGTTTATGAGAAAATCGTAAGTCAGTAGCTGGCGTTCCTTCTCTGATGCCTTGAGCATGGCCAGGTAATCGCTCTTTTTCTCGATCCGCTGCAGCAGCATGCGTCGCTTGATACGCCTTCGCAGGGTGCTGTGCTTGTAATGGGTGAAATCATGGCGCTCATACTCGCGCAGCAACAGGAGGATATCGTTGATTGCGCGCTCCCCAGCCAGCCCTTCCTCCTGTTCCTGAATGAGGGGGTTGCGGATCAGCTGCACCAGATGTTGCGCGATCTGGGCGGGCGATAACACGAGATCCACGCAGCCCGCCTTGACGGCATTATCGGGCATCGTTGCAAACTGGGCCGTGGCATCATCCTGTGCGAAGGTGATCCCGCCCTCGCCCTTGATGCGCCGCAGCCCCTCTGTTCCATCACTGCCGGAACCGGACAGGAGGATACCCACCGCGTTCTGCTGATGGGTCTGTGCCAGGGATATAAAAAAGCGATCGATGGTGGACTGGTGTGTGACCCCCTCCGGAAAGCGGGACAACCTCAATTCGGCATCCTCGAATTCCAGCACCTGGCCGGGGGGGATCACATACACGTGGTTTGCCTGCGGTACCGTGCCATCCCTGATTTCTTCCACCGCCATGACGGTATGAGATTGCAGCAGCGAGGTCAGCATGGTTTTCTGATCCTGCTTCAGGTGCTGCACGACGATAAAGGCAAATCCCGTATCGGCGGGTATGTGCTCTATAAGCGTTCCAATGGGATCAAGACCACCTGCGGAAGCACCAATGCCCACCACGAGCATTTCCTGCTGATCATTGGTGGAGGCACTCTTGTGGTGCACTGGCTTTTTTGCGGCATCCTTGCGACCGCCTTTATGGGTGCGCTTCGACAAGGCGTTCTCTCCTGCGGTGAATCTGTCCGGCTTATCCCGATGGGAAACGGTTGGGCGATAAAGCAGCGCTTCGATTGATGCTTCAAACGGAAGCCTGTCCGCAATGGTTCTCCACTTTGGGATTTAACGCAACAGGCGTGGCGGACAATGTGAGCCTTTGATCAAACACCGGCCCCGGACAGGCACCCGACCAAGCGACGGGATGCCTGGCCGAAGAAAACCGGGGTGGCTTTTGGGCTCTGGAAGGTGGCCGAGAGTAGCTTAGATCTACACTGGTTATGTTTGAGGACGTTTTTGCGAATCCCCTCCCCGGAATAACAATTAACCCGCCGCTGCAACCGCTGGCTGCCGGTCTGTGAGAGGCAGTGAATACTTGAGGATTCGCTTGACCACGGACCCGAACTGGCGCGAGAACGACCCGGTGTTGTAGTGCAGCCCGTAGCGCTCGCAGATGGCCTGCACCCGGGGCGCCATCTCCGGATAACGGTGCGCGGGAATATCCGGAAAGAGATGATGTTCAATCTGGTGACTCAGGTGGCCGCTGAGGGTATGGAAGAGCCGGCTCCCCTCGATATTGCTCGAGCCCTGAATCTGGCGGAGATACCACTGGCCGCGGGTTTCGTTTTCCGTCTCCTCCTCCAGGAACACTTCCACATCCTGCGTGAAATGACCGCAGAAGATAATGCTGTAGGTCCAGACATTGCGAACCACGTTGGCCGCAACGTTGCCCGCCAGCACCTTGGGTGCGCCGAGTCCCGCCAGGGCCGGGAAGAAAACATAGTCTTTGCCGATCTGGCGTCCGGCCTTTCCGGCAAACGCTTTGAGCTTGCCCATAAAACGCGCCTTGGTGGACTCCCCTGCAATCACCCGGTCCAGCTCCAGGGCGAACAGCCCCACTCCCCACTCGAACGCCAGGGCGTGGACCACGTTATACAGCGGCTGAAACAGGTGATAGGGACGCCAGGGCTGCTCGGGCGTCAGGCGGGTAATGGTGTAGCCAAAATCCCGGTCCTTGCCCAGGATGTTGGTAAAGGTGTGATGTTCGTAATTGTGGTACTCCCGCCAGCCATCGGCATCACTGGCAATATCCCACTCGTAGCTGTTGCCATTGAGGCTGGGATCGTTGGTCCAGTCATACTGGCCATGCATCACATTGTGCCCCACCTCCATGTTTTCCAGGATCTTGGAGAGCGCCAGGCAGGCGACGCCCGCGCCGATCCCCAACGGGGTAAAACTGACGTGAAGCAGCAGTCTCCCACCGATTTCCGTCGACCGGACCGTGCGAATGATGCCGCGAATGTAATCCACATCCTGCTGGCCCAGGTCGGCCAGAACCTCGTCGCGTAATTGATCCAGTTCTTTTCCAAAGGCTTCCACGGCCTCCGGGCTCAGTTTCTGACTGGGGTGATGGCTTGGCATGGCGATTTCCTTTTCGATCCAATGAGTCAGTGAGGTCCTTCTCCGATGGCGAAGCACAAATAGGCCCATCGGTTTTGCCCACAGGATACTCGCTTACATGCGTACGCCTCAATACGATTCAACAAACAGAAAATCCCTGATTACCGCACCGATATAAGCCTATCTACCAGTCTTGCATGCACTTAAAGCAACCAGCAATAAAGATTACACGCGTTCACATTTATAGAATATTTAAAACCACGCCTTCTGTTTCCTGATCGAAAATCCGGGGGCATGATGCCCTCTCATCCATAGGCGTCGGTTGATGCAGGGCGTATCATCAAAATACAGTGGGAATAGCAACTGAGGAGGTTGTCATGGCCGGAGGTTGGTCGAGAGACGGCGCCGTTCAGGAGCAGATCGACAGCACCGTAGAAGATGAGCTGGAAAGGGCCCGTAGCCAGATTCCCAAGGGCGAAAGCCTTTATTATTGCGAAGAATGTGACGAGCCCATTCCCGAAGCACGGCGCCAGGCCCTGCCTGGGGTCCGCCTGTGCGTGGCCTGCCAGTCGGAACGGGATCGGATAACGGGACCGGCCAGCGGCTACAACCGGCGCGGCAGCAAGGATAGCCAATTGCGCTAGGTCCGTTAAAAAATGGGCAACGGTCCCGGCAGTTTTTCGTGGGACCATGTAGCCTTTCAGGGCATGCCGGTTGTTGTTAGTCGCTTCAAACAGAGGCTCTAAGGCTGACCCTCCAGCAACCGGTTCAAAAGCTCGATGCGATCCTGATTCGCCTCGTTGTTGGCAAAAGAAACAACCAGCGGCACCTCTCCCAGAGTTTGGACCTTGAGCTGAATGTGCGGCACGCCATTGTGCGTGGCCTCATAAATCATAACGGCAGGATCCGAGATGGCCGCATCCATCCTGCCTTCTGCCAGCATTCTTACCAGGCTTTTCTCGTGTGGCGCCCAGCGGACATTGTCCGGGAACGTCTTCGCTGCGCTTTCAATGGGCTCGGGATACACGTACGACTTGATCAGCCCTACATTGTGTTTTTCAAACAACCCGGGCAGTGATGTCCACTGCAAGGGTTGGCTGGCCGGATAAAGCACACCAATCGTCGAGTTCTGAATGGGTGCGGAGGCGGTAAAATTGTCTTCCACTTCGTCCGGCCATGCCGGAAAATAGCCGACATAACCCGGTTGCGATGCGTATTTCCGGGCCCTTTTCCAGGGATAGAATTCAACTTCAAGACGGATGTCTGCGGTCGCCAATACGCGCCTCAACTCTGAAATCGCAGTACCCTGCCCGGGAAGGGCTTTACCGGAGTAGGGAGCCCACTCCAGAGAGGTAATCGTCCAGGTTTCCGCCATCAGCGGCTTTGACATCAACAGCACCAACAGAACAAGCAGTGTCCTTGCCATCAGTTACTCCAGCGCATCCAGGCGGCTTTTCGGCTCACAACCATGATTAACTGTTCTTTCTGGCCCATCATTGCATTAAGGTCCCCACGAAAACACCGGAATATCAACATTCTCAACGCAACCATTCGTGACAGGACACGCGAAAATGCAATTCTCCCCAATCTCCGACACCTGGAAGTCACAGATTCCCCCTCTTTTCCTCAAGACTTTTTCCGACGCGGAAGGCCCTTCCGAAGGAACGCTGGTCAGCCATCTGGTCACGGGGCTGATCAATCACCCGCAAAGTGGCGACATTCGGGGGTTTGTGGCCGTAGAGAATCAGACACTCGCAGGCTGCATTTTTTTCACCCGGCTGACCTTTGAATCTCGGGTGAACGTCTTTCTACTCTCACCGGTCGCTGTGCATACGGATTATCAGGGCCGGGGCATTGGACAGCAGTTGATTCGCTACGGGATTGAACAGTTACGGGAGACCGGTGTGCAGCGAATTTTCACTTACGGTGATCCCGCGTTCTACTCGAAGGTGGGGTTCCGGCAGGTTACCGAACAAGAGGCGCAGCCACCCTTTCCACTGGCACAACCGGAAGGCTGGCTTTGCCTCGCCGTGGACGGCAGCGAATTAGCACCTTTGCCGGGAGTCGCGCGCTGTGTTTCAGCGTTTAACGACCCGGCGTATTGGTAACAGGGTTATGTCGCGTGTCCTGGCCGCTCGGAAGAAAGCTGCGGGCCCTGGGGCCTGAAACAGGCTCCCGAGCGGGAAAACCTTAATCAGGACCCGACCGTATTCAGGTAATCATCCATCCGTTCCCGAGCGTTGACCAACCGCTTCCAGGCTTCCTGCATCCAGGTCAGATCCTCGTTGGCCGGGGTCTGATCCTGCTCACCGCTGTGCAGCTCGTCATACAGCGCATGCACCCGAAACGATGCCTTCTGGTATTCCTCCCAGGCGGCGTCGTGCTCTTCACGCAGGGTCTGCCACTCGGTTTTATCGGCTGTGATTGCCATGATCGCCTCCTTTCGATATGCGTGTTCAGATTCATGCTGACAAAACGCTTGCGACGGGGACAAGGGCGAAAGACCACCATGAAGCAGCTGTAACCTGCCGGCCATTCACGGCGCCCCTTTTGGCGATTAATTAGCCGAAAAGTCTACGAATTAAACAAAATGAACGCCGTTTCACATTTTCTTCCGGCGCTGTCCGTATAATGCACAGCTCGAGGCGATACTGGTGTACTTGTAGTTATAACAATAAGGTTTTCAAATGCTCGGTGCTGTCCTGTTGTACGCTGCTGAATGTCTGCTGCTTTTTCTGGTCGTGTTGCTTGCCCTGCGCGTGATCCGCCTCTACGGGGAATCTCACCCGACTGCAGCGGCGCTGGCCCTGCCCTCCCCGCAGCCCCAACCCGAGCGCATTGACACGACACCGGAACCCTTCAGTTCCGCGGACATCCTCGAGGACTACATCAGCGACTTTTTCGCTGCTCCAACGCCGGACACCGAATCCGCCATGCGCCACGAAGCCAAGCCCGAGTCGCCGGTGCCGGCCTCCCGCAAAGCCACGGGTGGCGACCCGTCGCTGTCCCGCCGCATGATGGACGCCATGATCCGCGAAGCCCGTTCCGCCCAGCTCGGCTGATGGCCTGACGGCCAAAGTGTTCCTGCGGGACGCTGTGCGCTATCCTGAAAATATCCGGGATTTCTCCCTGTCTTGTTTCCGAAGCGTAGCTGTTGGAAGCGGTTTTGCTGTCCCTCCCATTACGCGTGTGCCGATCAAAGGACGATCACCATGGTCAGACGCACGTCATTTATCGATATTGACCGCATTCGCGAGAACCTGGTTTCCCTGATACGCATTCCTTCCATCACCGGTGAGGAAGATGCGGCGGTCTCCCATATTGCCAACTGGCTCCAGCGCTTCGATGCCGAGATCGACTACTGGAATGACGGCATTGCCGCCCTGCAGCGGGATCCGCGCTACCCGGGCCATGAGGTGGAGCGCGCCTGGGCACCGGTGGTGGTGGGCGTGCTGCGAGGTGAGCAGCCGGGCCCCTCGGTGCTGCTGACCGGCCATGTGGATGTGGTGCCGCCAGGGGATTATGCGGCCTGGAACGATGAACCCTTTTCCGGCCTGGCCCGGGGCGACCGGATTTACGGCTGCGGCGCCTCCGACATGAAATCCGGGCTGGTGGCAGCCATGGCGGTGTTCGAGGCCTTTGCCGAAAGCGGGCGCAACTTTCCCGGGCGCATCATTTTTGCCGCCGTGCCCGCCGAGGAAGACAGCGGTCTGGGCACCTTGGCCGCCATCCGTGGCGGCTGGGACGCGGACGCCTGCATTATTCCCGAGCCCACCACCGGCAGCGACGGCGTTCCGGAGCTGGTGATCGCCCACGCCGGGGCCATGTCCCTTAAAATCCAGGTGCCGGGCAAGGCCGCCCATGCCAGCAAGCGGTTGCAAGGCGAGAGCGCACTGGACCATTTCATCACCCTGTATGGGGCCATGCGCGAGCACGAGCGCCAGATTAACGAGGCCGAGACGCACCCGTTGATGAAGGTGCACGGCCTGCCCTACGCCACGAACGTGGGGACGATTCACGGCGGGCTCTGGTCATCGTCAGTGATGGATCATCTGGAGGCCCAGGTGCGCGTGGGGGTGACCCTGAACCAGACCATCGAGGAAGCCCAGAAGCAGTTCGAGAAAACGGTGCTGGACTACATCAAGGACGACCCCTGGCTGAGCAAGCACCCGCCGAAGATCCTGCCACTGGCCTCGGGATTTGGCTCGGCCCAGACCCGTCAGGACCACCCCCTGGTCAGCTACCTGGCCGAGGCGGCCGAAGAGGAATTCCGCACCAGCACCCGCATCGCCGCGGCCCCCTATGGCTGTGACATGTCCGGCTGGGTGCGCCTGGCCAACGTGCCCACCGTAGTTTATGGACCGGGCGAGATTGAGCTGGCCCATGCCCCCAACGAGTCAGTCTCCCTGGAGGCCACCTATCGGGTCGCCCGTACCCTGCTGAAAACCACCGAACGGTTGCTGGAAATGGATGTCGACGAGCTGCGGGCATTCAAGCAGGCCCCAGCGGGCTGACAGACTTCGGGAGATCAGCGCATGCGTGTTGTGGAGTCGTTTCCCCGGGAAGTCACGGTCATCGAGAACGTATGGATTCCGATGCGCGACGGTGCCCGTCTGGCCGCCCGGGTCTGGATGCCGGCAGATGCCGAGCGTCATCCCGTCCCCGCAATCCTCGAATACATGCCCTACCGCAAGCGGGACTTCACCCGCCTGCGTGACGAGCCGCTGCATCATTATTTCGCCGGCCACGGCTACATTGGCGTACGGCTGGATGTACGCGGCACCGGCGACTCCGAAGGCATCCTGCGGGACGAATACGCGGAGCAGGAACAGGACGATGCGGTGGATGCCATCGACTGGCTGACGAAACAGCCCTGGTGCAACGGCAAGGTGGGCATGATCGGGCTGTCCTGGAGCGGGTTCAACTCCCTGCAGGTAGCAGCCCGGCAGCCGCCGGCACTGAAAGCGATCATTACCATGTGCTCCACGGATGACCGCTACGCCGATGACGCCCACTACAAGGGGGGCTGCCTGCTCAACGAGAACCTGTTCTGGGGCTCGGCGCTGTTCTCGCTCAACGCCTATCCGCCGGACCCGGAGATTGTCGGCAAGGTCTGGCGCGAACGGTGGCTGGAGCGGGTGGAAAAGAACCGGCTGTTCCCGGCCGTTTGGATGCGCCACCCCCATCGTGATGACTACTGGAAACATGGCTCGGTGTGCGAGAACTACGACGACATCGAATGTGCCGTCTATGCCGTGGGCGGCTGGGCCGATGGCTACGTCAACGCCATACCCCGGCTGCTGTCCGGATTGCGTGCACCGAAAAAAGCGCTGATCGGCCCCTGGCCCCATGCCTTTCCACACGCTGCCGTTCCCGGCCCACGCATCGGCTTCTTTCAGGAAGCGGTGCGATGGTGGGACTACTGGCTCAAGGGCGAAGACAACGGCATCATGGACGAACCGCTGCTGCGGGTGTGGATGGAAGACTGGATGCCGCCGCGTCCCTATTCCGAGGATCGCCCCGGGCGCTGGGTGGCGGAGGAACAGTGGCCCTCGCCGCGCATCAAACCCCGCACCTGGTACCTGAATGTGCTCTCGCTGGGCGAGCGGGCGGATCCCGAGGACGCCATGCGCGTAAGCTCGCCGCAGACCACCGGCCTCAAGGGGGGAGATTTCTACGGCTTCGGCAGCGCCGGCGATGCCCCGCTGGACCAGCGCGAAGACGACGGGCGCTCACTGGTGTTCGATTCCGACCCGCTCCCCAATAGCCTGGAAATTCTCGGCGCGCCCCGGGTCGAACTGGAACTGACCGCAGACAAACCGGTGGCCTACGTCATTGTGCGGCTTAATGACGTGGCACCGGATGGCACCTCCAGCCGGGTCAGCTACGGTGTGCTCAATCTTACCCACCGCAACAGTCACGAACACCCCGAGCCGCTGACACCCGGCGAACGCTGTCGCGTGACCGTGCAGCTCAATGACATCGCCTACCGTTTCCGCGCTGGCCACACTGTGCGCCTGGCCCTGTCCACCACATACTGGCCCCTGGTCTGGCCAGCGCCGGAAGCCTTCGAGCTGACGCTGCATACCGGGGTGAGCACGCTGATGCTGCCGATACGCCCGCAACGCCAGAAGGACAAGGACCTCACGCCCTTCGAACCCCCGGAAACCGGCCCACACCCGGAACACACCCCGCTGGAATGGGCCCCCTCCCAGCGCATGATAGAGCGCGACCTGACCAGCGACGAGACCATCTACACCACTTTCAGCGACAGCGGCGACTTCGACGGCGCCGCCCTCGCCTACCTGGAGGACATCGACCTGACCGTGGGCTCCACCATCCGGCGGGTCTTCCGAATTGCCGAGCGCGATCCCCAGTCGGCGGTGGCGACCATGGAGCACAAGACCACGTTACAGCGCGGGGAGTGGGCGGTGCGGATCGAGTGCCGGGTGAGTTTGAAGGCGGACGCTGCGAATTTCTATGTAACGGCGAAGCTGCAGATTTACGAGAATGGGACGCTGGCGAGTGAGCGTAGCTGGGATGAGACCATTGGGCGGGAGCTGGTTTGAAAGGAGGACTTTTGGGGCCTCGATGGCCAAGTTGGAATCAAAGCGAACCTGCGAACTGAGTTGCCGGCCGCTCTGGATCCCCGCCTGCGCGCACTGCTGTCCGGGGAAATACAGAAGCCGTGGCTCGTGGCTTCGGGCCTCTCTTAAGATTGCGCCATGGAGCCCCTCGCCCCTCCGTGGGAGAGGGGTTGGGGAGAGGGGGAGCCGGGGCCTAGCGCCGGCCGAATCCTCACCGGGGGCCTATCGGCCCCTCCCCCTCTCCCTGGCCCTCTCCCACGGTGGGGAGAGGGGATGTAGGTTCTCATCACGGTGCGACACTAGGCTGCTTTGAGTCGTCTCCAGCGGTATTGCCCCTTGAGCCTAGACAGCACAAAGTGTCTCAGTAAGCACTTCCAAATTTCCCCGGACAGCAGTGCGCCTACGCGGGGATGACAGAAGGTAACCGGTGATGACGTCTACATCCCCTCTCCCCGTTGGGGCGAGGGGCTCAAAGAGCGCGAACGCAGGTGTCCAGCACGCACACCCATTTCTCACCGCAACAATCAAAGTCCATATCGCCCCCGAGCGGCCGTAAGAATCATATCCAAAAACTCCCCATACCCATACCCCGCCCATCCCGCCATAAGCGCCATCTTCGCGTCGTAATTCCAGGTCGGATTGAAATTGGGCTCCAGCAGCCGGGGCACGCCATCCGCCCCGGCACGGAAGTCCATGCGGGCATAGTCTCTCAGGCCCAGCCGCTCGAAAAGGAAGGTGCTGTGTTCCACCATCTGGGCGTAGGTAATGTCGTCGATGTCCGCCTGTTTGAAGCGCAGCTCCTGCCAGTATGGCGAATCCGGATCCGCCTTGGAGCCATAGGTCAGGATAGGCGGCAGGCCCGGGTCCAGATGGCTGTAATCGATCTCCAGGGGCGGCAGTACCGTGAACCCCTGATCCGGGTTGCCGATCAGCCCCAGGGTGTATTCGGCGCCATCGAGAAAATCCTGGGCCAGGGCCCGCTGCCAGTTGGTCTCCTCCGCCAGGCGGTGCAGGTAGGCATCAGCCTCTGCCGGCGTGTGGACCACACTGTCCGGCGTCACCCCGAGGCTGCCGCAACCGGCATTGGGCTTGATGATGGCCGGATAGAGTTCAGGACGCCGCATGGGATCGGCACGCAGGTCGATCAGGGTCTCGTTGGGCACCGGGATGCCGTGATTGGCCGCCAGCAGGCGGACCATCGCCTTGTCGTTACAGCGGTGCATGGCCGAGGGCGGCGAGCCGGTGTAGGGAAGGTCGAGCAGCTCCAACAGAGCCGGTACGTTGGGTTCGTTGGGCAGCCGGTTGAGGTAGCCGGTATCGCAGAAATTGAGCACCAGGTCCGGCGGCTCATGGCGCAAATCGTCGATCATCCGGCGATGGTCGGCATAGTGCCGGACCCGATACCCCTCCAGCCCTTCCAGCGTTTCGATGACCTGCGCCACCGCTTCACGATCTTCGGCTCCGAAGCGGCCATCCACCCCGTATTCATAGGGCAAATCGGGATCGCCGGACAGCAGGCCCACGGTGAGTGTTGTGCCCGTCATGGCTAGAACGCGCTCTTCACCACACCGCCATCCACGCGCAGCGACGCCCCGGTGGTGGCCGATGCCAGCGGACTGGCGACATAGGCGACCAGGGAGGCCACTTCGGACGGCTCGGCGAAGCGCTTGATCAGCGAGGTTGGCCGGACATCACGGAAGAAATCCTTTTCGAATTCCTCGAAGGACTTGCCCTGTTCTTCCGCCAGCCGCTGGACAAAACCGCCAACCCCGCGGGACTTGGTTGGGCCGGGCAATACCGCGTTGACCGTGATTCCGGTACCGGCCAACGATTCCGCAAGGCCTCTGGAAACACCCAGCTGGGCCGTCTTGGTCACGCCGTAATGGATCATCTCGGCCGGGATCTGCACCCCGCTCTCACTGGAGATAAAGATGATCCGACCCCAGTCCTGCTCCTTCATCGCCGGCAGACACAACCGGGCCAGACGGATGCCGCTGAGTACGTTGACGTTGAAGAAACGCATCCAGTCGTCATCGCTGATATCGGGGAAATCGCAGGGCTCGAAAATCCCCATGTTGTTGATCAGGATCTCGATGCCCGGGTAGGTTTCCACCAGGCTATTGGCGGCCTCGGCCTCGCTCATGTCCCCGGCAAACCCCAGCACTTCACCTCCGGTGCGGGCCTGGATTTCCTCCCGGGCGGTGGCCACCGCCTCGGAGGTACGACCATTGATGATGACGCGGGCCCCTTCGCGCGCCATTGTCTCGGCGATGGCCCGGCCTATCCCCGCAGTACTGCCGGAAATGAAGGCAAGACGGTTGGTAAGCTGCAAATCCATGGTGGTGATCTCCCTGCGCCGGATCAATGAACGCCGCCGAACCGAAAGTCCCCCTCCGTGACCGGCGGTGTGCGTCAAAAACGGTGGTGCCCCTCAGAGCCACAGCGATTGTCGTGCCTGCATCCGCTGGATGGGCACGCCCTGGTATTCAAGTGTGGTCACCAATGCCTCAACATCGTGAAGGTTCAGGAACGCCGCCAGCGGGACCTCGGTTTCGCGGTGTTTGAGGAAAAGCCGGGGCGGCTCCCAGGGATGGTGCGGTTCGTTCAGATATATGCGGCTCGAATGCCGGGGCAGATTCCATTCGGCCTCCTTGCGATAACGGCCTTTCTCCAGCCGTAGCGTCCGGGGTGAAAGCACCAGGACTTCCTGACGAAAACAGTGCCGGGCGGTGTAATAGAAGCCCCCTGCCAGAGCAGCGAGCTCCAGGCCGGCAAACGGCAGAATGGGCCAGGCGCCAACCGCGCTCATGCCGACGGCCACGCCCAGGGATACGGCAGCAATCCCGGCCCATACCAGAACATTGCCCGGCCAGCCCAGGGAGCGGTTGGGGGTGAGTATCAGACGAATCCCGTTCTGATCGGAAACATGTCGAACCATCGCAAACAGCCCTCCGCCATCCAAAGCCGTGCGGCTATCACGCGCTGATACGCTGCAGCACTCGTCCTATCATCCTACGAGGCCGCATGCTGTTCAAACTTTAATCACACCTCATCCCATGGCCTAAAGGGAAAGCAGCATTCCTTCGGAGCCGGCCACCTGGCCTGCCAGCAAGCGCAGAAAGGCCTCTTCAACCGCCTGTTCCCCCCGGTAATGGGAAACCCGGATCAGTTGCGCGGCCACGCCCAGAAAGTCGGCCGTAGCGTCCATCAGGCGCCGCTGGAACAGTTCGCGGCCCCACTCTTTCGCCAGCTGTTGGGCCTGGGAAGGCGCAAAAAAGAGAGCAGGCTCCGGCCCGGGCAGGTTATCGTCAGGCTTGAGCTTGTCCCAGTGGGCGGCGCCCACCAGGCCACTGTAGGTTAGTTGATCCTGCAACCGTGCATGCACCGCCCGGCGCAGGTCGCTGTCCCCGGAAAAGTCCACGTAGGCGTAGCGGTATTTTGGATCCAGCTCGTCCACCTCGTCATAGCTGAGGACCCGGTCGTAGCAGCCCAGGGAAGCCACATAGAGCCGGTGAGATCTGGACGTCAGGGCGATCAGCTCCGGTCGCTCCTGGGATTCGCGATTGCGATGCAGCTGGAAAGCGGTACCGAAGGCGGTCTTGCTGGACGCGCTGGAGAGGATAAGGGCGTCGGCTCCGGCGTAATCCCGGGCCTTGAGGTCATGGGCCAGCAGGAACGCGGAGGTAAACAGGGGCCGGAACAGGGCCATGAGGTTTTCATAGTCCGGCTGGTGGTGCGGATCGTTGGAGACGCGCACGTACTGGTTGTAGATTTCGTTGATCGCGTCCCTCCCCGGTGCCTCATCCACAAAGAGGGCACTGCTGACCTTGCCCGGCTGAACAATGAGATGACTGGAAATGGGCATAAAGCCGAACAGACGCTCTCCTGCCACGATATGGTCCAGGGTGGACTCAACCACGTCCGCAAACCCCCACACTGGCACGCGGCCCCAGGGCTCCGGCGCCGGAAACAGTGACCAGTAATTCAGCTGGTCACCGAAAACCGCATAGGTGATGTTGTTGGCAGTGAGGGCAAACCGTTCGATCCGCAGGCGGACTTCCCCTTCCTGCAGCGGCCGATGATCGGCGTCCGAAGTGGCGAATCGGGTTTCCCGAAGGTGCTGCCTGTTAACCAGAAAATCGACCGCTGAGTTCTGATGAGTATCCATACTTCGGCCTGCTCCTGCGCTGGCTGAAAAGGGAACGCCGTGTTCATGCGCCTGCTGAAAAAGCCCTGTTTACCGCGTGGCAAGCAAGCGTTTTTCAGAGGTTCTTTAACTGTAGTGAAGCATCCGTTGTTTGCACAATCCGGCGCCGATGATACAGCGCGTGATTCGCCGCCAGCTCACTTGATGACGCTCCTGTTCAGTTTGCACAGTAATGTTGATGCGCAATGTAGGCTCGATAGAAGTTCATAAGGCCAGCGATGAAGAAAAACACGCTGGCAATGATGAATTGGCTGGCCAGATAGGTGTAGAGCAACGTTTTGTCCCTGTCCGCAAGGTGATCCCACAGATAGGGAACGGAGGCGACCACAAAGAGCAGTGAGCCCAGCATGAAGAGTATGGCGATGCCATTGAAGAGCTGCAGCATAAGCAGGTTGCCGGCCCGGGTGATCAAGCGGACGTTGATGGCCGCCCCGATCATGAAAACGAGACTGCCGATGATGAAGGCCCAGGCCCCCAGCGCTTCGGATTTGATGGCCGGCACGAAGGCCAGACTCCCCACCACAAACAACACGCAGCCCAGGCTGTAAAGCAGGGCGTTGCCCATTTCCAGGCTGTTACGCGAGCGCGGGTCCTGGTCCTGCCGGGCGTATCGGGCGACCTCGATGAGGTCCTGAATGGTGACGAAAAGATAAAGCAGCGAACCGATAACAAACAACCAGGCGCCCAACCATTGCCAGGCCTTGAACTGGGGCAGGAAAAACACGCTGCCGACACAGAAAGTGACCCCGCCAAGCACATAAACCGACGCGTTCGCCGCCTCATGAAAAAAACTGTCAGCGGTCTGCGGGTGTTCCGTGTTGGGATACTGGCGTCTGCGATTGGTCACGTGGTGCGGCATGCATAAGCTCCTTTAACGCATTACCTGAAGGCGGGCGTCCGGTTCCCCGGCTCGGATGGGGGCATGCCAATGCCGGAGAACGGCACCGCATTCACGAAGGCGAGATATTGGAGCTTTTATCGTCGCCACCGGGCCGCGGCGAGTCAAGGGGCGGCAGGTCACTCAGCCAGGATACCTGCCAACCCTCGCGCAGGAATTCGTGGAGTTCGTCATTCAGAACGGGTTTACCGATCAGGAAGCCCTGTACCTCGTCGCAGCCCAGTTTGCGCAGAAGCATACACTGCCCGACTTTCTCCACTCCCTCGGCAATAACTTTCAGCCCCAGGCTATGCCCCAGGGTGATCACCGCCACCACGATGGCCTGACTGTCAGGGTCGGTTTCCAGATGCTTAACGAACTGACGGTCGATCTTCAGGGTGCTGACAGGAAGGTGCTTCAATCGCCCCAGCGAGGAATACCCCGTGCCAAAATCGTCGATGGCGATAGAGACGCCCATTTGCTTCACCTTTTCGAGGATCCGTACACTTTCGGACACGGATTGGAAGACCCCCTCGGTAATTTCCAGCTCCAGCATCTCCGGCTCCACACAGCCGCTGTCGATGGCCTGCTGCACCCATTCGGCAAGATGGCCACGGCTGATTTCGCACTCCGAGGCGTTGATGCTGATACGCACCGGGCCCAAGCCTTTCTCGCGCCACGCATTGAGCTGCCGGCAAACCTCCTGCAGTACCCAACCGCCCACCTGGGTAATCCAGCCGCTTTCTTCGGCAATTGGAATCAACTCCTTGGGCAGGTGTACACCGTGCACCGGATCATTAATACGCAGCAGCGCTTCCAGACCCACCAGGCGCCCGGTGCGCAAATCCACCTGCGGCTGGAATGCCAGCATAAACCGGTTCTCCTGCAGGGCTTGGCGCAACTGGTTCTCAATTTCCAGCTGGTTCCGCGCCTTGAGAGTCAGCTCTTGGGTAAAGAACTGGTAGTTGTTCCTGCCCCGGCTTTTCGCGCTGTACATGGCGGCATCGGCGGCTTTCGCCAAGCCGTCGCCGGTTTTGGCGTCATCCGGGTAGAGGCTGATGCCAATGCTGGTTGAAGTGGTAACATCCCGTCCGCTAATCGCCACCGGGCGTCCCACCTCTTCCACGATTTTGGCGGCCAGGTGCGCCAGGTCCTCACCACGCTCCACCTCCTCCAGAATGATGGTGAACTCATCGCCGCCGAGGCGGGCCACCATATCTTCTGCACGCACGCTCTGCCGAAGCCGCTCGCCTATAGCCTGCAAAAGACAGTCGCCAGCCTCGTGCCCCATGGTGTCGTTGATCACCTTGAAGCGGTCCAGATCCAGGAACATCAGGCCCACTTTCTTGCCGTGGCGTTTAGCGCGCTGCAGTGACTTTTCCAGATGGCCATTAAAGAAGAGCCGGTTGGGCAATCCGGTCAGTGGATCGTGATGCGCCAATTGCTTCAGTTTTGCCTCGGCTTCCTTGAGTTGGCTGATATCGGAAAATACGGCGATATACTTGGAAGCCTCGCCGCTTGCATCCTTGACCACATTGATGTTTTCCCACGCCGGATACAGCTCGCCGTTCTTGCGGCGATTCCATATTTCGCCCTGCCAGTGTCCCTCTTGATCCAATGCCGACCAGATCTTTGCGTAAAAGGCTTCATCCTGCAGCCCCGAGTTTTGAAAGCGGGGTGTACGCCCGATCACCTCGTCGGCGGTATAACCCGTTATTCGGGTGAAGGCTTCATTAACCGCAGTCACTTTTTTATCGGGGCCGGTAATCAGGATGGCATCCTGAGTGGCATCGAATACCACCGCCGCCTGCTGCAGCTTCTGTTCGGTGGCCTTGCGCTCGGTGATGTCCTGAATGGTACCGAACAGGGTCAGGTTCTGGATCGTGGGATCAATGACGTTGCCCCGCATATGGACATAGCGGGTTTCCCCGTCCGGCCGCCTGATACGGTGATCCACCTCGAAACGCCCGCCTTCGCGAACCGCTTGTTCGACGGCAGCTTTGACACTGGCGCGGTCCTCTTCAACGACGTAGCGATAGAAATCCCGGCGCCGGAACCGGGCCGTGGGTGCAGGTTTGAGTCCCAGAATATCATAGGCCACTGCGGACGCTTCCAGTTGACCGGTAGGTTGCACCCAGCGCCAGCTACCCAGTCGGGCAACCTCCTGGGCCTCAGCCAGCGACCGCTCACTGTAGGCCAGCGCCCGATCCTTGAGGACGTTGACATGACGTAACCAGGCCAGGGGCACACTGAGCAACACAGCCAGCCCAGCCAACAATGACAACCCCAGCGGTTTTCCCCAGAAACTCTTTGCCAGCGAGAATGCGTAGTCATCCGGTGACACATGCGTCACGATCACCCAGCGGTTTTCATCACCGCTGGAACGGGCGGAAACCCCAACCAGCTCCTGTAACGTCAGACTGGTGTAGACAAAAGCGCCGGCACCCGTCACCACATCGCCACCGCCACCCGCCATGACGGCCGCTGCCGCCTCGGGAAAACGATTGAAGAAGGTGCGGTTATTGCCCCACATGAAGCCCCACTCATCTGACTTACGAGGGCTATAGAGCCAGTAGCCATCACGATTGAGCAGCATGGCCTCGCCCCAACTGTCGGTCATCACGTCTTCCAGGGAAGCCAAAAGCCGGTCAGCACGGTAATTGAGAATAACGATGCCGGCCGGCTGTTCAGCCCGGGGGCGAAACACCGGCATCGCCAGACGAATGATGGGCTTATAGGGGCGTTCGATCTGGCCGTGCTCAATATTCAGATCCAGGGGCGACAGGTAAATGCCCCCCTCGGGCAGGCCGATGGTCTCGCTGAAGTAGTAGCGGCCCTCCTTTTCCTGCAACTCTGCTTTGGGCACCAGAGTGGCCCGCCCGTTGCTGTAATTAACGCGAATCCGCTCCTTGCCATGTTTGTCCAGCAGGCGAACCTGATCGTAGAGTCCGGAGGTCTGGGCGAGATTGAGGAAATTGGTTTCCAGCCGGTTCTGATTCAGGCGCCCGGAATTCTGCAGGAAGCGCTGGAGATCCGGGTTGTAGGCGAGCATTCGGACATCGACCAGTGCGCGCTGCAAGTCACTGGTCAGGGCTTTGGCGGCGAGGGACAGCCGGACAGTTTCGGCGTGGCGGTCACTTTCCCGTTGGGCACTAAAATCCTGATAGTCATAGGCCAGAAAGGCCACCCCCAACAACAGGAACGTTGCCAGGAAATAGACCACACATCTTGCCCAGAGAGAACGGGAGCGCCATGCAGCTAATACCATCGCACTGCTCGCGCTGATCCTGGAAAAATAACGGCCAGGTTCATAAGCGTGTCGCCGCCCCCACTGCAACTTGAATTCCAGACAGACCCTGCCAACGCCGTGCAAAACCCGCCATAGAAACAGCCCCTGACGGCCTTTGGGTTCTCGACTAACAATATAGTTAACCGAATATTGTCTTTCCAGAACTATATACGCTGGGCGCAGTTCGCCTCAAACCTGTCATAAGAGGCCAACAACACTGGAAGAGAGCCGAATTTCCAGGGCTCAATACCATCCTGGCCCAAAACAACAATTGTCAGACAAAAAGCTGCGATACATTGAAAGTACACACTGACCCATGCAGCGAGGTGAAGTATGACTGCAGCAACGGCTTCTTTTCCGGTTCGTCGCCAGGATTTCGATTTCGGCAACGTCCCCCGTCATTGGGTAGGTAACGATCCCTTCCTTACCCACCTGTTCAATGCCCTGTCCGCACTGTTTCCGGATGGTGAGCGTTTCTTTGTGGACAGCGTCCGTGCCGTGCGCGATCAGGTGAACGACCCGCAGCTGCAAAAGGACATCGGCGCGTTCATCGGCCAGGAAGCGATGCATGCCAAGGAGCATGGCGCCTTCAATGCCGGGGCCATCGACAACGGCTTCAACATCAAACGCCTGGAGGGCTGGACCCGCGGTTTCCTGTCGGTCAAGAAACTGCCCCTGCTCAACAACAAGCGCGTCCATCTGGCCGCCACGGTGGCGCTGGAGCACTTCACCGCCCTGCTCTCGGCCAACCTGCTGCGCAACGAGGAGATGGTGGAAGCCATCGACCCCAGCATGCGCAATCTCTGGATCTGGCACTGCATTGAGGAAAATGAGCACAAGGCCGTGGCGTTCGATACCTTCAAGGAAGTCTATGGCGAGGGCCCGGCCAACTATGCCGTGCGTATGGGTGTCATGGCACTGATCACGGTGCTGCTCATGGTGGCTATCCACAGCTTCATCATTCAACTGATGCGCGAGGACGGCCAGGTGGGCAACATCCGTTCCTGGATCGGCGGCGTACGCCACTTCTGGGGCCGCAGCGGCATGTTTACGTCCATCATTCCGGACTATCTGGACTACTTCCGTCCCAACTTCCATCCCAACGACCACGACACGGACTTCCTGCTGCGCCGTTGGCGAAAGGTGCTGGGCGTCGCATAAGGGCGGAATTCCGAAGTTACAGCGCCCCGTTTCAAGCGTCCAACGTCAGACGCCCGACGTCGGACGCTTAAAGCCACACTTCAAGAATGGATATTCGTCGCGCGCAAAGATCACCGATGGGGTAAACTAGAGCCTCTCGAAACGGCTCTCGGGCCGCTGCAATCAGGTCTTTGAACAGGATACCCCATGAGCGATCTGCCTCCCTGCCCGCAATGCAACTCCCCTTACACCTACGAAGACGGCAGCCAGTTTGTCTGCCCGGAATGCGCCCACGAATGGAACACCGCCGAGACCTCGACGGCCGAATCTGACGGCCCGGTGGTACGCGATGCCAACGGCAACGAACTCCAGGACGGCGATACCATTTCGGTGATCAAGGATCTCAAGGTGAAGGGCTCGTCCTCGGTGGTCAAGGTGGGCACCAAGGTCAAGAACATCCGTCTGGTGGAGGGTGATCACAACATCGACTGCAAGATTGATGGCATTGGCCCGATGAAGCTGAAATCGGAATTCGTGAAGAAGGCCTGACGCCTGACCTTGGCTGTAAGCTTTGACGAAGCTCTTTAAGCGTCAGACGTCAGACGTCGGACGCTTAAAACCTCACTCCTAACTCAATTCCCATTCCCGCCCGATCTTCCGTTTTTATTTTCCACTTCACACAAGAAGTGAGTACGAATTCACAAAATTTGTACCAAAATGCCTGCTACTGTCGAATGGCATCCAACACAACAATAACAGCAAGATGGAAGCATCCCTTATGAAAACAACAATGCACGTGGTGCGCCCAAGGGCGTTAACCCTTCGTTCCGTCAGTAGTCTGAAATTTCTCGTTCTCCTCCTGCTGGCCCTGGCCATGACCGGCTGTGGCGGCCCCGGGAGTCTGCTGAGCAATGCCCGGGTGTCTGATGCCGACAACGATCAGGTGGTCACCATCGGGGACTCGATTTTCGCGCTTTCCGGCGAGCTTCAGGATTTTCTTGAAGGCCGTGCGGGCGAAACCTTCCGACGGTACACCCTCTCCGGCGCCGAGCTGGAAGGCGGTGCCATCGCCACATCCATCATGGATCAGTACGACATCGCCAAACGGGACAACCCCAACATCGATACGGTGCTCATGGACGGGGGCGGTAACGACATCCTGATTCCGGCGATCCTGCTCGATCCCTACAACTGCAAGACCCAGTGGTACCAGTTCGGCCACCTCAGTTCGTCCTGCAAGAACTTCATCAACGACATCTACGTCCATGCGGTGAACTTCCTCAACCGGATGGATGCCGATGGCGTCGATAACGTGGTCTACCTGGGGTACTACTACACCAAGAACGGACTCTTCCTCCTGGACAGCATGGAAGAAGCGGTGGACTACGGTGACATGCGCCTGTCCCAGGCCTGCGCCTTTTCCACGGCCAATTGCCGCTTTGTCGATCCACGCTCGAGCATCAATGATGGCGACATCATCTTTGATGGGATTCATCCGGATACGGGCGGATCGCGCAAGTTGGCTGACCTGGTATGGCCGGTATTGCAGCCGCTGCTCTAAAAACAGCTTGATGTTGGATGCCCACGGGTCCCTATGGGGCCCGTGGTTTAACGAACAGTGGACATAATCGTTTGCAGGATCGCTCATGAAAACCGTCGTTCTCGTTACCCTCCTGACCATGGCCGCGGTGCTTGGAGGCCTCTGGTTCACGGACTCGGGTCCCGTCTCACCCCCTCAAATCGCAGCAGCGCAGCCCGCATCGTCGACCTTCGGTGACAGCAACGTCGCAAAGCAAACCAGCCTGTCGAAGATTCAGGTCAAGGGCTTCGTCGACACCCTCGCCGATGAACTGAAGGCCGAATTCGGCACTCGCATCAAGCAAATAGCGGTACAGGCCCAGCTCTACACCATTCGCCAGAAGGTTTTGGAACGCTTTCCAGACCAAGGCGCCCGCTATTTTGAGCAAGCAGTGAGACGGGCCTTTCCGGAACAGGCCGACACCATTCTTCTTTTGATGGCGAAGCTGGACACCTACCACGAGTGGCTCGCCACCGAAAACCGGACCCTGATGAACCTGACGCCGGTCCAGCGCCTCGGACGGATCTGGCAGAAAAGGCAGGCCCTGTTTGGAGATTGGGCAGAACAAATCTGGGCCGATGAACGCAATGCGCTGGCCAGCAAGCGCAAACAGATGCAATCGGTGTTGGCACGCCTCAATCAAACACCGGCCGCCAACCTGGAGGAAACCCTGTTCCAGCTACGTACCGCCCTTGATGAAACCTTTGATGGGCCCTGGGATGAGGTCATCAATCAGCGCGGGATGATTACCCAGGTCTTTTTCAGCCTGGATTCTGTACAGAACACCCTGGACCAGCTGCCTCCCGATCAGCGCCAGACCCGCATCGATCAGGTCCGCCGCAAGATGGGGTATGACGAAGAACAGATCACGCGCCTGCGGAAACAGGACCAGTGGCGCAACGAACGCTGGAAAAACGGCAAGGCTTACATGGCCGAGCGCGAGCAGGTTGCCGCGGAAGCTGACGGCTTATCGCGGGAAGCGGCACTCCAGAAACTGCGTGAGAAGTATTTTGGCCGCGAAGCGAAGACCATTCGCCTGGAAGAGGAAAACGGCTTTTTCCGCTATGAGCGACCGCGTTACTACGGGCGCAATTGAAGCGGGCACCAAACCTGTTCGTTTTTTGTACACCCGTACTCAGCGTTCCATGGTGCGCTTGCCGGCCTGACTTTTTACTGTAACCGGCCTGCAACGCGCCTTCCCACCGCCATATCCAGAAAACACTGCCATACCAACCAATTAGAATGACGTCGGCTTTTTTTACACAGCTCTTTTTGTGACACCTGTCACACTTTTGTAAGTGCCTGTATCAGCCAGATTATTGGCTATTAGGTGTGCTTTATGCGCTATGTGCCCTGTCATTACCGTTGCCACAACAGGGAGGGGTAACCATGAAAATGACACTTGGGAAAACAATCATCGCAGCCACAGCGCTCTCCGTTTCGGCTGCTAACGCCGGCATATTGGATTTTCAGGATCTGGCTGATGGCGCCTACGGTGAAAGTGCGTGGAGTACACTGAATCTCTCAGTCGATGGTGTCGATGTGATGATCACCGGGCATGCAGGCAATAACGACGCCTATGCCTATCTGGATTCCCAAAGGGCTGGTCTGGGCGTCTGCAAAGATCCCAGCGGTGCTATAAATACCAAGCATCCGGGGAGCAAAACCAACCTTTGCGTTCCAAATACAGACGATAATGTCACAACCGACGAGTGGCTCAGCTTTGTCTTCAGCGAAGATGTCAGCATCAGCAAGCTGTGGTTCAACAACAACCATGATGGCGGATTTTCAGGAGGCGAAAAGGCCAACATCGACGGTGACGCATACGACATTTCCAGTGGTGAGGTTGATGGCGCGTTTGCCGTCAGTGCCGGGGATGCGTTTATGGTGTCCTACAATAACCAGCAGTTCTATGTAGGCGCCATGGAATTGGCCCGAGTACCCGAACCCGCGACACTGGGCCTGCTGGGCCTCAGTCTGTTGGGAATGGGTTACGCCCGCCGCAGAAAGGCCTGAAGACCTGCGATGCTCCATGAACCCGGCTCCGGCCGGGTTCTTTATGTGCATTCAGCCCCATGTTGCCTCAACGCACATTGATCACATTGAATTTTGACCTGAAACAAATATGACAGCATCTCAACAGGCGTACGCTTGATCTTGGCGCGCCGTGGTTTGTGCAGTCGCAGGCGCCTGACAATGCCTTTGACCGGACACAAGGAAGCAATCCCATGTTTACCAAAGATCTCTTCTACAGCGTACTGATCGCCGCGGCGGTGATCTGCGTGAAGCCCAGTGTGGCTGCCGAACAGACCCAGTCACAGGACCATGATCGTGACCAGGCACAGATGCATGATCAAATGCAGATGCAAGACCGGGACCACCAACCGATAGTCGGCTGGCAGTTGATGACGCCGGAAGAGCGTCAGGCGTTTCAGCAGAAAATGCGCTCCATGGACAGCGCCCAGGAGCGTCAGGCCTATCGCGAGGAACACCGGGAGATGATGCAGGAACGCGCCCGGGCCCAGGGCATCGACCTTGAGCACATGCCGGCCACAGCTGCGGGCAAACAATCTGGCAAACAGGGTCAGGGAATGGGCCAGGGTATGGGCCACAATAACGGCATGGGCCAGGGCGGTGGCATGGGCTCAGGCGGCCAGGGTAAAAATCAGTAACCCGGCGGCTATTCCCCACCCTCTTTATTGGCAAGCGCCTCAAAGCCTGATACGACATCAAACAGCTCTTCGTCGATCAGGCTCTGGCGCAGCCGGTGGTAATCGTGATTGAGCTCGTCCAGCCGTTCGTTGATGTTGTTTTCGGCCCGCTGCATGGCCGCCAGCCGGCTGGCATTTTCACTGGCCATGGATTCGGCACAGGCCCGGAACAGGGACACGAACAGGTATTCGTAGATCAGGGTCCGCAACGTGCCCTCGACGCCGCCGATAACCTCGGGCAGACAGCTGCCCTCCCAGGACTGGTCGACCAATGCCTGCCGCCACTGCCGGTCCAGCGGTAGTAACCGCTGACGGGACGGCCGGTACTGTTTGCGCTTTTCCGGTCGGTTATGGAACAGGTAAAGGGGACCCATGTCACCCAGGGCGCGGAGGCTTTCCGTCTCGAACAGCAATTGCTGCACCAGCGGTGTGATGGCCGCAACGGACTGGGGCACCGCCAGGGTGCTCTGGATGGTCACCCCGGCATCGCTCAGGCGGGTCTGAATGCGCTCCCCCACCGCCCATACCCGAAAGGGCAGCGTCTCGTCCTTTTGCGCAGTGAGCAGGTAATCTTCCAGATCAGCGTTGAACTGCCCCACCAGCCCCTGATCCGATCCGAACACCACGACACCGGCCCCGGCACCCGTCCGGAGCGGCGGTAGCAACCGTTCCGCCGCACCCACCTGCCGCAGACAGACGCCCAGCCCCTGCTCGACGGTGCGGTAGTAGTCCGCCAGTGCCACCACCGCCTGTTCGTATTGCCCGATGTTGGCCGCGGCCAGGGTTTTCATAGTGCGGACCACGGTCAGCAGGTCATCGGCATTGGCAATCTTGCGTCGGAGTTGCAGGACATTACCGCTCATTGTTGGTGTCCTGCCGTCCGTTGTCGGGCTCAGAGTCACGCTCTTCGGCCTGGAAAGGCGCCAGGGCTTCTTTCGCCAGAGCCATGATGCGCTGGCGCACGCTGTCGTCCTTGGGATCCGCCTCAGCCAGCTTCTGACGCTGGCCCTCCGGCCATTCCAGGATCTTCTTGCGCAGCGCCATTTCGGCTTCGGGAACCTTGTCGATAGGTACGCTATCGAACAGTCTTGCGTTGAGCGCCAGCAGGACGGCGATCTGTTCGTCCACGCTCACCGGCTCGCTCTCGCCCTGTCCGAGACAGGCCCGGATACGGCGGCCGTGATCGATGGCCTTCTGGGTTTGCGGATCCAGACGGGCGCCGAACCGGGAGAAGGTCTCCAGCTCCTCGAACTGGGCATAGGCCAGCTTGATGTCGCCGGCCACCGCCCGGTAAATCGCGCGCTGGGCCTTGCCCCCCACCCGGGACACGGATTGTCCGGCATCCACGGCCGGCAGCACGCCCAGCTCGAACAGCGTCGGGGAGAGGTAGATCTGGCCGTCGGTGATGGAAATCAGATTGGTGGGGATGTAGGCCGAGAGGTCCTGGGCCTCGGTTTCGATAATCGGCAAGGCTGTCAGCGAGCCGCCTCCCAGGTCTTCGCGCAGCCGGGTCGCCCGTTCAAGCAGGCGCGAATGAATGTAGAAAATATCCCCGGGATAGGCCTCCCGTCCCGGCGGCCGGCGCAGCAACAGCGACAGTTCCCGATAGGCCCGGGCGTGGTGCGTCAGGTCATCATAGACGATCAGTACGTCCCTGCCGTGCTCCATGAAATGCTCGGCAATACTGGTCGCGGCGTAAGGGGCAATGTAGGCCAGACCGGGCGGCGCGCTGCCCTCGGTCATGACCACGACGGTGTAGTCCATGGCCCCGTGATCGGCCAGAACCGCCAGGCTCTTGGCCACGGCCGAGGCCCGCTGGCCGATGACACAGTAGATGCACAGCACGTCCTGATCGTTCTGATTGAGAATGGTATCCACGGCGATGGCGGTCTTGCCGATCTGGCGGTCCCCCAGGATCAACTCCCGCTGGCCGCGACCGACCGGGATCAGGGCATCGATGACCTTGATGCCGGTCTGCAGAGGTACTTCCACCGGGGCCCGATCCATGATGGCGGGGGCCGGGCGTTCGATGGGCAGACGCTCATCGGTCGGGACCCGGCCCTTGCCATCCAGCGGCCGCCCCAGCGGGTCCACCACCCGCCCGAGCAGGGCCTGGCCCACGGGCACATCCATGACCCGGCCGGTGCGCAGCACCTCGTCGCCGGCCCTCAGGTGGGTGTAGTCGCCGAGCAGCACCACCCCGATTTCGTCCTCATCAACGTTGAAGGCGATGCCGT
The DNA here is from genome assembly GCA_042862465.1 of Marinobacteraceae bacterium S3BR75-40.1. Lineage (GTDB taxonomy): Bacteria > Pseudomonadota > Gammaproteobacteria > Pseudomonadales > Oleiphilaceae > JASTVH01. The sequence continues at coordinate 195,286 of JASTVH010000008.1, read as the reverse complement.
AAAGATCCCCGGGGAACTGCACCAGCTCTTCCGAGCCGACGCCGGGCAGTCCCGCCACCCGGGCGATGCCGTTGCTGACGCTGGACACCGAACCGGTTTCGCGCGGTGCCGGCGCGGGCGAGAAGTCGTCGCGCACCTGCGCCAGCGACCCGAAGGTCTCTTTCAGCACCTGGTCCAGATCGCCGGAAGAATCGCTCATGAAGCACTCTCCTGGCTGGCTGCCGGAGCCTTGCCCTCCGCTTGATCCGCCTCGGGCTGGTCGTCGGCTTTCTCCTGCTCCGAGGCCAGCAGCAGGTCGTCCACCCGTTCCTCGAGTTGCTTGAGATACTCGTCCAGGCTCCAGGCCACCTTGCGCCCGCTGGCCACCACTTCGATGCCGCAGACCAGGGATTTAGAGGTGTGGAAATCGATACGGACCTGCCCGCCCCAAATCCCTTCCAGAGCCTGCCTGACCCTCTCCTGGCCGCTGTCCGAAAGTGGCCAACCGGTGCGCACATCCAGCCCGTCACCTTCGCCGAGGCCCTGCCGCCAGTTTTCGCGTTCCTCCGGCGACAGCGCCTGCAGGCGTTTGACCCAGGTGTCGATCAGGCGCGATTCCAGTTCGGAATCCGCCAGATCCGTCAGGGCCCGGCGGGCGATGGCGTAGACCTCCTCGCTGACCATGCGGCGGATGCGCTCCCGCAATGCCAGCAACTCCCGGCGCATGGCCTGCTGCTGTTTGTGGCGCTGGGCGCGTAGTTCTTCCCACAGGGCCTGTTGCTTGGCCTCACGCTCCTGCTCGGCGTTATCCCGGGCCTTGTCCAGGAACGCCTGGGCCTGGGCATCCAGCTCCTGCCGCTTGCGCTCGTAGTCCTTCAGGCGTTCCTCAGCCTCTTTGTAGCGCTCATCCGCCGTGGCCAGTTCATCGGCCACCCGTTTCTCCCGGGCATCGATGGCGTTGAGAATCGGCCGGTAGAGGAAGCGTTTGAGCAGCGCGATCAGGACCAGGAAATTGACGACCTGGGCGACCACCGTGAACCAATCGATCAGCATGCGGCGCTAGCTCCCAAGCACGTGGTTCCAGAACGGATTGGCGAAGATCAGGATCATCGAGATCACGAAGCAGTAGATAACGGTGGATTCGATCATCGCCAGGCCGACGAACAGGGTGCGGGTAATGGTGCTGCTGGCATCCGGCTGCTGGGCCAGGGATGTCAGCGCCGAGGCCACCGCCCGGCCCTCGCCCACCGCGGCACCGCAGGCACCAATGGCGGTGGAAAAGCCGGCGGCAATCATCGAGGCAATCGCGATCAGAGTCATACTATCCATGGGTGTTCCCTTCTTGGTTATTCGAAACGGGCGGCCGGGTCTTGCGAACCCGGATGGCAGCGGCAATATAGACCGTGGCCAGAATACTGAAGATATAGGCCTGCACCATGCCGGTGAGCAGCCCCAGCACTTCCATCATCACCGGAAACAGCAGGGGCGACACGGCCAGGAGAATGGCCAGGATCATGCTTCCGCTCATCATGTTGCCAAACAGGCGGACGGCCAGCGCCAGGGTTCGCGACAACTCGCTGACAATATTGAGCGGCAGCATGTAGGGCGAGGGATGCAGATAGGTGCGCAGGTAATCCATCACCCCATCCTGGGCCGTCCCGAACACGGGCACGGCGACAAAGACGCACAGGGCCAGTGCCGTGGTGGTGGAGAGCGACCCGGTGGGCGGCTCGTAACCGGGAATCACGGTACAGAGACTGGCCACGCCGATGAACAGGAACAGGGTACCCAGAAACGGCAGGTAGCGGCGGGGGCGTCGCAGGCCCACTTCACGGATCTGGCGCAGGATGCCCAGCACCAGGATTTCCAGCACATTCTGCCAGCGCGACCGGTGCAGGCCATGGGACAGCCGCCGGGTCACCAGGGCCGAGCCGATCACCATCAGGGCCATCAGCAGCCAAGTGGTGAGGATGGTGAGGTTGAGCTTCACCAGGCCCCACTGCCACAGGATCAAGTCATCAGGACTCAGGGACATGATCTTCCTTCCCCGGTGTAGTCACCATGGGTCGCGCGGCCGTACCGGCCCGCCGGGTCAGCAGGGTCACCACCAGCCGTGCCACGACAAAGCCCGCCAGCAGGGCCACCAAGCGTTGCCACTGATCGCCGCCAAGCCAGTAGAATCCGGCCAGCACGCCACCGGCCCGCACCACAAAGCTCCCCAGAACCAACACAGCGGGCCGCGCAGCCTCTACGGTCCGGCGTACGGTCCACCACAGGCCGCCGTAGAAGAACAGTCCCAGCCCGAGGCCGGCCAGGGCGCACAACAGGTTAATCGTCGTCATCATCCGGCTCCTCCTTCATGGCCTGTTCTTCGTTCTTGAGCCAGTAAAGCGCCGTAATGCATCCCAGCGCCAGCCCCCCCAGCAGCAGCGCCAGGGTCCAGGAGCGGCCCCCGGGATAGAGGTCGTCCAGCCACAGTCCCAGGGCGCCCCCAAGAACCGTGGGAATGGCCACCGACCATCCGACGATGCCCATCATGCCGAAGCCGAACCAGATGGTGTGATTGGTGTGGCGCTGGGCCTGGCGCTTGCGCCGGGCCTTGGCATTGACCTGACGGGCAAAGTGATTGGGCCCGGAAGGCTCTTTGGGTGACTCAGCCACGACGAAACTCCCTGAAACGTTGCACAAAACCGCTCTCCAGGCGGGCAACCACCTCCCGCAGAGAACGCTCATGCTCGTCCTGTCTTTTAAATTCGTGCTCCACGGCGGCGCGCAGCTGTGTCAGATCGTCGCCGGCGATCGCGTTGCGCACCGACAACGTCACCGCCGCCCCACGCTTGACCAGCACCCCCTCGTCCAGAGCCACGTACTGCCCTTCGGCATCCGCACACTGGTAGGTCAGAATGCCCGGGGTAAGGATCGCGACGCAGTCCCGACGATGGGGCAACAAGCCGTAAGAACCGGTCTGGGTTTCCACCACGATGCGCTCCACGCCCTGAATGACATCGTACACCCGAAACGGCATCAGGATTTCCATTTCCATGCTCATGACCCTGCCTCCTCGGCGGCTTCGTCCCCTGTTTTGTCGGATTCCGGCTTTCGCCGGGCCTCGTCGATCGAACCGATCATGTACAGGGCGCTTTCCGGGTAGTCCGCAAACTCGTCATTGAGGATGCGCTCGCAGCCTTCCAGCGTATCGTCGAGGGGCACCAGTTTTCCCGGCATCCCGGTGAAGTGCTCGGTGGTGAAAAAGGGCTGGGTCAGGAACCGTTCCAGACGCCGGGCGCGGTTAACCACCTTGCGGTCAGCGGCATTGAGCTGTTCCAGGCCCAGCATTGCGATGATGTCCTTGAGTTCGGCGTACTGGGCCAGGGTGCGCCGGATGGCCTGGGACAGGTGATAGTGGCGTTCGCCGATCACCACCGGCGTGGTCATCTTGGAGCTGGACTGGAGCGGGTCGATGGCCGGATACAGCCCTTCCGAGGCCCGTTTGCGGGAGAGCACGATAGAGGCGGACAGGTGAGAAAAGGTATGCACCGCCGCCGGATCGGTGAAATCGTCCGCAGGCACATAGACCGCCTGAATGGAGGTAATGGCACCATTGACCGTATTGGCGATGCGCTCTTCCAACTGCGACAGTTCCGTGCCCATGGTCGGCTGGTAACCCAGGCGCGACGGCATCTGGCCAATCAGCCCAGAGACTTCCGAGCCGGCCTGAATGAAGCGGAAGATGTTGTCGATCAGCAGCAACACGTCCCGCTGTTCGTCGTCGCGAAAATACTCCGCCATGGTCAGGGCGGCATGACCGACCCGGAACCGGCTGCCCGGCGGCTCGTTCATCTGGCCGAACACCATGACCATGTTGTCCCGCACCCCGGCGGTCGTCATGTCCCGGTAGAGCTCCTCCCCTTCCCGGGAGCGTTCGCCGATGCCGCAGAAAACACTGACGCCCTGATGATGGCCGATCATGTTGTGGATCATCTCGGTCAGCAACACCGTCTTGCCCACACCCGCACCGCCAAATAGCCCGGCCTTGCCGCCCCGTTCCAGGGGCAGGAGGGCATCGATCAGCTTGACGCCGGTTTCGAAAATCTCGGTTCGGGTGGAATGCTGGCCCAGGGTCGGTGGTTCCGCGTGGATGCCGCGCCACTGGACATCCCCGGGGGGCGCCTGCCGGTCAATCGCCTGGCCAAACACATTGAACATGCGGCCCAGCCCACTGCGCCCGACCGGGACCTTCAGGGGGCCGCCGGTATCGGTCACCGGCATGCCGCGGGCCAGGCCCTGGGTAGGCGTCAGGGCAACGCAGCGGACCCGGGTTTCGCTGACATGGGCCTGCACCTCCATGGCAATGCGGTCGTCCGTGCCGGTACGCAGCAGGCTATAAATGGGCGGCAATGCGGTGTCGAAATGCACGTCAATCACACTGCCGCGAATCGCGACCACGGTTCCCTGTGCTGTGACGGTATCCTGCTGTGTCATTTAAGCGGCTCTGCAAGCGAATGATTCCAAAAATCGAAGGGTGCATTTACCATCATCGGCCACCCTTCTCTGAGGCGTGTTGATCTGGCTCAAAAGCCCCCGCTTTCAGAGCCTCTCCAGCATGTCCGTCAGGGTGTCACCAATGGCTGCATCCAGCTTCAGGCTGACGAACTCGTCGGCCCGGGTCCGTCCTCGATTAAGCGTGGCGATGGGCAACCCCCAGTCACGGGCATACCGGCAAAAACGAAACCCGGAATAGACCATCAGCGAAGAGCCCACCACCAGCAGGGCATCACTCTTTTCGAGCGCTTCCCGCGCCGACATTACGCGCTGATTGGGGACAAAGTCACCGAAAAACACCACATCGGGCTTGAGGATGCCATCGCAGTGGGGGCAGTTGGCGATCCGGAAACGGCCAAAATCCACATCGAGATCAGCATCACCATCGGGAGCCGAGGTGGCGGACAGCTGCGAAAAACCGGGATTGAGTTCGGCGCAGCGCTCATGCACCGCATCCCGGGCGCAGCGGTAACCGCAGTCCATACAGATCACCTGGTCGGCCCGGCCGTGCAGATCCACCACCCGCTGGCTGCCCGCCTGCTGATGGAGGCGGTCGACGTTCTGGGTCACCAGCCGGCTCATGGGCGTCAGCTTTTCAAGCTCTGCCAGCGCACGATGCGCGGGGTTCGGCCGAGCATTGCGGACCACCGGCCAGCCGATGAGGCTGCGTCCCCAATAGCGCTGGCGCACGGCTTCAGAGCCCATGAAGGCGTCGTGCTGGACCGGCTGTTTGCGTTTCCAGGCGCCGTTCGTATCGCGGTAGTCAGGGATGCCCGAGTCCGTACTCACACCGGCGCCGGTGAGGACGAACAGTCTGGGGTGCGCCTGAATAAATTCGGCGAGACGTTCGGCGGCGGTTTGGGCATTGCTGCCCTTTGTGGTTTCGGGGTAGTTCGGGGTCATGTGATGAGCTTAACGCCTGTTGCGGAGTTTGCGCTAGCGTTGGAGGTTGGTAGGGCATACAGTCCCTATTGTGTAGCCACCTGCTCGTCCGTCACGTGATAATCCCCCCGCAACCAGGCCACCACCTCCCGTGCCGCCGGATGCTCATGGCCGGCGTATTTTTCCGCAAGTGCCTGTTTCTTGTCCGAACTCAAACGTCCCAACCCCGCATCCTGCAGTAGCAGCAGGTCGGCCCGGAGACTATCGGCCAGGGCGTGCCCGACAACCCGCACGGCTGCTTCGTGGAAGGCCTTCCCGTATTCGTAGTCCGGCCCCTGACGATATGAGGCTTCCAGCGTCAGTGCCGGAATCAGGGTCAGGTGGGGCTGGAGCGCGGGGTTGATGGCGTGGCCGGCCAGATGTTCGGCGTTGGCCGCTGGACGGCCGGTGAACCCACGCAGATGGAGGTGATTGGACATGCGGTCGCCATCATTCACCGGGTAGTTGTCCCACAGCAGCGGCTTGCGTCCCAGCGCCTGCGCCACGCGCTTGAGATGGCCCGGAGAAATCTCCCGGGAACAGACTTCCTCGCCGGTCCAGAACACCCGGATCGCCGGGTCCAGGGACTGTCCGAGGGTTTCCAGATAGTTGGCGGGCGGGGCTCCGAAGACGCGGTCGAGAACCGGGTCATCGGAATAATAGGTGGGGCAGAGCGTGAGGGTTTCCGCGCCGGTTCGCTCCGCCACCCAGTGCATGATCCGGGCCTGCTCCACGGCCAGCTCCGCCGTCTGTCCGGTCATGTCATCAAACAGAATGGCCAGCTCCTGGATGCCGATACGGTCCAGGAAGGCCAGTTTATCCGCCAGGCTTTGCCGGGCCTGGCTGTCAAAGCGGTTGAATATCTCGAAGGGACTCAGGCCCACACCGAAACGCACCCCCTGCTCCCGGCAGGCGTCTGCAAAGGCCGCCAGGGCATTGGCTTCCGTTTCCGGATGGGGCTCGTGCCAACGGCGACGCAAATAGGGATCAGCCTTGGGGGCATAGAGGTAAAAGCCGTACCCGCTTGAGGCCAGGGTCTGCATCAGGTGGGTGCGATCCGACCAGGACCACAGGGGCCCGTAAAAACCTTCGATAATTCCCAGTTCCGGCGTCATGACTGATCCACAATGGCGTTGAGAGAAAGGCGATCCGATTGCCCTGGCATGCTATTACGCCCTTCCCTCAAATACCAACTGTGCCCCTTCCTCAGGCCACCTTGAAATGAGCCACCGACTGCAGCAGTTCCTGGGAAAGCTGGGAGAGGTTCTGACTGGACTCGGCCGTCTGGTTCGAGGCCGCTGCGGCCTGTTCGGCGACGCCGGCAATGCTCTCGACATTACGGTTCATTTCTTCGGCAACGCTGGACTGCTGTTCCGCCGCGCTGGCGATCTGGGTGTTCATGTCATTGATGGTGGCGACCCGCTTCAGGATGGAGGCCAGCGTCTCTCCGGTATTTTGGGCCATCTCTACACTTTCACTGCTGTGCTGGCTGCTGCTTTCGATCACACTGACAGCCTTGCTGGCACCGCTCTGCAACGTCTCGATGGTGGACTGGATCTCTTCGGTGGAATGCTGGGTACGGCTGGCCAGAGAGCGCACCTCGTCCGCCACCACCGCAAAGCCCCGCCCGGTTTCGCCGGCCCGGGCGGCTTCAATGGCGGCGTTCAGCGCCAGCAGGTTGGTCTGCTCGGCGATGCCATTGATCACGTCCAGAATGGAGCCGATCTTGTCACTCTGATCCCGCAGGGAAACGATCACCTCCGAGGCTTCGTGCATGGCCTCTGCCAAACGAGTGACCTTGGACACCAGCTGCTCGAGCACTTCACGCCCCTCGCCGGCTTCGCTGTTGGCCTGAGCGGCGGCATCCGCGGCAGCGACAGTGTTGTCCGCCACTTCCCGGACAGTCGCCGTCAATTCGCTCATGGCCGAGGCCACCTGTTCGGTTTCCGCCCGCTGTTGCGCGACACCATTGGAGGTCTGTTCGGTTACCGCCGACAATTCCTCAGCCGCCTGGGCCACCTGTTCGGTGGATTCAATCACGGTTTTTACCACCCCCTCGAAGCCACCCACCATCCTGTTGAGTTCCCGGGCGACGTCGGCCAGCTCGTCACGGCCATGCACCTCAAAACGAGCTGTCAGATCGCCCTCCGCCAGCTTCGCCGTGGCCGCCTGGAAGCTTTCGATGCTCCCCTTGACCCCCCGGTAGAAGGAGACAAACAGATACACCATCACCAGCAGGGCCATGATCATGGCAACCAGCGTGCCGTTGCGGACGGCCTCATAACCCGCCTGCCGCTCCGCCATGATGGTTTCCAGAACCGGCAGTGCCTGGTCGAAGACATCAAATACACCATTGATGGCACGGGTACTGGATCGGAAGATTTCCTCCGCGGTCACCTCAAGGGTTTCTGCATCCAGCAGCTTGGACCGCAGCAACTGGGAAAAACGGTTCACATTGGTCCTGGCGCTGTCTCCAAGGTGCCCCAGCTGAGCTTTCAAGGCCGGTCGCTGTTGATAAACCCGGTCCAGGTTATATTCGAGGTTTCGGGCCAGCTGCCCGATACGATCTTCCCGAATCGCCAGCCTCGCCCAGGAGCGATTGGCGTGCTGCCCCGCCGCAGCGACGCCGGCGCCAATACCCCGCGCCTGCCCCATGGCTTCCGACAAGGCCGGGAAGCGGTTCAGTACCAGATCGATCATGTAATAGCTGGCCAGTTCGGAATCCAGAATGAGATTGGACTTTTCGCCCACCAGCGCAATGAGATCAAACAGCTCGGCCACCAGTGCCGAATGGGCATCGAAGCTTTCCTGAGGCGACATTGAGGCCACCCTGGCGGCCAGCGATTTCCAGCCGGAACGCAACGCTTTCACCTTTTCGACCAGTCCTCCCGACAAGGGACTCTTGGCCAGTGAGGCGGAAAGTTGGTCCAGCGATGCACCCACTTCCTGCGCCTTGGCATCCATGGGTTGCCGGAAAGAATCATTGCCCGCCAGATAAGCGGCGGACAGGCCGCGATGCTGCTGTATCAGAGCCATGGATGTCTTGAGAGCTGGAAGCTCCGCCAGCCCCGCCCGCTCGGCACTCACAAATTGGATCTCGTCAGTCATGTTGTCCTGGAGGACAAGGCCAATGGCGAACAGAGGCACCAGGAATACCACGGAAATCAGAAGGAACTTTTGTGGGTAACGAAGTCGGTTGAGGAGGAGAACACCGGGACGGAGTAACAGCTTCATGGAAACCTCTTGAATCGACGTGCAGAACTGGCTTTTAAGTACATGTTTTACGCTAAAAAAGAGCCCTGGCCATCCTGCTGAATGTTTTTATGTTTAAAAAATAGGCATGAAAAATATTGGTTCAACCATCAAAAACCTGTTAGCCGAATATTGCACTTCATCATGGGAAATGCGCAGCCTCTCCTAATCGTCATACCCACGTGGGCAGAGATGCCCGCACACCAAGCATGGTTGGGGAGCAAACAAGGCGGCAGCGTATTAGCAGGCGGGGACAAGGTGTTGCAGGCGAAGTGCCGGAGTGAAACTGTGCCTGAGCCACCTCCGTACAACAGCCGTGCTGGAGCTTTGCCACCGATCGCGCTTTTCCACGATCCATCAAAAAAGCCCCGGCATTGCCAGGGCTTTCAACAGTGACGAAGGCGCGAAAGGCTCATCAAACCATACTGATCAGGACTTCCACAGCGTGCGTTTGAGCACATCACCCAGCAAAGACCGGGTAAGGCCATGCTCAAGGCGGTGGAGCTTCACAAGTACGTAGCCAAAATAAAGGATTAACCCGATACCGCCTGCGACAAGCACATTCCGGAACGTGCCCCACCCGGCCATAAACAGGAAACCGGCCAAATCATGAAAACCATAGGGTGCAGTCAAATCCAGCGTCACCAAGCCGACCAGGAACGCGGCAACCATGATCAGTCTGATATCACGATAAAGCATTTGTGCCGTTGGCAGGTAAACCGGCTCTGACCGGTTTTTCAAACGTGTTTTCTGAAAAAGCGAATGTTCCATGACCAAGCTCCTTCGTTATGTTTGTTGGTAAACGGCCAGCAATGGCATGAGACGAATGGTAGCTGCGACGCTACAGGCTCAGGCAGCGCGTCCCTCCGATCCAGAGGCAGAATGATTGTCCCGAATCAACCCTTGGCGCACTTGCGGTTCATGGCGATAGGCCATGAGTTCAATACGCTCCAGCACCTGGATGGTCGCTTCGCGCCGAAACAGCCGCAGGGCGCGCCAATACTGGCAGCCCAGATAGAGGCCATAGAGCAGCAATCCGCTCCCGGCAAAGAAGGCGGCCAGATTCAGGCCCCGGCTCCACAGGGCCCATTCTGACGGTTGCTCGAACAGTGGTAGCGCCGGCCCGAACAGGTCAAACAGGAGGCCTGCAACCGAAGCCGCCAACGCAATGATGGATAAGTGAAGGGGTATAAGACTGGCCTGCGGAACATACTCCGCCAGGATATGGTGACGTAATTGCTGATATTGGTGGTGCATGGTCTCACTCCTTGATACCTCGTTGGAGCCAGTGCACGGAGGCCTCGCTGACCGAATAGCGATAAATCAAAATCTCCAGTACCGGCTAGAGTACAAATGAGCAGTCAACCCTCGGACTTTCAGGCCTGAATACAGACCTCTCGATCACCTTCGTGGCCTCGCTGGCCACCAATCTGAATCAGCTCCTCCCTAAGCGAAGCAGACTTCCCTGTTTTCAGTGGCCAACACCTGATTGGCCATGTCTTACCCTTACTAACTTCGCATACCTATGACTCACATCAACAAAAAAAACAGATCAAAATCATCGAGAAAACCTGTCGCCTCTATGGACAAAGCATAAATCAAAAAACGCGCCTCCAAGATGCACCCCATAACCCTTTAATTTAAATGCATTTTCTGGATTCCAAAGATGTCACACAAGAAAATGGCTTCCCGCCGGCCACTTCACGAAAAAGTTAATAAACTTTAACTTTTATGGAGCGCCCGGATGCCCACCTGACAGCTAACGAAATCGCCGCGACTTGATTTGGAACAGGGTGTCTCTACACCTTGGTGTACTAGCCTTGAGGGGCCATTCACCAATCCATTGACGGATCCATGGGCGTAACCGCAATCAGTTTTCTCGGAGTCCTGCTGATCTTCCTGATCATCGGTGTTTCCTCCATCCGCAAGAAGCACGAGGACGTCAACGACTATCTCACCGCCGGATACAGCACGCCGCCGTGGATCATTGCGCTGTCGTCAGTAGCCACCAACAACTCCGGGTACATGTTTATCGGTCTGGTTGGATACACCTGGGTCGCTGGTGTGTCCGCCTTCTGGGTCGCGCTGGGCTGGCTCTTTGGGGACTGGCTGGTATGGCGGGGCTTTCACGGTCGGCTGCGGGAGTATTCTGAAGCCCATCCGGTCAATACCATCCCCGCCCTGACTTCCCAGAACCCGGCCCTGGAATCCAGCCCGCTGCGCATGGTCTCCGCGGTCCTGACGCTGCTGTTCCTGTCTGTCTATGCCGCAGCCCAGCTCAAGGCCGGGAGCAAGGCACTGCATGTCATGTTCGACTGGCCCAACTGGGCGGGCGCGGTACTCGGTGCCGTAGTGGTGGTGCTCTATTCCTTTGCCGGCGGATTGAGGGCCTCGATCTGGACCGATGTTGCCCAGTCCTTCGTCATGCTGCTGGGGATGGTGCTGCTGGCCATCGCGGCCATCGTCAATCTCGGGGCCCCCTGGACACTGGCCGAGGCCCTGGCACGAATTGACCCTGCCCTGCTCGACTGGACGCCGGATAACCTTGCCTTCGGCGCCGGCGCCTTCATCCTCGGTTGGGTGGCCGCCGGAATTGGCGTGATCGGCCAGCCCCATATTCTGGTGCGCACGATTGCCCTGCGCAGCCCGGAAGAGATTCCCGCGGCACGCAAAGTCTATTTCGCCTGGTATCTGCCCTTCGCCATCCTCACCGTGACCATCGGCCTGTATGCCCGTGTGCTGCTGAGCGGCGAGCTGAGCGATCCGGAACTGACCCTGCCCACCATGGCCCAGCAGTATCTGCCCTCCGTGCTCACCGGCATGGTGCTGGCGGCAATCTTTGCGGCGACCCTTTCCACCGCCGACTCCATGCTCCTGTCCTGTTCGGCAGCCATCAGCCAGGATCTGATCCCCCGTTTCGGGCAGTCCTATGTGCGCACCAAAGTCGGTACCCTGGGCATTACCCTCGTGGTGCTGGGTGTGGCGCTCGCGGCCCCGGCCAACGTGTTCACCCTGGTAGTATTCGCCTGGTCATCTCTGGGCGGGACGTTGGGACCAATCATCCTGTTGCGGGTGGTCGGGGCACGGCTGAACCGGCCCACGGCCTATGCCATGATGACGGCAGGCATGACCACCCTGATTGCCTGGCAGGCCCTGGGTTATTCCGAATCCGTTTACGAACTCCTACCGGCCCTGGCCGTATCCTTTGCCATCTACGGCCTGATGCGTCCGTTCTACAGGAAGGAGGCCTGACGCCCATGCCCCTGAGCCCCGATCGCAAACTGAAGGCTCTCTACGCCTGCGACCCTTTCCGCCCCCTCGACCAGCTTGATCCGGGCGGTCACCTCATTGATCCCGGAAACGTCACCCTGCTGGTGGCCATGGTCTGCGAAGTGCCCGAGGAAAGCCTGGCCTGGTTCCGCAAGCGTCTGATGCCACCCAAACAGCTGCGCCGGCAGGTGGCGGCCCGGGAAGTGGAGTTACAGCGTCAGATGTATGACATCACGCAAAAGCTGGAAAGCCTGGGTTACGAGGTGGACTCCCGGGTCGAACGGGGCAAGAGTACGGGACAGGTGATCGCGGATGTGGCCGAGGAGGAAGCCGTCGACCTCATCATCGTCGACCGCCGACGGCAGACCCCATGGCAACGGTTTTTGCTGGGCAGCGTCGCCGACTATGTGAGTCGCCATGCCACACAACCACTACTGATCATGCCGCCTCCAAAGAGCTGAAGGGGCGGTTTGCACGCCGTTCCGGGATGGACCACGCTGTCATCAGGGTCACTCCTCCATTTACCCACAACAAGAAGGAGGAAAGCCGATGTATGACTTTCTTGAACAAAGCACACGCCTGATGCACCAGGCCGCCAGGATCGGCGGTCTGCAACCGGATGTGGTGGAACTGCTGTCGGGGCCGGCCCGTGCGGTCAGTTTCCGCATTCCCCTGAAAATGGATGACGGCCGCACCCGCACCTTCGAGGCCTACCGGGTCTGCCACACCGGCGCACTGGGGCCCACCCGTGACGGCACCCGCATCTCTCCCCACCTGAACCTGGATGAATGCAAGGCCCTGGCGCTGGTGATGTCGGTCAAACATGCCGCCGGACTGATTCCGGCCGGCGGAGGCAAGGGCGGTATTGCCGCCGACCCGCACGAACTGAGCCCGATGGAGTTCGAGCGGCTCTGCCGTGCCTACATCCGTTACCTGCGCCCGTCCGGACCGGAGGTGGATGTGCCGGGCGCCGATGTCGGCACGGACATGCAGAGCATGGCCTGGATGCTGGACGAATACGAGCAGATCACCGGTCGCCACGCCCCCGCTGCGATCAACGACAAACCGGTGATTCTCGGCGGCACCCGGGGCGGCTATGAAGCGACGGGGCGCGGTGTCTTCGAGGTGTTCCAGGCCGCAGCCGGGGATATTGGCCTCAAGCTCGAAGGGGCCCGGGTGGCGGTTCAGGGCTTTGGCCAGGTTGGTTCCGTGGCGGCCAGCGAATTCGAGGCGGCCGGGTGCAAGGTCGTTGCGGTGCGGGAGCGCACCAACGGTGTCTATTCCGAACAGGGCATCGACATTGCCAAACTCAAGGAACACAAGCGCAGGACCGGCCGTCTGGCCGACTTTCCCGGCACCCGGCCCATCAGCAACGATGAACTCTTCGCCTGTGACTGCGACGTATTGGTTCCCGCTGCACTGCAGGGCGTGATTACAGAAGACAACGTCGACAGTATTCGCGCCCGCATGGTGGTGGAAGCGGCAAACGCCCCGACCACGCTGGAGGCTGATGAGCGATTGCTGGAGAAAGGGGTCACGGTGGTACCGGATGTGCTGGCCAATGCCGGCAGTGTGCAGCTGTGTCAGATGGAACGGACCCAGGGCCTTTCAGACAACTATTGGGACCGCGATACCATTGACCGCTTACGCCATGAACGGTTGGTGACTGCCTATCGGGCTGCGGAAAAGATGGCCCGGGAGCATGATCTCAAGTCGGTGCGGCTGGGTGCCTGGATACACGCCCTGAAACGGATCGAAGAAGCCGTCCTGGCCCGGGGCTGGTGCCAGTAGTCTTAGGAATCACGCGCGATAAGGCGGGACTCCACCCGGTTCCGGCCGTTGCGCTTGGCGCGGTACATGGCGTCGTCGGCCCGTTTGAGCAGGGTGTCCAGGCTGGCGTTGGCGGGACTGTCGAAATCGATGCCAAAACTTGATGAGCAGACAATGGAATGCCCCTCAAAGATCACGGGGGTGCTCTCGATAGCTTGACGCAGGCGCTCGGCCAGTGTCCGGGCATCGTGTCCGTCACTGTCCATCATTACAATGGCGAACTCCTCGCCTCCCAGACGGGCGAGGATGTCCGAATCCCGCACGAGGCGCTTGCTGGTCTGTCCTACAGCCCGCAGCACCCGGTCTCCTGCGGCATGGCCAAAGCGATCATTGATGCCCTTGAAGCCGTCCAGGTCGAACATGATCAGCGCGATCGACGCATTATTGCGTTGCGCATAGCGCCACAGCTGCTCGCCAAGCGCGAAGAACGCTCGCCGATTGTGGAGGCCGGTGAGTTCGTCCCGGTGGGCCAGCTGTTCGGCACGGTGCTTGGCCTCTTCCAGGGCCTGTTCCATCAGTTTGCGATCGGTAATATCCGTCGCCACTTCCAGGCGTACCTGCCGACCGTCCGGCCACCGGATCACCTGATCACGACACTGGTACCAGCGCTGATTCTGGGTATTCTGGAACTCCCACACATGCACCCCTTTCGGGGTTCCGGCATCGTCGAGCAGGCGGGCGTTGGTGCAGAATTCGCAGGGTCCGGACTGGCCCGATTGCAGCACCTCCCAACACTTGCGCCCAACCGGTGGCCCCCAGTGGCGGCGGCCGTAGGCATTGATGTAGAGCAACTCGTGGGTCTCAATATCCGAAACGTAAACCAGGGCGTCCAGACTATCGAGTACCGTTCCTACCGCTTCAAGTGAATCACTGGCATCAGCGGTGGGAGGAAACGAATCAACTTCCATGAGTAAAGAGACCTCTTTGCCTCGAAGCAAACGGACCGATGGATCAAAGAATAGTGGAAGTGCCCGAAATTGCACATAACCTTCAGCGCCGGATTCGTTGCCCTCAACCAATAACGGCTGTGATGCGTATGCACCCTTGATGACATGCAACAATGAGGCGGCATCTTACCCAAGCAGGTCCGTGGAATTTGTAACACTTCATCTCAAGGAACCGGGCTGATACAACTCGCGACAAAATGAGATTTGGTCTCCATGGCTATGCCCTTGATAATGAGCCTTCACTGGAACAAAGCACACGACATGTATTCCATTCCGGCCCGTTTTCTGAAGCGTCTACGCACCACCCTGGGGCTGACCATGCTCACGTTGCTGGCCGGTTGCGCCAGTATGGAGACACCCCCATCCCCGGACACCGTGCCATTACCGGGCCAGTTTGCCCCGCCCGGTTCCGCCACCTTGGCGCCCCACTGGTGGCGGCACTTCCAGGACCCTCGCCTCAACCGCATCATCGATCAGACCCTGAACGGCAGCTTTGACCTCGCCGCCGCCCGCTCAAGGCTGCTGCAGGCCCGGGCTGCCGCCCGGGTTAGCGGTGCCGACCAATACCCGTCCCTGGACGCCGCTGCCGACGCCAGTGTCACCCACGACGATGCCGGCACCCGCAAGCGCTATGCCCTGGGCCTGGCAGCCGCCTATGAAGTGGACCTGTGGGGACGGATCGATGCCCTGGCGGAAGTGGGCCAACTGCAGGCGCAGGCCTCCGGCGAGGATCTGCGTGCGGCCCGCCTGAGCGTGACCGCCGAGGCCGGCACCACCTTTTACAGCCTGCTGAGACAGCGGGCGGTGGTTGATCTGCTGCAGCAGCAGAAAGCGGTCAATGCCAGCATCGCCGACCTGATCGAAGTACGGGTCCGCAACGGTCGGGCCCAGGTCGATGAGTGGCTGCGTCAGCAGCAGCTGGTGGAGTCATCGCAGTCGGAACTGGTATCCGCCCGTGCCGAACTGAGCAGGCTGCGCCATCAGTTGGCCGCCATCTCCGGCCTCCCGTCAGAGAATCTGGTTCTGCCCGAGGGCCACGATTCAGTCACCCTGCCTCCCCTGCCGACCGTCGGTGTTCCGGCCCAGTGGCTGAATCGACGCCCCGACCTGCGGGCCGCCTGGTTGCGGGTTCAGGCGGCGGACGCGACGCTGGCGGCGTCGATTGCCGCGCAGTATCCCCGCATCGACCTGTCCGCCTCCCTGGAAACTGCGGCCACCTCGCCTTCGGGACTGTTCGAGGACTGGATCCGGCAACTGGCCGCCAACCTCACCCTGCCCCTGTTCCGGGGTGGGGAGCTGGAAGCCGCCGTGGACCGTGATCGCGCCGCCCGCGCCGTGGCTTTCAATGATTTTGCGCAAACCGTTCAGGATGCCGTCGCAGAAGTGGAAACGGCGCTGTCTAACAGTCAATACGACAGGGAGCGTCTGAACAGCCTCCAGCGCCGCCTCGACCTGGCGGACAAGGTGACCGTGCAACTGCGCCGCCGTTACCTGAATGGTGCCGGCGATTACCTCGATGTGCTGTCAGCCCTGAACACCCTGCAGGATATCCAGCGCCAGCATCTGGAGGCCCGCTGGGCCCTGGTGCTGGACCGGATTGCCCTGATTCGCACCATCGCCGGCGGCTGGAGCACGTCGGGCGAGAACGAGACACAACCCTCTTCCGGGAGTAGCAGCTGATGTACCGTCATTCCGACCCTATGGAAACCCAGGGTGGCGAGGTTCGCCAGAAGGCCCCCGGCAAGGGCCGGCATGCGCTGTTCGGTGTGCTGGTACTCTGCGCCGGGGTGGCATTGACCGCGTATCTGTTCATGTCCAGCGGACAGGTCGGCACCCGGGAACCGCCGCAACGGTCCGCCCGTCTGGTGGACGTGGTGCCGGTCTCGGTGGCGCCGCACAGGGTTTCCGTCACCGCCTGGGGCACGGTCACGCCCTCTCGCTCTCTGGCCCTCAAGCCCCGGGTGTCCGGTCGTGTGGAAACACTCGGTGCCCACTTCGAGCCCGGCAGTCTCCTGGAACAGGGAGAACTCCTGGCCCGACTCGATGACACCGGCTATCGCCTCGCCCTGCAACGGGCCCGGGCCGACCTCACCCGTGCCCGCTCCGATCTTGCGCTGGAACAGGGTCAGCAGGCCGTGGCCAAACGTGAATACGAACTGCTGGCAGAGAGCGCCAGTGACGCGGAGCGTGCCCTGATGCTGCGCCAGCCGCAACTGCAGACCGCCCAGGCGAACGTGGCCGCCGCCCAGGCGGATCTGGAGGACGCCCAACTGGCCCTGGACTACACCCGTATCGACAGCCCCTTCGATGCGCTGGTGCTCTCCCGGGAGGTGGCCGAAGGGGCGGAAGTCACCACCGGCACCACCCTGGCCGAGCTGGTGGGCATCCACACCTGGTGGGTGGAGCTTTCGGTGCCCGCCAGCGCCCTGCAGTGGATCCAGTTCCCCGGTCCCGAGCGCGCGGGGTCGGCCGTCACGCTTTACCACGACGGTGTCTGGGGGCCGGGCCAGACCCGCTCCGGTCATGTTGTACGGCTGCTGGGTGACCTGCAGGAATCGAGCAAAATGGCTCGGGTTCTGGTAGCGGTGCAGGACCCATTGGGCCGAACAGCCGACACGACCGGCCCACAGTTGCTGCTCGGCTCCTTCCTGCGCGCCGAAATCCAGGGCCGCAGCCTGCCGGATTCCGTGGCCCTGGAGCCGGCCTGGGTCCGGGGGGACGACAGTGTCTGGCTGATGGATGCCAAGGATCGTCTGCGCATCCAGCCCGTCACCATTGCCTATCGGGACAAACAGCGTGTCCTGGTCCGCACCGGCCTCTCGGAGGGGGACCGCATTGTCACCTCCAAGCTGTCGGTACCCTCGGAGGGTATGCCGCTGCGGGTCGAGGAGCCGTCTGATGGATAAGTCCCCTGCATCCCGCCCGACCGGCCTGATCGGGCGTATGACAGCCCATCGCATCGCCCCCAACCTCTTGATGCTGGTGCTCATCATCGGTGGCTGGTTCATGACCACGCGGATCACCCAGGAGGTGTTCCCGGATTTCCAGATGGACAGTATCACGGTCACCGTCGCCTATCCCGGTGCCACACCGGAGCAGATCGAACAGGGTGTGATTCTGCCGGTGGAGGAAGCGGTGCGCGGTCTGACCGGCATCGCCAAGGTCACCTCGGTGGCCAATGAAGGCGCCGGCAGCGTCATGCTGGAGCTGGTGGAAGGCGCCGATATGCAGCAGACCTACCAGGATGTCATCCGGGCCGTGGACCAGATCGATACCTTTCCGGAAGATGCCGAGGATCCGGATATCCAGTACTCCGGCTGGCGCCGGGATGTGCTCGACCTGCTGGTCTACGGCGATGCCCCGGAACACAGCCTGCGGGCCGCCGCCGAGCGGGTACGCGACCGCGTGCTGCAGGAGGCGGATGTCACCCAGGCGGCGCTGGAAGACGTTCAGGACTACGAAATCCATGTCGATATCCCGGAAGCCCAACTGCGCGCCCTCGGGCTCACGCTCGAGGATGTGGCCACTATCGTGGCGCAGAGTGCCCGGGATCGCTCCGCAGGTACCGTGGACACCGCCGGCGGTGAGCTCATGCTCAAGCTGGAGGGCCGCCGCAGCGCGGCCACCGAATTTGGCGATATCGTCATCAAGGCCGGCGCCAATGGTGGTCTGGTTCGGCTGGGCGACATCGCCCGGATTTCCGAGTCCTTCTCCGATGCAGTGGAGGAGCAATCCAGTTTCAACGGGCTGCCAGCGGTGCAGGTGGAAGTTTTCCGGGTGGGCACCGAAACACCGATCAGCGTCTCTGAAGCCGTACACCGCATTCTCCCGGAAATCCGCCAGCAGCTGCCGCCGTCAATCGATGTGGTGGTCCAGAGCGACCGCTCGGAGATCTACCAGCAGCGCCTGGAACTGCTGCTCAAGAATGGCTTCTTCGGACTGGTCCTGGTGTTGTTGCTGCTCAGCGCCTTCCTGGAATTCAAGCTGGCCTTTTGGGTGGTTGTGGGGATTCCCACCGCGTTCCTGGGCTCTTTCCTGTTTCTGCCCTTCCTGGGCGTGTCCATCAACATGGTGTCCATGTTCGCCTTCATCATTGCCCTGGGCATTGTGGTGGACGATGCCATTGTCGCCGGCGAGAACATCTACGAGTACCGCAGCAAGGGGATGCCGTTGCTGCAGGCGGCGATTCAGGGAGCACGGGACATTGCCGTTCCCATCGTGGTGAGCGTACTGACCAATATCGTTGCATTCCTGCCCCTGGCCATGATTCCCGGCCACTTCGGACAGATCTGGGCTGTGATTCCGGCCGTCGTGGGAACCGTGTTTGTGCTGTCGCTGGTGGAAGCCCTGCTGATCCTGCCGGCGCACCTGGCTTACGTACACCGCGGCTCACAGACCCGCATCACCGCACGCCTGCATGGGCTGCAACAGCGGTTCAGTGCCGGCTTCAGCCGTTTCATCGAGAACCGCTATGGCCCGGCCCTCGACCGGGCCATCCGCTGGCGCTACGTCACCCTGGCGGCGGCGCTGGTGTTGCTGATCGTGACCCTGGCCTGGCCCGCCAGCGGGCGCATGGGGTTTATCCTCATGCCCCGGGTCGAATCCGACCGCGCGGAAGTCACCGCCACCCTGCCCTATGGCAGTCCGCAGAGCGAGGTGGAACGGGTGCGGGACCAGTTGGTGGACGCTGCGCGCAGCGTGATCGAGCGCAACGGCGGTGATCGCCTCAGTCAGGGGATCTATGCCTCGATCCGGGACAACGTCGCGGAAGTGCGGGTCTATCTCACCCCCGCGGACGAGCGCCCGATCAGCACACGCGACATGGCCAGCCGGTGGCGACAGGAAACCGGCACCCTGCTGGGCGTGGACTCGCTGCAATTCGATTCCGACCGTGGCGGCCCCGGTGGCGGTGCCGGGGTGACGGTACAGCTCAGTCATGGCGATGTCGCCACCCTCAACCAAGCCAGCGCCGTGCTGGCCGAGCGCCTCGCCAAGCTGGCACCGGTGACCGATGTGGATGACGGCTATCAGGAAGGCAAGCCGCAATGGAGCCTGCAACTGACCGAAGCTGGCCGCGCCCTCGGCCTGACGCCAAACGAGCTCGGGCGGCAGGTACGCAATGCCTTCTACGGTGCCGAAGCCTTCAAGCTGCTGCGTGGTGCCAATGAAGTCACGGTGCGGGTGCAACTGCCCCCGGAAGAAAGCCAAAGCGAGGCGGCGGTCTCTGCACTGATGATCCGGACACCGGAAGGCGGCTATGTGCCGCTGGAGCAGGTGGCGCGGATCGAGCCGGGACTGTCACTGACCCGCATCCAGCGGGAAAACGGACGCCGCGTGCTGCCGGTCACCGCCAATGTGGAACCCATCGACCAGACCAGCGCCGTGGTCAACAGCCTGCGTCGCGACCTGCTGCCGCAGCTGGCGCGGGATTTTCCGGGACTCAGCTACAGTTTCGGGGGCCGCCAGGAGAGCATGCAGGAGGCCATCGACAGCTTCTTCAACACGGTCACCCTGGCGCTGCTCGGAATCTACGTGCTGCTGGCTCTGCCCTTTCGCAGCTATATTCAGCCGGCCATCGTCATGGCGGCGATTCCCTTCGGCGTGGTGGGGGCCATTCTGGGCCACCTGATCATGGGCTATAACCTGAGCGTCATCAGCATCATGGGGATCATTGCCCTGGGCGGCGTGGTGGTCAACGGCTCGCTGGTGATGATCGACTACGCCAACAGCCGCCTGGCCGAGGGCCATGCGCCGCTGGACGCCATCCGCGCCGCCGGCATCCGCCGTTTCCGGCCGATTTTCCTCACCACCCTGACCACGTTCGGCGGCCTGGCTCCGATGATCTTCGAAACGTCCGTACAGGCACGGTTCATGATACCGATGGCGATTTCGCTGGGGTTCGGCATCCTGTTCACGTCGGCCTTGCTGCTGTTCATCATTCCCTGCCTTTATATGGCGCTCATGGATCTCAAACCTCCGCGGCCAGCGGCCCACGAGTCATCTCCCCAGCCCGAAAGGAACGCCGTGTCAAAAGTGTCAGAATGATTTACAACAGCACACAGTGAGAATTTCAAGAACCTTGATTTAATTGGCGTTTCAGGCCTGGTCTCAATATTGCTTGTCTGGGCAGACGATTCTAATTAAAAGTTGTATGAGGGAGCAGTAACCATGAAATCGCTTACGAAAGTGACAACAACGACACTTATCGGCGCAGCCCTGATGCTGGGCTCTGCGGCAGCCAGCGCCAACCTGATCGTCAATGGCAGTTTTGAAAACGAGAATGTCGGCAATGGCGACTGGATGCGCTTCGACGCGGCCGATGTGGATGGCTGGGAAGGCAGCAGCATCGAGATCTGGGACAGTTACGGTTCCGTTGATTCCTATGAGGGCGAGCAGCATGCCGAGCTGAATGCCCACCCATACAGTGGCAGCGCCTTCGGTATCTATCAGGAATTCAGCACGGTTGCCGGATCAACCTACGATGTGTTCTTTGCCTATCGCGCCCGCTCCAGCAACGATGAAAGCTTCAAGGCCTTCATCGACAACGGCGCGGATTACAGCTGGCTGATGGATGACCACACCACCGGAGAATGGTCTGTTTTCCAGGGATCCTTCATTGCCCAGTCCTCCGTGTCCAAACTGACTTTCCTCACGGTCAATCCCGAGACTGGCACCGTAGGCAACTTCCTGGACGACGTGCGGGTGACTGCTGCGGTTCCGGAGCCCGGCACGCTCGCGCTGCTCGGCCTCGGACTGGTGGGTTTCGGTCTGAGCCGGCGCAAGGCCCGCTAAACAGCTGATCGAAAAAGGCGAGGTTCCGGAGTATCCGGAGCCTCTCTTTCCCCCGCTCGAGGCTGAGCCAGCCCCCTCCTTTTGCAAAATGTTTGCTGCAATCTTTCGCTCTGCCCCCCATTGCCCCCATTTGCTGTTCTCAAGATTGATCAACCACTACCAGCTACAGTCGTTAACGCATACACTCAATACCGGAATACGCCGTTGCGCCTTCCCGGAAGCGCTGACAACGCCATAAGAGCCTATAACAAGCAGCGCTCCGTATAACCCTTCGAATATTGAAGGGCACATAACAGGAATGACAAAAATACTGGGAGCAAACATGTCTAAAGCCAGTGACAAAACAACCCTGGTGCATTGCCTCTACCACTGGGCAGAAACCACACCGGACAAGGTTTACCTCACCCAGCCCTATCCCGACGGACGGGTGGAAAACTTCACCTGGAAACAGGCCGCCGACCAGGTTTCGCGGATGGTTACGCATCTGCGCTCGCTGGAGCTGCCTCCACACAGCAAGATCGCCATTCTGGGCAAGAACAGCGCCCACTGGATTCTGGCGGACCTGGCCATCTGGGCATCTGGCCATGTCTCTGTTCCACTCTACCCGACCCTCAACGGGGACACCGCAGCCTACGTGCTGGAACACAGCGATACGAAGCTGATGTTCCTGGGCAAGATGGACGGAACCGCCGACGGCTGGAATGACATCAAGGGCCATATTCCCGAAGATCTGGACATCATTTCGCTGCCCATGTCGCCACGCAATGATACCCCCAAGTGGGACGAAATCGTTGCCTCACGCGAGCCCTCGGAGCCCTACTGGCCAGAGCGGGACGAACTGGCCACGATTGTATACACCTCCGGCAGCACTGGCCGGCCCAAGGGTGTCATGCACAGCTTCAGCAACATGATTTCCGTTGCCGAAGGGCTCAAGGAGATGTTCCCGGTGACCCAGGAAGACCGCATGCTCTCCTACCTGCCCCTGGCCCACGTGGCAGAGCGTTCGGCGGTGGAGACCCAGTCGCTCTTTTACGGCTTTCACCTGTATTTCGCCAACTCCCTGGACACCTTCCAGGAAGACCTGCAGCGGGCCCGTCCGACCCTGTTCTTCTCGGTTCCGCGCCTGTGGATGAAGTTCTATCTGGGCGTCAACGCCAAGCTGCCGCCGAAGAAGCAGAAACTGCTGTTCAATATTCCGCTGATCAACAGACTGGTGAAACGCAAGGTACTCAAACAGCTGGGCATGGACCACATCCGCGCCGCCCTCACCGGCGCAGCCCCGCTGGCACCGGACATCATCGCCTGGTACCGCAACCTGGGGCTGGAGTTGCTGGAGGTGTACGGCATGTCGGAAAACCTCGGCTACTCCCACTGCAACCGTCCGGGTGAAGCCAAGGTGGGGACCGTTGGCGTGGCCAATCCCGGTGTGGAGCACAAGATCGGTGAAGGCGGTGAAGTGCTGGTAAAAAGCCCGGGACAGATGCTCGGTTACTACAAGAACGAGGAAAAGACCAGGGAAGATCTCACCGAAGACGGTTTCCTCAAGACCGGCGACATGGGGGAAATCGACTCCCAGGGTTACCTGCGCATCACCGGCCGGGTGAAGGATCTGTTCAAGACCTCCAAAGGCAAGTACGTGGTGCCGGTACCGATCGAGAACCATTTCAACCACCCCCAGATCGAGGCGGTCTGTGTGGCCGGTGCCAACCAGCCGCAGCCCTGCGCCCTGGTGCTGCTCTCCGAAGAGGCCCGGGCGGAGCTGGATCGTGGTGGCGACCGTCAGGAACTGGAGCAGACCATCGCCGCCGAGCTGGACGAGGTCAACGCCCACTGCGAAGCCCACGAAAGGCTGGCCTTTGCCGTGGTGGTACGCAATCCCTGGACGGTAGAAGATGGCACCTTGACGCCCACCATGAAGATCAAACGCAACGTCATCGAAGACCGCTATAACCAGAAAATGGACCAGTGGTACGCCCAGAAAGGCAAAGTCATCTGGGAATAAGACCGAAAGGGCGCTGGCTCGCCAGCGTTCTCATGATCAGGCACCGTGACGTTTGCGGTGCCTGATTTCCTGCGCAGACATTACGGGCGGATTCAGTGTTTCTTGCGCCCTTCCGAGATCCAGTCGGTCACCGCGAAGAGCACACCGGAGAGCACAAAGGTAAAGTGAATGCCCACTTTCCAGGCCAGTTGCTCGTTGGTGTACTCGGTGCTGACGAGAAACGCCTTGAGCAGCTCGACGGCCGAAATGGCCACGATCGCGCCGATGAGCTTGAGCTTGAGATCGGCAAATCCCACCTTGCCCATCCACACCGGACGGTCTTCATGGGCCCCCACAGCGATTTTGGAAACGAAGTTTTCATAGCCACTGAAGATGATGATCAACAAGAGGCTGGCGATGAGGGCCGTATCGACCAGAGTGAGAATGGAGATCACTGCCTGATAGGGAGGCCCCGTCCAGACCCCTTGCACGAGGATCACTAATTCCTTGCCGAACTTCACCAGCAGCACCACGATGGCGGCGATCAAACCCACGAAGAACGGAGCCAGCAACCAACGGCTGGCGAAGATGAGGGTCTCGAGCTGTGTCTCGACTGATTTCATGGACTCTCCCATAACTGACAAACACAGGAACCGCAAGCGACACACTTTCAGGCCAGCCCGTTCCGGCCATTCAACGACTCCGGTTGTCAGGAGGTCACCAAAGTACGGATAGCCGCTGAGCGGTTCCCGGCGGACGACCAGCGCATGGCTGCCTTGCAGCGGACGATGGCGAGATAGACCGCCTTGGCAAGCATTGCATCGTTCCTTAGTGGAAACATGGCGGGTTCCAAAAATGCCGCAATATCATGTCTCGCTATTTCGACACCGCCAAGCACTATTTTCGACGCCGGCAACAACCGCATCAGGTCGTCCGGTTCCCGAAACGGGTAGGCCATGTCAGAAGCATGAAGCCGCTCCAGAAGGAGCACGACAATACGCAGTTCCGGCCCGAGCCGATGCCGTTCTTCGAGATGGTGCCAATTTTCAGGCCCCACTTCCACGTCAACGTAATCGGTCGGTTGATTCAGGCGGTTGCAGAATTCCACTGTCACACTCTCCCTGTCGACATGCCCGGCATCCGGGCCCTTTTTAGTGGTTTTACTACTGAGGAGGCGAGACAACGGACTGCAGTTCGGCAGCGCTCGCCGGAGATGAGATGCGTGGCAATCGATGCACTTCCCTTCGCCTATCGATCACGACAATGACATGTTAACACTGGTGTTTTTACCGCAACAAACTTTTACCTTTGGCTGTTTTTCCCCGGACCTTTAGCAGGCCTCGTTAGATCTGAATTCGCAGTGGCCGCCGGGGCTCCACCTTTGTTTGGCCCGCAATCACAAACTTTGAAGCAAACTGTTGCATTGTCGGATTGTCTGACATAGATTGTTGGACACAAAGCAACAATGGAGTGCCTGGAATATGACTGCCCAACAGAAGCAAACCCTGGAAGATCACAAAGTCCAGCCCTCAACGGCCACAACACCGGCCAAGGACTCAACCAATGATGCCAAGTGGCATGATCCCAAGCGCTATCTCTGGCTGCTGGGTCCGGCCCTGCCGGGTATCGGCCTGGCAGCACTGACTGGCTACGCACTGGCCCCCAAGAAGCTTAAGGCCCTGGCCTGGACCGGGCCGGCGCTGGTTCATGTCATCATTCCTTCTCTGGACCGCGCCCTGGGTGAGGACACGAGTAATCCACCCGAGTCGGCCGTCAAACAGTTGGAGAAGGACAAATACTACGACCGCATCGTCAAGGCGTTCATCCCCACCCAGTACGCCATGACGGCGCTGGGCGCCTGGCTGGCCAGCCGCAAGAAGACCCCGCTGCAGGACAGGATCGGCCTGACGCTGACGGTGGGTGCCATCAACGGTGTGGGTATCAACACCGCCCATGAGCTGGGTCACAAGTCCAACAGGCTCAACAAACTCATGGCCATGGCCGCCCTCGCCCCGACCGGCTACACCCACTTTGTGGTAGAGCACAACTTTGGTCACCACAAGCGCGTGGCGACACCGGAAGATCCCGCCAGTGCACGGATGGGGGAAAGCTTCTGGAAGTTCCTGCCACGCACCGTGGTCGGCGGCATCAAGTCCGCGGTCAAGATCGAGAAGGCGCGCCTGAAGCGTCGCGGCAAGGGATTCTGGAGCAAAGACAACGAACTGCTGCAGGGTTGGGCCATGACCGCCGGTTTCTTCGGCGCCACCACCCTGGTGTGTGGCCCGCGCGCCATCCCCTTCCTGGCTGCCCAGGCGGTCTATGGGGCCAGCCTGCTGGAGAGTGTCAACTACGTGGAGCACTACGGCCTGCTGCGTCAGAAGGATGAAAACGGCAAGTACGAGCGCACCAGGCCGGAACACAGCTGGAACAGCAACCATATCGTGACCAACCTGTTCCTGTACCAGCTGCAACGCCATTCGGACCATCACGCCCATCCGACCCGCAGCTTCCAGGCCCTGCGCCACTTCGAGAATGCCCCGCAGCTGCCGGGCGGCTACGCGTCCATGCTACTGCCGGCCTACCTGCCCGCTTGGTGGTACGAGATGATGGACAAGCGGGTGATCGACCACTACCAGGGCGATCTGAGCAAGATCAACTGGGATCCGGAACGCAAGGCGGAGCTGATGGAGAAATATGCCGATTATGCGGCTCGGGTTGCTGCTGAGGCGGAGGAATCAGAAGAAAAAGCGGCGTGAGGTAGGTATTGAGGCATCTTTTGAGCCTATTCTCTCCACAAAGAGACAAACTTTTATCCCCACCAAAACGCACTGGTATTTGGGGAAAATAGGAGAGACTGCCCCCCTCATCCAACGTCCCCCAAGGGTCGCGGCATTGAGCCCCTCGCCCCTCCGTGGGAGAGGGGTTGGGGAGAGGGGGAGCCGAGGCAATGCCTCGGCCGAATCCCACACGGGCACTTCGGGCGCCTCTCGGCGCCGCCCCCTCTCCCTGGCCCTCTCCCACGGTGGGGAGAGGGGATGTATAGGTCGTCATTGGGTGGTCACCAATTCTCGAGTCACTTATACCGCTACGCCCCACTCATACCACTGACGATAATGCATGCCTGACGTCTGACCTCAGACCTCCGACATGATCTTCAGACGTTCGATAAAATCCCCGCCAGCTTCTGCGCCAACTCCACAGCCTCACACCCCAACGGGGTGAGGTACCCCCCGTCCTTCTGGGTAATCAGCCCCTTCTGGTGCAGCCGTTCCGCGGCCAGCACGGTTTCCGGATCCGCTTTATGCTCATGAACCTTGATCCCTTCCTGGGCCGACGGCGTATCGAAAACAAGAAGCAGGTTCAATTCAGCAATCTGTTCGTTGGAAATCATTTTTGGGACACCTCGCAGATGTTGTTGGCATTTCCCTCAGGTGTATCCAAAAAAGCCGCCTGACACAAAGGATTTTTAACCTCCCAATGACTAGGCGACATCCGCCCAGATGGGATATGGTTTTGGGCAGTGTCGACAAAAAACGGTAACACGGAACAGTTTTAGCGATTCATCTTGATCGATGGAGGGAGGGTGTTATGGAAACGGCGACCCAGGACACGCTGGACGAAACGCTGGCCTACCGTCGCGTCCGGGAACGTTCCGAGGCACTTTGCGAACACCTGCCGCCGGATGACTTCGGGCTTCAGGCAATTCCGGAAACCAGCCCGCTGAAGTGGCATCTGGCCCACGTCACCTGGTTCTACGAAACCTTCATCCTGCAGCCCTTCGTTTCCGGTTACCGCCCGTTCAGTCCGGACTTTGCCGTTCTCTTCAACTCCTATTACAACGGCATCGGCCAACAACACCCCCGTTCCCAGCGCCATCTGCTCTCCCGCCCCACGCTCAAAACCGTCTACGACTACCGTCACTATGTGGATAACCACATGCTGACGCTGCTCAACGAAAGCGAGCATTCCCACCGCGGGGAGATTCTGGCCCGGCTGACCCTGGGGTTGAATCACGAACAGCAGCACCAGGAACTGATGCTCACGGACCTCAAGTACAACCTGCTGCAGAATCCGCTCCATCCTGCCTACCGGGAGCAGGAATTACCCTCCGGAACCGCCTCGGAACTTGAATTCCATCCCTTCGACGGGGGACTGGTCGAGATCGGCCACCGTCCAAAGGACGGCTTTGCCTTCGATAACGAATCACCGCGCCACAAGGTCTGGCTGGAGCCCTTTGCTCTCGCCGGGCGGACGGTGACCAACGGGGAATACCGGGCGTTCATGGCCGATGGCGGCTATCGCCGGCCCGAACTGTGGCTGTCCGACGGCTGGGCCCATATTCAGGAAGCCGGCTGGGACTGTCCGCAGCATTGGCTGCCGGACGACGCCGAGGGCTATCGCGAGTTCACCTTGCACGGCGTCAAGTCGCTGGACCCGAACCGCCCGGTGACCCACATCAGTTACTACGAAGCGGATGCCTATGCCCGCTGGGCCGGGGCCCGACTGCCCACGGAGGCCGAATGGGAACACGTTGCTGCCCGGCAGACAACGCAAGGTCAGCTGTACCGGGAGGACCGCCTGCACCCCATGGCCGCGGAAGAGTACGAAGCCTTTGCCGACATGATCGGCTCCACCTGGGAGTGGACCGCCTCCGCCTACTCGCCCTACCCCGGTTATCAGCCCGCCGAGGGTGCCCTGGGCGAGTACAACGGCAAGTTCATGTGCAATCAGTATGTCCTGCGCGGCGGCAGCTGCGTGACCCCTGGCGATCATATCCGCCACACCTACCGCAACTTCTTCTACCCGTCTGACCGCTGGCAGTTCACCGGCATTCGCCTGGCCCGGGACTGGAACTAAACAGGGACAACAATGACAAGGAGCGACCGTGGAAGCGACCGTCAAACTGAACGACGAGGCAACCTCTCCCCTGAACCTGCAGCTGCATGATCTGGGGACACCGCCCACCGACGACCTGGCTCTGGTGCAGGAAGGCCTGTCCCGGGCGCAGAAAGAGCTGTCCCCCAAATTCTTCTACGACCAGACCGGCTCCCGGCTATTCGATCGCATCACCGAAACCCCGGAATATTACGTCACTCGCACCGAGGCCGAGATCTTCCAGTCCAGCCTGCATCCCATACGTGAGGCGCTGAAGCCCGCCGAGGTGCTGGTCGAGCCCGGCAGTGGCAACTGCCGCAAGGCCATTCCCCTGATTCGTGACGGCGGCATGCGCTACTACGTGCCCATCGAGATCTCCGGCGGTTTCCTGGCCGAAGCCTGCCAGCAGTTGGCGGCGGAAATTCCCGAGGTGGCCATTCACGCGGTGTGCGGAGACTTCACCCGCTGCCAGACACTTCCGGCAGCGCTGCCCGACGGTGACCGCGTCCTGTTTTTCCCGGGCTCCACCATCGGCAATTTCGAACCCGAGGCCGCTGCGGCGCTGTTGCAGGGGTTTGGCCAACTGGTGGGCGACGGCGGCTACCTGCTGATCGGCACCGACCTGATCAAGGACACCGCCGTCCTCGACGCCGCCTACAACGATGCCCAGGGCATCACCGCCGCCTTCAACCTCAACATGCTCCACCACCTCAATCACCGCCTCGACTGCGATACGACCCCCGCCGATTTCCGGCACCGGGCCTTTTTCAATACACAGAAGAGCCGTATCGAAATGCATCTGGAGGCACAAAAGGCCACGCGCATACGGGCGGGGGCACAGCAGTTTGACCTGCGTGCCGGCGAGACGATTCATACTGAAAGTTCGTACAAGTACAGCCCGGAAGGGTTCACCGAACTGGCGAAGCGGGCCGGTTTCAGTCTGGAGGAGCGCTGGATGGATTCGCGGGGCTGGTTCGCCGTGCACCTGTTCCGTTGCCACGCCGGCGACCCTGAGGCCGCCTGACGTCCGGCGCTTCCGCCCCGCGCAGGGGTCGGAAGCGCCGCGGGCGGGCTCAGTGGCTGATCACTTCTGCTGCCACTGCCCGTCGACCCAGATGTACTCCCCGGGAGGGGTTTTCTCCAGGGCCTTCTTGCCGGCCACTGCTTCCACCTTGGTCACCTCAACCCCGTGTTTGTCGGCGATACGCTCGTATTCGTTGCGGCGCGCCTCGTTGATGGCATCGACAATGGCCTGGGCCTGTTCCCCGGCCTTCACCACCCCCAGATAACCCGTGGGTTTCTCCCCCACATAGCCCTCGCGCTTGACCTCATCCAGCCGGGACTTGGCTTCATCCAGGCCCATGGCCAGTACCGGCAGACTCATCAGCAGTACCAGCAGGAGAGCCCCAATTCGTGCCAGGGTGAACGGTTGCCTGGTCGATAATGTTTTGTTGATACGCATCAGAACAAATCCTTCTCGCTGAACATTTCATCCAGGTCCTTGTCGACCTTGACGTAGATCTCGTGCTGAATCTTGACGTTGAGATTCACGGTGATGGGCTCCTTGGGAGCGGCCATCTGTACCGTGGGCGTGCAGCCCCCAAGCCACAACGCCGCCAGTAGCCCGGCTACGCCCAGGCGATGATATCGTACTCCCGAATCCTGGCTGGTCATGCCACCTCCACTTGCCATTAAAATCACTGGGCCTTTTCAAGCCGCTCCCGCACCCGTTGCGTGATGGTATCGTTGACCCGGCCACTCAGTTGCAGGCTGGTCAACAGTGCCGGAATATCCTCTTCCAGGCTGATATTGAGATGGATCGGCGGCCCCTTCTCATAGTCCGGGTTACGCCCCTGCAACTGCAAGTCCAACATCAGCTTGCCATCAAGATCATAGTTTACCCGGGTGGAAAGCACCGAGTAGTGAAAGTTTTCCACCGCCCTGGAGACCATCTGCAGTTCCCGGTTACCGCCGGTGGGCAGGATTCTGTCGGCCGGCAGGGAGAGGCGACCGCCGGGAGCCTGGGCCTGGATTTTACCCTGCTCCACCTGCACCCCCTCAGGTCCAAGGACCAGCGGCAGTACCCCATCAAGGCGACCGGTTCCGGACACATTCTCCGACGGATAGTATTCCAGCAACCGCGACAGGCTGACCCCGGCCACCTTCACCGGCGCCCGCAGCGGCCACGAATCCAGCGACCAGCTGGCGGGTTCCAGCCACAGGCGTCCCGACATGAAGCCTGCCTCGGCCCGGTTCAGCGCGAGCGTGCCCCGGGTCAACGCCTCCTTCGGCGCCGTGTAACGCCCCTTTACCGACAGCGGGCCCAACGGAATGCCGGGATTGAGTTCTTTCAGCGTCAGGCCCGGTGTTGCGACGGTCAGCTGTGAATCCAGACCCAGGTCCACCGCACCGCTGAGGCCGCTAAACGCCAGCCGGTCGTAGACCCCTCCCAACTGGTGCAGCAACAGCTCGCCGTCCACCGTTACGGGGGCGTCCGGTGGGAACTGCACATCAGCATTGAGGCTGAGCGATCCGTCCTCCAGCGACAGGGTGTCGGGCCAGAACGCCAGCACCTTGTTAAGCGCTGCCGCGGACTGACCGCCTTTGACCTTAATGCGCCCTTGCAGTCCAAGGGGCTTGCTATCCTCCTGGCTGAACCACAGCGGCCATTTCAGGTCGGCCACGGACACCAGGCCTTCGAGGTTGATTGTTCCCGGACCGGCCTCAAGCTGCCCCTCGAACGACCACGGCTGGGGGTTCAGCCAGGCCTGGGCAATGGATCGGGTCTTGAGTGTCACGGGGCCCGAAAGTTGCCAGGTCGTTGCCGGATCGGCGAAGGCCATATCGAAGGCCATGCCCCTGGTAGAGAGTCTGCCTCCGTTGACAGACAGATGGCCGGCTTCCCCGGCCCCCAACGCGTCCACACGGATCTGGGAGCCTGCTGCCAGTTGCAGGGAGAGCGCATCCGCACTGAAATCGCCGCTCAGTTGCAGGTCAGCACGGACGTTTCGGGCCGACCAGCCCGCAACCTCTGCGTTACCCAGCGTCGCCCGGACATCGGCCCGCTCGATGGCAACCTGCCAGGGTGTGGCGGCGGTGACGGCCAACCGGGACCGTAGCGTTAACGGAAGCGGCCCTTGGGCATCAAGCTTCACCTTCAGGGGAAGTCGATCATCACCGCTTGTCCCCGAGGGCTCAGAGACCAGGTTGAATTCCAGAGCCCGGGGTCGCCAACGCTCCGGGATCGCCCGTGACCAGTCCGCCAGCTGTGTCAGGGTCAGGTCGGCGGTGATGACAGGTGAGTGCCAGGAAGTGCCATCCCGGGCCACCGCGAGTTGCAGGTCGCCGGTCACCGCCCCCACCCCAGGCAGCGGCCAGGGATCGGGCAGATGAGCGCTGGCATTGAACTTTGCTGCGACGAGCCGCGAATCGCCAGCCAGCTGCAGATCCCAGGCCGCTTCCATACGGGCCGACCGGGGCTGATCGGGTAATGGGTTATCCGGCAACGGCTGCCATTGCCGCAGCCAGGCCAGGAGCCAGTCGGTCTGCGGCAGGGAGGGAATGTTGATGGAGCCGGCCAGACGGGCGCGCTGCCCGTCCGCACCTGGCTCGTAGGTGCTGAAGAGCCAGGCCTGCTGTGTCTGGTCGATATGCAGGGCGCCATTGAGCGTGATTGTGGATAGCTCGCTGCGGGTTAGCTCGCTGGCTAGGCGCAGCTGGTGGGATTGATGAATCAGATCGAGGGTGAGATGCAGGGGAAAGAGCCTGTCTTCCGCCCGACGGGCCGTCACCCCTCCCTCCAGCACGCATTGACCGGTGGCGCAGGGCAACTCCAGGTGGAAGCGGGATAGCCGGACGTCCCGGGGCAGCCAGGAGGGAGGCTCAGACGGGAGTGGTGCCGGTATCGCTGTCGCGGCGCCGGCGCTCTCTTCGCTGTCCGCGCTCCCTTCAAGACGCACGGCAGCCCGCTCAATAGCGACGGCTTGCAACTGTGGCCACGGGAACGCCCACTGCCACGCCACCCTGACCTCATCCAGGGTCACCTCCAGACGCTGCCGGCTCCGTTGCTGAACGAGCGAAACCCGATCCAGGCGCAGCTCATCCTGGTGCAGCTGCGCTCCCTGCCAGCGTAAATCCTGAATGCCGTTACGGGCCTTCCAATCCTGCCACTGCCACCAACCATACAGCCCGGCCAGTGACGCACCGGTCAGAACAAGCACCACAATGACAGCAGCAATACGCTTCAGGGACATGGACAGCAGCTTCGGCCAACAGATTGCTCAGGCCACCTCGAAAAGAACCGCCCTTGCGAGTGGCCTCAGGATCGGCGCTTTTTCAGAGGCACCAAAGGGCTTTATGCTAACCCAAAGTGGGACGCGATGTTCCACCCTTTCCACCGGAACCGTGGATCACCATGGACATCAGGAGGGTCCGCCATGCGCTATGAACTCTACTACTGGCCCGGCATTCCCGGCCGCGGGGAATACATTCGTCTGGCCCTGGAGGAAGCCGGGGCCGATTACATCGATGTCGGCCGCGCCCCGGATGAGGAAGGCTTCGGGGTCGGCGCCATCGGGGAATACCTCGACGCCAGCCGCACCGCCTATCCCCCCTTTGCACCACCGTTTCTGAAGGCCGGTGAGATACTGGTGTCCCATGTAGCCAATATCCTGCAGTTCCTGGGCCCCCGGCTGGGCCTGGTGCCGGAGCCGGAAAGCGACCGGCTCTGGGCCCACGGACTGCAGTTGACCGTCACCGACTTCGTGGCGGAGATCCACAATGTCCATCACCCTCTGGGCCCCGAGCTTTACTACGAGGAGCAGAAGGACGAAGCGCTGCGATGCGCCGGGAATTTCCGCGAACAGCGTCTGCCCAAGTTCCTGCAGTATTTCGAAGACGTGCTGACGAAGAATCCGGCAGGCCCCGATCACCTGGTGGGCGGAAGCCTCAGCTACGTGGACCTCTCCCTGTTCCACACCCTGGCCGGCCTGCGGTACGCCTTTCCGAAGGCCATGGAAGCACAGACCTCCACCATTCCCAGGCTCAACAACCTGGCCGATGCCGTGGAACAGCGGCCGAACATCCAGGCGTACCTGACCTCCGAACGGCGACAGGCCTTCAATGAAAGTGGGATATTTCGGCATTACCCGGAGCTGGATGATTAGCCGCTTCGCGCCTGAAACGGCACTTCAGACGACACAGATCAATATCGCCTTGCGAGATCCGCATTAGAGTGATGTCGTATATTGGTCATATCCTGACCAATGAGGGAATATAGCCCTGGCTGGATGCGGCCGAGTAATGCGGGGACAGTCATGTCCTGGTGTACTGTCAGATAGGGAGCGTCGTTTTGTGGAAAAAAGAAAACATATTCTCTTTGTGGTCGAAGGCCTGGACGTTCCCCATGAACAGGAGGCTCTCGACACCGCCTTGACGCTGGCCAGGGATCAGGAGGCGCAACTGAGCCTTCTGGTTCTCGGAGCCGCACTGCCCGAAGGCCTGGGCCACTATCAGGCCGCCTTTGATGACTTCCTTCATGAGCGCGCCCAACAACTACTGGAACGCGTCACCACCAAACGCACGCTGCCGGATGAGGGCGCCTCAGAGCGCCCGGCCATTGTCGTGCGCTCGGGCCACGCCCCGCATATCCAGGCTATTCAGTATGTCCTGCAAAACGGCTGTGACCTGCTGATAAAACCGGCCGAACCCACCACCAGCCATAAAGGCTTCCGCGCGATCGACATGGGGCTGTTGCGCAAATGCCCGATTCCGGTGCTGCTCTACCGCTCCCAGAAACCGTCCCCTACACCTATCGAGCATATTGGCGTCGCAGTGGATCCGGGCAAACCCGACCGGGCGGAATACCGGTTTGCGCAAACCCTGCTGGAGGCCGGCCTGACACTGGGAAGGCTGTACCACGCGGATGTCAGTGTCATTGCATGCTGGGAGAGCGTTGCTGAAGACTATCTGCGCAATCATATCTTTGCCCAGATCGCCGTGCGCGACCTGCAGCGCGCCGTCAAAGCGGAAGAAGCATCTCACCTGGAGACGCTCAACCATCTGGTCACGACCCTCAATGCGGATCCCCGGCCAAGGATTTCTCATCCACGCGGCGAACCGGAAAAGCTCATCCCCCGTTTCGTGTCCGACCACGACATTGACCTGCTCGTTATGGGCACCGTGGCACGTACCGGGATTCCCGGCTTCTTGATCGGCAATACCGCCGAAAACATTCTTCAGAAGATAGGCTGCAGCCTTCTGGCGCTGAAACCGGAGGATTTCGTCAGCCCTGTCGCCCCGGATAGCTGATCTGTCCTATCCGCACACCCATAGAGGCATAAACAAGCGGCATTTGCGGACCCCGATGATGGACTCAACAGATCAACGTAATATGTGGTGCCCCCATGCCGCTACGGCGGATGAGGCGCTCTCCCACCTGGAAAGCAGCCATGACGGATTGCTCGAACCAGACGTCGAGCGCCGACTTGAACAATATGGTCCCAACCGGCTACCCACGCCACCCAGGGAAAGTCTTTTGGCGCGCCTGCTCCGCCAGATCAGGAATGTCCTGATCTACATCTTGCTGGCGGCAGCGCTGATTACTGCCCTGTTGGGCCACTGGGCAGACACTTCGGTGATCATTGCGGTGGTGGTCGTCAATGCCGTGCTGGGTTTTATCCAGGAAGGCAAGGCCGAAAAGGCGATGCAGGCGGTAAGCGAAATGCTTGCTCCGCAAGCCTCGGTGTTGCGGGCGGGGTTGCGTCACTCCATTGCCGCGGAAGATGTGGTCCCCGGCGACATTGTGCTGCTGGAGGCCGGTGAGCGGGTGCCTGCCGACCTTCGACTGCTCAGGAGCCACGGTCTGCAAATCCAGGAAGCCATTCTGACCGGCGAGTCACTGCCCGTGGAAAAGAACACCCGGCCGGTGGAGAAAGCGGCCAACCTCGGCGATCGCTCCTGTATGGCGTTCAGCGGAACGCTCGTCACGGCCGGCCAGGGCGTCGGTGTCGTTGTCGCCACAGGCACCGCGACAGAGATCGGCCGTATCAGCGGGCTGCTCTCCGGGGTGGAGCACCTGGTGACGCCGCTGGTCCGACAGATGGACCTGTTCGCCCGCTGGCTGACCCTGTTCATCCTTTTGGTTGCCGGACTGATCCTGGCGTATGGCTACGCCGTCCACGGCATGCCCTTCACGGCGCTCTTCATGGCGGTGGTGGGGCTATCGGTTGCCGCGATCCCGGAAGGTCTGCCGGCGGTCCTCACCATCACCCTGGCCATCGGCGTACGCGCCATGGCCCAACGCAATGCCATTATCAGGCGCCTGCCCGCCATCGAGACGGTTGGCGCCGTTTCGGTCATCTGCAGCGACAAAACCGGCACCCTGACGAAAAACGAAATGACCGTGGCTTCCGTGGTCCATGACGCGGAAACCTATACGGTCGAAGGCAGCGGCTATGCGCCGGAAGGCGAGCTACGGACCGGGCAGAAAAACATCGATGCCGTGGAACGCCACGCGCTGCAGGAAATGGGACGGATCGCCGCGCTCTGCAACGATGCCCATTTACAGGAAAAAGAGGGTCATTGGAGCGTTCAGGGTGACCCCATGGAGGGAGCCCTGCTGGTGCTGGCGCGCAAGCTGGGTCTGCTGGAATCGCAGGAACAGCAACATTGGACGCGCACCGACGCGATCCCCTTCGATCCCAACCACCGTTTCATGGCCACTCTTAACCACAACCACGAAGGAGGCGCCGCCATTTTCATCAAGGGGGCGCCCGAAGCCGTGCTCGATCTGTGCCAATGGCAACGGGATCGCCTGGGTAATCAGGCGCCACTGGATCGAGACTACTGGCATGCGCAAATGCACCAGATCGCAGGAGAAGGACAGCGGGTCCTCGCCCTGGCTCTTAAGCCGGTCCCTCCGGAACACGCGATCCTTGAACGCAACGACCTGCAAGAGGACGTCATGCTGATCGGGCTGGTCGGCCTGATCGATCCACCGCGGCCGGAGGCGATCGAGGCCGTGACCCAGTGTTATCAGGCGGGCATCGCTGTGAAGATGATTACCGGCGATCACGCCGGCACTGCCAGGGCCATCGCCCGTCAGGTCGGGCTGCGGCACTGGGACAGGGTACTGACCGGCAATGAGCTGGATGCGCTGAGCGATGCCGAACTGCCCCTGGCGGTGAAAAAGACCGATGTCTTCGCCCGCACCAGCCCGGAGCACAAACTGCGCCTGGTCATGGCGCTGCAGGCGGAGGAGCATGTGGTTGCCATGACCGGTGATGGCGTCAACGACGCCCCGGCACTGAAACGGGCCGATGCCGGTATTGCCATGGGGCTCAAGGGCAGCGGTGCAGCCAGGGAGGCTTCCGATCTGGTCCTGGCGGACGACAACTTCGCCTCGATCGTCGCCGCCATTCGCGAGGGCCGGACGGTCTACGACAATATCAAGAAGGTGATCGGCTGGACGCTTCCCACCAATTCCGGCGAGGCACTGACGATCGTGGTCGCCCTGCTACTGGGCGTGACACTGCCCGTTACTCCCCTGCAAATCCTCTGGGTCAACACGGTGACGGCGGTTACCCTGGGGATCGCTTTGGCTTTCGAGCCCACCGAAGACACCGTGATGCGCCGCCCTCCCCGCCGTCGCAACGAACCCTTGCTGGGGCACACCCTGTTATGGCATCTGCTATTCGTCTCCATTGTTTTCCTGGCCGGTGTCTATGGGATCTACGCCTACGCCGGCGCCCAGGGGTACTCGACGATGATGGCGCAGACCATGGCCGTTAATACGCTGGTGGTGATGGAAATATTCCACCTGTTCTTCATGCGCAACTTCTACAGTCCTGGACTGGCGCTCAAGATGCTGGCTGGTACGCCCATGGTGTGGGCAACCGTGGGTGTACTCACCATCGCCCAATTCGCGTTTACCTTTTTAGGGCCTTTCCAGGCGGTGTTCGGAACTGAAGCGGTTGCTTTTAAAGACGGGCTCCTTGTCGTGGCCATCGGTGTCGCGGTGTTTGCGTTACTGGAATTGGAAAAGCAGGTACTGCTGCGCTCGTCCATGCTTCGTATGCCTCCTCCACCTGCTGATTCGGGGGCAGCGCAGCGTGACTGACCTCATCGCCCTGATTCACGCCGAACCCTTCTACGAACTGGGCGCACTGCTGGCCTTGGCAGCCTTGGTGGGTTTCATTGGGCAACGCCTCAAACAGCCGATGATTGTCAGTTTCATCGCCGTCGGTCTGATTGCCGGCCCCTCGGTGCTGGACATTGTGCAATCGGAAAAGACCATCCAGCCATTGGCTGAGCTGGGGATTGCCGTCCTGCTCTTTCTGGTGGGGCTGAAACTGGACCTGAAGCTCGTCCGGACGTTGGGCTTGGTGTCCCTTGCCACGGGGCTCGGCCAGGTTCTCTTCACGTCCCTTTTCGGGTTCTTTATTGGACTGGCGCTGGACATGGATGTCATCACGTCCCTGTATGTCGCCGTTGCCCTGACCTTTTCCAGCACCATCATCATCGTCAAGCTGCTGACAGACAAAAAAGAGGTGGATGCCCTGCATGGGCGTATCGCTTTGGGCTTCCTGATTGTTCAGGACCTGGTCGTGGTATTGGCCATGATGGTGCTATCGGCCTGGGGCATCGGGGCGGAGAGCCAGGCGAGTATGCCGTCCTACCTGCTGGCCCTGTGCCTCGAAATAACCGGCATCTTCCTGTTGATCGCCCTGTTCATGCGCTACGTGGCCAGCCCGCTGCTGGAACGTATTGCCCATTCCTCGGAGCTGCTGGTTGTCTTCGCTATCGCATGGGCGGCGCTGTTGGCCGCTTTGGGGGATCTTCTCGGCTTCAGCAAGGAACTGGGCGGTCTCCTGGCCGGCGTCTCACTGGCCTCGACCTCCTACCGCGAGGCCCTGTTTTCCCGCCTGGCCTCATTGCGCGACTTCCTGTTGCTGTTCTTCTTCATCGCCCTGGGGATGCATCTGGATTTGAGTTTGCTGGGCGCCCAGGTTGGCGCCGCGATCCTGTTCTCCGCGTTTGTGCTGATCGGGAATCCCCTGATCGTCATGGTGATCATGGGCATCATGGGCTTTCGCAAACGAACGGGCTTTCTGGCCGGATTAACGGTAGCCCAGATCAGTGAGTTCTCGCTCATTTTCATCACCATGGGGGTCTACCTCGGCCATGTTGATACCCCGGCCCTGGGGCTGGTCACGCTGGTTGGCCTGGTCACCATAGCCCTGTCCGTCTACATGATTTCCTACTCCAACCGGCTCTATCAGATGTTGGAACCGGCGCTGGGGATCTTTGAGCGCAAATATCCTTTCAGGGAACAATCCCCGGATGCACCTGCGACCCGTCACCGGCATGAAGTGATACTGGTCGGGACTGGTCGTTACGGTACGGCAATCGCCCGCTGCCTGGACCAGGCCGGCTATCGGATGCTGGTGGTTGACTTCGATCCCGACAAAGTTCGGCGCTGGCGCAAGAGTGGAGGCGATGCCATTTACGGGGACGCCTCTGACCAGGAATTCATAAGCATGCTGCCTATGCAGGGCGTGCAGTGGGTGATTTCGGCATTGCCCCATCAGGAAATGAGCCTGACCCATGAGGACCCTCGCCTGGTCCTTATCAAGGGGCTGAGGCATCAAGGGTTCAAGGGACGAATTGCCGTTTCAGCACATCCGGGCGACGACGCCTTTGCTCTAAAGAAAGCCGGCGCAGACCTGGTACTTTCGCCTTACCAGGATGCGGCAAAATATTTGGTGAAGAAAATCCAGCGAAAGGGGGACCGCAACGCCGGTCCGAGTCGCGAGGGTGTGATCGATTTGTGATGTTTTTGTCAGGGCGGCGTGAGGTATGGAGCGTGGCCAACGCATACTGTATTCCCTGAAACTCAATCAGGAGAATACCCATGACAAACCGCAAATCAGTCCTGCACGCAGCCATCTTCACCACCCTTTTCATTGCTGCCGGCCAGGCCAGCGCGGGCGGAATGATGTCGGATCAGGACATGCCGATGCAGGACGACGGCGCCATGAAGATGGAAAAGACCGAAATGTCGCAACAGGAAATGAAGGAC
Source organism: Marinobacteraceae bacterium S3BR75-40.1 (assembly GCA_042862465.1). GTDB lineage: Bacteria > Pseudomonadota > Gammaproteobacteria > Pseudomonadales > Oleiphilaceae > JASTVH01. The sequence continues at coordinate 155,817 of JASTVH010000008.1, read as the reverse complement.
TCGAACATGGCGATGGATTCCATGGCCGACGAGGATATGACCTCTGATGACATGCAGGAAGACATGGAAAAAGAGGATAAAATGCACGACAGGGACATGTCGCACGACGATGGCATGATGTAGCCCGCGCCATGCCCCCGGATCTCTGTGCGCCATCCGGGGGCAACCGTCCCTTTGCGGTGCACTCCGCCATCGCCAGCTCCCCCTCCCGACTTCCAAAGCTTCCCGCCAAACTACATCAACCGTCTGTTTTAACAGCCAAATATCACCAAACATCAGAATGGGCACAGTGCTTGCTGAGTCCTCTGTAACGGTCATCCCTGATCGTTGGGCAATGGAGCCCCTCCCAAAAAATCTGAGCAGTATCCGGACAACGGCGTCCACGCGTTCCTGGCAGACAGGTGCGTATGGACGCCGTTTTTTATGGGCGCGCCCACTCCAGCAGGTGGGCGCGCGAAAGGCTCTTCAGACAACGACTCGAAGAACGAGGTAACACTATGTCCTATTTGGTTCCTTCTGAATTTGTGACAAAGATGGTGGATGCCGGTGAATCCAAGATTCACATGTCCACCCGGGATACGCTGATACGCGCTTACATGGCGGGCGCCATTCTGGCCCTGGCGGCGGTATTTGCGGTCACCGTGGCGGTGCAGACCGGGGTTTTCCTGATCGGCGCCGTGCTCTTCCCCATCGGTTTCTGCATGCTTTACCTCATGGGCTTCGACCTGCTCACCGGCGTGTTCATGCTGACCCCGCTGGCGCTGTTGGACAAGCGTCCCGGCGTCACCGTTGCCGGGGTCCTGCGCAACTGGGGCTGGGTGTTCCTGGGCAACTTTGCCGGGGCATTGACGGTCGCCTTCATGATGGCCTTCATCTTCACCTATGGGTTCAGCACCGATCCGGGTGCGGTGGGCGAGAAGATCGCCGGCATCGGTGAAGCACGGACCCTCGGTTACGCCCAGTACGGAGCTGCCGGCTGGTTCACCATTTTCATCCGCGGCATGTTGTGTAACTGGATGGTGTCCATGGGTGTCGTCGGCGCCATGGTTTCCACCAATGTCACTGGCAAGGTTGTGGCCATGTGGATGCCGATCCTGCTGTTCTTCTTCATGGGCTTCGAGCACTCCGTGGTCAACATGTTCCTGTTCCCGTCGGCCATGATCATGGGCGGTGAGTTCTCCGTGATGGATTACTTCATCTGGAACGAGATCCCCACCGCGCTGGGTAACCTGGTGGGCGGCATCGCCTTCACCGGCCTGACCCTCTACACCACTCACGTCCGCACCAAGAAGGCGCGGCCCACTGCTGCCAAGCCGGTAACGGCATAACAGCTCTCATGCCCCGGTTCGCCTGACGGACCGGGGCATGGATGCTTACCATGACGCAACGACTGCACATCACGGTGGGCCACTACTCGGACCGGGGGCGCAAGCCCAGCAATCAGGATTTCCACGGCAGCCTGATTCCCCGGGAACCGATGCTGAGCCTCAAGGGTATTGCCCTGGCCATGGCAGATGGCATCAGCAGTAGCGCCGTCAGCCGGGAAGCCAGCGAAACCGCCATCAAGGGCTTTCTGGAGGACTACTACTGCACGGCCGAAGCCTGGAGCGTCAAAACGTCCGCCCTGCGGGTCCTCAACGCCATCAACGCCTGGCTGTATGCCCAGACCCGGCAAAGCCCCCACCGCTACGACACCAACCGCGGCTATGTCTGTACCTTCAGCGCCCTGGTGCTCAAATCCAACACCGCCCACCTGTTCCATGCCGGCGATACGCGCATCTACCGGCTACGGGAGCGGAGCCTGGAGCTGCTGACCAACGATCATCGCCTGCGCCTGTCGGAAGAGGAATCCTATCTCAGCCGCGCGCTCGGCGCCGCCGACCACCTGGAGCTGGATTACAGCGCCGTTCCCCTGCAGCGGGGCGACCTGTTCATTCTGGCCACCGACGGGGTGTACGAGTACATCGCCCCGGATGCCATAGGCCGGATCCTCCATGCTCATCCACTGGATCTCGACGCCGCCGCGCGGGCGATTGCCGACCAGGCCTATCACAACGGCAGCGACGACAATCTCAGTATTCAGCTGGCCCGTATCGAACAGCTGCCGGAGCGGGCCGCCTCGGAGATTCACCAGCAAGTCGAAACACTGCCCCTGCCCCCAATTCTGGAACCCCGGCAACTGTTCGACGGTTACCGCATCCTGCGCGAACTCCACGCCTCCAGCCGCAGCCATGTCTACCTGGCCCGGGATGAGGAAGACCACCGGCCGGTGGTGCTGAAGACACCCTCCATCGACCTGCGTGACGATCCCGACTATCTGGAACGCCTGCTGCGGGAAGAATGGATTGCCCGTCGCCTGAGCAGCGCTCACCTGGTCAAGGCGGGGGCGCCTACCGGCCACCGGCGGTTCCTGTACACCACCCTGGAGTATGTCGAGGGCCAGACCCTCGCCCAATGGATTGCCGACCACCCCAACCCGGAACTGGAGCAGGTGCGCGATATCGTCGAACAGGTGGCGCGGGGGCTTTACGCGCTGCATCGCAAGGAAATTCTGCACCGGGATCTGCGCCCCGAAAACATCATGATCGACCCAGCCGGAACGGTGAAGCTGATCGATTTCGGTGCCGCCCGGGTGGCCGGACTGGAGGAAGCGATTCCGGACGGGGAAAACACGGCCTTTCCAGGCACGGCGCTCTACATGGCGCCGGAATACTTTATCGGCGACGTCGGAACCACTCGCTCGGATCTCTATGCCCTGGGGGTTTTGACCTACCACATGCTCTCCGGCGGCTTTCCCTATGGCCTGCGCATGGCCCGTGCCCGAAGCGCCGCCAGCCAGCGTCGTCTGCGTTACCGCTCGGTACTGGACGACCAGCGGGCCATTCCAGCCTGGGTCGACGACACGCTGCAGAAAGCGGTTCACCCCAATCCGGAAAAACGCTATCAGGAGCTGTCCGAGTTCACCTACGACCTGCGCCACCCCAACCCTGTTTACCTCCAGAAGACGCGTCCGCCTCTGATCGAGCGCAATCCGGTCGCGTTCTGGCAAGGCATCTCGGCCGTCCTGGCCGTGATTGTCATTGTCCTGCTCTACCAATAACCCACAGAAGGAAAGCCAACATGATCCAGAACCGAGATGAAGTCACCCAAATGATCCTGGCCACCAAGGTCAGCAAAGGCATCAAATGGAAGGATGTGGCGGCGGAAGTCGGCGCCTCCAAGGAGTACGTCACCGCTGCCTGCCTGGGCCAGATGAGTCTGGACAAGGCCCAGGCCGAAACCGTGGGCAGCCTGTTCGACCTGCCGGACGAAGCCGTGGCCTGGCTGCAGGTGTGTCCCTACAAGGGCTCCCTGCCCCAGACCATCCCCACCGACCCGCTGGTCTATCGCTGGTACGAAATCGGCGCGGTGTTCGGCACCACTCTCAAGGAGCTGATCCACGAGGAATTCGGCGACGGCATCATGAGCGCCATCGACTTCTCCCTGGCGGTGGACCGTGAAGAGGATCCCAAGGGCGATCGCGTGCAGATTACGCTGTCCGGCAAGTTCCTGCCTTACAAGCGGTTTTGAGGCCAAGGCGTCGGACGTCTGAGGTCGGACGTCCGACGCTTTCCGGTGCCCTCCTCAATCCATGCCGATGCCAAAGACCTCGCGCAGCAGATAACCTACCAGAAAAGCCCATTCAAAACGGCGTGATGCTCACGCCCGGGAACGAATGGGCCATCAGATCCAGCCCTTACGCTTGAAAAAGACCAGCATCCCGACCCCGATACCCACCAGTCCCAGGAGGGTGAGCGGGTAGCCATAGGGCGAGGAGAGTTCCGGCATACTCCAGGGACCGGCCTGGGGATCGAAATTCATGCCGTAGACACCGGTGACAAAGGATAGCGGGATAAAGATGGTCGCGATCATGGTGAGTACCCGCATGGTCTCGTTGAGCTGCTTGTTCTGGTAGGACAGGAGCAGCTCCATGACCGCAACGCTCATGTCCCTATAACTGTCAGCCATATCGAGAATATGGTTGGCGTGGTCCGCGCAATCCCGCAGGAACAGGCGGGTGGTGGGACTGATCAGGTGAATGTCTTCCCGCAGCAGGGTGGTCGCGGCCTGACTCTGGGACCACAGGGTGCGACGCAGAAAGACCAGTTCCCGCCGCACGTCATGGAGCCGGTCGAGGATGTCCGGTTTTTTCGGGCTCTCGGTGATCGTCAGCTCCAGCTCCTCCAGTTCCTCTGCGTAGCCGTCGAGAATGGGGAAAGCCTGATCGATAATGAGATCAGTCAGCGAATAGAACAGGTAATCGTGCCCGGAGCTGCGGAACCGACCGTTGGCCGAGGTTTCCAGTCGTTTGCGAATGGGCTCGAAAGGGTCCCGTCCGGAGTCGTCGATACTGACCACGAAATCGTCGCCGAGAAAAAGGCTGACCTGCCCCAGGGCGAGTGATTGATTCTCCCAACGCGGTCGCTGCAGGACCAGGAACAGATGACTGTCATAGTTGTCGAGCTTGGCGCGCTGGCCACTGTGGATCACGTCTTCCAGCGCCAGCGGATGCAACCCCAGCTTGTCCGCCAGCACTTTCAGCAGTTCCGGGGCCGGTTTCCCCTGCAGGGCCAGCCAGCGTTTCTGGTGGTCGCGCGGTGCTTCCAGCGCTTCGTCGATGGTGACGTTCTGGCGGTAATCGTAGTGATCCGAGTCGTAACGGATAACGTCGATTTCAACGGTACTTCCTGGCTGGTCATGCTCCAGTTGCCCGGGAGCGGTCCCCGCCTTGTTGTATTGCTTCAGGAAATAACTCATCACTTCTCCTATCCCGAATGCCCCTGCGGATTGAATACCGCCTCTTCCGGTAGTCTGACAAGGGCCCGCTGGTCTGTGTTTTTGCAGCGGCGTTCAGGTTCAGGCGGGACGCAACAGGGTCTGCCCTATCCATTCGAATACGGCCCATTCACTGCGCCAATAGCCACTGATCTGGGGCAGGGCATCCTGGATGGCCGCGACTTTGCGATGGCAAAAGATATGCGCCCTGGGAGACGGTAGCATTTCCGGCTCGGAAAGATTGCGTGTTGCCAGAAAGGCCAGGCCGGGCAAGGGACCGAGGTGCAGGAAGCCGACCACCGGCTGACCGCACGATCGACAGGTCCCACGCTGCAGCGCCGGCGGTTTGCGGTATTTGCGAAACGAGATGGCGGCCGGATCAGATACCGTTATGGCTTTCTCCGCAAAAGCGGAAACGTCTACAAAAGGCTGGTTATAAAGCTGCTGGCAGATTTCACAGTGGCAGTAAAAACGTGCCAGCGGTCGGCCATGGACGGTAAAGGAGGCCGCGCCACAGGGGCAGCTTCCCACTTGCTGAACGAGGGGGGTGGACATAATGACTCCTTGACCCGATTCCTTTGAGCTTCACCGTAAAGACGATCCTGCCGGATACACGCCGCTAAGGGAATCCTTTAAAGCCAACCATCGAAGAGACTGCGGCGGCGCCAATGATACCTGCCACACTCAATGCTGTTGTTCCCACCGCTGCAGGTATTCGCTGCTCAGTCGCTCAGGCAGCCCTTCGGCGACGAATTGCCGGAGTTTGTGTTGCAGGTGCTCTGCCAGGTGTTGGCAGCTGGAGGTTTTGCTGAACGCCATGAACACGGGTTCCTGGGAAATCGGTAACGGCAGGTATTCCAGCTTTCCCTCAAGCCCTTGCTGCTTGATCATCACCAGACCGGGGTAGAGGCCGTAGATAAAATAGTCGAGGTAGCCGGCCAAGGTCATTCCGGCCAGCTGACCGAACGAGCGAACCTCTTCAAGCATCAGACGTTTACCGGCAAAGACGTCGAAGTCATGCCCAAAACTGTCCCCCAGCCGTATCCCGCCATCGTGTTTGACCAGGTCGTTCCATTGGGTGAAGCTGAATCCCTCCCCCTTTTTGACAAAGACCACGCTGGGATCGGACATGAATGCCGGCTGCACGTAACGAAGGAAGCTCTCACGCTCATGGGTGAGATACAGCCCGGCGATCAGATCCACCTTTTCGTGATTTGCCAGCACGCGCTTCCATGGACCGACGTAAACGGATTCCACGTCCACGCCCGCATCGCTGAACGCACGCTCGGCCAGATCAATGGCCACGCCAATGATGCGATCGGGCCGTTGGGGATCGCGCCAGGACAGAGGCGGATAGTCGGGATCACTGGTGACTCGAATGCTACGGCATTCTTCGGCTGGGCTGAGCCTCGTCCAGAAGAGCACGGCAACGCACAGGACGACCCACGTTATTCTCTGTAACAACAATAGTCAGTGGCTCCTGGGTGAACTCATTGCTGCCTGGCAGCTCCTACTGCCATATTAGGCATGGCGGGCATACAAAAGCCATATGTTTTGTAGGTGGATATATCGCCTGATAACCCAGCATCGGTCGGAACCCAGGCAATAACCGCGGGAGCGGAAAGTCGGCGCGTGACACTTCAGGATTCGGGTACAAAAGCCAGTATCAGCACGATGACGGCCAACAGGGAGAGCCCCGCCATTTCGACATAGACCCAGCGCTTTACCGGCCGCGTCAGCTTCAATTGCCGACCATAGTACAGCACGTGCACACCCGGCCCGGCGAGAAAGAACGGAACTGGCGCCCAATGCAGCGGCGCCTCCCAAAGGCGAGTCAGGGCTTGCCCCGCAGCGAGTATCTGCAGGGCATAGGCCGCTATCCAGACGGATGCAACCAGCAACAGTAGCGTACCCCAAAGGCAGAGTACGTAGCCCAGCCATCTCCTCCAGCCCGGACTACCGGACACGGAGCGACCTCAGAGGCTGACGGCCAGGGGGATCATTCCGGAAGAACATCACCGGGCACAAACACACTACCCTCCATGAGAACACGCGCGCTGCGGCTCATGACAGCCTTGTCCACCTGCCAGGCGCCCTCTGCCAGACTGGCTTTCGCCCCCACCTGCAGTGTCCCGGAGGGGTGGCCGAAAGTGACGGACGTCCGCTCGCCGCCACCGGCAGCCAGGTTGACCGTGGTCCCTGGAATGGCGGCTGCCGTGGCAATGGCGACTGCCGCAGTGCCCATCATGGCGTGGTGGAGCTTGCCCATGGACAGCGCGCGCACCAGCAGGTCCACATCATCCACAGCGATTTGCTTGCCGCTGGAGGCGGTGTAGTCCGTGGGCTTGGCCACAAACGCCACCTTCGGGGTGTGCTGACGTTGGGCAGCCTCTTCCACCTTGTCAATCAGTCCCATCCTGACGGCACCATGGGCCCGAATGGTCTCGAACATCGCCAGGGCTTCCGGGTTGCTGTTGATCTGGTCCTGCAACTCGGTGCCGGTGTAGCCGATGTCTTCGGCATTAACAAAGATGGTGGGAATGCCGGCATTGATCATGGTGGCCTTCAGGGTGCCAATGCCGGGCACCTCCAGGTCGTCCACCAGATTGCCGGTCGGAAAAATCGCGCCTTCCCCGTCGGCCGGGTCCATGAACTCCACCTTCACTTCTGCCGCCGGGAACGTGACTCCGTCCAGCTCGAAGTCCCCGGTTTCCTGCACCTCACCGTTGGTGATGGGCACATGGACCACGATGGTCTTCTGGATGTTGGCCTGCCAGACACGAATGACGGCGGTGCCGTTCTGCGGAATGCGCTCGGCGTCCACCAGGCCACTGCGAATGGCAAACGCCCCCACCGCCGCCGTGAGGTTGCCGCAGTTACCGCTCCAGTCGACGAAGGGCTTGTCGATGCCCACCTGACCGAAGAGATAGTCCACGTCATGATCCGGCACCGTGGCCCTGGACAGGATCACCGTCTTGCTGGTGCTGGAGGTGCCATTGCCCATGCCGTCGATCTGTTTGCCGTAAGGGTCGGGGCTGCCGATCACGCGCATGAGGAGCTTGTCGCGGGCCTCGCCGGGGACCTGGGCGGCTTCCGGGAGGTCTTGCAGGCGGAAGAAAACGCCTTTGCTGGTGCCGCCGCGCATGTAGGTGGCGGGGACTTTGAATTGGGGTTTGTGGGTCATGGGTGAATCATTGCCTCATTCAGAGCTTGCGTTTGGGTTCTGCCCCCTCTCCCCTAACCCCTCTCCCACCAGGGGAGAGGGGAACCGAGATTCAATCTGGTTGCCGGAGGTCAAGGCTCCCCTCTCCCCTGGTGGGAGAGGGGCTGGGGGAGAGGGGGCCGGCGGCCTCCCGCCAAATTGCCTCCAGCACTGTTTCCGTATTTTTCAAAATCTCATCATTCCAGAAGCGCAACACTCGAAAGCCCTCCGCTCTCAACCAGTAGTCTCTTTGCTGGTCTTTGGCATTTTCGTTGTGTTGCCCACCATCGGCCTCCACCACAAGCCCCGCGCCAAAATGGACGAAATCAACTATGTAGGGGCCGATGGGCTGCTGTCGACGGAACTTCTGGCCGTTTAATCTGTGTGCTCGCAAATGCCGCCACAACAAGTGCTCGGCATCGGTCATTGTTTGACGCAATTCCTTTGCGTATTTGTTTCGTTGCATCTTCCATCCTTGGAGTTGGTTTCTTCCCCCTCTCCCCTAGCCCCTCTCCCACCAGGGGAGAGGGGGAAACAGAGCCACAGCCAATTCCTCAGCGAACTCGACCCTTTTTCCTCCTGTAAAACACCCCATTCTAATTCTCGACGAATTAACGCCCCTCTCCCCTGGTGGGAGAGGGGTTGGGGAGAGGGGGAAAGCGGCCTCAACCAGCCGCCTGCGTCTCCTCAGCCATAAAATCCTGCGCAAACCGCTGCAGGATGCCACCGGCCTGATAAATAGACACCTCTTCCTGAGTATCCAATCGGCAGATCACCGGCACCTCCTCGGTCTCACCGTTCTGGCGGTGAATCACCAGTGTCAGCGTGGCCCGCGGCGCCACGTCGCCTTTCACATCGAACACTTCGGTGCCGTCGATGCCCAGGGTCTTGCGGGTGGTGCCTTCCTCGAACTGCAGGGGCAGCGCACCCATGCCGATCAGGTTGGTGCGGTGAATGCGCTCGAAGCCTTCGGCCACGATCGCTTCCACGCCCGCCAGGCGCACGCCCTTGGCCGCCCAGTCGCGGGAGGAGCCCTGGCCGTAGTCGGCGCCGGCGATGATGATCAGCGGCTGCTTGCGCTCCATGTAGGTTTCGATGGCATCCCACATACGCATGACTTTGCCTTCCGGCTCCACCCGCGCCAGTGAGCCCTGCTTCACCTCGCCGTTCTCGTCCCGCACCATTTCGTTGAACAGCTTGGGGTTGGCCAGTGTGGCGCGCTGGGCAGTCAGGTGGTCGCCACGGTGGGTGGCGTAGGAGTTGAAGTCCTCCTCCGGCAGGCCCATCTTGGCCAGGTACTCACCGGCGGCGCTGTCCGCCAGGATGGCGTTGGACGGGGACAGGTGGTCGGTGGTGATGTTGTCACCCAGCACCGCCAGCGGACGCATGCCCTTGAGCGCCGGCGCGGTGGCCAAATCGCCTTCCCAATACGGCGGGCGGCGGATGTAGGTGCTCTTTGGGCGCCAGTCGTACAGCGGGTCGCTCTTGGCCTGCGCATCCTTCGTAACGTTGAACATCGGGATGTAGGTCTCGCGGAACTGCTCTGGCTTGACGCTCTCTTTCACGATGGCGTCGATTTCCTCGTCCTGCGGCCAGATGTCCTTGAGGGTGACCGGGTTACCGTCGGCGTCGTAGCCCAGGGCATCCTTTTCGATATCGAAACGGATGGTGCCGGCAATGGCGTAAGCCACCACCAAGGGCGGCGAGGCCAGGAACGCCTGCTTGGCGTAGGGATGGATGCGGCCATCGAAGTTACGGTTACCGGACAGCACCGCCGTGGAATAGAGATCCCGCTCGATCACCTCTTTCTGGATGGCTGGGTCCAACGCCCCGCTCATGCCGTTACAGGTGGTGCAGGCGTAAGCCACCACGCCAAAGCCAAGGTCTTCCAGTTCCGGCAGAAGCTTGGCCTCTTCCAGATACATCTTCACGGTCTTGGAACCCGGTGCCAGGGACGTCTTCACCCACGGCTTGCGGGTCAGGCCCAGCTTGTTGGCGTTACGGGCAATCAGCCCCGCCGCCACCATGTTGCGCGGGTTACTGGTGTTGGTGCAGCTGGTGATGGCAGCGATGATCACGGCGCCGTCCGGCATCTTGCCCTCTTCGGTGTCCACGTGATGGGCGATACCGCGCTGGGCCAGCTCGGACGTGGGCAGTTTGGCGTGCGGATTGGACGGCCCGGCCAGGGTCCGCTCCACCTGGGACATGTCAAATTCCAGCACGCGCTCGTATTCGGCGGTCTCCAGGTCGTCCGCCCAGAAACCGGCTTGCTTGGCGTACTGTTCCACCAATGCCACCTGATCGTCGTCGCGGCCGGTGAGCTTGAGGTAGTCGATGGTCTGCTCGTCGATGGAGAACATCGCGGCGGTGGCGCCATACTCCGGAGTCATGTTGGAGATGGTGGCGCGGTCGCCGAGGGTCAGGCTGCGGGCGCCTTCACCGAAAAACTCCAGATAGGCGCCAACCACGCGCTCCTTACGCAGGAATTCGGTCAGGGACAGCACCAGATCGGTGCCGGTGATGCCCGGCTTGAGCTTGCCCTTGAGCTTCACACCCACGATATCCGGCAGACGCATGTAGGAGGCCCGGCCCAACATGACGCTCTCGGCTTCCAGACCACCCACGCCGACGGAGATCACGCCCAGCGCGTCCACCATCGGGGTGTGGCTGTCGGTGCCGACACAGGTGTCCGGGAAGGCCACGCCGTTACGCTTCTGCACCACCGGCGACATCTTCTCCAGGTTGATCTGGTGCATGATGCCGTTGCCCGGCGGGATCACGTCCACGTTCTCGAAGGCGGTCTTGGTCCAGTTGATGAAGTGGAAGCGGTCCTCGTTGCGGCGTTCCTCCACTTCCCGGTTTTTCTGGAAGGCGTCCTTCTCGAAGCCGGGATGCTCGACGGCCAGGGAGTGGTCGACGATCAGCTGGGTGGGCACCACCGGATTGACCTTGGCCGGGTCCCCGCCCTTCTCGGCGATGGCATCCCGCAGACCGGCGAGGTCCACCAGGGCGGTCTGACCGAGGATGTCGTGGCAGACCACGCGCGCCGGATACCAGGGAAAGTCCTCATCGCGGCGGCCTTCGGCGATCTGGCGCAGGCCGGAATCACGCTCTTCGCCGTCGCAGTTGCGCACCAGCTGCTCGGCCAGCACGCGGGAGGTGTACGGCAGTTTTTCGTAGGCACCCGGTTTGATGGCGTTGATGGCCTCGCGGGTGTCGAAGTAGTCCAGGTCGGTGCCCGGTAACGGTTTGCGGTATTGCTTGCTCATGGTGGACCTTCGTTAAAACTTCGTTGATGGGCGGGCCTGTTCGGCCCTGCCTTTTAGTGTTGGACGTTCGACGTTGGACGTTTCACGTGGCGGGAGGTCGTCACTGCGGCAGAATCACAAGCTTTGTGCTTTTCAGCTCGCTCACTGCAAGAGTCAGCGGGCTCACTACACAGTGACCGGCCAGAGAACGTGAAACGTCCAACGTCCTACGTGAAACGCTCAGATCAACCCCGCTCTTCGATCGGCGTCCAATCCATATGCTCCGGCCCGGTATAGTCCGCGCTCGGCCGGATAATCCGATTGTTCTCACGCTGCTCCTTCACGTGCGCTGTCCAGCCGGAAACGCGCGACATCACGAAGATGGGCGTAAACAGCTCGGTTGGGATGCCCATGAAGTGATAGGCGGAGGCGTGGAAGAAGTCGGCGTTGCAGAACAGCTTCTTCTCGCGCCACATGACCTCTTCGCAGCGTACGGAGACCGGATACAGGACGGTATCGCCCACTTCCTCGGCCAGCTTCTCGGACCACTTCTTGATGATGGCGTTGCGCGGGTCGGACTCGCGGTAGATGGCGTGGCCAAAGCCCATGATCTTTTCCTTGCGCTCCAACATACCCAGCAGGCCTTTTTCGGCCTCGTCGGGGCTGCTGAACTTCTGGATCAGTGCCATGGCCGCCTCGTTGGCACCGCCATGCAGCGGGCCGCGCAGGGAGCCGATGGCGCCGGTGACGCAGGAATGGATATCAGACAACGTGGAGGCGCAGACACGTGCGGTGAAGGTGGAAGCGTTGAACTCGTGCTCGGCATACAGGATCAGGGAGACGTTCATCACCCGCTCGTGCAGCTCATTCGGCCTCTTGCCGTGCAGCAGTTCCAGGAAGTGGCCGCCGATGGAGTCCACGTCGCTGTCGGTCTCGATGCGCACGCCTTCGTGGGCGTAGCGGTACCAGTAGGTGATGATGGACGGGAACACCGCCAGCATACGGTCGATCTTGTCATCCTGCTCGCTGAAATCCTGTTCGGTTTCCAGGTTGCCCAGCATGGAACAGCCGGTGCGCATGACGTCCATCGGGTGCGCGTCCTTGGGAATCTGTTCCAGGACGGTCTTCAGGGCATCCGGCAGACCGCGCAGGCTCTGCAGCTTCTGCTTGTAGGCATCCAGCTCCTGGCGGTTGGGCAGCTTACCCCGCAGCAGCAGATAAGCCACTTCCTCAAACTGGGCGTTTTCCGCCAGATCGGTGATGTCGTAACCGCGATAGGTCAGACCCGCGCCGGATTTGCCGACAGTACACAGGGCCGTTTCACCGGCCACCTGGCCACGCAGGCCGGCGCCACTGAGTTTCTTCTCTGCCATCGTTTTGCTCCTTTGAATCTGTTCGCTCGTCGCCTGACTGCACTCCCCTCTCCCCTCCGTGGGAGAGGGTCAGGGAGAGGGGGAGCGCCGTCAGGCGTCCATTGTTTTGAGTATTGTCCCGGCCGAGGTCAAGCCTCGACGCCCCCTCGCCCCTAGCCCCTCTCCCACGATGGGGAGAGGGGAACCAAGACGCGGGAGCGGGGATGGCGGTCGCTAACTGTTCGCTCTAATTCGACTTCTGTCCCGCAAACAATGCATCCAGCTTCTGCTCGAACTCGTGATAATCGAGGAAATCGTAGAGTTCCATGCGCGTCTGCATCATGTCCACCACATCCTTCTGGTCACCGTTCTCCAGGATGCTCTCATAAACGGTCAGCGCGGCCTTGTTCATGGCGCGGAAGGCACTGAGCGGGTACAGCACCATGTCGGCCCCGGCATCAGCCAGTTCTGAACGGTTATAGAGGGGCGTGGCACCAAACTCCGTGATGTTGGCCAGAATGGGGACATCCAGGGCATCCGAGAACGCCTTGTAATGCTCCAGTTCGTGGACCGCTTCGGCAAAGATCCCGTCCGCGCCCGCTTCGATACAGGCCTGAGCACGGTCGATGGCTGCTTCCAGCCCTTCCTGCTGAAACGCATCGGTGCGGGCCATGACGAAGAAATTCTCGTCCTGGCGGGCATCCACGCAGGCCTTGATGCGGTCGACCATTTCCTCTTTGGAGACAATCTCTTTGTTGGGGCGGTGACCACAGCGCTTCTGGGCCACCTGGTCCTCGATGTGGATGGCGGCCACGCCGGCGCGCTCGAATTCCTTGATGGTGCGGGAGATGTTGAAGGCCCCACCCCAGCCGGTGTCGATATCCACCAGCAGCGGCGTATCCACCGCCGCAGTAATCCGACGGGCATCTTCCAGCACGTCGTTCATGGTGGTCATACCCAGATCCGGCAGGCCATAGGAGGCATTGGCCACGCCGCCCCCGGAGAGGTAGATGGCCTGGTGCCCGGTTTTGGTGGCCATCATCGCCGCGTAGGCATTGATGGTGCCGACGATCTGGAGCGGTTTGTTGTCGGCCAGCGCCTTGCGAAAGCGTGCGCCTGCGGTGAGTTTAGTCATTGATGCCTCCATTTAGGTGTTTGAATCTTTTCGTCGGGCTGATCTAGTGCCGATTGTTAAAGTGTTTCACGTAAGACGTTGGACGTTTGACGTTAAATCCTTCGAACTGTTCGTTGAGACTCAGGGCTTGATTGCACTGAATCACCATGCCTGCTGTTCGCTAAAAGGAGACTCCGCAATGGCGTTAACCCTACGTGAAACGTCCAACGTCCTACGTGAAACGCTAGAAATCACAACTCAATACTCCCGTCCTCCAACCGCACCTCAATATTCCGCCGAGCCGCGTTGATATGCCGCTGCATCAGAAACTGCGCCAGCTCACCGTCGCGCTGGGCGATCGCGTCGGCGATGTTGCGGTGTTCTTTCAAAGCTTTCTGGGGACGGCCAGTGGCGGTGCTGAAGCGGCAGCGATAGAGGCGCAAGAGATAGTAAAGGTTGCCCATCAGCATCTGGGCGAGTTTCTGGTTGTGGCTGCCGGTGACAATGCAGTAGTGGAAGTCGTAATCGCCTTCGTCCTGGTAATAGGCCTGCCCCCCCGCCTGGGCCACCATCTTCTCGTGGCCGTCGAGGAGGGCCTGGAGATCGGCGATTTCCTGGTCGGTCATGCGTTCGGCAGCCTGTCTGGCCGCCAGACCTTCCATGACTTCGCGAATCTCGTAGAGTTCCACCAACTCTTCGCCGCTGATGGAGACCACCTTGACGCCGGCATGCGGGCGACGCACCAGCAGCCCCCGGGATTCCAGGCGCCCCAGGGCCTCGCGCAGGGGCCCGCGGGTCAGGTTGAAGCGCTCGCACAGCTCCACTTCGCCGATTTTCTCGCCCGGAGCCAGCTCGCCCTCGATGATCGCGGTTTGCAGACAAAGGAGGGCCTCATCGGCGCGGGTTTTGGATTTAACGGGCCCATCCAGCATATCTTTGTCAACAATCCAGCCAAAAAGTGGACAAAAATTACCCTTTCAAGGGCATATTGTCAACAATACCGTCGACCACTCTTTGAGGTTTGTTAACACTTTCCCTCTCTGAAACACAGGTAGCCAATCTTTGCCTATGCTGAAGGCAAAGACTGTCAGGAAACGCTCCATGGATATTGCCACCTACCTCCAACTGATGACCGAAAAACACGCCTCGGACCTCTATCTTTCCTCCGGGGCGCCCATCATGATCAAGATCGAAGGCAAGACGGGGCCGGTGACGCAACATGCCCTGCCCGCGGGCAAGGTGAAGGAACTGGCTTACTCGGTCATGAACGACCAACAACGGGCCGCCTTCGAACGGGACCTTGAGCTTGATATGGCCATCAGCATGGAACAATTCGGGCGCTTCCGGCTGAACGTCTTCTGGCAGCGGGGCGATGTGGCCATGGTCATTCGCTACCTGAAGACGGATATCCCCGATATCGAAAGCCTGCACCTGCCACTGCTACTCAAGAACCTGATCATGGAACCACGGGGGCTGGTCCTGGTGGTGGGTGCCACCGGTTCGGGCAAATCAACCACCCTGGCCGCCATGATCGAACACCGCAACCGGCATCAAACCGGCCACATACTGACCATCGAAGACCCCATCGAGTATTTGCACCACCACCACCGCAGCCTGGTCAATCAGCGGGAAGTGGGGGTCGACACCCACTCCTACGCCGATGCCCTGAAGCGGGCCATGCGCGAAGCACCGGATGTCATCATGATTGGCGAAATCCGCGATCAGAATACGATGAAACATGCCCTCACTTACGCGGAAACGGGTCACCTGTGCCTCTCCACCCTGCATGCGGGCAACGTCAATCAGACCATGCGGCGGATCGTCAATTTCTTCCCGGAATCCGCCCACCGGGAACTGTTCACCGATCTTGCCATGCACTTAAAAGCGGTGGTCGCCCAGCGCCTGGTCAAGGGCAAGGACGGCAAGCGGATCCCGGCCGTGGAGGTGATGCTGGCCAGCCCCTACATTCGGGAACTGATCCACAAAGGACAGCTGGACGACATCCCCGGCATCATGGAAAAGAGTCCCGATCAGGGTATGAAGACATTCGATGACGCCCTTATCGAGCTCTACCACACGGGACACATTACACTTGAAGAAGCGCTGGCCCACGCTGATTCACGCAATAATGTGAGCGTGCGGATTCGCCTGGAGAAAGGAGGCGAAGGCCCCGATATTGAGGGCATGCGCCTGGATGACGACTGAGCCTGTCGGCCAGCGTGATCCCTTCGGCCTATTGCACCTTGCGCTACACTTTCAGCTGCCCGAAGATAGCGGCCTTACTGACGGGAGGCCTGAAGGCGCAGTTGGGCACTCAATGTACCCGCCCACGACCAGACCGATAGTCGATGAACGATACCGATAAAAGCAAAGAACAACTGATCGCTGAACTGGCATCGCTGCGTGCCATGCTGAACCAGAAGAAAAGCGCCCAGGCGCAGGAACTGGCTGATATTGCTTCAGTCCTGCAGGCCCTCAACACGACGCTGGATCTGGACATCGTGGTGGAGCGGGTGATGGAGGCGCTGAATCACATCCTCGATTTCAACCAGATCTCCATCTATCTGTTCAATGCCGAGAAGAACGCCCTGGAAGTCACCCACTGGTACGGTGAGGGCGCCACCGAGCGCGTCATACAGTATTTCCGGGACTACCCGCTGTCGATCGACTGGGATGATGTCTACTTCATCAAATGCTTCCTCGACAGCGAACCGAAAATCATCACCCATATCACACCGGAACTGCTTCAGCAGTATTCTGAACGCGACCGGCAGATGTTCGAATGGAACCCGCACAAGGCCATCGCCATCTTCCCGCTTGAAGTGCAGGACAAGGTCATCGGGCTGATCAATCTGGTGCACACGGACAAGCCCTTCGACATCCATCGCGAGGATGTCCACCGCATTCAACGCTACGTAGCGGCTATCGCCACCACCATCAACAACGCCTACCTGGTCCGGAAGACGCGCTATGCGCTGGAAAAAAGCCGCCAACGAGAGCGGGAAATCGCCCACCTGAATCAGGTGATTCAAACGACCAACGCCACCCTCGATTTCGACCGCGTCTTTGCGGCCATTTCCGAAGGCCTGAAAGACATCTTTGACTTCGAGGCGGTGGGCATCCAGTTGGTCAACGATGCCAAGGACTCGCTGAACATTTACAAGGTGTATGGCGATGTGGCCACCGCGGAATTGATCCGGCAATGGCGCAGCATCCATATCACCACGCAGCGGGAGGACAGCGCCTCATCCTACGTCTACGCCACCGGCGAACCCTTCTATTTTCCCTGGATCACGCCGGATCTGCCCTTTACCGACACGGATCGAACCCACTATAACGTACATCCGTTTTCCGCTTATCTGGCGTTGCCGCTGGTCGTGCAGGGCGAAACCATTGGGGTGATCAGCTTTTTCCGCACGGAAGAGCCCTTCGATCTGGACGAGGAGAAGCTGGCCAAAATTCAGCGCTACGTCGCCTCCCTTTCCACAGCAATCAACAACGCCCGAAATTACCAGCGACTGAAGCGAAACAGCCCATCGTCACCATAAACACCGGCGAGGGTGCCGTTTATGCACTACTATTGCTGAACGGCTGCGCAGTAGAAAACGCTTAAAACTATGACTCCATTCAAACGGCTATCGATTAGATACAAGTTGATCTTCGTGGTCCTGCTGACGGCCACCATCGGCATCGCGATAGCCGCTACCGCCTTTCTCTCTTACGATCAGGTCAAACAGCGCAAGACGCTGGCCAACGAAATGCGAATCCTCTCCCAGGTGATTGCCATGCGTAGCGCCGTCGCCCTGAGCTTCGGCGACACCCGCAATGCGCTGGCAAACCTCGAGACCCTGAACATCCGCAAGAATATCCGCCTGGCCTGCATGTACAACGAAAGCGGCGACGTGTTTGTCAGGACCTCCCCCCGGCAAACCAGCACAGCATGTCCCGCGGTACCGCTCCAATCGGCCCAGAGGCTGAAAATGACGCCCGACTATCTGGATGTTTGGCAGGATATCCGGCGCAATAACCAGGTCATTGGCCAGGTGTTTGTGCGTGTCGGACTGGAAGAGTTGTACGAGCGCATCCGCCAGCAGGTGCTCGTGAGTATCAGTACTCTGGTTTTCTCGCTGATCCTCGCCTTTCTGCTCACCATGCGACTGCAGCGGCGCATCTACGAACCGATCAGCCAGCTGGGCTGGGTGGCTTCCCAGGTTACCCACAAGAACAACTATTCCATCCGGGCACAGACAGAAAACGAGGACGAGCTGGGAGAAGCCGTCAACGCCTTCAACGAGATGCTCGACGAAATCGAGGCTGACAAGCACCGCATGTACGAGCTGGCCTACTACGATCAGCTGACAAAACTCCCCAACCGGCGCATGTTTTCCGAGCAGATCGAAGCGCTCCTCAACCGGGACCGCAAACCCGGTGACGACCGCATCGCCGTCATGTTCCTGGACCTGGACAAATTCAAGGACGTCAACGACACCCTCGGGCACGATATTGGCGATCTGCTGCTGAAGGAATTTGCCCAGCGCATCGCCCGCTCCATCCCGGAATACGCCACCGCCTACCGCCTGGGCGGCGACGAGTTCACTGTGATACAAAAGGCCCTCGCCAGCGAACAGGAAGCCATCACCACCGCCCAGATCCTGCTCAAGGCCCTGGAGGATCCGGCCCTGATTCAAGGCCACACCCTGGAGATGAGCTGCAGCATCGGTATCGCGATCGCCGATCATAACGACACCACCTACAGCGCCATGAAGCGGGCCGATATCGCCCTTTACCAGGCCAAGGACGCCGGCCGCGGTCATTACAGACTGCTGCGCACGAAAGACTGAGCCCCCTCAACGAGCCCTTGTTACGCCCGGTTACACAACCACTACAAACATTATTTATTCGTTCAGGCGGAAACAAGACGACAAGGTTTAAATGGCGATACATCAGCCGCGAACGCCTACACTAAAGGCTGTGGTTTCATCCTTTGCTGTTCCGGAGTCTTTTCTGAAACACCCCAACTGCCGTCCATCAAAGCCTGCCGCCCTCCCGTGCTTACTGTATCTGACGGCATTCCTTACCAGCTTGCTGCTTCCTGGCAGCGTGCTGGGTGCCTCCTTTTCGGCCAACGACATCAGCGGCGACACCGGCCCTTCCTACGGCAACTGCACCGGCGACTTCGATCGCGACGGCGACGTGGACCTGTATGTTCTCAACTACGGCAAGCGAGCGCAGAACCTCCTCTGGATCAATGACGGCAGCGGCAATTTCACCGCGAAGAACATCAACGGCGATACCGGCTACAGCGGCGGTTGCGCCGTTGGGGATGTGGACAACGACGGCGACCTGGACCTCTACGTTGGCAACGACTTCAACGGCCAGAACCGCCTGTGGCTGAATGACGGGGCGGCAAACTTTACCAACGCGGACATCTTCAACGACAAGAGCTCCACCGTTGGTGTCGCCATGGGCGATGTCGATGGCGACGGTGACCTCGACCTCTATGCCGCCAACGGCTCGGGTACCCAAAACAAGCTGTGGATCAATGACGGCAGTGGTCTGGGCGGGGACAGTTTTACCGCATCCGACATTACCGGCGACACCGGTACCAGCTACAGCGCGGTCATGGCCGATGTCGACAACGACGGCGATCTCGATATCTACACCGCCAACCACCAGCAACAGAACAGACTCTGGATCAACGACGGTCTGGGTGACGGAGGTGCCAGCTTCACGGCTGCCGATATCGCTGGCGACACCGGCTCTACGGAAGTCCCGGTCATGGGGGATGTGGACGGTGACGGGGATCTGGACATCTATGTCCCCAACCGCAACAACGAACAGAACAAGCTTTGGCTGAATGACGGCAACGGCAGTTACACCGCCTCGGATATCAGCGGGGATACTGGGAATTCCGTCAATGCCGCCATGGGGGACATCGATCTCGATGGCGACCTGGACATCTACACCACCAACGACGGCACGCAAAACAAACTCTGGATCAACGACGGCCTGGGTAATGGCGGCGCCAGCTTCACGGCTTCCGACATAACCGGCGACACCGGCGATTCCCAGTTTACGGTGATGGCCGACTTCGACGGCGATGGCGATCTGGACATCCATACCACCAACCAGAGCAGCACCAGCCAGAACCGGCTCTGGATCAACAACCTCGCGCCCTTCGCGGCCTCCTTCACCGCAGCGGACATTTCCACGGATGCCGACAACACCTGGAATGCCTGTAGCGGCGATCTGGACAACGACGGCGACATCGATCTTTACGTCCCCAATGAAGGCCAGCAAAACCGCCTGTGGCTCAACAACGGCGACGGCACTTTCAGCAATGGCGACATCACCGGCGACCTCGGCGACTCCACCGGCTGCGCCATCGGGGACGTGGACAAGGACGGCGACCTGGACATCCACGTTGCCAACTGGACCAACGAGCAGAACAAACTCTGGATCAATGACGGTTCGGCCTCGTTCACTGCGGCCGATATCATCGGTGACGACTACAAGTCCGAAGGCTCGGTCATGGGTGACGTCGACGGTGACGGCGACCTCGACATCTACGTCGCCAACAACAACGCCCAGAACAAGCTCTGGATCAACGATGGCAATGGCAGTTTCAGCGCGTCGGACATCCTCAACGACCAGGGCATCAGCTTTGGCGCCTTCATGGGGGATGTGGACCGGGACGGAGACCTGGACATCTACGTCACCAACCACGGCGGGCAACAGAATCGGCTCTGGATCAACGACGGCAGCGGCGTGTTCAGCGCAGCGGACATCACCAATGACACGGGCGACACCGAACTGGCCCAGTTTGCCGATATCGACAGCGATGGCGACCTGGACCTCTACGTTGCCAACCGCAGCAACCAGCAAAACCGCCTCTGGCTCAACGATGGCAGCGGCAACTTCAGCGCATCGGATATCAGCGGCGATACCGGCGATTCCGTTGGCGTGGCGATCGGGGATGTGGACCGTGACGGTGACCTGGATATCTATGTCACCAACGATGGCGCGCAGAACAAATTGTGGATCAATGACGGCACTGGCTCAGGCGGTGGCAGCTTCAGCGCATCCGACATAACCGGGGATACGGGCGCTTCCCAGGGGGCACTGCTGGCCGACTTCGACAAGGATGGTGATCTCGATATCTACACAACCAATCAGGCCGCCCAAAACAAACGCTGGGAGAATGTCCGCGCCTCACTCACCGCCGGCGCCGCCTCCGCAGGCCAGACACAGATCTATGTCTCTGCCTCCACCCGAATCGCGGACGGCAGCAGTACCGCCACCATCACGGTTCAGGCCCGGGATGCCAATGGTGTCGATCTGTCCAGTGGCGGGGATACCATCCTGCTCAGCCAGAGCGGCAGCGCTACCCTGAGTGGGGTGACCGACAATGGCGACGGAACCTACACCGCAACCCTCACCAACACTGTGGCCGAAGCCGTCACTGTCAGCGGAACCCTTAACGGCAGCGGTATTACCGATACGGCGACTGTGGTCTTCGAACCAGGCCCGGCTGATGAGACGACCACCCTGGTCAGCGTCACCCCCTCTGCGCTCACCGCAGACGGGTCGACAGCCACCATCACCGTGCAGACCCGGGATGCCAACGGCAATGCCCTGACGACCGGAGGCGATACGGTGGCGCTCTCCCAGAGCGGTAGCGCCAGTATCGTCACTGTCACCGATAATGGCGACGGGACCTACAGCGCCTCCATATCCAGTACCCTGGCCGAAACCGTTACCCTCAGCGGATCACTCAATGGCGTTGCCATCACCGATACCGCCACCCTCACCTTCAATCCCGGCGCCGCGGCCAGCAGCACCAGTCTGATCAGTGCCAGTCCCGCTACAGTGACAGCCGACGGTACAATCGCCACGGTCACGGTGCAGGCCGTGGACGCCAACGGTAATAACCTCACGACCGGCGGCGATACGATCGCCCTGAGTCAGAATGGCAGTGCCACCCTCGGCAACGTCACGGATAACGGTGACGGCACTTACACCGCTGCCATCAACAGCACAGTCGCGGAAACGGTCACCGTGAGCGGGACCCTCAATGGCAGCACCATCAGCGATACGGCCTCGGTCACGTTCACGCCCGGCATCGCCGACCCAACCACCACGCGCCTCAACGTGTCATCCTCCCTGATCACCGCTGACGGCACGGTGACCACCGTGACGGTTCAGGCGATCGATGCCAATGGCAACCCGCTCACCAGCGGTGGCGACACCGTGACCCTGGCCCAAAGCGGCAGCGCATCACTGAGCGGCATCACCGACAACGGCGATGGCACCTACACGGCCAGCCTCTCCAGCAGCGTGATCGAGACCGTGACCGTCACCGGTCTGCTCAACGGTGTGGCAATCAGTGATACGGCCACGGTGGAGTTCACCTCTGGCACCGCCAGCAGCGTCAACAGCATCCTTGTGGCAACGCCAACTGTGGTCACCGCCAACGGCGCGGACGCGGCGCTCATCACCCTGCAACTGATCGATACCCAGGGCAATGCCCTCACCTCGGGCGGTGATGCCGTGTCGCTGAGCCAGAATGGTGGGGCCACGCTGAGCCGCCTAACCGACCATGGCGATGGCACCTATTCCGCCTCGCTGACCAGCAGCCAGCCCGCCGTCATCACCATAACAGGCACGGTGAACGGCACGGCACTGGCGGCCTCTGCCGAGGTCACCTTCGTACCCGGCGGCCAGGCCCAGTCCGATGCCACGGATGGCCAGTTCGTGAGCGGTACCGCCCCTGCCGGTGCCACCATCGCGGTGCGGGACGGCAGCGGAACGACCCTGTGTTCCACCAGTGCCGATCTCGATACCGGGGCCTACCACTGCCTCATCACCACGCCCCTCGCCGATGGCGAAACCCTCACCGTTGCGGCCACGGACCTGGCAGGTCATACCGCCACTTCCAGCATTATCGTCAACCGGCAGGACAGCGACGGCGACGGGGTTTCCGATGTTATGGAGGATCTGCTGGGCACCGACAAACTAAAGGCGGAGCCCTTCAGCCGCCCGGACAGCGACGGGGACGGCCTGCCCGATTACCATGAGGTGATCCTCAACAGCGATCCTGCCTCCGCGGACAGCCCGGTTGCGGCAGGCGATCAGGATGATGATGTGGATGGGCTCAGCAATGCCCTGGAATTCTATTTCAATGCGGCCGGCGGGGCGGCCGACAGCGAGCTGGCCAGCGATACCGATGGCGATGGTATTGCCGACCTGACCGAACTGCTCATTCGTGGCGGGGCCTTTAACGATGCCAACCGCCCCACCCCGGCGGGCAACCAGGATACGGATGGCGACGGGGTGACTGATGCGGTGGAAGCCTACCTTGGCCGCCTGGCCATCACCCCGGCTGATGCCACCCACGATTACGACCGGGATGGCTACAGCGACGCGCTGGAAGTCCGCCTGGCCGCCAATCCCCTGCGCGCCAATGAAGCTGACCGCGATAACGACGGCATCAGCGACGCGATCGAGGCCTTCCTCACCGGCACCATTGACGACGGCCTGAACAGCGCACTCCGGGACCGGGACCTGGACGGCCTGGCTGACCGCTATGAACTCACCGCCAATACCGACCTCAATGATCCCGCCGCCGCCATCAACCATGCGGCGGCCGGTGATAGCGACGGTGATGGTATCAGCGACGCCGTGGAAACCTATCTGACCGGCAGCGCAACCGGCGCCCAGCCGAATCAGGACAGCGACGGGGATTCGCTTACCGACCTAACGGAACTGGGCCTTGGCAGCGATCCCCTGACCCCATCCAAACCGGTAGCCTGGATCACGGTCACCCAGACCGGCAGCCAGCAGATCACCGCCCGTGGTCACATTGGTGGCTTCCAGAGCCCGGCCCCCGACCTGAGCTGGGATCTCAGCGACATTCGGGCCAAAGCGCCCGCGGTAAGCGTCAGCTATCCGGACGCACGCAGCGTGGTCATCGATGGCCTTCCCCAGGGGTCTTACCGGCTGTCCCTGACCCTGACCCGGGCCTTAAACAGCACCCTCCTCAGCTCTGATGTGAACTACACTTTCCTTCTGGCCGACGCCACCAGAGCCGACACCGACCACGATGGAGTGATAGACGCGTACGACGTTTATGACGGCGAGGCGGGGCTTGAGGAATCACTGCAGACGGCCCTCGGCAGTGGGGCGCACTATGCACTGGTAACGGATACGGGAACCTTTGGACGATTGGGCATGCTGGCAACCCTCGGGGACAATGTGACTGCTCAGATCAGCGCAAAGCAGCTGGAAGAATACGCGGCCGATGGCCAACTGCTCACCCGGGGAGACCGCACCGCCATCTCGGATATCACCTCAACGCCCAACCTGTTCGATTTGGAGGCGGTCAACCTGCCAGCCGTCGGCAGCACCGTCAGCCTGAGTATTCCGCTGCACAAGGCCCTGCCCACCTATGGCACACTTCTGGTCTTTCATTATCAGACGCGACAGTGGACCTTTTTCAATGATGGTGGCAAGGACCGGATCCGAAGCTATGCAGGGGCGCCGGATGCCTGCGCCGCACCGGGCGACAGCCGGTACACCGCCGGTCTGGTGGAAGGCGACAACTGCCTGGAGGTCCGCATTACCGATGGCGGGCCCAATGATGCCGACGGACGGGCCAACGGACGAATCGCCACCCTCCTGGGGGTCGGGGCCAGCCAGAGCATGCCGCAGTGGCAGGACTACCAGGCCACCAGCGTAACCGCGGATCCCGTCACCAAATCCGCCCCCGGCGGGCAAACCGGCGCCAGCATCCAAACCGACAGCGGCGGTTCGGGAGGCGGGGGCGCGCTCAACCTGCTGAGCCTGCTGATGCTCTTCCTGCTCGCCGCCACCGCCAGCTTTAGGGCCGGCGCGGCCCCCCAGAACGGCACCATCGTCACCGGCAGCGGCGGCATCACCGCCAATGGAGCCCTCACCACCATCACCCAGGATTCCGACCGCCTGGCGATCCAATGGGATGCCTTCGACATCGCCGCCGGCGAGACTGTGCAGTTCGTGCAGCCCAACGGTCAGGCTCTGGCGCTCAATGTGGATTTCTCCGGCTCCGCGAGCCAGCTATTGGGCACCCTGAACGCCAACGGTCAGGTGCTCCTGCTTAACCGCAGCGGTATCCTGATCGGTGACGGTGCGAGCATTAACACGAGTGCCTTTCTCGCCTCCGACCTGAGTGTCAGCCCTGACGACTTTGCCAGCGGTGACTTCACCCTGACTGATAACGCGCCCAAGACCGGCGGCATCGTCAATCGTGGCCAGATCAACACCACCGGCCCCAGCGGAATCTATGTGCTGGGGCAGTTTTTTGACAACAGTGGACAACTAAGTGCCTCCAACGGCGATATCCACGTTGCCATTGCCGATAAGCTTGTGGTCACCACCGACGCCAGCGGCCTGCTGGGGGTCCAGCTCACCGAACCGTTGCAGTCGGACATAAGCCCGACCAGCAGCCTGATCGCCAACAAAGGCTCGATCGTCGCGTTTGACGGCAACATCTATCTCGACTTGATCTACAGCGATGTACTCAAGGCCCAGGCGGTCAACAATCAGGGTATGGTCAATGCGGTGGGGATTACCCAGAATAATGGCCGGGTAGTACTCACTGCCCAGCCGGTGGCCACCGGGTCAACCCTGGACACAGTGGCCTCGGAAAGCCTGGTGGAAGCCCCCCCGGAACAGAACACGCTCACCTTTGAGCTGGACAACCAGGCCAAGCCGTCTCTGGATGCAATCATGCCAAGCTGCGAAAACGGCGCTATCCAGGTGGCCGATTGCAGAAAATACACCGCCATCAAGCGCTATCTGGGACGGCTTCTCCTCGGCGGCAGCTTGCCCGATTAACGGCCTCCGAGGCTTGTTTCCCGGCGTTCGCAAGGCCTGGATTTGGCCATGCCCCATAACAAGAAAGAACTGTTTAGCTATGCAAGGCAACCCCTTTTTGGCCCGCCTGGCGGGCACGCTTCTTCAACTCATGGCACTGTCGCTCTGTGGGGCCGCCGTGTTTGCCCAGGTACCCGGGACGACCAAAGCCGCCGCAAAGGAGCAGCGGGTCACCATCCGGAAAATAGATCTGCAGGGCGATACGCTGTACCCCCAATACGGCATCACCCAGCACTTTCTCGATACCCGGCTCGATCAAATCAGTGAGCACCTGGGCCAGCAGTTGACCATCGATGACATGCACCGCTTTGCCGATGCCATCACGCTGATGTATCGGGAAAAGGGACTGACTTTTCACCAGGCCTACGTCGAGCCTCAGGAGATCGCCGGAAATACCCTCAAAATCCATGTATTGGCGGGAACGCTGGCCGAAGTGGCAGTCTATGACAGCGAGCTGTATAGCGCAGAGCAATTGCGGGCGCCCTTCCAGTCGCTGATTGGCCAACCCATTTACGAACCGGCCCTCAAGGAAGCGGCGGATACTCTCAACGCCAAACCGGGCCTGAAAGTCTTCTCATTCTTCTCCATGGGATCCCGGCGCGGTGAATCCCGCCTCAATATCAAGGTGCGTGAGGAAACCGGCCACACCGCTTCTCTCACCCTGGACAACCATGGTCTGAGCCAGACCGGGAACAACCGGCTACTGTTCAGCTACCGGCAAAACAACCCATTCCGGCAATCCGGTGTGTTCAACCTCGCCCTGCTGACCACCGACGAGCGCGACAACCTGTTCGGCGGCCTGGCCTATCATGCCCCGATAACCCGTCACCAAACTCTGGGCGGCTCGCTGCTGCGCAGTGAATTTGCTGTCCCGGACAAGGTGACCCGACTGGGACTGACGGGGGAGCTCAATGCCGCGAACCTGTTCTGGTCCCATACCGGCACTGCCAGGGACCTGACCCAGACCCAAAAGCTGATCATCGCTTCCAAGCAAACCCGGATCGACAGCGACCTGTTCGCCGGTGTTCTCGATAATCGCGTGGACTACACCGAGCTGACCGGTGTCTACCAGTTGACTTACCAGAGCTCGAAAACAGGACGTCATTCGCTCTCGCTGGCGCCGGGCGCCGGCCACCTGCACCGGGCCGACAACGTGACCCTGCCCGATACTTTCTGGCGCCTGAACCTGAACTACCGATACCTGCGCGCCTATCCGCTGGCAGGCCTGGACGCCCAACTGGCCACCCGGTTGACGCTGGATGGCCAGTGGACCGACAGGGACCTGCCCTCGGCGGAGAAATTCGTCACCACCGGCGCCAACGCCAACCGCGGGTTCGAAGCCGGCGTGTTCAGTGGCGATTGGGGGGCCACGGTGAGCCTGGAAGAGAGCCTGGTACAACGCAACGGACTTTTCGGGTTGGATGCCGTCACTGCCCTGCACCCCTTTGTGTTCATCGACGCCAGCACCGGCGGCAAGGCCGGGGAGAACGAATCGGTGCGCTTCACCAGCGCCGGACTCGGCGTCCGTCTCAATCGTCCGCTGAAAGACGGGAACGTGCCATCCTGGGTACCACTGGAAGCGTTCTCGGCCAGCGCCAGCGCCGGCTATCCGCTAGACTCTAAAGTAAGCGATCAGCTGCCGGAACCGGACCAGAGCGTTACGCTTTATGCGTCCCTGTCAGTGAATTTTTAACGAAGGGTTATTATGGGAAAACGTACCGCCGCCTTCCAGGCGATCATGCTCGGGCTTTTACTGGCCTTTGCTGGCGGCTTGATCGCCCAGAGCCGTCCCGTGCCCGCGGAACAGGCCTACCGCATCAAGGCGCTCTTCCTCTATAACTTCGCCAACTTCGTCGAGTGGCCTGAAACCGCCTTCGACACACCGGACACACCGCTGCGGATGTGCCTTTACGGAGAGGCCCCCTTCAGCGACTACCTGGAACCGTTCGAGAACACCCGCATACGCGATCGTCGTCTGACCATCATCAAAACGTCAGACAGAAACGAGATTCACAGCGGCTGCCACATACTGTTTGTGGGCACCAATAAGCTGGATCAGGTGGAAACGCTTCTGGCCAACGTCAACCCCTTGTTCGTGCTGAGCGTCGGGAGTACCGAGGGTTTCACGGACAAGGGCGGCATCATCAATATCCTGCGCACCCGGGATCAACAGGAGTTCGTCATCAATCTGTCCAAGGCGATCGAAAACGGACTACTGATCAATTCCGACCTTTTGGCACTGGCACGTGTGATCAATCAGTGAGGAGTCAAGGTTGGAGGTCGGCCACGGCTTCCGGGGCTGGCGGGTTCATGCCGTAACGGGCAAAAATCTCACGATAACTGGGCGTCTGGGAAAAGTTCAGGAAAGCCTGGTCGAAATCATCGCGAAGCCATTTCAGGTGTTTCTTTTTGGAGAAGGCAATATAGCTGGGTACGGCTTCAATCGCCCGGTCATGGCGTCGAACCTGGTCCGCAAGTCCCAGCCGGGTCAGAGTGCGCTCAGCCACGTAACGATTACTTGGGAAAACATCGATCCGCTTCAGGAGCAATTTTTTGATATTCGACTCCAGGGTTCGCACCCGTTCAATCTGGTAGCGTGCGCGGTATTGGTCAAAAACCTGACCGTAACTGATGGTGGAAACCACCCCCACCCGGCGCCCTTCAAACAGCGCCAGATCCCCCTGAAAGGTGGCGGGATAGTCCGGCCGGGTATAGAAATGTACCTGCTGGGGAACCAGCACCTCCCGGGAATAATCGAGGAATTGGCGCCGTTCTTCGTTCTCATAGGCGGTAAAGATCGCATCCACCTTGCCGTCCTTGACCAGTTCCAGTGCCATGGCCCAGGGCAGGACCCGAATCTCAATGCGGTGCCCCAGACGTTCCATGACTTCCGTAACCAGCTCCACGGCAACACCCTCGGGCTGGCCCTGATCGGTCTGGAATTCCAGAGGCGCGAACTCAAAGGTGGCGAAGGTGAACGCATCCGCGAGACACGGGGTCGCCAGCTGCAGCAGTAACGCCAGCATAACAGTCCGCATGCTCGAATCTCCCTATCCCGTTCCGGAAAGTGACGCCCCCGCTCTGGCAACGTGCCCTTTCCGATCCTTGTGTGGCGGTGCCTGAATGGTCTTTTTCAATTCGGTCCCGCCATGATCCTGTCTCCATCATTGCGCCAGCCGTCAGCTTAAGCAATGGTTCGACCCGGTTTTCGTGCGATGTTTGTGCACCTATCCACAGAGGATGGGCCCGGGACCGCGACTATTTCTTCCTGAAGATAAAAGCCGCCCTATCCTGCTAAAGTGCGATGAACCCAAAGAAAGCGCACCATGCACAAACTGACGAGCGCCGGCAAAACGTGAACTGGCCTATAAACATTAACTTTTATTCATCGCACAAAAAGCCGCTCGGCAATTGATATTGCCCCGGAGTTCCGGCTACCCCACCTGCCAGAACCCCTTTTTACCTTTTATTTTCTGATAGTTACCTTCTGTTGCGATCGATATCAGAGCCCTTTGGATCCCAACTGCCCTTTTTTGTGAGACCCTTCTCGCAATTACAGCCAGTTCATCAAAACCTTCAAGCGATCTTCGTACAAGCGTACATAAACTCTCCTTTGAATCAGGGCACCTGCCAGAACCAATACCAATAACAAGGGTTGCCAAACGCAAAACTCCGGAAGCCCACACCAAAAGTGTCGCGCCTGGATCAAGCCAAGAGGCACAGGCTATGACCGGAGATCAGGGAGACTTGGGACCATGAAGACAAAACGGATTTGGGCGGTTGCGCTGTCAGGATGGGCAGCAACCGCCGCGGCTGACATCCAGCCTCTCGATGACGACCAGTTGCGATCGACAACGGGCCAGGCGGGTCTGACCCTCGAACTGGAAACGGAGATGTCCATCGGTGAACTTTCTTACCGGGACGAGGGCTTTATCGCTCTCAGTGATATTCGCCTTGGCGGCGCCCAGCCCAACAGCCTGCTGGACAACGTCACCATCAATGTAGATGTAGCGGGAGACTCCGGCGCCAGCGACGTGGCTCGCTCCACGCTTGGGGCGGACTACCTGATCGATGGTGGCGCCACCCTGTTGGGCGCAAACCGTGAAGTTGCCCAGAGCATTGGCGATGGTGATCTTGTCGTTACGGTCCAGCCCGGCAACCCCAATCAGTATATCGACTACGGCCTCTTTGTCGGCTCAGTCAATCTCGCCCCCTCCAGCGCCGCCGGAAACCTGGGCGCCCTGGATACCGTGGGCGGCACCCGGCTAATCTCCAATCTGGAAATGAAAGGCGTACTGGGACTGCTGGATCTCATCATTCACAACGATACCCAGCGCCTGAACATCAGCACCTACTTCAACGTGCTCGACGGTTCATTGGAGCTCGATTTTCTGACCACCTCCATGAAGTTTGCCATTCACAACAACCGTGGAGACGATCAGTTGCTGGTCGGCGGGAACGGGAACGGGAACGGGAACGGGAACGGGAACGGGAACGGGAACGGCAGCAATGGTGGCAACGGCAACAATAATGGCAACGTCATCCCCAACGGTCAGCCAACTTCCCTGGCTCATGCCCAGTTTGATATTGGCAAAGGCCCCAACGCCTCCGGACAGCAATCCCTTGTGCTGGACCTGCAGGATTTCTCCGCCGACATCGATATGAATCAAATCACCATCGGCAGCGCCCCCGCTATTGGCAGCATTGCCATCACGGATGTTCAGATACGAGCGGGTATGTTGATTTACGGGCACTGAGCAATAAGGTCAAAAAAAAAGGGGCTTCCAAGGAAGCCCCGTAATCGCTGCAATGGTCACAGCAACGCTCAGAAGGGATATCTTCAATGACGACGCATGACGCGGATTTCCGTGTTGTTCTTCGCGGCCGAGGGGCTGCCGCCACTGAGCTCACGATAGACCCGTGAAAATTGCGCGTAATCGCAAAATCCCGAGGCCAGGGCCGCTTCCGTCAGCGAAAAGCCCCGGGTAAGCCTTTCAGCGGTGGCAAAAATCCGCAACCATAATCGGTAACGACGGATCGGTGTACCGGTCACCTGTTTGAACAGCTGGATCAACCGGGGCACGGACAGATTGACCTGCCGGGCGATCTCGGCAACTGAAGTGTTCTGGGTATAGTTGGCCCGGATCAGACTGGCCGCCCTGGCGACACGCTCGTCAAAAGCCACCTCCACCTCGCCTTTGCCAGAAGCAATCCATCCGTCCAGCTGCGCCACGGCTTCGGAGGTGGCCGGGCGCTCGCGGGATAGGGCCTCCGCCTCCTGAATCAAGGCGTTTTCATGACGCAAACCGGCATAAACCGACTGCCCATCGCCCAAATCATGGAACGCGCGCATTTGGGGCACCAAGCGGGCAAAGTCCTTGCCCATGTCATCAAGAAATCCCAACGCCAAACGCGAGCCCTGGGTATCAATCTCCAGATTCATGCCAGGAGGAATCAGCAGGCTCTTGCTGGCGATCACCTGTCGGTTGCCCGGATCGTGCAGCTTCAGGTCATCATCGAGGGACACCAGCAGTGTCGATGCCACATTCACCCGCTTGAAAGCGCGCTCCACGCGTCCGATATACAGCGAGTGCCGTGGCGCCGTATATATAATGGCTTTACGTTCATCAAGAGACATGACAGCACCTTCCTGTTTAGCGGCCCATTGGCAGTGGCCGTCCCGTCAGGCGCGGGTAAACAGGTTTTTTTCTTTTTTTGATTGAGGTGTAAGTGTGCAAAGGGTAACCAGGTTGCTCATGAATGTTTTGATGATCCACCCGGCGTTGTGCTTTTGAACACCCTGAAAATGTGCACACCGTCACGCTCGCTTACCCGACATACCCGCTTGGTGGGCATGAATCATCAGTTTGTTCATGAGGCTACAGAGAAAGCGGCCTAGTATGCGGCCTGACGGAAAGGGAAAGTCAGGTGCCCGGAAAACCAGGCCAGTTGCAGAGACGCGACGTCCCACCCCTCAGATCCGGGCTCCTTTTTCGGCGCGCAGCGGTCTCCCCTGAAATCAACCGCTGTGTCCTCTTTTTTCCACCGTTCCCGCGCTTCACTCGGCAGCCAGCACCTGCTCCGGCGGCAATACACGGATCAACGTGTTTTTCTTCGGAGAGAGCATCTCGGAAGGATTAACGCCCCCCATTTCCTTGAAGGTGCGGGAAAAGTGCGCGTAGTCCGAAAACCCTGCCGCCACCGCCGCTTCGGTCAGGGTTTTGCCTTCAGCCGTAAAGACCGCTGTCATGTAGATCCGATGCCAGAGCCGGAAGCGGCGAATCGGCACACCGGTGATCTTCTTGAACAGTTGGACCAACCGCGGCACGGAGATGTTCACCTCTTCGGCGATCTCCGAAACCGACACGTTGTGCTCGTAACTGGAACGAATCAGACTCACCGCCCTGCTCACACGCTCATCGCAGGGCACCTCAGTGCCCGGCGCCGGCTCCCCAATCCATTCGTCCAGCTGTTGCAGGGCATCCGCGGCCGAGGGCCGATTCTCCAACAGATAATAGCCGCGCTTGATGACATTGGATTCCCGATGAATGCCACGGTAGATCGTGGTGGTGTTATCAATAACGATGGGATCCTTCATTTTGGAGGCGAGCGTGGTGAGATCCACCCCCAATGCGTCCAGAAACACCAGGGCAATGATGGAATCGTGGGTGTCGATGGTCGCACTCACTCCGGCGGGCACCAGAAAACTGCGGTTCCGGTATTGTCGCTTGTTGACATGATCAATGAGGTCCAGTTCGCCATTGATCGATACGACGAGTGCAGACGAGGCATTGGCCGGAGACAGTATGCGTCCCAGCTGACCGATGAACAGGCTTCTCTTCTCCGACAGATACAGAAGGGCCTGCGGAATCTCATTGCTCATGAGGCGTTCTTATGACAGCGATTGGGCGGGCATGAGACCGGAAGCCTCATGCCCGCATTCTTTTTTATAGTCGATTAGTGTCCAACTTGCATGGCGCCAAGACTGTCCCGCCGAGACCGCCATCAGTTGTGAACGGGTTGGGAACCCGCTTGGGGATGGTCACAGCACAGACATTAAGCCAGTCCACTGGCGAAAACTTGAACGAACTGATGATCGTCCCCGGGATATGATGGAACTCTCAGTTCTCACCTTCGCCTCCATGCCTCCTGCCAAAAGCCGTTTGCATTGGCACAAGCCGAGCACCCTCTACCCGGCCCTCGGCGTCAAGAAGCTTTCATGTTCCTGTCACACCGAAATGTCACCTTCTGCCATGCACAAAAAACGACAGCCAAAGGGACAGTCTCAAATGATCATTTCCAGAACGATGAAACAGACCGCGCTGGCCACCCTGTTAGCAGGCGCGGCCCTCGCCCCCCAGGCCCAGGCCGCCGGTTTCGCCCTGGTAACCAACGGCAACGATCAGGGTCAGGGTTCCCTGCGTCAGGCCCTTGAAACCCAGGCCAACCAGATTTTTATTCTGCCCGTGGTCTCCAAGATCAACATTGAGACCTCGCTGGACTACAGCGGTCAGGATGCGCTGACCATCTTCGGAACCGGCCAGACCATCAAGGCCGACAGCAACGTCACGCTACTGAACGTCAGCGAAGGTGCCGACCTTTACCTGGCCAACCTGGCGTTCGAAGGACGCAAGGGCTACAGCATCAACAACCGGGGTGATCAGGGTGAAGAGGCCGGCAAAGGGATCTTTGTGGACGTACGCGACGACCAGGAGGGCCTGGTGATCGTGGGCCTGGAAAACGTCTCGGTATCGGGCGTCGCCAACCATGGCATTCATATTTCCGACTGCAGCCTCGCGGACGACTGTGGCGCGGGCAGCGGCGGTGCCGGAACCGGCTCGGCGGCCTCCATCTACTTGAACCTGCGCAACGTGACTATTAATGATGTGGGCAACGGCAAATTCGACGCCGACGGGCTACGGGTGGATGACCGTGGTGAGGGCGATATTTTCCTCTTTGCCCGCGACTCCCGCTTTACCCAGGTCGGCGCCGACGGTGTCGAGCTGGATGAAGGCGGTGCCGGACATATCTACACCCGCATCCAGAACAGCGATTTCAGCGACAACGGTGCCTACTGTGATCCGGACCTGCTCGCCCCCTATCTCCCGGCCGAGCCGGAGGGCGAGTTTGATGAATCCGAGCACGTGAGCGAAGCCGACATTCCGGGCCCCATTACCGGCAGCCCCGACGACAGCTGCTTCGAACGTGAGGTGGATTTCTACGACTCCGGCCTCGTGGAGGAATACGAGATCGCCATCGATCTGGACGACGGGATCGATCTGGACGAAGCCGACGCCGGCTCTCTGGTGGCCACGCTGCGGGATTCCACCATCAGCAATAACCGGGACGAAGGCATGGACTTCGACGAGGCCGGCGCTGGCAACGTCTGGGTGAATCTGGTCCGCACCCGTGCCTTTGGCAACACCGACGACGGCTACAAAGTCTCTGAAGAGGATGATGGGGACGTGATTGGCCGCCTGCGTCAGGTCACCTCAACGGACAACGGCGGCAAGGGCATCGTTTTTGAAGAGGAGAACGATGGCGATCTGTCCGTTTCCGTGGTCCGCAGCTATACCGCCAACAACGATGACAGTGACGACACCGGTATTGAAGTGGCCGAGGACGATGACGGAGAAGGCAAACTCCGGGTTCGCGCCTCCCAGATCACCGACGGCATCGATACCGACGGCGTCGACGAGTTCTGATTCGGCCACGTCGCCAACGTAAAAAGCGGGCCTTAAGCGGCCCGCTTTTTCGTTTTCTGCAGGAACATCGGGCATGTTCAGTGGCAATGCCCGCTAGCCGCAGCCTCCAGGTCCCTGGGGTCGGCCATGCCGGACTTGATACCGGACTGGATCAACAGCAGATTGGCCGGCCAGGCGGCAAACAGCCCCATGGACAGTGATACATACAGCGATGACCAGAACAGGGCATCGCCCATGGTGGCCTGTCCGCCAAGATAGAGCCCCACCGTAATGGCCACGGCCTCCATTACCGTGATACTGATCGTCTCGGCGAAGAACGCGCCCTTGAACGCCTCCCAGAAAGGCGTTCCGGCCTGCATCATGGGACCAAGGTTGAGCGCGAAGCCGAAGATATAGGCGAGGATGAAGGTAATGATGGAAGCCCAGAAATTGCCCGCAGCCAGAAGACCCACCGCGATAATGACCCCCGTGATCTCACCGAGGCCACAGCCGGAGTAACAGTGCGCCACAGACCGGAAGCCTTTGCGCCACAGGTTGTCTTCGGCAATCTGGCGACGGCCGGAATAGAGATAGACCAGCACGCCGATGGGACCGGAGTACAGGACGGTCAGGATCCACACCCACTGCATGATGGAGGCGATGTGGCTGTTTTTGGTGCGCAGGTCGTAAACCACCCAGACCACGCTGATGGCGACCAGGACCAGCCAGACTGACAGACCGGTCCAGCTATTGAGAATCGCCTGAATCTGCTCGAGCGACATAGTGGCAGTGCTCCTCCCTCAAATGGATTCACAACCAAGCTCTTGCTGTTGCTCTACGGAATAGAAGTGGGGATGCTGTGGGTGATCTCAACCCTGCGGCCGACCACAACACCGGTAACAGGAAATAACGGCAGGGAGCCGCGTTATTGATCTACAATGTGGGAAGGCCATTTTCTTCGAAAAACCGCTGCCTTTTTCGCAGTTTCTGACCGATTCATTTTCACCCGCTCCCAGCTAGCGCTATGATGGGATCGGTCTTACTAACACCATCGCACACAGATTCGTCTCCATGCGCGCATTTCATCTGATCATTGGCTTGCTGACGGTTTTGACGTTTACCGGTTACGCCGGTACCACGTCTGCCGAAAAGGCCTGGTATCCGGAAACGTCCGGGTACAGCCTGAGCGTGGCTGAAGTCAGCGGAGACGACACCCATTCCCCTCTCGATGCGGCTGTTGCCCTGATCGGCAGCTGCCTGCTGGCCCTGCTATCAGTTCCTGCGGGCATACCGTTGCCACGCAATCCCCTGGTGCGGATGGCACTGATCCGCTACCCCGAACTCCCGCAAGGTCCTCCCCTGAGCGTCTGAATCGCGTCTTGCCAAACATCCTGTTAAGCACCCGGTCACTGGCCGGACTGTTTATGACGTCGTACTGCGCTCACAACAATGAGGAGGCCTATGATGCCTGCATATCACGCGCTACCCGTATTGGAGAACCTGGGTAAACAGCCCATCCACCACCCAGCGACCGAGCGCCAGTTGCGAATCGATGATCCGGCCGTCGCCGTTATCAACGACTTCGCCATGGGTGAACCGCACATGGTCGACAATGACCTGCCCGTGACGGCGGCGCGACGGCTGATGGCCGCGGTGCATCTGCCCTGGCACCTGGTGATCGACAAATCCGGCGACTGCATCGGGCTGATTACCCTGAAGACGATCCTGGGCAAAAAGGCACTGGCTACGGCCAATGAAATGGGCACCCGCCTCGACGACATTCTGGTGCGCGACATCATGCAACCGTTCGCCCGCCTGCGCTGCCTGCACCTGCGCGAACTGCAGCGCGCCCGGGTCGGCGACGTGCTGGAAACGCTGACCCGCGAGCGTGCCGTTCACCTGTTGGTGGTGGAAGACCAGGACAGGCGCCCGGGGCATACCCGTGTCCGCGGGCTGATTGCCGCAGACCAGGTGGCACGGGCCCTGAACGTCTCTCTGCACTATGGCACCCAGGCCCACACGTTTCTGGAGATCGTCCACGCCGTGCACGGCACCTTTGACTGAAACCCGATCCCGGCGACGCCAGTCCCGACGCCGCCGGGATCTTCATTTAGCAACCCCTGAAAACGGAGACACAACTTGAAAGCACTCTCGCTGTTGGCCGCACTATGGGCCTTTGCCGTACCGGCGTTCGCCTCGGAGAATGCCGGCCTTCATCTCAACATGACGGCCTCGGGCCTGGGCATCCTGGCTCTGGCTCTGTTCGTCCTCGCCTACGCGCTGGTGATCGGCGAGGAATTTATCCATATGCGCAAATCCAAGCCGGTGCTGTTCGCCGGTGGCCTGATCTGGATTCTCGTCTCGCTGCTGGCACCGGACACGGAACAGGGGCGGGAAATGGTGGAAAATGCCATCAACCACAACCTGCTGGAGTACGCGGCGCTGTTGCTGTTCCTCCTCACGGCTATGGTCTACGTCAACGCCATGACCGAGCGCAACATCTTCGAGGCCCTGCGCGCCCGCCTGATCAAGGCCGGCTTCAGCTACCGCAAGCTGTTCTGGATCACCGGTTTCCTGGCCTTTTTCATCTCGCCGGTGGCCGACAACCTCACCACTGCCCTGCTCATGGGTGCTGTGGTCATCGCCTGCGGCTCCGAAGAACCACGGTTTGTTTCACTGTCCTTCATCAACATCGTTGTAGCAGCCAACGCCGGTGGCGCCTTCAGCCCATTTGGCGACATCACCACGCTGATGGTCTGGCAATCCGGCCACGTCGGCTTTTTCGAGTTCTTCGAGCTGTTCGTCCCGGCCCTGCTCAACTTCGTGATTCCCGGCGCGATCATGACCCTGGCCGTTCCCAAGGGGACCCCGCCGGCACCGGAGGAAGACGCACGTATCAAGCATGGTGGCCTGGTGATCTGCTTCCTGTTCCTGGCCACGATCGTCACCGCCGTCACCTTTGAGCAGGTGCTCCACATGCCGCCCTTCCTGGGCATGATGTTCGGTCTGTCGTACCTGTTCCTGTTCGCCTTCTACCTCAAGAAACAGGAGCACAAGGTGGCCGACACGGTCTCCGAATTCAATATCTTCAACAAGGTGGCCCGGGCCGAGTGGGATACCCTGCTGTTCTTCTTCGGGGTGATCTTCTGCGTCGGTGGTCTGGGAACCATCGGCTATCTGGCCTATGTCTCGCACTTCCTCTATGACGGCCTCGGCGCCACGTCGGCCAACGTGGTGGCCGGTCTCTTATCCGCCGTGGTGGACAACATTCCGGTGATGTTCGCCATCCTGACCATGAACCCGGATATGGAAACCTACCAGTGGCTGCTGGTCACCATGACCGCCGGCGTCGGCGGCAGCCTGCTCTCCGTCGGCTCCGCCGCGGGCGTGGCGCTGATGGGGCAGTCCAAGGGACGTT
The DNA here is from genome assembly GCA_042862465.1 of Marinobacteraceae bacterium S3BR75-40.1. Taxonomy (GTDB): domain Bacteria; phylum Pseudomonadota; class Gammaproteobacteria; order Pseudomonadales; family Oleiphilaceae; genus JASTVH01. The sequence goes on along the minus strand of JASTVH010000008.1, from coordinate 118,071 downwards.
ACACCTTCTTCAGTCACCTCAAGTGGAGCTGGGCGGTCGGCCTGGGTTACGCCGTCAGCATCTGGGTGCATCTGTTGATGAGCAGTTAGTTCACTCCCAGTGGCCAGGGACGGCGATTTGGCGCAAGGATTTGCGCCTTTTTTTTGGGTAGTGATCAGCCACTTTGACCTATCGCCAGTGCCCGCTGCCGGGAAACCAGCGCGGCGGTCGTCGATGGGGCTTATGGGGCCAGTCCGAGGCATGATCCTGGTCAGGGCGTTCACCCGATACACTCAGTTCCCGCAGACGCCGAATCCGCTCTTCCGTGGCAGGGTGGGTGCGTAACCAGGACGGTTCGGGATGCCCCCAGCCCGGGAACAGCAGGGACTTGACCGAGCCGGAAACCTGTTCGATCTTAAGCAGCGCCGAAGCCAAACCTTCCGGATCCCCGGTGACCTCCACGGCGGCAAGGTCGGCGTTGTATTCCCTGACGCGTGACAGGCCCAGCTGCACCAGAATCGCCACATGGGGCGAGAAGATCAGCAGCATAAGCCCGAGAACAGGACTATCGGTGGCGCCGGCCAGGAGCATGGGCAGATAGAGCAACAGCATGATCTGCCCCATCAGGGCCAGAAATCCGGTCAGGCGGCTGAGGTAGTCGGCCAGCCCCATGACCCGCAGATCTCCGTGGGTGATATGCGCCATTTCATGGGCCATGACGCCGGCCAGTTCACGGCTGCTGAGACTGTGTAAAAGGCCGTCCGTCATCACGATGATCGGTTGGCGGCGGCTGCCGACGGCGAAGGCGTTGACGATCGAACTCGGCACATAGTAAAGCTCGGGAGCGGCCTCCACGCCGGCACGTCGGGCGAGTTCCCGAGCCAGGCGCAGCAGGCCGGGATCGTCGCTGGTATCAATGGGGCGGGCCTGGTAAACCTTGAGTGTCAGACGCGAAGCCGTGGCAGGTTGCAGTATCAGGGCGACGACCGTGCCTACCAGTGCGATCCAGATACCCTGATTGCCAAGCAATAACCAACCGGCCAGCATCCCGATACCCAACAGCGTGCTTAGCAGCAGCAGGGTTTGAATGCGGTTGATCCATTGATGGTGCTGCATGATTTCATTCATGGTCGATCCAGACTGGTTCTCATGGATCTCATTGTGAGCAATGCCACAGCTGTGGAAAAGCATCGGCGGCGCAGATAACCAAACCGCGATGCCCCCCGGGGGTCAGAGCGATTCATCCAGCTTACGAATAACCAGAGGTTGGCAACATGCCCAAAACCAGCGCAGGCGTCCTGCTGTACCGACGAGGGAAAGAGGACTGGGAGATTCTGCTGGTGCATTCCGGCGGCCCCTTCTGGCAAAACCGCGATCTCCACGCCTGGTCCATTCCCAAGGGAGAGGTGGACGAGGGAGAAAGCTCACTGGAAGCGGCCATTCGCGAGTTGCACGAGGAAACGGGCATCAGGCTGCATGACAGCCCCTGGTGGTTGGGTGAGATCATCCAGTCACGCTATAAGCGAGTACAGGTCTGGGCACTGGCCCAGGACCATGATCCGGAGGATATTCACAGCAACCTGTTCGAGATGGAATGGCCGCCCCACTCCGGCAAGCTCCAGTCTTTTCCTGAAGTGGACCAGGCGGCCTGGTACACACTCGACCAGGCCGAGGACAAGTTGCACAAAGGGCAACGGCAACTGATTGCACTTTTCCGCAGCGTCTCCGCCGAGTGAAACGATCGGGCGGACCGAAGCCTATGGCCCGGCCCGCCCGCGCTCCATCAACTCCCGCCAAATGCAGGGATACCTGTCTGGGCACGGCCGAGAATCAGGGCATGGATATCATGGGTACCCTCGTAGGTGTTGACCGCCTCCAGATTGAGCACATGCCGAATCACATGATACTCATCCGAAATTCCGTTGCCCCCGTGCATGTCCCGGGCGGTTCGGGCGATATCCAGGGCCTTGCCGCAGGAATTGCGCTTGATCAGCGAGATCAGTTCCGGCGCGCAGCGACCTTCATCCATTAAACGCCCGGCCCGCAGGCAACCGTTGAGCCCCAGGCTGATCTCCGTCTGCATATTGGCCAGTTTGAGCTGAATCAGCTGGTTGGCGGCCAGGGGGCGTCCGAACTGATGGCGTTCCAGGGTGTACTGGCGCGCCCGATGCCAGCAGAATTCGGCGGCCCCGAGGGCCCCCCAGGCGATGCCGAAGCGAGCCTTGTTGAGACAGCCAAAGGGCCCCTTGATACCCGTGACGTTGGGCAGCAGCCGATCCTCCGGCAGGAATACGTCCTCCAGCACAAGCTCTCCGGTGGCCGAGGTACGCAGGGAAAACTTGCCCTCAATGGTAGGCGTGCTGAAGCCCTCGTCCCCTCTTTCCACGATAAAGCCGCGGATCTGCCCTTCGAGCTTGGCCCAAACCACTGCCACATCAGCCATGGGGGCGTTGGTGATCCACATCTTGTTGCCACACAGGCGATAACCACCCGCTACCGCCTCGGCGCGAGTGGTCATGCTCCCCGGATCGGAACCGGAGTCCGGCTCGGTCAGCCCGAAACAGCCCACCCATTCGCCACTGGCCAGCCTGGGCAGATACCGTCGCTTCTGCGCCTCACTGCCGTAGGCATGAAGCGGATGCATCACCAGGGAGGACTGTACGCTCATGGCGGAGCGGTAGCCGCTATCCACCCGTTCCACTTCCCGGGCGATCAGACCATAAGCTACATAGCTGACGCCCGACCCGCCATAGACCTCCGGCAGCGTGGCCCCCAACAGCCCCAGATCTCCCAGCTGGCGAAAGATACCGCGGTCGTGGGTTTCCTGCCGGTGGGCCTGGGTCACCCGGGGCATGAGCTGTTCCTGGCAGTACTGGCGCGCCGTGGCCTGAATCAGCCGTTCCTCCTCGGTGAGCTGCTCGTCAAGATGAAAAGGATCGGCCCAATCAAATTCGGGGCGGGACATACGGACATCCTCCGGCGTGGTCTATGTATACCTTGCTAATAGCCTAGCCTGCCTGGGCCCCAAAAACGTTGATTAAACACAACCCTCTCCTTCACAGGGCTTCGGAATACGAAACAAGCTGTCCAAACTTCGCGCTGAAACGCTGATGTCGGGGCAAAAACTTGCCTGCGTATCCGGTCCGTTAACTGCGTCATGGGCGCTGGCGACGATTACTGTTATGTTGCACCTACAATAAAATCAGGCAGCCCAACAATCTTGGAGAGAGTTTCCCATGCGCCGTACCCCATCAGTCTGGACGCGGTTCAGTATCGCCACCGCGCTGGCGTTTTCGTTGTCCTCCGCAGCCCAGGCCGCGCCGGTCAATGTCATTTTTGCCGCCGAAAACGCCCTGTATGGCGCCGGTTACGATGTCGGCAAGGCCGACGGCTGGATCGATGGTGACCTGCGGAGCGCGATCAAGCGTTATCAGGCCAGCAACGGCCTGCAGAGCACAGGTAACCTGGACCAGGAAACCCTGGCCCTGCTGGGCGTTTCCACCAGCGAGGGCACGGTGAGCGGCAACACGCTGGCGAGCCCAAAAGCCGCCATGGCGGCGCTTGATCTGTCGCCCGAGTCCTATACCTCAGGCGCCTCCGCTCAGGTGGCCCAGGCACCGAAGCCCGAGCCGAAACCGGCCCCCGAACCAGAGACGCCCCGCAAGGCCGAGCCGGAACCCAAAACCAAGAGCGTGGCCGTCGCACCCGCCCCTGAACCGACACCGGCTCCCACCCCCAAGCCCGCTCCCGAGCCGAAAAATACGGCCAAAGTGGAGAAACCGGCGACGCCAGCCAAGCCGGAGCAAGAAGCAAAACCGGTCAAGCCTGAGCCTGCCCAAACCGAGGTGGTCAAGAGGGACAAGCCGGCCCAGAAGGCCAGCACTCCGCAAGTAGCCACGGCGCCCAAGCCGGAGGAAAAGGCAGCGGCGACGGAACCGGAAGCCAAACCGGCCACTGAGCAGCAAACCGCAACGGCTCAGAAGGCGAAGGCGGCTGCAGCGCCGGAACCGGCTGACGCCGCGCCCCAAACGGCGGATGCCGGCGACAGCGACAGCAGCGTGACAGGCGCCTCCCGCAAGAGCGGCGAGGAACAGATTGCCAATGCCACGGCCGCCTTTACCAAACCCGAACCCCAGCCTGAAGCTGAGAACAAGGCGACTGACAAGGCTGAGGGCTCCAGCAGCGGCGGTTTCTTCAGTTGGCTGTTCGACTTCCTGTTTGGCTGGATGGCCTAGCGGCCGACTCACGCGGTGACCATGCGGCCCCAGGGTTCAGACATCGAGGATCTGGATCCGGCCGCTGACGGTTCCGGCTGCAATGTCCAGAAAACCGACTGCGACCGGCAAGGTGAAGCGGCGCGGCCCGGCGCTGCCGGGGTTGAAGTAAAGCACCTGCCCCACCCGCTCGTTGCGGGGCTTGTGGGAGTGACCGGCAATGACCACGTCAAAGCGGCCTTCGGGCTCGAAATCGAGGGTTTTGACGTCGTGCAACATGTAGAAGCTATGCCCTTCGCATTCAACCACCCGGTTATCCGGTAACCGGGAGGCGGGTCCTTCGCGGTCGATATTGCCCCGGATTGCCATAACCGGGGCGATGGTCTCCAGTTGCTCCAGCACATTCCCCCGCCCCACATCGCCCGCGTGCAGGATCAGTGCTGTGCCTTCGAGGGCATCCAGAGCCTCGGGACGAACCTTGCCATGGGTATCCGCAATCACACCAACGCGCATCACCGAAGTATCCTTCTTGAGCTGGCTCAAAGAGTTACCGCTCATCTACGCTATACTTTGCAACCTGTCAGGCCAAGCTGGAATAAGGCAGTCGTTCATGTCTATACATACGCATCACGCCACCCCTGAGCATCCGCTCCGCCACGTTAACTGGGTGGCCGATATCAAGCCTCCCCATGGCGAACCGCAGGAGGTGGAAGTTATTGGGGTCACCGATAACGGGCTGCAGATCGCCATCGAAACCACACTGCCCATCGGCACCTGTATCCTGATGCGCGTCCACGGCTTCCTCGACGAACCGATAGAGTTCTACTGCAAGGCAGAGGTTCGCCTGACCTTTCTGCGCCACGACGAATTTGTTCACAGCCTTCACTTCGTGGAGATCGATCCTGCAATCAGCAAAAAGCTGGACCATTTCACGCACTCAGTCCATGACTGAGCGGAGGATGGTACACGTTGGGCCCCGGCCTAAATTCCGTCCCTGAAAGCCGAGGGCGACAGGCCGAAGCGTTTGCGGAAGGCGCGCGCAAACTGGCTGGCATCCCCGAACCCTGACTCCAGCGCCACAGCGGTCACCTTCACCCCGGAACCCTGCTGCAGCAATGCCCGGGACTTCTGCAACCGCCGTTCCTGAATGTACTGATAGGGCGCCATGCCGAAGCTGGCCCGGAAAAGCCGGGCGAAGTGGTAGGGGCTAAGGTTCAACCAGCCGGCAAGGGTGGCCAGATCCAGGGGCGTACCCAGGTCTTCCTCTATCCACCGGGCCAACTGACGCTGCCTTGTGGGCGAGAAGCGCCCGCTCACCACCGGCGGCTCCGGCAGAGTGGCGGTGTAACGACCCGCAATTTGCACCATGAACCAGTGTGCCATGTGATCCATGGCCTGCAGTGGCGCGCCGGTCTGCCATTCACTCATATCAATCAGGCGGCCGGCGTGGGCCATCACTTCATCCTCGATCTGGTAACGCTCTTCCAGACGGATAGCGCCGGGTTCCCGGTCCCAGGTGGTTTCGATACACCGGCTCAGATCGTCATCGGTAAAATAGAAATGCACGAAGTCGAATGCCCCTTCGATACGCCAGCGGGATTGGCTGCCCGCCGGAAAGAGGCAGACGGCCCCCGGGAACCCGCGGCTGACCGGTTTACCGTTCACCTGACGGGAGGTTCCCTCGCCACCGCGCAGATAGATGCTGAGGGCATGGTGGCGCGGCCGTTCGTAGCGGGCTTCACCACGACTGTTGTGCCAATGCGCCAGCGCCCGGCCCTCGTGCAGTTCCAGTAATCGCCGTGGCGCCGCACCGGCCTGGGTAAGCGCCTGTACGATATCCCGTGGCTCCTGTCGACTGACTGGCATGGTGACACCCCCCGAATCATTCATGGCAAGAATGTTCCACCCTTTCGCAAGATCTGACAAGCCGGTTCAGCCGAACGGTATTATCGTGAGCCCGATGCAAGAACATTGACCGCGGGAATATCACCATGCCAATCAGCGTGCATTACGCTCTCACCGTCCTGATCTGGGGCCTGACCTGGACCGCCATCCGCCTGCAGGTGGAGACGGCGGCCGTGGATATCGCCGTGTTCTACCGTTTTGTCCTCGCCTCCGCCGTCACCCTCGGTGTCCTCGCGCTGCTGCGCCGGCTCCCACGTTTCACCTTGCGCCAGCATGGCTGGCTGGCTCTGCAGGGACTGATGCTGTACAGCATCAACTTCCTGTTCATTTACCGGGCTGCCGAAGGGATGACAAGCGGCCTGCTCGCGGTGGTGTTCTCCCTGGCCGCGCTGTTCAATGCCTTTAATGGACGACTGCTTATGGGCCTGGTGCCCAGCCCGCGCATCTATCCGGCCATCCTGTTGGGGGTCTCGGGGGTGGCACTGCTGTTCTGGCAGGATCTGCGACTGGGAAACGCGTCGTTTGCGGCGCTGGGGTTCGCTGCCGCAGGCACCTACTGGTTTTCCCTGGGCAACATCATCACCCTCAAGGTACGCGAGGCCGGTATCCCGCTGCTCGCCGGTAATGCCTGGGCGATGCTTTACGGGGCCTGCGCCCTGGGGGTCTGGTGTCTGGTGGTCGATGTTCAGTGGGTGCTGCCGCAGACGATGACCTTCTGGGCGGCCACCCTGTTTCTGGCCATCCCGGGCTCGATCGTCGCGTTCTTCAGCTACATCACGGTGATTCGAACCCTGGGCGCCGACAAGGCGGGTTACGCGACGGTCCTGTTTCCGGTGGTGGCGCTGAGCGTTTCCACCTGGTTGGAAGGCTTTGTCTGGAGTGGCACAGCCCTGGCCGGGGCGGTCCTGGCCCTGCTGGGGAACTACGTGCTGTTCCGGCAGCGCGGCGCTACCCGGGCACCGACAGGTGCTACTGGGACACCCGAAAACGTGCCAGGAAGCCTGCCGCCACGATGAAGATGCTGCCAAACACGCGATTGAGCACGGCCTGCTGGCGAGGTGAACGCATCCAGCGCAGAAGCTGACTGGCCAGCAGCGCGTACCCCAGCATGACAACCGTATCCACCATCAGCAGGGTGCTCCCCATCACGGCAAGCTGCGGCCCCTGCGGTGCCGACGCATCCAGAAACTGGGGGAACAGGGCAATCAAAAAAACCGTGGCCTTGGGGTTGGTCAGGTTGACGAACGCGGCCTGCCAGAAACGTTTTCGGGTGCTGACGTCCTCTCCACTGTCACTGGCAATCATCTGGTGGCCTTCACGCCACTTCTGGATACCCAGCCAGGCCAGGTAGGCCACGCCCACCCACTTGACCAGAGTGAACGTCAGGCTGGAGGAGGCAACCAGAGCACCCAGGCCAATGCCGACCAGCAAAATCTGCGCGCCATACCCCAGCTGCAACCCGAGGATGGCTGGCACCGAGTGGCGCACACCATGACGGGCGCCATTGCTCATGGTGTTGAGCGCCCCGGCCCCCGGCGACAGGCTGATGAGGACGGCAGCGGCAAAGAAGGCGAGATAAAGGTGGGCGTCCACGGCAGTCTCCAGCAGCTAAAAGCCGAGCATACCGTAAAAATGGACAGTTCCGCAGCCTCCCAAGCCAACCGCCGCCTTGCCCAAAGGCCTCAACCGGCGGCAGATCAGACTTCGTCGCAGCTATAGCCGTGGGCGTTGAGCCCCTCCTGCAGGAAGTCTGCGAGGAACGGATGGGCAATCAGGTACTCGGCGGTATTCTCACCCCAGTTGTCCCGCGCCTCGGCCAGAATCTCTTTCCACTGACTGCGGCTCCAGTCCTCACGACCAAGCCAGAAAAGCGCAACCACCTGCTGTTGCTGGTCCGGTTCCAGGTCTTCGATGATGGTTTTGAATTCCAGGTAGGTGCCGTCATCGGCGTGATCGGCCAGGATCTGGGCCCCCCCAGTCGTCGGAGGAGTCATCGGGCACTTCCGGTATCGAGACTTCTTCCTTGGCGTGAAATTCCCTCGCCAGTGCGATGAGCCGACATACGGTATCCGGATTGACGTCGATCATGGCGGGCTTCCCTCCCTCAACGGTGGCCTGTGGTCCCTTATAATCTATCCCGTGATTCGGCACGGGATCTTGATGCGGGTCAGAGATCTTCCATGCTGCCCACTTGCCGGGCCAGGCGCATGGCTTCATGCTCTTCCATGTCCAGCAGCTGCTGGACCAGGTCCGCCGCTTCCCTGATTTCCGCTTTCCGCAACAGTCCCTTATAGAGATCGATCACCTGATCATGGAAATCGAATACCAGCCGGCAGATTTCATCGAAACTGAGGCTGCCATAGGGCTCGCAGGCCGATTTGCCCGGTTTGAGAGGGTGGTGTGCAATGAATTCGTAGAGACGCGTACTGAGGACGCGGCCTGCAGCCTGATGTTCGAATTCGGACACGATGTATTCCAGCTGGGCCTCATGCTCGCTGAGATACTCCAAGAGATACTTGGCCCGCTCTCCCTTCTGATGGGAGGCTCCCTGCTTCATGCAGTAGGCCAGGTGACCGTGCAGCGCCCGGGTCCAGTCGATCAAGTCACCGAAAGTCCGTATTTCCATAGATCCTTCTCCGTTAGCTGTCACTCGGGCCCAGTACTGATGATGCGCCATAGTGGGGCATTCCGGCAATCACCGTCTCGGCCCCGGATGGGTCAGGCGCTTTCGGTTTCCTGCTTGCCACGCTTGCCAGCAAACAGCGACTTCAGCTTGGCGGTGAAACCATGCCGGGACTGGTGCTTGTTGAAGGCCTTCTCGTCCACCACATAATTCATCTGGATGGACTGGCGCTGCCCTTCGAACGATTCGTAACCGTGCCAGCAATCAGGAGTGACCTTGAACGCAAACATCTTGCCCACGGTCGGCGCGATCTCGGCCACGTAGTCCTGCATGTTCTCGCCATCACGGAGCACCCGCAAACGACCGGTCGGCGCCTCCCAGGACTCGTTCAGGTAGATCAGCACGGTGATCAGCTTGGATTTGGAATCGGTATGGATACGACCGTCCTTGGCACGGGAATAGCCGCGTGCGGTCACGGTCATGGGCCGGTTGGTCAGGTCGATCTGCAGTTTGTCTTCGATGATCCGGCGGAATTCCGGGCTGTCCAGTTCCTTTACCAGAGCCTCGATCCGAGGTCCGTATTCCAGGCCATCCAGTGGAAAGCTGCCCCCCTTGTCGAGGTGGGGAAAATCCTTGAGGACCTGTTGGACAGCGTCGCCCACAAATGCCTGGTCGACAATAAAGTGCGGATAGGGTTCCTGGGTTACCTTGGCCGCTTCAATGGCGTCAAGATCAAGTACTTGTGTCATTCGTTGCCGATTCCTGATCGTGGTCTTCGGTTCATGCCAATATAGCAGGATAATGCCCGATAGCGGTCACGATGAAAACCATCCCTCGCCGTTCTGACAACCCGGTCACAGCGCCTGTGGGCAATGCATGAATCAATGACTCTCCGGTTCCACCCATTGGGCAAACCCCGGGGTGCGAGTGGGCCGCCGGACCAGCTCTCCTCCGCAATTGGGGCACACGGCAACCATGTCATCCCTGCAATCACGACAAAAGGTGCATTCGTAGGAGCAGATGTAGGCTTCCGCCGCAGCTTCCATAGACCGGCCGCAACGCTCGCATTCCCCTTTCATTTTCAGCATGAGCAAATCCTTTTCACGATGCGGACGCCACAGCAAACCGCCCCAAAAATGGCAACAAAGTACCAATTCTGCGTCCCGGAACCCATCTATTGCAAATGCAACCGAATGCTGCAGCCATCAACAGCGAGCGTGCGCGACACACAAAGTCGACTCATACCCCTTCTCCGGCACACAATCTGGACTAGACTGCGGGAAAAGCCACCGGTGCGGGATCAAGCCGTTGCTGAATCGACTGTTTCGACGCCAGGCCAAGGATGAAGCAGACGCCACGCCCGTCGGATTGGAACGGGTCGGTCGATCACATATCGACGAACTGGCCGCCAATGCCCGCAGGGTGCCCTGGTCGCTGACCGCGCTTCAACTGCTCTGGACCGCAGGCCCCGTCACCTATCTCGCCATGCAGGGCGGCTCCTTTTTGGGCTACGGGGAGCCCGTATCCACGGCCGCCTATCTGTTTTTTGCCTTCTACGTCGTGATCGCGGCGATCATCGGCCTGATTGCCCGAGTCGTGGCAGACAGCACCCGTGGCCGCAAGCAGGCCCGGGCCCGCGCCAACCTGACCCGCACCCTGGATATTGTGCCCGACCTGCTGTTCACCGTGTACGACCTGCACCTGACACAGCTGACGCCCCTCGACCGCCAGCGCGAGGCCGCTGCCACCGTGTTGCGCCGGATGGATCTGGGCCCCTCCGGCGTCGGCGTCGCCGTGGAGGACCTGACCGGGGATCCGGCTCTCGGCAACTGGGCGCAGCGGATTGAAATCTATCGTCGAGCGGGTATGTTCAGTCGCGTCGACGACTGTCGCGAAGCCAGCCGTGAACGCACCGAGGCCGCGGTGGAACGGGTACGGGCAACCTCTGCCGATGTAGCGGGCATTCTCGAGACCCGACTGGCCGGCCACGCTCCCAGCCAAGAGGAAGGCGTCGCCCGGGGTGCCAACTTTATCGACCAGATTTTCACTGCAGCTCATCAGGACGATTTGCGTCTGATGTCACTCGGCAATGTGGAGGACATCCTGCTGCTGACGTTTGAGCTGCTCAGAGGACGGCAGATCGTGCGCCTGATCATCGACTACCAGGGCGACTGGGAACTGGCCCGGGCCCTGGATCAGGTCGAACAGTCCCACAGCGAATACCGGCTCAACAAAGTGACGGCGGCCCATCATCTGCGCGACCTGGCGGATGCCCTGCGGGAGACCGGTCTGACCGATCTGAACGAAACCGTGCAGGAAACCGCAACCCTGCAACTGCTCGAACAGACCCATCAGGCCCTGGCCGACCTGGCCCGCAAGGCCAAACGTGATGGACTCCCTGCCAGTCGCTCTGCACAGCTGGGCAAGGCCCTGCGCTATGCCCGGCTTACGCGTCAGGCGGTAGACAAGCTGGAAGACCGCTACCAGCGCTACGTCCGCACCCTCGAACATTTCGAACAGCTGCGGCAGCGTCAGGGCCGCGGGTCCCGGAAGCGCCGCTGGCGACGTCGGGGCCTGCGTATCCGTGAGCAGGTCATTACATTGGAAGACCCCCAGAAAATCGAGGTGGCTGATGCTCTCTGCCGCTACCTGGACGACCAGTCCATCCGGCAGAGCACGCTTGGCATCCTCCGTCACCAGCGGGCGTTGACCGCAAGCGACGCCAAACGGTTGGGGGTTCAGCTGGCCCTGATCCTCAAGCCACTGATCGAACTCGACGATCCCAGCGTGCAACGGGCCATCGAAAACAGTCGTGCACCGTTGCTCGAGGGCCTGGAAATGGGCTTCAGTGCCGATGCCAAGGCCGGCCTGGGCGCAGCCGTGGTCAAGGAAGTACAGCAGGACATGGGCCCCCTGGCTGAACTGATTGCCCTGCGGCTGGCCAAGCTCTATCGGCTTCCGCTGACGCCTGGTGTTATCGATTTCCTCGCCACCCAATACGGTGCCAACCACGAACGTCTGCAGTTCATCGCCCATTCTTCGGACAGCGCACCGGGCAGCGCCAGCATGCGCATACCCAGCGAACCGGCGCTGGTCAGCCAATACAGCAAATGGCAACGACCGATTCAGGAGGCCGAGCGTATTCTCACCCGCATCCATCGTCGTGCACGCACCCTACCAGCAGGCCGGCTCTTTCCCTGAAGCGACGGAATCAGGTGCGCCTATGGCCAGTGGCGGCAATGATCTGTTAGAAAAGACCATCAGCAATGAACGGCACCGGCTTCGCGGACGTAACCACTCCCACCCTTCACAGGAGCAGTCACATGTCAGAGACAACTGAATACACGCCCCCCCGGGTCTGGACCTGGGAGGAAGAAAGCGGCGGCCGCTTCTCCAAGATCAACCGTCCCGTGGCCGGCCCCACCCACGACAGGGAACTCCCGGTCGGCCAGCACCCGCTCCAGCTTTACTCGTTGGCCACGCCCAACGGAGTCAAGGCCACGATCATGCTCGAGGAACTGCTGGCACTGGGCCATAGCGGCGCGGAATACGATGCCTGGCTGATCGACATCGGCGAAGGTGACCAGTTCTCCAGTGGCTTCGTGGCAGTGAATCCCAACTCGAAGATCCCGGCCATGGTCGATCACAGCACTGAAAAGCCCACCCGACTGTTCGAGTCCGGCTCCATTTTGCTGTATCTGGCGGAGAAGTTCGGGGAACTGCTGCCCTCGGAACACCACAGGCGCACCGAAGCCCTCAACTGGCTGTTCTGGCAGATGGGCAGTGCACCTTTCCTGGGAGGCGGGTTTGGTCACTTCTACAACTATGCGCCGGTCAAGCTGAAGTACCCGATCGATCGCTACGCCATGGAAACCAAGCGCCAGCTGGACGTCCTCAACCGCCACCTGGCAGACAGCGAATACATGGCCGGTGATGAATACAGCATCGCTGATATCGCCATCTATCCCTGGTACGGTGCTCTGGTCAAAGGCAAGCTGTACGACGCGGCCGAGTTCCTCGCCGTCCACGAGTACACCCACGTCATCCGTTGGGCCGATCAACTGTGGGAACGGGATGCCGTACGCCGTGGACGCATGGTCAACCGCGCCTGGGGTGATCCGGCCTCGCAGCTGCGCGAGCGCCATGACGCCAGCGACTTCGAGACCCGGACCCAGGACAAACTCGAAGGCGAATGACCGCGGCTCCACCGTCCCTTGCCCTTCATCGCCAGGGACGGTGTCACCTCTCTCACATCATGCCCTTCCGGCACCCGCAAGCACCCGCTTTTGCGCTATCCTTCCAGGCCGGGTAAGACCTGCCCCGGACGACCGGCAGCCGGCGGATAGCAGGCAGCCCCCCCCATCCGCCCCAAACAGAGAAGGAACCTCTCATGATCATTTGCGGCCCCCTGGTCCGGCATGCCCATCGTGGCGAACTCAATATCTGGCTGGTCCTGGACCAGGCACCGACCCAGCTGGAACTGACGGTTTACACCGGCGACGACAAAGCCCGACGCCTCAACACCAGCGCCGAAACCACCTGCCTCAAGGCTGGCAAGCGCTGTTTTTTCTATCTGTTGCGGGCCCCTTTGCCGCTGGAGCAGTCCACTGAATTTTCCGATACCCAGCTGGTCTACTACGACGTAACCCTTGATGGCGAATCCTTCGGCCATCCGCAGCTGCGTGAGGCGCTTTGCCTGGGCGGAGACAAGCTCCCCAGTGTGCCCCTGCCGCAAAAGCATGGTCATTTCATCCAGGCCTCCTGCCGCAAACCCCATGCGGCAAAGCAGGCCCATAAACCCGATCAGCTCGCCCATGCCCTGACCTTGCTGGAAGCCCATCACGGGCAGCCCACCCGCCCGAGCCAGCTGTTCCTGACCGGCGATCAGATCTATGCGGATGATGTCTCACCGCTGCTCCTGGGCTATCTGCGGTCCTTGCAGGAGACCCTGGGTCTGCAGGACGATCTGTTCAGTATGCCCGCCGGTGGGGACCTGCTGCGCCTGCGCAAACTGGACGCCCGCAACTGGGTGACGCGCGATGACTACGGATTCAGTTCCGATGCCAAGACCTCCCACCTGCTCACCCTGTCCGAATACCTGTGCATGTACCTGTTCGCCTTCTCCGGACTGCACACCCGGCCGGCCCTCGATTTCCCCGCATACGACACACTCAAACCACAGCTGGCGACCTATCCAGGGGCGCGGTTGAAAGGCGAACCACCGCCCACCCAATACCACTACACCAAATCAGACTACCTGGAGGATCTGGAAAACCTCCAGGCCTTCGCCAGCCTGGCCGGCAGTGATGTTCGCCGTCTGCTCGCCAACATCCCCACCTACATGATTTTCGACGACCACGAAGTCACCGACGACTGGAACCTTTCCAAGGCCAATGCCCGCCAGCTCAAGGGCACCGACGTCGGCCGCTTCGTGCTGCGTAACGCCCTGACGGCCTACTTCATCTGTCAGCACTGGGGCAACCAGCCCACCGAAGCAGCCGGAGACCTGAACCGCGTCGAGGCCCTGGTTAATGGTGAGGAGAATGAGACAGACCGGAACTGGCTGTTCACCCGCTACTGGGGTTACGAACTGGCGCAGACTCCCCCGGTGGCCGTGCTGGACACCCGCACCCAACGGGAATTCAGTCAGCGTGGCAAATACTCTCTGGGACTGATGTCAGCACATCGCATCCAGCGCCTTGGCGAATGCCTCGCCGCCCTGCCCGCGACCGAGACTCTGCTGTTGATCTCCCCAACGCCGATGTACGGCTTCAGCTACATCGAGTGCCTTCAGCTCAACTTCCCGATGTTTCGCCGCACTCTGGACCGCGAACCCTGGAGCGCCGACAAAGCCTCGCTTAGCGCCCTGCAGGCATGCTGCGGCCGGGTTCCGGGCATCCAGCATGTGGTCGTGTTCTCCGGAGATGTCCATTACGCCTTCGCCCGCCGCCACACCCCGCAAAACGGCCCGACGTTCTGGCAGCTGTGCAGCAGTGCCAGCAACAATATTCCGGTGGGGGACGAAGTGGGTCTGCGACTGATCAACAAACTTGGAGACTCTTTGACTAACAGACGGGTCAAATACCTGAAACCGGAGGACGGCGGCTTTTTCCTGACCAGTGACAGGAACATCGGCTCACTGAGACTGGATGCCGGCGGGCTCCCGGCAGAGGCCTTCTTGCACTGTGCGGGCGACAAGGGGGGCTATGCCCACCGCTACAACCTCAAAGACGTCCAGGAAACCTGATAGAACCCGGGCCAGTCGACGCACGCCAGTTGACTGTACATTTAAACAGTATTAGTCTGCGTGCACGCGCATTTCGAAGGAGACGCTGTATGGCGGTACAAACGCTCTATTTCTCGGATAAGGATGGACTGGACGTGGCCCTCAAAAACCCGGACAAACTGCTTTTCGCCTCCAAAGCCGAAGCGGACGCACGGGACAGGATGCTGGAACTGTCGGAGCAGATCATGCTCTTCCTGCAGAACCGGGTGGAGGGGCTTTCGGAGGAACTGGCCGAGCAGTGTGGTCTGGCGATTGCCGAGGAACGGGATTTGTTTCAAAAGGCCCTAAAGAAGCCTCACCTTTTGAACGAGGTGATGGAGAAAGCGGACTCGGAATAGCAGGGTGATTACGGCGAGGCATCCTGAGGGCGTGCAACGGGCAGCCCCGTCAGTATTTGAGTGGCGCCCGTGCCTCTGCCCGGTTGGTATAGGGCTGCTCTCCCGGCAATCCGCCCGAACCATAACGTTGCGCAATCGATTCAAGCAGCGCCAACAGGCCCCCCTCGAACAGCCAGGGATCCCCCATCTCGAAGATCTGGCAGTGTTCTGATACCCCCATGGAGCTGTGCTCGTAGCGGCTGAGATTGTCGAGGGAAAAACCGGGCACATGCGGGCCGCCATAGGCCGATCCCCGGGTGACCTCCAGGCGCTCGCCCTGGGCATGGCCCCAGATCATCATACGCCCCCGGGGCAGCGCGCGGACGTCATCGGCCGGTAACCGCGAACGTCGGACGATGCTGATAAACCAGGGCACACATTCGATCGGGTATTCGTATTGGCTCAACACCCAACGCCCTGGCAGGGTCACATCCGGGCGAAACCATTCTTTGCCCACGATCAGCAAATGATCGTGGGCGAACAGGAAATGCCACGTCAAACCACCCTGGACTTCGTCAACGCTTTCCCCCAGATGCAGGTAATCGGCGGGTAGACGGTCAGGATCGATCAG
Organism: Marinobacteraceae bacterium S3BR75-40.1; assembly: GCA_042862465.1. GTDB lineage: Bacteria > Pseudomonadota > Gammaproteobacteria > Pseudomonadales > Oleiphilaceae > JASTVH01. The sequence continues at coordinate 102,116 of JASTVH010000008.1, read as the reverse complement.
GGGCCATTCCGATAATTTGCCACCGCTCGCCATAAAGCCCTCTCGATTGCAGGAGCTACAAGGCACAGCGAAGTCGATAACGACAAGTGAATATCACGCCCTCGACTTCAGTCAGCCGAGAGGGAGGGGAGATCAAAAGACGACTCTCTTCCCTGTTGCCAGGCAGTCGGGCTGCTCCTTGCCCTGCCTATCTGAAGAGGTTAACGAACCGGGCCGGCCGGGACAATATACCGTTTGTTTAGAGAAGGTATTCTCAGCCGCCGGTCATGTTCATGAACCGGACCACCTGCACATCCCCCTCATGCGAGAAGTGATGCCGCTCGGGCTTCAGATCCATGGCCTTCACAATGGCCTCTTTCAACTTGCCGTCATCCACCGGGTTTCCCCGCAGAATCCGGCGCAAATCCACTGAATGCTCGTTGCCCAGGCACAGCAGCAAACGGCCTTCCACCGTGACCCTGACGCGATTGCAGGTACTGCAGAAGTTGTGGGAATGCGGAGAGATGAAACCCACCCGGACGTCACTGCCCGGCATACGGTAATAGCGGGACGGGCCGCCGGTGCTCGCGGTTGCCGGGACCAGCTCGTGGTGTTCACGGATGATCGCACGCACCTCATCACTGGAACAGAAGGCTTCACCCCGATCGTGTTCGGTAATATGCCCCAGGGGCATTTCTTCGATGAAGCTGATGTCAATGCCCTTGCGGCGTGCAAACTCGACCAGCTCGGGCACTTCATCATCGTTGCGCCCTTTCATGATGACGGTATTGAGTTTGATGCGGTTGAAGCCGGCGGCACGCGCCGCATCGATGCCATCCAGCACCTGCGCCAGATCGCCGGTGCGGGTAATGCGCCGGAAACGGTCGGGGTCGAGGGAATCGAGGCTGATATTGATGCGATGCATACCAGCCTGACGCAGGGGCTCGGCAAACCGGGTCAGCTGGCTGCCATTAGTGGTCAGGGTGAAATCACGCAGGCCCATACGGCCGATGTCGCGAACCAGATCCAGAATATCCTTGCGAACCAGCGGCTCGCCGCCGGTCAGGCGGATTTTCTGCGTCCCCAGGTCGACAAAGGTGTGCGCGATACGGGCAATCTCTTCCAGCGTCAGCACCTGCTGGCGAGGCAGAAAAGTCATGTCCTCGGCCATGCAGTAAACGCAACGGAAATCACAGCGGTCTGTTACCGACAGACGCACGTAATTGATTTCGCGGCCGAAGCGATCAACCAGACGATTATCCATGCGCGCTCCCCTGATGCCTCGTTCTTGATTAGCCGCCGGTCACGGGCGGAAACAGGGCCACTTCATCGCCTGCGCGGATCACGTCACCGGCGTGGGCCATCGCCTGATTAACGGCCACCAGACAGGGATTCGCAGTAAGCGCAGTGCCCAGCAGCGAAGCCGTCGTCTCATGCCGGAGCATATCCCCCACGGCGATCCCCTGCTCCGGCACGGTGATGTCGAAACCTTCCCGACCGGCGGCTTCCCGCAGGCGGGCGAAGAGTCTGATTCGGATAGTGGACTGGGACACGAAGACACCTTTGCTTGTTGACTGGGTCAATTGTCGCAAAGCGCGTGCGCAGGGCCGATACCTCTTATGGTGTAAATCGGGGGTAGGTGGAAAGCCCACCAAAGTGAGTTTGCCCGTGCCAGTCCTACAGAAGCGGGAGAGGACTTCAGGGGTGAACAGCGCCGGCGCCGTTGGATCGGTTCGAGGTGGCGACCTCCCTGTCATAGGACAGGCCGTAATGATGGTTGATGCGGGCGACCGTACCGTTTTTGAACAACCGCATGAGCTCCTGTTCGAAGCGCTGCCTGAATACTTTCAGGGACGGCTTGCGGGCGAACCCAAAGTAGCCCTGGGTGGCCTCTACCGCCGGCTGCAGTCCCACCACCTCATTCTTCAGCTCAAGCTCGTCAATGCACAGGCGGGCATTGCGGACCATTGCTGGCACCACATCGACCCAGCCATGTTGCAGCTGACGAAAACCGTAGCAAAGGTTGTTAACCTGCTTCAGTTTCAGGCGGGACCGGATGCGCTCAAAGTCGGTGCCATAGGTCCACCCCCGGGTCACGCTTACCGCTCTTCCAACCAGCACGGAAAGATCACCCTGCCACTCGATTGGCGCTCCTCTTTGCACGTAAAGCAGAATCTGATCCGTATAGAAAGGCGCCTGACTGAAATCCATGAAGAATTCCCGCTCCTCGGTCCAGTAAGGCCCGATCAGGAGGTCCGCCTGCCCTTTTCGAATCATTTGCAGGGCACGGGCCCAGGGATGGAGATCAATCTCGAGTCGGTGACCGAGCTTCGTCGCAATCTGCCGGGCAAGGTCGACGCCCACTCCCTGCAACTCGCCCGTCTCACTGGCTTCGGCAATGCGCGGGAAAAAAGCGCCAACCGCATGATAGGTCTGCCCCAAAACTCCGGGGCTCATGAAAATCGCGCAAAACAGTACGAGTCGACAACGTGAAATAAAAGTACAGGCAGCACCTGCCTGGGCGCGATAATTCCTTGCCCGTTCAGTCTCCATAAAATCCTCTCTCATGGATTTAATCCACCGCCACTCTCCTGTGACGACTCGAGGTGGTCAGCTGCTCACCTTTTCCCTGCTTTCTCACTGTTCTCTCGCAGCACCTCTGCCACAGGTATCACTAAGGGAAAAACGACCGGGCAAAGAAACGCAAAACTCCCAAATGTATCAGGTTTAACCATTCTGGCTGATTGAAGGCGCCTTCAGAAAGGCACTCGAACTATACAGGTTGGCATGCATGGCGGGAGGCACCTGGGCGGGCAAGTATAGTCGGTGGGATAAGTGCAATGAGCGGCACGGATGGTTTCCGTGCCGCTCTCCTCCAAGTATTAATCAGCCTGAGGCTCGGCCGCGGTGCCGGCCTGCGGAACAAAGGACGGAGCCAGCACGCCCTTGACCACCTGCCAGGTCACTGCCAGAGCGCCGACGATGAAGACCACATCACCGAAGGTCCGCACCCAACGCAGGGTCACCAGAATGCCGGACTGCATCACCGCCTCGCTGCGGGCATACCACATCCCTTCCGAGGCGCTGGCGACGAACTGGATCAGGCCGACCGGCAACAGGCTGGTGGCGAGCATCAGCACCAGTCCGCCATTGAGCCACCAGAAGCCGGTCTTCATCAGCTTCTCGTCGAACTTCAGCCCCGGGCGGATATACCGCAATATCAGCAGGGTAAAGCCCAGGGCGAGGAATCCATACACCCCGAACAGCGCTGCGTGGGCATGAGTCGGCGTAGTGTTCAGCCCCTGTACGTAGTACAGCGAAATCGGCGGATTGATCATGAAGCCGAAGACACCGGCCCCGAGCATGTTCCAGAATGCCACCGCCACGAAGAACATGAGCGGCCAGCGCACATTGTCCATCCAGGGGGCGCGGTCCTTCAGGCGCCAGTTCTCCCAGGCCTCATAGCCCAGTACCACCAGCGGCACCACTTCCAGAGCACTGAATGTGGCCCCGACCGCCATCACCGGGGTGGTGGTGCCGGCAAAGTACAGGTGGTGGAAGGTCCCGGGTACGCCACCAAGCATGAACAGGGACGCCGACACCAGACTCGCGGAGGTCGCCACGGTGCGGGAAACCAGTCCCATGCTGCAGAAGATGAAGGCCAGAGCCGTGGTGGCGAACACCTCGAAGAACCCTTCCACCCACAGGTGGACGATCCACCAGCGCCAGTATTCCATAACCGACAGGTTGGTCCGCTCGCCATAGAAGAAGCCGGCGCCGTAGAACAGGCCGATGGCTACCACCGAGGCGGTCAGCAGGGCCAGCAGGTTCTTGTCGCCCGGTTGACGCAGGGCGTTGTGGATACCGCGCATCATCAGGAACAGCCAGAACACGATGCCCAGGAACTTGCCGATCTGCCAGATGCGGCCCAGGTCCACGAACTCGTAACCTTGATGACCCAGCCAGAAGTTGAGCTCCGGCGGCATGATCTGGGCAATGGCCAGATAGTTGCCGGTGAAGGAACCGACGACCACGACCACGAGGGCCCAGAACAGCGCATCCACGCCCAGTTTCTGATACTTGGGATCCTTGCCGCCGTTGATGATCGGCGCCAGGAACAGGCCCGCGGCCAGGAAGCCGGTGGCGATCCAGAACAGGGCCGACTGGATATGCCAGGTGCGCACCAGGGAATAAGGGAACCACTCGGACAGCTCAATGCCGTAGAAGCTCTGCCCTTCCACCGTGTAGTGCGCCGTCAAACCGCCCAGGAAGACCTGGAAGGTAAACAGCCCGACCACCAGCAGCAGGTACTTGCCCAACGCCTTTTGCGACGGGGTCAGGGCAAAACTGGTGAGCGGATCCTTGACCGGCGCCTCCGGCTCGTGCTCGTCTTCCTTGCGCAGGAAAGCCCAACCCCAGACCAGACCACCCACACCGGCAATCAGCAGGGCCACACTGGCAATGGACCAGACGATGTTTTCCGCGGTCGGCTGGTTGTCGATGAGCGGCTCGTGGGGCCAGTTGTTGGTATAGGTCGCACCACCCGGCTCGCGCTCGGTGGCGGCGGCCCAGGCGGTCCAGAAGAAGAAGTCCGTGAGCTGCTTGCGGCGCTGCGGGTCCGGCAGGGTCACTTCCTTCATGGCATAGTTTTCACGGCGCTCGGTGAGTGCCGGATCGCCGCCGAACAGACGCCGGTAATAGTCCGCGGTCTGCGCCATGGCCTCGGCCCGGCGTTCTGACACCACCAGTGTCTCGACGCCATTCTGCTGCACCACATCATTGCTGCGGTAGGCCTCGGTCAACTGCGCCTGCAACATCTGCTGCTCGGCACGGCCCAGGTTGTCATAGCTCTCGCCGTAACGGTCCTGCGCCGCCAGCTCCAGCCAGGCGGTCAGTTCGCGGTGCAACCAGTCAGCGGTCCAGTCGGGCGCCTGATAGGAGCCGTGCCCCCAAACAGAACCCAGCTGCATGCCACCGACAGACTGCCATGCTGTCTGACCGTCCAGAATGCCCTCCTCCGTGGTCAGCAACTTGCCGTTTTCCGTCACCACGCGATCGGGAATCGGCGGTGCCTTGCGATAGACCTCCGAGCCGAAGTAGCCCAGCAGGCAGAAGGTGATCGCCACCACGGCGATCAGTGTCCACCATAAACGCTTGTATTCACCCATGCTGTGCCCCTCCCAGCTGACCATCGATTTGCGTGAACAGGACGTTGTTCTCCAGATGGATATGGTCCATCAGGTCGTTGCGCAGGCTTTGCAGGCCGCGATACAGCGCCTGCCAGGTGTTGCAGGCCCCTTCCGGCAGCCTGTAGTGACCGGTCAGTTGATCCAAACGCTCCAGGGCCTTGCCGTGATCATCATGCTCGGTGCGCATGACCCGGATCGGATGCACCGCCATGCCGCCGACACCGCGATTGATCATGGGGAAGAGGATCTGCTCCTCCTTCGCCATGTGCTGCTCCAGTTCCTCGGCCATGGTTTCAAGATGCGCCGCCAGTCCGGCTGGACACTCCGGGTTACCGCCGTGGACCCGCTCCACACGTTTGGCCAGGCGGATCAGTTCCGGCAGCTGTTCACGATGGACATCGTGATAGCGGGTCAGAATATGCTCGATCAGGGTCTCCACCGACGCGCCCGCCCATTCATCTTCCGGTTCGCCGCGCTCCTGCAGACGCTCAAGGGCCGCCAGGAGAATTTCGGTATTGAGCCCCTTTTCTTCGGCAGCGGAGCGCAGCGATCGGGCGCCCCCGCAGCAAAAGTCGAGCTTGAAGCGGTGAAACACCGCGGTGGCACCGGGAATGTCCCGAGCGAGGTTGCCCATGGATTGGTCCAGTAGGGTCATGGCTTTACACCTCCGGTTTGTTGAACGCTAGGGGTTGAGGATTGAGCGCCGGGGCGCTGCAAAAGAAAAACGAAAAGAACGCCGTAGGCGACCGCCCAGGAAACAGCAGCCAGCCACAGCGCCGGGATAAAGATGGAGACATAGAGCCCGGCGGAAACCCGCGCCACGGTGGCGACGGCAATCATTGCCAGGGGCAGCGCGACCATGACCGTGGATGGCGGACGACGGTACAGTCGCTGATTGTGCAGACGGGCCATGATGCCGGTGGAAAGGCTGCCCAGGGCGCCGACCGTGATCAGATGCAGGAACGGAACCGCGCGTACGGATGCAATGAGGGCCACTCCCAGCGCCGCCAGGCCAAGAGACAGCCAGGCATAGCCCAACCCGAGTCCAAGCAGATCGGGACGCTCGGTGCACTGCCATAACCGCCAGCGCACCAGCCGAAGCGCGATTAAGACGGAAGCCAACACCAGAACACCACCCGCTACCGGACGGGCGGGCCCGAATATCAATAGCAGGGCCGCCAAAGGCAAGGCCACGATAAAGCCCGCTTCGAGTGTCGGCTGGACCCGTGCCTCCAGTTCGTGACCGCGCTTGTAAAAAGCTCCGGCAACCGCGGGAGCCAGCACGCGCCCACCCATAAAAGCCATCAGCAGGGCCAGCAGAACGATGCCCACGAGCAAAAGGTCGGCCCGCGCCATCCCCCGCCCGGCCAGAGACAGCCCGAGCCAAACCGCCGGGAGCAGACACAGAACCAGAATCAGGGGACTGATCATCCGGTTGCGCCACTTTTTGGCAACCAGAAAACGCGGAACCACCCACCAGGCCAAGACCAGGGCGAAGACGGGGCTCAACAGCATGCCCGGCACGCTTTGCGGCGCCAGGGTGTATGCCAGACGGGCCACGAGCCACAACACGAACAGCCCCCAGACCCTGCCCGGCCGCTCCGGCCCCAGGGTGTAACCGGCCACGAGTGCCAGAGCGAAACCAAACAGCATCTCGTGCGCATGCCCCGGCCCCACAAGGCCAGCGGGAATAGCCAGCACGCCGCTGGCGCCCGCGACCGATACGGGTACGGCGACAGCGGCATGGGCGGCTGCGGCCGGAAAAAAGACCCGGTAGGCCGGAAGCTTTTGTGATGGATGACGAGGCATGCGAGCTCTCACGCAATTCATTAAAGATGCATTCAGAATACCTCTTTAAAGACGCAAGTAAAATACTTTTTTGTATCAGCGAATGGCTGAAGCTTACAAAAATTTTCAGCAATCCCTTGCCAGGCTGCCTGTGAGGACTTAATGTTAAAGATGTATATCGTTAACATCTTTAAGGAGAGAAAAATGCGTAAGCTCCTGCATATCTCCAACGCAGCTCTGGCCGGATTCGTTTTGGCCCTGGGCCTGTCGATTCTGATTGCCTACCCTTGGGCAAACCATTTTTCGATGCCGGTGCAGATTGGAGCACATATCGCCACGCTGGTGCTGGCAGTAGGCATCAAGGTATCTTATGTTGCGCGACTGACAGCCCTGAAAAATCTCGGGCTGCCCGTCAACTAGAGTCCACATTGGGAAGCGCGTTGGGGTAAGATGCGTTTTAAACAAAGAGCCGTTGTATAACATGCACATTACCAGCTATACCGACTACTCCCTGCGTGTCCTGATCTACCTGGCCACCATGGATGAAGATCGCCTGGCCACCATTCAGGAAATCGCGGATGGCTACGGTATCTCACGCAACCATTTGATGAAGGTGGTTCATCAGCTCAATCGCAAAGGTTACATCGAGACGATTCGGGGCAAGAACGGCGGGATGCGTCTGCATATGTCGACAGATGCCATCAACATCGGCGTGCTGGTGCGCGAGATGGAGCCGGACATGAGTCTGGTTGAATGCTTCTCTGCCGAGAATGGCTGCGTGATTACACCGGTCTGCGGCCTGAAAAGCGTGTTCGCCGAAGCGCTACGCAGCTTCCTGACCACCCTGGATCGCTATACCCTGGCGGACGTCCTGCAACCCGCCCATCGACCACAGCTGGTGCGGCTGCTCGATATTGCCTCCGCAGGCTGAACGGGCTCCCGGCGTCGTGGGGTCCGAGACGCCCTATACCGTTTTTTCAGGCATGGCCGTGGTGTTCGGGGGCTGGTAGAAGACCAGTCGATTGCGCCCTTCCGATTTGGCCTGATAGAGCGCTTTGTCGGCGCAGGAAATCAGTTCGTCGAACGTGCCACCCTGCCACACCGCGATGCCGATCGAGGCGGTGAAATCCAGAACTTTTCCTCTGAACGGGACGCGAATGGCCGCCACCGTCTCCAGTATTTTCTCCCCCAGCACGTTAAGGTCAACCGTGTCGGACTGCGGCACAATCAGCAGGAATTCCTCGCCACCCCAGCGCCCAAACCAGTCAACCTGACGCAGAACCGAGCTTACTTCCCGTGCCAGAGACTGCAGGGCCCGATCTCCGGCATCATGGCCATGCAGATCATTGATGCGCTTGAAATGATCAATATCCAGCAGCAGCACGGCAAAGCTATGACGGCTACGCTGACACCGTTGCCATTCCGTCTCTCCCAGTTCGATCAAATGACGGCGGTTAAAGAGTCCGGTGAGTTCATCGGTTGTAGCCTGACTCTGTAACTGCCGATTGGCCTCTTCCAGATCCCGGGTTCGGACCTGGATTTCCTCTTCCAGATGCTCGTTGATGTGCCGGAACTCGCCCAACACGGTCTCAAGCCGCCGCTGTTGTTCGATATCATGGGTAATGTCACTCATTACCCCGACAAAATGGGTGACCTGCCCGCGCTCATCACGGATGGGATTGATGACCAGGTTATTCCAGAAGGCCTCCCCGTCCTTGCGATAGTTACGGAGGGTGACGCGCACCGGCTGTTGTGCGCGGATAGCCTGGCGTATTTCACGCAGGGCCGGCTGGTCGGGCTCAGGGCGGTTAAGGAAACGGCAGTTGCGCCCCAGAGCCTCTGCGGCAGAATAACCCGTCATGCGCTCAAACCCCGGGTTGCACTGTATCAGCGGCTGGTCGTCTCCAGCCTCGGTGATCAGCACGCCTTCGCTGGTCGCCTCCATGGCGCTCTTGTAGAGCCTGAGACGATGGCTCTTCTGCCGGTTCTGTTGCACGAAGGCACCGGCGAACAGCACAACCACCACGAAAAGAATGATGAATTCCTGAGCCAACAGAGCCGTCCGTTCCGGGGAGGGATTCTGGAAGGGACCCAAGCCCGCCGCGGTAGCTATGGCAGCATACAGCGCGACCACTGAAGAGAGTGAGGCCGCAGGCAGTGCTCCCAGGCGAACGGCAATCCAGAACGGAGCCAGCAGAACCAGGAGCGGCGTCAACGCAAGGTACTCCTGGCTATCCAGCAGCCCCGCCGAGAAAACCCCATAGCAGGAGAGAATGGCCACCAGGGTCAGGATGCTCCACTCCCAGACATCGATCGCCCGCCAGCCCCGAAACAGGTAACGCCCGGGACTCAGTAGCATGTGCAGCACGGGGGTCAGGACGATCAGGCCGGTAGCATCCCCAAACCACCAGATACGCCACATGCTCAGGTAGGACGCCTCCACGCCCATGATTTCGGTATACACGGCCGCGCCAGCAAAGGCGGCCAACGGTGAAGCGAGGAAAAACACCACCACCACGAAAAGCCCGAAATCCCGTGGCGCCTCCCAATCGGGAACCTCCCCGAAACGGGCCAGCACGCGTTGCAGGATGAAGGCCGCCAGGGTGCACTCCGCAACATTCACCAATCCGAACAGCAAGGCTTCCAGAAGGGTGAAGGCGGGGTAATCAGCTGCCAGTTCGGCAACCAGGACGGCGACGGCCAGCAGCGGCCAGTGCCGGGGCGGCCATCGCAGCAGGGCCGCGAGCAGAACGGCGTTTGGCGGCCACAGCACGGCGATGCCGGAAGGCAGGCCACCGTAGGCGACGCCCAGGTACGCCCCCAGATAATAAAGCAGGCCGATGCCCAGACTGATCGCCAAGACACGGAGCATATCGACGCCCTCAAATTCTCCAGCCTGCGGCATTGGGCCCAGGCCGTTCCCACCCTTTTTATAATGACGCGTTCCCGGGAAATTACCGATGTGTCCGGGTCGGTTGCTTATTGGTCATTAAACAACCTACTCCTTTATAAGTACGATTGCCTCCTCAGGAAGGGGCAAACTTGATTTCCATCAAGACCGCACCCCAGTGGCAATTCTAGAATGATCCGGTACTAAATTCCCTTCCGCCGAGAAATCATCGTGTCCGATTCCAATTCCACACCGTTCAGCCGTCATGCCGCCAAGCCACTGTGGGACGAGCGGCTGATCCGCCGTTACAATGTCAGCGGCCCGCGCTACACCTCCTACCCTACGGCCCTGGAATTCAGCGAGGCCTACACGCCGCTGATGCTGGCCGCGGATGCCGCTTTCAGTCAGGAATCGGGCAGCGATCTCTCACTCTATGTCCATCTGCCGTTCTGTGCGCATCTGTGCTACTACTGCGCCTGCAACAAGATCATCACCAAAAAGCGCGAACGGGCCCGACCCTATGTGGAGCGGGTGCTCCAGGAAGCCGCCCTCAAGGCCCCCATGTTCGGGCCGCAACGTCCCGTTCGTCAGCTGCATTGGGGCGGAGGCACGCCGACCTTTCTGCCTCACGAGGACATGCGCCTCCTCATGGACGGCTTGCGCCAGCAGTTCAATCTGGCGACGGACGATGACCGCGATTTCAGCATCGAAATCGACCCCCGTGAATTGCGGGAAGACACCCTGGAGGTGCTCAAGGAGCTCGGTTTCAACCGTGTCAGCCTGGGCGTGCAGGATCTCAACCCCAAGGTGCAGGAAGCGGTTCACCGCATACAGCCCCGGGAGATGACCGAGGCGGTATTGGCCAAGTCGCGGGAACTGGGTTTCCGCTCCATCAACATCGATCTGATCTATGGCCTGCCGCACCAGACGCTGGAAACCTTTGCCGAGACCCTGGAAGCGATCATTGCCATGGCACCGGACCGGTTGTCGGTGTTCAACTACGCACACCTGCCCGACCGTTTCCAGCCCCAGACCCGCATTCGCGCGGAAGACCTGCCGCCGCCGGACGTGAAACTTCAGATTCTGGAATACACCATTGCCCGGCTGACTCAGGCCGGCTATCAATACATTGGCATGGACCACTTCGCCCTGCCGGAAGACAGCCTCGCGGTGGCCCAGCGCAAGGGTGAGTTGCACCGCAACTTCCAGGGCTACACCACCCACGGTGACTGCGACCTGGTGGCCCTGGGCGTCTCGGCCATCGGCCAGACCGACGAGGCCTATTTCCAGAACCACCACACACTGGAGGACTGGGACCGCTGCGTGGCCAACGGTGAACTGCCGCTGGTAAAAGGGGTACGCCTGACCCGGGACGACCGCATCCGCCGCTGGGTCATCAAAGAGCTGTGCTGTCAGTTTGCCATCGACTACGACCAGTTCCAGGCCCAGTGGAACGAGCCCTTCACCCGCTACTTCCAGAACGAGCTCGGTGCACTCCAGCGCATGGCCCAGGACGGCCTGCTGACCCTGGAGAACAATCGTCTGCAGGTACTGGCGCCGGGACGCCTGCTGATCCGGGTAATCGCACAGACCTTTGACAGCTACCGACAGGAACAGGCCAGCAGCCGGTTCTCGCGCATTATTTGAGTGTCGGTCGTCGGTAGGAAGGATATCGCTCTTTCTGCCGTGTCGTTAGAATACGCTGACAGTTGCGCTGTTTTGGCTTCCTCAACGTAGTTACGGCATGGACTCAGTCACTCAAATCGCTTTGGGCGCCGCCGTCGGCGGTGCCGTCATGGGTCGCAGGCTCGGCTGGAAGGCGTTTGCCTGGGGCGGCGTGGTTGGCACCCTTCCCGACCTGGACGCCCTGGTGGACTATGGCAGCGCCGTGGCAGACTTCACCTATCACCGGGGCTACACCCATTCACTGGTGGTGCATACGCTGGTGGCTCCCCTGTTCGCTGCGGGGCTACGCCGGCTTCATCCGAACGTTTCCTTCAAGCGCTGGTGGCTGGCCGTGTGGTTGATACTCATCACCCATGCCCTGCTGGACACCTTCACCATTTATGGCACGCAATTGCTGCTGCCTTTCACGGACTACCCCTTCGGCCTGGGCAGCATCTTCATCATCGATCCCCTCTACACCGTGCCATTGATCATTGGCTGCACAGCCGCGCTGACCCTGCGCTCCCAATGGGCCCGGGCAAGGCGCTGGAACACGGCGGGACTCGTCGTCAGCAGCCTCTACCTCGTCTGGACCCTGATCGGCCAGCAGTGGGCACTGAACCGTGCCGAGGCTGCAGTCGCTCGCACCAACCTGCCGGCCGAGCGCGTGCTGGTCACACCAACGCCCCTCAACAGTATCCTCTGGCGCATCGTTGCCGTGGGCGAACAGGCACATTGGGAAGGCTTTTACACTCTCGGCTCAGAACGGCCGATCACCCTGCATCGCTATCCCAATCACACCAACCTCCTCAACGACCTCGAAGATCGCTGGGCCGTGCGACGGCTACAGCGGTTCACCAAAGGCTTCTACTCGGTCACGGAACAGCAGGGCAAGGTCGTGATCACGGACCTGCGTATGGGGCAGTACGGGTTTTATGTATTCGCCTTTACCGTCGGCCAGGCCCGGGAGGGCCATATTGAGGCCATACACAATCACCGATTCCGCTATAACCGCCCGGATATTGCTATCATCGTGGATGAATTGCTGGCATGCGGGTATGGTGAGCCCACCCGTGTCATTGCCTGTTAACGCCTAACCCCACTCATGACAGGAGAAGTCAGGATGCCGGACCGCCCCTTGTCACCCCCATCCCTGGGGCACAGCCTGCACGAACTGCTGTTCTGCAAGGACGCCGTCCGCCTGCTCCCTCACCTGCACAAACTCCGGCAGGCGCCGGTCACCCAGCCGGGCACCGTGATCCTGCTGCCCGGCTTCGGTGCCGCTCATGGTTCCCTTGTCCCCCTGCGACAGTTTCTGCGTCATCGCGGGTTTGATGCCCGCGACTGGGGCATCGGCCGCAACACCGGCCAGGTCACCAAGCTGCTGGGCGAGTTGATCGATGCCATCGAGAAAGAAGCACAGTCCTCCTCGGCACCGGTTTACCTGGTGGGCTGGAGCCTGGGCGGGTTCCTGGCACGGGAAGCAGCCCGGGAACTGCCAGCCTATATCCGCCATGTCATCACCCTTGGCAGCCCGGTGGTGGGTGGACCGCGCTATACCGTCACCGCACCCTTCTATCGCTGGCGCGGTTATGATCTGGATCTGATCGAATCGCGCATGGCGGAACGTTACGACATTCCCATCCAGGTTCCCATCACCGCCTTCTACACCAAGCATGACGGCGTCGTGAGCTGGGAAGCCTGCATTGATCACTGGTCGGAACAGGTCGAGCATATCGAGGTGGATACCACCCACATCGGTATGGGCTTCTCGCCGGAAGTGATTAATCGCGTGGCGGATATTCTGGAAACAGCCAACCAACAAAACACACAGGCGGTCGGATAACACGATGTCCCGGAACCTGAATCTCAAGCACCTGTACTATTTCTGGGCCATTGCCCGAGAGGGCTCAATCGCCCGCGCGGCGGAGGCCCTCAATCTGGCGCCGCAAACGCTCAGCGGCCAGCTGGCCACGTTCGAAACCGCCCTGGGCGGCCTGCTGTTCCACCGTAGCGGTCGCAGCATGGTGCTCTCCGATCTGGGTCGCAGCATCTGGCCCTACGCCGACGACATGTTCGCCATCGCCGGAGAACTGGAAGAGGTCATCAGCGGCAACCGCAGTGACCGCCCCATCCACCTGGCCGTGGGCATTACCGCCTCTATCCACAAGCTCTTTGCCTACCACATGATCGAGCCCGCACTGCAGCTGTCCCAGGAAGTGCAGCTCAAGTGCCGCACCGGCACCCTCGACTACCTGATGCAGGACCTCAAACAGCAGAAACTGGATGTGGTCCTCACTGACCGGTTGCCGGCCCCGGACGCCGATTTCCGCATTCGCCAGTACACGCTGGAGGAATCCACCATCTCCCTGTTTGCCGCGCCGGAAGTGGCAGCGGCCCTGCGGGAAGGCTTTCCCAACAGTCTCGATGGCCAGGCGTTCCTGTCCAACGCTCCGGAGTCGCCTTACTTCAATACCCTGCTGCAGTGGCTGGAAGACCAGAATATCCACGTGAATATTCGTGCCGAAGTAGACGACAGCGCCCTGATCAAGGTCTTCGCGCGCCAGGGCCTGGGGATTTTCTCAGCTCCCACGGTCATCACCGACGAAGTGTGCCGGCAATACAACGTGGAGCGCATCGGCCAGATTGATGAGGTCAATGAGCGGCTGCATGCCATTACCCGGGCCAACCGCACCCTCAACCCGGCCATCCAGGCAATTTGCCAGCCTCACACAAGAGATGGGGATACCATTCCCGCCCAACGTTGAGGGATCCTTGCCGACCCTTCATCGTTTTTTTCGAACCAAAAAAACGAAACAACTTGCTTTATTCGATGACACATCTCCCTGATCATGGCACATGAGAGCTTTGACCAGAGGAGGCAAGCCATGAAAACAATCCACAAGTACCGACTGGCCGGCCCGGGCGAAGTCACCCGCGTCAAGTTGCGCGAAGGCCATCGCGTGGTCCGTTCCGAATACCTGGTGGTGGAGAAGGCCGTCTTTATCTGGGTGGAAGAGCCACTGAATGTGGACATTCCAACCCGAGAGCATGCCTTCCGGGTCGCGCTATCCGGGGAACCCGTAGCGGACGAGCTGGAGTATCGGGATACAGCCCTTGATCCCTTCGGCCCCGAGGCTTACCACGTCTTTGAGCTTCCGGCAGTTTCAGCAGAGGAGCGGCCTTCCACTTCCGAACTGAAGTCCGTCAGGGCCGCCTAACCCCAGCCTGGGCCGCGCTCCGCGGCCCCTTTTTCCCAAGCTCGGGTTATTCGTCCAGAGGATGTTGCAAAGCCGATACAGGCGCTTTGCAATGACCTCTGAGACACGCCGACTCTGTATCGGCAGGAGATAACCCGTGGAAAGCAAGTTCGACGAACAACTGTTAACCCGCCTCAACGGCGTGATCCGCTGGGCCGTACGCCTGCTCGCCCTGCTCATGGTCTTCGTGATCGTGATGGGGGTGGTGGACGTGGGCTGGACGCTCTACCAGAAACTGATGGCGGCCCCGGTCTATATCCTGACCATCTCCGATATGCTGGCCACCTTCGGCGCCTTCATGGCGGTGCTGATCGCGATCGAGATTTTCATCAACATCACGATCTACCTGCGGGAAAACGTAATCCACGTAAAAATCGTCATCGCCACCGCCCTGATGGCCATTGCCCGGAAGGTCATCATTCTGGACCTGGAAAAGATCGAACCGGCCTACCTGTGGGGTATTGGTTCGGTGGTGGTCGCCATGGCCGTGGCCTACTGGCTGGTACACCTGGTCGGGCACCACGACGACGAACATATCGCCGCCGACCGAACCGATTAATCCGCCCGGGCCAGGGCTTCGTCGACAAAATCCAGGCGGTCCTGACCAAAGAACATCTCGTCCCCCACAAAAAAGGTGGGACAGCCGAACAGGCCTTTGGCGATGGCCTGTTCGGTTTGGGTTTTCAGGGCCTGCTTGACGTTCTCATCCTGGGCCCACTGCATCAGGGTGGCGCCGTCGAATCCCCGCTCGACCAGCAACGCTTCAATGGTATCGAAGTCGCCCAGGTTCAGCTTTTCCACCCACATCGCCGGATAGAGCGTGGCCATCAGATCGTCAAACCGGCCGGGATCGTGCAGCTTGCAGCCGGTAAGGACGCGCATCACGGTGAGGGTGTTGATGGGAAACAGCGGGTTCATCTCGAACGGCACCCCGTAACGGTGGGCAAACCGATTGAGATCATGCATCAGATAGCGGCCTTTGGCGGGAATCATCGCCGGTGACTGGTTCCCGGTGGCCTTGAAAATCGCCCCCAGCAACACCGGCCGATAGTCCAGCGTGGCCTGCCGGCGCCGGCAGATGTCGGGCAGCTGGGTCCAGGCCAGGTAACTGGTGGGGCTGCCGATATCGAAATAGAAAGACACGCTGCGGCCCATGTCTCCTCCTGTGATGACGAATGGAGCGGTTAGCTTAACAAGGTCTGTACCTCGTGTACTCAATTTCGGCGGGCTTGACCCTGTAATAGGTTTAGGGTTTTAAAATGGATTTATTGGTTCACAACGAGTCTACGAGGCCATCATGCGTATTGGTCAACTTGCCCGCAAAGCCGGCTGCAGCGTCGAAACCCTCCGCTACTACGAGCAGCGGGGACTGATTCCAGCGCCCTACCGCAGCGCGTCGAATTATCGCTATTACGGCGGTGATGCAGTAGAGCGCGTCTGCTTCATCCGTCGATGCCGGGATCTGGACATGACCCTGGACGAAATCCAGCAGCTCCTGGCCATCCGTGACGAGCCCGCAACGGCCTGCGCTTCCGTCAATCAGGTAGTGGATGCGCATCTGCAACACGTCAGCGATCGTCTGGCTGAACTTCAGGCACTCAAGGCCGACCTGGAGCAGATACAGCGTCAGTGCAATCACGATGGCACGGCAGCCGACTGCGGCATTCTCCAGGAGCTGCAGGAAAGCGAGGGCGGCGGAGGGTTGAAACCAGGCCATATTCCGGGAGCGCATGGCGAGATTTCCTGACACTCAAACAGAACATGGGCACGATCCAAGTTGCTATAATGCCGGCTGCCCTGCCACCGGACGAGAGGTTGACCATGAAGCTGTTGTTCAATACCACCCTGGCCCTGACCCTGCTTATGACCAGCGCCGTAACTCTGGCCCATGACTATGCCACTGACGGCATCAAGGTCGGCCATCCCTGGGCGCGGCCAACGCCCCCGGTCGCCCCGATCAACGCCGCCGCTTACATGACCCTCTCCAATGAGACCGACCATGTCATCACCCTGAGCGCAGTATCCACGCCACTGACCGCCATGGCCAGCGTGCACCAGACCCGCGAGGTAGACGGCCAGATGCGCATGGAACCGGTGAAGGAGGGCCTGGCCATTCCGGCCGGCGAGACCGTGGAACTCAAGCCCGGCAGCTATCACCTGATGCTCATGAAACTGTCCGAGCCACTTGAGGAAGGCGACGAGTTTCCGCTAACCCTGACGTTCTCTGATGACATTACGCTGGACGTCAAGGTATCGGTCGAATCGCCCTAACCCGACGAATCAGCCCTGGGACTGGTCGTTATTAAGCAGTTCCGCCAGAACAAGGGCCTGATTGTGCTCTGTATCGCGGGCGGCAAACAGCAACGTCACGGTTTGTTGCCCGGCCTTTTGCTGTAACGCCTCTACGGCCTCGGGAACGCTTTCCAGCTCCTCCCGATAGCGCTGCTTAAACTCGCTCCACCGTTCGGGGTCGTGCTTGAACCAACGCCGAAGATCTGTGGACGGCGCCAGCTCCTTCGCCCATTCGTCCAGCCCCAAGTCGGCCTTTTTAACCCCCCGCGGCCAGACGCGATCCACAAGTACGGCGTACTCGTTTTTGTGCTTGGGCCGCTCCTTGAAGTCATAGACTCGTTCGCACTGCACCGACATGACACTCTCCCTTTGCCGCTAAACAACCTCGGGACCATGGTCACAGCTCTGAGCAGCGACGCCAAGTCCCTGGCAAACATAGGCTACTGCGTTCAACCGCGTGGGCGCGATGCCTGTCTTGCCTCTTTCTATCCGGCACTGGCCAGAGCACATGGCTTATGGAAGAGCGCGACATTCTGCTCCGGAATCCGGCACTCCCACCCCATCATCGCAGCAACCCGCTCCAGCGTTTCCCGGCGATAGAACACCACATGGGTGGGATCGCGGCGGTACTGCCAGTTGGCGAAGCGGGCATCCTCAGTCTGGAACTGCGTCATGACCCCCAGCCAGCCGCCGGGCCGCAGCAAACGGTCCAGAACCCGGAACTGCTCGAAAGGATGGTGGAAATGTTCCCAGACTTCGGTGCAGGTCACGAAGTCGAACCGGCGCATCAACGCCGCCTGGTTGTACCGGAACAGCGGATCGTACAGCGACACCTCGTAGCCCCGTTCCGCTGCCATGGCAGCCAGGGCAGGCCCGGGACCGCAGCCGTAATCGAGGCCGTGGGCCTCTTCGGGCAGCAGCTCGAACAGCGGTTCCGCCAGACGGGAGAGGAATCGGCGGTACCCCGGATCGTCCAGCTCATTCTCGTGGTGGCAATACTCGGCATACTCTTCCTTCCGCCCCGGCTGCTGGGTCGGATCGAGAAAAGTGGCCAAACAGGCTGGACAGCGCCAATAGGTACGCCGATCCACCTCCATGAAATGGACCGGCGAGCCATGGTGACAAACAATACAAATGGGATGGGGTGCCTCGCTCATGGGCGCAGCATAACATGGCCGTCAACCCGGGGTGGCGTCACGCTTTCCTGCGTGACAGTGCCTTGACCATCGCCGCCAGAAAGCGCGCCGCTTCACCGCCGGTGGCCGCCCGGTGATCAAAGGTCAGGGACAGGGGCAGGATGCGCCGGATGGCGGGTTTGCCCTTTACCGGCACGACCTTTTCCCGGATCACGCCGGCGCCGATAATGGCCACCTGGGGCGGCACCACCACGGGATTGGCGTATTGGCCGGCAATGGTGCCGAAGTTGGACAGGGTAATGGTTGCCCCCTGCATCTCCTGGGGCGGGATCTTGCGGGCCACCACATCCGCCCGCAGGTTATCGAGGCCCGAGCGCAGGTCCTTGAGCGGGCGTTCGGCCACATTGCGCAGGACCGGCACGAACAACCCCTCCTCGGTATCCACGGCGATGCCCACATGCACCTGCTCCAGCAGCCGCCGGCTCAGGGTGTCGCCATCAAACCAGGCATTAAGGGCTGGTGATGCCTTGCAGGCTTCGGCAATGGCCCGCACCAGGCGGATGGTGATATCCGTCTTCGCCGGCCAGTCGTGAATATCCACATCCTCGAAGATCGAGACCGGAACGATCTCACTGTGAGAGCGGGCCATGGTTTTGGCCATGGTGCGGCGCACACCGCGGAGGGATTCGGCCTTGCCCAGATCCTTTTCGGTACGGGCGGCATTCTGCACATCATCGGCCGTGACCAGGCCACCGGGCCCGGAACCGGCGATGTGATCGGTATCCACCCCCAACCGCTCGGCCAGGGCGCGCACCGCCGGCGTGGCACGCTGATGCCGGGCCTGACGGCTGGAGGGCGCCGCCCCGATGATGAACTGATCCTGCCGCGGCCCCGACTCGCTCTGGCGTAACTCGCCGACGACCGTGCCGGTGTCCTCGGCCTCGCCTTCGAATTCCACCAGGGGTTCGCCGGTGTGCACAATGTCGCCGGGCTCGCCAAACAGCGCCGCGATCACCCCGTCATTGGGCGCCGGCACTTCCACAATGGCCTTGGCCGTTTCCACCGACACCAGGGGCTCATCCGCCTCGACGGTATCGCCCACCTTGACGTGCCACTCGACAATTTCCGCTTCCGGCAACCCTTCGCCCAGATCGGGCAATTTGAAATAGCGCATGGATCTTCACCTCCCACCCTCTCCTTTTGGTGTAGCAGAAGATCCCGCGCCCTGCACCCGCGATTATTGCCGCTGGGCGGTCTGGGCAGTCGTAGCCTTGTCGGCCAGTTCACGGAACAGGTTGGCGGTCCGCTCCGGGGCCTCGATCATGGGGACATGGCCGATGCCCTGGTAGATCACCTTGCGGGAGTTGGGAATCTTCTGCGCGAAGACATCCGCGTTCTTGTAGTGGATCACCCGGTCCTGGTCCCCCCACAGCACTACCGTGGGTGCTTCGATGCGGGTCAGCGCCTGCTCGAAGTCGTATTCGTGCTGCCCTTTCAGATCCGCAAAGATTTGGTCATTCATGGCCTTGCGGGCCACCGCCTTTTCTTCCAGCACCGTGGTGACCGGCCAGGGCACAAACGGCGGCTTCTCCATGGCGAAATTCATCAGATCAGTGAAGCTGTTGCTCTGGCTGACGATCAGCGGATTCTCCTGGCCGGCTTCCAGGCGCTTCATCAGCTCGCTCTGGTGCTCGTAGACACCCGCCGAGTCAATCAGCAGCAGGGAACGGACCTCCTGCGGGTAGGTAGCGCTATACAATGCGGCAACGGCGCCGCCCATGGAGTTCCCGGCCAGGTGGGCCTGCTCGATACCCAGTTTCTGCAGTATGGCGTGGAGATATTTCACCTGGTCATCGATGTCATAGTCCAGCGCCGGATCCTGGACACTCTCGCCGTGCCCCGGCAGGTCCGGGGCCACCACGTGGAAATCGTTGGTCAGCGAAGCCGCAAACCGCACCCAGTTGTCCTTGTTGGCGCCAAAACCGTGGATCAGCACCACATCCTGTTGCCCCTCCCGCTCGGGCCCCTCCAGCAGCGCGATCGGCATGCCGTTGACTTCGATCTGCTTTTCGGTGAGCTGGGCGCGCTCCCGCTCCAGGCCAATGCCGGCCTCGTAGAGGTCATAACGGTAGTAATAGGACGCTCCCAGAACGATAGCGGCAAGCACCAGAACGATACTGGCAATACGAAGGGCCATGTACAGATTCCTTTTCTTCAGACCAAAAAAAAACCGGAGGCCACCGCCTCCGGTTGCCATGTTATTTCAACTACGCGGAAACATTCGAAGGGTGACTGTACCCCTGATCGAAATCCTTTTTCCAGGCTTCCACCACTTTACGGTTGTCGTGCTGCCAGGGGTGGAAGTCCTTGCGGAAATAGGACAGGAACGCCGGCAGGCTCTTGCGGATGACGCCGGGTTTGCCCCAGAGAAAATTCAGGCCGCTCAACCAGGTACGCACACTCCAGAGTTTACCCTCCGCCTTCAACATGGTGCAGGTATTGAGGAAGGTATACTTGAAAAAGTTGAAGGTGACGAAGAGGAACACAATCTGGCGCAGGCGGGTATTACGCACGGTCCGCTCATAGACATCAAAGGCCACCGCCTTGTGTTCCGTCTCTTCAATGGCATGCCATCGCCACAAAGACTTCATGGTGGGGCTGGCACCTTCCAGCCACTCCGGGTTGGTGAGAATCCCATGGGCCAGAACCGCGGTGTAATGCTCCGCCCCACAGGTGCCCGCCAGCTGGCGATCGGCGGGCAGATCGCATACCCACTTCATGTGCTTGTGAAAGCGCTCGTCCATCGCGTCGATATCGTATCCGCGGGCGCGCAGCGCTTCGTTGTATTTGCGGTGCTCGCGACTGTGCATCCCCTCCTGACCGATGAACCCCTTGATCTGCTGCTTGAGTTCGGGATCCTGAATACGATCACGGTAATTGCGCACCGCTCGGATAAACTGGTGTTCTCCCTCGGGGAATTGCATCGACATGGCGTTGAAGAAAGCGGTACGGAACACATCGCCGCCATGCCAAAGGGTCTTGAGCTCCTGCTCGACATCAAAGTCGAGGTTACGGGTCTTGATCTCGAGACCTTCAGGTGTGTGGGTCATGGGGCCACTCCTCTGCGGCTGGAGTTGCTTGCTGAACTCGATTATTGAAGTTATTGGAACTGCTCAACACTTCGACAAGCGTACAACTAAAGAGGATGCTTTAAAAGGCTTTGTGACGATTATTTATCCTATGATTCATGAAGGCGTCACAGGATTGCTTCACGCTGTATCAAGCGATCAAAAAGGTGAAACACCATGAGTGAAAACGAACGCGAACAGACCATTGTGGAAGAGGTGGTCAATGCGCTGACCCATGGACTGGGCGCCGTACTGAGCATCGCCGCGGTGGCCGTGCTCATCACCCTGGTCAGCCTGGAGGCGGACCCATGGAAAATTGTCAGCGTGTCCATCTACGGCCTCAGCCTGATCCTCGTTTACCTCTCTTCCACCCTGTATCACGGGGTTCAGCACCCCACCGCCAAGAAGTGGCTCAACCTGTTTGACCACTGCGCCATCTACCTCCTGATCGCCGGCACCTACACCCCGTTCCTGCTGGTGAATATGCGCGGCTGGCTGGGCTGGACGCTGTTTGTCGTGGTCTGGGGCCTGGGCCTCGCCGGCATCTTCCTCAAGATCCGCTACCCCGGGCAATGGAAGCGCTGGCATCTGGTCAACTACCTGTTGATGGGCTGGCTACTCGTATTCACCTTCCCGGTGATCTCCGACTACCTCAGCACCAGCGCCGTGAACCTGATGATCGCCGGCGGCCTGACCTACAGCGTGGGCGTCATCTTTTTCCTGCTCACCCAGATCCGCTTCAGCCACGCCGTCTGGCACCTGTTCGTGATTGGCGGCAGCGTGTGTCATTACATTGCGGTGTTTCAGGGGGTGGTTTGAGGCTATTCAAATATCGTCACGCCATGAAGTTCTCCATCTAGCGATGGGCTGCATCGGGCAGCTCTGCGGGTCACTTCATGGACATCGTTACCGGAGGCACCTAAACTTGCGCTCCTTTGGAAGGATTCCAACGATGACACTTAAGGACCGAGTGCATGCCTCAGATTCAATTTGCGACAAAACTGTGTTCTCCCCGCGACCTGGTCGGTGACGATACCGACGCCCTCATGGCTTTCAGCCGGACCAACAATGTAGCCATGGGTCGTCTGCTCCAGCCCGGCGAGGCCTACTCACTGGACTTTGAAGATCCCCAGGCCTTGGGCGTGGTCAGGAAGATTAACGCCCTGCCCGCAGAGGAACGCCGAAGCCTGGCGCGCAGTACCGAACTCATGGGGGATGAACTTCATGGGCTTTACGGCTTCTTTGCAGCCAACCTGACCGCCGAAAAAATGCAGACGATCAACTCCCTGATCGGCGCCAGCACGACGGCCGGAGACACCCGGCTCAATACCTTCCAGAAGGCTCTGCTGAAATACCAGAACGCACTTCTGGATCTACGCAAAGTGCACGAAAGCAACGGCAGTGGCGGACAGCGTTTTCGCGCGGAAACTGCAGTCCGCCGTGCTTTCCAGAGCCTGCGGGCCACATTTGCCACAGAGTTGAGTCGTTTTGCACCGGTCTCCCTGCGCAATAAGAACCGAGGCGATGCACTGAGCAATGCGGAACGCGGTATCACACTGGCTTCGCGCGCTCCCGGAGCAAAACCGGACCAAAGGCTGTTTGTGGCAGACACAACACAAGCCAGTCGCCTGGGAGGGTTCGCTCGCTTCCTTGGCTGGTTGGGTACAATCGGCGTAGTGGTGGACGCTGGGTTTCGCGCCAATCACGTCTGCGAGACCTATGATGGTGGCGGGCAGTGGATGCGAGAGAGTGCAGTCCAGATGACGGGATTTGGTGCTGGCGGAGCGGTCGGCGGTTGGGTGGGCCGCGCAGTCATTACCGGTGGAGCTGCATATGCAGCTGAAGCAGGACTGATTGTTGCAGGCCCAATGGGTTGGATTGCTTTGGGCGTGATTGTGAGCGTAGGGGTTCTAGCCGGTTATGCCGCAGGAACGCAGATGGATGAGATTGGCCAGTACATAGCATCCAAAGTTTGGGACTGGAATTAGTTTTATGGATACAACATTTTCTTGGGAGGACGTCTTTGTTGTCCTTTTTTTGATTTTCTTTTTCGCCATGGCCATAACGTGGCTGGGCTTTGCCCGGCTATCAATGGCCCGAATCGAGAAAGCCATGCGCCGAGATGGACTCACCCGTCCCTCCCAATGGGATGTAATGGGACTTAGGGTCCACTGGTACGCCAGCGCCATCGCATTCGACAACGCCCGTATGCACCGGGCCGACGAACCTTTTATCGACGTGGAAACCGTGCGTCGCTACGCCACTCCATTCGATAAAAAACTCAGCATCGCCTTTTTAATTTCAGGCTATTCCTTCGTTGCCGTCGGGCTGATCGGCTACTGGCTGCTCGATTTGTGAGTTTTTAAGTCAATCGTGCCTTCAGGCGCGGTGACTGCTCTGGAAAACAAGCAGCTACCGCGCCACCGCCTTCTTCCCTTACGCCAAGCCCAAAGCGCTCAATTTTTGAGCGACCAGTCACACTGATTTTTGTGTCACCCCCGTATACTTGCCCGCGTTTTGTTCAGGAAGCCTATAACAACAATCAGGCAGCCTTTGGACCGCAGTATCTCATTGAGAATGATCAAGGACTGACTCATGACACAACTCAAACAGACCCCCGTTATTCGCACCAGCATTCAACCCCGTTTTTCCGACTTTGACGCCCTCGGGCATCTCAATAACGCCAAGTATCTGGAATATGTGGAAGTGGCCCGCATCCATGCTTTCGCCGATGTGTTGGGTGTTCGCCTTCAGGAAATCTCGGCAGTTATGGGGACGGCCACCATCAACTTTTTGCGCCCCGTGCAGCTGTTCGAAAAGCTGGTGCTGGAAACGGCCATCGTGGATGTGCGTCACCACAGTATCGATCTGCGTATCACCTTCCGTTCGGACAATGACGAGGGTGCGCCCAAGGCCATCGTTGAAGCACGTCAGGTGGTGGTGGATGCCAAAAGTGGCAAGGTTCGCGAAGTGCCCGATTTTTTGAAAGACAGCATTTCCAGCCTGGTGGCTGGCCGGTTGGACCATCCGGCGGTTGGCACATCAGTGCTGATCTAATCGGAAGCGGAGCTTGAGCCACAGCCACCAATGCGGCTCAGGCTTCCTCCCGGCAAAGCTCCAGCCATCGCTCGATCCCGGCGCTGCGATACTTCTGCCGATGCAGGATGAAGTAGAACTTGCGCCGCAGATCCCGGTGCGGAATGGGTAGCGGTACCAGGCTCCCCCGCCTGAAGGCTTCGCGCAGGGTCACCCGGGAGAGGCAGCCGATCCCCAGATTGGCCTCCACCGCACGCTTGATGGCCTCGGTGTGCTGCAGCTCCAGCAGGACTTTGATCTCCGGCAACAGGCCGTGCATGGCGTAATCAAACGTCTGGCGGGTACCGGAGCCCTCTTCCCGCAGAATCCAGGTGGATTCCAGAATATCCTCATCGGTCATGATGTTCTGGCGCGCCAGCGGATGCTCCGGTGAGCAGAAGGCCACCAGCTCGTCATCGCGCCAGG
Source organism: Marinobacteraceae bacterium S3BR75-40.1 (assembly GCA_042862465.1). Classification (GTDB taxonomy): domain Bacteria; phylum Pseudomonadota; class Gammaproteobacteria; order Pseudomonadales; family Oleiphilaceae; genus JASTVH01. Next base: position 77,288 of record JASTVH010000008.1, on the reverse strand, counting down.
GAAGGAATTCCAGTTCCGGCATCTGCACTTCGCCTTCCACCAGCCCCAGATCCAGCTCGAAATTGGCCACCTGTGAAACGATTCTGGCCGTGTTGCCCACGCTCAGGCTGACCTTGGCCTGGGGCTCCTCCGCCATGAAACGGGCCATGATATTCACGGCCAGGTAGTTGCCAATGGTCATGGTGGCCCCCACCTTTAGCCGCCCCACTTCGCTGTGGCGCAGCATCGCCTGCTCCAGCTCTGCGGCCTGGGCCATCAGCGCCTCGGCCCTTGGCCTCAGGGCACGGCCGAAATCATTCAGCTGCAAGCGCTTGCCCACTCTGTCGAACAGCTGCATGTCGAACTGCTCTTCCAGTTCCTTCAACGCCCCACTGGCGGCTGACTGGGACATGGCCAGGTTGCGGGCGGCCCGGGTGATGTTCTCGTAGTGGGCGGTGGCAAGAAACACCTCCATCTGGCGAAGACTATACCTCATTATCGGTATTCCCGATTAAGTAAATCGATATTAATCATTTTATCGATTTGTTGAATTCTCGTACAGTGGACTCAGGTTAAAGATCAGGTAGCCAACAGGCGTAAATACGGAAGCGAGGTACCCCATGACGACCCTGGCAAAGGAAAAAGTGACAAGCGTTCGTCACTGGAACGATACGTTGTTCAGCTTCACCACAACCCGCGATATGTCGCTGCGCTTCGAGAACGGTCACTTTGTCATGATCGGCCTTGAGGTGGAAGGTAAGCCCTTGCTGCGCGCCTACAGCATCGTTAGCGCCAATTACGAGGAAGAGCTGGAGTTCTTCAGCATCAAGGTGCCGGATGGCCCCCTGACTTCACGCCTGCAGAACATCCAGGAAGGCGACGAAGTGTTTGTGAGCAAAAAGCCCACCGGCACCCTGGTCATGGACCACCTTTTGCCCGGCCGTAACCTGTACCTGCTGAGCACCGGCACCGGCCTGGCGCCGTTCATGAGCATCATCAAGGACCCGGAGGTCTACGACCGCTACGACAAGATCATCCTGACCCACGGTGTGCGCCATGTCTCCGAGCTGGCCTATCAGGAGTTCATCGAGAAGGAGCTGCCGGAAAACGAGTTCTTCGGCGACCTGGTGCGCGAGAAGCTGATCTACTACCCCACCGTCACCCGCGAGCCCTACCGCAACCAGGGCCGACTGACGGACCTGATGGTCAGCGGCAAGCTGTTCGACGACATCGGCCTGCCGGCCTTCGACGAGAACGACCGTTTCATGCTCTGCGGCAGCCCGGCCATGCTGAAGGATTTCACTGCGATTCTGGACGAGCGCGGCTTTGTGGAATCACGCCACGGCAAGCAGGGTCATTACGTGATTGAGCGGGCGTTTGTGGAAAAGTAGGACGTACTACGTTTGACGTTTCACGTTTGAAATTGATCCAGGTTCAGGGCGAAGCACAGGCTTCGCCCTTCTACGTCCAACGTGAAACGTCCAACGTCTGACGCTTAGCCAAACCCCACCACCTGCCGAACCGCCTCCACCACATCCCCCGTCTGCGGCATATACAGCTGCTCATTCCTGAAGTACGGCATGATGGTGTCGTAGCCCGTCACCCGCACCACTGGCGCCCGTAGATCCAGCAATCCGCCTTCCGCCAGATTGGCGGCAATTTCGGCGCCGACGCCGAGGTTGCGGCAGGCTTCATGGACGATGACACAGCGACCGGTCTTGGCGACGGAGTAAGATATAGTCTCCATATCCAGTGGGCTGACCGTGGCCACATCGATCACCTCGGCCGAAATCCCCTCCTCCGCCAGTTTTTCCGCTGCCTCCAGCACTTCCATGATACAGGCGCCCCAGGTCACCAGGGTGACGTCGTCGCCCTCACGCAGGGTGAAACAGGTATCCAGCGGAAGCGCTTCCCCATTGTCTTCCACGGCCTGAGTCACGGCGCGGTAGATGCGCTTGGGCTCCAGGAATACCACCGGGTCCGGATCGCGGATGGCCGCCAGCAGCAGCCCATAGGCCCGCAACGGGGAACTCGGAATGACCACGCGCAGCCCCGGTATGTGGGCGAACAGGGTTTCGGTGCTCTCGCAATGGTGCTCCGGTGCATGGATGCCGCCCCCGAACGGTGCGCGCAACACCATGGGGCAACTGAGACGGCCCCGGGTCCGGTTCCGCATGCGGGCGGCGTGGCTGATCATCTGCTCCATGGCGGCATAGATGAAGCCCATGAACTGGATCTCCGCCACCGGACGCAGCCCCTGGGTGGCCATGCCCACGGCGGTGCCGGCTATCAGGGTTTCCGCCAGAGGGGTATCCATGACCCGGCGGTAGCCGAAGCGGTCGCGCAGGCCCGCCGTGGCCCGGAAAACGCCGCCGTTGACGGCAATGTCCTCCCCCAGCACCACCACATTCTCGTCCCGCGCCATTTCATGGGCCAGGGCCATATTGACGGCATCGACCAACGTGATATCAGGCATCCCGCACCTCCCCGCCCCTGGCGCGCAGTTTTTCGAATTGGCCTTGCAGCGGTTTGGGCACCTCTGCGAACAGATACTGCAGCATGGCTTCCGGCGGTTCCGGCGGCGTCGCCAGATAGGTTTCCACTGCCTCGTCCACCCGCTGTTTCATTTCTTCCTGCAGGGCCTGCTCCTTGTCCGGATTCCAGAACCCCTGCTCGAACAGGTACTGCTGCAGCCGCTTGACCGGCTCCCTGTCCCACGCTGCCTTGAGGGCCTCCGCGCTGCGATAGCGAGTGGCGTCATCAGCGGTGGTGTGATCGCCCAGGCGGTAGGTCAGCGCCTCGATGACCATGGCGCCCTTGCCCTGATGGGCCCGTTCCAGCCCTTCGATCAGGGCATCGGAAATGGCGAAGTAATCGTTGCCATCCACCACCAACCCCGGCAGACCGGCGCCGATGGCTTTCTGGGCGAGGGTCTCGGCCCCGCACTGCAGGCTGCGTGGCGTGGAAATGGCCCACTGGTTGTTGGCCACCACGAACACCACGGGCAAATGCCAGGCCCCGGCCAGATTGATGCTCTCCAGGAAGTCACCCTTGGAGGAAGCACCATCCCCCAGGGAGCAGACCACCGCCCGTTTCTCGCCCCTGATGCGCATGGCCGAAGCGATGCCCGCCGCATGGCAACACTGGGTGGCAATCGGGACCGCCACGGGCAGATCTTGCGGACAATGCTGGAAATGGCTGCCGCGCTCGTCACCGCCCCAGTACAGCAACTGCTCCACCAGGGTCACGCCCCGCAGGAACTGGGCGGCCTGATCACGGTAGTACGGCACGAAAACGTCATCTCCGCCCAGGCACTGCCCGATCGCGGTGCCGATGGCTTCGTGCCCCAGCACCGAGGGATAGGTTCCCAGCTTGCCGGTGCGCTGCAGAGCAATGGCCTTGCGATCGAAGGTCCGGGTCATGACCATGGTGCGGTAGGCCGCCAGCACCCGGTCGATGTCGTCTGCCCAGGCTGGCAGGGGTTCGATCACCGCGCCCTGCTCGTCGAGAAAGCCCCGGTGTTTGATGGAAAAGGTGTACGCCGCATCAGTCATGGTGTCCCTCCAGGATTTCCCGGGCCAGATGATCGGCCGTCTCGCTGGGCGGCTGGCCCTCGCGCTCGGCCCGCTGGAACAGCGTTTCCAACGTGCTGCCGATGGCATCGCAGCGGCGTTCGATGGTCTCTGTGGCCTCGCCGTGGTAGTGCAGCGAGGCATAGATCAGACCGCCGGCGTTGATCACATAGTCCGGGGCGTACAGGATGTTGCTCTTGTACAGCGCCACGCCGTCTTCCGGGCGTTGCAACTGGTTGTTGGCGGAGCCGGCCACAATCGCGCAGCGCAGCTGGCCCCGGGTGCGCTCATTGATAATCCCGCCGAGTCCACAGGGACTGAACACCTCACAGGCCACCGAGTGAATGGCTTCGGGCGCCACCACATGGGCGTTGGTTCGGGTCGCGACGCGGTCGAGCTGGTGGGGATCGATATCGCTCAGGGTCAGCATGGCCCCCGCTTCCGCCAGCGCCTCGGCCAACGGCGCTCCGACATGCCCCACCCCCTGAATGGCCACATGAACGCCGGACAGGTCCTCGGAGCCGAAGCGGTGCGCCACGGCGGCCCGGATTCCTGCCAGCACGCCGCGGGCGGTAAACGGTGAGGGATTACCCGCCCGGCTGGTAGAAGTGACAAAGCGGGTACGCTCGGCCACCCAGTCCATCTCTTGCGCCGAGGTACCGGCATCGATGGCGGTGATGTAGCGCCCACCCAGGCTATCGACAAAATCACCGAATGCGCGAAACAGCGCCGCGGCGTCAAAATCGCCGGGCGGGCGCATGATAACGGCCTTGCCGCCCCCCTGGGGCACATCGGCCAGCGCCGCCTTGTAGCTCATGCCACGGGCAAGACGGATGGCATCGTTCAGTGCCTCTTCGTCGGAGTCGTAATGGATGAAGCGACAGCCGCCCAGGGCCGGGCCGCGGTGGGTATTGTGGATGGCGATATAGGACTTCAGGCCGGAAACCGGATCGAAACGGCAATGCACCGCTTCCATCCCTTCCCGTTCAAGACGGTCAAGCATGACAAGCCTCCTCTTCACACACCCTCGGCTTCCAACCTGCATAACCGCTTGTGGCCGTTACTCGCCCGGAAACCTGTGGGTCAGTTGTGCTGGCGCGTGACAGGACGCGTCGGCGTTTTGTTCAGGCTTACCTCTATTTTTAGACCTTGTTTAATTTTTGCTCAACCCGGCATCCGTTTTTTTATGTGAAACGTAAACCCATTGGCAATAACAACCTCGAATGGAGTCTCGAACGATGAAACAGCTCTGCACGCTTTTGCTCGTGTTCTTATCCCTGGTCCTTGCCGGATGCGGCGGTGACAGTGAAGACGCTCGCACCAAGGTCCGCATCATCCATGCCTCTGCCGATGCGCCCCCGGTCAACGTCAAGGTCAACAGTCGTACCGTGGCTGAAGGTGCCGATTACACGCAGGCCGCTCAGATCAGTCGCGAGGCCGTGGCCACAGTGACCGTGGACGCCCAGCTGCCCGGTGGCCAGACCGCAACGGTGATCGGGCCCGCCAGCATTGATCTCATTAATCAGGAGCGGGTCGATGTGATTGCCGTCGGCAAGGTGGCGGATGACTCTCTCACGGCACTGGTGCTGTCCGACGCGGGAGAACTGTCCGATACATCCATGGTGCGCGTACGCGTGGCCCATCTGGCACCGGATGCGCCCGCCGTCGATGTCTATGTCACCGCCCCCGGAACGGCACTGGATGCCGCCGAACCCCTGGGCAGCTTTTCCTTCAAGGGCACCCTGGGCCCGGTGGAGGTTGTCCCGGGCGATTACCGCATCCGTGTGACTGCCGCTGATAGCTCATCAGTGTTGTATGACAGCGGTACCGTTGCTCTGACAGCCGGCAACGACCTGCTGATCGGCGCCATCCCCAACACAGGGGCCGGCGATGCGCCGATCGCCCTTGCGTTGTACAACGAGGGCGACAGCTCCGTGATCTATGACACCGATGATGGAGCAGGCCTGCGGGTGGTGCATGATTCCGTGGATGCACCCGCTGTTGATGTGTACCTGAACAGTGCGTTGGCCATCGAGGATCTGGCGTTCCCCAACGTCGCGCCCGGAGCCGACAGCTACGCCCCGGCCCCTGCGGGTAGCAATCAGGTCCAGGTGACCGCGGCCAATACCACAGCAGACTCGGCGGTCATTGATGCCACCCTCACACTGGACAATGGCCAGCCCTACACCGTTCTGGCCGTCAACACACTCAGCAACATCGAAGCCCTGGTGCTGGAAGACAACAATCGCAGCATCGCCACCGAGGCCCGTCTGCGCGTGGTCCACGGCTCAACCAACGCCGGCAACGTTGACGTCTATCTGGTGGAACAGGGAGCCGGGATTGGCAACAGCGATCCGGCGCTCACCGATGTCCCGTTCAAGGCCAATTCCGGCTATCTGTCCGTGGCCGCTGGCGATTACGACATCATCGTCGCCCCGGCTGGCACCGGCACCGCGGCCATTGGTCCGGTCTCCGTGTCCCTGGCGGCCGGAGGGGTTTATACGGTAGTCGCACGGGATGGCAATACCGACACCGGTGACACCTTCGGCGTCATCACGCTGGACGATTTCTAGGGAGTTTTTCCGGCAATACGGGCGACCGTGGGTCGCCCGCTTTTCCATTTGCATTGTATTCTCATTTGGCTTCCGTATCCTAAGGGCTTTGCAATCCGATGTGAGCCCTGCCCCCATGTCCGACTCTGCCTCCAGTTTCCAGGCCCTGCTCCGGCTCTTGCGCTATGCCCGTGGCCATCGCCGTCACATCATTGCCGCGACTGTCTGCTCCATCATCAACAAGCTCTTCGATGTGATGCCGGAAATCCTCATCGGTATCGCCATTGATGTGGTGGTCAACAAGGAAACCAGCTTCGTCGCTTCGCTGGGATTCGATACCCCCAAGGAACAGATCATCGTCCTGGGCGCCCTCACCTTTGTCATCTGGGCCGGCGAGTCACTGTTCGAATACGCCTATCAGATTCTCTGGCGCAACCTGGCCCAGCGCCTGCAGGCCGATCTGCGCCAGGATGCCTACGACCATCTGCAGACGCTGGACATGGAGTTCTTCGAGCGTCGCAGCAGTGGCGAACTGGTGGCCATTCTGAACGACGATGTCAATCAGCTGGAACGCTTTTTGGATGGGGGCGCCAACTCGCTGGTGCAGGTCTTCGTCACCGTTCTGACGGTGGGAACGGTATTCGTGATTCTGTCACCACTGATCGCCCTGTTCGCCTTCACCCCCATTCCGATCATTATCTGGGGCGCGTTCTTCTTCCAGAAGCGGGCCGCGCCCCGCTACAACCGGGTACGCGAACAGGTGGGCGCCCTGGCGACACGGTTGGCGAACAACATTGCGGGCATGGCCACCATCAAGAGCTTTACCGCCGAGGGGCGGGAATCGGAACGCCTGCGGGCGACCAGCGAGGCCTATGTCGAGGCCAACCATGATGCCATTGCCATCAGCTCGGCCTTCATTCCGGTGATTCGCATGGCCATCCTGATGGGCTTTCTGGCCACGTTCACCGTGGGAGGCTTCCAGGCTCTGAACGGTCAGCTCAATGTCGGAGCCTATGGCGTACTGGTCTTTTTGACCCAACGCCTGCTCTGGCCCCTGACGGGGCTGGCCCAGACTATCGACCTGTTCGAACGGGCGATGGCCAGCACACGCCGTATTCTCGATCTGATCGCCACACCGCGCTCTTTGAACCCGGAAGGTGGCGCTCAACTGGACAGCCCGATCAAGGGTGAAGTCTGCTTCGAAGGAGTGACCTTTCAGTATGCCGAATCCCAGGGCGGCGTGGCGGATATCGATTTCTGTGTGCCCGCCGGAAAGATCACGGCCCTGGTGGGCGCGACCGGCGCGGGCAAGTCCACGCTGATCAAGCTGTTGCTGCGGTTCCAGGATCCCCACTCCGGCGTGATCCGAATCGACGGTCGGCCCATTGATACGTTACCGGTGAAAACCCTGCGGGAATCCATCGGCCTGGTCAGTCAGGATGTCTTCCTCTTTGAAGGCTCGATCCGCGACAACATCGCCTACGGACGCCCCAGTGCGCCGGATGAGGATATTGTCGATGCCGCCCGGCAGGCCGAGGCGTGGGAGTTCATTGAACGCCTGCCGCAAGGGCTGGACACGCCTGTTGGCGAGCGTGGGGTGCGGTTGTCGGGCGGCCAGCGGCAACGCCTTTCCCTGGCCCGGGCGCTACTCAAGGACCCGCCTATCCTGGTGCTGGATGAAGCCACCAGCGCCGTGGACAACGAGACCGAGGCTGCCATCCAGCGTTCACTGGCGCGCCTGGCCCGCCAACGCACGATCCTGATGATCGCACATCGCCTCTCCACGATTGTGCATGCCAACGAGATTCTGGTGCTGGATCAGGGCCGCATCGTCGAGCGCGGCGACCATGAAACCCTGGTACGCGCAGACGGCCCCTATGCCGCGCAATGGCGGGTGCAGACGGGCACCGTGGAAGGTTTTGAACATTTGACGTCGGACGTCTGAAGCCAGCCGCCCGGCGTCAATGGGAAAGTGCCGGGAGATCAGCTGTCCTCGATCCGGAAGCCCACTTTCAACACCACCTGATAGTGCCCCACCTTGCCGTTCTCCACATGGCCCCGGGTCTCCTGAACCTCGAACCACTCCACGTGGTTCAGGGATTTGGAGCACTCGGCCACGGCATTCTCGATCGCGTCCTCAATGCTTTTACGCGAAGACCCCACCATTTCGACTTTCTTGTACACATGATGATCCGACATCGTTCTCTCCTTGTTCGCTTCGTTCAATTGCGACTACGTCTCCAATCTCATGGTAGTTCAATTGGGGATGGTCAAAGCCCTCTGATTACCTGTACAAAATAACTCAGCCAAACCGGTTAAGGAGAACCTTCACATGACCCCAATCAACCCATTCGTTGCGATCATGGTGGCAGCCCTGACCCTGCTGTTGTCAACGGCGGCGGGGGGTGCCCCGACATTACGGGTGGAACAGATAGCCGAGGGACTGGAGCACCCCTGGAGTCTGGTTTTTTTGCCCAATGGCAATGCCCTGGTCAGCGAACGGGCCGGCCGACTGCGGTTGCTGAAAGACGGAAAACTCGACCCGGATCCGGTGGAAGGCGTGCCCGCCGTCGCTGCGGTGGGCCAGGGCGGCCTGTTGGATCTGGCCCTGCACCCGGACTTCGCACACAACCACTGGCTCTACTTCAGCTATGCCCATCGCGGCGAGGATGGCCTGACCACCCGACTGGCCCGGGCCCAATACCGCGATGGTGTGCTCAAGGACCGGGAGGTGCTGTTCGAGGCCCTGCCCCGGGAACCGACCCGGCATCATTTTGGCGGGCGGATTGTTTTTGACCGCGAGGGCCACGTGTATCTCTCGGTCGGCGATCGCGGCACCAAGAGCAATGCCCAGAACCTGACCCACCATGCCGGCAGCATCATTCGCCTCAATGCCGACGGCAGCGTGCCGGCGGACAATCCCTTCGTGAACCGGTCCGATGCCCGTCCCGAGATCTTTGCCTACGGCGTCCGCAATCCCCAGGGAATGGCCCTGCATCCTGACACCGGGGCGGTGTGGGAACACGAGCACGGCCCCCGCGGGGGGGACGAGGTCAACATCATCCGCAAGGGCGTCAATTACGGTTGGCCGAAGATTACCTACGGCATCGACTACGACGGCTCCATCATCAGTGAAAAGACCCACGCCCCCGGCATGGCGCAACCACTTCACTACTGGGACCCGTCCATCGCGCCCTCCGGCATGGCCTTCTACAGCGGCGATGCCTTCCCCCAGTGGCAGGGCGATGTGTTTGTCGGCGCACTGGCAGGCCAAAAACTGGTGCGCCTGCGGTTTGAGGGCGAGAAGCTGAGGGAAGAGGAAGCGCTTCTGGAAGATCTGCACAGCCGCATCCGGGCGGTCATCGACGCCCCGGATGGCACACTCTGGTTGCTGACCGATGCCGCGAACGGGCAAATACTGCGACTGACTTCACCTTAAAAATCAGTAATAAGTCACGGATTTAGACTAAGGTGGACCAGACAAACTCCAACCTCCTGCCTAAACTTTGATCAACCGTTAACCAAAAGCAGGAGGTTCCATGGAACACGAGATCGACGAACTCGTCGCCATTCCCAGCAATAACTAAGGTGTTGGCGGGTCAGCCCTTGAGCATGAGGTGACCCACCAACCCCAACAGGAAACCGCACACTGCCCCCAGAGGCGGCGCCCAGTGGCGCTCCAGTCTGGATTGAGGGGCGAGGTCCTGGAAGGTCAGGTAGAGGATCCCGCCGGAGGCGAAGAGCATGAGCCCCCCCAGGGTCCAGGGCATTTCAGACAGTACGAGGTGCCCAAAGAGCGCCGCCGCCGGCCCGACCAGCACCAGCAACAGGAACATGAATAACACGCGATTGGGTGACAACCCCTGGGCCACACGCCCACGGTGAACGTGACGGGGATCGTTCTGTGCCACGAGTTCCCGGTAGGCATTGAACCCCTCCGGCAGATTCTGTAGCGCGATCAGTAGAGCGAGCAGCAGCGCGCTGTTTCCATCGCTGGCCAGCAGCGCCCCCAGTGCCATCGCCTCGGGCAGGAAGTCCGCCAGCATGGCCACCAACTGGGACGCGGAGGTTTGCGAACGTGCCAGCAGGATATCGATCGCGCAGAAGAAGATGCCTCCCGAAAGCATCCAGAGCACGGTATCGAGTATCGACAGTGATTTGCTTCCCTCGGGCACCAGCACCAACGCCACAGCCGCGAGCAGCACACCACCCCCAAAGGCAATGACGCCATGGCGCATCTCCTGCTCCAGCCACTCCCGGTGAATCCAGCGGAAGCGACCAATGGCCGCACCAATGGGAATCGCAGCCCCGGCAAGTATCGAGAGTCCCAGCAACCTGAACCAGTCCATGCTCCTGCCTTTTTATTGACGAGTGGGGGGGGTGTCACTGTACACGGAAAGCAAAACCCGTACACTCGATAGCATAAACACATAAAAGGATTTTTGTCCGGAATGAGTCGCTTTTACCGGGGTTTGGGGTGGACGATCATTTGGGTGATCATTGGATTGATCCCTGCAAAGGGCCTGGCCTTGCCTGATGAAACCGCAACCACCATCCGCTATTATCAGAAAGCCTTTCGCTACCAGTACCACCGTGCGTTGCTCAAACTGGTGCTATCAGCGACGGAGGACAAGTACGGCCCCTACCGTATGCAACCCTTCCCTGCCACAGGCAAGGAGGTGAGTGAAGCCAGAGGGTTGGACCTGCTGGAAGACGGCATCATCGACGTGGTCTTCCTCTCTACCTCCCGCGAGCGGGAAGCCAAATTCCGACCGGTCCGAATACCGCTGCTGCGTGGCATTCTGGGCTACCGGCTGCTGATGATCCGGCGGGAGAGGCAAGCCGTTTTCGCCAAAGTACGTACCCTGGATGAATTGCGCGCTGAGTTTATCGCCGGTTTTAATCCGCAGTGGGCCGATTACCCGATATATGCGGCCAACCGGATCGCGCTGGTGGATACCGCTGCCTATTCAAACCTGTTCGGAATGCTGGTCGGTTCCCGGTTTGATTATATCCCCAGGGGCGTCAATGAAATCTGGGAGGAACTGGCGCATTTTCGAACCCGGTTTCCGGATCTGGCGGTGGAATCACACCTGGCACTGTATTATCCCTTCCCGGTGTACTTCTTTGTAAGGCGAGACAATGAAGCGCTGGCCAAACGGCTGGAAACGGGGCTGAACCGAATCAAGCAAAACGGGCGTTTTGCGCAGTTGTTCTGGCAATACCACGGGGAAGCGATCGCCCGGGCCAAGGCCGGATCCCGGCTGATTTTCCTGCTGGATAACCCGACCCTTCCCGAGGACACACCAGCCATTGATATGAGCTGGTGGCTACCGGCCACGGCTCCGCCGGGAAGCGGTGTCAGGGCGCCCGATACCACGCTGCCGGTATCGAACACCTCACCGGTCAGACCGTCAGATAACCCCCATCCACATTGAGGCAGGTGCCGGTGGTGTAGCTGCTGGCATCCGATGCCAGATACAGCACGGCGCCGGTCATCTCGTCCGGCTCGGCCACCCGATGCATGGGAATGTGCTGCAGGGCCTGATTCTTGATGGATTCGTTGGTGGTCAGAGCACTGGCAAACTTGGTGTCGGTCAGGCCCGGCAACAGCGCATTGACCCGCACGCCCTGCTGACCCAGCTCCTTGGCAAAGGCCTTGGTCATGGAGATGACCGCCGCCTTGGTGATCGAGTAGATGCCCTGGAAATGCCCCGGAATCACGCCGTTGACGGACGCCACGTTAACGATGGAGCCGCCGTTGTTTTTCTTCATCAGCTTGGTGCCCTCGGCACACATGAAGAAATAGCCGCGAATATTCACATCCACGGTCTTCTGGAACGCGCCCAGATCCGTTTCATGGATGGGGCCAAAGTGCGGATTGGTCGCGGCATTGTTGACCAGGATATCAAGCCGGCCATGCTGGCTCTCAATGTCCTGGAAGATCTGCTGGATCTGTTCCATCTCGCCAATGTGGCAGGCTGCCGCCTCGGCACTGCCGCCGGCATCCTGGATGGCATTGGCCACTTTCTCGCAGCCCTCCAGCTTGCGGCTGGACACAATCACATGGGCCCCATAGGCCGCCAGGGTGCGGGCAATCTGCTCGCCAATACCACGGCTGGCACCGGTTACCAGGGCCACTTTGCCGGTCAGGTCAAAAAGGTCGGTTTTCTGAGTCATGGTTGCTCCTTTGGAAATCAGCGTCCGACGTCGGACGTCAGAGGTCGGACGTTCACCTAAATGTCACCAAATCAGGCGATGCCTGCTCCAGGTGTTCATAGCTATTAAAAACGGCCAGGCTGCGCCGGGGCCCGGAAAACAGCACCCGGGTCACGCTGGCATTGGCCAGGACTTCATTGAGTTTGAGGGCCTCGCGGTCGCCCAGGTTCAACAGGTGTTGCATGATGATGGTGATCGGGCCGCCGGAAGTGACCACCAGGACGTGCTTACTGCCCGCTGCCTGTTCAATCACGCTGTCGAGCCCCGCCAGTACCCGCTTGCGGAAGGCATGCCAGGGTTCGTCGTAGTCGGCATCGTAGTCGCCGGACACCCACCGCCTGATGGCGTCGGCGAACGCCTTTTGGAACGCCTTGGCCGGGTCTGCGGTTTTCCCCAGCTCCCGCGCCATCACACTTTTGTCTTCCCATTCCGGCCGGTAACGGTGGATCACCACCTCATGATCGAACTCGTTGAGCCGCTCCTCCGTCAGTACCTCGGGCAAATCGTCACCGAAGCCTTCGCGCAGGCCGCTAGCGGTTTCCTGATGACGCTGCAAGGTGCCGCTGAAAACACGTCCCGGCTGGACCGTATGACGCAGCCACTGCCCCAGGGTCCGGCTCTGCTGCCAGCCCCGTTCGGAAAGCTGGTCGTAGTTGGAACGACCGAAGCTGGCCTGGCCATGACGAATCAGGTGCAGCGTCGCCATTACAGGTCGCTCTCCTCGATCAGACGCTGACAGCGTTTTTCCAGGTAGTTGGCGGCATGGCCGAACATGGCAAAACGCTTGTCCTGGGTCTGGCCGTGATAGAAGCGGTAGTAGATCTGCTGAATGATCGCCGCCAGCCGGAACAGGCCGTAGATTTCGTAGAAGTCGAACCGCTCCACCTCAAAGCCGGTCCGCTCCAGGTAATAGTCCACCACCTCGCTGCGGGTCAGCATGCCCGGTTGGTGGGTGGGCTGACGACGCAGCATCTGGAACTGCTGCTCATCGTCGGCTTCGATCCAGTAGGCCAGGCTGTTGCCCAGATCCATCAGCGGATCGCCCAGGGTGGCCATTTCCCAGTCCAGCACCCCGATCACTTCAAACGGGTTGTCCGGGTTGAGGACGACGTTATCGAAGCGGAAATCATTGTGGATAATGACCGTCGCCACGTCCTCGGGCATTTTCTCCTGCAGCCAGGTCATGACCGTCTCGAAGTCCCCGACATCGTCAGTATGGGCCTTGCGAAAACGGTCGCTCCAGCCGTCGATCTGACGCTTGACGTAACCGGCACCCTTACCGATGTTGTCCAGCCCCGCCGCCTGGTAATCCACCTGATGCAGGTCCACCAGCTTGTCAATGACGTTGGTGCACAGCTTGCGGGTATCGGCCTCGTCCAGGGTCAATTCCTTGGGAAAGTCCTGACGCAGGATGATGCCCTCCAGACGCTCCATGACGTAGAAATCGCATCCCAGCACGTCGTGGTCGTCGCAGATGGCGATGATATTGGGCACGTAGGGATAGACCGGCTTCAGCGCCTGCATGATGCGGGCTTCGCGCAGCATGTCGTGGGCTGATTTGGCGATGCGTCCGAACGGCGGGCGGCGTAGGACGAAGGAACGGCCCGGGTAGTCCACCTGATAGGTCAGGTTGGAGGCGCCGCCCGGGTACTGGCGAATTGACGGCTCGCCCTGGAGGTCGGCCACCTTCGACTTGAGGAAGCGGTCGACCGCTGCAACATCCAGCTCCTCCCCTTCGCGTACGTCTACGGCCTGGTCGATCATGGTCATGAATCAGAGTCCCCTGTTTTTATCTGGTAGCGTTTCACGTTGGACGTTCGACGTTTCACGTTGTCGCACAGAGCGAACTGGCACCTGCACTCTGGGCTTATTCCACGTCCAACGTGAAACGTCAAACGTCCTACGCTTTACCTCCACCCATCTTCTTCATCCAGCGCTTGCTCTCCTGATGCATCAGCCAGTCAAACGCCTTGGGCGCATAACGTTTGAGATACCACATCCGGCGTTCCTTCACGTGCGGCAGGATCCAGAACTCGTTCTTTTCCACCGCATCGTACACCGACTGGGCCACGTCCTCGGCGGTGATATCCGAGCGCTTCATCAGCTTGTTGACGTTCTGCTGGATGCCGGGAATGTCCGAGCGCATGGTGCTGGCCAGGTTGGTCTGGAAGAAGGCGGGGCACAGCACGCTGACATGAATGCCGGCGTCCCGCAGCTCCTGGCTCAATGTTTCGGACAGCGCGATCACACCCGCCTTGGAGACGTTGTAGCTGCTCATCACCGGCGCCAGCATCAGGCCGGCCATGGAGGCCACGTTGACGAAGGTGCCGGAGCCCTGGCGCTTGAACAGCGGCGTGAAGGCCTTGCAGCCGCGCACCACCCCCATGATGTTGATATCCAGGATCCACTCCCAGTCGGAGATGGTGGTGTCCTCGATGGTGCCCGCCGACGCAACGCCGGCGTTGTTCACCACGATATCCACGCCACCCCACTTCTGCTCCAGGGTGTCACACACCTTTTCCAGATCGGACAGGCGGCGGACGTCACAGTCCAGGTACAGCGCCTCGCCCCCGGCCTTGCGAATAGCCTCCTCGGTCTCGGCGCCCTGCTCCGGGTTGATATCGCCGATACAGACGCGTGCCCCTTCCCGGGCATAACGCAGCGCAATAGCCCTGCCGAGGCCACTGGCGCCGCCGGTGATAAAAATGCGTTGGGTCATGGGAGTCCTTGATGGTTGCTTTAAGTTGTTTTGTCGGATACTCCGACTACTTGTACTTCCGCAGCTCCAGTCGCGCCACCATCGCCCGATGCACTTCGTCCGGTCCGTCCGCCAGACGCAAGGCCCGAGCATAGCCGTAAAGGAGCGGCAGCGGGAAGTCGTCGCTGAGGCCACCACCGCCGTGGATCTGGATCGCCTGGTCGACGATCTGGCACAGCATGCTGGGGATCACCGCCTTGATCTGGGAGACTTCACTCAGGGCGCCCAGGATGCCCTTGGTGTCCAGCAGCCACGCGGTCTTGAGCGTAAGCAGGCGGGCCTGTTCGATGGCCATGCGGGCGTTGGCGATGATATCGGGATTGCCGCCCAACTTGGCCAGCGGACGACCGAAGGCCTCGCGGGAAACCGCGCGCTTGATCAGCAGCTCCAGAGCCACTTCCGCCGCACCAATGGCCCGCATGCAATGATGCACCCGGCCCGGCCCCAGACGGCCCTGGGCGATCTCGAAGCCGCGTCCCGGCCCGGCAATGATGGCACTCTTGGGCAGGCGGACATCGGTGAAGCTCACCTCGCCATGACCATAGGGCTCATCCAGCTCGCCGAACACCGGCAGCATACGCTCCACCTTCACCCCCGGCGCATCCTTGGGCACTACCACCATGGAATGCTGGCGGTGGCGATGGGCATCCGGGTCGGTGAGGCCCATGAAGATCAGGACCTGGCAATCCGGATGGCCGATCCCGGTGCTCCACCACTTGCGACCGTTCAGCACCACCTCATCACCTTCCACCTTGGCGGTGGCGGCCATGTTGGTGGCATCGGAGGAGGCCACACCCGGCTCGGTCATGCAGAAGGCGGAACGGATCTCCCCCGCCAGCAGCGGCTTGAGCCACTGCTCCTGCTGCTCCTTGGAGCCGTAGTGCAGCAGCACTTCCATGTTGCCGGTATCCGGCGCGTTACAGTTGAAGATTTCCGGCGCGATGAAGCTGCGGCCGGTTTCCTCGGCGATCACCGCGTAGTCGGCATTGCTCAGGCCAGCACCGTATTCGGAGTTGGGCAGGAACATGTTCCACAGGCCCTGCTCTTTGGCCTTGGCCTTGAGTTCCTTGATGATGGGCAAAACCACCCAGCGGTCTTCACGGCTGCGCAATTCACGGAAATAGTCTTCCTCGATTGGGAAGATCTCGTCACGCATGAATGCTTTCACACGCGCCAGGTAATCCTGGCCCTTGGCTGACAATTCAAAATCCATGATGCTCACCCCACATGTCGTTTAAAACTGCAAACAGTCTATGGAGGGGTCAAAAATAAGGCGAATGAATTTTCTTTATCCCGCTTAATTCGCCATACTTATACAACGAACACCGACCAGGGATGGCCCATGGCACTGCATCGTCTCGACCTGAACCTGCTGACCGTCTTCGATACCATCTTCCGCGAAGGCAGCCTGACCAAGGCCAGCCGCGTCCTGCACCTGACCCAGCCGGCCGTCAGCCATGCCCTGTCGCGGCTGCGGGACCACTTCAACGATCCGCTGTTCATGCGCCAGGGCAACCGCATGGTGCCCACCCCCACCGCCAAGCGTCTGGCGGAAACCGTACGTCCGGGGCTGGGGCAGATCCAGTCGGCCCTGAATCAGTTCCATCTGTTCGAGCCGGCTGCCCAATACAAGGTGTTTAATCTCGCCCTTCGGGATGTGCTGGAATCCACCTTCCTTCCCAATCTGCTGTCCGATCTGGCCCACTACCCCAATATCTCGATCGTGAGCCAGCGCACCTCCCGGCGGGACATGGAGGCGCAACTGGCCGGCGGGCAGCTGGATTTCGCGGTGGACGTGATGTTGCCGGTGGGGGAGCAGACCGCCCATGAACGGCTGCATGAAGACCGGCTGGTGGTGGTGGCGAGGAAGGATCATCCCCGGGTCATTGGCGGTACCATGAGGCTGGAGGATTATCTGGCCTGCCGGCACATCCTGGTGTCATCGCGCACGGAAGGTCCAGGGCTCGAGGACTTCGAGCTCAGTCGCCAGGGTCACCACCGCCAGGTGGCCCTGCGCTGCCAGCACTACTTTGCCGCCTGCCGGGTGGCCCAGAGTACCGACCTGCTGGTCACCATGCCGGACACCTATGCCCGCATCATCAGCCAGCATCTGGCGGTACAGTGTGTAGACGCCCCGGCCAGCATGCCGCCGATCGACGTTCACCTATACTGGCACAAGCCTTTCGAACGGGAGCCGGCTTTGCTGTGGCTACGGGAACGCCTGCATAAGGCGGTATCACTGGGTAAGCACGGCGAAGGCGACCAGAGCGGCAGCCAGGATTGAAGTAGGCAACACGATGCCGATGCCCCACAGCAGCGATGTGGCCAAAGGCACGTCCACTTCCTGGCGGGCAACCCGGCAGAATGCGTAGCTGCCCAGGATGGGCCCGCCCAGACCGACAAAGATCAAGCCGACACCAAAGCCCATAAAGGTCCACATCGCCATAACGCGGGCACGCTCGGCAATCTCGCGGGTTTCGCCGTGCTGCTTTAGAAACGCCGCGCTACCCAGCCAGAAACAGGCAAAGACCAGCCCCACCAGCACCAGCGCCAGCACCATGACCAGCAAACGATAAGCCATAGGATTATCCGCCGTTCAGTCGGGGTAATAGGGTTCGGGAAAATGCTCGAATCCCGGCTTGGCAAACAGGAAACCCTGGTAATAGCGAATGCCCTGCTGGCGCAACCACCGGTATTCTTCTTCGTATTCCACCCCCTCTGCAATCACCTGGATACCGAGGCGATCCATGGACAGGGCAATCCCCTCCACCAGGGCCTGCTTTCGGGGACTTTCGTGAATATTTCGAATGAGCTGCATATCCAGTTTCAGGAACTGGGGCGGACAGGAGATCAACAGATTGAGACGGGAGTAGCCGGCGCCAAAGTCATCCAGGGCCGTCAAAAAACCCAGGCTCTGATAGGTCCGGATGATGTCCTCAAGATGGTCAGTTGAAGTGAGCTGCTGGTTTTCGGTCAGCTCGAACATCAGTTTGCGGGTATCCACCCCATAACGCTTGGCCGCGGCCAGGGTGGTCCGAATGCAGTGCTCAGGCCGGTAGACCGCGTGAGGCAGGAAATTGATGGAGAGAAAACCATCGATCCCCAGCTGCGAGGCCAACCGCACGGCCCGCACCCGGCAGGCCTGGTCAAAGGGGTACTGGTTCTTTTCCGTGACCCGGGACAGGATGGTGCCGGCCCCCTCGCCGTTAACCCCCCGAACCAACGCCTCATGCCCCCAGACCCGCCGTTCCTCGGCATCGATAATGGGTTGATAGGCAAACGAGAAGTCGAAATCCAGCCCCGCCCCTTTTACACAATATTCACAACGGGACTCATCAAACAGCTCCCCCTCCGCCATCGGCCATCTCCTCGTTTTACAGGCAATTTGTGGTTAGGCTAGCACAGATGGCCAGGGGCGCTGCATGGTCCTGGGCCAGCAATTTTACATCATGTGGCAAATCCAGTTGCTATGCTTTACGAGTGCGCTCTTATGAATACATGTTGAAGTTGGTGACAGGACCATCGGCCTCCAACTTCACCATTTCTTCGCTGGCAAGGGAGCTTCGGTGAAGCGGGACAACAGCAAGGCAAGCCGCCGCTACAAACACGTGCTGTTCATGGGGCTGGGAACACTGGTCGCCATGACCGGTCTCGCCCTGATTCTGACCATTCTGGCGCTGGAAATGCAATCCGGTGCCCAGGCTTACGTGACGGGCTCCCACCACTGGACCAGAGGCATTTCTGCGTCCTCCTACGCGCTTGACCGCTTCATCAGTTCCGGCGCCCCCAGTGATTACCGTGCCGCCCGCAAAGCGTTGGCCATTCCCCTGGCTGACATGCGCGCGCGGCAGGCCATGGATGAAGAAGCGCCGGCACCGGAGCGGGCGCGAGAGGGATTGTTGAGGGGTTCCAACGCGCCGGAAGACATCAGCAGCATGATCTTTCTCTATGAAAATTTTCGCTGGCTGCCCTACTTCCGGGAAGCCGTCAGCGATTGGCGCCGAAGTGACGAGGCACTGCTGCGCCTGCAAAACCTGCTGCAGGAAGCCCGCACCACCGTGCTGAAAGGGAATGCCAGTGAGCCCGAACGCCAGCGCCTGCTGCAGCGCCTATCGGCACTCCACGATCGGGCTACGGCTCTGGCGAACCATTTCGTGGTCTCGATCACCAACGGCGTGCGCCTCCTGAAAAAGGTTCTGGTGGGCGGCGCCATATTCCTCGCCCTGCTGTACTGCACCACCCTCGCCTACGTGGGCTATCGCATGATGGAATGGCTGCGCAGCCGTGATCGCCGCTTTCAGGCCGCCTTCGACCAGGCTGCGGTGGGCATGGCGCAGCTGGATCTGAACGGCATGATACAGGACGCCAACGAAGCCCTCTGCCGAACCCTGGGACGTTCACGGGAGGAACTGATTGACCAAAGCTACACCGTATTCACCCATCCGGACGATATTCAAAGGTCGGTGGAACAGCGTCGCGCCATCAAACAGGGCCGGCTCGACAGCTATACCAGCGAGAAGCGATTTATCCGCGGAGACGGCTGCCTGATCTGGGTCAAACAGACCTCTTCCATGACCTATGACGACGATGGTCATCCCGAGCAGATTATCTCGATCGTCGAGGACATCACCGAAGCCCACGAGCTGGCTGACAGACTGACCTACCAGGCCCGCCATGACGACCTGACCGGCCTTTTCAACCGACGGGAAATGGAACGCCGCCTTAACCATGCCATCGATAAGTCCAAACGCGATGGTATCAGCCATGTGCTGTGCTTTATCGACCTGGATCAGTTCAAGGTGGTTAACGACACCTGCGGCCATCTGGCGGGCGACCAGTTGCTGAAATCACTCAGCGAGGTGCTCGATGGCCAGGTCCGTGAAACCGACGTGGTGGGCCGCCTTGGGGGCGACGAATTCGCCGTCATTCTCCACGAGACGGACCTGGACGGGGCCTTTGAAGCGGCCGACAAAATTCGCCGGGCACTGACTGAATTCGTGTTCGGCTGGGCCGACAAGAGTTTCCGGGTTTCCGCCACCATTGGCCTGGCGGAAATATCGCCCCAGACCGGGGACGTGATCGCTGTCCTGCGCGCCGCGGACACCGCCTGTCATCTGGCCAAGGATATGGGTCGCAACCAGGTGCACGCCTACCAGGCCGGCAACAAGGCGGTCGAGGAATACAACGTTAGCCTGGAATGGCTTTCGACGCTACGGGGCGCGCTCGAGGCCCACCGGCTGCGACTGTATGCCCAGCGCATCGACACCACGCACGAGGGCGACAAGCCGCGCATTGAGGCCCTGGTGCGACTGGAAGACGAACAGGGACGCATCCACACCCCGGGGGCCTTCCTGCCCTCGGCGGAACGTTACAACCTGATCGGCCAGATCGACCAGGAAGTGTTCAACCTGGCGCTGCGCCACCTGTCCGAAAACCGCGACAAGCTGGACGGCCTGGACTGCTGCCACATCAACGCCTCGGGAGTTTCCCTGGGATCACCGGACTACCTCCAGTTCGTGCTCGACAGCCTGATCCGCTGGGACATCCCCGGCCACAAGCTGTGCTTTGAGGTGACCGAAACGGCGGCGATCGCCAACCTCAAGGAGGCCCAGAATTTCTTCCGCCAGGTTCGCCAACACGGCTGCCAGGTGGCCCTGGACGATTTCGGCAGCGGCCTGTCCTCTTTCGGATACCTCAAGAATCTGCCGGTGGACCTGATCAAGATCGACGGCACCTTCGTACGCTATATCGCCGATAACGCGCAGGACCAGGCTGTGGTCAAGGCCATCCATGACGTCGGCAAGGCGCTTGGCAAGTTGACCGTGGCCGAGTGTGTCGAAGACATGGAATCGGTCGCCTTCCTCCGACAGGTGGGCGTGGACTACGTACAGGGCTTTGCGCTTCATCGCCCCGAACCGCTGGAAAAGGTGCTGCAACACAGCCGGACCACCCAGGCCCGGAACATCGGTTGAGCGCAGCGGTTGGGCTGTTGCCCTTTCGTGGCTACACTGCCACAAGGGAAGCAACAATTGCTTGCCCGGCAAACATGGAACACAGCGTTGGAGGAGATGATTATGGGCACGCCCAGGGCTTGGCGGATTGCGGTGCTACCCGGTGATGGCATCGGGCCTGAAGTGATGGAACAGACCCTCAAGGCGCTGGAAACGCTGCAGACCCAGGGCGCACTCGACCTGCAACTGGACGTCAAGGAATGGCCTTCCACCGCCTGGCACCAGAAGCATGGACGCATGATGCCCGAGGACGGCCTCAGCCAGCTGTCGGCCTATGACGCCATCCTGCTGGGCGCCCTTGGCGATCCCGGACCCACCTCGGATCCGAACCGCTACGTCCTCTCGGACAGCCTGTCCCTGTCACCGCTCCTGGATATCCGCAAAGGCTTCGACCAGTGGGCCTGTGAACGCCCGGCCCGCCTGTTGCCCGGCGCCCGCGCCTATCTGGCGGACCACCGTGCCCAGGACGTGGATATGCTGGTGATTCGCGAGAACAGCGAAGGCGAATACGTCGGCCAGGGCGGACGCCTCAAGGCCGGCACCCCCGACGAGATTGCCACCCAGACCGAAGTGTTCACCCGCAAGGGCACCGATCGTATTATCCGCTACGCCTTCGAGCAGGCACGGCTCAGGGCCCGGGCCCGCGAGCAGGAAGGGCGCCAGCGGCAGTTCCACCACCCCGATGGCCGCGACCGCCACGCCCAGGTCTGTCTGGTGACCAAACGCAATGCCCTCAAATACTGGGGCGACATGTACACCGAAGCCTTCGGCGCCATCGCCACCGAATACCCGGACATCGCCACGCACCACGAGTTGGTGGACGCCGCCTGCATGAAATTCGTCCAGGCGCCCTGGCAGTTCGATGTGGTGGTGGCCAGCAATCTGCAGGGGGATATCCTCACCGACCTGGCCGCTGTACTGTCCGGCGGCATGGGCGTGGCCCCCTCCTGCAACCTGAACCCGGACAACGAAAACGTGCCTTCGATGTTCGAACCGACTCACGGCAGCGCCCCGGACATCGCCGGGCACGGCCTCGCCGACCCCACCGCCATGCTGTTCACCGCCGCCCGCATGTTGGAATGGCTGGGGCAACGGGATGCGGCCACCGCGGAGGCCGGCAGGCAACTGTTCGACGCCGTCGCCGCCGACCTGGCCGCCAGCCAGGAAGCCGGCCCCCGACGTACCAACATGATAGGAGACGCCATCTGCCAGAGGCTGCAGCAGTGAGCGTCGGACGTCGGACGTCGGACGTCGGACGTCGGACGTCGGACGTCAAACAGCTTCGTGCAATGCAACACATTCGCAATAGCTTCAGCCCTTGGTTGAATTGGAAGTTTCGCGCCAGAATGTAAAGATGAAGAACGCAGTCAACTCAAAGCTTGGATGGGATGTCCTATGAACAACGCCGAATTGAACGCGCTAAAAGAAAAGTATGTGGCCAGCGGTGCGGCCAGCCCCAACGAGATTTTCGCCGACCATGCCACCAACGCCGAGCTCTGGGATGCCGACGGACGCCGCATGATCGACTTTGCCGGCGGTATTGGCGTACTCAACATCGGCCACCGCCATCCCAAGGTGGTTGAGGCGGTCAAGCAGCAGATGGACAAGCTGATGCACACCTGCCAGACGGTGATGCCCTATGCTCCCTATGTACAACTGGCGGAGAAGCTCTGCAAGGCAACGCCGCTGACCGGCAGCGCAGCCAAGGCGTGCATGTTCAACTCCGGGGCCGAAGCGCTGGAGAATGCGGTCAAGATTGCCCGCGCCGCAACCGGTCGCTCCGGCGTCATCTGCTTCGACGGCAGCTTCCACGGCCGCACCATGATGACCATGGCCATGACCGGAAAAGTCCTGCCCTACAAGAACGACTTTGGCCCCATGCCGGGCGACATCTTCCGGGCCCAGTTCCCGCTGCCCTACCACGGAGTCACCGAAGAGGACGCCCTGCGCTCCCTTAACATGGTGTTCAAGACCGACCTGCCCCAGCACCGTTGCGCGGCCATTGTGGTCGAGACGGTCCAGGGCGAGGGTGGCTTCAATATCGCACCGGCTTCCTTCATGCAGTCACTGCGCAAGATCTGCGACGAGCACGGCATCCTGCTGATCGTCGACGAAGTTCAAAGCGGCTTCGGACGTACCGGCAAGCTGTTCTCCTACGAGCACATGGGCATCAAGCCGGACATCGTGACCATGGCCAAGAGTCTGGCCGACGGCATGCCGCTCTCCGCTGTCGTGGGTAATGCCGAATACATGGACGCCTCCGGCCCGGCCAGCCTCGGCGGCACCTACAGCGGCAACCCGGTGGCCTGTGCCGCGGCGCTGGCCGTGCTACAGGTCATGGACGAGGAAAACATCCTGCAGAAAAGCGTGGCCCTGGGGGAGAAGCTGGAAAAACGCCTGGCCGACTGGCAAGAGCGCTTCCCCAGTGTCGACAACGTCCGCAATCTCGGCCCCATGGCCGCCTTCGAGTTGGTGGAAAGCAAACAGTCCCGCAAGCCGGATCCGGCCAAGACAGCGGAACTGACCAAGCGCGCCAAGGAAAAGGGCCTGATCCTGCTCAGCTGCGGTCTCTACGGCAATGCCATCCGCATGCTGATGCCGGTCACCATCGAGGATAACGTGCTTGAGGAAGGCCTCAAGGTGATTGAGGACTGCCTGCAGGAAGTGGGCTGACACCCGGCGTCCGACGTCTGACGTCGGACGCTTCATCACCACTCCGGAGACGGATCCGCCATGGAAGACAAACCCGAGATTCTGGATACCCGCCTGGTCACCCGCAGCCGCCTGTTCGGCATTGAGGAGGTGCACCTGCGTTTCTCCAACGGCGAGGAGCGGGTGTTCGAACGCCTGCGCACGCCGCCCCTGCCCGGCGTCATGTGCGTGCCGATGCTGGCTGACGGTCGCGTGGTGCTGATCCGCGAATACGGCGCCGGACTGGAAGACTACCAGATCACACTGCCCAAGGGCCTCTACGAGCACGGAGAAGACTGGCGCCAGGCCGCCAACCGGGAAATGATGGAGGAAATCGGTTACGGCGCCGAGCAACTGACCCTTCTCAAGGAAATGTCATTGTCCCCCGGCTATATGGGCCATCGGATTCGCGTAGTCCTGGCGGAACAGCTCTACGAAAAACGCCTCACCGGCGACGAGCCGGAACCCCTGGAAGTGCTGACCTGGCCCCTGGAAGACATCGACAGCCTGTTTGAACGCGAGGACTGTACGGAGGCCCGCGTCATGGCTGCGCTCTACATGGTCCGTGAGCGTTATCGGCGGGCATGAAAATCGTTCGCTTTTTTATTTAGCACCCTAACGTTTCACAATCTATTCAAACGTAACCGCTCTTACCCTTCGATACATACCAACAACAGAACTCCCTGCACCTCTGAACTATTCCTTAATACACACGACATGTATTGAACGGCCTCCACATTCTTCAGCCGTTCGATGTCGCGTTTTTGGGCTTACAGACGACTCAGATACTCACAGGGGAAAACCAGCCATGAAGCGGTACAGATTATTTGTCCTTGCCTTGATGACAGTGTTCATCGTCGGTTGTGGTGGCGGCGGATCGTCCAGCTCCTCCAGCAGCTCAGCCGACTCCGGCTCGTCAGGCGGAAGTGACGGCACGATCCAGGGGCTGGAAACACCCAGCCGCGTTTCCATTGTCGATGCCAACAATTAAGCCAGTAAGGACAGCGTCATGAAGAAAGCACTACTCCCTCTCATCACCGCATCCCTGATGGGCACCCTGCCGGTCTACGCCGCCTTCGACGATGCCGGTACCGACTACAGCAATCAGACCACGGACAGCTGGACCTGGACACCCGGCCTTGAGCCCATGTCCACTCCGAACGAAATCCTCTGCTTCATCCGCAGCCTGAGAGCCGGCGAAATGGTTAACCAGGGCACCTATACCGCTCTGGTTAACATGGCTGAATGTTCCACGGGGCAGCAGGATAACAACGACAATCGCGGTCCCGACAACATTACCGCGGTGGTCAACAGCACCCGGGCAAGCAATGATGATCCGCAAATTGTGAAGGTCTGGATTCCAAGAATGGAGGATGGCCCTGACGGCGCAGCCCAACAGATTCGAGCCCTCGCCGTCGTGCGCGAGTCTCCGAGCGCGGCCAATCCGGCCGGTGACTTCACCATGACCTTCAAGACCTACGATGCAGACAACACCGAAGCCGGCCCCATCGGTGCCGGCCAGTTGCAGGCCGTCCCCAACGATAACGGCAACGTGTCCCTGACTTTCTACGAGAGCTCGACCTTCGGCTCCGAAACTTACGAAAGCGCGGCGACCATCGAGAAAAACGCCACAGCGGGCACAGCCATTACCAGAGGCGAAATGGGCCCGGAGGGCATGAAAACCTACAAGCTTAGCTGGAACGAGACCCGGGCCCTGGTGGATGATCCCGATTCTGCTGACGACGTCTGCCTGGCCAAGGACGAGACAGAGCAAAATGTCTTCCGTTATGAGGTTTTCAATTACGCCGACGGTTCAAAGGTGGACGTGGAAGGAGGCTTTCCGTTCGAATTCGATAACGGCGACGAACGTGTCCACGGCTATATGGGCTATTGGGGCCTGTGGATGGAGGACGAGTCCCTGTTCCAGGATGGCATGACCGTCGACCGTATGGACTTCAGTTCCGGTGAGCCGACAGCCACGCCGGTCACCCTGCACAGCTCCGGCGGCCGCCTGAACAAAATCACCACCGAATCCAAGACTCTGGACGCGGTGACCGGTGTACGCTTCCGCTATTGGGAAGGCAGCAGCAACTACATCGCCGAATACATGGCCAGCGGCAGTGCCGGTGAAGGCTTCTACAAAGTGGCCACAGAAGACCAGAGCCAGGACGGACCGCCCCAGGTGACTGAACTGAGCAGCCCCGAGAAGATCACTCCGCCGAGTGGCTCAACCCGCATTGACCTGTATTCCGACCAACTCGGGGGCAGCGTCACCATCCTGCTGGATGGCAGCGGCAACCTGCTCGACAAGGTGGTCCTGCGTAAGCGCGAGACCGTCAGTCCCTCCGACCTGAGTGGCGACCTGACGCTTTACTGCGCCTGGAACTGCCCCAGCAGCCAGCTGGATGCCACCACCCTTGGCACTGGCGGCAACCCCTATGTGGACACTTCCACCAGCAATGCCCAGTACACCTTTGATGCGACCAACATGGTCCTCAAGCAGAACGGTGGCGCAGTGGTCTGGCCGGACAGTCTGTCCCAGGGCAGCGTGGATCCGCAGTACCAGGGCGGCATCTACACCGGCGTCCTGACCACCACGGAAACGGCCCTGGACACCTTTACCAGCGGTAACGACCTGACCACCTGGTACGAGTGGGAAACCGGCCCGAACACCTGGTCCCAAAGCTATTGGGCGACGCAGAACAGTGAGGTGATCACCATTGATCCGCCCATGTTCCTGAGCCTGACCTTCAGCGCGGCGGCCGATCGTGACGACACCGGCGCTGACTTCTACAACGAACCGTTCATGCTGGAATACAGCGGCAATGGCGACCTCTTCGGCCTGCCCTTCGAGGATGACGGCAACGGCCGTTACAAGCCCGCCGTGAACCTGGCTGACGGCACCGTGCTGGACGCCGCGGAAGGTAACGGTCAGTACGTGGTCAAGGCCACTCAGGCCGAGTACAGCCTCATCGAGAAAACCGATGGCAGCTGCTCCACGCTGAGCCTGACCGCCCCGACCACGCCGCTGCCGACGGCTGTGGATAGCGATGCCCAGGTCAACACTGACCCGGTGCCCTCGCCCATCCCCTCACCGGCAGCCGTGATCAACGGTGAAGTGGTGATCTCCAACTGAACGAACGGGGCCTTCGGGCCCCTTTAAGTCCGACGTCCACCGTCCGACGTCGGACGCTTTTACCCTCCCGGCTTGCTGATCCCCCCAAGTTCCCGCCAACCGACTACACTGACAAGTAGCAGCCACTGTAATCCAAATAAGGTTTCAATTTTTCCGGCGCGCAACTAAGGTATTGGCGTCCATTCAGCATCCGAGGAATGTCCCGTGACCCTGAAGCGCTTTTTCCTGGCCCTGGCCCTGTCCTTCCTGACCTCCACGGCGTTGGCCCTGGATCTGGCCAGCCTGGAGGAAGACAACCTTCACCTGGCCTCCGTCAAGGCGGCGGTGGTGGATCTTGAATCCGGTGAGCTGCTCTACAGCAAACACGCCGATTGGGCCGCACCCATCGCGTCAGTCACCAAGCTGATGACCGCGGTGGTGGTCATGGACAGTGGGGCGCCCCTGGATGAATGGATCACTGTGGAAAAGCGCCATTTCAAGCCGGTCAACAACGCCTATTCACGCATTCGCATCGGCTCTCAGCTCAAACGCGGGGATATGGTGCGGATCGCCCTGATGTCGTCGGAAAACCTGGCGGCCTATACCCTGGCCCGTCAAAGCCCACAGGGTTATGACGCCTTTATCGCAGCAATGAACAGGAAGGCCAAAGAGCTGGGCATGGTGAATTCCCATTTCGTGGATTCCAGCGGCCTGTCCCCGAAGAACCATTCCTCGGCGGCAGACCTCGCCAAGCTGGTGGCTGCAGCCTACAAGTACGAACCGCTGCGCCGATATACCACCACATCCTACTACCGCGCCCATTTCCGCAGCCCGCGTTATTCCCTCTCCTATGGCAACACCAACGTCCTGGTCCATCGCAACAGCTGGCACGTGCAGCTGAGCAAGACCGGATACCTCAAGGAGGCGGGACGATGTCTGGTGATGGTCTCGGAGATTAAAGGCCGGCCCATGGGGCTGATTCTGCTGGACTCCTTCGGCTCCCGCTCGCCATTGGGGGATGCCGGGCGCGTCAAGCGCTGGTTGACCACCGGTAAGGGTGGCAGCATTGCCGGGGCCGCCCTGCGCTACGAGCAGCGCAAGTCCCTGCAATATCCCCATAATCAGGTGGAACAGCAGGCCTCGGCCAACTGAGTATCAGGCCGAAAAGGCGGACTAACCCGCCCTTTCCGCTTCCTGACGGTAACGTCCGGCCGCCGTGCCCCCCATCGCTGAAGACGTCCGCCCGATGGGACGCCTCCCCCGAAACCGCCCTTTCAGGCTGAGCAAAACCAAGGGCACCACAATCAGACCGGCTCCGACCAGGAAGACCGGATCCGGCACCTCACCGAAGCCCAACCAGCCGATCAGGATGGCCCAGACCAGGCCGGTATACTCGGCACTGGTCACCTGGTTGGCCTCCACATGGCGATACGCCAACAACACCGTCATGTTGTACCCGAGAATCAGCACCGCGGAGCCGATCGCGTAGAGCAGCAACTCGCTGCTCCAGGGTGCGCCTTCCCACATCATCAGCGCAAAGCTGGCCGGCAGTACCAGCAGGCTGTTGAGCAGGAGCTTGTGCACCGTGGTCTGATCCCGCGGCAGTTTGCGCACCAGCACCGCACCGATCGCAAGGCACAGTGCCATTGCCAGGGCGGCCAAGCCCGCCCATCCCACGTCGCCGCCCGGACGCAGGATGACCAGCACTCCGATGAAGCCGCTGATCACCGCCAGGATGCTGGGCAGGCGCGGCTTTTCGCCGGCAAAGAGAAAGGCAATGACCACCACCAGCAAGGGTGCGGCATAAAATATGGCATTGGCCGTCGCCAGGGGCAGGTAGGTAAGCGCCACCACCATGCAGATGATCCCCGTCAGGTGCACATGGGCCCGCACGAGGTGAATGCGCAGGCCCTGCCAAAAGCCGTCACGGCTCACCTGGCCCAGAAACGGAAGCAGGCAGAGCACGGTAAACACACAGCGCAGGAACACGAACTGGAACAATGGAATATCGGCACCGGCCAGCTTGATGACGACATCCGAACCGATGGCCAGGGCGTTACCGAAGACCAGTAACGCAATGGCACTCCCCAGGGTGCGACCGGACATGAGGACCAACTCCTGTTGCTGCGTTGAAAAACAGCGCCAGTGTAAATCGGCCGCTCTATCTCATATAATGATATTTAAATACCCATTATTAATTTTTTAGATAATGAATCTTCCCCCGCTGAAAACACTGCCAGTCTTCGAAGCCGTCGCCCGCCTCAACAGCTTCTCCCGGGCGGCGGAGGAGCTCAATGTGAGCCAGAGCGCCGTCAGCCATCAGATCAAACTGCTTGAGGCACACCTGGGGGAACCCCTTTTTCATCGGGGTGGCCGCCACCTCTCGCTCTCCGAGCAGGGGCAGGTTTTCTACGAAGGGATCAGTTCCGCCCTGCTGCAGATCGAGCGGACCACGGACCAGTTGCTGGGTCGTAGTGATACGCGACTTCGTCTGGCGGTGTTCAGTTCCTTTGCTGTGCGCTGGCTGATTCCCCGATTGCCCACGCTGCAGCGGGAGTGCCCGGCAATTGACCTGGCCCTGGAAATGACCAGCGAATCCCCCACCCTATCCGACCGAGTCGCCGACTGCTTCATCACCATTCATCAGGACAATCCCGCCTTCCAGTACGATCTGCTGTACAGCGAGCGTCTGTTTCCCATCTGCAGCCGGGCCTATTGGCAGGAGATACAGGGCGGGACCAGCGAAGCTATCACGTCGCTCTCACCGGAGGCCATCGCAGGCTATCCGCTGCTGTCGACCTACAGTATTTTCGGGGAGGAATCGGGGGACTGGCGCAAATGGTTCGCGGTGGCCGATCAGCCGTTACCGCGAACCGCCAAGTTGCAGCACTTCAGTCACATGCTATTGGCGCTGGAGGCGGCCCGCCATCACCAGGGGATCGCCCTGACCAACGACTACATGCTCAATACCCTGGAGGACGCGGGCGACTTCGTGCGCTTGCCGTGCCATACCCTGATTACCGGGGACCGGTTCTACTTCGCCCACAAAATCGGCCGGCGCAACGAGCCGGCACTGCGCTCGCTGCGCCAGTGGCTGGTGAAAGAAGCGATCCACTCAGGGTTGCGGGATCCGCGCTGATCAGGTCATGTGGAACTTGCCGTCATCTTCCACAAAGGGATTGTTGAAACGGGAATCCACGCTTTGCAGACGCGCTTCGGGATGGTTCTTCTCCATAAGCTGCTTGGTGGTCTCGATGTCCTTTCGTGAGGCGTCCACCATCACCAGATGCTCGCCACGGTCGATGGCGGCGTCATAGCGGCGCACCTTGTAGTTGCGCGAGGAAATGCCGCCGATACCGCCAATCCAGCCCCCAATCAACATCAGGAACAGGAATAACGCCACCCAGGCGGGCCCAGGCAAGGCGACCACTCCGGACATGGCCAATGGAATCAGGAAACAGATACCAAAGATGCCGCCCGCCATCGCGCCACGCTCGGCATAACGGACAAAGTCGGTCTTATCCGTCATGCCGGCACCATGCAGGCGATGGGTATACAGCCCCGCTTCATCCTTACTGACAATGTGAATACGCCAATCCTTCACCCCATGCTCATGGAGATCGTTGGAAATGGCCTCCACACTGTCGATGGACGGTGCCAGATAAAAAAGCCGTTTCATAGCCTTTTACCTCCTCGAATCGACCAGACCCCTTCTGGTCATTCGTTAACCAACTTCACTTGATTCCATGCTACTGCGAGGAAGCCGTAGAGGTTAATAGTCAGGGAGGTGCGGCTGAGAATGATTCGCCATTAAAAGATCGCTGGATACAACGCCAACGAATCAAAGGGAGAGCCGCCCGAACGACGCATCGCCGGGCGGTGTAGGGTCAGGCCCGGGTGTCGACGGTGGTGCCGAGGGCCTGGTCGGCGCCCTGATCACGACTGTTGGTCGTGGTCCCGGTCGACTGTTCCGTGGCGGGCGCCGGTCGCGGCTGATCCTCCGCAGCCTGATTGGCCGTGTCGGTGGTGGAGGTTTGTGCGACCGCCTGCGGCGTTTCGGTGGTTGCTGCGGCCTGATCCAGGCCCTGCTGGGAAAGCTGGACACTCACCCCCTGGGGCGGCTGGCCTTGGGGGGCATTCACGCCACCCTGTTGCGAAGTACCGTTGGCCGCATCATTGCCGGCCCGGCCGGGGCGCGTCGTGGCGCTTTCACGTAACGTGTTCCCCAATTGCGGATTGACACCATCAACCATAAGGGACACCTCTGTTAGCGTATTCACCTTTCATTCTGGCCATTTTTTGACCAAAAGCCAAGCCGCAAGGCCGCACGCTTACCATTTGTTACCAACCGGCGTAGCGCCCGCCGGCGGCAATCAGCACGACGGCGATCCCCAGAATGAGATTAGTACCCACCAGCACACGAATCTGCGCCACACTGCGACTGCCGGCCTCGTTGTCATTGCCCTCGACGGCCCGCTTTAATCGCCGGAAGGGCGCAAAGTAGACGTGGGCGAAGATGAGCATCATCACAATACCGAGCCCCTGCATGAGGTGAACATGCAGGCCGATACCCTGCATCCCGCCAAACACCTTGAAAACCATCCAGTAGCCGGTTCCCAGCAACACCAGGATCGACAGCCACACCCAGCGGAAGAAGCGGGACAGGGTATGGCACCAGAGCACCGGCCGCCGCGGCGGTTCCACGGCATGGCCAACGCCCGGGCGCATGGCCATGTAGGCGTAGAACATGCCGCCCACCCAGATGACCGCCGCCAGCACATGCAGAGAAATGGCCACACTCATCATGTCGCGACTTCCTATCCATCCAGAGATGGGCGCGTGTCGACCCAGTTTTCGGCCTTCTCGTAGGCCTGGGAGGCCTGCAGCACCTTCTTGTCCTGATAGCGGTTGCCGACAATCTGCAGTCCGATTGGCAGCCCCTGGGAGGTGAAACCGCAGGGTACCGAGGCGGCCGGATGCCCGGTCATGTTGAAGGGATAGGTGAACGGCGTCCAGGACGGCCAGCGTGGGTCGTCCCAGTCGTCCGGCACCTCCTGGCCCCGCTTGAACGCGGGAATCGGCAGTGCCGGTGTCAGCAACAGGTCATAATCCAGGAAGAAACGCATCATCAACTCGGATAACGCGGTCTTCTCATTGATGGCCCAGAGGTAGTCGAGCATATCCATTTTCGCAGCCTCTTCGGCCACATGCACCAGGTTGGGGTCCATCTTGGCGCGCTGCTCCGGGCCGAGGTTGCGCATGGCATTGGCCGCACCGCCAAAGAACAGGCGATCAAAGGCTTCACGGGGATCCGAGAACCCCGGATCCACTTCCACGATTTCGGCCCCCAGATCCTCGAAACGCTGAACGGCCTTTTTAACCGCCTCGGCAATCTCCGGGTCTACGTTCACATATCCCAGATTGGGACTGTAGGCGATTTTCATGCCCGCAACGCCGGCGTTGAGATCCTTGAGGTAGTCGCAGCTGTCATTGGGCAACGCCACGCTGTCGCGACCGTCCCACTCACAGATGACATTCATCAGCAACGCCGCATCTTCAACGGTCCAGGTCATGGGGCCGACATGAGCGAGAAAACCAAAGGGACTGCCGGGCACAAAGGGAACGCGGGCCGCTGTGGGTTTGAGGCCAAACATGCCACTGAAACCGGCAGGGATGCGGATGGAACCGCCCGCATCGGTACCGAGGGACAAGGGCCCCATACCCAGGGCAACCGCCGAGGCGCTGCCGCCACTGGACCCGCCTGCGGTCTTCTCCGGATTCCAGGGGTTGCCGGTAGAGCCACATAAGGGAGAGTCCGTCACGCCCTTCCAGCCGAATTCCGGCGTCGTGGTCTTGCCCAGGGGAACAAAGCCATGGCGTTTGAGCGAGGCGATGACCGGCGCATCCATGTTCCATTCCTGATTGGGGTCGATCGTCTTGCTGCCCTTGAGGGTAGGCCAGCCCTTGGTCAGGAAGACATCCTTGATGGCTGTGGGTACCCCGTCCACCTGCCCCAGCGGCTGCCCTTTCTGGTAACGGGCCTCAGAGGCTCGGGCTTCGGCCAGGGTGGTTTCCTGGTCCACCAGGCAATAGGCATTGACCCGCGGATTGTATTTGTCGATGCGCTCCAGGCAGGCCTGCGTCGCTTCCACCGGTGACAGTTTGCGACTCTGGAACAACCGGATCATTTCCACCGCGGTCATGTCGGCCACAGCATTTGCCATTGGTAAGCCCTCCTCTGGAAACGTGGCAGGACCGAAGCGGGCGATCAGTGCGATCACTCCGGCAACGGTCGGATGATTAACCCTGTATAGACCCTGTACCTTCTACCTTCAATCACTTGGGCACATAGCCCAGCTTCTTGTCGACCTGATTGATCAGTGGCTGCTCTTCCTGCCAGCGTTGGTAGTTCTCCAGGAACTGCTCAGTCAGGGCCGCGCGCCAGCCGATAAAGTCCCCCGCCATGTGCGCCGTAATCAACATGTTGGGCTGATCCCAAAGAGGGTGGTCCGCGGGCAGCGGCTCTTCCTCAAACACGTCAAGACAGGCACCGGCAATCACCTTGTTCTGCAGCGCGCTCAACAGCGCCTCGGTCTTGACGATGGGGCCGCGACCAATATTGATGAAACGGGCGTGGGGCTGCATGGCAGCAAAGGTGTCGTTGTCGAACAGCCCTTCCGTGGATGGGGTAAGCGGTGCCGCAACCACCACATAGTCGGCCTTGCCGAGCTGCTCGTTGAGATCTTCATTGGCGAACACCTCACGAAAATCCGGATTGTCCTGGCGGGCATGACGGGCGATGCCGTACACATCCATGCCGATGGCGCCGGTCAGCTTGGCGATCTGCCGGCCAATGGAACCGGCTCCGACGACCAGTACCCGTTTACCCTGCGCCCGTTCAGTGTCGCGGTGCTTCCAGTTGTGGTCGCGCTGTAGCGCAATGGAATGCGGGAAATCCTTGGCGAACATCAGGATGACGCCAAGTACGTACTCGGCAATAGAGCGGTCGAAAATGCCCTGGGCATTGGTGACCAGGATATCGCTGTCCACCACTTCGGGAATCATCAGGGCGTCCACCCCGGCACTGGTGGCATGGATCCAGCGCAGGCGATCGGCGCTCGACCAGGCTTCCTGCAGCGCCTCGGTGCGAAAGTCGGTGACCATCATGATGTCGGTCCCCGGCAGTGTCTGGCGAAGGGTGTCGGCATCCCAGGCGAAGCGGACTTCAGTTTGCGCTTCCAGGGGCTCCAGACCCGGAGGTTTTCCTTCATCCGGTGCCGTAAGAACCGTAACTACCGGGGATGCGTTCTGATCGGCCATTCGCTGTGCCTCCCTTCCTTCTCCACCGTTCACGATTGGTGACCCGGCGAACCTGCGCCGTGATGATGCCGGGACACGAATATCATCGAGTATTGGCCGTTAAAGCGTTCAGGGTCAACCATTGGTATCCATTTTGAAACCCAAGAGGCTTTGACCGGCGAATACGGGAGGACTAACCTGCAATTACAGGCTCAGGTCTCGCCTGCCCTGGATTGCCAAAGGGATATCAGGGTAGGCCATTCGCCACCGGACACTGGCGGATCAGCACGGAACGACATCATGCCGTTCCTCTTTATATACTCGCCAAACGGGGAGAGGACGCCTATATGAACCAAGCGGCCAAGACCAAATCCGAAGTCAATCCTCGGAAGATCAAGTACCGGAAGACGAAAGCCCGCTGGCATCCCGCCATGCAGGCGATCCCGGTGCCGGGGATCCGACGCATGGTCAACCTGGCGTCGACAATGGAGGACGTGATCCACCTGTCCATTGGCCAGCCCGATCTGCCCACACCCCGGCATATCATCGATGCCTACATCGAGGCCCTGGAAGCCGGCCAGACCGGCTACACCATGGACGCCGGCCTGCCCGAGCTGCTGGTGGCGCTGCGTGACTATTACAACAAGCGCTATGAGCGCAAGCTGACCCGCGATAATATTCTGATCACCAGTGGCGCCACCGAGGCCATCTATCTGGCCCTCTCCGCCACCTCGGCTCCGGGGCGCCAGTTCCTGGTAGTGGACCCCTCGTTCCTGCTCTATGCACCGCTGATCCGGATGAACGGCGGGGAGGTCAAATACATCCCCACCCGGGCCGAGAACGATCACCAGCTGGACCCCGACGACGTCATCAAGGCCATGGGGATGCGCACCTTCGCGGTAGTCCTGAACTCGCCCAACAATCCCACTGGCGCCGTCTATCCCCGCGAGACCATCGAAACCATCGTGGAGGAGTGTGCCTTCCGGGGCATTCAGGTACTCAGCGATGAGGTCTACGACCACATGGTTCTGGATGAGCCGGAATACGCCAGCGTGCTCAGCTGCGGCACCGATCTCGACCACATCATGGTCGCCAGCAGTTTCTCCAAGACCTACAGCATGGCCGGCCTGCGGGTGGGCTGGATCATTTCCAGCCAGGGGGCGATCAAAAAACTGCGTCGTTACCATATGTTCACAACTTCGGTCGCCAACACCCCGGCCCAGTTTGCCGGCGTGGCTGCCCTCACCGGCGACCAGAGCGAACAGGACCGACGTATCGAGATCTACCGCGAGCGCCGGGACCTGATCTGCAAGCTGGTGCAGCAAACCCCGCACCTCAAGGGTTACAAGCCCGGCGGCGGCTTCTTCATCTTCCCGGAACTGCCGGAGCACGTGGACGCCAGCGATGTGGCCCTACGCATGCTCAAGGAAACCGGGGTCTGTGTGGTGCCCGGTGACGCCTTCGGGGAGAGCTGCACCAACTCCATGCGCTTCAGCTTCTCCGCCACCTGCGAGCAGATCGAGGCGGCGTTTGATCGCATCATTCCGTGGATGAAGCAGCAGAAGTTCTAGTCGATAGCGTCAGACGTCTGAGACCGGACGTCTGACGCCCTTCCGATAGGTCGCTTGGCGACTTTCTCGCCCATGCGTTAGATGGCATCATTTGGAATCCGCAACAGAAGGATCTCCTATGCGTGTCCCCGTGAAGGCTTTATGCGTCCTGCTGCTTCTCCTGCTGCAGGGCTGTGCCACGTTCTCGCCCTATTCGCTCTCCGAAGCCAATCTGGAAAGCTATTTTTCCGATCAGGTGAAGCGCTTTGATCGTGAACAGCTCCAGAACGGGTCTCCCCTGAGCGTGCGTCTCAACGATGCCGACATCCAGATCGGCCCCGAGGGACGCGACACCGTTCAGCTGGGGGTCGATGGCGAAGTGGCCCTCAATGCCTTTCTGGCTCGCATCCCGGTCGGCGTTCAGCTGAAGGTTGAGGGCACGCCGGTCTACGAGCCGGATGAAAAGGCCATCTACATCCGCCGCCTCAAGCTGCTCGACAGCAAGATCCAGTCGGACTATATCAATCAGGATCTCAAGCCGGTGACCGATTCGGTGATGCGAGCCGTTTCCCAGCTGCTGGAAACCATGCCTGTCTATCGGCTTAACGAATCCGATTTCAGCACCCAGATCATCGGCATGATCCGGCCGGAAATCCGCATTGAGCCGGGCCGACTGGTATTGGTGCCCGCCTCTGATCAATAACCGGGAAGATTGATGACCTCTCTGACCGACCTGTCGCTGCTGCAGTTGTTGCTGGCCAATCTGGCCCTGGCCGCCGGTTCCTGCCTTCAGGGCATCGTGGGCTACGGCATCGGCACCCTGGCCGCACCGCTGCTGTTTCTGATCAGCCCCTCCCTGATACCGGCAGTGCTGATTCTCAACGCCGTGATCCTCACGGTACTGCTGACGTTACGCAACCATCAGGGCATGACCCTTGGAGATGTGAAGCCGGCGGTGTGGGGCTCACTGGTGGGAACGGCGCTGGGAGCTTTGACGCTGACTCAGATCACCGGCGAGCAGTTCGAATGGATCTTCGGCCTGCTGATCCTCCTCGCGGTCGGCCTGAGCGTGGCCGGCATCCGCCCTCCCCTCACGCGACTGAGCAGTCTGCTCGCCGGCGCTGCTTCGGGCTTCATGGGCACCATCACCGCCGTTGGGGGGCCGCCTATCGCGCTGATCTACCAGAACCAGAAAGGCCCGCAGGTGCGGGCTAATATGTCGGCCTTTTTCACCGTTTCATCCGTGATCGCCGTGGTCGGTCTACTGTGGGCTGGCTATCTCGGTACCCACGAACTCATCCTGGTCGGCCTCACCTTCCCCGGTGTCCTGCTGGGGTTCTATCTCTCCGGCCATCTGGTGCAGCGCCTGCGATTCGAGGGCCTGCGGCCGCTCATTCTGGGGATTGCCGCAGTGGCGGGGTTGTCGGCGCTGATCCGGGGTTTGATTTGACCGTTGGACGTTGACACTCAGCATGTCGCCCGTACCACCGAGATCAGCCACTTTTACGTGAAACGTCCAACGTGAAACCTGAAACGCCCAACGCAAAACCGCCTAGCCTTTACCTTGCAATACCGGCTGCAAAGGCGCCAGGTCCACCTGCCGCTCCATGTTATCCGGATCCACTAACACCGTCGGCGTCAGGTAAACCCGGGGCGTGCCGTACAGATACCTGAGCGCCTGCCAGTGGGTCGGCGCCACGTAGCACTCCGGCATGGTGGTTTCCAGCCACTGGCGCACGCGGGGCGCCTTGTTGGAGCTCATCCTCGGGAACAGGTGATGCTCCACGTGATGACTGAAACGGAAATGCAGCGGATCCAGCCAGCGCCAGGTACGCACGCTCATGGAATTGTCCACCGGGTTGTTGCGCTCGGTCTGCGGGCGCAGGAAGTGGTTGGTGAGGATGTAGCTCTGACTGATGGTATTGGCGAGCA
The DNA here is from genome assembly GCA_042862465.1 of Marinobacteraceae bacterium S3BR75-40.1. GTDB lineage: Bacteria > Pseudomonadota > Gammaproteobacteria > Pseudomonadales > Oleiphilaceae > JASTVH01. The sequence goes on along the minus strand of JASTVH010000008.1, from coordinate 39,610 downwards.
TGAACGGAATCACCACGGTAAAGATGGCCAGCGGCCCGGAAACCACCGCCAGGGCAATCCAGCCCAGGGCCAGCGCGATGGACTGCGCCATGGCCCGGTGACGGTTGAAGCCCCGCAGCTCCGGACGCCGACGCGCCTGCAGCCACAGCACCAGCTGGGCGTGGAAGGTGAACGAATAGGTCAGGAACAGATAGCTGTACCAGGTCCCTGAGCCGGGGGCCAGCTTGAGGAAACGCTTGAGTGCGGGCTTGTGCCGATAACGCTTCATGGTGCCGAAGCTGTCCGGATCCTTGTCGCCCTGATTGGTATTGCCGTGATGGGCGACGTTATGCCAGCGCCGCCAGAACTCCGGCGGTACCACCATGGGCCCGAAACCCAGCCAACCCAGAAACGTCTGTACGCCGCGCGGCAGACCCAGCGCGCCATGCAGCACCTCGTGCGCCAGAAAAGCCTGGGCCACGATACAGTGCCCCACCGCCAGACCGATTAGGGTATTGGCCCACCAGGGCAAGCCCAAGGTCAAGATGGCAACGATGCCTCCAACGATCGCCGCGGACAGCGGCAGGTACCACAGGGCCCGCCAGGGCTGGGTTTGAAAAGTGTCTTTGGGCAGATCCTGACGGATGCGGGCACGAATGGCCCTTTCGTCTTCAAGACCCGCACCTCCCGGTGCATTTTCAGGTTTCACCGCTGCGTTCATTATTCGGCTCCTCGGCAAAGGGTCGTCCAGACCACAATTTTCAGCTTACATTTGTACGCCGATTTTACTTATAAAAAGAACGCACACAAGCCCGATGACAACTATTTGACCGATTAGCGGGCTACTTCACTGTTTATTCATGGGAATGACATGTTGACACGCGAACGGCACCACTTTTGACTCAAAAATTTGAGCACAGGTGTGCGCAGTTGTCGTTGGACGTTAGACGTTGGAAAAGAGTTTGCTGGGTGGAAAAATGGGAGTGACGGTTTGTTCGCAAGTAACGTGTTAGGGCGAGGGTGCACGCGAAGGCGTGGGAAGCGTCGGACGTCCGACCTCAGACATCCGACGTTAAAAAATCAGGTGCCCGACAACGATGTATCGCCGGGATCCAATTCCATTTGCTGCAGGGCGATCACCGCCTGGGTGCGGTTGCGCACGCCCAGCTTGCGGAAAACGGCGGTGATGTGGGCCTTGATGGTGGCTTCCGAGACACCCAGATCGTAGGCAATCTGCTTGTTGAGCATGCCTTCGGACAACATGCCCAGCACGCGAAACTGCTGCGGCGTGAGCTGCGCCAGTTTCTCGGAGAAGTCCTCGGTTTCCCCCTGCAGGCGCTCGATCTTCTCGGCCACACCTTCCGGCAGCCACATATCGCCAGCCAACACCGCACGAACCGCCTCGGTGATGGTCGGCAGGGGCGCCGATTTGGGAATGAAACCGGAAGCGCCATAATCAATGGCTCGACGCATGGCGGTCAGGTCTTCGGAACCCGACACCACCACAACAGGCAGACCGGGGTACTGGCCTCGCATGAACACCAGCCCCGAAAATCCATGGGCGCCGGGCATGTTGAGGTCGAGCAGCACCAGGTCGGCATCCGGATGACTTTCGACCACACTCTGCAAGCCGGCGATTGTATCCACTTCCAGCAATTCCACCGAGTCCACCGCCTGCGACACCGCCTGGCTCAGAGCCGCCCGAAACAGGGGATGGTCGTCCGCGATGATAATCTGCTGGGTCATGTCAGTCATACACCTTTGTTTGGGATTGCGGCGCACCCGCAGGTGCGCCCTTTACCAGGCCTCAGTTATCCACCCGGTGCTCGATCAGCTCATCCACAACACCGGGATCCGCCAGGGTCGAGGTGTCACCCAGGTTGCCGTAGTCGTTCGATGCAATTTTGCGCAGGATGCGGCGCATTATCTTGCCGGAACGGGTCTTCGGAAGTCCTGGCGCCCACTGCACCGCATCCGGGGACGCGATGGGCCCAATCTCCTTACGCACCCACTGCACCAGTTCCTTGCGCAACTCTTCGGTAGGCTCTTCACCTTTCATGAGGGTGACGTAGGCATAGATGCCCTGCCCCTTGATATCGTGCGGATACCCAACCACCGCGGCCTCGGCCACCTTGGGATGGGCCACAAGCGCACTTTCGACTTCCGCCGTACCGAGACGGTGACCGGAAACGTTAAGCACGTCATCCACCCGGCCGGTGATCCAGTAATAACCGTCGGCATCGCGACGGGCCCCGTCACCGGTGAAGTAGTAACCCTTGAAGGCACTGAAGTAGGTATTCACGAAGCGCTCATGGTCGCCATAAACCGTGCGCATCTGGCCCGGCCAGCTGTCCTTGATGACCAGATTGCCTTCGGCCTCGCCTTCCAGCTCCTTGCCGTCATTGTCCAGCAACGCCGGCTGCACGCCGAAGAATGGCAGCGTGGCGGAGCCCGGCTTGAGATCGATGGCCCCGGGCAACGGCGAGATCAGGATGCCTCCAGTCTCGGTCTGCCACCATGTATCCACGATAGGGCACTGCTCGTTGCCGATGACCCGGTAGTACCACTCCCAGGCTTCCGGGTTGATCGGCTCGCCCACGGAACCCAGCAATCGCAGGCTGTCCCGGGAGGTGCCATCCATCACATGGTCGCCGCCGGCCATCAGCGCTCGAATGGCAGTGGGCGCGGTATAGACCACGTTAACCTTGTGCTTGTCCACCACCTGACCGATGCGGGAGGCATCCGGGTAGTTGGGCACCCCTTCAAACAGCAGGGTGATGGCCCCGTTGGCCAGCGGGCCGTAAAGCATGTAGCTGTGGCCGGTAATCCAGCCGAAATCCGCCGTACACCAGTAGACGTCGCCATCGTGGTAATCGAACACGATTTCATGGGTCAGCGAGGTGTACACCATGTAGCCACCGGTGGTATGCAGCACACCCTTGGGCGCACCAGTGGAACCGGAGGTGTAGAGCATGAACAGGGGATCCTCGGCGCTCATCTCTTCCGGCGGACAATCTGCGGATGCGCTTTTCATGGCTTCGTCGTACCAGACATCCCGATCGTCATTCCAGGGCACGTCATTGCCAGTGCGGCGAACCACCAGCACCTTGTCCACCGCACCGTTGACCTTGGGATTGGCAACGGCTTCGTCGACATTTTTCTTTAACGGGATCTTGCGACCGCCACGCACCCCTTCATCGGCAGTAATCACGTGACGGGATTGCCCATTCTCGATCCGGGCCGCCAGGGCCTCCGGAGAGAAGCCGCCAAACACCACGGAGTGCACGGCACCAATCCGGGCACAGGCCAGCATGGCCACGGCGGTTTCCACGATCATGGGCATGTAGATGGTGACCACATCGCCTTTCTTGATGCCCTGGTCTTTCAGGACATTGGCAAACTTGCAGGTTTCCTCGTACAGCTCCCGGTAGGTCACATTGCGGGAAACGCTGGGGTCATCCCCTTCGAAGATGATGGCAGTCTGGTCGCCACGCTTTTCCAGGTGACGGTCGAGACAGTTGGCGGCGGCATTGAGGGTGCCGTCCTCGTACCATTTGATGGAAACGTTCGGGTAATCGTAGGTAGTGTTTTTTACCTTGGTGTACGGCTTGATCCAGTCAATACGCTTGCCCTGCTCTTTCCAGAACCCCTCCGGATCCTTGATCGATTCCGCATAAAGCGCGTCGTAGCGCGAGCGATCCACCAGTGTGCGTTGTTTGAAATTGTCTTTCACCGGATAGAGCTTCTCTGCCGTCATCATTGTTCCCCTTTTATAGTGATAGCCGAAGCGTGTATTTGGGCACTTCAAGAAGAGAGTAGATCCTTTCTACACCCCAAAGACGCATGAATGAATTAGACAATCGTATAGAAACCTGCGCCGAATCATTATCAAAGCGACTGATATTTAAAGCATAGACCTGATAGAGGCCCAGCCCAAGCCTTGTTGATGAGGTCGGACGAAAGGAGTGTGGCGCAGGTTTGCGTTACAGGCGACCTTCCCGGCGCAGGCGGCGGTGAACCCACCAGTGGTACCAGCGCGCAAGTAACGGGCGAATCAGGGGGAGATTGATGAGCAAAGCAAGCGGCTTGAGCCACCGTACGCGGCGCATCAACAGGATGTAGGCATCCAGCTCCCGATGGATACGCCCCTCTGCGTCCTTGACGTGCAGCTCTGTCATGGCGTCGTGCGGGTCGATCCCTTCGGCGCGCAGTTGCTCGTCGCGCCCGGTAATGTCCACCCACTCCACCGCATGGAGGTCATCCCGGCCCTGCAGTTTCTCGTACCAGCGCCGATCCCGCACACAGGTCGGGCAGGCGCCATCGTAGTAGACAATCAGAGGGGATAAATGCCGTGTCATAGCCTCCAGTGTGGGGCAAAACGGCTGGCAATATAAAGAGGCGGAAAAGCGTCGGACGTCCGACCACAGACGTCCGACGCCTTCAATCAAGCGACCTTGCGCTTATCCTTCTTGGACTTCAAACGATACAGCTTGCGTTCCTTCAGGGCGTACTTGTTGAGCCCGGCGAGATGCACATTGCCCAGGTAATGCTTCCAGTCAATGAGACGGCTGTCGACCGGGAAAAGGGCCTTGTCGGCCTCGCCCATGCGCTCAGCCAGATCCAGCAGACGCTCATTGTGGAAGATGTAGTTGGGCTGGGTGTAAAAGGCGAAAACCGTGGCCAGCTTCAGCGCCGTGTCCAGGTTATCCAACTGCTTGAGGCCGATTTCCTGCCCCATCATTTTGAGCCCTTTGTCCATCAATCCCAGCGGCAAACGGACGCCGCGGCTGAACCAGTCGAACAGCCGGCGATCGACTGCCAGGAAAGGCTTGGTCGGCTGCCGATAAAACAAGCGATCGTATTTCTGATAACCGGACTGGGCCTCAGCCACCAGCAGGTCGATGAACTCGCCCAGCTTGATGGGATTCTCCGATCCACTGCAGCACTGGTAGATACGGTGCTTGCCCGGCTCCAGCAGCGCTTCGGCCAGCGACAGAATAATGCTGTTGCCCACCAGGTCGGCCGGAATCACATCGATCACACCGGAACGCTTGCCCGGGAACACCATGACCTTCTCACGGGCATAGGCCATGATCACTGCATCGGCCACTTTGACGCCCTCGATCCAGCCCGGGGCTGGCTCCTGCAGCGTGCTTTCAACAATCGCAGGGCGCAGGATGGTCAGAGTTGAGCCATGCAGCAGTTTATGCAGCAACTGCTCGCCCATCCACTTGGTAAATGTGTAGGTGTCATTCCAGCCGAACCGATTGGCTTCGCGGATGCCCAGCTCAACCAGCTTCTCCGCAAGCTTGTCACCGGTGTAGCGGGCCTTGACGTCGGCCACCTTGTCCTGGAGAACATTGATGAGTTCCTCCACTTCGTAGAAGCCGGCCTCATTGCGGAAGATATTACCGCGCGCGGGGCGTACCACCTCTTCACGCATATGACCAGTATTGAACCCGTTCACGTAGCAGGTGGACACCTGAACCATCGGCACATCGCCGGCTTCCCGTGCCAGCGCCGCGAGGTTATGCAGACAGAGGGTATTAATCTTCAGGGCCTGGTCCAGCTCCTCGCGGAAGTTGACGCTGGCTGCGGAATTGACGATGGCATCAACCTGCCCTGCCAGCACCTCGAAATCCGCCCGCGGCATGCCGAAAAACGGCTCGGTCACTTCACCGGTCACACAGTGGATTTTCTCGTCGCAGAAACGGTCGAAGCCTTCCGGGTCATCCACCTTCAGGGTTTCGAACACTGAGGAACAGGCAATCTCATTGATAAAGCGATCCCGTGCCTGGGGATGCTTGCGGTTGCCGCGAATCAACAGGTGGATGCCACCGATATCGGGAACGGCCCGAATCAGTTTTTCCAGCAGCACCTTACCGACGAACCCGGTGGTGCCGGTCACCAGTACCTGCTTCCCTGCCAGGCTTTTGAGGACCTTAGATGTTTCCATATCCGTGCTTTTGATGTGTTTGGTCATGATTCACCCTACTGCAGTTATTGACTTCCATGTTTGTCTGACAGCCTCCCCGCAGGACATCCCGGTTCGCTTCAGGCGTCGAACCGAGCGCCATGCGCTCTGGGGAGGTTACCCAGTGTAACGCTGTGGCAGGCAACTCGCCCATTAACGATCACCTTATTCTGCCGACAGCCGATGACACCCCAGTGACGGGTTCCGGCGTTTGCGAACATCCCGCTCGTAACTGCCAAAACTCAAAGCAACAGCCATGCCCGTCCTGTTATTGTTATTTTTTGTAACACATGAAATTGTCTAACACGTCGCCACCCAATTCAGTGACGCAGGACACAAGTGCCTGAATTAACAGGATTTTATATTAGGAGTGTCGGACAATCCTAACAGCCCGCCAGCGCCCCGTCCGCCCGATCGTCAAGCCTTCAGAAGCCAGCGCTGCAGCCATTCGGCGGCATGCCGGTAAATCACATCGCGGGATTGATCGAGATGCCCCATGTGACCGGAACCGGGGACCAAATGCAGGGCTTTTTCGCAGGTCAGGCCCCGAAACAGTGCGCGGGCAGTCTCTGGACTGTCCACCCTGTCTTCCTCACCATGCAACACGCACACCGGCGCCTTGATGGCGCCCACACGGTCGAGGGTGTCGATGACAAAACTGTCGAGGGCGCCGGGTATGGGATAATGCCAGTAACCGGCCTTTATGTGAGGGTCGTCGAACACCGCCTGATTGACTGCAGGGTCGACCGCGGAGGGGGTCATACGAGCCAGAGGATAGAGGGGCAGGTGCAGGTCGGAGCCGAGTAAACGTCGTTTCAACAAACCGAGACTGCCGAGTCCACGGAAAAGCCAGATTTCCAAGCGGGAAAGTATCGGGCGAACCGTGGCATCCAACGTTACGATAGCCTTGATGCGATCATCCGTCATCGCCGCTTCCAGCACTGCCGTGCCGCCCGAGGAGAAACCTAAGGCGCCAAGCCGCAAACCATCCACATCGTCCTGGGCCTGCAGCCAGTCGAGGGAGGCGAGAATGTCAGCCTTCCAGTCCGGAATCTCCACATGGTATCGGGCGCCGTCACTCCCCCCATGCCCCCGCATGTCCGGAACCAGAACCGTCAGCCCCAGGCCAGCCAGCTGACGCGCCATGGGGTAAAATTGTTCCTTGCAGCCGATGGCACCATGACTGATCACCAGCGCAGGTCGCTGCCCCGCTTCCTGCGGCCGAAAAACACCGGCCGAAAGGCGCTCACCCTGCGCCCACAGTTCGACCTGCTCTTCCTGAATCATCGTTTCGACTCCCTCCTCAGTTCGTAACAAACCTGTGACCGGCGGGAGAGCAGCCGAAAGGGCGACTATTCCTCTCCCGAATCTTTGGCTGGCCGTTGCTCGCTGGCCCGCAGCGCTTCCAGCAGACTGTTGATGGATTGCCCCTGGGGCTGCTGGCGCAAGCGGTCCAGCAGGGCATCCTGTGAACCGAAGGCGGCTTCGTCATACACCGGGTGATGCCCTTCCCCAGGCTTGTCCGGCGTTTTTTCCCGCGTTTCAGTTGTCTTTGGGGCCTGCGGTTCCTTTTCCGTCGCTTTATGGGGCACCAGGGGGGGATCAACCAGTTCCGCCAGTTGACGGAAATGAGCCGCGGCACTGGCCCTCACGGCATTAGGCAGCTTCTGCCACTGCATGGAGGAGAGGCCGGTTTGCAGGGCTTCCAGCAAATCCTCGTCCATCCCCTCACCCAGTTGCTCGAGCCAGTTGGCGATGGTTTCGTACCGTTCCAGCGGCGAGACTGTATCGGATTGCAACCATGCCCGGAATTCCTCGGGCCAACGCTGCTTTTCGGCCGGCTTCTGGGGCTGCTCAGAAACCGGCGCTCCGGCCGCGCCCGGCTTGGGTCCGGCCGGCTTATCCGTTTTGTTCTCCGGCTTGTTCTTTGCCTTGGCCTCGCGACGGTCAAGCAGACGCTTCCAGTACCCGGAAAAACCGGTGGAAGGCGGCACGCCCTGGGACCAGCGCACCGACAGCATATCGGCCAGGCTCCAGAATTGCCGACAGGAGGGGTCCGAAGGCGGCAACATCGCCACCGGACGCTGACTGGTAATCGACTGGGAAATGGTTTCGTCGCGCCAGATGGCGCCCAGGTAATGGGTCTTTAGCCCCGTGTAACGCTCCACCGCCGCGGAGAAACGCCGATAGACGGCCTGCGCCTGGCTCGACCCCTTGGCCATATTGACGATAATGCTCGGCGTCCGGCGATAGCCTCTTTTATAGAGGACCTTCAATAAAGAGAAGGCATCGGTCAGTGAGGTGGGATCCGGTGTAATGACCACACAGGCCAGGTGGGACGAAGCGATCATGTGCAGGTCGGTCGCTTTGAGGCCTGCCGCCGTGTCGATGATGACCTGGTCGTATTGCTGCTCCAGCGTCGCCAGCTGGTTCAGGAAAACCTTGCGCAGATCGGGCGCCAGATCAAAGCATCCCGGCACACCGGAGGCGCCAGGCAACAGGTCCAGATTCCGGCGTACCGGCAGCAACACTTCACGCAGTGAACGCTCGCCCAGAATGACGTGCTCGAGTGTCATACCCGGGTAGAGCCCCAGCATGACATTGACGTTGGCCAGCTCCACATCGCCATCCAGCAACAGGGTGCGATGTCCCTGTCGAGCCATTACCAGCGCCAAGTTCAGAGCGATCGAGGTCTTGCCAACACCACCCTTGCCGCCGGTCACCGCGATGGTACTGGGAACGGCCGGGCGCTTGCGTCGTCTTCCGGTGGGCTGGGGATCTGGGGCGGCGGGGCCTGGCTCTGGCCGTGCTGGCCGCCGTTCGGAGACTGGCGCCGGTTCCTGGTCGTCCAACCTCAATGCCGATTCACTACGTCCGCTCATTATTACTCAGCACGCCTCGTTGTCTTTATTTTTACAGTTTTCCGAACTGTATTCGCGCCGAGCCCGCTCCTGGGCCACGTCATCGTCATTGATGACGGCGGTCACGAACCCCTGTTCAGACTGGCCTGCATCGATCGTCGACGCGTGCTCACCGCCGGACGTTTCAGGTGTTCGTATATTTAGGTTGAACTAGTGTACTGCGCCGGAGAGCGAGGATACAGTCACCAAATCGGAGGGGCTCACATTTTTGACAGTTCGCTGACAACTCGATGAAAGTCATGCGGCTTTTCTTGCACAGAAGTATCATTCGGCGCCTTTTTAGAGCGTTATGGAATAAAGGCTCCGCGGCTTTTACGGTACTGGTTCAAATTATGCTAACAAATATTTAATTTTTCAGGATTATTGGCTAAGATTCGTGCAAAACTAAAAACTGAAAATGACGTCATTTTATAGAGATTCAGGGCTCTGAAGCATGTTGGCAAAAGCTCAAGGCGACCTGCCAAGCTTGCCGCAGATCGTGCTGCGTATGTTGCATGCGTGCGACAATGACGCCGACTATCGCGATCTCGGGGAGATTATTGGTAAAGACACCGCGCTGACCGCGCGCGTGCTGTCTTTGGCCAATTCTTCCTACTTCCGTCGCGGCCAGCCCGTGACCTCCATCCAGCATGCCCTCCTCCGTCTTGGACTGAACAACCTGCGTACCCTGGTCATTACGGCCGCCCTGCGCCAGTTCCTTTACAAGCTCGGAGCCGATCACTGGCAGCAGCTGCGCGATTTCTGGCGCCACTCCCTGGCCACCGCCCTGCACGCGCGCGCCCTGGCCAACCTGACCCGCTACCCTCATCCCGACGAAGCCTTCATGATTGGGATGCTCCACAACGTCGGGGAATTGATTGCCCTCAAGGCCGCCAGCCAGGGCGAGGATCCCTCCTCGGTTGCCGACCATGCCGAAACCGGCGCCAAACTCGCCGAGGACTGGGGGCTCAGCCCCATCGCCATCGATGCCATCCGCTTTCAGCAGCACGCCCCCGAAGAAGTGCGTGATGCGTCCCACCTGGTCAAGCTGATCAATCTGGCCACACGCCTGGCCATGTACGATAAACGGGGCGTGGATGCGGCCCATACGCTGTTCGGCCTGACCGCGGCCCTGACCAAGGAAATCTGCACCCGCATCGATCAGGAAGTGGAAACCCTGGCGGATGGCCTGGCCATTCCGCTGGATGGCGACGCCGACGTCGATCAGGCCCGGGAAGATCTCCTGCACAATCTGGTGCGCCATGGCCTGGTTCAGGAAGCGGCCCGCCCGCTGTCACAGGCCGAGGAAGTCAGCCAGTTTTCCCAGGCGGTGGTGTCGGCCACTGAACTGCTCTGCAACGGCCGGGCCCTGATGTTGATCGCCGATGACGAATGGCTCAATGCCGGAGCGGTCAGTGGCTGGAGCGATCTGGAACTACGCCTGCCGCGGGATCCGGCTCGCAGCGCTGTAGCCCGCAGTGCCGAATCCGGAGAAGGCCTTTGGATCGACGGGCGCGAACAACAGGACGAACAACCCGTCGTCGATCGCCAGCTGTTAAACCTGCTGGCGTCTGCTGGCCTCTATATTGCACCAATTCGTGACGGCGATCAGTTACTGGGCATGATCGTGGCGGGTTTCGATCGCACCGATGACCCCTCTCGCCAGCACCTGGTCGACCTGCTGGCCGAACGTGCCGCCGCACCATTGCGCAAATTGCTCCAGGGCAGTGAGCCCGGTGACAGCGCCCTGACGGCAGAAGGGCTGGAGTCGCAGCTGCGCATGCGCCGTCTGATCCACGAGGTCAGTAACCCCCTCACCATTATCCGCAACTACCTGTCGACGTTGCAGAAAAAGATGGGAGAGGATGACGAGGCGCAAACCGATCTTGACGTGGTCCGCGAAGAGCTGGACCGCATTGCCCAGTTGATGATGCAGGCCCGCGACCTGCGCGAGACAGCCGAACCCGGGGAGACGGCTGACCTGGCGCGGGAGGTGCGCTCGCTGATGGATCTGTTGCGAGGCACCTATTTCGCCTCTCACGACATTGAAGACCGCGTCGACCTGCCCGAGCAGCCTCTGATCGTGGATGCGCCCCAGGGCGCACTGCGCCAGATTCTGCTTAACCTGGCGCGCAACGCCGTGGAGTCCATGCCGGACGGCGGCACTATCGAGGTGCAGTTGCGCCCCAATGTATGGCAAAACAATCGCCAGTGGGTCGAACTCTATCTGAGCGACACCGGACCGGGACTGCCCGACGAGGTGCGCCAACAACTGTTTCAGCCGGTCAAGAGCCGTAAGGGCGCGGGCCACAGTGGCCTGGGTCTGAGTATCGTCAAGCGATTGGTCGATGACATGGAAGGAATCATAAGCTGCCACACCGGCGCGGAGGGCACTGGCTTCCGCATACTGGTACCGGCAGCAAACAACCAGGGAACGGGAAAGGACGCATGAAGCCAAGATAACCATAATCCAAAAAAAGACAGCACCCGTTATGCAGACCCAAAACGACAACCCGACGCTCGCGACCATGGATGCGCCACCGCGCCTCCTGATCGTTGACGACGAGCCGCGCCTGCTCGACAGCCTGTCCCGGTTACTCACCGAACACGGTTTCCAGGTGGACGCGGCACAGGGCGGCAAGGCGGCCTGCAATCTCCTGCTCAAGCAGGCCTACGACCTGATGCTACTGGACATCGGCATGCCGGACATGAACGGGCTGCAGGTGATGTCTTTCCAGCACGAACACAAGATCGCCACCCCCACCATCGTGGTCTCCGGCGAATCCTCCTTCAGCATCGTCAGCAAGGCCCTGCGTCGCGGCGCCTACGACTACATCAAGAAACCCTACGATTCCGAAGAACTGGTGGCCACGGTTCGCAACGTCCTGCACAAGCGACTGCTGGAACGGGCCCATCAGGATGTGCAAAAACGGCTGCGCAAATCCGAGGAGCTGCACCGCTACATCGTCAACAGCTCGCCGGACATCGTCTTCATGCTCGACCACAAAGGTTGCTTCTGCTTCCTGAACAGCAAGGTGGAAAGCCTGCTGGGTTATAACTGTGGCGAACTCATGGGCCGGCATTTCCGCCACCTGGTGGACGACCAGGACGTGGCCAAGGGCGCCTGGGCCTTCAAGGACCCCTCGATCAGTGCCGACAATCCCCGCACCATTGAACTGCGCCTGAAAACCCGCGGCAGCCGCAAGGCCAACCGCCACTTTGAGGTCACCGCCTTTCCGGTTGACGGCCGCGTGCTTCCCCTGCCCGGCCCCGAATCCCCGAACGGAGCGCGCTCGGTACAGATCTACGGCACCGCCCGCGATATCACCGAACGCAAGGAAGCCGAGGCCTTTATCAATTTCCAGGCCTATCACGACCTGCTGACCCGGCTTCCCAACCGCGCCCTGTTTAAGGACCGCCTCGATCTGGCCATCACCCACGCCAAACGCTACGACCAGAAGCTGGCCGTCATGTTTCTGGATCTGGACCGTTTCAAGGTGGTCAACGATACCCTCGGTCACGCCATGGGCGACCGCCTGCTACAGGCGGTGGCTCAACGCCTGGAAAGCTGCCTGCGCAAGGGCGACACCCTCTCGCGCTTCGGCGGTGACGAATTCACCCTGCTGCTGCCGAACATCACCAGCCACGAGGATGCGCGCAAGATCGCCCGCAAGCTGATCCACACCCTCAAGGCGCCCTTCAAGCTCGGGGATCACGAAGTGTTCGTGGGGATCAGCATCGGTATTTCCCTGTTCCCGGACGCCGGCAATACCCTGGACGAGCTGATTCAGCACGCCGATATCGCCATGTACCATGTCAAGGGGCGCGGCAAGGACGGTTACCAGTTCTATACCGACGCCATGAGCGTGGACACGACCAACCGCCTCGGCCTCGAGCGAGATCTGCGACGCGCATTGGCCAAGAATGAGCTGCGGGTGTTCTACCAGCCCCAGATGTGCGCCCGCACCGGCCAATTGCTGGGAGTAGAAGCCTTGGTACGTTGGCAACATCCGGTCCGCGGCCTGCTCTACCCTCGTGATTTCCTGCCCCTGGCCGAGGAAACCAAATTGATTGGCGATCTCAGCGAATGGGTGTTGCGCACTGCCTGCGAAGAGATTCGCCCCTGGCTGGACCAGGCCCACAAGGACGACTTCCGTCTGTCGGTCAACTTCTCGCCCATGCAGGTGGAACACCCACGCTTTGTGGAGACGCTGATGGAGCAATTGGCCAACAGCCACTTCCCGCCCGAGCGACTGGAGATCGAGATCACCGAGAACGTCATCATGAACGACCTGGAGCAGATCAGCCGTAAGCTCCGGGAACTGGCCGATCAGGGTGTACGCATCGCCATCGACGATTTCGGAACCGGCTACTCCTCCCTCAATTACCTGCACCGACTGCCAATCCACACCCTCAAGGTGGACCAGAGCTTCGTGCGCGATATCCGGCGTGGTGAAGATGGCGCCTGCATCGTCAATGCCATTGTCGCCATGGCCCAGGGCCTGCGGCTGCATATCGTGGCCGAAGGGGTGGAAACGGAAACCCAGCTGCAGTACCTGCGCGACCTGGGCTGCCACCAGGTGCAGGGCTTCTATTACGGCCCTGCGCGCCCTATTGCCGATCTTCACCAGCGAGGCATCCCCATGCGTTCGCGCATCAGCCAGGTCGGTTGAGTCCAGCTCTGCCGACCTGCTGCCCCCCTTGATCCCCCCAAAGCCCGTTTACTTATTGCGCCCCGTATCAACGCACCAGGTAGGCCTCCTGCCCTCTTTTTCTGCGCCGCTCATCGCCGACAACACCAGTCAACGGCCCACTTTGTTAAACGCGGTTAAATCTCAATAAGATTGTAGGACAACTCTAAATTTATTGTCTGACAATCCTAGCAATGTATTGATTTAGTTTGCAAAATTTGAACGTTGCAACCGTCGAAACAAGCTAAAAATGCGGCCTGATGCACAGCTTTTCACCATCAGCTCGATTACGATTGGTTACAACCTGTAAAGCGATCGCTCAGAACGTTACAAAGCCGAAGCGACGAACGGCCAACGAACAACAACGAGTCGGGCAGCAAGAGAACCATGGCAGACAAGTACAAATATATTGGTCCGGTATACGACTTCCTCAGCAACCTTTACAGCGGCAAGTCGATCCACAACTGCAAGACCGCGATGCTGGATGTGAACAACATCCAGCCGGGAGACAAGGTGCTCTTCGCCGGTGTGGGCCATGGCCGGGATGCCATTCGAGCTGCCGAGCTGGGCGCCGACGTGACCGTTGTCGATCTGTCCGAAACCATGCTGCGCAAGTTCGAAGAAGCCCGCCGGAAGGAGGCGCCGAACGTCACCGTGCGCCAGGTGCATGCCGACATCTTCAAGGTGGAAGAGTTCGAGCAGTACGACATGGTTGTGGCCAACTTTTTCCTCAACGTCTTCGACGAGCCCATGATGGTCCGCGTGCTTGAGCACCTGATCAGCCTGGGCAAACCGGGGGCCAAGGTGGTCGTGGGTGACTTCCACTACCCCACCGGCAACATCCTGTCGCGCACCTTCCAGAAGATCTACTGGTACATGGCCGTGCTGACTTTCGTGGTCTTTGCAAAGAATGCATTCCACGCGATCTACAACTACCCCGAACACATGAAAAAGCTCGGCCTTGAGATTCGTGACAAGAAACGCTTCAAACTGCTGAGCATGAACTGCTACTGGTCAATTCTCGGTGAAAAGCCTGCCTGACGAGCAGCGGCAAACAGCGAGAGAACAATCAAACGTCGAGAATAATGACAAGAACGAGAAAGTTGGGAGGCACAGATGACTGATCAAATCCTGGCACTTGATGGTCTCAAGGACATTAACGAAGGCCGATTTACCTTTTCCGACCGGGTGGAATACCTCAAGAAGTTTGGTCGCCATTCCCAGTCTTTCTCCACCCTGCAGCCAGGCATGCAGTACTTCGACCTGCCGGGTGTGGGCTACATCGGTTACATGAAGAAATGGGGTTCCGTTTTCGTCCTTTCCGATCCGGTCTGCGAGTCCGAGCACTTCGAACTGCTCCTGGAGCGGTTCATGGCGAAGTACCCCAACGCCAACTTCATCCAGATCTCCAAACCGGTGGTGAACATCCTTAGCGAAAAGCACGGGATGTACGGCACCCAGTTTGGCAGCGAGTCCCGCCTGGACTTGCGCACCTGGTCCCTCAAGGGCAAGAAAAAGCAGGTCATCCGTACCGCGCTGAACCAGGCCGAGAAGAACGGTATCACCGTCATGGAACGTTTCAGCGATGACCACACCCGCGAGATCTCCGAGGCCTGGATCCGCACCCGCAAGTGCAAGAGCAACGAAATCCGCTTCCTGATCCGTCCCATGCACATGGACTACCGGGAAAACGAGCGGCATTTCTACGCCTACCAGGACGGCAAAGCGGTCGGTTTCGTCTACTTCGATCCTATCTATGACCGCAACAAGATTGTCAGCTACGTGCCCAACATTTCCCGTGCCAACGCTGACTTCAAGCAGGGCATCTTCTACACCCTGATCGCGCACGCCATTGAAGTCTTCCAGGCCGAGGGCGTGCCCTATCTGGACCTGGGACTGATCCCGCTGGCCCTGCACGACGAAATGGAGCCGCAGGAGAGCCGGCTGCTCAAGAAGCTGCTGCATCAGCTCTACGAGCGTGGCAACTTCCTCTACAACTTCAAGGGGCTGAACTTCACCAAGAGCCGCTTCCGGGGCGATATCGAAAAGACCTACTGCGCACACCGCCGCGCCATTCCAGCCCTGGAATTCCTGGCGATGTTTAAACTGACCCGGTTGTTCTAATCCCAGGCAAGCTCACCCTGCATCCAAACCGCCCGGCACTGTCCGGGCGGTTTTGGTTTGGGCGTCCGTCAGCCCGAGTTGGCCAAGATAGGTATCCAGATTGGCGGGGATGGGGCCGGTGAAATAAAACTCCGGCGGTTGCCTGGCGGTAAAAAGCGTCGGCTCCAGCAAAGCAGCACCCAGCAGCGACTCCACCCGGCGGGCGATCGCCTCACCGGAATCCACCCAGTACTTCACCTCCGGCAGACAGGCCTGCAATTGCGGCTTGATCAGGGGAAAGTGAGTGCAGCCCAGCACCACCGTATCCACCCCGGCTTCGCAAAATGGGCGCAGGATGGCGTCCAGCTGTTCCCGATCCGGTTCAAAGCCGGCCGCCAGGGCCTCGGCCATGCGCACCAGCTCCGAACTCCCGGCCCGGATGACTTCGCAATCGCTGGCAAATTCGGCAATGAGATTATCCAGATAGGGGCGGCGAACAGTCCCCGGCGTCGCCAGCAGGCCGATACGGCGATTCTCACTCACCGCCGCCGCCGGCTTCACAGCAGGGACCACCCCCACTACCGGCACACTGATCCTCGCCCGCAATGCCGGCAACACCACAGTACTGGCGGTATTGCACGCAATCACCACCACTTCTGCCGGAAAACTCTCCAGCGCGCGGGACACCAGCTCACAGCAACGTTCGATGACCCGGTTTTCCGCAAGGTCGCCATAGGGAAAGCAGGCATTGTCTGCCAGATAACGCACGTTCAGGGCGGGAAGGCGCCGAAACAGGGCCTGCATCACGCTCAGGCCGCCGACGCCGGAATCGAAGATCAGAACACGCCTACTCAACACCGTTTACCACTTGCCGAATCAGTCGACCCGCAATTGTCCATTCCCCCGGTACCGTCGGCAAGTCGTCCGCCGTGAACCAGTTGGCCCGGACCAGCTCATCTTCCTGCAAACGCAGTTCTCCGCCGGCATAATCCGCCACATAGCCAAGCATCAGCTGATGGGGAAAGGGCCAGGGCTGGGATTCCTGGTAGCGAATATTGCGGACCTCAAGCCCCGTCTCCTCCGCCACCTCCCGGGCGACCGCCTCTTCCGCCGACTCGCCCGGCTCGATAAAGCCGGCAATCAGACTGTAGAACTGCCCCTGGGCCCGCACCGATTCCGCCAGCAGGATGCTATCGCCACGACGAATGGCGACGATGACACAGGGCGAAACACGGGGAAAATGGCGGTGGTGGCAGTGCTCACAATACAGCGCCCGCTCGGTTTCCAAAAAGGCCGTCGGTCGGGCACAGCGACCGCAGTAGCGATGATCCCGGCGCCAGCTGAGCAGTTGCATGGCTGTGGAGAGCAATGCGGCATGAACATCATCCACCTGCATCAGCACTCTCCGCAGCAATTCACCCTCTTCCCGGTCCGGCTCGATCCAGGCAAACACGTCGCGGCCGTCCAGACGGCCCACCAACAACGGCGCCTCTTCCGACTCCTCAACCTCCTCCCGCGACCAGAACAGGGAGGACGGCTCCCGCCACAGCAGCCGCGGGCCCTGGAAGCGAAGAATCAGGGCATCTTCCGTGGGTGGATCCAGGTGCCATACGGATTCAAGTGTGCTCACTGCGCTCTCCAGGGTTTTAGGACGTCGGACGTCGAAAGCCATGATGCGGGCTTTGCAGCCAAATGGCCACCCGCAGCGTCAGACGTCCGACCTCAGACGTCCGACGCGTCCTCACCTCGCCGCGAAACGTCGCCAGCCCCAATTCAGGAACGCCAGCAACAGGGTCAGCAAGAGCGGGAAGACCACGATATTGAGGATCTTCAGTTGGGCCGCCAGCTGGTCGATATCCTCATTGAGCTGATGCTGCACATCGCGCAGGTCCTTGCGGATTTCCACCTTGCGCTGCTGGAACTGTTCCAGCGTCTGCTTCTGCTCAGGTGTCAGCAGCCCCTGCTCGTTCTGGCCACGCTGGGATTCCAGCTCCGCCAGGCGCTGCTCGGTTTCCTGCAGGCGCTGCTGCAACTCCTGCTGACGGTCCAGCAGCTGCTCCTCGGCGTCCCGGCGCATGTCCTCCACGCGGGTGAACGGCCGGTTGTATTGGCCCCGGCTGCGGATGCTGATCAGGTCCTGGCTGCCGGCATAGTATTCCAGCGTGTTGACCAGGAAGGCACCATTGTCGGCCCAGGGGGTCGCGACGCTCTGGCCAAAGAAGTTGTCCACCTGCACCCACAGACGGTCGCTCAGGATGTCGGTATCCCCCACCACCATGACGTTAATATCGCCCTCGGTTACATCGGGCTTCAGGGTGCGTGTCTCGGGTTGGGATGTGTCGCCCTCCTCCCCAGTCGCTTCATCGTCCCGGGGCGGTTCCTCGATGGTGACGCCGTCGGGGAAAGCCGTCTTTGCCGGCCCGGTCAGCTGGGCCGCCAGGGTGTATTGCTTCCCGGTCGCCTTGAAACCGTTCAGCAGCGCTTCCGGATCCTGCAGCTGCATCAGCTTGTCCGTATCCATGGGCTGGGACTTGCTGCTGCTTTTAAGCAGGGGCAACAGCTTGGTGGTCGCCCCTGCGGTGGGTTCGAAGTAACCCGTGGTGGACAGGTTCAGGTTTTCCAGACCACTGAGCGCCACGAAACTGTCGTCGAAGTCTTCCGGCGTCAGACCCAGCAAACCGACATGCCGTACCGGCCGACGCTGCTGCCCGACCGATACCACCAGTGCATTGTCGTAATCGGCCACAAACTGATCGCTCAGCTGAACACCCCACTGCTTCAGAATCGCGGGCAGATCCGAGGTCCGCGGAATCGACGCGCTCATGGGGCCGCCGCCAGTGCGGCCGGCAGCCTCGGAATTGGGATCCATAAACACCACGGCCTTGCCGCCGCCCAGCACATATTGGTCGATGGCGAAGCGCGTGGCATCGGTCAGCCCCACCGGATGGATCACCAACAGCACGTCCACATCATCATCGATGGCCTCGATCCCGGTGGGAAGCCAGCGGACATCGAAGAGGTCTTCCAGCTGCTGCACGAAAACCCAGGGATCGTTCTGGCTCTGGGCCATGAACGTCGGCCCGCCCTCGACCGGCAGGTTGGAAATCACACCCACCACCGGCGGTTCCGGATGCTCCAGGTTATAAACCAGTTTGGTGAGGTCATACTCCAGACGCCCTTCCTGGTTCATCTGGAAAAAGGGAATCACTTCCTGCTCCCCCGAGGGCGCCTCCCCTACCAGACCAAAGAAGACCTTCTCGCCCTGTCTCCCGGCCGGCACGCCTTCAAGGCCCGCGAGGGTGGCGTTGTCCTCGGCCTCAGAAAACGGTTCCGGATCCACGGTCTTGAGGGTGATCTTGCCGTCGCTGCGGTTGACGTACTCCTCCAGGAGCTCACGGACCCGCGACGCATAGGTGCGCAGGGCCGGCAGGTCTGCCGTTTGCTGGTCGGAGAAATACAGCGTCAGTTCGACGGGCGTCTCCATCTCGGACAGGATCTTTTGGGTGCCGTCGGACAGGGTGTAAATGTGGTTTTCGGTGAGGTCGAGCCGCCAGCCGGAAACGTAGAAGCTGATTCCCAGGGCCAGGACGATGAACGCCACGAACAGGGCAACCAGGGAATAGCCGGATTTGAATGTGCGCCGCATGGTACGTCTCCTTGCTTAGCCCGCTTTTCGCAGATTCAGGACAATCACCGTGGCCCAGAGCCACACCACAATGGTCAGCAGGAAGTAGAGGAAATCCCGCAGGTCGATGACACCCCGTGAAATGGCGTCGAAGTGGGTCAGAAAGCTCAGGGCAGACAAGCCATCCAGCAACCAGAGCGGCGCCCAGCCGGTAAAGGCGTCCTGAATCATGGGAAAACCGCTGACCACGAAAACAAAGGAAACCACCAGGGTCAGGATGAAGGCGACCACCTGGTTACGGGTGACCGCGGACAGACAGCTGCCAATGGCCATGAAGCCGCCGGCCATGAACCAGCCACCGAGGTAAGTGGCCACGATCACGCCGTGGTCCGGCTGCCCCAGGTAACTGACGGTGGCCCAGAGCGGGAAGGTCAGCAACAGGGCCAGCCCGACAAACAGCCAGGCGGCGATAAACTTGCCCAGCACCGCCGTCCACAGGGAAATGGGCAGGGTCAGCAACAGCTCAATGGTGCCGCTGCGGCGCTCCTCGGCCCAAAGCCGCATCGCCAGGGCCGGCACCAGTACCAGGTACAGCCAGGGGAGATAGTTGAAGAAGGCCAGCAGATCGGCCTGGCCCCGCTCGAACAGGTGGCCCAGATAGAAGGTGAAGATACCGGAGAGAATCAGGAAGATGGCGATGAAGACATACGCCACGGGGGTGGCAAAGTAACCGTACAGCTCGCGCCGGATGATACTGCCCATACCTGTCATGCCGCCTCTCCCGTTGTCAGCTTGCGGAATACGTCATCCAGCCGGCCCTTCTCGACGTGGAACTCCTCCAAGGGCCAGTCCCGGACGTGGATCAGGTGGTTCACTTCGGTGAGGATGTTGGCCCCTTCCCGCGGGAAGATGGTCATGCCCAGACCGTCGTTCTCCACTGCGACCGACGCCACGTGTTCCAGTTCCTCAAAATCCGCCGCCCGGGCACAGGGCTCGGCGAAACGCACATGCACCGCGTGGTGGAAGCGTGAAAGCCGGGCCAGCTCTTCCGGGGTACCATCGGCCACGATACGCCCCTCGGCAATGATCAGTGCCCGGGAGCAGACGGCGTGCACTTCCTCGAGAATATGCGTGGAAATGATCACGATCTTGTCGTGGGAGAGATTGCGGATCAGCTCCCGAACCTGATGTTTCTGGTTGGGGTCCAGACCATCGGTAGGCTCATCAAGAATCAGTACCCTGGGATCGTGCAGCAGCGCCTGGGCCAGCCCCACACGGCGGTTGAAGCCTTTGGACAAGGTTTCGATACGCTGATCCAGCACCGTCTCCAGGGCCACCTGCCGACACACGGTCTGGAACCGGGTCTCGAACTCGCCGCCGGTCAGGCCGCGGATATGGCCCATGAAGCGGAGAAAGCTGCGCACGGTCATGTCGGAATAGCTGGGCGCGCCCTCCGGCAGATAACCGGTAATGGCCTGCGCCGAGACGGGGTCCTTCAGAACATCGTGACCGCAAATGGCGATCGACCCCGACGTGGGCGCCAGAAAGCCCGTCAGCATCTTCATGGTGGTGGACTTGCCGGCACCGTTGGGGCCGAGAAATCCCAGCACCTCGCCTGGCGCCACCTCGAACGACAGCCCGTCGACGGCGGTGAGGTGCCCGAATCGTTTGGTAAGACCTGCTACCTTGATCATGATGTCCTTCTCGAAGGGTCGCGGAAATGAGCGTTACCCGGTTAGTGAGGCACAATGGAACGCCCATGATGCACGTAACGGCGGAGAATATAAAAAAGCGCCACTTGGCTTGGCAAGGGTAGGGGCAGTGATCGCACATGACAAACTCGACATCTTTGCTCACGCCCAGCCAACCAGTACACTTGTCGCCTATTGAGTAGAGCTCGGAGTGAAAATGGCCAAGTTTTTGGGTGTCAGTTCCTGGTTTTTAACCCTGCTGCGCAAGCTGCTGTTCCTGTGGGTGCGCACCGACGTAATGGGTGCCGACCGCAAGGAGCTGCAACTCGATCCCAACAAACCCGTCTGCTATGTGTTGCAGTACAGCAGCCTGTCGAGCCGGCTGGTGCTGGAGCAAACGCTGCTGGATAACGGCCTGCCCTCCTCGCAGTATCCGCTGGGTCGCGACACCCAGAACAACCGCGGGCTGAAGCGCTCCTATTTCTTCCTGTATCACCGCCAGGGCAGCCTTTTCAATCGCCGGCATTCACCGGTGGTGACGGGACGGCTGCGGCAGTTGGTCGATTACGGCAGTGAGCACCTGGACACCGATGTCCAGGTTGTCCCGGTGTCGTTGTTCTGGGGCCGGGCGCCGGACAAGGAACGCTCTCTTCTCAAGATCCTGCTCTCCGATAGCTGGTCAGTCACCGGGCCGCTGCGCAAGTTCTTCACCATCCTTTTTCACGGCCGCAATACCTTCGTGCAGTTCAGCCAGCCACTCTCCCTGCGCCATTTCGTGGATGAGTTTCCCAGCGACGAGGAACGGGCCACGCGCAAACTGGCCCGGGTGCTGCGGGTGCACTTCCGCCGTGTCCGGCGCGCGGTGATCGGGCCGGATCTGTCGCACCGGCGCACGCTGCTGCATTCGCTGGTACGCAGCCCAGCGGTCAAGGACGCCATCCGCGAAACCGTGCGCGACAAGGACATCCCGCCGGAAAAAGCCCGCGCCCAGGCCTACAAGTATGCCCAGGAGATCGCCTCGAACTTCTCCATCGCCACCATCCGTTTCCTGGAAGTGGTGCTGTCCTGGCTCTGGAACCGGCTCTATAACGGGGTCTACGTCAACCACATCGAGACAGTGCGGGAAGTGGCCCGGGACCATGCGGTGGTCTACGTGCCCAGTCACCGCTCCCACATCGACTACCTGCTGCTGTCCTACGTGCTTTATCGCAATGGTCTGACCCCGCCGCATATTGCCGCCGGCATCAACCTCAACATGCCGGTCGTCGGCCCGATTCTGCGCCGGGGCGGGGCGTTTTTCATGCGCCGCAGCTTCCGCGACAACCCGCTCTACAGCGCCATCTTCAATGAATACATGCACGCCATGTTCACCCGCGGTTATTCCGTGGAATATTTCGTCGAAGGCGGCCGCAGCCGTACCGGACGCATTCTGCCTCCGCGTCCCGGCATGCTGTCCATGACCGTACGCAGCTTCCTGCGGGACCACAAGAAGCCCATCGTTTTCGTGCCGGTGTACTTCGGCTACGAAAAGATTCTGGAAGCACGCAGCTATCTGGGTGAATTGCGAGGTGGCAAGAAGAAGAACGAAAGTATCTTTGGCCTGTTCAAATCCCTGCGCAACCTGAAAAATTCTTTCGGTCGTGTGAGCGTGAACTTCGGGCGACCCATTGAACTGGCGCACCTGCTCGACGAGGTTCGCCCCTCCTGGCGCAAGGAAGCCTACAACCAGGAATACCGGCCCAAGTGGTTACCTGAGGCCGTGGACACCCTGGCCAGTGAAGTGGTGACCCGGATCAACGCCGCGGCAGCCATCAATCCGGTCAATCTGATGGCGATGACGCTGCTCTCCACCGAGCGTATGGCCATGGATGCCCGCATGCTCGGGGACACCATGGAAGAATTCGTGACCCTGCTCAAACGGCTGCCCTATAGCGACCGCACGACCTTCCCGGAGGGTAGTGGCGCAGAGTGGGTGGCCTATTGCGAGGATATGGGCCTGGTCCATCGCGACAAGCAGGAACTGGGTGACATCATCACCCTGGAAGGCAACAACGCCATCCTGATGACCTATTACCGCAACAACATCCAGCACCTGCTGGCGATCCCGGCCCTGATCGCCTGCCTGTTCCAGAACACCAACGCCCTCAAGCGCCAGCGCATCCTCTTCCTGGTGCGCTCCATCTACCCCTATGTGCGCTCGGAGCTGTTCCTGCGCTGGACCCCGGAAGAGGTGGACGGCGTCGCCGATGCCTGGATCGAACGGCTGGTGGAACACGGCCTGTTGACGGTGGACGGCGAAACCCTCTATCGCCCCACCGTGGGCTCACGCCAGGCCGTGACCCTGGGCGTACTATCCCGGGGGATCATCCAGACCCTGGAGCGCTACACCATCAGCATCGCGGTCCTGCGCAAGCATGGCCCCGGCAAGGTGACCGCAGAGGAGCTGGAAAAGGAATCCACGTTGATGGCGCAGCGCCTGTCCATGCTGTTCGGCCTCAATGCCCCGGAATTCTTCGACAAAACCCTGTTCCGCAACTTCATCAAGAACCTGAAGGATAACCGCATTCTGACCACCAACGAGGACGGCAAGCTCGAGTATACGTCCGGACTCGACGATGTGGCGGAAGACGCGCGGCTAGTATTGCGGTCGGAAATGCGGCAGGCGATTCTGCAGGTGACGTTGCTGGCGCGGTAGCAAGTGCCTGGGGGCTTCCCCCTCTCCCTGACCCTCTCCCACCAGGGGAGAGGGGATGTTTGGCGCGGCGGCGAAGCAGGAGGGCCGTTGAGGACGGAGCTACCGCATGCCCTGCAAGGTATAGACGTCGTAGCGGCAGCTTTTGCCGTCCAGTTTCAGGTCTGGTTCCTGGCCGGCCAGTACCGGCGCCAGGCGCGGGCGCTTGACCGCCACCCGGTAGCGCGCCTTGGCCAGGGCCAGATCCAGCAGGTCATCAGCATCTTCGTCGTCCCCGACCAGAGGCCGCAGCAGCTGCATTTCCTTTTTGACCTGGGCATTCTTGTCCCGGTGCGGAAACATGGGGTCGATGTGGATCACGTCGAACTGCGGCGTGGCCGGATCGGCGAGCCAGTCCCGGGCGTCCGCGTTGATCAGCGGCATGCGCGCGACCACTTCGGCGACCGCGCCCGATTGCGCGCCCCGCTCCAGTCCGTCCCGCAGCAGCGCCGTCAATACGGGTGAACGCTCCAGCAGCGTCATGTGGCATCCCAGTCCCGCCAGCACGAAGGCGTCCTGCCCAAACCCGGCAGTGGCATCCAGTACCCGCAAGGGGGCCTGAGTCCGCCCCACCCCGACCGCCTTGGCAATCAGCTGACCGCGTCCACCACCATGCTTGCGCCGAAAATCCGCCTTGCCGCGCACGAATTCACAGCGCACCGGGCCGGGCTGTTTCTTGCCGGTCGCCACCAGCGACAACCCTTCCGCCATGCCCAGAAGCAGCACGTCCGCCGCCTCGCAGCGACGCGGGTCGACCTCTCCCAGAAAAGGCAGCATGAGCTTTCCGGCCAGCTCGATAAAGGGTTTGGAGGCAAGCCCGGCCTCCGCATGAAGGGCCACGGCAAAACGGGGATCAGAAGGCAGGGACATCAAACGAAAAGATCGAGCTTGGCCAGTTCCGAGTCGCCATTGTCTTCCCGCTGGGAGGCCACCTGGTTGTAGGCATCCAGCGCCTGGCGTTGGCGCGGCGGCAGGGAATCGGCGTCGAAACGTTCCAGCTGCGCCTTGCGGGCTTCGGAACGGGCCTCGACACGTCGCTGCAACGCCGCCTGATCCACCGTGGTATTGCCGCCCTGACGGTATTCCCCCTGGCGCTGGCCGGAATCCGGACGCAGGGGTACCGGATCACGCCTGTCGGTGGGGCGTTCCGGCTGGATCAGAATGGGCAACGTCTGGGTAGTATTGCTGATCATGGTCGCTGGTCAGATTTTGTTCCGTGCTTGGAGTATAGCCAGCCTGATAAGTTCATCGCCAGTTACGAATTGTAGGCGTTTGACCCATTCCCCTATAGGAAAAGTGCCAACAAAACGACGCCCAACACCAACCGATAAATGACGTAGGGGGTAAACCCAATCCGCTCCAGGAAAGAGAGGAACAGGTGAATACAGGCCAGGGCACTGACAAACGCCAGCCCGGTACCGATGGCGATGGTTTCCCATTGGGCGACGGTTCCGGTTTCCAGCATTTCCTTGCCCTTGAGCAGTCCCGCGGCAATGATCAGCGGCACCGACAGCAGGAAGGAAAAACGCGCCGAAGCGGCCCGGTCATACCCCAGCAACAGTGCCGCCGTCATCGTGATCCCCGAACGCGAGGTGCCGGGAATCAGGGCCAGGGCCTGCGCCAGACCAATGATCAGGGCGGCCCGCCAGCCCATATCGACCAGCCGGCCCGAACGGCTGCCATGCCGATCCGCCCACCAGAGCACCACACCAAAGCCGAGGGTGGTGGTACCAATCACCAGCCCCGAGCGCAGGTTGGCTTCGATCCAGTCGTTCAACAGCAGTCCGGCCACGCCGGCGGGAATGGTGGCCAGGATAATCGCCCAGGCCAGGCGGCTGTCCTCGGAGAGGCGGCCCTGCACCGTATCGCGACACCAGCCCACGGTCAGGCGGGTCAGGTCACGGCGCATATAGAGCATGATGGCCAGCAGCGTGCCCACGTGTACGGCCACGTCGAACGCCAGCCCCTGGTCCGGCCAGCCCAACACCTGGGAAGGCAGAATCAGGTGGGCGGAGCTGGAGATGGGAAGAAATTCGGTAATGCCTTGAATGATGGCCAGGGCCACGGTTTGCCACAGTTCCATGCTAGTGTCCCTTAATAAAAGTTCGCAGCGTTTCAGAGCCTGTATCAGGCGCTACAACATGGCGCGCTCCGCCGGGAATAGTGGCGCTATTGCCAGGGGGCGCAACACTGCCTTGGTTAATCTCGCCCCGGTAATTTCTTCCAGGCCACCTGGTCACGCAAATACACCGGCTGCGCCTGTTCAGCGGCAACGCCCTCGCCTGCCTGCCAGCCTAGCAACCCCAGACGGGCCACATCGGCTGCCAGGGGGACGGCCTCCTCCAGCACCGGATCGACACGGTCCGTGACCGCTTGCGGCATCCGCGCCCGATAGCGCCAGCCGTCACCCGCGCCGGTCCAGAGGCCTTCTCCCTCCGGCAGCGATACCGCTTCCGGCGGGCAGACCCGTTCCTCATCCATCAACACCACGGCATCGCCTTCACGCTGGTAGCAGCCCCAATAGACTTCATCCATGCGGGCATCGAAGGCCACAGCCACACGGGATGCGTCGGCGTGCTGACGAAAGACCTGATGGGCCACCGCCGCCAAGGAGGATACTTGTATCACCGGCAGCCCTGCCCCCAATGCCAGGCCCTGGGCCAGACCGGCCGCGATGCGCAGGCCGGTGAAGGAGCCCGGGCCGCAGCCAAAGGCGATGGCATCAAGCTGTTTGACGGTGATCCCCGCCTCGGCAAGCAGTTCGCGGGTCAGGGGCATGGCGCGGCGGGTGTGCTGACGGGGTTCCCGTTCGATGCGTTCGAGCAACTGGTCGTGGTGCAACAGCGCAACCGAACAGGCTTCTGCGGTGGTATCGAGCGCCAGAATCAGGGCCATGGGTAACCGGGGGTGGGTGCTGTTAAAGGAATGACGACCCTCAAACGAGGGCCGCCAGTGACCGCATTACTGCAGTTTTTCCAGAATCTTGTCGCGGATCTCCTCGACGGAGCCCACGCCTTCAACCGCCACGTACTGAGGCGCTTCCTTGGGCTCGATGGCGGCCCATTCCTTGTAGTAACCCACCAGCGGCGCGGTCTGCTCGTGGTAGATCTTCAGGCGGTTACGCACGGTGTCTTCCTGGTCGTCGGTGCGCTGGACCAGCTCATCGCCGGTCTCGTCGTCCTTGCCGGCGACCTTGGGCGGGTTGTAGTCCACATGGTAGACACGGCCACTGGCCTCATGGACACGACGGCCGGACAGGCGCTTGACGATCTCTTCATCATCCACAGCGATTTCCACCACGTAGTCGATGCCGATCCCCTCATTGCGCAGGGCCTCTGCCTGGGGAATGGTGCGCGGGAAACCATCCAGCAGGAAGCCGTTCTTGCAATCCGGCTCGCGGATACGGTCCTGGATCAGGGCGATGATGATGTCGTCAGACACCAGACCACCGGTCGCCATCACTTCCTTGACCTTCAGACCCAGCGGGGTTTCGGCCTTCACGGCGGCCCGCAGCATATCCCCGGTGGAGATCTGGGGAATGCCGAAACGCTCGGAAATAAACTGGGCCTGCGTGCCCTTACCAGCCCCCGGGGCGCCTAACATGATGATTCGCATGGTTGAATCACTCCCAATCGCTTAAATGAAATCTGCGGCGGTTGGCCGGTCTGTGCCCTCGCCCTTGCCTGGCCGGCTCCAGGACTATCGCAAGGCTGGCTGCGGTCAACCTGGCTTACGCACCCGGCGCAAGCGCTTCGAATTCTGTGACAGGAGAAACGCGCCCCGGCCTGCTTTCGCCGTGCGCACCGGCAATGCACGCCGGTCTCCATTTCAGTGAGTCTGGGAGCAATCGGGCCGTGAACAACTCTGACGGCCGTTGATTTGGCACTGCTCCAAACGGCGCATTATACGGGGAGCGCAAACGCATAGAAAGAGGCCAAGATGCCCCTTTGGTCGCATAATAAAGGAAAGATGGGGAGGGAATCAGGCCGCCAGGGAGTTGGCCAGGGCGTCCAGTTCGCCGGCGGCCTCTTCGACGGCGTCCTGCAGTGACTGCAGATCGCTTTCCTGCAAACCCAGGTTTTGCGCGAGAGGTAGCGGATCGGTTTCGTTGAATTCGTCGCCGATGCCGTGCTGCTTGAGGATGGCGTTGGCCAGTTGCACCGCGTGCACGTAGCCACTGAACTCCCCCTCATAGCCACTGCGCTGATGCATGCCCGCAGCTTTCACGGCCGCATCGGGCAGCTGCCACATCTTCATCAGGATGCCGCCGATGGCCCCATGGCCGACGGCGATCATGTCCTGGGCCCCGCCCATACCGAACACCTGCTGCTCCAGCAGGGCCAGTGGCTGGCTGGGGTTGGCTTCACGCAGCTTGTTGAGCAGGCGGTATTCCGGCGGGAAAAGATGGCCGATCAACAGCAGGCCAAAGTTGTGCAACAGGCCGCACAGATACGCCAGCCCCTTGTCCATGCCGGCATCCTGGCGGGATTTCTCCGCGATGCTCTGGGTGAGATAGGCGCAGTACAGCGAATGGCGCCAGAAGTTATCCAGCCCCAGCATCCCCTCGCGGGGCACCTCGAATGCCCGGGAGGCGGCAATGCCCATGGCCACATGGGCCACGCGGTCGAAGCCGAGGACACGGGTCACGGCATCCTGGACCGAATCGATCTGCCCCTGATAGTTGAACAGGGCCGAACGGGCATAGCGCATCACTTGCGCGGCCAGGCTGGGATCGCGCTCGATCAGCACGGACAGCTCCCGCGCCGAGGAATTGGGATCCGCGGTCAGGTTCAGGATGCGCAACGCCACAGCCGGCATTGGCGGTAGTCGGTAAAGTTTCTGCAGCTTGGCGGCCACATCGTCCAGTGTCAGGTTGCGACCGGAGGTCTCCCGGGGCGCTTCCGCCTCGCTCATGGGACTGGAAATCCGTCCCCGGGCGCTGCCGGCCATGGCCAGCCGGAAGGCGCGACCGTCCAGC
This sequence comes from Marinobacteraceae bacterium S3BR75-40.1, assembly GCA_042862465.1. Taxonomy (GTDB): domain Bacteria; phylum Pseudomonadota; class Gammaproteobacteria; order Pseudomonadales; family Oleiphilaceae; genus JASTVH01. The sequence goes on along the minus strand of JASTVH010000008.1, from coordinate 10,938 downwards.
TCGATCAACGCCGAGCGACAGCCACTGGCCATGACCAGACGCTGGGCGCTGAGCAGACGCTCGTCCAAAACCACAGGCGCCCCATAGGCCCCGCCGATGGGTGGATGCATGCCGGCTTCGCAATCGGTGAACAAACGATCGGACTGGGTAGGCGTGAGCGGCTGCAGCTGCCGGTTGAGCTGACGGTTGACCGCTTCGGTATCAATGGTGCTGAGGTAAGGGTGCACCGCCAGAACGGCGCCCTTCACGTCGATCAGCAGGGTCGCCTTGACCGCATCCTGACTCGGCAATCCCGCAGCCACAAGGGCATCGCCCAGACTGTCGCAGCGATCATGATGGATGCAGCGATAGTCGATCCCCTTGCGGTTAAAGAATTGGCTCAAGCGTGCAGCAATCGGCACCGTCGACACCTCTGATTCGGCCATGTGTTTTTACCTTCTTCCCTGTAGTCTAAGTGACGCCCGAGACGTCACCGGGGCTTTCATCACAGTTTAGCCGTTCCAGAGCGTTACGTGGTGTTTCGGTGTGTAAACGGGAGGGGCGCCCAACTGAGCCTTCGTTCCTGAATCATGAGCCCGTTACCACCCAGCGAAAGCCTTAACATCCCCTCTCCCCTCCGCGGGAGAGGGGCTCCATGCGTCGACTGACGCGGGTAACAGCACCAGCAACGCGCCATGATCCAGGGCACCGGAATACGCTTAACCTGTATTCCGCATCCCCGCAGCAATCCCCGCCATGGTCACCTTCAATGCCCGCTCCACGGTATCCGAAACCTGCTCCGAACTCCGGTCGCGGCGCAGTAGCTCCGCCTGCAGGTAATGCAGCGGATCGGTATAGGGATTGCGCACGCGCAGGGAGTGGGCAAACACCGGTTCGTCGCTGAGCAGCTCCTCCTCGTCCTTGAGCCGCTTGACCAGCTGGATGCACCCGGCCAGACGCTCGCGCAGCTGCTCGCCCAGCGGCTGCAGCTCCGGGTCCACCAGGCGTTTCTCGTAATAGTCGGCGATGCGCAGATCCGCCTTGGCCACCACCATTTCCAGCATGTCCACGTGGGTCTTGAAGAACGGCCAGTGCTGCATCATTTCCTTGAGATCGTCCTCGTGGCCGGCTTCCACCGCCTCCTTCAAGGCGATGTCACTGCCGAGCCAGGCCGGGAGCATCAGGCGCATCTGGGTCCAGGCGAAGATCCAGGGGATGGCGCGCAGGCTTTCCACACCGCCGCTCGGGCGGCGTTTGGCCGGTCGGCTGCCGAGGGCCAGCTTGCCCAGCTCCTGCTCCGGTGTGGCCTGGCGGAAATAGGGCACGAAGTTTTCGTCTTCGCGCACCACCTGCCGGTAGGCCTTGAGGGAGCGCTCGGTCAGCCAGTCCATCCGCTCGCGCCAGTGTTTCTCCGGCGCCCGTGGCGGTGCCAGGGTGGCTTCCAGCACGGCACTGGTATAGAGCGACAAACTCTGCTCCGCCACCCGGGGCAACCCGAACTTGAAGCGGATCATTTCCCCCTGCTCGGTGATGCGGAAGCTGCCGTTCACCGAGCCCGGCGGCTGCGACAGGATCGCCCGGTTGGCCGGACCGCCACCGCGGCCCACGGTGCCGCCACGGCCGTGAAATAGCGTCAGCTTGATGCCCTGCTCCCGGGCCAGTGCCGCCAGCGCTTCCTGGGCCTGATACTGGGCCCAGGCCGCCGCCATCTGCCCGGCATCCTTGGCGGAATCGGAATAGCCGATCATCACCTCCTGGTGGCCGCCGATATAGCTGCGGTACCAGTCGTTGCCCAGCAGGCTGGCGATGGCCTCGGGGGCATGGTCGAGATCGTCCAGGGTCTCGAACAGCGGCACGATGCGCATGGGATGGCGCATGCCGCTCTCACGCAGCAACAGGATCACCGAAAGCACATCCGAGGGTGTGCTGGCCATGGAGATGACATAGGAGCCAAGGGCTTCCGGCGGCTGCTGCGCGACAACGCCGCAAGTATCGAGCACCTCCTGCACCGGGTCGCTCGGCGCCCAGTCCCTCGGCACCAGCGGACGCCGGCTCTGCAACTCCTGCACCAGAAACGCCTGGCGTTCCTCCTCGCTCCACTGGCTGTAGTCCCCCAGCTTCAGGTAATCCAGCAGCTCCGCCAGCACGTCGCTGTGACGGGTCGACTCCTGGCGGACATCCAGCCTGACCAGGGACAGTCCAAAGGCATGGGCCCGGCGCAACGTGTCCGTCAGCTCGCCATCAGCAATGACGCCCATGCCGCATTCGGTCAGGGAGCGGTAGCACAGCTCCAGGGGTTCGATCAGGTCGCGGTCCTGCAGCAGACAGTCTTCCGGCTCCCGGTGATCACCGTTCACGCCGGCCTCGGCCCATGCCCGGGTGTTGAAGAGCTGTTCCCGCAGCCGGCCCAGCACCTCCCGGTAGGGTTCGCGGGCATCGCCGACCCGGGCGCGCAGTTCATCGCTGGCATCCCACATGGACAGCTCGGCCCGCAGCCGCTGAATGTCACGCAGGTAGAGGTCCGCCGCCATCCAGCGGCTGAGCAGGAAGACCTTCCGTGTCACCTCGGCGGTCACGTTGGGGTTGCCATCGCGGTCGCCCCCCATCCAGGACGCGATCCGGATGGGTGCCACATTCATCGGTAGCGGCTCGCCGGTCACCGACTTCAGGGCCTGATCCATGGAACGCAGAAACTTGGGCAATGCGAACCACAGACTGTTCTCGATCACCGCGAAGCCCCACTTGGCCTCGTCGATGGCGGAGGGGCGCTCATGGCGTATCTCGTCGGTATGCCAGGCCTCGGCGATCAGCTGCCGCAGGCGCTCGATGGCCGCCTCTTCTTCCATCGGCAGCAGGTCGTCCCGGTCCAGCGATTCCAGGCAGGCGGACATCTCGTCGTATTTGAGGATCAGGGTGCGCCGTGTGACCTCGGTGGGGTGTGCGGTCAGGACGAATTCCATGCTCAGGTCGGTGATGGTGTTCACCAGCTGGTCGTCGCTGATGCCTTGTTTGCGCAGGCGCTCGAATAGGTCCGTCAGAGGCTCCACGGTGAGATCGGCCTTGTCGTTCCGGTGGCGGCGGATGCCATGGTACTGCTCGGCCAGATTGGCCAGGTTGAGGAACTGACTGAACGCGCGGGTCACCGGCACCAGCTGGTCGTCGCTCAGCCCGGCCAGCAGATCCGCGAGCCTCTGCCCGGAGCCGCTTTCGTGATGGCGGTCGGCCTTGGCCGCCTTGCGCACCTGCTCGATCAGGTCGAAGACGTCCTGGCCTGGGTGGTGGCGGATGCTGTCCCCGAGGATCTCCCCCAGCATTCGGACATTTTCGCGCAGCGCAGGGTGCAGTTCGGTCATCCCTCTCCCCTTGTGATTGATGGCGTGGATACAGCGCCCGGCCGCGAGGCAGCCGGTAAGTACAATCCGTTACAGTCTGCAGTTCCCCTATCCGATAGCGGGAACTAGACTTAAACGTATGATTGTTCGTTTTTTGGCCCTTGCAATGTCCCAATATCATTGCAAAGGTCTGAAGGAATAGGAACATTTTCCGCAAGAAACGGCTCATTCCCAAATGTGAGCTGTCGGAACGATGGAGGCAAAGGCCGATGAAAGTAACCGATTTACCGAAGCATTGGCAGGACAAATCCAAAGCGGAGAAGCGCGACAATGTCTATGACATGCGCCTGCCGCTGGAAGATGCCGCGCGCGTGGCGGCCCTGGAAGACATCTATCCGGAGCAGGAGCAGAGCGACATTCTCAATGACATGATCGCCGCGGCGCTGGATGATGCGGCCAACAATCCGAATCTGAAGGATGCGTTGGCTGAGCCTGGAGAGGGGAAGAAGCACTGAGGGTTGGACGTCGGGCAGCATAACCCCCTGATCTCGAAAGAAGGGGCCAAACCGGGATCGAAAGTCGGTAGGTTGGGCTGAGCCTGCGAAGCCCAACTTTGTGTTTTCGTTTCAACCTGTTGGGCTTCCTTCGTCAGCCCAACCTACCTTCCTCGCGCCGTCGGTAGGGCCAGCCTTCCCCCAGACACAAAAAAGCCGGGCACTGATGTCAGTGTCCGGCTTTTTTGTGACTATGTGTCGGCGAATCAGGCGACGTCTTTCACCGCGCGCGCCTTGAGCTCACGCATGTGCTTCTGGCTGAGATCCACAAAGCGCGGGGTCATGCCCTTGTCCTCGTAGATTTCGTCGCCCAGTTCGTCAAAGGCCACAACGCGTTCGCCCTGGACGTAGGGGAAGCTGGTTTCCAGCTCGTCCAGCGCCGCCGAGAGCAAATCCCGGATCAGTTCTTCCTGAGACTTGCGCGGGAACAACTCGCTCAGCTTTTCCAGCCGGGCCTGGTTGTCATCGGACAAGGCAACCCGATAGTTGTCCGCCGTCAAGCGACCGCGAGCATGTTTTTCCCAGTATTTGACCAGTTCGGCAATCTTCATGCTGCTCTCCCGCCTCAAGAAAGTTCACAAGATTCTTCGTCCGCACCAAAACGGATCTTTTTTGAACGAACCTTTAACCCTAATGGTAGCCAAGTCGGCGGGGCTTTGTGGTGAGCAAACCGTAACGGATTGTACGTATGTGTACCGGTTATCCGCGCTTTTGTGACCGCTTCGCCGCTTGCCAGAGTTCTTCCAGCCCATCCAGGGAGCGTCCTGCAAAGGATTCCCCTTTTTCTTGCAAGGCCTGTTCCATGAGGCGGAAACGGTCTTCGAACTTGCGGTTGGCCCGACGCAGGGCCTGATCGGGATTAACCTTGAGAAAACGGGCCAGATTGACGCAGACAAACAGCAAGTCGCCCAGTTCATCCTCCACCCGGTCCTGGCGACGCTCTGCCTGGGGTGTTTCGGCGGCTTCCTGCAGCTCCTCGATTTCCTCGTGCAGTTTGTCTAAAACCGGCTCCAGCTCCGGCCAGTCAAACCCTACCGTGGACGCACGGCGCTGCAGCTTTTCGGCGCGGGCCAGACTCGGCAGCGTGGCAGCCACATCGTCCATGACACTGACCGCGTCCGGCGACTGTTCGCCCTTCTCGGCCCGCTCCTCGGCCTTGATCCGCTCCCAGTTGGCCTTGATCTCCAGCTCTTCCGGGCGTGTGCCTTCCGGCACCTCGCTTTCCAGCGTCCCGTCCGGGAAGACATGGGGATGCCGGCGCAGCAGTTTGCGCACCGCGCCGTCCACTACCTCATCGAAGCCAAAGCGCTCCTCTTCGGTGGCCAGCTGACTGTAGAAGATGACCTGGAACAGCAGGTCACCCAGCTCGTCCCGCAGGTGGGCAAAGTCTTCCCGCTCGATGGTATCGGCCACTTCATGGGCTTCTTCCAGCGTATGCGGCACGATGGAGCGGTAAGTCTGCTTGAGATCCCAGGGGCAGCCCTTCTCCGGATGGCGAAGCCGGGCCATGAGGTATTTCAGGTCTTCAATCGTGTAGGCCATGAGGATTCCCGTTCGTTTCGAGCCGGAATTCGAGTCGGGTATATGCGGGCTAGGCCGGGCGCTTGCGACGGACATCGACAATATTGGGCAGCCGCCGGATATGCGCCATCAGCCGCGCCAGCTGCTCCAGCCCCTCGATCTCCACGGTCAGCTGGATCGCCGCTGTGTTGTCGTCGGTATTCGACAGGGTATTGAGCGCCAGCACATTGGCCCGCTGGTTTGACAGCACCGTGGTGATGTCCCGCAGCAGACCGGAGCGGTCGTACGCCTGAATGTCGATATCCACCGGATACACCGCCTGAGGCCGCCCGCCCCAGTCCACTTCGATGATCCGCGCCGGTTCGAATTCCTTGTGGTGCAGGAAGTTGATGCAGTCCTGCTTGTGCACCGTCACCCCGCGCCCGACGGTGATATAGCCGCCGATAGGATCGCCCGGCAGCGGCTTGCAGCATTGGGCCAGGGTGGTTTTGAGGTTGCCAACGCCCTGGATGGTGATGGCCGAATCCGCGCTGTAGGTCTGGGGCGCCGGTGTGGTGCCGAACTTGAAGTCGAGCTGCTTTTCCTTGGGCTCGGCGATGTGCTGCACCACGCCCACCACCTGACTGGGTTTAACATCCCCGGCCCCCACGGAGGCGAAGAGGTCTTCCACCGTCTTGAGGTTGAGGCGCTTGGCCACGTCGTGCAGGTTCACCTCATCCGCGGACAGGCGATTCAGCTCGTCCTCGATAATGGCACGGCCATCGGCGATGTTGCGCTCGCGATTCTGCAGCTTGAACCAGTGAATGACCTTGGCCCGGGCCCGCGACGTCTGGATGTAGCCGAGGCTGGCATTGAGCCAGTCACGGCTGGGGGCCGGGTTGTTGGAGGTCAACACGGTCACCTGATCGCCGGTGCGCAGTGGATAGGTCAGCGGCACGATGCGCCCGTTCACCTTGGCACCCCGACAGGCGTGCCCCACTTCGGTATGCACCCGGTAGGCGAAATCCACCGGCGTCGCTCCCTGGGGCAGATCCACCACATGGCCCTCGGGAGTGAACACATACACCCGATCGGAGGCCACGTCGCCCTTGATCTGTTCCACCAGACCGGACAGGTCTCCCAGTTCCTCCTGCCACTCGAGCACCTGGCGCAGCCAGTTGAGTTTCTGGTCGTAGCCGGAGGAACGGCTCTGGGTATCCATGCCCTTGTAACGCCAGTGGGCACAAACACCCAGCTCGGCTTCCTCGTGCATCTTGTGGGTGCGGATCTGCACCTCCATCACCCGCCCTTCCGGACCGATCACCGCCGTATGCAGCGACTGGTAGCCGTTTTCCTTGGGGCTGGCGATGTAGTCGTCGAATTCATGGGGAATGTGGCGCCACAGGCCGTGGACGATGCCCAGCACGGCGTAGCAGTCGCGTACTTCCGGCACCAGGATTCGCACCGCCCGGATGTCGTACACCTGGGAGAAATCGATCCCCTTGCGCCGCATCTTCCGCCAGATGCTGTAGATGTGCTTGGCCCGCCCGCTTAGATGGGCCTGGATGCCGGCGCGGGAGATCTCGTGCTTGAGCGTGGACAGCACCCGCTTGATGTAGGCATCCCGATCCAGACGTTTCTCGTCCAGCAGCTTGGCGATTTTCTTGTAGGCCGACTCGTGCAGGTAGCGGAAAGAAAGATCCTCCAGCTCCCATTTGATCTGACCAATACCCAGCCGATGAGCCAGAGGCGCGTAGATATCGAACACTTCCCGGGCCACGCGCATGCGCTTCTCATAGGGGGCGTTCTTCACCGCTCGGATGGCACAGGTCCGCTCCGCCAGCTTGATCAGGGCCACGCGGACATCGTCGATCATGGTGACCAGCATCTTGCGGACGTTGTCGATCTGGCCCTGACTCTGGCCCAGCACGTTGCCCTTGAGGGGATGGTGAATCGAGGAGATGGCGGCCATCTGCAAAACACCCTGAATCAGGGCGGCGATGGGCTTGTCGAATTCGCGCTCGATCTTCTCCAGCCTGATGCGTTCTTCGCGCACCGCCCGGTAGAGTATCGCGGCAACCAGACTCTCTTCATCGAGGTGGAGGTCCGCCAGGATCTGGGCCATTTCCAGACCGGTCTCGAAGCTGCTGGCGCCCGGCGCCCACAGCCGATCCTCCCGCACTGCCTGCTGATCGATCCGGCGGGCGAGTTCACAGGCCCGCAGCAGCCGCTCGGAATCCCGGAGATCTGCGACGTTCTGCAGTTGATGGACCCAGCCGTCGATGTCAATTTCGCCATCGCGACTGAGACTGTAATTCTCACGAACCTTTACCATGCGATCCGTTCCTTCCGCAGCACTGCCCACACCTCTCCCTGGTTCGACAAGTCTGGTTTCATCGCCCGGTCCTCATGACCGCCGGGCGACATACGCCTTTATTTCTCAAACAACGCCATCGACTCCACGTGGGTCGTATGCGGGAACATATCCATGACACCGGCCCGGACGAGACGATAACCCTGGGCCACCAGTTCCCCGGCATCACGCGCCAGTGTAGCCGGATTACAGGAAACGTAAACGATCCGATCGGCGCCAAAACGCGCCAGGTTCTGTACAACATCGAGCGCCCCGGAGCGCGGCGGGTCAATCAAAATCTTGTTAAAGCCTTCGGCGGCCCAGCTTTCGGCGGTGAAGTCCGCCTGCAGGTTGGCCCCGTGAAAACGGGCATGGGCGATGCCGTTACGCTTGGCATTTTCACGACCGCGCACCACCATCGACTCGTCACCTTCGACACCGACCACTTCCCCGGCACGCCGGGCCAGTGGCAGGGTGAAGTTGCCCAGCCCGCAGAACAGGTCCAGCACGCGATCGTTTTCATTCAGGTCCAGCCAGGCCATGGCCCGATTGACCATGCGCTCATTGATGCCGGCGTTGACCTGGGTGAAGTCCGAGGGGTGGAAGGCCATGCTCAGCTGCCCGCCGTCGAGTGCGTAGGCAAGCCGCTCCGGCTCGTCCGACTCCGGCCACAGACGATGAATGGTGTTGGGCCCCTTGGGCTGCAGGTAGATCTGCAGGTCATGCTCCTGGCCGAAGGTGCAGAGTTTCTCGATATCGGCGTCATTAAACGGCGCCATGTGGCGGAACACCAGTGCGGCGGTGTCGTCGCCGCAGGCCACTTCCACCTGGGGGATGGCATCGAAGATAGACAGCTCGCGAATCAGCTGGCGCAGCGGTACGATCCGCTCCCCCACCCGCGGGTCCAGCACGGCACAGGACCGGATATCGGTAATGAAGCTGTTGCGTTTCTCCCGGAAGCCCACCAGCACCTCGTCCCGGGCTTTGACGTAGCGCACTCCCAGGCGCGCCTTGCGGCGGTAGCCCAGGGTATCGGCCACCATGGGCGCTTCCCAGTGCTCGGGTTCGATGCCGCCGAAGTGGGCAAACTGTTCCTTGAGGGTGGCTTCCTTGAGCCGGATCTGCGCCTCGCCCTCCAGGTGCTGCAAGCTGCAGCCGCCACACAGGTTGGCATGGGGACAAGGGGGTTCGACACGCTGCGGCGAGGTGATCATCACCTCTTCAGCCTTGAGCTCGTCAAAGCGCTTGCGACGACCCAGATACTTGGCACTCACCCGCTCGCCGGGCAGGGCCGCATCCACGAAGCAGGTCTTGCCTTCGCTGTCACGGGCGACGCCGCGACCATCATGACTGAGACTCTGGATTTCCAACTCCACCGGTTCTTCCGGCAAACGATTCTTACGACGTCGACTCATTCAGACTTCACACTCAAAACAGGGGAAAAAGGGCTCAAACGCGATTTCAGGCAAATACACCGGTGGACAGGTAACGATCACCCCGGTCGCAGATAATGGCGACGATCACGGCGTTTTCAACGTTTTCGGACAATCGCAGCGCACCGGCCACGGCGCCGCCGGAGGAGACACCGCAGAAAATGCCTTCCTGGGCCGCCAGCGCCCGCATGGTGTCTTCCGCGGTCTGCTGATCCATGTCGATGATGCGGTCCACGCCTTCCGGATGGTAGATACTGGGCAGGTAGGCTTCCGGCCAGCGGCGGATGCCGGGAATGCTGGCGCCATCCTCTGGTTGCAGGCCCACGATCTGAATCTCGGGGTTCACTTCCTTGAAGTAGCGCGAGCAGCCCATGATGGTGCCGGTGGTCCCCATGGAGCTGACGAAATGGGTGATCTGCCCGTGCGTCTGCTCCCAGATTTCCGGGCCGGTGGTGCGATAGTGGGCTAGCGGGTTGTCGGGATTGGCGAACTGATCGAGCACCACGCCCTGGCCCTCGCGCTGCATCTGCTCGGCCAGATCCCGGGCCCCTTCCATGCTCGCCTCGCGGCTGACGGTCACGATTTCGGCGCCGTAGGCCCGCATCGAGGCCCGGCGCTCCTCGCTCATGTGCTCTGGCATGATCAGGATCATCCGGTAGCCCTTGATGGCCGCGGCCATGGCCAGGGCGATGCCGGTGTTGCCACTGGTGGCCTCGATCAGGGTATCGCCGGGACGGATGTCACCCCGTTTCTCCGCTTCCTGGATCATGCTGATAGCGGGGCGGTCCTTCACCGACCCGGCGGGATTATTGCCTTCCAGTTTCACGAGGATGGTATTGCTGGTCTCGCCCGGCAGCCGCTGCAAACGCACCAGCGGGGTCTGGCCGATGTAATCCTCGATCGTGGGGAACGCCATGGGATACCTCTTGTCTCGTCAACACGGCTGAGCCGAAAACCATGCGCGGATGAAATCACCGACTCAGACAACGGCCGGTGGAATCGGTTCCGGCCGAACCTGTCCAGCCTGAGCAGCGGTCCTCAAACCGGACAAAAGTGGCCTGCGCGGGGGTCAGCCTCGCCAAAACGCTGTGTTACACTCCAATGCAGTTGAGCGCGCCACCTGCACGAGCGGCACATGATACTGGTTCCTGAGCCACTCGCCCAATGCCAAGCAGCCATATCGTTATAAGAACGGCTTCAGAGCGCCCGATCGAACCCGCCTGGCAGTAAGCCGGCTGAAACTGCAGACAGAGCGAAACGAGTACGCCACAGATGATGCGACGTTGGGGCATCCGCAAGAAAGTTCTGGTGATGGCACTGGTCCCGACGGTGACGATTACACTGCTGCTCGGGCTCTTCTTCACCCACAGCTGGGTCGAGAACATCTCCAGCCTGCTGCAGGAGCGGGGCGAATCCCTCAGCCGCCAGCTGGCTGCCGCCTCCGAATACGGCACCTTCACCGGCAACCGCAACCTCCTGTTCAGTCTCGCCAGCTCCATGCTGGAAGAGAAAGACGTCCGCTCGGTCACCATCTTCGATACCCAGGGCGAGGAACTGGTCCACACCGGTCCGCGCCTGAACGTTCCCAAACCCGGGCAGCTGCTGAGCACCGGCGGCACCCAGCGCGAGATTGGCCCCGAAGCGTCGCTGTATATCCCCGTTATTTCTAAAACTAAGAAGCGGAACAATTGACAGTTTCTTTCAGTTAGCCGTATTCAGGGGCGCTCCAGAATACAATTCTAAGCACCATAGCCTTGATATGTAAAAAATGTCAGAAAAGTACGACT
>JASTVH010000007.1:0-335204 GCA_042862465.1 Marinobacteraceae bacterium S3BR75-40.1 | reverse complement strand
ATGAGCGGGTAAAAGCCGGGAATTAAGATGGTGATTGTCTTTCTGACCTGGTTGGATAGGGGCGATCAAGAGATAGAAAAGGCCTGGGATGGGCTCGCTGTGAGCGGGTTTTTCTACAGGCTCGTTATGTTCCTGATATGGCAGGGCTTAACCCAAGGTGATCAACGAAGGGAATGAAATCCCGGTCTAGAAAAAGCAAGGGCATGCCTTGCTCGATACAGAAAGTCGCGATGATGACGTCGGCGGTTTTTCGTATGGTAATCCCTTTTTTCCGCAATGCCCTGTAGTTTTCGGCGCATTTTACAGCCATTGCTTTACCGAACATTTCATATTGATCCAGGGTAAGGAGGGTATCCTTTGTTTTCCTGTAATCCTGGTCATTACGGATACCCTGCAAAATCTCAAGAAAGATTAGGTCACCGATGGCAACCGAACCTTCGATGATTGCTGCATCAAGCATGTCAGTATGCGCGTTTTGGGCTCCATTAAAATAGTCGATCCACACACTGGTATCGACCAGTATCATTTACCACCTCGCATTTCGTCCAAATCGCCTTCCCACTTGATTTTGCCGCGTAAACTTCGGATTTCCTGCTGCTTGCTCAGGCGTACTAACAATTTCAGACCTTGCTCCACAGCTTCTTTTTTGGTCTTGTAACCTGAGGCTTTAAGAGCGTCGGCCATTAACTCGTCATCAATGATGATGTTCGTTCTCATAGTGATACACCGTTGTGTATGGTTTGCTTGATATATACACATGGTGGCATGTTCCGGAGAACATAACAAGCGGCTGCAGCGGACTGCTTTTCCGGCGCGTTACGCCTCCAAATCGGCCGATTAAGATCAGCTTTATGCAGTAAAAGGCTGCTGGATTTTCTAAGAAAGAGGATGAGTAGTGCCAAAAACCAAAGGAGTTGTTTTTCTGATCGTCTGGTTCATTTGGGCATCAGGAAAGGATTTGGAAACTTTGGTCAGATTTTCGGTTTCCACTGATTTTTATATTTTCTCCAGCGTTGGGCTGGGGTATTTGTTTTTCATTATTGCGATCACTGTATTTTTAGCCAATACAGCCTCCGTCTATTGCCTTTTCAGACCCCAGCCTTTTGGACTACCCGTGATATTCAATGCCCTCATTGCCGGTGCAATACAGAATATACTGACCTTTTCATTTGCCGTGTCGAATCTGGTGGGCGTCCGCGAGGCATATGCAACGGGACGCGAAGCTCGGGGGTTGCCAGTCCGCGAAGGCGCGATGGATATGTTGTTCACACCCAACGCTCTCATCATTTCATTGGCCATCATGATCGGCTTTTACTTGCTGGTGGCATATGTCACGTATCGCAACGGGAGCTATTTTCGTGGTCCAGATGCCGGGAGTGCATAGCCGGGAGGTTGAGATTTGAACAACCAGGCATGCCGGCCAATGCCCTGAGTTGCACCTCCGGACTCTGAGAACCACCAGTGCAGATGGGTTGACTCTCAAGCGGTTACAGCAGCCAGTCTCTGATGGTATTGACGAAATTCGCCGTCCAGAGGAGGCAGGGCTATGAGGCTGGAAGAGGTTTCACAGTATTACGACAAGGCGGCCGGTTACTACGACCGGGCGACCCGCATACTTGGTGACAAGGTTTTGAGGCTGGGCCAATGGCGTGCCTATTGCCTCGAACTCCTGGGGCCCCTGCAGGGGAAGACGGTGCTAGATGTGGGTTGTGGTACCGGGTTGAATCTGCCCGGGCTGGAAGCGCGGGTGGGGCCGGAGGGTTACATTGTCGCTATCGACTATTCCGAAGGGATGCTGGCCGAGGCCCAAAGACGTGTCGACCGCAATGGCTGGCATAATGTGGCCTTGCGCCGGGATGATGCGGCCCGGCTGGATACGGTGCAGGAGCCGGTCGACGCCATCGTGGCAGTCTGGTCCCTGGGTATCGTGCACGATCTGGAGGCGGCCCTCACCGCCATGCTCGATAGACTGAAGCCGGGCGGGCATCTGGCGATCATGGACTTCGGTCAGGTTTATCCCGACCGTCGCTGGCTCCGTCCCCTGGTGCCACTTTACAGCAGTCTGCTGGAGTGGGCGCGCATCGATACAGCGGAAGACCTGGACGACGAGCGCCTCCGCCATCGTTGGGCTCTCGGTAAGGCTCGTCTGAAAGAAGCACTGACTGATGTAACGGAGCGGGAATATTTGTGGGGAACCGGGTTTGTGCTGGGCGGGATCCGGCCCTGAAACGGCCGCGGCGAGATCGGTCCGTACGATGGCCATCTCTTGCGTCCCCGGGAGGCATTTTTGTGAGGTCTGCCTGATAAATCGATACTTCTCCCGGTAGAATACGCGCGCTGGGCCGGTTTCACCGCCGGCCGTTGTCTGAAATGATCGGGAAGGAACCCAGGATGAAAACAAAGCCGATGCTTTTGGCCGCCACCCTGATGGCAGGCGGTGCCTGTGATGCGCTGGCGGATACCTACGCCATCTACGAACTCCCCAACAGCATGTCTCCCGGCGAATCGGAACGCTATGCCGTTTACCTGCAGGATGAGAGCCACGTCCGGTTGGAGCCGCTGTCACAGGGGCGCGGTGATGAAATCACCATTCCCATGTACCAGATTAAGACCGATCAGGGCTGGTACCTGATCAACAAGAGCAACGGCGCCGTGGCCAGGGCGTCGTCCCTGACCCGGAACGTCGAGAGCGATCTGGACAACGCGCAGCAGACCATCATGGCGAAAATGCGCGAGCGGGGCATTGAGATTCCCGAGCAGGCGTTCCAGCAGGAACCGCCTGCCGAAGAAGCACCCCTCAGCCTGAGCTATTCCGATCTCAACCGGACCCAGGCCGTCGCCGGTGTTCCGGGGCATGTGTTCAAGTTCTCGGCGGAAGGCGAGTCCGTGGAGGCGATCGTGACCGATGATGCGAGAGTCACGGCCGTCTTCAATGTCTTCAGCGAGGGCCTGATGGCCAGTCACAATGCCTCCAGCCCCAGCTTTGGTGAGGTGATGACGGCCTGGAAAACCTCCGCTTCCAAAACCGGCTATCCGGGCTTGCTGGATTCACCCCTGGCCCGTCTCACGAAGCTGGGAACGGTGACGAAACCGGATGCTTTTTACGCCATTCCCGGCAACGCCAAAATGACGGACTCCCCGGGCGCCTTTTTTGTGCCCGGCGAGTGAAGGAAATGGGCAATGCGGTTGGGTGACTGGCCGCATCTGCCCCCTCAGGCATACCCGTTACGACCTCGGGGCGCCTGGCAGCAGCGAGTGCAGGGCATCCACGCAGTCGGCCATCTGCCGCTCGCTGGCACTGGCAAACCCCATCACCAATCCGGTCTGGCAGGCGTCTCCCAGGTAGTGGACGCTGAGGGGCGTGCTGCCAAACCCTCTTTCCCTCAGGGCCTGGCTCAGGGCCACATCGTCAAAATCACCTTCCAGTACCAGGTGCATGCCGGCGCTCTCCGCAACGGGCGTGACCCGGCCTTGTAGTCGCTCCTGTACCAGTGCCTGAAAGTGGCGCCACTTGTCCCGGTAGAGCTGGCGCATGCGACGCAGGTGGCTGGTGAACTGGCCGCTGCGAATGAACTCGGCGATGGTGGCCTGGGTGAGCAGGGGTGTCTCGCCGCCATTGACCCGTTTGGCCCAGAGGAAGTGGTCGATCAGGGCTTCCGGAACCACCAGATAGCCCACCCGGAGGCCAGGCATCAGCGTCTTGCTGAAGCTGCCCACATAGAGCACCGGGGCACTGTCGAAAAGGCCCTGGATGGCGGCGAAGGGTTTGTTGTAGAAGTGGAACTCGCTGTCGTAGTCGTCTTCGATGATCCAGGTCTGGTTGCGCTGGGCCCAGCGTAGCAGCGCCATGCGCTGGGCAATATCAAGGATGCCGCCCATGGGGTACTGGTGGGTCGGGGTGCAGAACAGCAGCCTGGCCGGGCCGAGGTGCTCCAGGGCATCCACATCCAGCACCTGGTTTTTCAAAGGCACCGGTACCAGCGGGTTACCGTGCTGGCCCAGCGCATAGCGCGAGCCGCGGTAGCCGGGGTTCTCGCACAGGACCGGGTCCCCAGGTTGCAGCAACACGGCGGCAATCAGTGACAGGGCCTGCTGCGCGCCGTTGGTGATCATCACCTGATGAGCCTCGCAGCGCACCCCGCGTGCGGTTCGTACATACTCGGCCACCGCTTCCCGCAGTGGCCGGTAGCCCTGAATCTCGTTGTAGCCGCGCAGTACCTTGCGACTCTCCTGGTGGTGCAGGATGCGGTTCCAGCTGCGGATGGGAAAGGCGTCCAGATCCGGCAGGCCGGGCTGGAAGGGGAGGTTGGCGTCCTGGGCGATACGCAGGCTGTGGGGTGGAATGTCGGGAACGGGCGGCAGCGGGAGGGTGCTGCGGGCGGGTTCGCCGGTCAGGGCTTGCGGCTGGTTGAGTGCGGCCTCGATATCTTCGGATACGAACACGCCCTTGCCGGGCCGGGTCTTGAGGAAGCCTTCCGCCTTGAGTTGATCGTACACCGCGTTGACAGTGTTGCGGCTCACGCCCAGATCGCGGGCCAGTTGACGGCTGGAGGGCAGGGTGGTGCCCGGCCGGAAACGCTGATCGACGATGCGGCGGGATAGCTGCCGGTAGAGTTGGTCCTGCAGCGGTGCGCTAGCGTCCAAACGGATATCGTCAATCACGGCAACTGGTCCCATCAAAAAATACAATCCGGATCTTTAGAGGGTATCAGATAGGGGCTTTAATGGCGCTGTTCGTGATTGAAGGAGCGCACTATGTCGGAGACCAAGTTTGTAAGCCCCAGTGAGTCAGCACTGACCTGCTGCCCCCGTAGCCGGATCCGCCGGGCGCCGGTGCGGGCCAGCTACGAGCGGGACAAAGCCTATGCCCTGATTGATCGCCTGAAGACTGCGCACGTGGCGTTTGTCGAGGACGGGGAGCCGCGGGTTATTCCGCTGACGGCCTGGCGCCTGGAGGATAATCTGTACCTGCATGTGCTTAATGGCGGCCGCCTGTCCAAACGCTTTGCCGCCGGTGTGCCGCTGTGCATTTCCTTTGCGGTCACGGAAGCCTGGGTGATGAGCAAGTCCGCCTACCATCACAGTGCCAATTACTCCTCACTGGTGCTGTTCGGACGGGCTGAGGCTGTGACCGGGGCGGAGGAGTTCGAAGCAGCCTTCAGGGCGATTATCGATCAGCTTGAACCGGGGCGCTGGTCGCAGGTGCGCCCACCCAGCCTTAAAGAGCGCAAGGCCACGGCGCTGTTCCGGGTGCCGATCGAGGAAGGGGCCTTCAAGAGCCGGGAGGGCGGTCCCAATGAAGAGCCGGAGGATATGGCGTTGGCGGTGTGGCATGGGGTGAAAGGGGTCGAATGACGCTTGTCACCCGGCCCCTAGAAAATCACCCAGTCACTGAACCACAGAACGGCCGCGTAACGGGCGCCCTTGCCAATGGCCACCAGCAATGTGAAGAGGAAGACGTTCACGCGCATGATGCCGGCGACAAAGGTGAGGGCATCACCGCCGATGGGGAGCCAAGCCATCAGCAAGGTCCAGGAGCCGAATTTCTGGAATTTCTCCTGGGCCCGGGTCAGCTGTTCGGGCTTGACCGGAAACCACCGGCGGTCCTGGTAGTGCAGCAGATAGCGGCCGATTACCCAGTTGACGTTGGCTCCGAGGGTATTGCCCAGCGTGGCCACCACCCAGAGGCCCCAGGGATCGAAGCCCTGGTAGATCATGGAGGCGAAAACCACCTCGGAATAGAACGGCAGGATGGTGGCGGCCGCGAAGGCTGAAGAAAACAGGACTAAATAGGCTGTCATGAATACACCAGACGGACTAACACTCTCCCCAGGCCTCCGCCAGTAATGATTGAACCTCTTCGTCAGCGGTCTGGGCAAAATCCCGGTACCACTGGCCGACACCGGCAAAGCCGGCGGGTGCCATCAGGCAGATGACATCGTCCGCTTCATCACGCAGCAACTCAAGACTGTCCGGCGCGGCCACCGGAACGGCCACGATCACTTCCCGAGGATCCTGCTGGCGTACGGCCTGAATCGCGGCCCGCATGGTGGAGCCGGTGGCGACGCCGTCGTCCACGAGAATGACGGTACGATCGCGCATCGACGGCCGGGGGCGCTCGCCACGAAAGCGGGTCTCGCGGCGCTGCAATTCCTCGAGCTCGTTGCGTGCGACCCGGTTGAAACTGTCTTCGCTGACACCCAGCCCCCGGATCACCCGTTCGTTGCGAACGCGGATGTCTCCGCTGGCCAGTGCGCCCATGGCCAGCTCCGGTTGCCCCGGTACGCCGACCTTGCGCACCGTGAGGATATCCAGTTCGGCGTCGAGGGCGCGGGCCACCGCCGCTGCCACCGGCACCCCGCCGCGCGGCAGGCCCAGCACCAGGGGCGAACTGAAGCGCCCGGCGTGCTTGCCGAATTCCTCGGCCAGCAGTGCGCCCGCTTCGGTACGATTGGTGAAGGAGTCCATGGCCAATCTCCCTGTTCCCTTTACCGGTCATTGTGGAGCGAAAGGGGCTGCGGGCCAAGAGGCAGGCGGGGAGTTCCTGCTGACCAGTGTTGCGCCATCGGTCTGTAGGTCCGCGGTGGCCGATAAATGGCGTTGGGATGACAATTCCGTTAAGCCTTTTATTGATCGCACCGGCGTCATATGCCCGCAATCAAAGCGACATGTTCGAACGCCAGACTTCCCTCTTGTTGCACCTCACCCGCAATCTGATGAGACAAGAAGGGAAGTGGTATGTACCAGAAAAATGGCAAGAACCTGTTCAAGATGTCGGCACTGGCGGTTGCCGTGGCTTCCGTAGCCACGATGGTTGGCTGCAAGAATGACAACAGCGCGAGCGCTGATGAAGACCAGGCGTTGACCCGCTTTGCAACCGTGCCGCTGGGTGCGGAAATCACCGGTCTGGCTCTGAACGAAGACGGTGATCTGTTCTTCAACGTCCAGCATCCGGACGATGCCAACACCGCCACCGATGACGAAGGCAAGACCTTCGATCGCGCGGCCGTGGGCACCGTGGCCGGCTACCAGTTCGACAAGAATCGCAAGACCCTGGAGATTCTGCCCCTGCCGCAGACCACCGAAGAAAAGCAGCTGGTCCGCACCGGTGCCGGCAGCTACCACGTCATCGCCCAGGAGCAGGACGATTTCGCCGGCGCCATTCCGGATGGCCTGGGCGCTATTGTTTCCACCGATGGTCAGAGCCTGATCAAGGTCTCCAACGATCCGGACTTCAACGCGTTCATCTCCCTGGGCAACAATGAAGCCTACCTGTTCACCAACTGGGAAGACCGTCCTGGCGGCATGAGCCGTCTGAAACTGCGTCGCACCGGCGGCACCTGGGAAGTGGCCGACAACGAGGCGATGATGCTGGACTTCAGCGACGTCAACGGCACCTGGGTCAACTGCTTCGGTTCCCTGTCTCCCTGGAACACACCGCTGACGTCCGAAGAGCTGTACTTCGATGACACGGCGGACTGGAACAACCCGAACTACGACTACCACGGTGACCAGGTGAACCTGGAAAACTACCTGGGTCACTACTCCAATCCGTACGACTACGGTTACATCCTTGAGATTCAGGATCCGACCTCGGCGGCGCCGAAGCCGGTGAAGATGTTCGCAATGGGCCGCTTCTCCCATGAGAACTCCGTGGTCATGCCGGATCAGAAGACCGTTTACCTGAGCGATGACGGCACCGGTACCGTGTTCTTCAAGTTCGTCGCTGACAAGGCGGCCGACCTCTCCGCAGGCACGCTCTACGCGGCCAAGGCGACCCAGGACGACACCAAGGATCCGACCGAAGCCGGGTTCGATATCGAGTGGATCGAGCTGGCTTCCGGCAGCAACGCTGAGATCGAGTCCTGGATCCGCGAATACGACGGCATCGACACCACCGACTACGTTGAAGGCAGCACCAGTTACATCTCCGACGAAGAGATCAACAACTGGGCTGAAAACAAGCTGCAGAAAGACCTGGACGGCGACAGCACCATCGAGAATGACAGCTTTGGTGATGACCGTGTGGCCTTCCTGGAAGCCCGCAAGGCGGCCAAGGCCCTGGGCGCGACCGCCGAGTTCCGCAAGATGGAAGGTGTGCGCATCAATCTGGCCGGTGCCACCGACGGCAGCGTGCCTTACGCCTACATGTCCATGTCCGAGTTCAACAAGACCATGGCGGACGATGAGGGCGACATCCAGCTGGATGGCGCCAATGCCAACTGCGGTGCGGTCTACCAGATGGCGCTGGGCAATGAGTACAACATCTCCCGGATGGAGCCGGTGCTGGTGGGTGGTCCCTACGATGAGGCGGCCGCGCCCAACAGCTGCTCAACCGACAACATCGCCAACCCGGATAACCTGCTGGTCCTGAACGACGGCAATGTGATCGTGGGCGAGGACACCGGTGAGCATGAAAACAACATGCTGTGGCTGTTCAACCCGGCGTTCCAGGCAAAGTAATAGATCGTTGCTGAAGTTGACGGGAAGCGCCGCGAGGTGCTTCCCGTTTTTCATGACAGGACACTGGAATTTCCGTTATGCGCGATGTCATCCGATCTCTACCTTTTCTGGCCCTGACCGTTGTCCTCGGCGGTTGCGGCAACGACAGCAATGAGGACGCCGGCCTGTCCACCTCGGTGGTGCCGGAAGGCTACGCCGCCACCGGTGAGGAACCGGCCCGCCCCCGCATCGGGGACGGCACGCTCTACAACCGCGAGGCGGTGATTCCGCCGCAGTGCTACACCCGCACCGAGGGGCAATACAATCCGTGCTACACCTGTCACCAGAGCTATGACGACGAGACGCGTCCGAACAGCATGGCCGATGGCTTTCTGCAGGGGGATTACAACTTCTCCGAGCTGGGGGTGACCAACCACTGGAAGAACCTGTTCGTGGATCGTCGGACGGACATCCAGGCCATTGCGGATGACGAAATCCGGGATTATATCGCCCAGGATAACTATGCCCCCTGGATCGAGCGTCTGGCGGCGGACGATGACTGGCAGGGTCCGGTGCCGCGGATCGAGGATCTGGCCGAGGGCGCTGCAGCCTTCGATGAGTACGGGCTGGCGAAAGACGGTAGTGGCTGGGTGGCGTTCAACTACAAGCCGTTGCCCAGCACCTTCTGGCCCACTAATGGCTCCACGGACGACGTCATGATCCGGTTGCCGGAGGCCTATCGCACCGCCGCTTGTGGGGACGATGCAGGGCGCTTCTCCCGGGATGTCTACTTTGCCAACCTGGCACTGCTGGAGATGGGGATGCAGGATCTGGCGCAGACTACCCTGCCGCCGGTGGATGAAAACAGCGTCTGTGCCGATCTCAATGGCGATGGTCAGATGGGCGTGGTTACGGAGATTCAGGCGCGCACGCATTACCTCGGTGCGGCGGCCGGTGAGCCGGTGCGGCGCATGACCTACCCGGAAGACACCCAGTTTATTCACACCGTCCGGTATGTGGGCCTGGCGGGCGAGAGCATCGTTCCATCCCGGCGCATGAAAGAAGTGCGCTACATGAAGAAGGTGCGCAGCTTCAACAACGCCCAGTTGCGATCCCTGTATGGCAATGAGCGTCAGGAAAAACTCGATGGCAACCTGCCGGTCTTCACCGATCAGGGCGACCAGGGCCTGAGTAACGGCATGGGCTGGCTGGTGCTTGGGTTCATCGAAAACGCGGACGGGGAGCTGCGCAAACAGAACTATCAGGAGCAGCTGTTCTGCATGGGCTGTCACACCACCCTCGGCGCCACGGTGGATCAGACCTTCGCCTTCCCGCGCAAAGTCAGCGGAGCCGAGGGCTGGGGCTACATCAATCTGGAAGGCATGCAGGATGTGCCGGCCAAGGGCGAGATAGAAGGGGAAATTCTGCAGTACCTCAAACGCGTGGGCGGAGGCAATGAATTCCGGGAAAACCCGGAGATGCAGGCGCGCTGGTTTGATGCCAATGGCAATGTGCGGGAGGACGCAGTGAAGCAGGCCGATGTCTATGAGCTGATTACGCCTTCCGTGGATCGCGCCCTGGCACTGAACAAGGCCTACCGGGTGATCGTCGAGGAGCAGAGTTTTGCCTATGGGCGGGATGCCACGGTGGTGCCGGCGAAAAATGTCTATCACCATGTCGACCCGGAAAAGGCACCGCCCCTGGAGCCAGAGCATCGGGTGACGGGGTACGACATTCGGCTGGATTGGCAGTAAGGCGAGTGGAGGGCCGACCGGTGCGTTCGCAGCATCCGCCGGTCGGCTATCAACCGCTGCTGGCGGTCTGTTACGCGAGTTGAGGCAGCCGTTTCAGCCCCTGTCGGATGGCCGTCTCCAGTGCCGGTTTGACGGCATACCCCAGCAACGGCACACAGGCTTCGAAGGTGATTTCGTAGACCAGCCGTGTCCGGTTGTTCCCCAGATCCTCGAATTCCATCCGCCCCAGATGATTCCTGATCGGCCCGCCGTTGGTGATGCTGTACTCGATCAGCCGGTCGGGTACGAAGGCGGTGACGGTTTCCTCAATGCCGAAGGGGCCGATGCCGAGCAGGCGTACGGAGCCGGCGCCGTTGGGATCCCCCTGTTGGCTGTCCCGGGTGCGCCTGACCGGCGCCCGCAGCAGTCGGCCAAATTGCTCGTGATCGGAAAGCACGGCAAAGACGCGGGAAACGGGCAGGGGAAAGGTTTCTTCGATCAGGATCTTGTGTTGTGCCATGAACTGCGGGCTCCGCTGGGTCAACCAATGGGCTATAAGCCTAGCATGTCCCGGTGGGGCGAAAAGACCAGGGCTACAAACTGGCCTCTGAGGCACAGCAGAAAATGGATGATGAACTAAATTAGTGGGACATGTTGTAAGAGGTGGGAGGACGAATGGCCATGACGGTATCGGCGGATGGTTTGCGCGAACGGATACTGGCCTTTCAGATTGGCGATGAAGGCGACGCCCTGTCTTTCGGGGACCGGCTGGCCCGGGAAAATGGCTGGTCACGGTCCTATGCGCGACGGTGTATCGACGAATACCGCCGGTTCGTCTACCTCATGGCGATTTCGGAGCAGCCGGTCACCCCGTCGGATGAAGTGGATCAGGTCTGGCACCTCCACCTGACGTATACCCGATCCTATTGGCAAGAGTTGTGCGAGCGCACCATCGGCAAGGCGTTACACCACAACCCGACCCGGGGCGGGGCGGCCGAGGGCGCCAAGTATCGTCGCCAATACCGGGAGACCCTGGCGCTCTATGAACGGACGTTCGGGGCGCCGCCGCCCCCGGAAATCTGGCCGCCGGAAGAGAAACGGTTTCGCGCGGTCGACCACTTTGTGCGGATAAACCGGGCCGATGTCTGGGTGGTTCCCAAGCCCTCCGATGCGTTGGCGGCCGTCTTGATCCTGCCGTTTTTTCTGGTCGCCTGCACCCAGGAGGATGCCTCGGACGCCTGGTTTTATTTCAAGCTTGCGGTGGCGGGCTACATTCTTTACCGGGTGTTTAGCTGGCTGGATACCAAGGGGAGAGGCGGTGGCGGCGGCTCCGCGTGCGGCGGTTGTAGTGGCTGTGGGGGATGTGGCGGCTGCGGGGGCTAATCCGCTCAGTGGCGATTGGTATGCCGGTAATCGGTCGGCGACTGGCCCATCACTTTCTTGAACAGGCGCGAAAAGTAGTAGTTGTCGTCAAAGCCCAGCTCCGCGGCGATGGCGGTGAAGGGCTGCTCGGTGTTGTCCAGGAGCTGGCAGGCCCGTTCCACCTTGAGGCGCAGGAAGTGTTTGATCGGTGCGACGCCGGTCTGCTTGCGGTAGCGGGTGGCGAAATGGGCCGGGGAGAGGCCGGTGAGTTTGGCGAGTTGCTCCAGGGTCAGGCGCTCATGCAGGTGTTCGCGCATGTAGTCGTGGATGAGGGCGAGATCGAAGGTCTGTTCCGAGCGGCGGGGATCGTCGCACAAGGCCACGGCGGTGAGCAGCTGGCGCAGGCGATTGGCCACGTGCACCAGTCCCTGGGTGCGAAAGCCGGTCTGCTGCACCGAGAGCAGACCGCTGAAGTCCACCAGCAGGCGTGGCTGGCGGCCGAGATGGCGTACCCGCACGTCCTCATCAAACCCCATGTGCTTGCGAAAGGCCTCTGCCAGGGGGCCGGTGTAGTGAACCCAATGCAGGGTCCAGGGCCGGGCGGAGTCGGCGGCGTAGCGATGATGGGCGCCGTTCGGTAACAGCAGCAGGTCGCCCGCCTCCACCGTAAACGCTTCTCCCAGCACACTGACGTGGCCACACCCTTCCGTGCAGTAAATCAAAAGATCGTCGTTATGATGCTCCCGGTGCATGTGATGGCCCACCGCGTGACGGTAGTGGCCAAAGGCGAGCGGGTACAGGTCCCGGGTCAGCGGATGATGGGAAAGATGCTGTATGACGCGTTCCGGAATGACGTAGCGGGTGCTGCCGGTGGTCAGTCGCCATTGGGAGGTCTGGGTCATTGTTCTGCCGTTGATCGCTTATTGCTATCGAAAGATAGTCCATCACGCGCGAAATTTAGTCAATCCTGGCTTGTCGTGGGGCGTGCTAGGATCGAAGCATTCGCTCATCCAGAAGCGGGTGCCCTAACAATAATATGAGTACGTCTTAAAAAGGTGGTGCAGGCGGTCTTCGGGAAAGCCTTTCGAGACCCGCTGTAAATACTTCCCTGTACGCTCGACTGCCGCCATCCATGGCGGCAGACGGTCTCGAAAGGCTTTCCCGAAGACCGCTCCTAGACCCTGTGCAGGCCGCCTTACGACAACCTCGAGATAGGAGAAAAGTCATGCAGCAGGTTCCCCTGTTTATCGCCGGCGAGTTTGAGGACAGCCGCACCCGGGAATGGATCGATGTCACCAATCCCGCCACCAACGAAGTGATCGCCCAGGCCCCCTGCACCACCGAAGACGAGATGACCCTGGCGATCAAGAGCGCGCAGGAAACCTTCAAGGCCTGGAAGGAGACCCCGGTGTCCGAACGGGCGCGCCTGATGCTGCGCTATCAGGCCCTGCTCAAAGAGCACCATGACGAGCTGGCGGAAATTCTCTCCCAGGAAACCGGCAAGACCTTCGAGGATGCCAAGGGCGATGTCTGGCGCGGCATCGAGGTGGTGGAACACGCGGCCAACATCCCCTCTCTGATGATGGGGGAGACGGTGGAGAATGTGGGCCGCGAGATCGACACCTATTCCTACACCCAGCCTTTGGGCGTCTGTGCCGGCATCACCCCGTTCAACTTCCCGGCCATGATTCCGCTGTGGATGTTCCCCATGGCCATCGCCTGCGGCAATACCTTCATCCTCAAGCCCTCAGAGCAGGACCCGTTGACCCCGACCCGCCTGGCCGAGCTGTTCGAAAAGGCCGGTGCGCCCAGGGGCGTGCTGCAGGTGGTGCATGGCGCCAAGGAGCAGGTGGACCGGCTGCTGACCGACCCGGCCATCAAGGCAGTGTCCTTCGTCGGCTCGGTGCCGGTGGGGCGCTATATCTATGAGACCGGTACCAGTCACATGAAGCGTGTCCAGAGTTTCGCCGGTGCCAAGAACCACATGGTGATCATGCCGGACGCCGACAAACAGCAGGTGCTCAATGCCCTGGTGGGGGCGTCGGTCGGCGCCGCCGGTCAGCGCTGCATGGCCATTTCCGTGGCGGTGTTCGTGGGCGAGACCCAGCAGTGGATCCCGGAACTCAAGGAGGCCATGAGCAAAGTGCGCCCCGGTGCCTGGAACGACGAAGGCGCCAGCTACGGCCCGCTGATCAGCCCCAAGGCGAAGGAGCGGGTGCTGCAGCTGATCGAGCGTGGCGAGGAGCAGGGCGCCCGACTGGAACTGGATGGCCGCGACTGCACCGTGGCCGATCTGCCGGATGGCAACTGGGTGGGACCGACGCTGTTCAGCAACGTGACGCCGCAGATGGACATCTACAACGAGGAAATCTTCGGGCCGGTGCTGTCCTGCGTCAACGCCGATTCCCTGGACGATGCCGTGCGGCTGATCAATGAAAACCCTTACGGTAACGGCACCTCTATCTTCACCAGCTGCGGTGGCGCCGCCCGTTATTTTCAGCACAACATTGAAGTGGGGCAGGTGGGCATCAACATCCCCATCCCGGTGCCGCTGCCGTTCTTCTCCTTCACCGGCTGGAAAGGCTCGTTCTACGGCGACCAGCATGCCTATGGCAAGCAGGCGGTGAAGTTCTATACCGAAACCAAGACCATTACCGCGCGCTGGTTCTCCCATGATGCGGTGAGTGGGCCGAACTTTTCGATCAATATGAGGTAGCGGGGCAGGACATTCCAACCTACCCGACTATACCCGGATCCCACGTCATACATTCCCTCTCCCCGCCGTGGGAGAGGGCCAGGGAGAGGGGGAGGCACCGCAAGGTGCCCCGGATTCGGTTTGAAGATTTGGCCGAGGCTGAGGCCTCGGCTACCTCTCTCCCACAAGGGGCGAGGGGTTCAATAGATGGCGCTGTGTCAGAGGAGTCAGCGATGGATTTCAATTTAACCGACGACCAAATCGCCTTCCGCGACGCCGCCCGGGCCTTCGCCGAGAAGGCCATGGCTCCGCACGCCGCGGACTGGGATGCCGAGCACATCTTCCCCGTGGATGTGATCCGCCAGGGCGGGCCGCTGGGTTTTTGCGGCCTGTACAGCCCGACCGACCTGGGCGGCATGGGCCTGTCGCGGCTGGATACCTCGATCATTGTCGAGGAACTGGCGGCGGCCTGTCCGTCCACGGCGGCGTTTTTCACCATTCACAACATGGCCACCTGGATGATTGCCAGCTTCGCCCAGCGCGAGGTGGCCGAGGAGATCGTGCCGCGTCTGACCAGCGGCGAGTGGCTGGCTTCGTATTGCCTGACCGAACCGGGGGCGGGTTCCGACGCCGCCAGTCTGCGGACCAGGGCCGTGCGCGAAGGGGACGAGTACGTGCTCAGCGGCTCCAAGATGTTCATCTCCGGGGCCGGCAGTACCCAGATTCTGGTGGTGATGGCCCGCACCGGAGGACCGGACAGCGGCGCCAGTGGCATTTCCGCTTTCGTGGTGCCGGCGGACGCCGAGGGCATCCATTACGGCAAGGCCGAGGAGAAGATGGGCTGGCACAGTCAGCCCACCCGGCTGGTGAATCTGGAAGGCGTGCGCATTCCGGCCCGCAACCGGCTGGGTGAGGAAGGCGAGGGTTTCAGGTTTGCCATGAAGGGGCTGGATGGCGGCCGTCTCAACATCGCCACCTGTTCCCTCGGCGGTGCCCAGGCCTGTCTCAAGCGGGCGCGGGACTACATGCACGAGCGCCAGCAGTTCGGCAAGCCACTGGCGGCCTTCCAGGCCCTGCAATTCAAACTGGCGGACATGGCCACCAACCTGGTGGCGGCGCGGCAGATGGTGCGCCTGGGGGCGTTCAAGCTCGACCACGGTGACCCGGAAGCCACGCTGCACTGCGCCATGGCCAAACGCTTCGCCACCGATGCCTGCTTCGACGTGTGCAACGAGGCACTGCAACTGCATGGCGGCTACGGCTATATCCGTGAGTATCCGCTGGAACGTTTTGTGCGGGATCTGCGGGTGCACCAGATCCTGGAAGGAACCAATGAAATCATGCGACTGATTGTCGCTCGCCGACTCCTGGAAGAAGGCGTTGTGGAGGCTATTCAATGAGTGACCTGATTCAACTGGAAAAGCGCGGGCATATCGCCGTCATCACCATCAACAACCCGCCGGCCAATACCTGGACCATGGCATCCCTGGGCGCCCTGAAGGACACCGTCGAGGCTCTGGATGCCGACCGCGATATCTTCGCACTGGTGGTTACAGGACAGGGTGACAAATTCTTCTCCGCCGGCGCGGACCTCAAGACCTTCGCCGATGGCGACAAGGCCGTGGCCGGCGACATGGGCCGGGCCTTTGCCGACGCCTTCCAGGCCCTGACCCGTTTCCGCGGCGTCTCCATCGCCGCCATCAACGGTTACGCCATGGGCGGTGGCTTGGAGTGCGCCCTGTCCTGCGACCTGCGGGTGGCGGAAGAACAGGCCCAGCTGGCCCTGCCGGAAGCCAAGGTCGGCCTGCTGCCCTGCGCCGGCGGCACCCAAAACCTGCCGTGGCTGGTGGGTGAGGGCTGGGCCAAGCGCATCATCCTCTGCGGTGAGCGGGTGAAGGCGGACAAGGCGCTGGAGATCGGTCTGGTGGAAGAGGTGGTGCCCACCGGCGAGGCCCTCAATCGCGGTCTGGAACTGGCGGAAATGGCCTGCCAGCAAAGCCCGTCCTCCGTGGCCCACTGCAAGCGCCTGATCATGAGTGCGCGTGATGGCCGTTCCCATGAAGACGGCTGGCGCATGGAGCGGGAGCTGTTTGTGGATCTGTTTGATAGCGAGGATCAGACGGAAGGGGTGAACGCGTTTCTGGAGAAGCGGGCGCCGGAGTGGAAGAACCGGTAGGTTGGGCTTCGCAGGTTAAGCCCAAACTTCTCTAAACAATCCCCTCTCCCCTCGTGGGAGAGGGTCAGGGTGAGGGGGAGGCGCCGATAGGCGCCCCTGTTTCATCGCCAGAGTCGACCGAGCCTGGCGCCTCGGCTCCCCCTCACCCCAAACCCCTCTCCCGCGGTGGGGAGAGGGGCTCATCGAATCAGGAGTAGATATGACCGACCAACCCGTGATCATCGAAGAGCGCGAACTCACCGACGGCCGCCGGCTGGGGGTGGTGACCCTCAATGCTCCGCGTGCTCTCAACGCGCTCTCCCTCGAGATGATCGAAGCACTGTTGCCCAAGCTGCGTGAATGGGCGAAGGATCCCGGCCTGGCCGCGGTGTGGCTGGATGGGGCCGGGGACAAGGCCTTTTGCGCGGGCGGGGATATCGTCTCCCTGTACCGCTCCATGACCGAAAGCCAGGGCCATCCGGAGCTGGCGGAACGATTCTTCACCGAGGAGTACCAACTCGACTACCTGATCCACACCTTTCCCAAACCGTTTATTGTCTGGGGTAACGGCGTGGTGATGGGCGGCGGTCTGGGCCTGATGGGCGGGGCCAGTCACAAGGTGGTGACCGAGAGCGCGAAGATCGCCATGCCGGAAATCACCATCGGACTCTATCCGGATGTGGCCGGCAGCTGGTTCCTCAACCGCATGCCCCGGCGCACCGGCCTGTTCATCGGCCTCACCGGCGCCCACATGAATGCCGCCGATGCCCTGTTCCTGGGGCTGGGTGATCGCTTTATCACGCACAACCATCACGACGCCGTACTCGCCGCCCTGACCGAAGCCAACTGGCGTGATCGCCCGGCCCAGGCAGTGGTGGGCGATGTGCTTCGGGACTATGAGGAGCAATCCGGGAACGAGAAACCCGAATCCCCGGTCTGGAACCACTTCGACGCCATCCAGGCGCTCACGGATGCGGATGATCTGGAAGGCATGGTATCCAACATTACCGGCTATGCCGGTGACGACCCCTGGCTCAATCGCGCCGCCAAGACCCTGGCCGCCGGTTCCCCCACCTCCATGGCTCTGGTCTATCGCCAGTGGCAGCGTTCCACCCATCAGTCCCTGGCCGAGGTGTTCCGTCAGGAACTGGTGCTGTCGGTGAACTGTGCACGGCTGGGCGAGTTTGCCGAGGGGGTGCGGGCGCTGCTGATCGATAAGGACAAGCAGCCGCGCTGGCGCTATCCGGATCTGGCGTCGATGGATTCAGCGTGGGTGGAGCGGTTTTATGAGAGTCCCTGGGGAGAGGGCGAGCATCCGTTGGCGAATTTGGATAGTGGGTCATAGCACCCTGCTAGCGGCAATAACTAAGAGGCCTCTCGCATGCATTCCCTCTCCCCCATGTGGGAGAGGGCCAGGGAGAGGGGGAGGCGCCAAAAGGCGCTCGGGAATCGTGTTCCAAATCCGGTCGACCCCCTCTCCCACCAGGGGAGAGGGGCTAAAAGGGTACAAAACAACAACACGGCGCAAGGCGCACAAGGAGAATCACCATGGCCATAATCACGTTTATCGGGCTGGGCAACATGGGCGCGCCCATGGCGTCCAATCTGCTCAAGGCCGGTCACGAGCTGACGGTCTTCGATCTTTCCGCCGAGGCGGTCAGTAAGCTGGAAGATGAAGGGGCCCGGAGTGCGGACTCTGCTCAAAACGCGGTGGATGGTGCCGACTGCGTGATCACCATGCTGCCGGCGGGGGAACATGTGGAATCGGTTTATCTGACCGAAGCCCGGCTGCTCGATGTGATCCCGGCCAACACACTGGTGATCGACTCCTCCACCATCGATCCGGAAACTGCCCGCAAGGTGGCGGCCGCAGCCACGGATAAAGGCATTGCCTTTGTGGATGCGCCGGTCTCCGGTGGCGTCGGTGGAGCCAAGGCGGGGGCGCTGACTTTCATCGTCGGTGGCGAGGCGGACGTGTTCGAGCGTGCCAAACCGATGCTGGAGCCCATGGCCAAGGCGGTCTTCCACGCCGGTCCGCACGGGGCGGGGCAGGTGGCCAAGATCTGCAACAACATGCTGCTGTCGATCCTCATGGCCGGGACCAGCGAGGCCCTCTCCCTGGGCGTGAAGAACGGGCTGGATCCGGCGGTGCTGTCGGAGATCATGCAGCAAAGCTCCGGCGGCAACTGGACGCTGAACGTCTACAACCCCTGGCCGGGTGTGATGGAAGGCGTACCCGCCTCCCGCGAGTACGAGGGCGGTTTTTTGGTGGATCTGATGTGCAAGGATCTGGGGCTGGCCTTCGACAACGCGGTGAAGAACAAGGCGCCGATTCCCATGGGTTCGCTGGCCCGCAACCTCTATGCCCTGCATGCCCAGCAGGGCAACGGGCGGCTGGATTTTTCCAGTATTCAGAAGATGTTTCGGGGGGAGTCTTAGGGGGCGGACGTTTCAGGTTTCGCGGCTGATGTACTGGGACGTGCCGGAGCCTTATAAACGTAAAAGCAGCTGAATGCTCAGCAGGCTGCTATGAAATAGTGATGACGCCCACATTCCCTCTCCCCAACGTGGGAGAGGGCCAGGGAGAGGGGGAGAGGCGCCGATAGGCGCCCGGAGTGCGCGTTGTGGATTCGGCCGAGACAAGGCCTCGGCTCCCCCTCTCCCCAAACCCCTCTCCCACGGCGGGGCGAGGGGCTCTATGCCGCGATCTTCAGGGAGCCTTTGGGCCCAGGCGGCGCAGCCCTCTTTTTGCCTGACAGCAATACGCCTGCGCGGGTATGACGAGTTGGTTGCATCTTCAACGCAAAGGCAACCGAGCAAGGTTTCCCGGTAAGGTGCGATGAACCAAAAAAAGGCGCAAACGGGTTTGCTTGCGCCGAAAACCCTGGAGAAGGGTTAGTAGGGTCTAGAGAGGCTGGACAGAGACTTTGTTGATAATGAAGTTGCTGTTGGCCTGCGGCCCGTAGACGTAGAGCAGAGCGCGGCGGACGTTTGTCATGTCGACCTCGATCTCCCCACCAAACCTATGCCACTCGTAACCTGAAACACGGGTGTCGGTCACTCTCAGCCAGCGGTACTGGCCGTTGTTGTCCTCCACGTAGAGCCAGGAGCGCAGCCGGTTTTGGGTGCGGTTCTTGATCCAGATGTCCCCCTCGATGCGATAGCGCTTACCCCCTTCGATCACGCCGGAGAGGTTGCCGACAGTGCCGCTGTAGGACTGGTTGCGGTTGTAAGCGCGCAGCACGGCGCGGCCGTTGACGTCGGTGATCCTGTCCACGGCGCTGTAGAAGCCATTCCAGCCGGACACGCCCTGTTCAAAATCGTAAACCGTGGCCTGGGGTTGGGTTGGCGTGGTGTTGACCCGGGTCGGGCGATAGCCGGTGATCTGGTCCGCCATCATCTTGAGAGCCCAGGCCGCGTCGGCGTAATCCACCACGCCACAGGGCTGCCCTTCGCAGGTACGGCGTGGGTTGGAGTAGAACGGCTGTACGTTCCAGGTGCCGTAGGCATTGGGGTAGGCCATGGGCGTGATGAAGCGACCGTTGACGCCGTACCCGCGGCTGTAGGGGAAGGTCCCGGAATGGCGGTAGTTGAAGTCGTAACCGGCCTGACGATCCTGCACCGGGGAATGGCGCAGGCCCATGTTGTGGCCCGATTCGTGGGCAATGATATGGATGTAGCAATTGACCGCGGACAGGTTATAGCCATCCCCGCCGGAGGCCGCAAAGTTGTAGAACCGGCCGTACTTGCCGGTGGCAATGCGGCCGATACCGCAGGACTCCCGTGGCGGATTGCGGTACACCAGCGAAACGATATCGGCACCGTACTGATTGCGCAGGGCGTTGACGCGGGCGTCACCAGCCAGACGGTTGAGGTTGTAACCGGTGGCGCGGTTGAGGTCTCCGGCCCAGTCCATGCGCTGGATATGCACCAGACGCACGTCCATATCGGTGCCGGAGTTCTGCAGGGTATGGTTGAAGTACTCCACGAACGACTGAATGCGGGCCTGGATGTCGCGGCCTTCCCAGGTCTGGGTGGCTTGCGGGGTATAGAGCACCATCAGGTCCAGGGTCTTGGCCTGGGTGATGGAAGCGGTGAGCAGCAACAGCGCCGCCAGGGCAAAATGGTGTAAAGGTTTCATCATCATCTCCTTGAAGTTGGGGCGGCCGTTTTATCGGGGTTGTGGGCCGCCATACATTGCTCGGACATTCCTCAGGTATCGGAGGGCGGATTTGGCAGCGGGGTGTGAACGGCCTCGATGCCATCGTCGGGATCGAGATACTGGGTTTTCATGCGATCCCGCTCGTCCACCAGGGTGGTTTCACCGGACTGGTTGTTGACGACGGCTGTCCAGGTTCCGTCCCGCGTCACCAGGGTGATGTGGGTGTCCTGCCGGCCACGGACGATGGTGATGTCCTGCAGGGTTGGCCGCGCCTCGCCGATGGGGCCGGTGAGCACCGGTAGGCCCTGGTAGCCTTCCTTCTGTTTTGTCAGGTGAGCCCGCACGGGCTGGCGGCTGTTCGGCAGGGGAATTGAGAGTGTCGCCCCTGGGCTGAGCTGACTGAATTGCTCGGCATCGGCGCGCGTGTGGTAGAGGGTGAAGCCATCGGCGCTGGCCTGGGTTTCCCAGTGGTTCTGGGGCCAGAGCGAGGTGGGCTCCGTTTTCTCGTCAGGTGGCACCCCGGCCGTCTGGGCTTGAGCAACCCGTAGCGGGTTGCCAGCAGACGCCGCTGCGGGCGCCTTCGCCGCTGGGGCGTTAGCGGCCGGGGCGTGCTGGGGGAATTCATAGGCCGGGGAAAACCAGTAGGCCGCTCCGGAACCGAGCAGGACGGCCGCAAGGGCAATGGCGCGACTGGGGGACATAAGGCCTCCGGGCATCTCTTTTGGTTGAAAGACTGTTCAGTGCGGCGACGGATTATGCACGGGCGGGCCCGGGTGCGGATGGCTCAGACGGTCAACGGTGTGGCCAAAAGAGACAGGCGACGCACAGTGAGAAGCAGTTTTGAATGTTTGTTCAAAACTGCCAAGCAGCTAACAGTGTCGTTGCCGTTGGCGCAGTAGGATAGTGCTCAAAAACAAAGGGACGCTTTTGCAATGTTTTGTTTTTCAGGGCTTTTTCTGGATCCTCTCTACCGGTATGTGCGCAGTCAGGGGTGGCCATGGCCGGAAGAGAGACCACCTTCCTCGGACAGTCGGTACACCGCTGCACAGATGGAAACGCTCTGGACCCAGCTGTTGCGCCAGCCCGGGTCGGAGCTGCTTGGCTATCACGCCGGAGGCTTTCTGCAACCCTCTTCCTGGCTGGGGCTGAGCGACCGGGTGCCCGCCTGCCGCTCATTCGAGGAGGCCTATCGCTGTCTGTTGCGATCCCAGGGGATGCTGGCGGAACCGGGCTTCCTTGCCCAGAGGGTGGAAGGTGATGACGTGGTTCTGACTGTTGAGTGGCAAGGGTTCACGCCTCCCGTGCACCGCCACCTCACGGATTACACCCTGCGATGGCTGGTGCTGCTGGCCTGCTGGCTGCGACAGCCTGATCAATGGATCTCCCGCATCGAACTGCCTCACTGCTTTACTGACGAGCTGCGCTCATCCTATCGTTTCTTTCACTACGCATTGGGTCGACGAGGCCGTCTGGTCCAGGGGGCGGTGAAAGCGGCGGTCGTCATTGAACGGCGCCTGTATGAGGCCGGATTGCAACCCGGCAGCCACTCGCAGCGCCCAAACGGGACTTCCTCCGGTAGCCACGATTTCCCGCACCGGGCCTTGACCATCATCCTGGAGCGTCTGCATGACGGCACCCTGTGCCGTCGTGATGTGGCCCGCCAGCTGTGCATGAGCGAACGGACGCTCCACCGACAGCTTCAGCAATGCGGGACTTCATTTGGAGAGTTGATGCGTCAGGCCCGGCTGGATACGGCTTGTCGACTTCTGGCCGGCACCGACAGGCAGTTGCTGGACATCGCGCTGGATGTGGGTTTTCGCGATCCGAGCAACCTGTTCCGGCTGTTTCGAGCCGAATTGGGCATAACGCCGGCGGACTATCGGGCGCGCGCCCGAGAGCGCAGCCTCAGCGAGGCGAACACCGAGCGTCGAATCGTTGTGGTGGAATGACGGTTTGCGCTGTTGGTGATTCCCGCTACTGAACGGTCGTTCAATTTAGGGTAGACTAGGGCACTTGTGATTGAGGTTATCGGGCATTCAATGGTTGATCGGCGCCCGATAAAATAAAGCAATTCAGGTGCTTGACGGCCAGTCCTGTGCCTGGCCATTGTCGCCGTGAAGTTGGAGGGCAGCCCATGAAGCAACCGCAATTCGATCGGGAATTCGATTATGTCGTCGTCGGCTCTGGATCGGCGGGCTCCGTTCTGGCGAACCGCCTGTCGGCTGACGGGCAGCATCAGGTGCTGGTGCTGGAATTTGGCGGCAAGGACAACTCGGTGTTTATACAGATGCCGACGGCACTATCCATTCCCCTGAACACGAAGCGCTTCGACTGGGGCATGCACTCCGAGGCCGAACCGGGGCTCAAGGGCCGCAGCATTCACCAGGCCCGGGGCAAGGTGATTGGCGGCTCTTCCTCCATCAATGGCATGGCCTATGTGCGCGGCTGCGCCGGCGACTTTGACGAGTGGGAAGAGCATGGTGCCGAGGGTTGGGGCTATCGCGATGTCCTGCCCTATTTCCGGCGGCTGGAAGACTGTGTCTACGGGGCCGATGACTATCGCGGCAGCGAGGGGCCGCTGACCACCTGCAACGGCAACAACATGCGCAATCCGCTTTACCGCGCCTTTATTGAGGCGGGTAAACAGGCGGGTTACGGCGAAAGCCGGGACTATAACGGCTATCGCCAGGAAGGCTTCTGTCGCATGGATATGACGGTGCGCGACGGGGTGCGCTGCTCCACCGCACTGGCGTATCTCAAGCCGGCCCTGAGCCGGCCGAATCTGCAGCTGGAAATGCACGCCCTGACCACCCGGGTGATCATGGAGGGCAAGCGTGCGATTGGCGTGGAATACCGCCAGAAGGGGCAGACCTTCCGGGTGCGGGCGCGCAAGGAAGTGATTCTCTCGGCCAGCGCCTTCAACTCCCCCAAGCTGCTGATGCTCTCGGGGATTGGCCCGGCGGAAGAGCTCAAACGCCACGGCATCGAAGTAGTCCACGATCTGCCCGGTGTCGGCCAGAATCTGCAGGACCATCTGGAAGTCTGGGTGCAGCAGCAGTGCACGCAGAAAATTACCCTCAATGGCTGGCTCAATCCGCTGGCGAAGCTGTGGATCGGCGCCGAGTGGTTTTTCTTTAAGCGTGGCCTGGGCGCCACCAACCATTTCGAGTCCAACGGCTACATCCGCAGCCGGGCCGGGCTCAAGTATCCGGATATCCAGTATCACTTCCTGGCCGGGGCGATAGCCTACGACGGTTCCAGTGCCGCCGAGGGCCACGGCTTCCAGGTGCATCTGGGCCACAACAAACCGGCCAGCCGCGGCCATGTGCGCCTCAAGAGCGCGGATCCCGAGCAGCAGCCGGAGATCGTATTCAATTACCTCAGTGAAGAAAGCGACAGGCAGGCTTACCGTAACGGCCTGCGTCTGACTCGGGAAATCTTCGCCCAGCCGGCTTTCGATCCCTATCGTGGCGAGGAGCTATCGCCGGGCAAGGACGTCCAGACCGATGACGAGATCGACAGCTGGGTCGCCGAAACCGCGGAAACCGCCTACCACCCGGCCGGCAGCTGCCGCATGGGCACCGATGCCATGGCGGTGGTGGATCCGCAGTGCCGGGTGCATGGGGTGGAAGGGCTGCGGGTGGTGGACTCGTCCATCATGCCCACGCTGACCAACGGCAATATCAACGCCCCCACCATCATGATTGGTGAGAAGGGCGCTGATCATATCCTTGGGAAGGAGCCGCTGGCGCGGTCTCAGGCGGATGTGTTTTTTGCCAGGAATTGGGAGACCACGCAGCGGGAAGGGGAGCCTGCGAGAAAGCTGGGTTGAGGGGCGGTTTTTCCGGGCGCCTCTTGGCGCCTCCCCCTCACCCTCTCCCGCGGTGGGGAGAGGGGATGGACAATCAGCCTTGGCAATTTGCAGTGTGACTACTTGGCCTCAAGCCGAAAGACCACAGCCTAGTGTCCCGTCTGGTTAATTCGCTGACTTACTGAGCCACTGAGAGCCTCGAGAGCAAGGCGCGCTGGCGAAGGTTTGGTGGCTCCAAATCGAGCCGGCGCAACGCGGCTATCGAGGCTCTCAGCGGCTCCCGAAGGGCGAGACGCTGAGGCTCCTGGCCGGTGTTGCCAGCCCTTGATGTGGAGCCACCACACCTGCGGACTGGCGCCTTGGCCAGGAGCCTCAGCGTCACGCAGTAAGTCAGCGAATTAACCAGACGGGACACTAGCCCTGATTCTCCAACTCCTCCCGACTCACCAACGTCGCCACCTGATTGGGGTTGTTGGGCGTCGACAGAATTACCACCTCGCCGCTTTCCAGCTGCTTCAGAAGTTTTTCCTTGCGTTCCTTGAACGGCTCCTCGGTGTCGTTACACCCATGCTCGCGGGTACAATACTCTTCCACCAACCCTTCCAGGGCTTCCCGGGACATCATTTCAATCGGGATAATCATCGCTTCACCTTAATGCCTCATGAACTGTGGCCGCCATTATAACGTGAGAGACCCCGCATGCCCCATCTGCTGTTGAACTTCCGCCATGTGCCCGACGATGAAATCATCGAAGTGCGCGAATTGCTGGAGGAAGAAGGTATCGATTACTACGAGACGCCGCCCAGTCGGTGGGGTGTCAGCATGGGCGGGATCTGGACCCGGGATCGGGCGATGGCGGAGCGGGCGCGGACCCTGCTTGAGGACTATCAGGCCCAGCGGTTGCAGCGCAGCCGGGCCGACTACGAGCAGCGCAGCCGGAGCGGCGAGGTGATGGGCTTCTGGCAGCGCCTGCGGGCCCGTCCCGTGGCGGTGCTGGGGGTTTGCCTGGCCATCGCGGCCGTCATCTATCTCAGTCTGGTGCCTTTCCTTGGCTGGGGTGATTGAACGTCAGGGCCTCAGGACTCGGAGCACTCGGTGGTCGCCGAGTTCCGGTAGGTGCTGAATCGGCAGGCATTACGGCCGCTGGCCTTGGTTTCGTACATCAGCTGGTCCGCCACCTTCAGGGCCTGATCCGAGGAGGGCGGTGCACTGTCGAACGAGACCACACCGCAGGAGAAGGTAACCGGCCAGTGGCCTTCGCTCATGGCGGCATTGAGCAGTGCCATCAGGCTGCTGAAAACCGCCTGGACGTCTTCGTGGGCGGTTTCCGGCAGCAATACGGCAAATTCATCGCCGCCCAGTCGCGCGACAATGTCACTGGCCCGCAGGCGCGCCTGCGCCACCTCGGTGATGCGCTGCAGCACCCGGTCCCCCTCGCTATGGCCGAAGCGGTCGTTGAGTGCCTTGAAGTGGTCGAGATCGATATAGGCCAGGGCGAAGGGGTGGCCGTAGCGCTGGCAGCGTTCGATCTCCTGCTCCAGTGCCAGTCGCAGGCGGCGAATGTTGGCTGCGCCGGTCAGGGGATCGGTGAGGGCCAGCTGTTTCTCCCGTTCCAGGGCATTGCGCAGTTGCGATTCCTGCAATTTCTGGCGGGTCAGATCGCGCACCACGCACAGCACATAGGCCTTTCCCTCCAGCTCGACCGGGCTGAGCATGATGTCCACCGGGAAGGTTTTGCCATCGGCCCGTTCGGCATTCAGGTTCATGCCCGAGCCCATGGGGCGGCGGGTTGGATGGGACCAGTAGTCGCGTACGTATTCAGGGTGTTTGGCGCGATGCGCGGAAGGGATCAGCACTTCCACCGGCTGCTGGATGAGAGAGTCCGGCGATCGCAGAAACAGCTCACTAAGGTACTGGTTGGCAAACTGTATACGCCCGGTGGTGTCGACAAGAAGGGCGGCATCCGGAATGGTATCCAGAAACTCGGCATAGGTATTCAGGGAAGCGTCCACATCGGGTCCTGCTCGGTCCACCTAATAACAATTATTATTTTGTGGGTATTCTATTACGAAATCACCAGGCATTGGGAGTTTATTCATCGCGGGTTGCTGGCCATTTGTGCCAGATCAGGGCCTGCACCCCGTAGAAGGCCACCATCGCCAGCGCGAAATGCCATTCCACGGCATCCTCAGCCCAGTTCTTGAGTTCGTTGCCGGCGAACAGCGAAACCCCCAGTGAGATCAGCCCCAGGGACCACTGCCAGACGATGATCAGCTGTTGCAGCCGCAGCCAGCATTGTTGGCGGCGATCGAGACGTTGCCGGCACTGAGTGACGCACTGCAGGGCGATCAGCTGTGCCAGCAGGGAGAAGGCAAAGTAGAAAGTGACACCGTAACGGCGCATAAAACGGTAGACCTGCCCGTCGGTTCCCAGGAAATCGGCATAGACCACCAGGGCCAGGGCGGCGATCACGGCCAGGATCAAGATAACGTCGTGGCGCAGCCAGCGCCCGCCGGCCAGTTCGATGAGCCATCGCCGGTGCACGATCCAGTACAGGACCATCAGCATTGACAGCGGCATCATGAAACCGCGAAACAGGAAAATGGCATCGCCGGAGCGGGCCGCGCGGCTGATCGAGAAGCAGCCGTCCAGATACGGCAAGCAAGGAGCCAGATGCCCTTGCGATGTAGCCATGATCAGGGCGCCGTTGACGGCGACAAACGGCACCCAGAAGTTGAGCCAGGCAAGAAGACGCTCCATCGGCGGGCCTCCGCTGGTGATGGTGGTGATCGGGCCCTGTGAGATACAGTTATACCTAAGGAACCGCTGATTAAATCCTAGTTGCCTTCTGCAAGGCCTGAGAAGCGTATTGGCAAGACGCGGCTCGCCGGGAATGGCCGCAGCCCTTGCCAAGAGGCGCAACGTGGCCAATACGCTTCTCAGGCCTTGCCCGAAGGGGCGCACAGAGCGATCCGCACTCCGCGTTGCGCCCTCTTGAAAGACCCTCGGTATTCCTGCGAGGCCGCGCCTTGATTGCGAATCGCTCTGTGCGCCAGAAGGCAACTAGGATTTAATCAGCGGTTCCCTAAGAATGCATGGGGTTGTATCGGCAGCATGAGACCTGCCGGTCGCCCGACGAGACGCGAGGGGGATCTGATGGCCTTTCCCGACTGGTGGATGTTCCTGTTGGCGATCACCGTGCTGACACTGACCCCGGGTGTGGATACGCTGCTGGTGGTGCGCAGCACGGTACGTGGCGGCTGGCTGGACGGCTGCGTGACGAGTCTGGGCATCTGTACCGGGCTTTTTGTGCACGCCACGGTATCGGCCCTGGGGCTTTCGGTGTTGCTGGTCAACAGCGCCTGGGCCTATACCGCGCTCAAGATGATAGGTGCGATCTACCTTGTGTTGCTGGGACTCAGCAGCCTGTGGCGGGTTCGCCGCAGCCATTCCCAGTGGCAGCTGGCCGCCGGCGGTAGTGCCGGCGATTACCGGCCCTGGCGTTCGTTCCGCGAGGGGGTGATGTCCAACGTGCTCAATCCCAAGACGGTGGTCTTCTACATGCTCTTCCTGCCCCAGTTCATTGATCCCCAGGGGTCGCCTCTGGCCCAGTCGCTGGTGCTGGCGTCGGTGCATTTTCTGCTGGCCATGGTCTGGCAGTGTCTGGTGGCCTGGCTGGTAGGGCGTGCGGCGCTCTGGCTGATGCAGGCCCGGGTGCAACGTGTGATCGAGGGTTCCACGGGCGCCGTGCTGGCGCTGCTGGGGGTGAAACTGGGGTTGGAAAGTCGCTGAATCGACCCAATGGCAGGTAGATGAGAGACTTCTTTGTGAGATTCTTGACCCTGCTCAAGGTCTGCAAACGGGAGTCGAGCTAAAAACAAACCATCGGTAACAGGCCGATAATGAATCACTCGCAAGGGAGCGTTGTGTCATGGCAGAGAACGACAAAAAATGGAACGAAACCTACGAACGCTTTGCAGAAAAGACGCGAACCTTCTTCTCGGAATCCCGGGAAAAGACCGTCCAGTCGCTGGATGAAGCGCTGGAAAAGGCACGCGACTACTTCGAAAAGGCGGGCGAGTTGACCCAGGAAGAAAGCCATCAGTTCAAGGAATACCTGACGCGCGACCTGGAAGAGACCGGTAAGGATTTCACCCGCTGGAGCACGTGGGTGAAGGAGCATTCCAGTGCCTCTCGCGTATCCGCCGGATTCCTCGACCTCACGGCGCAGATCGCCGAGGGCGGCCAGGGGTTGCTGGAGCGGTTGTCGAGTTGGGCCAACAGTACCGGGGTTTACCATACCGGAGAGATGGCGGCGCCGGGTATCCTCCGCTGTCGTAGTTGCGAGGAGGAGATTCATTTCCATGGCGCCGGTCGTATTCCTCCTTGCCCGAAGTGCCACAAGACGGAATACCGGCGGGTCGGTTAGGCTAGCCCCGCCGCCCCGACGGGCTTACTCGAACTGACCGTGCCGACCGGTGCCCCGGGTAAACCGTGAGGCACCGTGCTCGGTCTCGCCGGACCGCAGCGTCTCCATGCCCAGCCGGAACTCCTCGGCCAGCGCCTGGGATTCGGGCAGGGACCACTGCAGGTAGGCGCTTTGGCGGTCATTGCGCAGGCAGGTTTGCGGGAATTCGGCAATCTGCCGGGCCAGGGCCGTGGCCGCCGACATCAGCTCGCCGTTGCCCACGCAGCGATTGCTGAGGCCGATTCGCAGGGCCTCTTCGGCCTCGACCGGGCGTCCGGTCAGGATCATGTCCATCGCGTGTCCCATGCCCACGATGCGGGGCAGGCGGACCGTGCCACCATCAATCAGCGGAACCCCAAAGCGTCGGCAGAAAACGCCGAAAACCGCGCTTTGGTCGCACACCCGCATATCACACCACAGGGCCAATTCCAGCCCGCCGGCCACGCAGTAGCCTGAAACCGCCGCGATCACCGGCTTGCTGAGTACCATCCGGGACGGGCCCATGGGGCCATCACCTTCCGGCTCCAGGCGGTTGCGTCGTTCCGGATCGCCACTGGCCACCGCCTCCAGGTCGGCTCCGGCGCAAAAGTGATCGCCAATCCCATGCAGGATGGCCACCTTGAGCTGATCGTCCGCTTCAAAGTCACGAAACGCCTGGGCCAGTGCATCAGCAGTCGTCCTGTCCACAGCGTTGCGCTTTTCCGGACGGTTGATGCCGATTCTGGCAATACTGCCGTCGATCTCTGTGCAGACCCTTTGGGCGCTGTCTTGCTGCATGGTGCGGTCACTCCCGGTATCGGTGTCGCGCCCAGTATTGCAGTCGTATGCGGGCAAGAAAAGCGCAGGTGGATCAGAGAAGAGAGGTGAGCTGTTCCAGCAGGTCGGCCCGGACGCTGTTTTCGATCTCCAGGCGCGCCGTTGGAGCCATGGCTGGCGGCAGCTGTTGGTGAATCAGGCGCTTGAGCTCGTCGTTCAGCCCCACATTCCACGCAGAGTGTTGATCGCGGCAGAGCCCTTCGGTCTCCAGAAACTCAATGAACTGCTCCCGAGCGCCGTTGATGCACACGGTGGCGGTCACGTCCCCGCAGAAATGCAGACTGTGGCGGCTCACTCTGACGTTGTGGATGGCCAGAGTGAAGAATTCGGAATAGGCCGGCCGCTTCATGATCGTCGACAGGGGTGGCTAGGGGTGTTCATGTCGTCGGGTCCCACTCCGGTGGCTGCTGCCGTCGGCATTCAGTGGGTGTGAGCCCGATGGCCTGGGGGGCATTCTAAAAGAGCCGGGAATGGTCTCGGGCAGCAGCAGGGAGCCGGAGTAGAGCAGCCCTTTGCGGGTGGAAAGAATATCCACTTCAACCACATCGCCGGGATTGACACGCTGTGACTGCAGCAATGATGTCAGGGCTGCCCGCAGCTCATGGCCATGCTGACCAGAAAAAACCTTCTGCATGGTTGCAGGGTTCTTGAGGTGGATGATTGCGGTGACATCGCCCCGGTCTGAGCGATCATCTCGGGCGCATCGACTACAGGAATCGAATGGGACTGCTTCGGTTTGGCCGGCATGACCGCAGAACATACAGATCAGATTGTTATCAAGCATTGCCCGGCTCCCACCTTTTAATCGATGTCTGTCTAGACTCTTACGTAGTAAACCGCTTTCAGGCTCACTGCTGTCCTGGTATCGCCATCTGCAGATCCGGGCCGCGAAGAACTTTGGGCTGGCGGCTACGACCGGCGACAAAGGCGGGGTATGCTGGAAAGGCAGCCAAGTGCGGGCTGCGGTGCATTTATGAAGACCTCTAATGAATTATCGGCCTTCGCTTTTCGGGAGCCGGTGGGTAGCGCTTTGCGGCGCTTTTTTACAGGGCTTTACGATCAGCTTCGCGGGAAGTTTGATCTTTAGTGTTCGAATGATTAGACTGCTTGAACACGTATTCAATACACTGAATGTATGTTCAGGCCGGTTCGCAGAGAGGAGCGAATATGGCGCCGGTGCCCATAGAGAAAATACGTCGGCAGGAACTGATTGACGCCACCCTGAAAGTGATCGAGGAGCA
Source organism: Marinobacteraceae bacterium S3BR75-40.1 (assembly GCA_042862465.1). Classification (GTDB taxonomy): domain Bacteria; phylum Pseudomonadota; class Gammaproteobacteria; order Pseudomonadales; family Oleiphilaceae; genus JASTVH01. The sequence continues at coordinate 304,319 of JASTVH010000007.1, read as the reverse complement.
CGGCTTCCAGGCCACCACCATCGGCAAGATCAGTGAGGCCTCGGGGTTGTCGGTTGGCATCGTCAGCCACTACTTTGGTGGCAAACAGGGGCTGTTGGAGGCCACCATGCGGTATCTGCTGTCACTGTTGCAGCGGGACCTCCTGGAGTCTCTGGAAGCCCGGCCGAAGGACCCGCATTCGCGGCTGATGGCCATTGTCGACGCCAATTTCTCCGGCGCCCAGACCGTGCGCAAGTCCGCCAAGACCTGGCTGGCCTTCTGGGCCCAGGCGATGCACAGCCCGGATTTGGCGCGCCTGCAGCGGGTCAACGAGCGCCGCCTGATCGCAAATCTGAAGTACTCCCTGCGCGAACTGCTGCCGGAAGACGAAGTGGCCGGCACGGCCCAGAGCATCGCGGCCCTGATCGACGGTTTCTGGTTGCGGGCGGCCCTGAGTGAAGGGCGCTTGCAGACAGCGCAGGCCGTGCGTTTGTGCCGGTCCTACATTGACCAAACCATCCAGATGAGTGGGAAAGTGACGGCATGACATTACCCGTTTACGCAGCCTTTATTGACGGCCAACCCTGCCACAATGTGTCCGGAGAGACCTTTGACGTGGTCTACCCCGGCACGGGCGAGGTGATCTATCGCGTGGAACAGGCGGATGAGGCGGTGATGGACGCGGCGGTGGCCTCCGCGCGCCGGGGGTTCGAAGCCTGGTCGGCCATGACCGGTTTGGAGCGCGGCCGCATCCTCAATCGCGCCGTGGCGCTGCTGCGCGAGCGTAACGACGAATTGGCGGCTGTCGAGGTGGCCGATACCGGCAAGCCCTGGCAGGAGGCCAGCACCGTGGATGTGGTCACCGGGGCCGACAGCCTTGAGTTCTTTGCCGGTGAAGCGGCAGGACTGGAAGGATCGGCCCAGGATCTGGGCAGCGCCTTCTACTACACCCGCCGTGAGCCGCTGGGAATCTGCGGCGGTATCGGGGCCTGGAACTACCCCCTGCAGATTGCCTGCTGGAAGTCGGCACCGGTGCTGGCCGCCGGCAACAGCATGATCTTCAAGCCGTCCGAAGAGACGCCGCTGGGGGCCCAGAAGCTGGCGGAGATCTTTATCGAGGCGGGCATGCCTCCGGGTGTTTTCAACGTCATTCATGGCGACTATCGCGCCGGCCAGATGCTGACCGGTCACGAAGCCATCGCCAAGATCTCCTTTACCGGCGAGGCGGGCACCGGTCGCACCATCATGGGGGATGCCGCTAAAACCCTGAAACCCGTGACCCTGGAGCTGGGGGGCAAGTCGCCCATGGTCATTTTCGACGATGCCGATGTCGAGGAGGCAGTCTCCGGGGCCATGATGGGCAATTTCTACACCCAGGGCGAGATCTGTACCAACGGCACCCGGGTCTTCGTGCACCGTGGCATCTATGATCACTTTATGGAGCGACTGCTCCAGCGTACTCGCGACAACATCGTCATCGGCGATCCCAAGGATCCGGACACCAATCTCGGCGCCCTGATTTCCAGGGAGCACCTGGATAAGGTTCTCGGCTATATCCGTCAGGGCCAGACCGAGGGGGCAACCCTGGCCTGTGGTGGCCAGCAGGTGAAGCCTGCCGGTTGTGAGGGCGGCTATTTTGTTGAGCCGACCGTGTTCACCGATTGCCGGGATGACATGCGCATCGTGCGCGAGGAAATTTTCGGGCCGGTGATGGCCGTGCTGGTCTTTGATGACGAGGACGAGGTGATTCGCCGCGCCAACGACACCGAATACGGGCTGGCCGCGGGCGTCTTTACCCAGGATATCCGCCGTGCCCATCGCGTGATTCACCAGCTGCAGGCCGGTATCTGCTGGATCAACAGCTGGGGTGACTCGCCCGCGGAAATGCCCGTGGGCGGCTACAAACGCTCCGGCATCGGACGTGAAAACGGCCGAGCGGCGCTGGATCACGTCACCCAGATCAAGTCTGTTTACGTGGGCATGGGGACCATGGAAGCCCCGTTCTGACAGCGCGAATCTTTTGTCGTACCAGGTCCGGCGATGTCTGGCCGGGCCTGTTCCTATCACTATAACGAGACGAGAAAGGAGTGAGATGATGCGAACCCTGTTACTGGCCCTGACGGGTCTTCTGGTTAGCGTAGGTTCCTGGGCGGCCGAGCCCAACCCTGAATGCAAGAATGTACGGTTCTCCGATGTCGGCTGGACCGATATCACCGCCACCACGGCGCTGACCTCCGAGGTGCTGGACGCCATGGGCTATGAGCCGGAAACCAAGATCCTGTCCGTGCCCGTGACCTACCGTTCTCTCAAGAACGAAGACATCGACGTTTTCCTGGGTAACTGGATGCCGACCATGAAGGGTGATATCCAGCCCTATCTTGACGACGGCTCGGTCGAGAAACTGCGCGTGAACCTGGAAGGGGCCAAGTACACTCTGGCGGTGCCGAAATATGTGTATGAGGCCGGCGTGACCAGCTTCGCCGACATCGCCAAGAACGCCGACAAGTTCGACGAGCGCATCTACGGCATCGAGCCGGGTAACGACGGCAACCGCCTGATCCAGGACATGATCGACAAGGACGCCTTCGGTCTGGGTGACTTCCGTCTGGTTGAGTCCAGTGAGGCGGGCATGCTGTCCCAGGTCAAGCGTGCCATCAAGCGTGATGACTGGGTCGTGTTCCTGGCCTGGGAGCCGCACCCCATGAACGCCAACTTCGACATCGACTACCTTGCCGGTGGTGACGACTATTTCGGTCCGAACTATGGCGGTGCCACCGTGTACACCAATGTGCGCGCCGGCTACACCAAGGAGTGTCCGAACCTGGGTGTGTTCTTCAACAACCTGGAATTCTCCCTGGCCATGGAAAACGAGGTTATGGGCAAGATCCTGGACGACGGCATGGAGCCGAGTGACGCCGCCCATGAATGGCTGAAGAACAACCCGGGCGTCCTCAACAAGTGGCTGGCAGGCGTGCAAACCCTGGACGGCAAGCCGGCACTGCCTGCTGTTCAGCAATCTCTCAAGTAAGTCGTTGCTCCTGCCTCACCTCACCGGTGCGCCTTCGGGTGCGCCGGTGAATTTTTAACGAACCGAGATCGCTCCTATGAGTTGGATAACCGAATACAAGCTTCCCTTCGGCGAGGCCATGGAGAAGCTGGTCGATTTTCTCGTGGACAACGGTGGCGGTTTTTTCGACGCCATTTCCGAGAATCTCGGCTTCCTCATCCATGGTCTGACCGAAGGGCTCCTGTGGGTTCATCCGAGCGTATTGATAGCGCTTCTGACACTGGCTTCGATCGCCTGGCACCGTCGCTGGGGCATGCCGGTGTTTACCGTGGTGGCCTTTGGCCTGATCTGGAATCTGGGTTACTGGGAAGACACCATGGCGACGCTCTCCCTGGTGCTCTACGCCACCGTGATCTGTATCGCCATCGGCGTACCGCTGGGCATCTTTGCCGCCCACCGGCCCTGGATTTACCGGGTGATGCAGCCGGTGCTGGACCTGATGCAGACCATCCCGCCGTTCGTCTACCTGATCCCGACCCTCACCCTGTTCGGCCTGGGTGTGGTGCCCGGGGTGATTTCCACGGTGATCTTCGCCATCGCGGCACCGATTCGCCTCACCTATCTGGGCATTTCCGAAGTGCCCAAGGAGCTGGTGGAAGCCGGGCAGGCGTTTGGCTGTACCCACCGGCAACTGCTGTTCAAGGTGGAGCTGCCGGCAGCCATGGCTTCCATCGGGGCCGGTATCACGCAGTGCATCATGCTCTCGCTCTCCATGGTGGTGATCGCCGCCCTGGTCGGGGCCGAAGGGCTGGGTGTGCCGGTGGTGCGGGCGCTCAATACCGTCGATATCGCCAAGGGTTTCGAAGCCGGCCTGGCCATCGTCCTGATTGCCATCTGGCTGGATCGATTCTTCAAACAACGGCAGAGAACGGCAGGCTGATATGATCGAATTCGACAACGTCAACGTGGTCTTCGGCAAACAGCCCCAGCGGGCCTTGCCGTTGATCGAGCAGGGGCTTGGCCGGGACGCCATCCGCGAACAGACCGGCCTGGTGGTCGGTGTGCAGGAAGCCAATCTCAAGGTCAACAAGGGCGAGATCTGTGTGCTGATGGGGCTGTCCGGCTCCGGCAAGTCGAGCCTGTTGCGCTGCGTCAACGGGCTCAACGAGGTGACCAGCGGCGCCATCCGTATCGAGGATGAGGGCGAGTCCATCGACTTCACCCAGGCCTCGGAAACGGTGCAGCGCCAGTTGCGGACCAAGCGTATTTCCATGGTGTTCCAGAGCTTCGCCCTGATGCCCTGGCTGACCGTGGAAGAGAACGTGGCCTTTGGCCTTGAGCTGCAAGGGCTGTCCAAGGCCCAGCGGCGCGAGAAAACCCGCAAACAGCTGGAGTTGGTGGGCTTGGCGGAATGGGCCAAGTGCCGGCCGGACGAACTCTCGGGCGGCATGCGCCAGCGTGTCGGCCTGGCCCGGGCACTGGCGACCGAATCGGACATCCTGCTGATGGACGAACCGTTCTCCGCCCTTGACCCGCTGATTCGGGAACAGCTGCAGGATGAACTGCTGCAGCTGCAGAAGGAACTGCACAAGACCATTGTCTTCGTCAGTCACGACCTGGACGAAGCTCTCAAGATCGGCTCCAAGATCGCCATCATGAAGGACGGCCAGATCGTCCAGCAGGGCAAGCCGGAAGACATTGTCCTGCATCCGGCCGACGACTACGTGAAGAACTTCGTCGCCTCCACCAACCCGCTGAGCGTGCTGAGCGTGGACTCGATCATGCAGGATCTGACCGAGGTGGAACCGGATGCAGAGGGCTGGCGCTGTATCAGCAAGCGCAACGACTATTGGCTATTGCCCGCGGATTCAGTCGAGCAGGCCCAGGTGTCCCACCATGGTCAGACCTTCGAACTTCAGGCCTGGGAACCGGGTCAACCCATCGAGTCCCTGCAGCGCCTGCCGACCCGGGTGCCCTTGAAGGCCTCCATGCTGGAAGCGGTGGAGATTCGCTACTTCACCGGCCACAGCCTGTTGGTGGAAAACGAAGGCAAGCTGGTGGGCGCGGTGGGCGATCGGGAGATCTATCATGCGCTGTTGAGCAAGCATCTGGATGATTGATGGCGATGTGGCGTGGGAGGCCTGAAGTTGGCCTCCGGCGCCGACACCGGGCATCAGCCAATATCCCCACCGCTGTTCCCTTCCCGGCAGTTCCTTTACGTGTCCACCACTGAAGCCTAACGGCCTCTAGAAAAGCCCCTTGCCGCGATTGATGTACTCCTGGCGGATCGCGGGTACTTGGGGCTTGTAAACCTCGCTAAGGTTTACCTCAAGGACCCCGTTGGGCACGTTGAAGAAGGCGCCGCTGGTGGTCTTGATGAAATCCTCGGCGCTCTGGGCATCGCCGCTTCGTTTGGTGGTGGCCCAGGGCAGGCCGTCCCGGGACTGGAAAGACAGGAACATGCCCGGCACGGGGGCGACAATTTCCTTTTTATCGCTCGAGAGCTTGCCAACGGGCAGGTTCTGGAACTTGCTCAATGGGAAGCAGGTGTCGATTCCCAGCATCTTGCAGCCCTGGGACTCGATATAGAGGTCGCAGGAAAAATCGAAAAAGCCACTGCAGCCCTGGATTTCAAGGGGACTGCTCAGTAACGGCTTCAGCAACCCCACCGGCCCGGCGATCAGTTTGTTGACGTCCTTCACGATGAAGTCGGAGCCATTGAGCATCCCGATATGCGTGGCGCGCACCGGATCGGATTCGCCACCGGTGGTCGACAGTTCTGCCGGTGCTTCGATAGGGGAGCCGCCCACCAGGTAGGGGGTCAGCAGCGTCAACAGGTCATCGATGGGTTGCAGCTCGTAGTCGGGCTGACTGGTCTTGTACTCATGAGCGGCCTTGATCCCTGAGGCGTCGTCTTTAATGGCCACGTTCACATTACCGGTCATGGACTGGATGCTGCCGGTCATCATGCCCATGGCTTCGCCAAATCCGAGGCGCACCCCCACCATTTCGTTGGTGCTTTCGTCGTAAGCAAACTCCAGATAGGGGTCCTTGATCGTGAAGGGCACGATCTCGCCTTCGGCGTAATCGCCTGCCACACGGGGGATATAGTTGTTTTCCTGGAAAAACTCCTTGTTGTTGATATACCCGAGTCCGAAATTGTTGATCAGGATATCGGACGGCTGACTCTCTCCCTCCCTTTCGTAGCGGCCCAGCTCAAGAACGTCGGCATTGAGCTTGGTTTCGACATCCATACCCAGGTTGATCCGGGTGTAGGACAGATCGGTCTGGACCGGGTGGCTCGTCCGGTCAATGGACAGGAAGGCCTGGCCGGTCACTTCGGACATCTCGCTGTTATTCATCGGCTTGAGCTCCGCCAGGACCGAGCTGCTGGCTGCGAGTGCCATGAGGGCCATCCCCAGTGTGATCCTGGAAAACGCTGTGCGGTGGCAGGCTGTCGTTTGAATCCGTGGCTTGTTCATGGGGCTTCTCGGGTTTTTGGCCGCTGTAGATATGGCACAAAAATACAAGAAATCCATAAATGCACAAAAGTACCAATTCACATTCCTGTCATGTTTTTTCCGGTGCTTTAAAAACCATGCGGGAAATCAGAGACGTAGTGACGAGGGCCGTTTCCCCCATTTGCACTTTCGGGCCGGTGCATGGTGTCCCCCATGGCTTGAGCCTGGATCGACGGCCTGCTACCGTCGCCGAAAATGCCATCGGGCTTTTGCAATGACACCGGATCTGTCCAAGCAATGGGCCAACCTAACAACCCGGGACGCCATCGCCCTGCAGCGCACGCTGGCCGGGAAGGTCGTGTTGCGGGACGAGCTGCCCGAAGTGCGCTATGTGGCCGGGGTGGATGTGGGGTTTGAGAACCGTGATACCGCGCGTGCGGCGATTGTGGTGTTGACGTTGGACGGGCTGGAACTGGTGGATCATGCCATTGCCCGGCTGCCCGTGAGCTTTCCCTACGTGCCGGGGTTGCTGTCGTTCCGGGAGTGCCCGGTGATTCTCAAGGCACTGGAACAGCTGCGGCAAAAACCCGATCTGCTGCTTTGTGACGGGCAGGGCATTGCCCATCCGCGTCGGCTGGGGATTGCGTCCCATATCGGGTTGCTGACGGGCCTGCCGGCCATTGGGGTGGCCAAGAGCCGGCTGATTGGCACCCATGCTCCGGTTCCCGAGGGGAAAGGGGAGTGGACCCCGTTGCTCGATGGCGACGAGGAAATCGGTGCCGTCCTGCGCACCCGGGAAGGCGTGAAGCCGCTGTTCATCTCACCCGGGCATCGCATCAGCCTGCCTGCCGCCATCCGGTATGTGATGGCCTGCGTGACCCGTTATCGGCTTCCGGAAACCACCCGCTGGGCCGATGGTCTGGCGTCGGAGCGGGGCCAGCAGTGGTTGCAAAAGGCGCTGCGCTAGCGCGCCTGATAGCCGATTGGTAAGCGGGTGAATCGCCGATCTGACACCGGCTTTCACGCAACGGTCAATGCGTCGTCCGCCCGTTTATGATCCACTGCTGTTTTTGGGCAACGATGTTTGAGTGATTATGGTGTTAGGTTCCTTGTCGCATCTGTCTTCCGATCTTCTGCAGCGAACCCGGCAAGCGGTCAGCAACGCCGGACGCCTGCGTCGCAAGCCGCAGAGTCTGATCCAGTCCGGCGATACGCCCTACGACGTCATCTTTCAGGAAGGCATTGTCAGCCTTCGGTACTACCCGCCCCTGGACACCGACAGTATTGAGGTGGAAGGGGAGTCGGTGGCCGTGGCGTCCCACACTTACCGGACGCCGATCCTGCTGGTCCCGCCGCTGGCCGTGACCCTGGCACTCTATGACCTGTTCCCAGATCGCAGTCTGGTGAAGTACCTGCGGGCCAGGGGGTTTGAAGTCTATCTGATCGACTGGGGGGAGCCGGGCTGGCAGCAGAACCATTTTGATCTGGCCCATTACTTCGCCGATTGGGTCCCGCAGCTGATCAAGCGGGTGCGCGAACACAGCGGCGAGCGCAAGCTGACGCTGCATGGCTGGAGCTTTGGCGGCCTGTTCAGCTACTGCGCCGCGGCCCTGGGGGATCCGGATATCGCCAACCTGGTGCTGGTGGGTGCGCCCTGCGATTACCACGCCAACGGACGTCTTGGCCGCTACTACCAGCGCCTGTCACGGGTGCTCACGGGCGCCGAGAATCTGATGGGCTTCCGCATCCATGACACGCGTAAACGCTGGTGGCGCTCCCCGGGCTGGGCCAACAGCCTGGCGTTCAAACTCACCAATCCGGTGGCCCATGTGCAGAATTTCGGCGCCCTGGTGCGCAACCTGCACGACGAGGATTACGTCAGTAACCACGCCACCCTGAATGCCTTCATCAATGGCATGCTGGCCTATCCCGGGGGCGTCATTCAGGACACGCTGGCCTACCTGCTGAAAGAGAATGTACTGGCTCGCGGCCAGCTGCCCATGGAAGGCGGCGAAGGCAGCCTCGGCCGGATTCGCGCCTCGGTGCTGCTGACCTGCGGCCGGAGTGACGAAATCGTGACCGAAGACTGCGCCAAGGCGCTGCTGGACCAGGTCAGTTCCAGCGATACCAAGGTACTGCGGGTGCCCGGCGGCCACATGGGCATCCTCTCCGGCTCCAAGGCCCCTGCCCAGATCTGGCCGGAGTGGGTGGAATGGCTTTCAGAACGCTCCTGATCCGCAAAGCGTTTCCAGCGACAGACCACTGACCATAGGCGACCGACATCGGCCAGCTCGCTGGCCGATTACAAAATCTTGTCAAATATCCCCTCAAAAGCGATCCACCCCGGGTAACAGGTCACATTTTGTACGCAATAGGGGCTAGGGCCCGGTGTCTCTGTGTTATAACTAACTATCTGAGACGTCGGGCTTTGATGCCGGGCGCTACAACTATAAGACACTACTTCCGGTGAAGCGCTGCCCAGGTTCCGTTGCCCTGGCGCCGGACAGACTTAAAGGGGATTAAGGACGATGCGAGTCGGTCTCATCGTGGATTCGGCCTGCGACTTGCCGTATTCATTCACCCGTGATAACGGGATTTTCATTCTTCCGGTTACCGCCCGAATCGATGGTCAAACCTTTGTAGACGACCACGACCCAGGCAAAACCCGCTCCTTCTACCGCAGTGGATTGCTGGAGAAGGGCCACGAGGCGGAAACCGAGGCGTTCAGCGTTGACCAGATCTACGAGCTGTTCATGAAGGACATCGTGCCGCAATACGATGTCGCGTTCTGCGAGACGGTGACCCGCTCACGGAGCCTGATCTACGATAACGCCTCCAACGCCATGCAGCGGGTCATGGCCGATTACCGGCCGGTCCGCCGCAAACACAACCTCAACGAATTCTTTTCCATGCGCGTGGTGGACAGCCGCTCGATCTTTGCCGGTCAGGGACTGCTGGCCGCCCAGACCCTCAATCTGATCAAGCAGGGCCTGAGCAAGAACGTGTTGCGCCAGCAGGTGGATGACTTCACCAACTCCATCTACAACTGCGTGATTCCGCGGGACCTCTACTACATTCGTGCCCGGGCCCGTCGCCGGGGTGACAAGAGTGTCTCCAGCGTAGCGGCTTTCCTTGGCAAGACCGTCAACCTGACGCCGATGATCTGGGCCCAGGGGCCGGACGGCCATCCGGTGGTGAAGGCCCTGAGCTTCGAGAAGGCGGCCGAACGCATGATCGATTATGCGGTCAATCGTATCGATGCCGGTTTGCTCAGCCCCTACGTCAGCCTCTCCTACGGCGTGCCGGAGGAAGAGATGGAGTCCCTGCCGGGGCTGGATCGTCTGCGGGCCGCCTGCGAGCGCAACGGTGTCGAACTGTTGATGTCGCAGATGGGCATTACCAGCAGTATCTACGTGGGGCCCGGTAGCGTGTGTCTGGCTCTGGCGGCCGAGCCGCACGAGTACAAGGATTACGCCTGAGCCCCGGTTGACCGTTCCGCCCAGGCGGAGCGGTCGCCTCCCACCGCGATGGCAGACTGGCGCAACACCTCCGCCATCGCCGGCCATTCCAGTTCATGCCGTGCCATGAAGGCGTCCAGCGCGCTGGTGTCAAATCGCTGGGTCTGTATGAAGTCCATCGATTCACGCGGCGTGTTCATCCATTGCTCCATGGCGGGAATCCTCAGGGCTGCCCTGATGACACCTTTGGCCAGATGCCCCCGTGGCGGCGGGCAATCGAGGATCCGCGCCATCTGTTCCAGCAGGGCCTTCAGGGGTGGCGTGCGTGAGTCGAGAGCGATGAGGGCCTGCCCTCGCGTATCGCTGTCCTCGACGCTATGGGCAAGGATCTGCGCCAGGGTATCCACCGCGATCAGCGGCAGCCAGTGATGGGGGCCGCCCGGAACCAGGCTTAGGCGCCCAGCTGCCAGGTTGTGGATCAGCATGGCGAACGGTTGCTGGTCCGGCAGCTCCCCGGTACGCGAATGTCCCGCCACCGTTCCCGGACTGACTACGGTCAGTGGCAGCGCCCGCTGTCTGGCGACCGCCAGGGTTCGAAAGTGCGCTTCCAGCTTGCTGGCCTCGTAGGCCCCCGCACGGCGGTAGACCCGTCGCCAGTCGGCCGCCCCGCTATCTGCATCGATGCCCAGTTGCCCAAGATGTTCCCGGTTGTGCACCATGAAGCCCGATACGGTGACCATCTCCGCGCCCTGATCAGCCGCCCATGCTGCCAACTGCTCGCTACCCAGGGTATTGACCTGGTGAGCCTCGCTGGCCTTGAGGCGCCAATCGAAGACCGCACCCAGGTGCAGTACCCGGTCGACACCAGCAAGGGCGGCCGGAAGATTGTCGTTCCAGCCAAGGCGGGGCAGGGCCAGGTCTCCCTTGACGGCATCGACGTGCTCCGGCTGGCCGCCACACTGGGCAATCTGTCTGCGGTACGCTGTGAGCCGTTCCGGCCTGCGCATCAGGGCAACGACGCGGTGGCCGCGCCGGGTCAGTTCTGCCACAGTGAAACGGCCGATAAAACCGGTGGCTCCGGTGACAAGCAGGGTGTGGGTCATGGCATCAATCTCCGTTTGCTGATTTGGACTGCAGGAAAAGTGTAAAGTGTTGAGTAAGCTCAACAGTCAACAGGTTTTTTTATGCGTATCGGAGAGCTGGAAAAGCGCACTGGCCTGAGCCGGCATACCATCCGCTATTATGAGAAGGAGGGGGTGCTGCCGGCGCCAGTGCGCCAGGCCAATAATTACCGTGTCTATCCGGACTCGGCGGTGGCCGATCTCAACATGATCCGCGAGCTGCAGGGAATGGACTTTCGGCTCTCGGAAATACGGACCCTGATGGCCGCGATCCGCTCCGGGACCATGGATTGCGCCCTGGGGGCGGCCTTCCTGCGTGAGAAGCGTCAGGCCGTGGAGCGGCGACTGAATACGCTGCGGGCGCTGTGCCGGCAACTCGAAAAAGAGGAAAAGCGCCTGCAGGCCAGTGCGCATGCGCTGGGGAAAACCGTTCCGGACCGGTTGCCGGAGGGCTGGGACGCACCCTGATGCGCGGTCCGTGACGCCATCAACAATAACGAAAGGGTAGAGGGGCGAATGAAAAAGAATGGGCTGATTCTGACCGGTGGTGGTGCCCGCGCCGCCTACCAGGTGGGGGTTCTGAAAGCGATCGCGTCCATGTACCCGGACTGGTCGCAACCCTTTCGGGTGCTGGTGGGCACCTCGGCCGGGGCCATCAACACCACGGCCATTGCCGGGGGAGGGGAAATCTTCCGCCATAACATCGACCGTCTGGAAACCATCTGGAGCGAGCTGCATGTGGACGATATTTACCGCAGCGATGCCTTCGGTATGGTGCGCAACCTCACCCGTTCGGCCCGGGGGCTGCTGACCGGCAAATCCGAGGGCATGCCGGTGTCGCTGCTGGATAACCGCCCCCTGCGCAAGCTGCTGGAAAAGCACATCAATTTCGAGGGTATCCGCGAGGCGGTGCAGGCCGGCCACATCGATGCGGTGGGCCTCAATGCCTGCGGTTACCGCTCCGGACAGAACATCTGCTTCTATGACGGCAAGGAAGGGCTGGAAGCGTGGCACCTGGGGCAGCGGGCCGGCTGCCGCACAGAGCTGCGGATCGAGCACGTTCTGGCCTCCTCGGCCATTCCCACTCTGTTCCCGCCGGTACGCATCCACCGGGAGTATTTCGGTGATGGCGTGATCCGGCAGATGGCCCATATCAGCCCCGCCATTCATCTGGGGGCGGACCGGCTGCTGGTGATCGGCGTGAGCGCCAACCGGGTATCCCCTCCCAAACGGGTGAAGGAAGATCGCGTACCCGGCCTGTCCCAGGTCATGGAACATGTATTCAATGGCATGTTCCTGGATTCCATGGATTATGATATTGACCGGCTGCGGCTGATCAATCAGCTGCTGGAGGCGGTGCCAGAGGATGATCCCCGCCGGCAGGAGTGGGGACTGAAGCCCATCGAGGTGCTGGAAATCTCGCCCAGCGAACCGATCGACGAGATTGCCGCCCGCTATGTGGACGGATTGCCGACGGTGCTGAGGCACCTGGCAGGGCATCCCAGTCAGGGGGCCGGAGCCGGCGGCAGTCTGGCCAGCTACCTGCTGTTTGATGCCCGCTTCTGCCGCGATCTGATCGAACTGGGTTACCAGGACGCACAGACCCAGTCGCGTCAGATTGCGCGGTTCTTCAAGGCGGAGCCGGACGTGGATATCGACGCCTGACCCATAACAACTGCATACCAACCACAGGGAGTAACCATGAATACCGTCAACCCGACTCGCGACCAGCTGGAAACCATCCTCGCCCAGGTGCCGATGGATCAGCCCGTGGTGATGCTCAATCTGCTGCGTTTTCGCGAGCAGGCGCAGTATGCCGGGGACAGCGCGCATTCACCGGTCACCGGCCGCGAGGCCTACCAGCGCTATGCCGCGGTGGCGCAGAAGAAACTGGTGGAAATCGGAGCGCGCGTGGAGTGGGCAGGGCGCTCTCTGGGCACCCTGATCGGCCCCGAGGAAAAGCCCTGGGATGAGGTGTTCCTGGTGCGTTACCCCACGGCCCAGGCCTTCTTCAACATGCTGTCGATGCCGGATTATCAGGCGGCCGCGGAACACCGTACCGCGGCCCTGGAGGATTCCCGGCTGATCGTCACCCAGGGTGAGATCGTGGCCCCCTCCGGCGCCTCGCAATGACCGCACAGGAACAACCTCCCGGCCTGGCTCTGGACTGGGTTACGCCTGATGGGCGTCAGTTGCCCACAGCTTCGGTGCGTCGCACGATGGTGCAGTCCCTGGAAGATCTCTGGCGGCGACTGGTGGCGCAATCCGAGCCCCATGACCGCGCCCGGGAAGATGCGCTCGCGCCCCTGAATCCCGAAACGCTGGGACGTATTGCCGGAGCCCCCAGCTGGGGAGCATTGGCGCGCTCTCTGGAGCAGAAACTGCGGGAATGGGGCCGTAACGCGGTAGACGTCGTGTCCTGGGTGGTCGCGCCGCCTTTTTCCGGGGCGGAACAGGCGCTGGAATTGCTGGCGCATTCGGGATACCGGGTGATTGTGCCTCCCACCGAGGAGCAGATCCTGGCCGGTGACCGGCATTGGCTCGACCAGTTCTGGGAAGGCGACTCGCCCTGGGTGGTGCCGGAACTTTCCCGGTGCTTCCTGCGGTGTCCCGAGGGTCTGGCGCTATTGAGCGAGTTGATCCCCCAGGCCATGGCCGGCCAACTGGGGCCCGGGGTGCTGGGTTGTCAGGCCTGGGGCTGGTCTTTCCTGCAGGCGCTCTTTCCCCAGCTGAGGCCGCCGGTGTTGACGCCGCAGGCGCTGGATGCGGCGGTCCTGGCTCGCTGGTTGGGGGCGCTGGCGGCGGACGAGCAGGGGCCGCATTCTTTCTATCAGACCGACACCGGTCAGCCGGTGCTCACCTGGGGCCGGCAGGACACATCGTCCTTCCTGCGGGATCTGGCCGCCCATGCGCGAGGTAACGCCGGCGTGGCTCTGGCGTTGTGGCGGGAGGCACTGCGCGATGAGCCGGAAGATCAGGATGCCGCGCAGCAGGCCCGGCAATCCGCCCGGGCGCTCTGGGTCGTGCCCTGGACGCAGTTGCAGGCACCTGTGGTGGCGCCGGAACGCGACCGCGAACGGGACTTCGTGTTGCATGCGCTGATCACGCATGGCGCGCTGTCCTGGCAGGGGCTGGTCAGAACCACGGGGCTTTCACTTGATGTGCTTCAGCTGACCGTGCCGACGTTGCTGCGGCGCTCGGTGGTCGCCCAGGAAGAGGACCGTTTCCGTATTCAAGTTGCCGTCTATCCGTCGGTGCGCAGGCACCTTATCGATGAAGGCTTTGCCCACGACAGCGTGATGAACTGAGGAGCGCAGCATGGACAGCGTCAACCCCACCGTCGTACTGCAACACCTGAATGCCAGTGCCTGGCTTGATGCCCTGCTGGTGTTGGGTGGCGCCGCGGCTCTGATCGTCTTCATGCAGACATTGCTGCGGCGAGTCGCGGACAAGCTGTCCGGTCGGGCGCGGCTGTATGTCCTGGCGAGTGTGCCGTTGCTGCGGCTGCTGATCATCGTGCTCGCCATCATCACCGTGGTGCCGATCCTGGTGGACCCCACCTTCGAGAACCTGGTGGCGATTTTCGGTGCCCTGGCTCTGGCGCTGGGCTTTGCCTTCAAGGATTACACCACCAGCCTGATCGCCGGCATCGTGACGCTCTACGAGATGCCCTACCGTCCCGGAGACTGGATTGAGGTGGATGGGCGCTATGGCGAAGTGAAGTCCATTGGCATGCGGGCGGTGGAAATTGTGACGGCGGACGATTCGGTGGTGCTGATTCCTCACGGCAAGCTGTGGGACAGCCTCATCTCGAATGTCAATGACGGCAGTCAGACACTGCTCTGTGTGGCGGAGTTCTATCTGCATCCGCAACACGATGCCCGGCAGGTGCGGGAGGCCTTGCGGCAGGTGGCGTTGACCAGTCCCTACGTGCGGCTGCACAAGCCGGTAACGGTCATTGTCAGCGAGCAGGCCTGGGGCACGCGCTATCGGGTAAAGGCCTATCCCGCCGATGCCAGGGATCAGTTCCAGTTCATGACCGATCTGACGGTTCGCGGCAAGGCCCGCCTCGAAGCCATGGGCGCGCGTTTTGCCACCACCCGGATGTCGGTGTAGCGGGCGCCCATAAAAAAAGGCGCGACCGTGGCCGCGCCTTTCTGGCCTGGAGAGAGCCTCAGCTCTCGTCTTTGGATTCTTCCTCGCCTTTCATCTCTTTTTCGTATTTATCCACTTCACTGGTGATGGTGTCGAGCAGCTTCTTGCCGGTCTCGCCGGCCTGCTCGATGTAGGTGTCGCGCACCTTCATGCTGGCCTTGCGGAACTTGTCACGCTCCTCGTCGGTCAGGTAGATCACCTTGGTGCCACCGGCTTCCTCGATCTTCTGCAGGCGCTGGTCGTTGTACTCGGCCTGTTTTTCGAAGATCCAGGGCACCAGCTCCTCGGTCACCTTGTCGACGATCTTGCGCTGGTCTTCCGGCAGCCCGTTGTACCATTCCTGCCCGGCCACGAAGGTGGACACGAACTGGGCGTGCTTGGCGAAGATCATGTAGTCCTGTTCTTCGTAGAAGCTCATCTCCTCGATGGCGAAGACGGGGTTCACCTGACCGTCAATCTCACCCAGCTGCAACCCGCTGTAGACCTGGGAATAGGGCTTGGGTGTCGGGTTGGCGCCATAGGCCTTGTAGGATTCAACCAGGATCGGCGAGGTCATGGTGCGCATCTTGAATCCGTCGAAATCGGCCGGGGAACGCAGCGGCTTGTTCGCGGTCCAGACCATCCAGCCTTCCGGCACAATGCTCATCAGCTCCAGCCCCTGCTGGTGATAGGGGTCGGCCAGGATGTCATGCACCGCCTTGCTGTTAAGGACCTTCTCGTTGACTTTGTTGTCATCGGAAAGCACGAAATGCAGCGTGAAGACCCCCACGGAAGGGATCACCGAGGCCAGATGACCCGGCGAAGCGAAGGCCAGCTCCAGTGCACCGCTCTGAACCAGCTCGGTCAGCTGTGATGAGGTGCCCAGAGAACCGTAGGGGTAGATTTCCACCTTGATTTTACCGCCCGAGGCTTCTTCAACCCGCTTTTTGAATTCGGTCGCATAGGCGTCCTGTACGCTGCCGTCGACTTCTTCCAGGGCGAAGCGCCAGGTCGTGGTTTTGCCTTCGGAGGCCTGTTGATTGGAGGTGTTCTCAGAGGATTGGGAAGAGGATTGAGCCTGTTCGTCACCGTCCGATGATTTGGAACAGCCGGTGAGTACGAGAGCCATGACCATAAGGATACCGGTCATCCAGCGAAACGTTGCAGTCATTGCGGTTCTCCCTTTCACGTTATTTTCTTTCTGGTAAGCGCATTTCCTGATCCGAACAGCGCTTGGTCAAAACATAACACAGCAGGCATGTTTCAACCCTTTGCCCATTAAGGGCATCCTCAATGACTGTAATCAAGGGATGGGGCAGCGTCTACCTCGACCATTTGCTAATCGGGCCGGGCAGAGGGGACACGGCTATGGGAACGCAATGAGAAGTCGCCATCGCTTGTAAAACTCTGATACGGTTAATCAGGGAAGCGCTGATTGGTTACTGTGCCCCGCTGTTGTGCAGGCGAGAAATGCAGCAATTGACCAGCGTTTTCCGGAAGTGTCGTGGTTTGCTGTGACATCCGCACCCGATACAGCTGCCGCAGTACGAGGCCATGGAGGGTGCCGGGGTCATGTCAAAAGAAAAAGACCAAAAAAGGAGCCAAGGGAATGTCGAGTCATCCTCCTGCGGCTGGCGGCTGGCGTCAGCAGGTCCGAAAGCCCTTCCAGATTCTGGACCGTTTCCTCAATGCCTTTGAACGCACCGTACTGATTGTCGCGACGCTTGCCATGGCCGCCTGCGCCATCGCTGGGGTGATATCGCGAAATCTTGGCGCCAGCCTCACCTTTGTGGATGAAGTGGCGCAGCTGCTGGTGGTCGTGGTGACTTTTGTGGGCCTGGGTCATGGCGTTCGCAATGCCCGCCATATCCGCGTGTCCGCCGTGCATGACCTGCTTCCCGAGAAAGCCCAGAAGGGGTTGCTGATCCTGATCAGCTTCACCACCTGCCTGTTGCTCTTTGCCCTGGGTGTGTTCTCGATCGATTACATCGAAAAACTGGCCAAGTCCGGGCGCGTCATGCCGTCCATCCAGACACCGCTCTACCTGCTATACAGCGTGGTGCCTCTTGGCCTGTTCGTGGGCTCGGCGCAATATCTGCTTGCCGGTGTGCGCAATATCATCAGCCGGGAAAACTACCTCTCCTGGACCCACAAGGACGAATATGAGGAAGTCGAGGAACTCGACCTGGGGGCGGGGGGCTACCCCGGTACGCCCACCCATTGGGACGATGACGACAAGAACGGCGCGCAGGGAGGGCAGCAGTGATGGAAGCACTGATGAGTTGGCTGGAGAACATGCCCACCAGCACGATGACCGGTGTCGCGGCCGCCGTGATGATTATCCTGTTGCTGATGGGCTACCCCATGATGGTGCCCTTGCTGGCGGGCGCCATGCTGCTACTGTTCACTCAGTTTCCGTTTCTCGAAGGGCAGGTGCTGATCCAGCAGATGATTGGCGGCATTTCCCAGAGTGTGCTGGTGGCCGTGCCCATGTTCATTCTGGCCGCCGATATCATGATAAAAGGCCACACCGCCGACCGCATGCTCGATCTGGTGCACAAGTTTGTGGGCCACTTGCGCGGCGGGTTGCCGATGACCACTGCGTTGTCCTGCACCCTGTTTGGCGCGGTTTCCGGTTCCACCCAGGCCACTGTGGTGGCCATGGGCAAGCCATTGCGGCCACAGCTGCTGGACGCCGGTTATACCGACAAGTTCGCGATTGCCCTGATCATTAACGCCAGTGATATTGCCCTGCTGATCCCGCCGTCCATCGGAATGATCATTTACGGGGTGGTTTCGGGAACGTCGGTCGGCAAGCTTTTCATCGCCGGGATCGGGCCAGGCCTGCTGATACTGATGATGTTTTCGGTCTACTGTTATTTCCTGTCCATCCGCCTGGGTATTCCGGTCAAACCCCGCCATGACTGGAGCGAACGGATACGCGCCGTGAAGCGATCCTTCCTGGCCATGGGGTTCCCGGTCATCATCATCGGCGGCATCTATTCGGGCACGTTCAGCCCCACCGAGGCAGCCTCCATGTCGGTGCTGTATGCCCTGATCCTGGAAATGCTCGTTTACCGTCAGGTGCGCCTCAAGGACATTCCGGAAATTGCCCTCTCCACCGGCCTGATCACCGCTGTGGTCTTTATTCTGGTCGCCGCGGGCACGGCATTTTCCTGGGTGATTTCCTTTGCCCAGATACCCTCGCTGCTGCTGGGGGACGTGGTGGCCAACGCCGGGGACAGTCCCTATTTCATTCTGGCGCTGATCTCGATCTCCTTCTTTGTCGGCTGCATGTTCGTCGACCCGATCGTGGTGATCCTAATCCTGACCCCGATTTTCGAGCCGGCGGTGAATGCCGCGGGCATCGACCCGGTGCTGGTGGGCACCCTGGTGACCCTGCAGGCGGCCATCGGCTCTGCAACGCCGCCGTTTGGCTGTGACATCTTCACCGCCGTGGCGATCTTCCGTCGCCCCTATCTCGACATCATTCGAGGTACACCGCCGTTCATCGTTATTCTGCTGTTTGCCACGGTGCTGCTGATTCTGTTTCCGCAGATTTCACTGTTCCTGCCCGGGCTCATGGGCGGGGGAGGGTAAGGCGCAAACGCCGGCTTGCAGGTTGGGCAAAATCGACGATGCTTATAGTGTGTTTCGCGAACTTTGCCCAACCGGCTATGGACAACTGTCAGGGATGAATTGATCCACCCATGGGGGTTGTGATCGGTGTTTTCATCGCTGCGCCTGTCACTGAGTATTCGTTTCCTGTGCATCGTGCTGCCGGCTTTGCTGCTGGTGTCGCTGGCATTTCTCGTGGTGCTGGGCAAGAACGAGGTGGATTACGGTGAGCGCATCAGCCGGGAGGCCTCTCAGGAATCGGTGGACCGGCTGGCGCTGCTGCTCTCGGCGCCGGTTTGGAATTTTGCCACCGACCAGACCCGCACCATCCTCGATATCGCGCTGGAAAGCGACAGCACCCGTTGCGCCACCCTGACTTTCGTGACCCGCTCGATCAGCCCTCAGGAGCGCGGTGACTGCTCCGGTTTGAACAATATCGTATTCTTTGAGGCCCCGGTGCGTTTCAGTTATGACAGCGAGGAGCGCACTATCGGCCATGTCGCGCTGGGGATCCAGATCCAGCAGGGTTGGGCGCGATTCAGCAAGGAACTCTGGCACCTGGCCGTACTGGTGCTGGTGTTGTTCCTGACGCTGGTCGTGGTCACCGGCCTGTCCTTCCGCCTGACGGTGCTGCGCCCGTTGTGGCGGGTGTCCGACTCCATTCGCCACTATCGCCGCACCGGCGTTCGCAAGCCGGTGAACTGGCAGGCTCACGACGAGCTGGGTCTGTTTATCGAAGATTACAACGCCGCCCTAAAAGAGCAGCAGCAAGCGGAAGATGAGGCCAAAAATGCCCGTGATCGCGCCGAACGGGCATTGAAGAACCTCGAGGCCGCCCAGGCCAGCCTGATTCAGTCAGAAAAGATGGCTTCACTGGGGGAGCTGGTTGCCGGTATCGCCCATGAGGTGAATACGCCCATCGGTAACGGGCTGACCGTCGCCACCTCCCTGGCCGAACGCACCCGGGGGTTTCAGTCCGAACTGGCTGCGGGGGCGCTGCGCAAATCCAGTCTGCAGGGCTATGTGGATGCGGTGGAGGAAGCGACCCGTATTCTCGTTACCAGCCTGGGCATGGCCGCTGACCAGATTCAGAACTTCAAGCAGGTGGCTGTGGACCAAACCAGTTCTCAGCGTCGGCGATTCGATCTTGCTGAGGTAGTGGACGAAGTCATCGATACATTGCGCCCGAAGATCAAGCACAGCCGCTTTCAGGTGGAGGTGGCGATTCCCTCGGGCATCGAAATGGACAGTTTCCCCGGCCCCCTGGGCCAGGTCATAACCAACTGCTTCAACAATGCCCTGATTCACGGTTTCGAGGGGCGGGAGCAGGGCACGATCCGGCTGGAGGCAGAGCAGGCCGGTCCGGACCAGGTGGTGTTGCAGGTGGCCGACGACGGACGCGGTATGTCGGGGGAGCAGATCAAGCGGGCCTTCGATCCCTTTTATACCACCCGTCTGGGGCAGGGTGGGTCAGGGCTGGGGCTGCACCTGGTCTATAACATTGTGACCGGCGTCCTGGGGGGCCAGATTGGGCTGGAGAGTCCGGAGGCCGAAGGCGTGACGATCACGCTGACGTTGCCTCTACGGGCTCCAGTGGAGGCGGCGGGCGAGACAGAAGTGGAGTAACGCATGGCTGATGACAATAACGATGACGAACTGGTCGAGTTTATCGACGAACCGTCTGAAGAGGACGCGGCTGTCCAGACCGCCGCCGAGGCCTGGTCCATCCTGATCGTGGATGACGAAGAACAGGTTCACCGGGCCACCCGGTTTGCCCTTGAGAGCTGCAGGATTCTGGGCCGCCCATTGGCTTTTACCAGCGCCTATTCCGCAGCAGAGGCCCGGACGCTGCTCGGTTCCGGTGCCGAGTTTGCCTGTGTGCTGCTCGATGTGGTGATGGAATCGGAACATGCCGGGCTGGGACTGGTCAGCTATATCCGCGAAACGCTCGACAATGACCGCACCCGTATCGTCCTGCGCACCGGCCAGCCGGGGTATGCCCCGGAAGTGGAAGTTATCCAGAAATACGACATCAACGACTACAAGGCCAAGAGCGAGCTGACCAGCAACCGCCTGATCACCACCCTGACCGCTGCCATCCGCTCCTATGAGCAGATCCGCACCATTGAGGAGAACCGCCGGGGCCTGGAGCTGATCATTGATGGCGGCACCAACCTGTTCAAGGAGCGGGCGGTCAAAACGTTTTCCCGCGGCGTCCTCATGCAGCTGTGCAGTCTGCTGCATATTGAACAGAATGGTTTTCTCTGTTGCCACTACGAGAATCTTCCGCTGGACCGGTTGAAAGTATTGGCCGCCTCCGGGGCCTATGAAAAATACACCGGCGCCGGACTGGAGTCCCTGGATAACGAAACCGTGCGCGCCGATATCCAGCGGGTGTTCGAGCAAAAGGAGAGCATCGTCGAGGCCGAACGGGTGGTGCTGTATAGCGTCTCTCCCAATGGCGACGAACTGGTGATCCACGTCAGCAGCCGGCAGCCATTGTCGGAGGTGGATATCCGGCTGCTGGAGCTGTTTGCGGTGAATATTGCCGTGGGTTTCGACAACGCCAGTATGTTCGAGCGGCTGGAGCATCTGGCCTATTCGGACCCCCTGACCGGGTTGCCCAACCGTAACTCCCTGCCACGTAACCTGGAGCCTTTCATCGAAGCCCAGGCCCCCTTTGCCCTGGTGTTGGTCGATATCGACAATTTCCAGGCCGTCAGCGATGGGCTGGGGCATGCGGTGGGGGACCAGACACTGATGCAGGTGGCTCAGCGTCTCAGTGACCATTTTGGTGAGCAGTGCTGTCTGACCCGGATTTCCGGCGACAGCTTCTGCCTGGTGATTCCCGGTGACGACCGCGCCGGCATCGATGCGCAGCTCAATGCCCTGCAGCAGTCTTTTCGGGATGGCTTCACCGTGGAGGGCCATGAGATTCCGCTGACCCTGACCGTGGGCGTGGCGCTTTTCCCGCAGCATGGCAATAACGCCGAAACCCTGGCCCAGAACGCCAGTATCGCGCTCAAGCAGGCCAAACGCACCCAGCGCGCCTCCCACTGCTTCTTTGATCCGGACTACGAGCGCGACCTGCTCAAGCGGCTGCGCATTGCCAATGAGCTGCGCACCTGTGTGGAAAAACGCTGCCTGGAACTGCACTATCAACCGCAGATGTCCCTGGGAAGCCGCCGGATTGTCGGGGCGGAGGCGCTGGTGCGCTGGCGCCGCGAGGACCAGCGGCTGGTGTCACCGGCGGATTTTATCCCCATCGCCGAAAGCTCGGGCCACATCGTGTCGATGGGCGCCTGGATCCTGGAGGAGGCCTGCCGCAAGCAGCTGGTTTGGGTGCACGAGACGGGAAAACACATCGACGTGGCGGTCAATGTCTCCCTGCGCCAGCTCAAGGACGATGACTTCTTCAACATTCTGGACGACGTGCTGGCGCGCACCTCGATTGATCCACGGCACCTGGAGCTGGAAATCACCGAGACCATGATGATGGCGGATACGGAGCTGTTGCGGGACCTGTTGCAGGCGATACGCCAGCGCGGGGTCAAGATCGCGGTGGATGACTTCGGTACCGGTTATTCCTCCCTGAGTTACCTGCAACAACTGCCGGTGGATCGTCTTAAGATCGATCGCAGCTTCATCGAGGGTCTGCACCAGCGCTCCGAGGACCAGGTCATTGCGGCGCTGGTCGTGGAAATGGGGCATCTGCTCAATCTCAATGTGATTGCCGAAGGGGTGGAAAACAAAGCGCAGGAGGCGCAATTGATCAAACTCGGGTGTGATGACGTTCAGGGGTTCTATTACGCCAAACCCCAGGCACACGAGGCGTTTGTCCGGCTGCTGGAGCAGTTTTCCGCGCCGGACTGAAGGGGCACTTCCCCCAAATGGGTGATTCAAGCTCTCTTGCTTGCAACGCTATGGTCCCGGAAGACGATTGTTCGTCCTTGCGCCAATGCCAAGGTCACAAGGCCGTTCAGGACACGAGTAGTAAAGAGAGGGCCATAATGAAAACAACACGCTCCCCCCGAAAGAGTACCCGCCGCGATCTGATCCTGGTCACCCTGGCCGTCGGCCTGTCTGTTGGCGGTGCCCTGTGGTTGGTACTGGAGCCATCGCAATCGGTAGCGCCGGTCTCGGATCAGGCGTTCCAGGAGGCTGACGAGGCAGAGATCGCCGTTCAGACCATTCAGTCCGAGCCTCCGGCTGCTCTGGTGCCCCGGAAAGAGGCGCAGTCCGAGGAGCCGGCCGTGGTTGCCAGCACCCCCAAAAAACTGCCCAATGTCTTCGCCTCCTCACTGGAGGGGACGGACATCGACGGTGCCCTGACCGCGGATGCCGCCGGTAACCTGGTGGTGAATCTGGGTGTGCGGGATTTCTTCGATTATTTTCTCAATACCGTGGGTGAGGTGCCGCCTGAAGAGGCCATCGCCCAGATGCATGCCCTGATGAAGGCCAACCTGCCTGCCAGTGCCGTGAATCAGGGGATGGCATTGCTGGGTAAGTACCTCAACTTCAAGCGTGACGCGCTGGAGCTGGCCCGGCAGCCGCTGGATCAGGCCCGTAAAGACGATCCGGACTATCAGCTCGAGCAGCTCAAGGCAGCGATGCACAGCATGGAAACGCTGCGTCGAGAAACCTTCACGGAGGCCGAGCGTGAGGCTTTCTTCGGCATGGAAGAGGCCTATGCGGAATACACCGTGAAGTCCCTGGAGATCCAGCGTCGTGATGATCTGAGCCCGCAGCAGAAGCAGGATATGCTGGCGTATGCGCGCGAGCAGCTGCCCGAGGAAATCCGCCGGACCGAGCAGCACCTGCGTGAAGAGCAGGCCCGTCAGCAGGCGTTCCAGCAAACCATCGAACAGGCCTCCTCACCGGAAGCCGCCGCCATCCGGCTGCGGGAGCAGGGCATGGCGGAAGAACAGGTGGCGCAGGTGAAAACCTACCTGCAGCAGCGTGACCGCTTTGAAGACAGCTACAAAGCCTACCGGGAGGCCCGGGAGCAACTGGACAAGGCCGGTCTGGCGGAGAAGGATCTCGAGCGTCGTCGCCAGGCGTTGCTTGAGGAACACTTTGATACCGAGCAGGGCCAAACCTGGGCTCGGCTGCGGGATCTGTCCAACGGCTAGACATAAAGGCGCGGGTGTGTTGCCTTCGGTGTCACAGGCGCCGGAGGCAATGTTGTAAAAATGTACCGCACTGCTCCCACGTATGGGTGATACTGGCCTCCCCCTGCCACTTCGCATAATGCGTCTGTCGAGAACAGTCCTGTTCTCACTCGGCTTTTTACAAAAACAACAGGAGCCAATCATGCGAAGATTCATCCTTACTCTCACCGCAGTGTTGCTTGCCCTGAGCGGAACATCGGCATTGGCCGGTTACACCGCCACCCGCTATCCGATCGTTCTGGTCCACGGTGTTACGGGCTTCGATACTCTCGGCGGTCTGATCAACTACTTCCACACCATCCCCTACAACCTTGAGCGCTCCGGTGCCGAGGTACACACGGCCAGTGTGTCCTTCGTCAACAGCAGTGAAGAGCGTGGCAGCCAGCTCGCCAGCTACATCAACGGGCTCAACGCCAGCAAGGTCAACATCATGGCTCACAGCCAGGGTGCACCGACTTCCCGCGTAGCGGCCTCCATGATTCCCTGGAAGATTGCCTCCATCACTTCCATCGATGGCGTCAACAAGGGCTCCAAGGTGGCTGACGTGATTCGCGGTATTCTGCCGCCGGGCAGCTATGTCGAGGGCGGTGCCGATGCCATTGCAGAGGCGCTGGGTGACATCATCAATGCCCTGACCGACGAGGACCATCCGCAGGACGGTCTGGCCGCTCTGGAAACCCTGACTACGCCGGGTACTTCCGCGCTCAACGATGCCCTGGGCTGGAAAGGCGTTAACCGCTATTCCTGCGCCGGCACCAACGAGGACGTGTGGATCGGCGGTAACCGGATCAAGTTCTTCTCCTGGACCGGTGACGGTGTCTGGACCAACTGGACTGACATCTCCGATCCGTTCCTGGGGATCACCTCCAAGGCTTTCGGCAGCGAGCGCAACGATGGTCTGGTTGGCGTTTGCGCCACCATGATGGGCAACGTGATCGGCACCCACTACGACATGAACCACGTGGATGCGATCAACCACATCCTCGGTGCCCGCTCCATCTGGACCAACCCGGTTTCCCTCTACCGCAGTCAGGCCAACCGCCTGATGAACCGCGGGCTGTAAGAGGCTGATCGGAGTTTCGGATCAAGTCCCTGCGGCGCGACGTCGCGGGGGCTTCGTCAGAGGCTCCACAGGGAAGGGCCTTTCCCTTGGCCGGGCATGTCGGATGACAGGGGGTTGCCCGAATCCCGGCCCATTTTGGGTATCGGTTAGTTAGCACTGGGTAAGGCCGATAGCTCTCGCAGTGGGTGGTGGTCTTTCTTCCGCCGCGCTGACGGGCCGTCCCTGGCCCGGCAGCGCTATCGTGCCATCCCTGTCACTGCTGCAGAAAGACCACCACCCACCGCTGACGGCTCAGCGAAACTGCTCTCCGACGCATCACATTGTGAGCCCAAACCACGAATCTCCCTCCACATCGAGCTAGCATGGAAGCACTCCAACAACAATAGCCAACCATCATGCTGGAATACGCCGATTACCAAGCCCAACGCGAACGCCCCTTTCCGCTGCTGCGATTCGAGCCGGCGCTGGAGGGCGCCTACCAGTCCCACCGGGCCGACATGCTTCGCAGCCGGGCCAGGCCAGTGTCGGCGAGCGCCCTGATCCTCTGGGTGGTGTACTGTTTTCTGGATACCTATTCCTTCCCGGCCAGCCTGTCTGAACAGACTGTGGCGGTGCGCCTGCTGGTGGTTTGCCCGGTGATCCTGAGTGTGTGGTTTCTCAGCTTCAAGGCCGCCTCCAACCGCCTGTTCGTCAATTTCTACGTGTTCGCCTACGTCTGGGGCGGGCTGAGCATCGTCTTGATCATCTTCCTGTCCCGGCGCCAGGGCATCGATATGCCCTACGATGGCATGCTGCTTTTCCTGATGTTCGGGTACTTCCTCATGGGGCTGCCGTTCTGGTCCGCCAGTATTGCATCCACCTCTGTGGTGGCAGCCTATCTGGTGATGGAGGCCAGTTTGGGCATGCCTGCGGAGCACTTGCTGCGCAATGGCTTCTTCATGTCCACAGCCAACCTGATCGGAATGGTTGGGGGTTGGCTGCAGGAGCATCATCAGCGGATCCATTTTCTTGATCACCAGATGCTGGCGCTGTCACGGATGCGGGCGGAGCGTGACAGCGAACAGAAAACCCGTTTCATGACTGTCGCCAGTCACGACCTGAGACAACCGCTCAATGTGGTCAACCTGCTGCTCGAGAACCTCAACACCGAGCAGGATGAAAACCAGCGCCAGCTGATGTTGCGGCAGCTGCGCCACTCCGTCGATCATTTCAATCGCCTGTTGGGCGCGCTGTTGGACATTTCCCGGCTGCGGGAGGGGATGGTGGAACCCCATAGCGAATCCCTGCGGGTGAGTTCGGTAATGCAGGCGGTGGCCGAAACCTGCCGGCAGTCCGCCCAGGAGCAGGGCGTGGTGCTATTGGTGGAGCCGGTGGAGGGCGATCCCGGCGTACGGGCGGACCCGATTCTCTTGCATCGCGTGTTGCAGAATCTGGTCACCAACGCCCTGGTGCATGGCCGGGCCGAGCAGGTGTGCCTGAGTGCCCGTCAGGTCCAGGACGAGATCATCCTGTCGGTCAGTGATGATGGGGTGGGGCTTTCCGAGCAGAAACAGAGTCGCATCTTTGAGGCGTTCTACCGTTCCGATGAGGAGGCCGCCAGTGAAAAGGGACTGGGGTTGGGGCTTACCATCGTCAAGGAGCTGGTGGAACTGATGGAAGGTTCCACCGGCTTGCAGTCCCGGCCGGGGGAGGGCTGCCGTTTCTGGATTCGCCTGCCCCAGACCGTCCCCCCCTCCCGCCATGCCGGTGCACTCAGTGAGGCGGTCGATGAAACTGCTGCGGCAGGCATGCCCCTGTTGCTGGTGGAGGATCACACCGAGACCCGGCGCTGGCTGACGCACCTGCTGGGCAAGTGGGGCTACGCGGTCACCGCCTGTGCCAGTGCCGAAGAGGCCCTGAGCGCTTTCGAGGGCGGCCGCTTCCAGGGTGTCGTGACTGACCTGCATATGCCGGGTATGAATGGCGCCCAGCTGGTAGCGAGATTGCGTCAGCAGGCTCCGGAGCTTGGGGTTATCGTCGTGACTGCGCAGACCGCCGACGAGGACTCACTGTTGCAGGGGGACCGGCTGTGGCGATTGCACAAGCCGGTGGCGCCGGCCCGACTGCGGGCGGCGCTCAATGCACTGCGGCTGCGGGTGGTCGAGTAGCGCCCGGGAGCTATTCCACCAGCCCCAGTTCGCGGGCCACGGTGACGCATTCGGTACGGTTATGCACGTTGAGGTGCTGGAACAGGGCCTTGAGATGGCTTTTGACGGTGTGTTCCGTCAGCCCCAGCTCCTGGCAAATACGTTTGTTTGGGTGACCGGCCGACAGCAGTTTCAGCACATCGCGCTGGCGGGGCGTCAGGCGTCCCTCTGAGGCCGCAATCGGGCTGAGGGTGCGGGGGAAGAAGGTATCCCCCAACATGACGCGCTGCAGCATCCGGCGCAGCAGCTCGGCGTCGGCGGATTTGGGAAAGAAGCCCAGGGCCCCGGCCGCCTTGGCAGCCCTGACGCTGGTTTCATCCTCGCGGCTGGAGATGATCACAACCGGCACGGGGAGCCCCGCCTGGTCCAGGGCCTGGAACAGGGCCAGGCCACCTTCTTCGGGCAGGCTTAAATCAAGCAGAATCAGATCGATATCCGGTGACGCACGCAGAACGTCCATTGCGCTCGCAACGGTCGGGCGGCAAATGACCTCCCGGGCCAGCGACTCGCTCTGGAGTACCTGTGCCAATCCATTGGCGTAAAAGGGATGATCGTCGACGATCAGGATGCGGGCGAGCGGCCCGTCAGCAGTCATCGCAAAAGACATGTTGTCTCGGCACCATTGGATTGTTGTTGTAGCCGGTTCAGGGAAGGCCCCAAAACGGGTAGGGATGCCTGCCGGTCGAACCAGAAAAGTGCACGTGTGTTAGGGAACCTCTGATTAAGTCCTGGCTGCCTTCTGGCCCACAGAGCGATTCGCAATCAAGGCGCGGCCTCGCCGGAATACCGGGGGTCTTTCAAGAGGGCGCAACGCAGAGTGCGGATCGCTCTGTGCGCCCCTTCGGGCAAGGCCTGAGAAGTGTATTGGCCGCGTTGCGCCTCTTGGCAAGGGCTGCGGCCATTCCCGGCGAGCCGCGCCTTGCCAATACACTTCTCAGGCCTTGCTGAAGGCAGCCAGGACTTAATCAGAGGTTCCTTAGTTTTTATGATACGTGGCTCGCAGCGGTCACTTTGTGATGCAGTTGGTATTGTCAGGGTCGAATTGAGTGCATCCGCCTGTCCTTTGGGGCCCCGAGCCATGAATCTGTCCACGCTGGCGACAGCCCTGCAACAAACGGATCTTTAAAGCTTTTGCATGTCGCCGACAGCGGCCTTATCGTGAGCGGAACTTGAAGCGTGTCAGTATCACAGGACGATGCGGGGCTGTATGAGGAATTTGTCGATTTATCGTGCCAGTGCGGCGTTTTTACTGCTGTGCGGTCTTTTCCTTGGGCTTCCCGCCCTTGCGGCGGGCCCCAACACCTTCAGTTATGTCTACGCGCCCGTGCTGGGAACCGGGGCCTACAAGGCCGGGGACGAGACCATACTGGTAATCAAGATGCCGTTTTCCATCGCCCTGGATGACGAGGACGACCCCGGTATAAAGCGCAAGATATTGTTGACCACCACTGCCGGCATTTCGAATTTCGACTTCAAGTCGGTGGCTGAAGATCCAACGGATCGCCTGAAGAGTCCGCGGGATGACGTCAAAACCATCAGCTTCCTGCCCGGCATGAAATGGACCATTCCCCTGGAGGGCGATGCGCATGTGTCCCCCTTTGCCCAGATCGGGCGGGCCCGGGACGCGGGTCGGGACATCGATGCGACCCTGGGCATCGCCGGGGTCAAGCATGTGAGAACATGGCCGATCAATCGCCGCTGGCTGACGCTGGGGAATAGCGTAATTTTTGCCGGCCAGCGGCTGGACAGCAGTGGCGAGAAGCAGGGTTTTCTGCTGTTCGAGAACGGTTTGGACTACGAATGGCCGACCGGTTGGCGCGCCATGGGAACTCAACTGACAATGAGTTCTTATGTGCTCTGGCGCCATTTCGGTAATCAGCTGGATATGGTCGGCGTCCAGGGTGAGAAGGTGAAGATCAAGGATCTGTTCTCGTTGGGGGTTACCTTTGGCTTCCACGAAGCGGTGGACTGGAGCATTCCGATTCAGCGTGTCGGGGTATCACTGACCCGGGGCGATGACTTGAAAGCGATCACCTTCAACCTCGGCTTTCCCTTCTGAGGGTAACGGCGGAATGGCGAGACGGCCGGGAGGGGAGTGCGCCCGCCCCTTGAGAGGCTGGCGCACTGGCCGCGCAAATCAGGATTGGGACTGCTGACTGCGGGCGATGTCGTTGACCTGCTTGCGCACGTCCTTGTTGGACTGGTAAGCAGTTGCGATGGCGTTGTACTTCTCGACCGACAGCTCGGAATCTTTCACCACTTCCACCAGGGATTCCCGCGCTTCCTGCTGCAGCGACTTGGCTTCGTCCTTGCTACCGGCTGAGCGGATTTTCTTCACGTATTCCTTGCGAACCTTGCCAATGTCCTTCTGGATATCGACAAAAGTCTGCAGCTCCGCCTGGGTAAAATCGGCAGCTTGCTGCTGGCTCGCCTGGGCTTGACCCTGTTCGGCCAGGACCGGAGTGCTCAGTGCCAGGGCGGTCCCCAGAAGGGCGGCTGAAATCAGCTTCTTCATGTGTCCTCCTCGTTACTGAAGTCATGGATCTGCAGATGCAGTCAGTGGGCTCAGTGTGGGATACCTGAGGGGGACGTTGCAATGTCGATCAGCGAAATTGAGACCTGGTCGGAGCCATTCCCGACCAGGGTTCCGCGCAATAGGTATATATAAAACAATTAATTAGGGGCTCGGGCTGCGCCCCTGATCGTTTGATGAGCGTTCTATTAACGTTTTCTCACCCGCTTGGTGGCGGCTTTGGGGCGGCGCAGTCGGAACAGGATGACGGCAAGCACCGACGCTCCGGCAAAGAACATTGCCAGGTGATCCGGCTCCGTCAGCAGGTGAATAACGGAATCCACAGCGCTGCCGCCGCTGTGGTCGCCGGGGTGTGCCAGGACGGCCGCGGGTGCCAGCAGTATCAATGTGATCAAGGTTCGAAGCATGGGGTGGTTCCTCCGTGGGTCAGGCTGCACGTGGATGGAGCATGCCGTGTTCGACAATAAAGTCGATGATGCCATCCAGTCCGGTTTCTGTCTTGAGGTTCGTGAAATAGAAAGGCTTGTCGCCCCGCATCATGCGCGCGTCGCGATCCATCACCTCCAGGGACGCGCCCACGAGCGGTGCCAGATCGGTTTTGTTGATGATCAGCAGGTCCGACTTGGTGATGCCCGGGCCACCCTTGCGGGGGATCTTGTCGCCGGCGGACACGTCGATCACGTAGATGGTCAGGTCCGACAGTTCCGGGCTGAAAGTAGCGCTGAGGTTGTCACCGCCGCTTTCCACCAGCACCAGTTCCAGATCGGGATGACGCTGGTGCAGTTCGTCGATGGCCGCCAGGTTCATGGAGGCATCCTCGCGGATGGCGGTATGGGGACAGCCACCGGTTTCCACGCCCATGATGCGGTCGGCGGACAGGGCTTCGTGGCGGGTGAGGAATTCGGCGTCTTCGCGGGTGTAGATGTCGTTGGTGACCACCGCCAGATCCAGCCGGTCACGCAGCTTGCGGCACAGGGCCAGGGTGAGGGCGGTCTTGCCCGATCCCACCGGCCCGCCGATGCCAACGCGCAGGGTTTGTGTGCTCATGTTGTTCTCCTGGTGATTGTCATCCCCGCCCTTCAACAGGGCGAGGAGCTAGAAAGCATGAATACGTAGGTTGGGCTGAGCTTGCGAAGCCCAACACGGAGCCGAACTTTCCTCTTTGTTGAGCTTCCTTCGTCAGCCCAACCTACCGCCTTATGATCGAAACAGGCGGGAGTACTGGATTTCGTGTCTTGCGCTGGCGATGGCAAATCCCGGGAAAGAAGCGCCGATCCGGTCCTCCTCCACGCGCTCGGCCCGATCCACGGCCTGATTCATCTTCGGAATCAGGTTGCCCAGCACCCGCTGCGCGTCGGTCTGTCCAAGCGGCACCGCCTTGGTGGCCGCGGTTACCAGATTTTCCGCCCAGGCCCAGAGAAAACCCAGCGCCAATGGTCGCCAGGCAATGTCCCAGTGGTGCGCGGCCAGCGCGAAGCCGGTCACCAGGCTGATCGGTTCGTTGGCCGCCACCGGCCGGGCCACGCCGTCCAGCTTGTGCAGCAGCCGCCACAAGGCTTCTCCCAGCTGACTGTCTTCCTCGTAGAGTTCCCGCGTCTCGCGGCTGGCCAACAGTTGGCGGTTCCAGTCGGTAACGGTTTCTGGGTTCCCCGCCATAGCCGCGCGCAGGCGTTGCAGGTAGGCCAGGTCCTGATACGCCAGGCTGTTGAGCATCAGGCCGGAGAGCCAGCTTTCGAGGCTGGCCACATCCACCAGCCAGCCCTCTTCGATCCCGGTTTCCAGCCCCTGAGACCAGGCAAAGGCACCGATGGGCAGTGCGGGGCTGACCAGTCGCAGCAGCTGGAGCTGGGCCATATCCTCAGTGGGCATGGCCGTGTCCGAGGCCATGGTAGGCGCCGTTCTCGGGTTCAAAGGGGGCATCCTCGTGCTGGGTGCGCATCCCCAGGTGATGCATCAGGCCTTCCAGCACGTGGTCCGGCTGGATGCGGACCCAGCCATCGCCAATCTGCAGCGGCACGTGGCGGTTGCCCAGGTGGTAGCAGGCCCGGGCCAGTTCCAGCAGGTCGTCGCAGTAACCTGTAACCACCGGCTCGGGGGCCGAGACCACCGCAATCACTTCGCCGCTGCGGGCGCGCAGACGGTCGCCGCTGGAGAGCACGTGGCCGCGTTCCAGGAACAGGCCGGCTTTCTGACCGGACAGCGTGATCGCCTTCAGACGCCCGCGCTTGCGGTCGTCGTAGCTCAGGTGCAGTTCGTCGGTCACCTTGGCGACGGGTTCTGTGACTTTTTCGATCAGTTCGTACATGTGTTGCCTCCTTTGGAGTGTCCGACCTCAATCGCGCTTAAAAGAGAAAATACCGCTGAGCCAACGGCAATACGTCCGCCGGCTCGCATACCAACAGCTCCCCATCGGCCCGCACCTCGTAGGTCTGCGGGTCCACCTCGATCGTCGGCTGCCAGTCGTTGAGGATCATGTCCTTCTTGCGAATGCTGCGGGTGTTGCGGCAGGCCACCAGATTCGATTGAAGACCCAGGGCCGCCGGATCGCCCTTCTTCAGGTAGGCCTGGCTGACAAAGGTGACGCGGGTCGCCTGCCGCGCCGGGCCGTAGGCTGCGAACATGGGGCGGTAGTGGACCGGCTGGGGTGTGGGTATCGAGGCATTGGGGTCGCCCATCGGCGCGGCGGCGATGGCCCCACCCTTGAGGATCAGCTTGGGCTTGGCGCCGAAAAAGGCCGGGTTCCACAGCACGATATCGGCCAGCTTGCCCGGCTCCAGGGAACCCACTTCATGGGCGATGCCGTGGGCAATGGCCGGGTTGATGGTGTATTTGGCGACGTAGCGCCGGGCCCGCAGGTTGTCGTTGGCCGCGCTGTCACCATCGAGGGTACCGCGCTGCACCTTCATCTTGTGGGCGGTCTGCCAGGTGCGGGTGATGACTTCGCCCACCCGGCCCATGGCCTGGGAGTCTGATGCGATCATGCTGAAAGCCCCGAGGTCGTGCAGGATGTCCTCGGCGGCGATGGTTTCCTTGCGGATGCGTGAGTCGGCAAAGGCCACGTCCTCGGGAATGGCCGGGTCCAGGTGGTGGCAGACCATCAGCATGTCCAGGTGTTCGTCCACGGTGTTGACGGTGTAGGGACGGGTCGGATTGGTGGAGGAGGGCAGGACATTGGCGTAGCCGGCGGCGCGGATGATATCCGGCGCGTGACCGCCGCCGGCCCCTTCGGTGTGATAGGTGTGGATCACCCGGTCCTTGAAGGCGGCCAGGGTGTCCTCCACGAAACCGGATTCATTCAGGGTGTCGGTGTGGATGGCCACCTGCACGTCATGCTGTTCCGCCACGGTGAGGCAGTTGTCAATCGCCGCCGGGGTGGTGCCCCAGTCCTCATGCAGCTTGAGCCCCATGGCGCCGGCTTCCAGCTGCTCGTTGAGCGCTTCCGGCAGGCTGGCATTGCCCTTGCCCAGAAAGCCCAGATTCATGGGGAAGGCTTCGGCGGCCTGCAGCATGCGGGCGATGTGCCAGGGCCCGGGGGTGCAGGTGGTGGCGTTGGTGCCGGTGGCCGGGCCGGTGCCGCCACCGAGCATGGTGGTGACGCCGGACATCAATGCCTCTTCGATCTGCTGCGGGCAGATGAAATGAATGTGCGCGTCGATGCCGCCGGCCGTGGCGATCAGCCCCTCTCCGGCGATCACCTCGGTGCCCGGGCCAATCACGATATCGACGCCGTCCTGAATATCCGGGTTGCCGGCCTTGCCGATACGCTGGATGCGTCCGTCCTTGATGCCGATGTCACCCTTCACCACGCCCCAATGGTCGAGAATCACGGCGTTGGTGATGACCGTGTCCGCGGTTTCGGCGGTCGGACGCTGACTCTGGCCCATCCCGTCCCGGATCACCTTGCCGCCGCCAAACTTCACCTCATTGCCAGGGGAGGCAAAATCCTGCTCCGGCGAGATCCACAGCTCAGTGTCCCCAAGGCGCACGCGATCGCCGACGCTGGGGCCGAACATGTCGGCGGCGGTTTGGCGGGTTATGGTTGTCATAGTTTGTTCCTTGCTTCGAACGCGTTGGACGTAGGACGTCTGACGTTTCATGTTTTTTGAGCAGGCACCGTGCTCACTGGGTTGTCCGGCGCCCTGCTTAAAAGGCTGTCACCAGATTGCGTGTTTTTTTCGACGTCAGACGTCCAACGTCTAACGTCCTAAACTCAAACTTTCCCCATGACTTCGCCTCTGAAACCGTAAACGGTGCGTTCTCCGGCATACGCCACCACCTCCACCGTCCGCGTTTGGCCGGGTTCGAAACGTACCGCGGTGCCGGCCGGGATGTTGAGCCGGAAACCGCGGGCCTTGGCGCGATCAAAATCCAGCGCCGGATTGGTTTCGGCGAAGTGGTAATGGGAGCCCACCTGAATCGGACGGTCACCGGTGTTGGCCACGTCCAGGGAGCGGGTTTCCAACCCTTCGTTCAGTGTCACATCGCCGGGGGCGACTTGGATTTCTCCGGGGATCATGGGTGGCTCCTTGTTTTGATTGTTTGCCCTACGGAATTGGCTCATGCACCGTCACCAACTTGGTCCCGTCCGGGAATGTGGCCTCCACCTGCACCTCCGGAATCATCTCCGGCACGCCTTCCATCACCTGGTCGCGGCTGAGCAGGGTGCGGCCGTAGTCCATCAGGTCGGCGACGCTGCGTCCGTCCCGGGCCCCTTCCAGCAGAGCCGCGGAGATGTAGGCGGTGGCTTCCGGGTGATTGAGCTTCAGCCCCCGGTCCAGGCGCCGTTCGGCGACCAGGCCGGCGGTGAAGATCAGCATCTTGTCTTTTTCGCGGGGCGTCAGCTCCATCGGGGTGTCCTTTGTTCAGGTCGTCCAGATTCGGGGTGGGCAGGGTGCGGCGCCGATGACGGCGGGGCGCATCCGGACCCAGAGTGTTTGCAGTGTGGTGCGGACCTGCTGGGCATCGCTGGCCAGGGCCCGCACCAGCAGCAGCTCCCGGGTGATGGTGGCACCGGCCCGGGGGAGCGGTTCCAGTTCGGCACGGGTGTCCCGCAGCAGCTGATCGCGATCGGCCTCGCCGAGGTGATCCAGCTGCGCGATCAGGGTCGTGAAGACCCCATGGTCATCGAGTCCCCAGGGGGCGGTCATGGCGTCTGCGCCGCCTTCCAGCGGCATACGCTCGATCAGCAGCGGGTGGCCGTCGCGCATGATCCGCAGGGTCTGCACCACCGATCCGGATCGGAAAGGGAAGCCCCCCGCCGGTCGGCCGAGGCAGACCATCTCCCAGCCGATAAAGCGGCTGTCGGCTTGCAGATCCACTTGCAGATCCAGGGCCACCCTGGCGCCGTCAAACACGATGGTGTCCTGCGGCAGCCACTCCAGTTGTGCCCCGGCGCCGAGCCGCAGTCGGGTGGTCTGGTGCTGCCACTCACCGGTCGGCGCGCCCCGGTAGACCTTGCCGGAAGAGGGCGTGGTCAGGAGGCCATGGGCAGCCGGTCCGGTCTCCACATCGATGCCCACATCATCACCAGAGACCAGCCCGCCGGGCGGATGCAGCAAATAGATGTGGCAGCAGCCGTTGGCTTCAGGGTGAAACGGGCGCTGCACCCTTAAGGGGCCCTGGTGGCGATTGCCGGTCAGCCGGGTGCGTCCGTCCAACGCTGTCAGCTGCAGATTCAGCTGGGCTTTCCAGTGCCGAATCGGCGAATCGATTATTTGCGGTGACTGCATTCGGTGCATCCCAGGGGCCAGATTTCGGGTTTGTTGATAGCTATTGCGAAGGACGTGCCAGCAGCGCCCAAAGCCTCTGTTTGCGGGGGGAGTGGTCGCAGGAGGCGGGGGTGGTGCCCGACGGAAGTCGCTACAACCGCACAGCCATGGTGCGCAGGGGTTAGGGCGTTGCGCCTTAATGGTGCAGTACCTGTCTTCAAAGGCGACCCAATATGGCGCGGCCGAAATTGTGCGGGTGCGTTATTGGTGCGTCGCCTCGCTTCATTTGGGTGCCTATTCACGGCCTTTCTCAGTGTAAACGGATGATAAGCGGTGTTTTTTTCTGGGAGTGGAACGGTGGATGCAACGCCCCGGGAGTGTTCTTCTCACTCACCCTCGAAGAAAGGAACAAAGGATGAACCGCTCAAAAAACGTCAAGAACAGCCTGAAACTGGGCGTATCCGCGCTGGCGCTATCCATTTCCATGCACGGCATGGCTGCGGACGACACCATCAAGGTCGGCGTCCTGCACTCACTGTCCGGCACCATGGCCATTTCCGAGTCCACCCTCAAAGACACCGTGCTGATGATGATCGAGCAGCAGAACGAGAAAGGCGGTCTGCTGGGCAAGAAGCTCGAGCCCGTAGTGGTCGATCCGGCCTCCAACTGGCCGCTGTTTGCGGAGAAAACCCGCGAACTGCTGGAAAAGGAAGGTGTCGATGTGATCTTCGGCTGCTGGACCTCGGTCTCGCGTAAATCGGTTCTGCCCGTGGTGGAGGAGCTGGATGGCCTGCTGTTCTATCCGGTCCAGTACGAAGGTGAAGAGTCTTCGGAAAACGTCTTCTACACCGGCGCAGCGCCCAACCAGCAGGCAATTCCCGCCGTGGATTACCTGATGGACGAACTGGGTGTTGAACGCTTTGTGTTGGCTGGTACCGACTATGTCTACCCGCGCACCACCAACAAGATCCTCAACGCCTACCTGCAGTCCAAGGGCGTGGCCGAAAGCGACATCATGATCAACTACACGCCGTTTGGTCACTCCGACTGGCAGACCATCGTGTCCGACATCAAGGAATTCGGCTCGGCCGGCAAGAAAACGGCCGTGGTC
The DNA here is from genome assembly GCA_042862465.1 of Marinobacteraceae bacterium S3BR75-40.1. GTDB lineage: Bacteria > Pseudomonadota > Gammaproteobacteria > Pseudomonadales > Oleiphilaceae > JASTVH01. The sequence continues at coordinate 267,769 of JASTVH010000007.1, read as the reverse complement.
TCCACCATCAATGGCGATGCCAACGTGCCGTTCTACAAGGAACTGGCCAACCAGGGCATCGAGGCGGACGACATTCCGGTGATCGCCTTCTCCGTGGGTGAGCAGGAACTGTCCGGGATCGACACGGCACCGCTGGTGGGTCACATGGCGGCCTGGAACTACTTCATGAGTGCTTACACCCAGGAAAACGCCGAGTTCGTGGACGCCTGGCACAAGTACATCAAGGATGGCTCGCGCGTGACCAACGACCCGATGGAAGCCACCTATATCGGCTTCAACATGTGGACCAAGGCGGTGCAGAAAGCCGGTACCGAGGATCCGGACGAGGTGCGTGATGCGCTGATCGGGGTTTCCGTGCCCAACCTGACCGGCGGCTACGCCACCATGATGCCGAACCACCACCTCACCAAGCCGGTACTGATCGGCGAGATCCAGGACGACGGCCAGTTCCAGATTGTGGATCGCACCGAAGGCACGGTGGTTGGCGATGCCTGGTCCGACTATCTGCCGGATAGCAAGAACCTGATCTCCGACTGGCGTGAACCGCTCAAGTGCGGCAACTACAACGTCAAGACCGGCAAGTGTTCAGGCCAGAACTACTAAGTGCCTGAACGACGTTAGGGGCCGGCTTCGTGCCGGCCCCGGCTCGGCTTTCCATATCGATCAAAGCGGACGCGAGAATCCGCACACCTGAAGGAAGAACCCATGCGCAGGATGACGAAAATCCGGCTGTGGCTCGGTCTCTTGTTATTGATGGCCTTTTCCTTGGTCCAGGGGGAGACGCTGAAGGACCTGTCCCAGCCTCTGGCGGACCGCAGTTTTAGCGGCAAAGAGGCGGCCATTTCCAAAATTGCCCAAAGTAATGATCCGGAGGCGCTGCCACTGCTGCAGGCGTTAATGGATGGTTCACTCTATTTCCGGACCAACGACAAGCGATTGGTCCTGGCCAAGGACATCGATTCCGGCTTTGCCATTCGTGATGCCATCACCGGTGAGGAGCTGGGTGAGGCCGGGCGCTGGGATGTGCGACGCGTCGGGATCAATAACAGTATTCGCGGGATGCTGCGAACGACCCTGGCCAAGATGCAGCTGGCAGCGGACGATCCCGATGTACGGCTGCAGTCCACCTTACAGATGTTGGACAAGCCCGATCCCTCACTGGCCCCGGTTATTGATGAGCGCCTTGCGGCTGAAAGCGATGACGATGTGCGGGATATGCTGCAGCTGGTGCGCAACCGCCTGCTGCTGGAAAGTGATGACCCCGCCGTGCGTCTCAAGGCGGTGGAGGGGCTGAGTGGCTCCCTGCAATCAGAAGTCCGCGTGGCCCTGCAGCGGGTGGCGAAGAATGATGAGTCGGCCAAAGTCCAGGCGGCGGCCCGGGATGCGCTGGCGGACATCGAATCCCTGCGGGACTTCAACGGTATCCTGGAAAACCTCAGTTTCGGGGTGAGCCTTGGTTCCGTGCTGCTGCTGGCGGCGATCGGACTGGCCATCACCTTTGGGGTGATGGGTGTCATCAACATGGCCCACGGTGAGATGATCATGCTGGGGGCCTACACCACCTTCGTGGTCCAGCAACTGATGCCCAATCACATCGGCAGTTCGCTGTTCGTGGCCATTCCGGCGGCGTTCCTGGTCTCCGGCCTGATGGGCGTGATCATCGAGCGGCTGGTGATTCGCCACCTCTACGGCCGACCGCTGGAAACACTGCTGGCGACGTTCGGGATCAGCCTGATTCTGCAGCAGGCGGTGCGCAGCATCTTCGGCCCCCTCAACCAGTCCGTGCAGACACCGGACTGGATGTCCGGGGCGCTGGCGGTCAACGGCGCGCTGTCCATCACCTATAACCGCCTCTACATCGTGATCTTCGCCTTCGTGGTGTTGTTCGCGCTGATGGTGCTGCTGCGCAAGTCCTTCTTCGGCCTGCAGATGCGGGCGGTGACCCAGAACCGGCCGATGGCCAGCTCCATGGGCATCAAGACCGGCTGGGTGGACGCGCTCACCTTTGGCCTGGGTTCCGGCATCGCCGGCATCGCCGGGGTGGCGTTGAGCCAGCTGACCAACGTCGGTCCGAATCTGGGCCAGCAGTACATCATCGACAGCTTCCTGGTGGTGGTGTTCGGCGGGGTTGGCAACCTCTGGGGCGCCCTGGTCGGTGCCATGACGCTCGGCATTGCCAACAAGGTCATGGAACCCTTTGCCGGCGCGGTGCTGGCCAAGGTGCTGGTGCTGGTCTTCATCATCCTTTTCATCCAGAAACGCCCGCGCGGTCTGTTCGCGCTCAAGGGCCGGGCCATCGAGGACTGAGCCATGCGACAGGGACCATTGCTTTCATTTCTGACCCACGACCGCGGTGGCCGCCGGCTGCTGGCGGTGATCCTGGCGGCAACCATCCTGGTGCCGCTATTGAACCTGGCGGTGCCGGCAGATTCGGTGCTGCATGTGTCCACCTATTCCATGACCCTGTGGGGCAAATATCTGTGCTATGCGCTGCTGGCTCTGGCGGTGGACCTCATCTGGGGCTACTGCGGCATCCTCAGCCTGGGTCACGGGGCTTTCTTTGCCCTGGGCGGCTATGCCATGGGCATGTACCTGATGCGCCAGATCGGCGACCGGGGCGTCTACGGCAATCCCGTGCTGCCGGACTTCATGGTGTTCCTGAACTGGGATCATCTGCCCTGGTACTGGCACGGCATGGATATGTTCTGGTTCGCCATGCTGATGATGCTGGTGGTGCCGGGGCTGCTGGCGTTCGTCTTCGGCTTCCTCGCTTTCCGCTCGCGGGTGACCGGCGTCTACCTTTCGATCATAACCCAGGCGTTGACCTTCGCCCTGATGCTGGCCTTCTTCCGCAACGAGATGGGCTTTGGCGGCAATAACGGCCTGACCGACTTCAAGGATATCCTGGGCTTCAGTCTGCAGTCGGATGCCACCCGGGCCGGGTTGTTCATAGCCTCCGGTTTGGCCCTGATGGTCGGCTACGTGGTGTGCCGCTGGATCGTCTCCTCCCGTCTGGGCCGGGGCATGATCGCGGTGCGGGACGCCGAATCCCGTACGCGGTTCCTGGGGTATCGGGTGGAGCACATCAAGACGTTTGCCTTTGTGATCTCTTCGCTACTGGCGGCCATGGCGGGTGCGCTGTTTGTGCCCCAGGTAGGCATCATCAATCCCAGCGAATTCTCGCCGGTCAACTCCATCGAGATCATCGTCTGGGTAGCCCTGGGTGGACGCGGGACGCTCTACGGCGCGGTTATTGGCGCGGTCGCGGTGAACTACGCCAAAACCTGGTTCACCGGTGTATTCCCGGATTTCTGGCTCTTCTTCCTTGGGGGGCTGTTTGTGGTGACGACGCTGTTCCTGCCCAAAGGAGTGGTCGGGGTTTACCAACAGGTGACCAACCGGCTGCAGGAGCGGCGGGCCCACCGAAAGGTGCCGCCGTCATCGGAAGCGAAAGACACGCCGGCCACATCGAGTACCCCGACAACGGCTGAATCACAGCAGGACGGTTCGGAGGCCCGCTATGTATAAGCACATCGAAAAAGAGGCGCTGCTCTATGTGGATGGCGTCACCGTGAGCTTCGACGGCTTCAAGGCGCTCAATAACCTCTCCCTGATCATGCAGCCGGGGGAAATGCGGGCGATTATCGGTCCCAACGGGGCCGGCAAAACCACCATGATGGATGTCATCACCGGCAAAACCCGGCCCGATACCGGCGAGATCCTGTTCCGTCGTGATATCGACCTGACCCAGTATGACGAAGCCGGGGTGGCCAACCTGGGTATCGGCCGCAAGTTCCAGAAACCCAGCGTGATCGAGAGCCTGACGGTATTCGAAAACCTGGAGCTGGCACTCAAGGGCAGACGCCGGGTATTCGAGTCGCTGTTTTTCCGGCTCAGTCAGACCGATGCCAAGCGTATCGATGAGATCCTGGACCTCATCCGGTTGGCCGAACGCCGGGATGCCCTGGGTGGCAGTCTGTCTCACGGGCAGAAGCAGTGGCTGGAGATCGGCATGCTGTTGATTCAGGAGCCTGACGTCCTGCTGATCGACGAACCCGCGGCAGGGATGACCGACGCCGAAACTGCCCGCACTGCGGAGCTGTTCAAGGAACTGGCAGAGGATTATTCGCTGGTGGTCGTGGAACACGACATGACCTTTATCGAAGCCCTTGATTGCCGCGTCACCGTGCTCCACGAGGGCAGTGTGCTGGCCGAGGGCACCCTGGAGCAGGTGAAGAACAATCCGAAAGTTGTGGAAGTCTATTTGGGGCGCTGATCATGCTGGAAGTGAAACAACTCGATCTGTATTACGGCGCCAGCCAGGCGCTCTATGGTCTGGAGCTGGCAGCAGAACCCGGTCAGGTGGCCTGCGTCATGGGACGCAACGGCGTGGGCAAAACATCGCTGTTGCGTGCCCTGGCCGGCCATCAGCCGATCCAGCGCGGGGAGATCCGCTGGGAGGGACAGGATATTTCGCGGATGGCGCCCCATGAGAGGGCCCAGCGCGGAATCGCCTATGTGCCGCAGGGGCGGGACATCTTTCCGCAGCTGACGGTGCTGGAAAATCTCAAGACCGGGTTTTCAGTCCTCAAGCGCAATGAACGTCGCATCTCCGACGAGATCTTCAAGCTCTTTCCCGTGCTCAAGGACATGCTGGGGCGGCGCGGCGGCGACCTCTCCGGCGGGCAGCAGCAACAGCTGGCCATTGCTCGGGCGCTGGTGACGCAGCCGCGCCTGTTGATGCTGGACGAGCCGACGGAAGGGATTCAGCCGTCCATCATCAAGGACATCCAGCGGGTTATCGGCTTGCTGCGGGACCGGGGGGAAATGGCCATCGTACTGGTGGAGCAGTATTTCGAATTCGCCCGGGATCTGGCGGATACCTACATGGTGCTGGACCGTGGTCATGTCATTCTATCGGGTGACGGCGAGACCATGGATGAGCAGGTTGTGCGCGGGCACATGACGGTCTAGCGTCGCCTTCCTTCCTGAGCCGGGGCTCGCCCGACTCAGGAAAATCCCTCTCCGATCAATGACTTTTCCTTGACCTTGTCGCTCTGCAAGTCCCTACTGTGTGTTGTGTAATCAAATCTTTGCTTTTGTAACAAAAAGTTGTAGACCGCTTCACGTTAGAGTGACACGCGTGTTGTTTTTCCTGCACATTTAGTGGAAATTTTGTAATGCCGTGATTGTAATGGCATGAAAAATAGAATCTTTTCTCAGTATGAGATCGTGTGTGGGCTATTGGGGGTGTACGCCGGCGTCTTTCCCTTCCCCGGTCGGCGGCTCGAACACGATCGGAAGTTCATCGCATAGGGAAAATCCATGAGTGTGAGCAGGAAAACCCAGCGCGGCTGGTACGGCATCGACGCGATGCAACGTTGGCGGGCGGATCAGCAGGCCCGGAATCGCGGTGCCGAGCTGGACGTGGTGCTCATGACTCACCCCCGTGACGAAAACGACCTGGTGCGCCTGTTTCCCTGGGCCCAGAGCATGTCCCTCGACGAGCGCCGCGTCATTGCCCAGCACCTGCGGCCGGTGTTCGGCGAAGTGATTTCGGCCGATAACCTCAACGTGGGCCTTCTGTTTATGCCGTTGTTCGCCCACGAGATCATGAATCCCCGTACCCGGCGCCAGTGTCGCGATGTGCTCAAATACGAGGGCATGCAGGCGATCCGCACCAGTGGTGCCAAGGTGGTGTGCCTGGGCGGTCTGCTGGGGGGCCTGTCCGGCTATGGCCGTCACCTGGATCATCAGGCCGAGGAAATGGGTGTGACGGTGACCACCGGACATTCCCTGACCGCGATTTCGGTACTGCAGACCTACCTGCGGGCCGTGCGGGAGTTGAATATGGCGCCGGCGGAGCGGGAGTTGGCGGTATTGGGCGTGGGCAGCGTCGGCTGGGGCTTTGCAAGGCTGCTCTCCCATGAAAAGGAAGTGCCCCGCAAGGTCACCCTGATCGATACCCCGCGCCGGGCCCGCCACCTGGAACAGCATGCTGAGGAGCTGCGCGCCCGTGGCCGTTTCGAGGTGGCCACGGAGACCACCTCGCGGGAAGGCGTGTTGGCCGACGACAGCGCCAGCTATCGTTCATCGTTCCTGATCAGCGCCGTCAGCATGCCCAACGTGGTGGATATCCATAAGGTGGCAGCCGGCACTGTGCTGGTCGATGACAGTCAGCCGTATTGCTGGTCCCGGGACGAGGCCTGGCAGCGCTGTCGCGATCAGCTCGACATCGTACCCTGCGAAGCGGGGCTGATCGATGTGGATACGCTTGGTTACCGGTCCCACTTCCCCTTCGATTTCGCCGACCATGATCGCATGGGCGGTAGTCGCACGGCCTGGTGCTGCCTCACAGAGGGCCTGTTGCGGGCCCTTCATCCCCACCTGCCCCCAACCCGGGGCGAACCCACCGAAGACACGCTGCACGTTTACAGTGAGGCCTTCCGCGAATGCGGCTTGAAGCCAGCAGAGCTGCAATGCGGCCCACATCCATTGCCCGTGGACGCCCTGCGCCAGCGCATCGGCGATTCGTGAACAGCTGTTCGCTCACATTGCTGTTTTTTCAGAACCTGCTAATCTACTGAAATTATTGTAGAAAAAACACGCTTGAAAGTGCGGTGAATAAGACGCTCGCAGAACCATGGCCTACATTCGGTTCAGGGGGCATTCCCGCCGGGCGTTTCGATGTGAGACGGCTAGTGTGAACTTTCGATCTTCGAGTCATCTGGGGCAGTCCGATTTGCCGTACAATGGTTCTGAAAGGACGGCTGTACCGGCTCGGCCCTTTGGGCGGTCAGGGAACACGGACTGAGAGATGCACAAGATGGATGTCGATGCTTCCAATGAACAGGGCACGGTCAGGCGGCAACCGAGGCTGGACAGTTTTTCGCTGGACGTTCTCGCGGATCACCTGTTTGACCGGATGCGCTGGACGCATCTGCTGACACCCATCCCCATCATTATCTTTTCCCTGGTCCTGCGAAACGCCGTACCCTTTGCCTGGCTGACGGTCTGGCTGGTAGCCATGCTGATCATCGAAGCCAGCCTGGTCCTGATCACGGAATTGAAGCTGCGTCGCCTGGTGGCCATGGGGCCGCGGGGGTGGCTTAATCTCTACTTCGTCTTCCACCTGTTTGCCTCCCTGGGCTGGGCGTTGGCCGGTGTCGCGTTTTTTCAGCCGCTGGGCGCATGGCCGCAGATCGTCATCGCGGTGATCCTGCTGGGGGTCGTGCTGGGTGGGCTCAGCGCGCTGAGCTGGCACTGGCCCACTTACGCCAGCGGTAATGCCATCGTCCTGTTGCCGCTCGGTCTTTGGTTCATTCTGCAGGGTCAGGACATCATTCTGGTGAGTCTTGGCTTTTCGGCGCTGGTGGTGCTGGGGATCTCCAATTTCGTCTCCTGGCGCGAATACCGCGAACGGATGGCCTTCATCCGGGCGGAAACCGAGAAAACCGAACTGCGTAACGAACTGGACCTGCACCGGGCCGAGTTATCCCGGATGCGATCACGCTATTCCAGTCTGCGTGACACTGACCCGCTGACCGGGGTCATGGGATTGGAAAAATGGAAGGAAGAGCTGCATAAGTCCATCGGCCAGCGGCACCAGGACGATCTTGGTGTCTTCCTGATCGATATCCGCAAATTCATCCGCATCAACCAGCGCTGGGGCAAGTCCGTTGGTGATCGTGTGCTGCAGGTGGTGGCCCGGCGGCTCACTGAACTGTTTGGTCAGTCCTCGGTGTGCCGCCTCTCGGCCGACGAGTTTCTGGTAATGCAGCGGGTTCGTAACAAGAGCGGGGCGCGGGACATTGCCAATCGCATTTCCCGTTATCTGACTCTGCCGCTGCTGATCAAGGATATCGAGATCAGCGTCGAGCCGGCCATCGGCGTGGCGCTGTGTCCGGAGCATGGTCGGGATGTGGATACCCTGCTGGAAAATGCGAGCCTTGCTAATCACCACATGAAAACCCTCCAGGGAGCCACGCATACTGTCTATGCGCGCTCCCTTGCGGAAACCACAAAACGTCTGATCGATCTGGAACTGTCCCTGAAAAAGGCCATCGAGCGGGAGGAGCTGTACCTGGCCTATCAACCCCAGGTGATGATCGAATCAGGCGAGATCGTGGGGGCCGAGGCCCTGTTGCGCTGGAACAGCAAAAAACTGGGTAACGTATCGCCGGCCGAATTCATTCCGGTGGCAGAGCAGTCAGGCCTGATTATCCCCATCGGCCGCTGGGTCATGGAGCAGGTTTGCAGGGATCTGGCGCGTTGGCAGGCGGATCTGGGCATGGCCCTGCATATCGCCATCAACGTGTCACCGGTACAACTGAAAAACTCGCAGTTCTGTCAGCAGTTGATCGACAGCCTCGACTACCACGATATCGACCCATTCCGGCTCCACGTGGAAATCACCGAAAGTGCCATCATGGAAAACCCGGTGCAGACCATCCGCGTACTGCGGGATATCCGTGCCACCGGCATCAAGCTGGCCCTGGATGATTTCGGGACGGGTTATTCCTCCCTGGGCTATCTGCGCAACCTTGAAATTGATTACCTCAAGCTGGACCAGTCCTTCATTCGTGGGATCAATACCAACAGCAAGGACCGCGAGATCACCCGTTCGGTCATTACTCTGGCCAAGGCCCTGGGGCTGCATGTGGTGGCCGAGGGCATCGAAACCGATGACGTGCGCCAGGCGCTGATCGACCAGGGCTGTGAATCCGGCCAGGGCTGGTATTTTGGGCGCCCCATGCCGCTGGCCGATTTCGAGGCCCTGATTCGCCAAAAACGGCAGGAACGCTCGGATGAGCGCCAACACCGGAGCTGAACGCGGTCCTCTTCAGCCATCGCCCTTCCGGGCAGTGAGTGAATAATTGGTAATCCTGCTTGTCTGCGACGGGCTTTCCCCTGAACAATGGATGGCGGAATCATCCGGAAAAAGGGGAGCACCATGCCTCGCGTGTTACTGATCCTGTTTGTCTTTCTGTACGGATGCGCCAGCCCCATCATGCTGGACTACGATGCAGGCTCTCCGTTTGCGAGCTACCAGGACTACGCCTTTGCCGACAGCTCCGGCGACTTCCAGGGACTGGATCAGAAACGGATGCGGGAGGCTCTGCGAGCAGCGCTGGACCGGAAACGTCTGCAGCCGGTAGACAAAAAGGACGCCGATCTGCTGGTTAATTTCGGTCTGGAGACCGTTGAGCGCATCGAGCGTACGGGGGTCGGCATGGGATTCGGGTTCTTCAACAGTCCCTTTGGCGTTGGCGTCAGTTCCCGTCCACCGGCTCGCAAGGTGGAGGAACAGCAGCTGTTTGTGGAGCTGGTGGATGCCGGCAGCCGCAGCGTGGTCTGGCGCGCGGTTAGCCGCGAGCACCTGACGCCGTCGATGGAGCCGGATGAGCGCAAGGAAACCATCGACGAGATGATCAAGGCCATGTTCGAGCGTTATCCGCCGTAGTTGGTTTCAGGTTTGACGTTCGACGTTTCACGTAAACACGCTTTACCTCGTAAGTCCGGGCTGCACACTAAGTGCCAACGTCCAACGTCCAACGTCCAACGTCCAACGTCCAACGTCCAACGTCCAACGTCCAACGTCCAACGTCCAAAACAGGGGCTTTGTTTTACCCCGGCCTTCCTCCACAATAAGCCTCATCAAACCCCAAATGAGGAAGGAGGTCGCGGATGCATATCGTTGTGCTTGGCGCGGGTGTCGTGGGAGTCACCACGGCTTGGTATTTGCGCCAGTCTGGCCATGAAGTGACAGTACTAGAGCGCAACGACGGGCCCGCCCAGGAGACCAGCTACGCCAACGGCGGCCAGGTCTCCGTCTCCCACGCTGAACCCTGGGCCAATCCGGCCGCTCCCCTGAAAATGCTCAAATGGCTGATGCAGGAGGATGCCCCGCTGCTGTTCCGGCTGCGCATGGACCCTGCGCAGTGGATCTGGGGGCTGCGTTTCCTGATGGAGTGCACCGCGGCCAGAACCCGCCACAACATCGTTCAGATGGTCAATCTGGGGACTTACAGCCGCAGCGCGCTGCAGGAATTGCGGCGCCAGACCGGCCTGGAATACGACCAGCGCGAGCAGGGCATATTGCACTTCTACACCAACCCGAAGGAATTCGAGGGTGCCCTGGAGCCGGCCCGGATCATGCGGGAGTATGGTTGTGATCGCCAGGTGATCGACGCCGACGAAGCCATCCGTATCGAGCCGGCCCTGCGACACATCCGTGATCGTCTGGCTGGGGCCACCTTCACGCCCCAGGATGAGTCCGGTGATGCCCGCAAGTTTACCGTGAACCTCGCCCGCAAGGCGGCCGAGGCCGGTGTGAAGTTTGAGTACAACACCACCGTTGTGGGGCTGGACAAGTCCTCAGGCCGCATTGCCGGTGTCCGCACCATCAAGGAAGGCCAGCACGGCATCATCCAGGGCGACAGCTATGTCCTGAGCCTGGGGAGCTACAGCCCGTTCCTGTCCCGTCCCCTGGGCATCCCGCTGCATATCTATCCTGCCAAGGGCTATTCAATCACCGTGCCCGTGGACCGGCAAGAGGATGCTTTCGAGGTCAGCCTGACCGACGACGAGTACAAGCTGGTCTATTCCCGCCTGGGGGATCGCCTGCGGGTGGCGGGTACCGCGGAACTCAACGGCTATGGCCGCGAACTCAACCTGCACCGGTGCCGCGCCATCGTGCGCCGGGCTTCGGACGTGCTGCACAGCGGGGGGCACTGGGATCAGGCCGAATTCTGGACCGGCCTGCGCCCGGCCACTCCCTCCAACGTGCCTTACATCGGCCGCACCCGTTACGATAATCTCTATCTCAACACCGGGCACGGGACCCTGGGGTGGACCCACGGTTGCGGCTCGGCCCGGGCGCTGGCGGATATCGTCAACGGCCGTGTTCCGGAACTGGATTTCGACTTTACCGGTATCAGTCGACCCACCCAGGTGGCCGGCCCCCATCAGGCGTGATCCACAGGAACCGAGCAAAAGGGAGGTTGCCCCATGGCAGAGATCACCATCGAATGCTTACAGGGAGATATCACGCAGCAGGATGACGTTGCCGCCGTGGTGAATGCGGCCAACGCCCAGTTGATGCCCGGCGGTGGCGTGGCAGGGGCGATCCACCGTGCCGCGGGGGCAGCCCTGGCGGAAGAGTGTGAGCCGTTGGCGCCGATTCAGCCCGGACAGGCGGTGATGACTCGGGGGCACGGCTTGCCCAACCCTTATGTCATCCACTGCCTGGGCCCGGTGTACGGCCGGGATGAGCCCTCAGACAAGTTGCTGGCAAGCTGCTACCGCAACGCCCTGATTCTCGCCGAGGATCGCCAGATCGGCAGTGTGGCGTTTCCGGCGCTCTCCACCGGTGCTTTTGGCTACCCCATGGAAGAAGCCGCCGAGGTGGCGATGCAGGCTATCAAAGATACCTTGCCAGAGCTCGATAGCGTGCGCCTGGTGCGCTTTGTGCTCCCCAGCGCCAAGGCCCTGGAGACCCATCAGGCGGCATACCGGGCGGTATTTGGTGACTGATTTTTTCGTTCACGATGGCGGCCGGCCTGTGGTCGCGGGCCTTCAAGTCGAGGTGGCGCATTGAGCCGATCCATCTGGCTATCCTGGAGCAGCGGCAAGGACAGTGCCTGGACCTTGCACCGGTTGCAGCAGTCTCCCGGCTGGGCGATGACGGGCCTTTTTACTACCGTCAATGAAGCCTTCGACCGCGTGGCGATGCATGCCGTGCGTCGGCAATTGCTGGAGGCCCAGGCCGCGGCGGCCGGTGTGCCCCTGCATGTGATTCCCTTGCCCTGGCCGTGCAATAACGCCACCTACGAACAGCGGATGGCCGCTTTCCTGGAAACGGCCCGGGCCCACGACGTGCACCACATGGCCTTCGGTGACCTGTTTCTGGAAGACGTGCGGGCCTACCGAGAAGCGAACCTGGCGGACCAGGGGATCGAGGCGGTTTTTCCTCTTTGGGGTGAGCCGACCGGGGACCTGGCGCGAGAAATGATCTGCGGTGGGCTGGAAGGGTTCCTGACCTGTATCGACCCCCGCCAAATGCCCAGGGCACTGGCCGGAGCTCGCTTCGACGATGGGCTCCTCGATGCCTTGCCCGCGGGGGTGGACCCTTGTGGTGAGCGCGGCGAGTTTCATACCGTGGTGACCGGCGGCCCCATGTTTAAGCATAGCCTGGACGTGAACCGCGGCGAAACCGTCGAGCGTGATGGCTTCGTCTTTACCGATTTTGAACTCAGCCTGTCGACTGTGAAGGAGTAGGGCGACACGTGTATTGGAAGAAACGCCCCTCGGAATGGCCCGAACCGTCCTGGAAACGGGACGCATTGGTAGCCCAGCTCAAGGACTTTGATCCCGAACCCCGGGCCATGGAGCCGTTGTCCCCGTTGGAGGAAGAGTACTGCCGGTTCTATGGCCTGGACCTGGAAGTCGACTTTCCCGAAGTGGAGCACCGGTTGGGGGCCATGATGGCGGGCGGTTACCGTATTGCCGTCCACTATTACCGCCAGCCTCGCAGTGATCGCGGCACCGTGTTTGTTTTTCACGGTTATTTCGATCACGCCGGACTTTATGCCCAGCTGTTCGCCCACCTGCTCGACCAGGGCTACAACGTATTGTGCTATGACTTGCCGGGGCATGGTCTCTCGGAGGGGGATCGGGCCTCGATCCGCAGTTTCGAGGACTACCAGCGGGTGCTTCTGGCGGTGCTCTCCAAGGCCCGCAATAGCGTTCCCTCGCCCTGGTTTGCGGTGGGGCAGAGCACCGGTGGCGCCATTCTGATCGACTACCTGCTGACCAACGGTTTCAGCCACGAGACGGCCACGTTTCGCGGCGTGGTCCTGCTGGCACCGCTGGTGCGCCCGACCGGCTGGCGCAGTGGCCGGTTGCTGCACTCGGTCGTCAGTCCCTTTGCCAAGACCTGGCGGCGGGTGTTCAGCGAAAACAGTGGTGACCGCGCCTTCCTCAAGTTCCTGCGGGAATACGATCCCCTGCAGCCCCAGATGCTGGCGCTCGACTGGGTGGGTGCGCTCAAGCGCTGGATACGCCGCATCGAGCGGATCACGCCGATCCATTACACGGTCACGGTGATCCAGGGCGAGAAAGACGGCACCGTGGACTGGCGTCACAACCTGCGGGTGATCGAAAACAAGTTTGCCCGGACCCGCATCCACCGGCTGCCGGAGGGGCATCACCACCTGGTTAACGAATCGTCACCCTTGCTGGATAAAATCTTTGCCATCATTACCGACACTTTCGAAAGTGAAGCACAAAGGAAAGCATCATGAAGCGGTTGATATCTGTGAGTGTTCTGTCCGTCGCTCTGTTGAGCGGTTGTATGACCTACGATCCCTACACCGGTGAAAAGGAGGTCTCCAAGGCCACAACCGGTGCGGCAGTGGGCGCCGTGGCGGGTGCCGCTGTGGGCGCTGCGGCCAACGACAGCAATCGGGGGCGCGGGGCGCTGGCCGGCGCTGCACTCGGGGCGGCAGCCGGTGGCGGTATCGGCTATTACATGGATCGCCAGGAGGCGCAGCTGCGGCGCAAACTCGAAGGCTCCGGGGTACGTGTCCAGCGTAACGGTGATCAGATCAAACTGATCATGCCCGGTGATATCACCTTCGGTGTGGACCAGAGCAATATCCGCTCGGATTTCACCGATGTGCTGGAGTCCGTGGCCCTGGTGCTAAAGGAATTCGACGAGACGGCGATCCGCGTCTCCGGCCACACCGACAGCTCCGGTTCCGAGAGTTACAACCAGATGCTGAGCGAGCGTCGTGCTGACTCGGTGAAGGATTTTCTACTGAATCAGGGCATCGCCAATAGCCGTATCGTTGCGGTCGGCTATGGGGAATCGCAGCCGGTGGCCTCCAACGATACGGCGGCGGGCCGCCAGGCCAATCGTCGCGTCGAGCTGCGTCTGGTGCCGTTGAAGCAGAACTGATCGGAGCGTTTCCGACCCGCTGCATAGAGGAAAATGGCGCGGAACAGCCGCTGTTTCGCGCCATTTTTCGTTGGGGAAGCCGGGGCGCGTCGGCTAGGGCTCGGATTCCTCCAGTGCTTCCTGCTTCTCCTGGATCTGGCGCATCAGTTCCACTACCTTTTCCCGTGGCTGATTGGTGCGCTGGGCTTCCCTGAGATCAAACTGCAGCATCCACAGCTCACGGCGAGTCTGCGCCGTTTTGTCCAGCCACTGTTGGCGCTCCAGGTAGGCGTCCGCGGAGAGGCCCGAGCCTCCCATCATGCCAGGGCCGTTCATCATTCCCGGTCCCATCATGCCGCCATTCGTCATGCCTCGCCCCATCATGCCGGCCCCCATCATCATGCCCGGCCCCGTGGTGCCGGCGTGCATTCGGCCCTGGCCCATCATGCCGTAACCCATCATGTCATCGTCATCCGCTCCACCCTGATGCGCGAAGCCAGGGCTCGTGATCAGCAAGAGGCTGAGTGCAACGGTAACAAAGCTTTTTTCCATGGCCATTGGGGTTCTCCTCTTTCCGTGTCATTCAATCCTCTTTGATGGGTGGTGGTGAATGCAACGGGTATCAACCCTATTTGCGCCAGGCTTGATCTGAGTCAGCTTGGCCGGCGTCATCTGTGGCATCCAGCGTTCAGGAAGTGTTGAAAACCTGCCTTCAGAAGGGTTCGCTGAAAATTCGCTGAATCCCGCGTCGTTGAAGCATCTGGCAGACGTCCTCCACCATCTGGCGATTGCCGCAAACGTAGAATTCCGTCTTGTCGGGAGGGTAGTGGCGTTCGGCCAGTAAATCCGTGACGTAGCCTTGCCAGTAACGCTCATCGCGGGCGGGGTCGTCGCTCAGGCAAACATCGACCTGAAGCCGATCGGTGTCCTTGCCGGGCAGGTACAGACTGGCCAGATCATCATCCCGGGTCCGGCAGCCGAACAACACGTCAACAAGGGTGTTGGAAAACTGTTGCAGGGCGGCCTGAGCCATGGTGATGAAGGGGGCCAGCCCCGTTCCGGTTGCAATGAATACCTTGTCCATGGGGGTGGGGTGAAGCACGAATTTGCCTTTGGGTACCGTCATGTCGACGATCGAACCCAGAGGGCTGTTCAGGGCGAAATCGGAGCCAGCGCCGCCGAAACGGGCGTCCACCAGAAACCGCAGCTGGCGCGAGGTGCCGTCGATCATGGTGTAATCGCGCCAGGTTTTGCCGTCAATGGTAACGCGCGCGAACTGCCCGGGTTCGTAGTCGACCGGCTCGGGCAGCTCGAAGGTGAGTTCGAGCACTGACGGCGTTACCGCTTTCCTTTCAATTAATCGCGCTTCCATGCGGCAATTGTTAACGGAACCCTGTGGCGTGGACAAGTGGAAATTGAGCCAGATGGCCGGCTCGACAAGAAACCCGGTGCCGAGCCGGTCCCGCTCGCTCAGGCGCCATTGTGGCGGGTATCGATGCCGAACCAGAGCACGGTTGTGCAGTGCTCCCCCTGTTGCCACATGGCCGGCCCGATAAACAGCCCGGGAGAAACTTCCCGTAGCTCGTCACGAATCCCGCGGATAAACCAGGGATTGCCCGGCTGGTCATAGTCGAGCAGGATGGCCGGTTTGCCATCAATTTTGGAGGCTTCCACTCGGGTCTGGAAGGCGAACCACTCGCGCTCACCCAATAGCCGGATGCGGTTGATGCCTTCGCCTCGGGATTTGCTGACGGCCTGGAAACGTTTGCCGGCCCAGGGGAAGAATCGGGAGGCGGCAAACAGCTGGATTGGCGTCGCCGGCAGGGCGCTGTCCAGATATCGCACACAAAGCATGCGTGATTGCGGTGCGCCATCGAGAATGCTCAGATCACGCTTGGCGTGGCCTGCCCGGTACAGGGCATCGAGATCCTCGAAACGACATTGGCTCAGCTGCTCCAGGTTCCTGTGTGTTGATTTGCGGTTACCGATGGCGGTGACGCTGCTCATGAGGATGCTCCTTGTCAGGTTGTGGTTGCGCCGCCGTCTGGCTGTCACGGCGCCTGATCTTCAAGGCCTGTGATCATGGCCCAGCAGGCCCTTTCGGCGGCCTGTTCCGTATCGGTTGTAAGGCTCAGGAAACCCAGGTCGGCGGCCTTATGCAGGCCGACGAACGCACCCCAGATCATGGCCATCAGCGCCGGAGCGTCCATGGTGCGCGCCAGCCCCTGTTGCTGGGCATTGCGGCAGAGCTGCAGGAGCGGGAAAAGGACGTGCCTTTCCAGAGCCCGGCTCTCCGGGGATAGGTAGGGGCGGTGATCCTGCATCTCCAGGAAGCGGAAAGCCTCCGGCGCCTGTTCAGCAAAGCGGCTCAGGGTCCACCAGAACTGGTGGAAACAGTCCCGCGGCGGTGCCTGCAGGTCGATACTCTCTTCGAAGTAGCGTTGCAGTTTTTGTTTGGCGTATTGGAATACCGCGTTGACCAGGGCCACCTTGTCGTCGAAATAGCGATAGATGCTGCCGGTTCCGACCTGAGCGCGGCGAGCCACTGAGGGTACGGCAACACCGTCGTAACCGTGCTCGGCAAACAGCGTCAATGCCGCTTCGATGATTCGACCCCGGACGGGGGAGGGGTCGGAGCGGTTGGTTCTGGGCGAAATTGGCATGGTTATTTCTGCCGGAATGAACGTTCATTCCCATTGTCGAACAGGGTGAACAGCTGTGCAAATTTTTGGTGCGTCATTCGGCGGTTAGGCCCGAAAGGACAAAATAAAAAGGCGCGTTCGGTTGTGCATGAAGCATCAACCCAACGCGCCCTGACGGATGCAGTTAAAAGAGAAAGAAAGTTTTAGTGGTGATTCTGGCTCTGTTGCTGCTGGCCTTGGTTGTCACGGCTGACCAGATCTTCCACCTGGGAGCGCATGGATTCAATCCGGTCCTCACCGGCTTCGCGCAGTTCGTCGATCTTGGCGCGCGCGGATTTGATGCTGTCTTCCACGTTGCGGAGCTTATCTGTCGCTTCGTCCTGCAGCTTTGCGGTTGCCTTCTGGTTTTCGGCTTCGGCCTCCTTCTCGTCGGCTTGCGCCTTGAGGGAGTCCGCTTCTTTTTCCCAAGCGTCCAGTTGGCTCTGCAATTTGTTGATGAGATCGTCCTTCAGTGACATAAAAAGTCCTCCTTGGTGAATGTCAGGACTGCAAAACCTGCTCATTCAGTTACGTGAGGATGTACCGATGCGATCACAAGGGGGAAGGAGGTTACTAAAGATTAAATGTAGGCTTTCGGTGAGGAAGTGAGGAAGTGAGGAAGTGAGGAAGTGAGGAAGTGAGGAAGTGAGGAGGCCCGCCTATTTTGTGGCGGGTTCCCCTCACCCCGTACCGGTATTTAGAACAATACCCGGGTACGGATGGTGCCCTTGACGTTGCGGATCTTCTGCAGTGCCAGGTCACTGTATTCCTTGTTGACGTCGATCACCACGTAACCAATCTCCTCATTGGTCTGCAGGTATTGGCCGCAGATGTTGATGTCGTTCTCGGAGAAGATCTGGTTGATCTCGGACATCACACCCGGAATATTCTCGTGGATGTGCAGCAGGCGGTGCTGATCCGGGTGGGAGGGCAGCGCCACTTCCGGGAAGTTGACGGACGACACGGAGGTGCCATTGTCGCTGTAGGTGGCCAGCTTCTCACCCACTTCGATGCCGATGTTTTCCTGCGCTTCCACGGTGCTGCCGCCGATGTGCGGCGTCAGGATGATGTTGTCGAACTCACGCAGCGGGGAAACGAATTCCTCATCGTTGGACTTGGGCTCCACCGGGAAGACGTCGATGGCCGCGCCGAGCAGTTTGCCGGAACCCAGGTTCTCAGCCAGAGCGTCGATGTCCACCACCGAGCCGCGGGAGGCGTTCATCAGGATGCTGTTATCCTTCATCTGCGCGAACTGCTTGGCGCCGAACATGTTGCGGGTGGAGGGTGTTTCCGGCACATGCAGGCTGACGATGTCGGAAATGTTCAGCAGCTCGTTCAGTGAGGCCACCTGGGTGGCGTTGCCGATCGGCAGCTTGGAGACCACATCATAGAAGTAAACGTGCATGCCCAGTGATTCAGCCAGGACGCTGAACTGGGTACCGATGCTGCCGTAGCCGATGATGCCCAGCTTCTTGCCGCGGATCTCGTGGCTGTTCTTGGCGGATTTCATCCACTGGCCGCGATGGGCCGCCGCGTTCTTCTCGGGAATGCCGCGCAGCAGCAGGATGGCCTGGGCCAGCACCAGCTCGGCGACGCTGCGGGTGTTGGAGTAGGGCGCGTTGAATACGGCAATACCGCGGCGAGTGGCCGCCTTGAGATCAACCTGATTGGTGCCGATGCAGAAACAGCCCACCGCGACCAGCTTTTTGGCCGCCTCGAAGACGCGCTCGGTCAATTGAGTGCGCGAGCGCAAACCGATGAAGTGTGCGTCGGCAATCTTCTCGATCAGGTCCTCTTCACTCAGCGAGTGGGTGAGGTATTCGATGTTGTCGTAGCCTGCCGCATTCAGGGTATCGACGGCGGACTGGTGCACGCCTTCCAGCAACAGGATCTTGATCTTGCTCTTGTCGAGTGACGTTTCTGCCATGGGGGTCCAGACCTTTGGTTGACCAGAGTGAGCTGTTTTTCAGAGTCCGTGGGGCACAGAGCCACCGGGATCAACAGAAATTGGGGCGGTATGATAACATAATCGTCTTTTGACACACGGGTATTCGTCGTCTAGGGAGCTGATCAGTGCCCCCTGGCGCGCACGAGCACCCCCGATGACAGGCTGACCGAGCACAATCCATGAGCACCCTGACCCAAGAGCAGTTGATTGAGGCCTTGCGCGCCAAGGTTCCCGAGGCGCGTATCCTGACTGAAGCCAGTGATCTGGATACCTATGGCAAGGACTGGACCAAGATCTACCCGCCCAAGCCGCTGGCGATCGTGATGCCGCGCTCCACCGAGCAGGTGCAGGCCATTGTGCAGTTCGCCAACGAGCACGAGGTGGCCCTGGTGCCGTCCGGTGGCCGCACGGGCCTGAGTGCCGGGGCCGTGGCGACCAACGGCGAGATCGTGGTGGCGTTCGATCTGATGAACAACATCAGCGACTTCAATCCCAGCGACCGCACGGTGCGCTGTCAGGCAGGCGTGGTGACCGGCCAGCTGCAGCAGTTTGCCGAGGATAACGACCTCTTCTATCCGGTGGACTTTGCCTCGGCCGGCTCCAGCCAGCTCGGCGGCAACCTTTCCACCAACGCCGGCGGGATCAAGGTGATTCGCTACGGCATGAGCCGGGACTGGGTCGCCGGCCTGCGGGTGGTTACCGGCAAAGGCGATATCCTCGACCTCAATCTGGACCTGGAAAAGAATAACACCGGCTACGACCTGCGCCACCTGTTCATCGGCGCCGAAGGCACCCTGGGCTTTATCACAGAAGCCACCATGAAGCTCACCCGCCAGCCGGATGACCTCTGTGTGCTGGTGCTGGGGCTGGACAGCATGGCCAGCGCCATGGATGTGCTCCAGGCCTACCAGAAAAAGATCGACCTGACCGCCTACGAATTTTTCTCCCACGAGGCGATGCAACACGTCATGGCCCACGGCGATACGCCGGCACCGTTCGAGACAGAGGCGCCGTATTACGCACTGCTGGAGTTTGAGGCGGTCTCCGACAGCGTGATGGACGACGCCATGAGCCTGTTCGAACATTGCGTCGAGCAGGGCTGGGTACTCGATGGCGTCATCAGCCAGAGCGAAACCCAGGCCGAGAAGCTGTGGCAGCTGCGCGAGCGGATCTCCGAGTCCATCGCCCCGCGCACGCCCTACAAGAACGACATTTCCGTGGTGGTCTCCAAGGTGCCCACCTTCCTCAAGGAAATCGACGATGTGGTGCGCGAGCATTACCCGGACTTCGAGATCATCTGGTTCGGCCACATCGGCGACGGCAACCTGCACCTGAACATCCTCAAGCCCGAGGATCTGCCCAAGGAGGATTTCTTCGCCAAGTGCCAGCAGGTCAA
Organism: Marinobacteraceae bacterium S3BR75-40.1; assembly: GCA_042862465.1. GTDB lineage: Bacteria > Pseudomonadota > Gammaproteobacteria > Pseudomonadales > Oleiphilaceae > JASTVH01. The sequence goes on along the minus strand of JASTVH010000007.1, from coordinate 247,805 downwards.
CAAGTGGGTCTTCGAAATCGTCCAGCGCCACGGCGGCAGCGTGTCCGCGGAACATGGTGTGGGGCTGGTGAAGAAGGATTACCTGACCTACACCCGTAGCGAGGCAGAGATCGAGTACATGCGGGCGATCAAGCGGGTGTTTGATCCGAAGGGGATCATGAATCCGGGGAAGGTGTTTGATTTGTAGCGTTTGACGTTTGACGTCTCACGTTTAAAAAGTGGTATCAGTCGTGCAGCCTGTAGCTCCCTTGTCAGGTGATGTCCATACACGTGGCGCATCTGACAAGGGAGCACTGTACTCGGATGTTGGAAGCCAATACGTCTAACCTCCAACGTCAAACACGTCCGGTCATGGCACAAGCACGACCTTACCCATATTCCGCCGCTGCTCCAGGTGCCGATGCGCCTGGGCGCCTTCTTCGAGCTTGAACACCTTGTCCACGTGCGGGCGGACCCAGCCGTCCGCGTAGCCTGTCATCAGTCTGTCCATCCAGATCCGGATCTTGTCCGTCTCTTCCCACAGGTGGCCCATGTTGACGCCAAACACGCCCTTGTTGACGTTCATCAGCCCCACCGGGTGGAAGAAGGGCATGCCGGCGACCGCCGGTAGCAGTCGCAGGCGCCCCATAAGGCCGGAGTCGCTGGCGGAGGAAATCCCGAACATGCCCAGGCGGCCGGTGGAGCGCAGGTTGCGGTAGCTACGTTTGAGGTGGCTGCCGCCGATGGGGTCGATGATCAGCTCCACGCCCTTGCGGTCGGTCAGGCGCGCGACTTCCTCTTCCCAGTCGTGGTTGCGGTAGTCGATGGGTTCGTCCAGGCCGCGTTCGCGCAGAAAGTCATGCTTGCCGGGGCTGGCGGTGCCCAGGGTGCGGGCGCCGATATGCCGGGCGATATCCAGCGCCGCCAGGCCGACACCGCCGCCGGCATTGTGGATCAGCACCGTTTCCTCCGGCTGCAGGCTGCCCATGACGACCAGCAGTTGCCAGGCGGTCAGGTAATTAACCGGGATGGCCGCCGCAGTCTCAAAGTCCATGTCTTCCGGCATTTCGAAGAGTTGTTCCACCGGAACGCAGACCTGCTCGGCCTGGGCATTGAAACGGCTCAACCCGAGCACCCGCTTGCCCTCCCAGCGCTCATCCACCTGACTGCCGAGGGACTGTACCGTGCCGGCGAATTCGTAACCCATGCAGTTGGGGTAGGGTGGAGCGTCCGGGTAGAGCCCCTGGCGGGCCAGCACATCAGCGAAGTTGAGGCCCGCGGCCTTGACGTTGACGACCACTTCGCCGTTGCCCGGTTTCAGGTCTTCGGTCTGCTCGACGGTGAGTATGTCGGCATCGCCGGGTTTGGGGGTGATGAGGCGTCGCATTCTCTTTTTACTCCGTGGTGATGTGTCTGGAGTTCTAGAATGCGGACTTTTAGTTCGATTTCAATCGAAGTGTTCGATGGGTGTCGAAATGTGTGATGGGGTTGGCATTGGGCCTGAGTGTTGTCGAGAGCTCTCGCCGGGGCTGGGGTGGTTTCTTTCGCCGCGCCGACAGGCCGTCCCTGGCTTGGCATCGCTACCGCGACATCCCTGTCGCTGCTACAGAAACCACCCCAGCCCCTGCAGACGGCGCAGCTATGGCTTTTTGTGAGTTGCTTAACGTGTAGTTAGTTTAGCCCTGCAATCAACTTGCGATTTGGAGACCTCCTTCGTTAAAGTTTTGACGGTCGGGAGAGGAAGTAACGTTCTAATAATCGCCGACTTACCCGCCTCAAGGAGTTATACGAAAGACAAGGAGTCATCGTGATCGTAGAGAAGTTGATCGAAAAGGCGAAGGATATCGCCATCAAAATGGCGCGCCGGTGGGCGGACGAAAACCTGTCCTATAGCACGAAGGCGTTGGAACATGTTGATCAGGATATCCGTAAGCTGGCCGCCGATATCTATGAATACCAAGCGAAATTTGAGTCAGCCCGCATCGCTATGATGGTGGAACGCGGGAGTGACTATGCCTATCTCACCACCTGCACGAAAGTATTTGCCGTATCGGAAATCAAAGGGATCGACGAACTGATCGACGAAGTTCGTAAGATTGGTGATGTGTCTGCCGATATTGAGAAACGAGCGATTGCCCGAAACAGGGATCAGATTGCTCTGATAGAAAAGAAACTCGTCGATCGGCGGCGCACTTATGAGCGGTACAATCGATACGGGAATGATCCTCAAATGCAATCTGTCGTGGCCATGGAAATCCGCACTCTTAGCCGGGATGTTGCCAAGTATATGAAATATGAACGGGCACTTGACCGGCTGGGCGACGACCTGGAAGAGGCTTGCGCTGAACTCATCGGAGTTCTTAAGGACATCCGAAACAAACTCCGCAAACAGCAGCAGGGCTTCGTATTTTTTGCCAGGGAATGTGCTGAGTGGCAGCACATGAAGCAAGCCAAGGGGATACATTAACCTATGAAGCGCCTGCACAAGCGACTCGCCATATTCGGTATTGGATGCACCTTCGCTCTGGTGGCCACAGCCCACGACTCGGTTCAGGAATATCAGGAGAAACTGGAGCGGTGCAGTGCCATCCCGAGCAGCATGATGGATTTTTCCCCTTTTGAGGCCTGCCGGTCGCTACTACAGAACGGTTATGGCGACGCCGACGTCCATTTCTATATGGGACGGATTCTGTACCTGAATGCTAATGTGGATAGGGCATTAGAACACTTTCGCACGGCCGCCGCCTCCGGCAGCGCCAAGGCGGTCACCGCGCTGGCGTACCACCGGGGACTTACTTCTACTTCGGAGCAGCAAGCGCCTCTCGATCCGCAAATGGTGGCGCTTTTCGAGCGTGCCGTTGAGATGGGTGACCCCGTTGCCGCTGTGTTACTGGCTAACGAATTGGGCATAAACGGTTCTCTTAGAGGAGAGCGTGATCTAGAGAAAGAGCAGATGCTGCTCGAAGGCGCCTCAGAGCAGGGCTTTGCTCCGGCGCACTTCTTCTTGGCGTTGTTCTATCGCAGTCCAAAGACGGCTAACCCCGGCCCCGAGGTTTCGATCGATCTTCTGGAGCAAGCGGCTCAGGGCGGCGTGCGACGGGCAGCTGAAGCCCTGGCAGCTGAAGGGCACGATATTAGCGCTTACGGCGACCTGGACAGCATGCGGTATCAATATATTGGTTCGAGTGATTTAGTCCTCAGGAGACCTTGAGCAGCCCAACCTACGCTGCTGGAGTATCGAAGTAGGAGAGGTGTGTTGGCTTTAGACGGGGGCCATAGCTCTCGCCGGGGCTGGGGTGGTTTCTTTCGCCGCGATGACAGGCCGTCCCTGGCCTGGCATCGCTACCGCGACATCCCTGTCGCTGCTGCAGAAACCACCCCAGCCCCTGCTGACGGCGCAGCTATGGCGTTTAGCAGCGTAGGTTGGGCTGACGAAGGAAGCCCAACATTCGGATTGGCTGGGAAAATGTTGGGCTTCGCAGAGCTCAGCCCAACCTACGGGCTGAAGGCGCCCAAAGTGTTCGCTTGAATTCGGCCGAGGCACCGCCTCGGCTCCCCCCTCTCCCCCAACCCCTCTCCCACGGAGGGGCGAGGGGCGCCTTGCTGCATCCGACATTCAGACCTCAACCGTCAGTTCCAAATACTCTTCCAACTCCGACCGAAACGCCGCCTGGACCCCCAGCCGCTTCAGCATCCAGTAATGGCCGGCAATCATGCGGTCGATAAAGATCGTCTCCACCGACGGACGGAAATAATCCAGGTACTTGAAAATGGTGGGCGTCTTGGCCGCCACCTGCTTGTGGATCTGCGCCTCGGCAAAGTCGTAGGCTTCTTCGCGGCTTTCGAAGGGGCGGATCAGGATGTCCCGCCACATGGCGTAATAGGCTTCGTCCACTGGGGGCTTGTCTTCCACCCGGGCACCCAGGTCGATCAGGTAATCGTCCAGCGCAGCGTAGTCGCCGTGCAGCGCCGCGATCAGGGCGTTGCGGTAGGCTTTTACGATCTCCGGTTTGAGCTTCTTCACGCAGCCGAAGTCATACAGGATCACGGTGCCGTCGGGCCGGTAGGCAAAGTTACCGGCGTGGGGGTCGCCGTGGATGCATTGGAACTTGAACAGCTGGTCCGCCATGGTGTGAAAGATGCGGTGGCCGATTTTATTGACGGCGGCCTGGTCATAGCGATCCGGGGTGACCTGGCTGATATGGTCGCCCTCCACCAGTTCCATGGTGAGCACCCGCCGGCTGGAGAGCTCCGGAAAGACCTGCGGAATCAGGACGCCTTCGTCGTCCTTGTGGAAATCGTGGAACAGCGCGATGTTTCGGGCTTCGTTTTCGTAGTCCAGTTCTTCCTTAAGGCGGGCGCGGATTTCCTCGAACAGCTGATCGACACTTTCCCGGGGGAGCTTGATCAGGCCGCCCAGGCGCAGGGCCAGGCGCAGCTGCTTGAGGTCGGAATCGCAGGATTCGTCCACGCCCGGGTACTGCACCTTGACGATCACCTCGTCGCCGTCCCGGGTGACGGCGCGGTGGACCTGGCCAATCGAGGCCGCGGCGTAGGGTTCTTCGTCAAACGACTGGAAGCGCTCTTCAATCGCTCCCTCCAGTTCTCCCTCAACCTGCTCGCGAATGACCTCAAAGGGCATGGGCGGAGCTTCTTTCTGCAGCCGCTGCAGCGCATCGGAGAATTCCTTGGGCAGGAAATCCTGGGTCTGGGAGGCGATCTGGCCCACCTTCATCACGGCACCCTTGAGTTCCCCCAGGGTGCCGACGATCTCCTCGGCCATGCGCGTGTAGTGCTCGCTGCGCGACGCCTCGTCCTCTTCACGGCCGAGGAAACGGCGGGCGCGGTTGGTGGCGTAGCTGGAGGCCACGGAGGCGGTCATGCCTGCCAGGCGGAAAAAACGTCCAGTGCGTGAAGTAACCGGTTTTTTGCTCATAACTCCGTCAACATCTCAGGACCCGTGCAAGGGGTGATCTGCCGGCACGGATGCATCAGGCCACGTGGGTTTCCACGACCAGTTGGTCCTCCAGCGCCAGCTTCAACTGCTGTTGCGATTGCAGTTCGCCGACGCCTTCCGGGGTGCCCGTCAGGATGACATCGCCGGGCTGCAGGGTAAAACTCTGGCTCATGGCGGCAATCAGTGGCGCAATCGGCGTCAGCATGTTTGCCGTGTTGCCGCTCTGGCGAGGCTTGCCATCAATCTCCAGGGAAAAGGCGATGGCCTCGCTGGGATCCAGGCGGTCCGCCGGCAGAAAAGCCGATAGCGGGCAGGCCCCGTCGAAGGCCTTGGCCCGTTCCCAGGGGTGCCCTTTTTCCTTCAGCTCGCTCTGAATATCGCGCAGTGTCAGATCCAGCGCCAGCCCCCAGCCGGCAATCGCCCCGGGCACCGCTTCCGGCGTCGCCTTTTTGAGTTCCTTGCCGATCAGCACCGCCAACTCGGTTTCGAAGTGTACGCTGCCGAGCGCTTTCGGGATGTCCAGAGGCTGCGCCAGATCGCAGGCGGCGGTCGCCGGCTTCATGAACAACAGGGGTTTGTCCGGAATGGGGTTGTTAAGTTCCGCGGCATGGGCGGCGTAGTTACGCCCGACACAGACAATCTTGCCAAGGGTGAAAGGGACGGGGGCGCCGTCCACATAGCGCAAATGAAAAGCAGACATCAAAGGCTCGCTTGATTTCAGACTGTTGGGGATCGGGTATGCCGAACAGTATGTCTTTGAAGGGCGCGAGGCGTCCAGAGGCTATGCGACTCCCCTGTTTAGGGGATGCCCTGGGACAGACGTACCGGTAATCATGGGCACACAACAAAAAAAGCAAGGAGCCCCTTATGAACCGATCCCTCAAACGCGGCCTGATCCTGGGCACGGCCCTGGTCACCCTGACCGGCTGCCTGGAAAAGACCAAAGTGGTCGATCTGTATGATGCGGAAAATATTCTGGTCAGTGACACCGGACGGGTGTTCGTGACCGGTGGCGACGGTATCTTCGAGATTGTGCGCGCTGCCACCGAGTCAGGCTACCGCAAGGAACGCCTGGCACTGGAGGATTTGCCCAGTGACAGCCCCGACGAAAACACCCAGCGCCTGCAGACCTGCATGTTCACGGGCATTGCAGAGCGCAACAACACGTTATTTTCGGTCTGCAAGGCGATCACGCTGGATACCCAGGTGGATTCCACAGCGGTTCTGTTCGATCTCCAGGCCGACAACCGACTGTATGCCATGCCACTGGAGCGCCAGGGTGAGGAGCGGGTGATGGAGCGGGTCGATCCTTTGGAGAACGATCCGATGGATGCCCTGCTGACGGTCAACGGCCTGGCCTTTTCGCCCAATGGCGACCTGTTGCTGGCGGACTATCTGATTACGCCGGATCCGGATGATCCCGCCAAACAGGGTGGGGTGGCCCGGATGACCCTGGATTTTTCCACCCGCATTCCGCGTATGCTGTCCTTCGAACGCCAGTGGCTGGGGCCGGATGAAGGGGTGGTCAGCCCCAATGGGCTGCGGGTAGCAGACAACGCCCTTTACCTTAGCGAGGCCCGTGCGGTGAAGCGCTTCCAGTTTGATGCCCAGGGGGATATCCCGGCGTCACTCACCAATGCCCAAGGGGAAACCACACCCAATGGCCAGACCCTGTGGCATACCCAGAGTGATTCGCCGTTCATCATTGACGACCTGTTGCCTGTCTGTGGCGGCGTGGCGTTTGCGGATTATCTCTACGGCTCGCTCTACTATGTGCCGCCCACTGGCGAACAGGATGCCTGGGGGCGTCCGTTGTTCAAGGACAGTCCCCTGCGGACCTTCCTCTTCAACTACGGCATGCCCAGCAGCCTGGCGGTAGGGGATGGCAACCTGTTTGCCGAGAACCAGTTGCTGGTGACTGAAAAGGGGGTGATTCTGCTCGAGGACGGCGACAAGGGGGATAACCTGGTGGTGTCGCCGATCAGCAAGACCTGCGAGGAGCTCAATGAATGACGGGCGTCACCCTTTGGTGATCTGCCCCCAGGAGGTACTGCCGGCCACATGAGGCTGGTGGACCTTCGCCGGACCCATTACATTGCGATCAAGAGGGCGCCCGTGGTCCATCGGGCGGGGCGCAGTGAGGGACCATTCAAGGAAAGGAAGCCCATGCCATTTTTCTGGTTCAACCTGTTTGTCGGTCTGAACGTGCTCCTGATCACGCTTCTGGCCATGAACGTTTCCCGCCTGCGGATCACCCAGCGGGTGCCCCATGGGGAGGGGGATAACGTAACGGTCAAGAAGGCCATTCGGGCCCATGGCAATGGCGTGGAGCACACGACGGTGTTTGGCCTGGCGGTGCTGGCATTGCAACTGAGCGAAGCCCCTGCCGCGCTGCTGGCGACGCTGGTGCTGGGCTTTACCGCGTTCCGGCTGGTGCATGCTTACGGCATGCTGCAGTCGGTATTCAATGCCCGTCGGGTTGGGGCCGGGGTGACCTATCTGGCTGAAATCGTGGCCGTTGTTGCGGTGTTGATTTACGGCGTGATGGCGTGAGGCGGGGCCCGGCGTGACCGGGCCCTTTGCCGGGAGCGGTTATTCGGCGAGCTTGCGTCGGGCGCATTCCAGGGTATCGCAGTAATCCAGCTTTCCCGGCACTTCCTCGACGCCGGCCCGCTGCAGCTTGCTGACCAGGCGGGGGACGGCCCGGCAGAGGATGATCCGCTTGCCATCCGCCCTGAGCGTGTCCAGGGCGGTTTCGAACGCGACCAGGGCGGTCATGTCCATCATCGGCACGTCCTGCATGTCGATGATCACATTCTTCACATCCTTGCGGTAGCGGTGCAGCACGCTGATGGCCTTCTCCGCCGCCCCGAAGAACATCGGGCCGCTGATCCCGTAGGCGACGGTATGCGGAGGCAGGCCTTCGAGCGCGGCGTGCTCTTCGGAGCCAATCAGCTCCACTTCCGTGAGTTCCACCATACGGCGCATGAACAGCAGGGCCGCCATCACCACCCCCACGCCTACGGCAACCACCATGTCCATCAGCACCGTCAGACTGAAACAGGTCAGCAGGACGGCGACATCGCTGCGCGGCGCCACCTTGACGATGTGGACGAAGTGTTTGGCTTCGCTCATGTTCCAGGCCACCACCAGCAGCAGTGCGGCCAGGGAGGCCATGGGAATGGCGGACATGTAGTCGGCCAGGGCGATCACCGCCAGCAGCACCACACCGGCGTGAATCAGGCTGGCGACCGGGGTGGTGCCGCCGGAGCGAACGTTGGTGGCGGTACGGGCAATGGCCGCGGTGGCGGTGATGCCGCCGAACAGGGGCGCAATCAGGTTGCCCAGGCCCTGGCCCACCAGCTCGCCGTTGGGGTTGTGGCGCATGCCGGCCAGGCCGTCGGCAACCACGGCGCACAGCAGGGACTCGATGGCCCCCAGCATGGCGATGGCGAAGGCCGGCCCGATCAGGGCCTGAATCAGCGACCAGGACAGTGTCTGGTCTTCGCCCAGCCAGTGCCAGGGCAGGGCAAAAGTGGGCGCCACGGCCGGAATGCCCTGGCCGGTCTGGCCGTCGATGGTGTACTGGAACTTGCTGCCGATGGTGGCCACGTCGAAACCGGGGACCGTGGCCTGCAGCACCAGGGCCAGCAGTGACCCGGCGATCAGGGCGACCAGATGGCCGGGCACGGCGGTTTTCAGGCGGTTCCAGCCGATCAGGATGGCCAGGGTGACGATGCCGATCAGGGCATCGTTCCACTGCACCGTGGGCACGGCCTGGAAGACCAGTGCGGCTTTTTCGATGAAATGATCCGAGGTGCCCGTCACCGTGAGGCCCAGGAAATCCTTGATCTGCAGGGTCGCGATGACCACGCCGATGCCGGCGGTGAAGCCGGTAAAAACGGGATAGGGAATGTACTGGATCAGTCGCCCCATCCGCGCCAGGCCCATGACCAGCAAGATCAGCCCGGCCATCATGGTGGCGATCATGAGTCCGCCGACCCCGTATTCATGCACGATCGGCAGCAACAGCACCACAAAGGCGGCGGTGGGGCCGGAAATGTTGATGCGGGACCCGCCGAACAGCGCAATCACGACCCCGGTGATGATCGACGTGTACAGCCCGTGCTGCGGCGGCACCCCACTGGCGATGGCCAGGGCCATGCACAGCGGCACGGCGACAATGCCTACGGTGATACCCGCCATGAGGTCGCCCCGGAACTGCTGGCGGCTGTATCCCTGTCGAAGGACGTCAAGGAAAGCGAATCGCAATTGGTCGGACTGCTGGTGTTCGGTCATCGTTAGCCTCCTAATGGAACGGCCGCATTCTAACAGGTTTCAGCTTCTTCATTTGACGTTCCGCCCCAACAATCTGGGATCATTCCGGGGCTTACTTTATCGGTTTTTCAACCAGAGGATTTCGTGTGCGCAGGCTGTGCTACCTCAGTGTCTTGCTGCCCGCCCTCGTCTGGGGTGATCCCCCGCCCATTTCCGAGGACTGGGGCCTGGGTGGACCCATGCTCTCGGTCTGGGAAGGTGACGTCGAGCTGGGATTGCTGATCTCTTCCGGGAATACCAACGAAACCACCTTTGTCGGCGAAGTGGACCTGACCCAGGAACTGGCCGCCTGGCGCCACCGTATTCTGCTGGAGAGTCGCTATACCGAAAACGCCAAGCGCACCACGGCGGAAAACTATTCGGCGGCCAGCCAGGTGGATTACAAGCTGACGGATACCGATTACGTGTATGCCCGCTGGCACTATCAGGACGATCGTTTCAGTGGCTTCGACTACCAGGCCTCCGTGATTGGTGGTTACGGCTGGCGGTTCTGGCAGCAGGGGGAGCGCTTTCTCGATCTTTCCGCGGGTCTGGGTTATCGCGTGCGGCAGCTTAAGGAACCCGATCCGGACAACGATATCGACGAGGAGGAGCCGATAGCCCGCCTCGCCGCCAGTCTGGAATATCCCATCTCCGAGAATGCCTCATTCGAGCAGGAAACCAGTACCGAACTGACCCTGGACAACTACGAGACCGTCACGGAGTCGGAATCGTCCCTCAAGGCCAATCTCAACGACAGTCTGGCGCTTAAAGTAAGCTACAGTATTGAGCACGACAGCAATGTCCCCAAGGACACCAAGAATACGGATACGCTGACCTCGCTGACAGTGCTGTATCAATTCTGAGGCGGATACTTGAATATCCAGAGCGGGAAGCGCAATCTATCGCGCAAGAACTGATTCCAGATTCATTTTATGCCATTCGCGGTCGGCCCGATCGCGCAATGTCGAATTCATCAACGAGTAACGGAGCCAGAAACGTGGATATCAAAAACAAGATTGCCATTGTCACCGGTGGTGCCTCGGGGATTGGTGAAGCGACCGTGCGGCGCTTCGTGCAGCACGGTGCCAGGGTGGTTATCTTCGACATGAATGATCAGCGCGGCGAGGCAGTGGCCAGTGAGCTGGGGGACAGCGTTCGCTACCAGAATGTGAACGTGGCCGATGAAGCCTCGGTGGAAAAGGCGGTTGCCTATACCATGTCCGAATTCGGCGCGGTCCACATCTGCTGCAATTACGCGGGCGTGGGCATGGCCAAGCGAACACTGGGCAAGGAGGGGCCGTTCCCTCTGGATGAGTTCAAAAAGGTGATCGACATCAACCTGGTGGGCACCTTCAACGTTCTGCGTCTGGCGGCTGCTAAGATGGCCAAGAACGAGCCGGTTACCGCGGATGGCAGTCGCGGCGTCATCATCAATACCGCCTCCGTGGCGGCCTACGAGGGGCAGATCGGCCAGGCCGCCTACAGTGCGTCCAAGGGCGGCGTCGTGGGAATGACCCTGCCCATCGCGCGGGATCTGGCATCCCTGGGGATTCGCGTCAATACGATTGCGCCGGGGCTGATCCAGACGCCCATGTTTGAATCGCTGCCGGACGAGGCGATCGACTCGCTCTCGGCCAGTGTCCTCAATCCCAAGCGTCTGGGCCGGCCGGATGAAATCGCCCACGTCGCCCAGTGCATTGTGGAGAACGACTACCTCAACGGCGAAACCATCCGCGTGGACGGTGGTATTCGCATGCAGCCGAAGTAGGCGGCACTTGCGCGTCGGACGTCAGACGTCCGACGCGTTTTTACTCCGCGTAATCGTCCAGAATCCGCTGATAGGTCCCGTTGCTCCGGATGGTGGCCAACGCCGCGTTTATTCGCTCTACCACCGCTTCATCAACGGACGCCTTGCTGAACATCAGGAAGATGTTATTGCGGTGCACGACCAGCGGATAGGCCTCCACTTTTCCCTCAAGCCCCAGTTGCCGGATCAGATAGGTGCCCACGAAGCGATCCGCGAGCAGACCGTCGATCCGTCCCACCATCAGTTTCTGGAAGTTCTGCCGGGTGGTGGCCACCGAGGAAATCCGCCGGTTGATTTGCGGATCCTGCTGAAGCTTCTCGAAGTCCTTGCCGTAGAAGTAATCACGGGTCACGCCGAGACGAAAATCCTGCGCCATCAGCTCATTGATGCTGTCGACAGCAAGAGTGGCCACGGTGTCCCCGGGAACGAACAGCACCATGGCCTCTTCTCGGTATGGAGCCGAAAAGCGGGCATAGGTTTCACGCTCGGTAGTTTTTGAGCCTCCCGGAGCGACATCGAGGATGCCCCGTTTGAGTTCATCGAGTGCGCGCGCCCAGGGGAGTTTGATAAAGCGGATGTGGCAGTCGGCGGCCTCTCCCATGGCCTTGACCAGTTCGACATCGAGCCCCGTGACCTGTCCCTCGTGTTCGTACTGGTAGGGCGGCCAGGGCTCCCAGGTAACCGACAGTTCGCAGTCGGCAAAGGCAGGAATGATCAGGCAGGCCAGCAACAAGGCCAGAACCTTTTGATACCAGCGCCGGAAAAACGCAGCGCGTAAACCGAGTGCCATGCCGATGGTGCCCCCCCCCAACTATGCGCCTTTCGCCCTTTAGCGGGCTTCAGCGTCTGCCAATGTGTCATCGCTGCCCCATAAGACAAGCATATCTTCTTTCCATCGTGTTAGCCTGCCTGTCTGATTCTTTGGTGGAGTGAGACCCTATGGCGCAGCCTTCCAACAGCATTGCCGATCAACTGCTGGAACAACACGTCAAGCACGAACTGGCCGCCCTCAAGGGCGCCAAGTTACGCAAGTTCCTGGAGCAGGAAGCCGACGAGCTGCTGGCATTGGGCGAGCGGGTGACCCTCAATCGGGCCAGTTCCGTGGAGCAGGTAATGGGGGTTATCGAACGGATCGTCATGAACATGGAACTGGGCGCCGGTATTCCCGAACTGGCGGCGGCGTCAGCCACACGGGTGATCAACGCACCGGTACAGTCGCAGACTCCGCTCAAGGACATCCTCAGTCGCGAGCAGATGGCGGGGTTCGTGGAGGAGGCACTGGAGCTGCGGCACCAGCGCGAACGGGTGATTTCCGAGGTAATCTCCCATCCGGTCTATCAGGAACTGGTCTCAAGCCTGGTCTATCACGGGCTGGTCAACTACCTCTACGAGGATAACTACTTTGCCAAGAAAGTGCCGGGGGTCGGCTCGGCCATGAAGCTGGGCAAGCGCTGGGCCAACAAGGCGGTGCCGGGGCTGGACGAGACCTTTGAAAAGAACATCAAGGCCTGGCTGAACAAGAGCCTGCCCGGGCTGATTCAGCGTAGTGAAGATTTCCTGCTCAAGGCGCTGGATGACGAGGAAATGCACGACACCGTCATGGCCGCCTGGGTCTCGGTGGAGAACCGGACGGTGGCCGAACTGCGCGACGGAATGGGAGATACCCAGTTGCAGGAGTTCGTGGTGCTCGGGTACGAATTCTGGCTCAAGTTCCGCCAGACTGCGTATTTCCAGGCCTGTTGCCGGGCTGTGGTGGAGCACGTGTTCGAACAGTATGGGGATGAACCGCTGACCATGCTGTTGACGGACCTGGGGATAGATCGGGCGCTCATCCACGGCGAGATCGAGGCCCTGGCGCTACCGCTTGTGGACTTGCTGCGGGAGGAAGGCTATCTGGAAGCCCTGCTGCGCCGACGCCTGAAACCCTTCTATCACTCCGCGGCCGTCAGTAAGATCCTGGCGCAGGAAAAGTAGCGCCGGTGGGGCATTACTTCTCCGCGTAGAGCATGCCCGGTTGCGGTGTGCCCAGCCAGGCGCGGACATCGTCGAGGCTGCCGTTGTGGTGGCCCACGGCGACGGCGGACATGGTCAGCAGCCAAGTTGCCAGTAGCAGGCACCCGAAGCGGGCAGCCCTGGCGGATACGGGCGGATCGATCACGGTGTTGGTGGCTGTGTTGTTCATGGCTCATACCTCTTTCCTTCACTTTAATTGTTGCTCGTCGAAGCCCGCTCTGCCTTGATATTCGCCAAGCTGGGCTGCCTTGCGGGGTCCGGTTGTGTATGATTCGGGCGCGACCCGGTGGCTTGCCGGGCAGGGAGCGCCGACGGATGCCTGTGTCCTGCTGACATACAGAGCGCTGCCCTAACGTTGGCAACGAAAAGGACCCTTCATGACCGATAACAACAAAGCAACCTATGGAGACGTGCCGGTCGAGCATCACCTTGCAGAGGGGCGCTGGGGCGCAGACCTGGCGATCACCCATGTGCAGGGCAACGCCGGCGGTACTCCGGTTATTCTTCTGCATGGCAGTTACAGCAACCGGCATTTCTGGCTGTCCCCGAAAGGCAAGGGACTGGCCGCCTATCTTTCCCGCCAGGGCTTCGATGTCTGGATTCCCGAATTCCGGGGACATGGCCTTTCGACCAAGGGCGCCAGTCTGCAGAACTTCTCCGCCGAACAGCAGATCCGCTTCGACATTCCCGCCTTTGCCGATTACGTCAGCGAGCAGACCGGCCAGGCGGCGCACTGGATCGGCCATTCCTTTGGCGGGCTGTTTCTCTACGGCGCCCTGGCCAAGGGCTGGCTGCCCCTGCACCGGGTGCTGTCGGTGGCCACCCTGGGGAGTCAGATCACCCAGGGGGACCGCTATCTCAAGGTGCCGCTGGTACCCTGGGCCGTTACCCGCGTGACCCGGATGCTGGGGCGTTTCCCCGCAAAAACATTGGGCCTGGGCCCGGAGAATGAAGCGCCCAAGACCATTGAAGAAGTGATGAACTGGAAGAAACTGGGCGGGCAGTGGCAGGCCCAGGACGGCTCGTCCTACTGGCAGGGTTTTTCCCGGATCACCTGTCCGTGCCTCGTGATCGCAAGTGCAGGCGATAAAACCGATCCGGCCGAGGGCTGCGAGTACCTCTACCGCATGCTGCCCAAAGGCGGGAACCGGTTCGTGCTGCTTGGCAAGGAACAGGGGTATGCCCGGGATTACAGCCACGTGGGAATGGTCGTGGACAAGGCCGCGCAGGAGGAGGTCTGGCCCCTGTTGCTGGACTGGCTGGAGCAGCAGGCACCGCCTTTGGTTTCAATTAACTCCGCGTAACTCATTCGTTATGGATCGTGGTCGAATGAGGCGCCATACTGCAACAGAAACAGGAATTTAATGCAGGTGGGAAGGGATTTTATAGCCCCGCCCACGACATAAGGCGTGCTCTGCGAGTGGGAGGGAATCCATATGCAGAATTCGACCGGCAGCCGAGTCAGTGGCATCGCCAGGCAATTGTCCACGGTACTGAATGGGAAGGAACCCTTTGATGTCCTGATTCGCAACCTCCTCAAGGCCACCCGCGAGTATCTCGGCATGGAAGTGGCCTTTGTCTCCCAGTTCGTGGAGGGGCTGCGTGTATTCCGGTACGTGGACAGCGACGAAAGCGTCAAAGCCATCCGGGTGGGGGACAGTGATCCTCTGGATGAAAGCTATTGTCAGCGTGTCGTGCTTGGCCGGCTTCCAGGATGGATGCGCGATGCCCGTTTCTGGCCAGCCGCCCGGGAACTCGATATAACTTGGAAGCTCCCCATTGGTGGCTTTGTCAGTGTGCCGATCGTCCTCTCCGACGGCGGCATCTATGGCACCTTCTGCTGCCTGAGCCGTATGCCCAAACCCAACCTGTCTGCCACCGATCACGCCTATCTGACCGTATTTGCAGAAGTCACGGCAGCGCTGCTGGAAGAGAACTGGGAGACCATGGAAGGGCGGCATTCGGTGCGCCGGGACATCACCGCAATCCTCGAGCAGGACCAGCTTTCCACGTTTTTTCAGCCCATTGTGTCCTTTTCCAGCCAGCGCATGCTGGGCTTTGAGGCATTGAGTCGGGTGGAGCAGGCCAATTGGCCGCCGGATGTGCTGTTTTCCCACGCGGCGCGGGTGGGCATGGAAGAAATCCTGTCCGAGCGGGCGATCGAGAAAACCCTCCAGGCCATGGACAGCCTCGACCCCGACAGCTTTATTTCGATCAACCTGTCGCCGGAGGTCGTGGTCAATTTTGATCCTCGTCCACTGCTGGCACGCATTCCGTCTCACCGTATCGTGCTGGAGGTGACTGAGCATACCGCGGTGGAGGATTACGACACGCTGTCCAGGGCTCTGGAGCCCCTGAGGGCGGCAGGCATGCGTCTGGCGGTGGATGACGCCGGTGCCGGCTACGCCAGTTTCCGGCACGTGCTCAAACTGAAACCGGACATCATCAAGCTCGACATGAGCCTGAGCCGTCATATCGACAACGATGAACAGCGCCAGTTGCTGTTAATGGCCCTGGTGGAATTCGCCCGTCGCCGCGGCTGTCAGGTGCTTGCCGAAGGCGTGGAAACCGAAGGCGAAAGGCGCACCCTGCAGGAATTGGGTGTCGATATGGGGCAGGGCTTCCTGTTTGCGCGGCCTCAGCCAGCTTCCTGTTACAGAGGCATGAAACACGTCACCACCATATAGCCCCCACGCGCAGGGTTCCCTTCTGTCTACTTGCACTGCCCAGCGCTCTCGGGTATTGCTGTAGATTGCCATGATGCGGCAAAACAACGGGCCTCTAATCCAGGCCTGGCTGGTCTGCCAGGCCGGGTCAGAGGTTCCCAAGAACAAGAATAAACAGAGGGAATCAGCCATGGCTTACCCGAACCGTCTCCGGACCGGGCTGGCTCTGTGCCTGCTGGCGCTGGGCCTGTCCGCCTGTGGTCCCCAATCCTCTCAAACCAGTGATGTCGAAGACAGCGTCAAGCGCCAGGAGTCGCCCGGCCGTATTGCTGCCCGGGTGGGTGATCAGGTGATCACCTACACCGCCCTGAACGACGAGGCCAAACTGGCCCTGCATGATCTTGCCATGGCCCGCTATCGGGTGCAGAAGCAGACGTTGAACAGCATGATCGAGCGCCAGCAGGCCTCCGCGGAAAGCGCGGCCGCGGTGGAGGTGTTTCTGGAGCCGCCGTTTCCGCCCCGGGTGGAGTTGCCGGCCCGTGACGAACCGCGCCGGGGCCCGGCCGAGGCGGCGGTGACGCTGAGTGTCTTCTGTGGTTACGAGTCCTCACATTGCGCCCGCATTCAGCCGATTCTGGCCACATTGCGTCAGGAATACCCGCAGCGGCTGGCCGAAGTCCATTACGATGCCCCGCAGTCCTTCCACCGTAACGATCTGCCCGCGGCACTGGCGGCCCGGTGTGCCGGAGCGGAGGGGCAGTACTGGGGCTTTCACGATGCCCTCTATGCCCTGCGGGATTTCCAGCTGAGCACCTATCGGCGTATTGCCGGGCAATTAGGCCTGGATGTGAAGGCCCTTGAGCAATGTCTGGCTGACCAGCGTTTCCGCTCCGCCATCGAAGCCGATGTGGCGCTGGTGGATCGCCTGGGCCTTGGGAACGTGCCGGTGGTTTTCGTCAATGGGCTCTACGTGAAGGGGCCGCAGCCGGCGTCCGTTTACCGCCGTCTGATCGATGAAGAGCTACGGCGTCAGGGGCTGCAGGCCGGCGCCGCGCCTGAGCAGTCGCAGGAGACGGTGGTGGCCAGTGAATTGCCGCTGAAACTACTGGCCACCAGTGTCAATGAGGCCAGCCCCGACCGCTCGAGCGCGATGATCGAGGGTGAAGGGGCTGATGTGGCCCTATACCACCCCGGCGATGAACTGCTGCGTGAGGTGATACTTCTGGAAGTGACGGAAAACCGCATCTGGATTCGCAACGCCGGGCGCCGGGAGTATATCAGCCTGCAGGGCTCGCGGGGCGGTGGTGCGGTGGCCGCGGGGCGGGGTGCGGCAAGTACGGCCCAGACAACGGCCCGGACGGCGGCGACCGGTGAAAGGCCCACTGCAGGCGCTTCCGCTGCGGCAGCCGGTGCGGTGCCGCTGTCACGGGATTGGCTGGATCAACAGCTCAATGACCGCGAAGCGCTGGCAGAACGCTTTAAACCCGCCGAGCTGGTGGTGGAGGGGGTGCACCTGCTGCGTCTGGAAGAGATTGGCGATTCCGAGTTTTACCGTACCCTGGGCCTACAGTCCGGTGATGTGATCCTGCGGGTGGGCGACGAATGGGTGCATGAAAACCAGAACCGTTTTCTGGATGCCCTGGATTCCCAGCAGGCGGTCACGATTCAGTTCATCCGCAACGGCTTGCCCAAGACCGTGCGTTACGAAATCGGGCAGGGATGAGTCGCTGGTGCAACAAGAAAGGGGCGCCGTGGCGCCCCCGAGGCTCTTGCGGTTCTTCACGCTTTCTTGGCTGTTATTTGTCGGGATTGTTGTTCCACAGGGTGCCCGCCACGATGTTCTGGCCGCGGATACTGGGGTGGAAGCAATCGCCACCGTCGATATCGCTGGGACCAAAACGGAAGGTGCCGGCCGAGGCCGTCTGCTCGTCAACGTAATCCGCCACCACCTCAATGCCCCGCGGATTACGTCCATTGCTGTTGGTGTTGTAGGCCTCGGCCTGGTCGCGCAGGATTTCGTTATAGCGTCGCTGCGCGTTACTGATCGCCGCATGGCGCTGGGAGAAGCTCTCGCCATTCATGGTGCCGCCATTGGTGGCCACCCGGCAGACATTGAAGCTTGACCAGGCGCCATCGCAGTCAATCGTCCATGAATGTTTGCTCTGCTTGGCCAGGCCGGCTGCTCGCAGGTCCTGGACCCGGGGAACCGAGCCCAGGAATACGGTGGAGCCGGTGGGCAACCCCTGCACCAGTACATCCAGCCCTTGCTGCACCGAACTTCGCCACTCGCTGTCACTGTAGAGCGGGTCGTTGCAGTTGTTGGGATCGGTACAGTCGCGGTTGCAGATATCGTTGCCTCCCAGCATGACCTCCACATGGTCCGGTGTGTTGGTCTGGGCCACGATGTTGTTGGCCTGGGTCACGAAGTTGTTGCTGCCTCCGCGCAATTCGGAGCCCGAGGCCGCTGCGTTCTTGTTGGCGTCGATATTGGGATCGATGGCCTTGTAACGGTCGTGAACACTGTTGACGTTACTGTCCCAGCCATCGAACCAGGAATGCTCCGGTTGGTCCCCGCCCAACAGACAGAACAGGTCCCAGAACCAGATGTTGCCGGTACAGTCGGCCGCAAAACCCATGGTAATGCTGTCGCCGGCCGCGGCGGCATTATTCGGTGTGTCGGCTTGTGCCGGCAGTGACAGAGACAGGGACAGCAGCAACCCTGACAGCAGGTACATCAAACGACTTCTGAGGTTGGTATTTATCATTGTTCTAGCTCCTTGGTCGTGAGGAGGTACCGCAAGGGCCTCACAGGCCAGATTATGGAGCGATTAATAAATGATCAATTGAGGGGCGGGGAAGCGATGCGGTTATGGTGATAAGTGTGATGTGTGTCACAAATGTGGTCACATAAACCACCTGCGAAGGCGGTCAGGGCCTTACAGGAACTGTTGCATTTTGTCCTGCTGCGGCATCGCGATCGGTTCCGGCCTGCCATAGAAGAAACCCTGGCCGCATATGCCGCTGAACTGGCGGACCCAGGCATCCGTCGCCGCGTCTTCGATTCCTTCGACCACAATCTTCAGGCCGAGGGAACGGCCCAATTTGATGGCAGTGCGGAAGACACGCTGGCGGTTGGGGTCTGAGGTGATGGAGTCCAGAAAACTGCGGTCCAGCTTGAGTTCATCGAGACTGAAGGCCGCCAGCGCGCTGAGGGAGGATTGCCCGGTGCCGAAATCGTCCAGGGCAAGATGGAACCCCATCGCCGCCAGTTCGGCCAGGATGGCATGGGCATGCTGGGGATCGGTGGCCACGGCCGTCTCGGTCACTTCCAGAATGACCTGATGCGGGCGGACCCCTTCCCGCTCGACGGCACCGAGAATCTGATCGGGAAAGTCGCGGCCTTCCAGGTCACGGGCGGAGATGTTGACCGCGACCTGCAGGGGAGAACCATACTGGGCCTCCAGCGCCGCAAGGTCCCGGCAGGCCCGGGCGATGACCCACAGGGTGACCTTGCGGATGGCACCGGTCTGTTCGGCGAACGGTATCCAGAGCCCCGGCGAAACCTGGCCGAATTCCGGGTGCTGCCAGCGGATCAGCGCTTCGCAGGCACTCACGCGATTGTGGTCCAGTTCCAGTTTGGGCTGGTAGACCAGGCCGATGTCGCCATTGCCCAGGGCGCGGTCGAGATCCAGCATCAACAGCTGCAGTTTCTGCTGGCGTTGGGCCACATTGGCATCATAGACCGTCATGCTCCGGTGCCCCTGTAGGGCGGCAAAGCTGGCGCAGGCAATCAGCTCCCACGCCAGCCGGCTGTGTTCAGGGCAAAAGGCCACGCCCAGCGATGGCATCCAGTCGAGATTCGGGGATTCCCGGGTGGAGAGGCCGTCGATACCGTTGTGGAGGCGTTGCCAGAACGTATCCGGACTGTCCATGGGGGAGGGGCCGTCATAGCGGATGATGAAGGCATGATGTGAGGTGTCGATGCTGGCCAGGGCCTGATTGTCGATTCGCTCGATGGCGCCGCCGAATTCCCGCAGCAGGAGGCTGTCGAGTTCCTGCAGATGGTCCCGCAGCGCCGATTCCACCCACTGGTATCCCAGCAGGCTTTCGGCACCGGTGTGGTTCTCAAGCCAAAGCACACAAAGGGCGAAAGGCGTACCTTCGGCATCCAGTGCCGATAGTTTCTCTTCCAGAACAGTGCGGTTGGGGCGGCCGGTAATGCGGTGGGTCCGAAGCAGCCGGTCGTTCTCTGCCTGGAGCAGGCTTCGCAAGCGCTGCTCTTCTTCGGCCTGCATCTGTATGCGATCGCGAATGCGCCGTTCTGCCAGGAGATTGCGCAGGATGCCCAGGGTCAGAATGACGGAGACCGCGGCCAGACCCAGGTTGACGCCGGAGTTGGTCAGCTCGTTGACCGGCAGCAATCCGATGGTTCGCAGGGAAACCATGGCCAGCCCCAGGAACAGGGCCGTGGTCGCCACCACGAAGTAGCGTGCATAGCGATCCTGGCGGTGTTGGCGCAGCGCCAGCCAGAAGGCAAAGGCGGCGCCGGCAAGCCCTAACAGCAACAGGGCGCCCTGGCCGAACCAGTCGGCCGGCAGCGGCGTCAGCACGAGAATGACCAGTGCCGCTGCGGAAAAGGTATTGAGGACAATCTTCTGCCAGCCCCAGACGGATAGAAAATGCACGCTGAATTGCAGGAATGCCAGCACGGCCAGACCGGGCGTCACCGACAGGAGCTGGCTGATTTGCGGAATGCCCGGCCACAGGAGCCAGGCGCCAAAGCCGTCCAGCACCAACTGGGCGTGGGCACTGGCCAGGAGAAAAACGCATAGCCAGGCCACCGCCAGAGATCGCACCACGAACAGCGTGCCCACGTTGGCTAGGAGTGTCAGCAGCAGGATGCCATAGAGCATGGACTTCCAGGTGAGGTTGGTGGCGGTTTCGCTCATTAGGGACCTGGCCGTGTGCACCTGCAGGGGGAAGAGCATCGGCCCGCTGCTGGTGACTTCGAAATAGAGTGTCCGGGTTTCCCGTGCCGCCAGCTGCAATGGCCAGATCCATTGCGGCAGATCGATCTCCCGCTGCACCGCCCGTTGGGTATCACCGAGGGTGGCGAGGGGAATCAGGTGACCGTCCTGATCCAGGCTGCGGGCTTCAATCCGATCCATGGATGGGGCATCCATGAGCACGAAGGCGGCGCGGTCCTGGTCGGTGGGATTGCTGACCTCCACCGCAAAGACCACGGGCTCGCTCAGGTAGCCCAGTCCCTGTTGGTCCGGCGGTAACAGGGGCCAGTTCCAGGAGGCACTGGCGGTCAGTGTGTCCAGGGGCAGGTCGCCACGGTGATAACGAATGGGGCCGAGTGCCACTGGTTTGGCGGATGTTGTGGGGAGTGCGGTTGCGACTGGACCCTCAGGGACCGGGGCGATGGTGGTATCCATCACCAGCCCCCAGACAATGGCAGCCAATGCCAGGCAAAGCGGCAAGCACACGGAGGCGCGAAGATTTTTGAGCGCTGCCTTGTCCATGGAACGGGATCGCCAGATCTTGTTCTTGAATGTGTGTTCAGTTAGGCGGGCATGCTATTCGCCAAACAAAGCACCCGACAAGCTTAATTAAGCACGAAATGTTAAGTCTGTCGCATCCCGAGTCAGAAGCCTCCTCATCAGTTCTCATAAAAACAAATGGTTACAATAAACTGCAGATACAAAATGAAACATTGGGGAGGAAGAAAAGGGCCCGCGAAAGGGCCCCAGGGAAAAAAGGCTCTGGAACGTTAAAGTGAGCCGTGATGGCGCTGCCTAGGTCAGATCCGCCACCAGGTCCGCCTCGCTCAACTGACTGGCGTTCTTGCCGCCGACGAACTGCCACAGGCCCGCCTCCTCATAATGCTTTTGCATGCGTGGTGTCAGCAGACCGATGTAGTCCAGGTTAGGAATCAGGCGCTTGAACATCAGTGAGCGGAAGCGCTGCATCGCCGGGGATTCGAGGATGAACCGGTTCCACTGACGGCGGGTCATCAGGCCTTCGAACATCTCCTCGTAAACCTCATGCCCCATGAAACGGTTGCGCATCAACAGCGCCACTTCGAAGGCCCAATCCTCCCGTTCGCGTCGCTCCACATCCGACATCTCATGGGTGATGTGCTCACGCAGGGCCAGCACGCCGTAGTGAACGTGACGGGCCTCGTCCTGGATGACATAGCGCAGCAGCTGACGGAGCAGCGGTTCCTGGGTGTTGTTGTGCAGGGTGCCAAAAGCGCCCAGGGCGAGCCCCTCGATCATGATCTGCATACCCAGGAACTTGATGTCCCAGCGGGCATCGGTGAGCAGGTCGTCGATGATGACGAACAGGTTGTCGTTGATCGGGTAGAGCTTCTCCAGTTTGGTGTCCAGGTAGCGCAGGAACACTTCCAGGTGACGACCTTCGTCCATGACCTGGGTGGCCCCGTACAGCTTGCCGTCCATCCATTTCACGCACTCGGTCACCTGCGCCGAGGCGTAGAGTGCCCCCTGTTCGCCGTGCATGAACTGGCTCAGGAACCAGCACACCATGTTGTAGTTGGCCTCGGCCTTTTCCTTGGCATTGAGTTTGATGCCGTATTCCTCCAGGCCGTCGAAGGGCAGGAAATCCGGATTGACGATGGGCACTTCCGGATTCATGGGGTCGACGTCAGTGTCCCAGGGCAGATCCTTGTTGCCGTCCCACTGATTGCTGACGGCGCGGCGGTAAAGATCAGCCATCTCGGGAAAGTCCAGGCCGTATTGCAGGTCGAAGTGCAGGTCATGCCGGGCGGGCATCTTCACTGAATCGTGTTTCTTGCCCTGGCGCATGAACAGGCCACGGGCCGCGGAAGGGGCCATGGAGGCGGCCACCTTGGGGTTTTTCACCTGCAGCATCACAGAGATGTTTTCCAGGGTGGCTTCCACCCGGTTGCGAGCGTGGGGGGGTACCCCGTTGAGCATTTTATCCAGTTGCATGATCCGGTCTCCTCAGGCTTCGACTTCGGTGGCGCTGCAGGCGTAGGACAGGCAGGCCAGCCGGTAGCCCTGTTCGAATTCTTCGGGGCTGAGTGAATTGGGTTCGTCACTGATCACCGTGCCTTCGGCCACCTTGACCCGGCAGTGGGCGCAGCCCCCCACCTGGCAGCTGTAATCCAGCGGCACGCCGGCTTCCAGGCCCGCTTCCAGAATGGACTGGCCCGGCTGGGCCTCGACCCGCATCTTGCTGCGGCGAAAGTAGATGGACTGCGGTGTGGTGGGATGCGCCTGCGCGGCCTGCGCGGCGGGCAGGAAACGCTCGGTGTGGATACAGCGCTCGCGAACGCCGGCACTCGCCAGAGCTTCACGGCCCATGTCGATAAAGGCATCCGGGCCGCAGAGGTAGTAGGCATCTGCCCGGCCGTGCTCGTGGGCCAGCTGCAACAGCCGGTCGGCATCCAGGCGCCCCTTGAGACCCTGCCAGCTGGGCCCTGGGCGGGAGAGCACCCAGTGGATCTTCAGGTTGGGGAAACGACGGGCCAGGGCTTCCAGTTCGACCCGGAAGATCAGCTGTTTGGCACTGCGACAGGCGTAGATCAGGGTGGCCTCAGCCTCGTCGCTCGCGGCCAGGTGTGCTTCGATCAGGGGGCGGATGGGCGTAATGCCGACGCCGGCGGCGATAAAGACCGCCTGTTGGGTGTCGGGGCGCTGGGTGAAGTCCCCGCTCGGCCCGAGCACGGTGAAGCGGTCTCCGGCCTTCAGGTGCTTCTGAGTCCAGCCCGACACTCGACCTTCGGGAATCTGCTTGATAGTGATGCGTACCTGACGCGGGTCGGGCAGGGACGAAATGGAATAGGCCCGGCGAACCGTTTCACCGTCGATATTGAAACAACAGGTCAGGAACTGTCCGGGGCGGGCATTGAAGGCTTCCCCCGAGTGCAGTCGTAACCGCAGCGAGCAGGTGTCGTCGGTTTCGGTTTCGATCCGCACCACCTCCACCTCGCGCTCAGCGGAAGTGCTGACCACGGCCTTGGAAAAGCGGTTCCAGGCCCGCCGGTTAAGCTCACGCCGCAGACGATCGTTTTCGCGCATGCGGGTCAGCGCCTGTTTTTCATCTCGGTAGAGCCATCCCAGAATTTGGCCGGCTATCGACATAACGGGTCCTCTTGCTGCCAATCCGTTTTGCAGTGAGTGCACTGCACTATCTGCCAGAGTAGGGGGGAGCCGGTGACTTCGGGGGCCACTTGCTGTGCATTTCCGGCCAACGTATGTTGTAGGCAGCTGTTTTAGGGTTATGTGAGTCACGATGCGCAGTCATGGCGTTTTGCTTTGGGGAGAGGTGATGAAATTGATGGGGATCGGGACGCCGCGAGTGGCAATGAAAAGGAAGAGCAACTGATGATGGTGCCTCTGGAGCAGTTGCAGTTTCCTGTCCAGTATCTGGAAGTTTTTGAATCCTTTCTCAGGGAACGGGGCCGTTCCACCGAGGCGCTGGCTGCCGCGGTGGGCCCTGCCGTGTGGGAAGGCACGAAAGACGAGGGGATGCTGGATGGTCTGCAACTGTTGGCGATCCTGCGCGCGGTCCGGGCCGCCGCCAATCCCGCCGCGCCCCTCTCGGCGCAATTGCTGGAGCACTTTCCGGTGACCGCGCATGGCACCCTGGGCATCGTGATCCTGACCTCGCCGAACCTGGAAGCGGCCCTGGAGGCGGCACTGCGTTTCTATCCACTGGTCATGCCCGCCTACGATATCCAGCGCGAGGACCTGGGGGATCAGGTTCACCTGGTCTTCCGGCCCCTGTGTGATTTCGGGGACTTCACCGCGGACATGGACGAGACCATTGTCGGTGCCTTCAACAGTATTCGCCGCTACATCAAACCCAGCACACAACTACTGGAACTGCACCTGAAGCACGCCGCCCGCTTCCCGCTGGAGGCCTATAGCAGCTTCGCCGATCCGCAGGCGCTGTTCTTCGAATCCACCTGTAACAAGGTGGTTATCCCCAAACGCTATCTGCAGCACACGTTAACCACTTCCAACCGCGCCACCATGGCCCATTTTCGCGCCGAGCTGGACCGCCAGGCCCAGGCGCTGGACTTGCGCCCCACCTTCACCCAGCGGGTGAGAGGTCAGATCTCCCAGGCCTTGAAAAACCAGCTCAGCGTCAGTCGTGAGGATGTGGCGGAACGGTTGAACATGTCCCCGCGCACCCTGGGGCGGCGGCTGCAGGAGGAAAACATCAATTTCAAAACGCTGGTGAATGCCACCCGGCTGGATTATGCGGAATTCCTGTTGCTCAACAGCCAGCGTTCCATCAGCCAGGTGGCCTATGCGGCGGGGTTTGTGAACGAGAGTAGTTTTTCGCGGGCATTTCGACGGCGCAAGGGTTGTTCGCCAAGTGAGTTGCGTTTGGGAGGCGGGGGTTCGACCTCAGGCGTATGAGGTATGACGTTGGACGTTTCACGTATACAGGGCTTTCCCCGGGTTGTGCCGGCTGCGTGTTTAGACCCTTCCCTCTTGTTTTCAGACTTTCTCGCGTCATTCCCGCGAAGGCGGGAATCCAGAGCGGGTAACCCGGTAGCCCTGATGCCTGCCGCCCTGGATCCCCGCCTTCGCGGGGATGACGGCGTGTGGTCTGGCAGTGGCGATGTAAGCTGAGGCATCCAACGTCTCAACATTCCCCCCCAAGATGCTCAATCAGGTGATCACAATCACTATCGATCACATGCACGTTCCTGAACCCCATACGCTCCAGAGCCGCTGCTGACAGGGCTGCCCGTCCGCCTGTAGCACAATGCAGGTAGATGGGGCGCTCCGGGTCTTGGGTCTGCTCATAGATTTTCATCTCCAGCACACCCCGGGGAATATTGATGAAATCATTGACCCGCTTTTCCTGAACCTCGCCGGGTTCACGGACATCGATCATGAGCGGATTGTCGTCCCGGGCCATTCTTTCCTTGGCGGCTTCCGGGCTCAGGCAGTGCAGGTGTTCCTTGGTTTCAGCCACGATTTCGGGAAGGGTTTTCATCGTTCACTCCACTTTTTGAAGGTCCAATCGTTTCGGGTTTTGATCCAGATCAGTGCGTTATGCAACAAGATATATAAAAATATATATTGATAGTATGGGTACGCAGAAGGAACTCTACAAGGGGATGACGATGAAACGTTCGTTACTGATGCTGCTGCTCTGTGTTATGGTCGCCGGGGTTGGCGCGGAGACGATATCCGAGGATGCGTTTGTATCTCAAGCGCGGCAAAAGGCCATGGCCCTGGGCAAGGACCTGAAAGGCACCCTCAAGCCGGCAATCAAGAGTGGCGGCTTCGAAAAGGGGATCGAGGTGTGTAAGTCGGCCGCGCCGGCGCTGGCAGAGAACCACAGTGAAGATGGCTGGCTGGTGGGCCGCACCGCGCTGAAAGTGCGCAACCCGGGCAATGCGCCTTCCGAGTGGCAGCGCGAGCAGTTGCAGGCCATGCAGGATCAGCCCGTGGTCAACGGTAAACCGGCGGAAGTGTGGCGCACGGTGGACACCGAAAAGGGCCCGCGTTACGACTACATGAGCGCCATCCCGACCCAGGGCCTGTGCCTGTCCTGCCACGGCGAGAACATTGAACCCAAGGTGCAGGCCACCATTGACCGGCTGTATCCGCAGGATGAGGCGACCGGCTTCAAGAAGGGCGAATTGCGAGGGGCTTTTGTGGTGCAGTATTGGCCGGAGCGGTAGTTGCGAAACTCCGGTTACCACCCTGCGCCGCTCCATACATCCCCTCGCCCCATCGGGGAGAGGGCCAGGGTGAGGGGGAAGGCGCCAAAAGGTGCCTAATCTGCTCACTTTGGATTCGGCCGTGGTATAGCGTCGGCTCCCACTCACTCCAACCCCCTCTCTCTCCGTCGGGGCGAGGGGCTTTAAGTCGCGACCTTTAGGGAGACATTGAGCCAGGTGCCGCAGCCCTCTGTTTTTCTCCGAACAACAATCCACTGACCAACGTCCAACACATTGACCTGCCGCAAAAACCCCGCAAAAGTAATCGCCTACCCTAAAACAACGACTTTCAGACGGTGGCAGCCATGGATCAGCGGCAGGTGGTTTTCGAAACCCGGGGCCTGACTAAAACCTACGATCTCGGCGAGGTTCAGGTGAAGGCCCTGGGCGGGGTGGACCTGACGCTCTATGCCGGCGAGCTGGTGGTCCTGCTGGGCGCCTCCGGCTCCGGCAAGTCCACCCTGCTGAACATTCTCGGCGGCCTCGACGTGCCCTCCACCGGCCAGGTCCGCTATGGCGATACCCGCCTCGACGGCGCCAGTGACCGCGAGCTGACGCGCTACCGCCGAGATCATGTCGGCTTTGTCTTCCAGTTCTACAACCTCATCAGCAGTCTCACCGCCGAAGAAAACGTGGCCGCCGTCACCGAGATCGCCAAAGAACCCATGACGCCGGAGCAGGCCCTGGGCATGGTGGGGCTGGCGGAGCGGCGGGATCACTTTCCGGCCCAGCTCTCGGGTGGGGAGCAGCAGCGCGTCGCCATTGCCCGGGCGGTGGCCAAGAACCCGGCGGTGCTGCTGTGCGACGAACCCACCGGGGCCCTGGACTCCAAAACCGGCGTGATCGTGCTGGATGCGCTGGCCCGCGCCAATATCGAGACCGGCACCACCACCGTCATCATTACCCACAACGCCAGCATTGCCGATATGGCCGACCGGGTGATCACCCTTTCGGACGGCCGTATCAGCGGGGAATACCGCAATACCCAGCGGCGCGACCCCAAAGAGCTGAGTTGGTAGCCATGAGCGTCCTGCAGCAGAAACTGCGACGGGAAATCTGGCATCTGCGGGGGCAGGTGCTGGCCATTGCCCTGGTGATTGCCGGGGGCGTGGCGGTCTGCCTGCTGTCGGTGGCCAATTACAGCTCCCTGCAGGCCACCCGCGCGCAATACTATGCCGAGTATGCCTTTGCCGATGTGTTTGTGGACCTGACCCGCGCCCCCAATCACCTGGAAGAGCGTATCGCCGCCATTCCCGGTATCACCCGTCTGACCACCCGCGTTCAGGGCGCCGCCAAGCTGCGCATGCCCGGGGTGGGATCGCCGGTCTCGGCACGGCTGATCTCGGTGCCGGAGCAGGGCCAGCCCGAGGTCAACCGGCTATACCTGCGCAAGGGGCGCCTGCCCGATGCGCGGCGGATCAATGAAGTGGCAGTGATCGGCAGCTTTGCCGAGGCCCATGATCTGCAGCTGGGAGATCGCCTGCACGCCATCATCAATGGTCGTGAGCAGACCCTGAGTGTGGTGGGCATCGTGGAATCGCCGGAGTTCATCTACGTGATCCCCCCGGGTGCCATGCTGCCCGACTATAAGGCCTACGGTGTGCTGTGGCTTTCCCGGCCCACGCTGGGCGCGGCCATGGATCGGGAAGGGGCCTTCAACAGTATCGTGGCCAGGGTGAGCCCGAGTATGCCGGTGGCGGATGTGATCACGCGCCTGGACCGGTTGCTCGCCCCCTATGGCGGGACCGGCGCCTATGCCCGTAAAGACCAGTTTTCCCATCGCTTCCTTTCGGACGAACTGGAACAGCTCAAGACCATGGCCACGGTGTTTCCCGCCATCTTCATGAGCGTGGCCATGTTCCTGCTCCATGTGGTGATCAGCCGGCTGATTACCACTCAGCGGGATGTGATCGCCATACTCAAGGCCTTCGGTTACACCAACCGCCAGGTAGGCTGGCATTACAGCCAGCTGGTGTTGCTGATCAGCGCCATCGGTCTGGTGTTGGGGCTGGTGCTCGGGCTCTGGCTGGGGCGCGCCATGAGTGAGCTCTATCTGCAGTATTACCGTTTCCCCGAGCTGCTGTTCCGGGTGCCGCTGGTCGCCATCCTGGCGATTACGGCGACAACCCTGCTGGTGGCCTGGCTGGGCGCCTGGCAGGCCATTCGCCGGGCGGTGAAGCTGCCGCCGGCGGAGGCCATGCGGCCCGAGGCACCGGTGCGATTTCAGGTGTCGTGGCTGGAGCGGGTGCTGAGCGCCATCCGCTGGTCGCCGCCTGCGCGTATCATTCTGCGGCAGTTGCTGCGACGGCCCTTGCGGGGGCTGTTCTCGGTGGTGGGTATCGGCTTTGCCACCGCCATCGTGGTGGTGGGCAATTTCCAGTTCGATGCGGTGTCGCTCATGGTGCACGCCCAGTTTGCCCGGGTGCAGCAGCAGGATCTGTCGATCACTCTGGTTGATCCGGTGAACGAGAATGTCTTGCACGGCCTGGTTCGCGAGCCGGGCATTCTCTATGCCGAAGGGACCCGTTCGGTGGCGGTGAAGCTGGTGCATGGCCACCGGTCGGAACGCTCGTCGATTACCGGCCTGACCGAGGGCGCTCGCCTGCAGTTCGTGATCGACGAGGCGATGGAACCGGTCCGTCTGCCAGCCGACGGTTTGCTACTCACGGACTTTCTGGCCGATAAACTCGGGGTGCGGCCGGGGCAATCCCTGCAGGTCGAGGTGCTGGAAGGCAAGCGGCAGTCGCTGACCATCCCCGTGGCTGGTGTGACCAGCGAGTTTCTCGGGGTGGGCGCCTACATGCGTCGGGATGCGCTCAACCGCTACCTGCGGGAAGGGCGGGTCATCAACCAGGCGCAGCTCAACATCGACGATGCCCGGGCCCAGCGGGTCTACAACAGCCTGCGGGACAAGCCCCAGGTGATGGCGGTGAATGATCGCCAGGCGATGCTGGACAGTTTCTACGAGACCCTCGCCAACACCTTCCTAACCTTCACCTTCTTTAACGGCATACTGGGGGCGGTCATCGCCTTCGGGGTGATCTACAACACCGTCCGCATCTCCCTCGCTGAGCGGGGACGGGAACTGGCCAGCCTGCGGGTGCTGGGGTACACACGCGGGGAGGTGGGGCATATCCTGCTGGGCGAAGTGGCGCTGCTGCTCTGCCTGGGCATACCCCTGGGCTGGCTGTTGGGGCAGGGCATGGCCTGGGCGCTGGTCACGGCGATGCAGACCGAACTCTACCGGGTGCCGCTGATCATCACCCCGCAAACCCTGGCCATCGCCGCCACCATCGTGATCGTTTCGGCCCTGCTGTCGGGGATGATGGCCTGGTGGCGTTTACGCAATCTCGATCTGGTGGCCGTTCTAAAAACACGGGAGTAACGCATGCAGAAAGGGCGCTGGTTTTTCTGGTCATTGATGGCAGTCCTGGCGATTGTCGCCGTGGTTTTTGCCCTGCGGCCGGATCCGGTATGGGTCGATGTGGACAGCGTTCACCGGGCCCCGATGAAAGTCACCATCACCGAAGAGGGCAAGACCCGGGTGCAGGACCGCTATGTGATTTCCGCGCCGGTTTCCGGGTACCTGCACCGGATCGAAGGGGAAGTGGGGGATGCGGTGATTCCCGGCGAGTGGCTGACCGAGATCGAACCGCTGCCCGCCAGCGTGCTGGATGCCCGCAGTCTGGCGGAGGCGCGGGCCCGGGTGGAGGCCGCCAAATCGTCAGTCGCGGCGGCCGATCAGCGGGTCGAGGCAGCGGAAGCCGATGCCCAGCTGGCACGGGAGGAACTCCGGCGCCTGCAGCGTCTGAACCAGACCGACTTCGTTTCCCGGGATGCCCTGGAACAGGCCCAGGCTACCCAGCAGCGCAACGAGGCCATGGCCCGCTCGGCCCGCTTCCAGGCGGAAGTGGCCCGCCACGAGCTGGCGGCGGCACGCACCCGGCTGGATATTTCGGCGGCCCGGGAGAACGGCGACGAGGATCTGGATGTGGTGGCCATCCATTCTCCCGTCAATGGCGCCATCCTGGCGGTCTATCGGGAGAGCGAGGGGGTGGTGCAGGCGGGCGAGGCTCTGCTGGAGCTGGGTGATCCCGGGGCCCTGGATGTGGAGGTGGATGTACTCAGCTTTGATGCGGTCAAGCTGGCGCCGGGGATGGCCGTGCGGCTGACGGAATGGGGCGGTGATCCGCTACAGGGCACGGTCAGCCGGGTTGAACCCGTCGGGTATGAGGATGTCTCCGCTCTGGGTGTGGAAGAGCAGCGTGTGCGGGTCATCGTGCAGCTGGCGTCTCCCCGGAAGCTCTGGGAGTCCCTGGGGGATGGCTATCGGGTGACCGCCGAATTCGTACTGTGGGAAAACGATGACGTGCTGCAGGTGCCGGCATCGGCTGTCTTTGACCATGAGGGCGGCGAAGCGGTTTTCGTGGTGGAAAACGACGAGGCTCGGCTGGTGCCCGTGGAGACCGGTCGCAGCAATGGTCTGGCGACCCAGATCACCGGCGGTGTGACAGCCGGCACGACGGTGATTCGCCATCCCGGCAACCAGGTGGAGGTCGGAACCCGCGTCTCCGTGCGCTGATCTTTCATCACCACAGACCCTGTCCCGGCGGGAAATCATCCAGTAAATCGGCGACCGACTCGCTGACCCGTTCCTGGGTCACGCCCTTGAGTTCCATGGATTGCAATTCCCGGCGCTTGACCGCTTTCCACACCACCTGATCGCTGGCCCGATCCACCATGTTGATCAGGAGACTGCCCTCCATGTAGGGCTGGAGGCCGTAGCGAGTGGTCATGCCTTTTTCGTAGGGGATGTAATCCGTGGTGAGCCGCTCGCTTTGTTCCAGTTTGGTGGCATAGCGCACGAGCAGGTCGGCCTGGTCCCTGTCGGCCGGCTCCAGGCCTTTTTCCTGAAGCTGTTCCGTCAGGGCTTGGGTGATCATCTGGTGAATCTGGGTGCCGCGGGCCTCGATCGGCACCGACTCCACCTGGAAGGTCCGGTACTGGCTGAAGTCGGTCTCCGGCCGGTATTCCACCATCACGTCTTCAGGGCTGACCATGGACGCGCAGGCGCTGAGCAATGTGGTCAGTGCGAGTAGAAAGAGAGGGAAAGTGCGAACCTTGGGAGCCAACCGTTTCATGGTATCCGTTCCTTGTGTGAGGGCCCTGGTTTGTAAGTTAAAAAAGCCCCACCCCGCAAATGCGAGGGTGAGGCGGTGGAAAACGCTAGGCGGTTTTCTTGCCGTGAATCGCGCTTTTCAGTTCTTCGAAGCTTTCCAGGAAATAGCGCGCCACGCGGTTGGGATCGTGAATCTGCGCCTGGTCTGCAATCAGGCCAAACTGCACGGTGCCGGCGTAGCTGAGAATGCTCAGGCCAACGCCAATGGACCCGGACTGCGGCACCCACACCAGCGGCTGCAGAATATGGGCGCCGGCGATGGTCAGCGGACTCTTGGGGCCGGGCACATTGGTCATTACCAGGGAGGACTTCTCACTGAGGAAGTCCAGCGCGGCCTTTTCCAGGTTGGCAGGACCGGCACCGAAGATGCTCAGCAGGCCAAAGGTGACCATCGGCTGCACGCTCTCTTTCAGTTGCCGCATGTTGGCCTGAACTTCGTGGAAGCGTTTGATCGGATCCGGCTGCTTCAGGGGCAGTTCCACCATCACCAGCCCGAACTCGTTGCCGAGCTTCTCGATCGGCTTGTCCAGCGGGCGCAGATTGAAGGGAACAGCCACGTGAATGTTGCCCTTCAGCTCGCGATCCGCCTCCATCAGGTAGCGGCGCAGCGCGCCGGCGGCGGCTGTCATCAGCACGTCGTTCACGGTGCCGGTGAGCAGGTGGGCGGTGTCCTTGACGTCGTTCAGTGACAGCGGGTCGGCCCAGGCCACGGCCTTGCGGCCGGTCAACGGCTTGTGCAGGTGCGTGCGTGTATCGCGCGGCATGAGCCCCAGTCGGGCGAGTTCCTCACCGATATGGCGGCCTTTTTCCAGCCACTCTTCACCGATGTGTCGTCCTTTCTCGGCCAGCTCCGCAAGGTGATTGGGGTGGCGCACCAGATCCAGGGTCTCTTCCACCAATTCATGCCCCAGGTGGGCACCGCGCTCGGCCATCTGCTCCAGCGGGTGCATCAGCGAACTGAGGAAGTCGCGCTTGGGCTCTTTGTGGTATTCGGGGCGGGGGCGGTCGCCGGCTTCGTCGGCCAGCGAGAGCATGACGCGAACCAGGGCGATGCCATCGGCGATACAGTGATGGATGCGCGCCACCATGGCGGCGCCTTCTTCGTATTTGTCGATGAGATGGAATTGCCACAGCGGATGATTGAAATCCAGCGGTGTGCTGGCCAGATCGCTCACGAAGTCCTGCAGTTCTTCCTTGCCGGCGGCCCCGGGCAGGGCGGCGCGGTGAATATGGTTTTCCAGGTAGAAGTGCGGGTCTTCTTCCCAATATTCTTCGCCGTCCTTGTGGACCACTCGCTGACGAAAACGATCAAAACGCAGCAGGCGCTGTTCAATGACAGCACGAAAACGGTCCATATCAATGGGGCGGTCCAGTACCCAGACCCCACAGATCATCATGAGATTACTTTCAGACTCCATCCTTAGCCAGGCGGTGTCCACCGAGCTCATGGGTTCCATGTGATGACTCATGAGCATCCTCCCTTTTGTTGTTGTCTATGGAGTTAGCGTAACGCTCTCCGGCAGAACAAAACCTTGATCCTGGTCATGCCTCGCTCACCCCTTGAACAGTTTCTTTGGATGCCTGCTGTTCACCTTCTTCCAGCGGCAGCCAGCGGTCCAGAACACTGGCGGCCACCAGATCACCGGTCACGTTGACGGTGGTCCGGCACATGTCCAGAAGACGGTCGACACCAATGATCAGAGCAATGCCCTCGGCGGGGATGCCCACAGTGGCCAGCATCATGGAGAGGATAACAATGCCGATGCCCGGGGTGCCGGGGGAGCCGATAGAGGCGCCAACGGCGATGGTGATGACCAATAGCAGTTGCGCCAGGCCGAGATCGACATGGAAGACCTGCGCCAGAAACACCGTGGCCACCACCTGATAGTGGTCCCCAGGGGAATGACGAACTGGGCGATGGCGCGGCGGATCTCCAGGCGTTCCTGGGCTGTCTGCAGGGTGACCGGCATGACCGCGGCGGAACTGGACGTGGAAAAGGCCAGCAGCAGGGTATCCCGGGTGGCTTTCAGGAACGCCAACGGTGAGCGGCGCCGGCCCACCTGATAGATCAGTAGGTAAAGGGCAAAGACCGTCAGCAGTCCCAGGAGGACAACCACCACGTAGAGGGTGACGCCCACCAGCGCTTCCAGCCCCAGTTGGGTGGTGAGGCGCAGCATCAGACCGAACACGGCGAATGGCACGATATACATGGCCCAGCGCACCACCACCATGCTCAGCTCCATTATGGATCCCAGCAGTTCCAGTAGCGGCTTGCTCTGACGTGGCGGCATGGTCACCAAAGCGATGCCCACCAGGATGGCGAGCATGACCATCTGCAGCATGTTCTGCTCCACCCCGGCCTTGAGCGGGTTGGTGGGAATCAGGCCGGCAATCTGCGAGGGCAGGTTCAGGAAGGAGAAGGCGGCCGGTGTGGTGGAGGCGGGCAGGCTGCCAATGGCCTGGGGCACCATGAAATCCCCCGGGCGAATCAGGAGGGCATAGAACAACCCGATAAAGACCGCCATCAAGGTGGAAACGCCAAAAAACAGCACGGTTCGCGTGCCAATGCGCCGCAGCTGGTCGGTATTCTCGCTGGAGGCCATCCCCAGAATAATCGATGCGATTACCAGAGGGATGACGATCATCTGCACCAGTGAAAGGAACAGGTAACCGGGCAAGGCCGCCCAGTTGGCGATCAACTGGACATTCTCCGGCTCGATCCCGCTGATGCCCGGGCCGAGCAGCACCCCTGTCGTGCACCCCATGACCATGGCGATCAGCACCTTGAGCCAGAGGCGGCCGTGGATAAAACCTGAGAGCCGATCCGTCAGGCGCCAGAGGGAAGGGAAGGCAGAGAAAGTCAGTATCTTTTGAGCCATGGGGGTCCGTTGATCGATGAAGGAATCCAGTCATTCGGCTTAGCATACTGTCCCACTCGCCGTGCCAACAAAGCTTGACTCAAATCAGCCTGCTACAAAATTCCAACGTCCAATGTCCAGCGTCCAACGCCCCGGACCACGTGACTCTCATTTCCCACCACGGTATGGTCTCTCCCACAAAACCCGCCTCGACATCACAAGGAATGCCATGTCTGATTTCATCCTTCACCACTACGCCCTGTCCCCGTTTTCCGAGAAGATCCGTGTCATGCTCGGCTATGCCGGTCTGGACTGGCAGTCGGTGATCGTCGACGAGATGCCCCCGCGCCCCAAGCTGGAGGCCCTGACGGGTGGATACCGTAAGATTCCGGTGGCTCAGGTGGGGGCCGATGTGTTCTGCGACACCCGTGCCATTGCCCGTGAAATTGCGCGCCTGGCCGACAAGCCGGAGCTGGCGCTGGAGAACAACAGCGAGGCGGTGCGCGACTTTGTGGAGGTGGTGGATCTGGAGGTCTTTCTGGCCTGCATCATCGCCTCCAGCGGCCCGGGACTCTTGCTCAAGATGGCCAGGAACACCTCGGTGATGCATACCTACCGTTTCCTGAAAGACCGCATTGCCATGGGCCGTACCGCCAAGGTTAAACCGATCAAGCCCAAGCAGGCGAAGGAGACGGTGAAGGCGCATCTGCGGCGTCTGGAAGGCATGCTGAGTGCGGATTTCCTGTTTGGCGCTACGCCCTGTATCGCTGATTTTTCCGCCTATCACAGCCTCTGGTATGTGAGGGATCTGGCCGAGCGCAAGACCACCCATGCCTTCCCGAAGGTGGAAGCCTGGATGGACCGTATGGCCGCCTTTGGCCATGGCAATCCCACGCCAATCACGGCCGACGATGCACTGGAACAGGCACGGGGCAACGAGCCACGGCCGCTCTCGGACGACGGCACGGAAACTCTTGTGGGCTCAACGGTTAACATCGCTCCCAGCGATTACGCCCGGGATCCGGTGCGCGGTATTCTGGTGAGTGCCGATGCGCAGGAATGGGTGGTGCGCCGCGACGAGGCCGATCTGGGAACGGTGCACGTTCACTTCCCGCGCCAGGGCTTTCGGATTGAGCAGGTGTAGAAGACGTTTTGGCGTACGCCCGACAGCTCACTCCGATTCCGCGACCAACGCCTCAAAGGCCGAGCGCGCTTCCTGGAAACGGGCCTTGTTGAAGGAAATCGAGACGCCTTCCAAAGCGGCGAGCAGCATCTCCAGGTGCATATCCCAGCCGGCGCAGCTGATGGGGATATTGTCGTCGAGCAGGAGGTGAAGCGTGAGGCAAAGTTCGACGCCGTCGTTGGCGGGTTTCAGCTCCCAGCGCAACAGCCGGTCCGGACTCTCGCCGTCACTCCAGGAATATTCCAGTAGCCGCTCGGGCTCTGCTGCCCGCACGGTGGAGTCGATGGGCATGCCGCTCTTTTCGAAGTCGATGCAGGCGCGGCCACCAACCACGGGTTCCACGGTTCCCGGTGCCAGCCACTGGGCCAATCCCTGCGAATCGGTCAGCATGGACCATACCTTTTCGGGCGGATGCTCAATATCCCGCCATAGCCTGACCTGATAGCCGGCAGGATGGCGCAAAACACGGCCCCACGTATCGGAAACGGCCTCAGTCTGCATAGAAATTCCCACCTTATTTGCCTTGTTGCCAGACTAGGTCAGGTCTCGGCAAAGCGCATTGATGCTTGTCAACGGCGGAACCGATGTAATGGAGCGGTGAGGGCGCCGGGGCTCTCATGGTGGAGGTCCGGCGCCGGAATCTCACTCCTCATCGGCCGGTGGCTTGGGCGGTTTGTGATGCTTGGGGACTGCTACCAGCTTGCCGCGAATCTTCTTGCAGGTCGCCTTCAGCGTATGACCCCGAGGGGTTTCAAAGCTGACCTTGGCGCCCGCGTGTAAACCCTCACAGGCCTTGAAGGCCTCCGGTGGCGGACCCGGGGGGCGTTCGTCGTGGGACTCGTGGGCCAGCAACGCAGTGCTGACGGGCAGTGCGGCGACCAGTACCAGGGCCTGCAGGCCGCGTTTGAGTGGGGGCGTGATTGTCATGGGATCACCTTTCTTTCATGGTTTATGGCTTGGTCGGCGGTTGAGACCACCGTGACCCCTATCCTGGCCAGGTTTATTGCAAAGAATGGTCAGAAAATGTGGAAACAATCGACAAGCTGCGGCGCCTTTTGAACCTTCTTTCCTCAATGCGTGCACATTGCTTGCACAGTCCTCTAGCAGGCTGGCGGGTACAGCCAATAACAAGAGGCCGAATACCATGTCAGCGAATCGACTGTTTCATGTGTTGATGATCGGAACGCTGCTCCTGACGGGGTGCGTTGGAGACGGCAGCAGTGGGGGATCTTCGGACAGTGCCACTTCTCAAACCGAAAGCACGGGGTCGGATACTGAGACGGATTCCCAAACGGACACCACAGTCGTCCCGGATACCACGCTCTGGATGTTAAATACCGAGGGTGAGCGCTCGGGCACCATTTTCGAAGAGAACACCAATCAGGGCGTTTTGGTGAATGTGCAGTCCGTTGAGGCGGTGACCCGGGACGGCAAAAACTACGTCGAGGTGCAAAGCAGCGGCATCCCCAGCTACCGGGTGGAGGTGACCCAGGAGTTGCTCGACAGCCTTGACGAACGACCCAATGCGGCCACGGATTTTGCCAGCGGTATGCCGGATCTGGCGGTGGGCGAGGAGGTCGCGTTCGGCCAGGATATCGGCTACCTCAGTACGACGCGTGGGAACTGCATGACCACCGGTGGTTACGGCTACTGGCCTCCGGGGCCGGACTGCCCCCAGGACATTGCCAAGGTGGGTGATTTTCCGGTGGAACCCAGCGACAACGACACCGTTTGCGATACCGGTCTAGGGCCGGTGGGCTATTTCCTCAACGGCACCTCCATCTACAACTGGGACGACGGCCAGAGCTACAACAACGAAGACACCTGGCACAACACCGCCGCCAACGCCGAAGTGCATGATCTGGACATCTGCTCCGGCCATGCCGCCCAAAGCGATTACCACCATCACAACTGGTCGCACTGTCTGGCCGATCAGCTGGATGATGAGGGCAATGGCCACTCGCCCATCTACGGTTTCGCCGCCGACGGCTATCCGGTTTACGGCCCCTGGTTTGCCGATGGGGAGCTGGCCCGAAGCGCCTGGGTGGCGCGGGACTATAGCGATCCCGATTCTGCCAGTGGCTGCGGTGAGGCCAATGCCCGCACCTGCCTGCTGGTCGATCCCTACGATCTGACCCAGGGCACCATGCCTGCCGCCAATGCAGGTCCCGCTTCGAATGGCACGATCACCAGCATGTCAGGCAATCCCATAGCGGCCGAATCCGGGCTCTATTTCGAGGACTACTACTACGACCCGTCGCTAACGGCGCAGGGTGGGGCCTATCTGGACGAGCACAATGGCCACGCCCACGATGGTCTGGGGTATCACTATCACCTAAGCATGGCCCGGAACGATGCAGGTGAGCTGGTGCCGGCTTTCCCCTTCACGGTGGGTCCCACTTTTAAGGGGGAGCTGGACGACAATACCGTTACCCAGTGTGGCGGGCAGGTGCCGGGTGGGGCAGGGGGCATGTTTCCTCCGCCCGGCCTGTAATGTGTCTACCCGAACCTGACACCCACATCCCCTCTCCCCTGTGTGGGAGAGGGCCAGGGAGAGGGGGAGGCGCCAAAGGCGCCCAGAGCGGCCGGATTGAATGAGGCCGAGGCAGCACCTCGGCTTCCCCCTCTCCCCAAACCCCTCTCCCACGGAGGGGCGAGGGGCTCGATGCTGAAGCTTGCAGGAGGACATAGGGCCAGTTGCAACAGACTCGCCAATTTATCCCTCACCAAAGCGCAGGCGCGGGGTGGCTGCATAGGATCTGAATCTCGACCCCGACGCGCAAAGACGTTCGACGCTGCTACATTTAACGAATCCCAACCAAGGCAGAAAACCGGGTGCAACTGAAAATCCGCCACAAACTCTTCCTCGTCCTGCTGGCCGCCAACCTTCTGGTGGCCCTGGCGATTTTTATCAGCATCAGCTGGAATTTCAGCCGCAGCTTCCAGGACTACCTGCGTCAGACTCGCCTGGAACAGCTCAGCCCACTGGTCAACGGCCTGGCGCAGGATTACGCCAGCCATGGCCAGAGCTGGCGCTGGCTGCGGCACAATCACCGGCAATGGGCGGCGGTGCTGCAACGTCATTTGGGCCTTGAAGTCGGCAAACCGCCTGCGGCGACGCCCCGGCCTGGTCCGCCGCCGCAGGAGAAGGTGCCACCGTTTGCTCGTGGCTTGCTGCTGCAGGACCAGCAAGGGCGCATGGTACTCGGGCCGCCGGATGCGGCTCGCGATCATCCCGTTCAGTGGATCGACATTCCCCTCGACGGCAACACCGTCGGGCAATTGGGTCTACCCCAACAGTTTCAGCTGAGCCGCGACATGGACCGGCTGTTCGTGAGCCGCCTGTTGTCCCAATCCGCCTGGATCGTCCTGGCGGTGCTGCTGCTGTCTGCCTGCCTGGCCTTTCCATTTGCCCGCCGCCTGGTACGACCGGTGACCAGGCTGCAGGGGGCCATGGCGCAGCTGGCCGGCGGCGCGATAGAAAAGGTGCGGCCGTTGCCGGTGGAGGGCCACGATGAACTGGCCAAGCTGGCCCAGGCCTTCAACCTGCTTACGGAAACCCTGCGCCAGAACCAGCAGGCCCGACAGCAATGGGTGGCGGATATCTCTCATGAACTACGCACCCCTATCGCCGTGCTGCGCGGTGAACTGGAGGCCCTGATCGACGGCGTGCGTCCCCTGGAGCCGCAGGCCGTGGAATCGCTGCACGCAGAGATCATGCGGCTGACTCGCCTGGTGGAGGACCTCAATGAGTTGTCTCTGTCAGATATGGGCGCCTTGAGCTATCGCCGAGAGCCTCTCTCACTAAAGGCTCTGCTGGAGGATCTGCTGGCTGCCGACCGTCCCCGTCTAGAAGCCCAGGGTCTGGCACTGGAAACCCATTTGCCGTCTGTGCCCGATCAGATCTTCGCCGATGCGGATCGGCTCACACAGTTGTTCCGCAACCTGCTGAACAACAGCTTGCGTTACACCGCGGAAGGCGGCCGCATCCGGGTGCGTATGACGGTGGACCGTAAGAGCCAGACGATCATAGTGGTCTGGGAAGACAGTGCCCCCGGCGTTGAGGATCAGGATCTGGAAAAACTGTTCGAGCGCCTCTACCGCACCGACAGCGCCCGGGATCGCATCAGTGGTGGTTTCGGTCTGGGATTGGCCATCTGCCGCGCCATCGTCGAAGCCCATCAGGGACACATCGACGCGGTGCACAGTGAGCTGGGCGGATTGGCGGTACGTGTCCACCTGCCGCTCTACCGATAGTGGTTGGCGAACAAGCTGACAGTGTAAGAACCCAACATCCCCGAGAGGAACACAACCCAATGACTGCCCCCATCCTCATCGTCGAAGACGAAGAGAAACTGGCCACGCTGCTGCGCGACTACCTCCAACAGTCCGGCCACGACGTGGTCATGCTGCACCGCGGCGATGAGGTGGTGCCCTGGCTGCAACAACACACCGCCCGGCTGATCCTGCTCGACCTGATGCTCCCGGGGGCTGACGGTCTCACCGTCTGCCGCGAGGTCCTGCGCCAGTGGGACATCCCCATCATCATGGTGACCGCGCGGGTAGAGGAGGTGGATCGGCTGGTGGGCCTGGAGCTGGGCGCCGACGACTATATCTGCAAACCGTTCAGCCCCCGGGAAGTGTGCGCCCGGGTCAATGCGGTGCTGCGCCGCGCCGATAAAGCAGCCAGCGCGCCTGAAACGTCACCGGACGGACTGATCATCGACGAAAGCCGCTTCGAAGTCCGCGCCGGCGACCAGACCCTCAGCCTCACCGCCGTGGAATTCCGCCTCCTGGCCACCCTCGCCAACCAACCGGGCCGGGTCTTCTCCCGGGACCAGCTGATGGACGCCATGTACACCGACCGCCGCCTGGTCAGCGAGCGCACCATCGACAGCCACATCAAGAAACTGCGCAAGAAGCTTGAGCAGCTGCCGCTGGAGGAGAATCCGATACGGTCGATTTATGGAGTGGGGTATAAATTCGAGTAAGGGTCAGTCCGCGTCGCTATAACTGCACACGGTATAAACCGACAACCCCTTCTCCTTCAGCTTCGCCGACCCACCCAGATCCGGCAGATCGATCATCGCCGCCACTTCCACAATCTCCGCCCCGATCCGCTCGATCAGGTTAGCCGCCGCCAGCATGGTGCCGCCGGTGGCGATGAGGTCGTCGACCAGAACCACGCGGTTACCGGGCTTCAGGGCGTCCTTGTGGAGTTCCACGGATGCGGTGCCGTACTCCAGTTCGTAATCTTCCACCAGCGTATCGAAAGGCAGCTTGCCTTTCTTGCGCACCGGGACGAAGGCGGTGTTCAGTTCGTAGGCCAGGGGGGAGCCGAGGATGAAGCCACGGGCGTCCACGGCGGCGACCACGTCGAGGTCGGCACTGTGATAGCGATGCACGAAGGCATCGATCAGCTTGCGGAAGACGGTGCGGTCCTGCAGCGCCGTGGTGATGTCCCGGAAGTTGACTCCGGGCTTGGGCCAGTCCGGTACGGTGCGGATGGCTTGGCGGATGCTGTCGTCGAAATAATCCATAAGAGAGCCGGTTTACTGAACGTCCAGGAACATGAATTTTAGAATAAACATCACGGCGATGCAGACCACGCTGACATTGAGCGAGGACCAGCGGCCGCTGACCGCCTTGAGCAGGGCGTAGGTGATAAAGCCCAGGGCGATGCCGTTGGCGATGGAGAAGGTCAGCGGCATCATCAGCGCGGTGATCACCGCCGGGGCCGCTTCGGTGACGTCGTCCCAATCAATCAGCTTGAGGCCGCTGGTCATCAGTACGGACACATACAGCAGCGCCGGCGCCGTGGCATAGGCCGGTACGATGCTGGCGATGGGGGCGAAGAACAGGGACAACAGGAACAGCAGGGCCACCACGACGGCGGTGAGGCCGGTGCGGCCGCCGGCGGTGATGCCGGCCGTGGACTCGATGTAGCTGGTGGTGGTGGAAGTGCCGGCCACGGCGCCGGTCATGGTGGCGACACCGTCGGCCATGAGGGCCTTGCCCAGGCGTGGCAGCTTGCCGTTTTCGTCCAGCAGCCCACCGCGCTGCGCGGCGCCGATCAGGGTGCCGGAAGTGTCGAACAGGTCCACGAACAGAAAGGCGAAGACGATGCTCACCAGGGAGACGTCCAGCGCTCCGGCGATGTCCAGTTGCATAAAAGTAGGGGCCACGCTCGGCGGGGCGGAGACCAGGCCATTGTATTCCACCATGCCCAGCAGCATGGCCACGATGGTCACCGCGATGATGCCGATCATCACGGCGCCGGTGACCCGCAGGTAGGCGAGGGCGCAGATCAAGAGGAAGCCGGCGAAGGTGAGCAAGGTTTCCGGGGCGGTGATGTCGCCAAGGCCGACCAGGGTGGCCGGGTTATCCACCACGATCTGGGCATTTTTCAGGGCGATCAGGGCCAGGAAGAAACCGATGCCGGCGGAAATACCGAACCGCAGGCCGTGGGGAATGCTGTTGATAATCCACTCCCGGACTTTGAACACGCTCAAGGTGAAGAAAATCAGGCCGGACAAGAAGACCGCACCCAGGGCCACCTGCCAGGTGTAGCCCATGCCCTGCACCACGGCGAAGCTGAAGAAGGCATTCAGGCCCATGCCGGGTGCCAGCGCGATGGGGTAGTTGGCCCACAGGCCCATGATGAGGGAGCCAACAGCCGCGGCCACGCAGGTGGCGACGAAGACAGCGCCGTAATCCATGCCAGCGACGGACAGGATGTCCGGGTTGACCACAATGATGTACGCCATTGTCAGGAAGGTGGTGATCCCGGCAATGATTTCCTTGCGAACGGTGGTTCCGTGGGCTTCAAGCTGGAAGAAACGTTCGAGCATGGTGGGTCCTGGATTGAATGGTTGTTTAAAAGGATGCGATTTTAAACGGGGTCAGGGTACGGGAAAAACAAATGATAAGGAAAATCATGCAATAATTTGTGTTGCAATCAACGGGGCCTTTGCAATCTGTCCCCGCGCTCGCTTCGTTTCCCCCGCATTTTTCCCATCGTCATACCCGCGTAGGCGGGTATCCAGAGCGGGTGAACGCCAGAGCCTGGTGCATTCCGCCCTGGATCCCTGCCTTCGCAGGGATGACGTATTCGCACTGCGGTGCAGCATTGTCACTGCTATGTCTATCGCGTTCGACTTGGCCGGATAACCATTTGCCTGCGCGTGGATGAAGGGACCTGGTCAGGAAACCGCTTCCGAATCCCGCTGTAGGCGAATATCAAAACGCACGGCCAGCAGGCGCAACAGAACGATACTGATCAGGCCGCCGGCCAGGGACAGGGCCGAGTGATCGGTAATCTGGAGCAGGCCGAAGTAAAACCAGCAGCCGATAAAGGATACCGAGGCGTACACCTGGTCCTTACGGAAAATGAACGGAACCTCGTTGCACAGGGTATCCCGCAACAGACCCCCGAAGGTACCGGTCATGACGCCGAGCAGGGACGCCACGAAATAGGAGTTACCCAGATCCAGCGCCAGCTGGGCCCCGAGCATGGAGAAGATCCCCAGGCCAATCGCGTCCGGCACCACGATGCGTGATTCCCGCAGGCGCGAGAGCGGCTTGATGTAGCTGAACATCAGTGCCATGACCAGGATCAGGATGGGCTGCTCCTGGTGTCGGATCCAGTAAAGGGGGTGGTTGTCGAGAATCAGATCCCGCAACGTGCCGCCGCCCAACGCGGTGATAAAAGCGATGGTGTAGATACCCACCGGGTCCATGTTCTTGGATTTGGCGGCAATCATCCCGGAAGCCGCGAAGGCAACGACGCCAATCATTTCCAGGAAATAAACGATATCCGACATGCTGACCCTTCACTGCGCGGAAAAAAGAGGCGGCGAGGATACCGGTTTTTGATCAAAATTGCATCATTGGTTGGACGTTGGGGTATGGCTGTGGGGGGGCTGGCTGTCGGACGTCGGAGGTCTGACGTCGGCCCTCTCGTCGGCCCTCTCCCCAACCCCTCTCCCGCCGGGGAAAGGGCCGGGGATAAGGGAAGACGTCAGACACTCAGCTCAAACACCTAAGTAGCTCAATTTCCTTTGCATGTGGGGACAGAATTGAATTCTGTCCCCTGTTTATAATAAGCAGAACTTATACAGCCCCATAACGACGATTCATTTGCTTCATCAAATGACAATCAGTAGCGTTTGAAAACAACCTCAGAGCAAGCTCTCACTGCTCAGACAAAAAACACAGGAGCCAGCACCATGCGCGCAGTTCTCTGCAAAGAATACGGTCCGGCCAGCAAGCTGGAGATCGGCGAGCTGGACTCGCCCGTGGCCAAGGGGAGCGGGGTCAAGGTGAAGGTGAAGGCAGCCGGCC
The DNA here is from genome assembly GCA_042862465.1 of Marinobacteraceae bacterium S3BR75-40.1. GTDB lineage: Bacteria > Pseudomonadota > Gammaproteobacteria > Pseudomonadales > Oleiphilaceae > JASTVH01. Next base: position 203,759 of record JASTVH010000007.1, on the reverse strand, counting down.
TGAACTTTCCGGATACCCTGATCATCGAAGGCAAGTACCAGTTCAAGCCGCCCATGCCGTTTGCCCCCGGTGGCGAGATGGCCGGGGAGGTGATTGAAGTGGGTGACAAGGTCAAGCGCTTCAAGCCGGGCGACCGGGTGATGGGGCTGACCGGCTACGGTGCCTTTGCCGAGGAGATCGTCACCGCCGAAAACAATCTGATTCCGGTGCCGGACAACATGAGCAATGAGGAGGCCGCCGCTTTCTCCATGGTGTATGGCACGTCCTACTACGCGCTCAAGCAGCGGGCCAACCTGCAGCCGGGTGAGACGGTCCTGGTGCTCGGCGCCAGCGGCGGCGTGGGGCTGGCGACGGTGGAGCTGGCCAAGGCCATGGGCGCGAAGGTGATTGCCGCAGCCAGCACCGACGACAAGCTGCAGGTGGCGAAGGAAGCCGGTGCCGACGAGCTGGTGAACTACAGCGAACAGCCTCTCAAGGACACGGTCAAGAAACTCACCAATAACAAGGGCGTGGACGTCATCTACGACCCGGTGGGCGGCGACTTCACCGAACAGGCCCTGCGTTGCATGGCGTGGGAAGGCCGCCATCTGATTATTGGTTTTGCCGCCGGCGACATTCCAAAGATTCCAGCCAACCTGGCGCTGCTTAAGGGCTGCCAGATCGTCGGTGTGTTCTGGGGGCAGTTCACCATGAAGCAGCCTCAGGATAACGCCCAGAACATGATGGAGCTGCTCAAGCTTTACAGCGAAGGGAAGATCCATCCGCGGGTGAGTGAAGTGCATCCGTTCGAAGATTACGAAAAGGCCCTTAACGGGCTGTCCGAGCGGCGGGCCAAGGGCAAGATTGTGCTCAAGGTGAGCGACTGAACACTAGGTTGGGCTTCCTTCGTCAGCCCAACCTACCGCCAGCAAAAGGGAAGAGAATCATGAAAGCGTTGAGAACACCCGACAGCCGCTTTGAATACCTCGCCGGGTTTGATTTTGAACCGCATTATATCCAGGTTCAGGATTTCGACGGCGGCGAGTTGCGGCTGCACTATCTGGATGAAGGCCCCCGGGACGGGAAGGTGGTTTTGCTGATGCATGGCGAACCGTCCTGGTGTTACCTGTACCGCAAGATGATTCCCATCATCACGGCGGCCGGCTACCGGGCCATCGCGCCGGACCTGATCGGCTTTGGCCGGTCCGACAAACCGGCGGACCGCAACGATTACACCTATGCCCGCCACGTCACCTGGATGCAGTCGTTCCTGGATCAGCTCGATCTGCAGGACATCAACCTCGTCTGCCAGGACTGGGGCGGGCTGATTGGGCTGCGTCTGGTGGCGGAGAACCCGGACCGATTTCGCTCCGTGGTCGCGGCCAATACCTTCCTGCCGACGGGCGACCAGAACCTGGGCCCGGCCTTTGAAAAATGGCGGCAGTTCTCCCAGGAAACCCCGCAGTTCCATATTGCCGGCGTGATCAAGGGCGGGACGGTCAATCCGCTGTCGCAAGACGTGATCGACGCCTACAACGCCCCTTTCCCGGACGAGAGCTACAAGGAAGGCGCGCGCCAGTTCCCCACACTGGTCCCCGCCGATCCCAACGATCCGGCGGCGGAGGCCAATCGCAATGCCTGGAAAGTGCTCAGCCAGTGGCAGCGGCCCTTTTTGACCGCGTTCAGCGATTCCGATCCGGTCACCGCCGGCGCCGAGAAGTTCTTTCAGAAATATATCCCCGGTGCCCAGGGGCAGGAGCACGTGACGATCAAGGATGGTGGACACTTCCTGCAGGAAGATCAGGGTGAAGCGCTGGCGGAAGTAGTGGTCCGGTTCCTGAAAGAGGGCGTATAGGTTAGTGACTTCAGTGGTCCTTTCCGTAATGACGCCCCGGCGTTGATTTCCTTTCCCTTGCCCCGGTTTCCCGGGGCTCTTTTTTGCAAAGGCTTTTCACTGGAGTGGATTCGACAATGTCTGACCTTCCGGAAGGCTTTATCCCCTTGGTGCGTACCAGCCCCTTTACCGAACTCCTGGGTCCCATCTATCAGAAACAGGAGGACTCCGGACTGGTCATCGGCCTGAGGGCTGAAAACAAACACTGTAATGGTCGGGGGCGGGTCCACGGTGGTGTGCTGGGGTCCCTGGCCGATATCGCCCTGGGCTACAGCGCCGCATTTTCAACCGATCCCCCCACACCGATGGTGACCGCCAGTCAGACCACTGATTACGCAGGAGGCGCCGAGCGGGGAGACTGGATTGAAGTCCATACGGACGTCCAGAAAGTCGGACGCCGCATGGCGTTTGCCAACTGCTATTTCCATGTGGCGGGCAAACGGATCGCCAGGGCCAGCGCCGTGTTCACGGTGATCTAAACCGCGCCTTCGCTGGCTTTATCCGGTGTTTCGGGGACATCCAGAGCATTGTCCGTTACGAATCTGGCAATCGCCGCTGCGGTTTTGTGCCGGGTGTTGTGCTCGAAGATAAAAAGCGTGGGCTTCTCGGCATAGCGTTCGAGAAAACGTTCCATGAAGTCGCTTTCGTCGTCTTCCGAGAGAAACACGATCCAGGCGGCGACCTCGTCGAACAGCGGGTAGCGTTCAGGGGTGAATGTGGACGTGCGGTGGAAGTAGCGGATAAACAACTCGTGCGCGGCCAGTTCCTGCTTGATGAGCGCGGAGTAGCCTGTTGAGTCGGAAAAGACCCCCAGGCTCTTGTGTGGTTTCGGAGTAAAAGCCGGGTCGGGATACATGGGGTCGAACGCTTCCGGGTAAAGCGCGGATTCGGCTTCGTCATCGAGGAGCGGCAGCGGTGTGGTCAGCTCCTTGATGAAGAGTGCATTCCGGGGGCGGGATGGACCGCTTTCGGAGAGTCTCGCACTGGCCTCGGTCGTTACCGGGCGTTTTTCGTCGTTGGCAGAGCCCAGAGTATTGGTCCGCAATGCATCCATGGCATCGATTTCAAAGCCCGGGTGATCCCAGGTTGATGGCAGGGGATGGGCGGTGCGACGAGGTGAGGTGGCGCGTCGTTTACCCCATAGTGCCGCAAGGGGGCTCTTTTTCAGTGGGCTTTCGGAAGCCATAACGGTCCCTGTTTCTTGTTCTAAGTCATCGTTCCGGGCGATGCGCGTTGCGTCCGGCAAAGTTTGGCCGGAAAGTGTCGCATGAGCTTGCTGGTTTCCTATTGAACAAAATGATGACGGCTGAAAAATTGAGACCTGTTACTCGGCCGGTGCGCAGGGGAGTGGACGTTCGCCATGTTCTTGATGCTTTTCAAGTCGGTGCTGGTCTGGGCCGGCATACTGGTTCTGGCCATTGCCAATGCGGCCGTGCGTGAGCTGGTCTTCAGTCCCTGGCTGGGTGCATCGGTTGCCTTGCCGCTGAGCGGTTTGACGTTGGCATTGCTGGTGTGGGTGGTGGCCTGGTTGTCGGTGCCCCTGTTCGGTGCCGGAAACGAGCGCGTTCTGATGGGGGTTGGCGTGTTGTGGCTGGTGATGACGTTGGGGTTTGATCTGGGCTTCGGGTACTTTGTGTCGGGACGATCCTGGCAGGAAGTCCTCCAGGTTTTCGATGTGTCGCAGGGCAATCTTTTCACGGTTGTGCTGCTGGTCACCCTGGTCGCGCCCTGGTTGGCCGGACGGCTCAGAGTGCGGGGAACCGGCTGAGCCTTGCGGGTCGGCCTGTCATCGGGGGAGGAATCATGATCCGGAAGAGCGTCTCTGTCATGCTGGGCGTCCTGCTCTATGCCAGCGGGGCCATGGCCGCGCCGCCACATATCCTGGTTGCGACGCCCACGGCCTGGTATTTCGACGAGCAGCGGTTTGTGGATGCCGAGGCCCTGGCTGAGCGTTTAAAACAGTCCCACGGAAACCACCTTCGCGTCGTCACCTGTGTCGAAACCGGTCAGGCCCGCATCATGCAGACGCTGGGGCTGGTGCAGCAGGGTGGCTTCGCGAAGGTGACCATGGACAGCGCCTACCGGGGGGAACACTGCAACCGCTAGCGCCGTCAGCGCGGATTCCGGTTAGACCGCCACGGGCCAGGTGGGGCCGGGGTCGCCAGGATCATCCGGAGAGCTCAGCCGCCCCAGATGAGCCAGAATCCGATCCCGAAGCAGGGTGGCCGGCCGAATGCCCTGGTTGCCGAACAGCCGGTTGAACTCCAGCAGGAACGGGTGCGTGCCCACCATGGCAATGTCGAAGCCGGCGTGATCCACGCCCAGCTGTTGTGACACGCGCAGAGCCAGTTCCAGGGCGCTGTCCGGGACCTGGCCATGATCGATCCAGCCGCCCCGGGCCACGTTGTTGTAAAAACCCTGTTCCGCCTGATGACGCCAGTAGGCGGACACCACCTGATTGCCCACCACGATCACCCGGATATCCCGGTCAATCGGCAGGTATTCCTGGGCATAGAGGACGTTGGTGATTTCGCAATAGCGCTGCCAGTCGGCCCGGTTTTCGATCAGCCAGACCCCTTCCCCCATGCTGGCCTTGGGCAGCTTGGCTACGAACGGATGGGGCAGGGTATCCCAGATCATCTCACGTTCCTGGGGCCCATTGGCTTCGATCAGGGTCCAGGGCGTGTTCGCCGGTGCCACGGCATTGAAGGCCCGGGTCATGGCCACCTTGTCATGGCCGATCAGATAGCTCGGCAGGCTCGGGAAAATGCGGCATTTCAGGCCGAACACCAGGGCATTGACCTGCCAGTACTCCGGAAACAGGACCCAATCCGCCTGCTGCAGTTCTTCCCTGTGATTCAGGTACAGCTCGGGTTTGATAAAACGGGTAGCCGGAAAATGCAGCGTCCGGTACGCATCAAACGAAATGAGGTTCATGGATGTACGGCTTGGCTGGGACGGACGAATTTTAATCAATTATCGGCCTTCCGCAAGCTTTATCCGCTTTCCGACCACCGCCATTTTGACTCCAGCCCCACCGGAACACCGTGCTTTTGGTCAATCATCCCGGTGCCACCCGCTATAAGGTGAACTGAATCAGTTGTACCGGAGAACACCACCGATGCCCGAGCAAGCCCAATGGTCCCCCTACTGGAAAGCGCTGGATGCCATGAACGCAGAGGCGGACCCCTCGCTCGCCCGTTGGGCGGGTCGCTCCGGGCGCTGGCTGGATCGACTGAGCCGAACGGCGGTGGGGCAGGCCTTTTCCGCCATGGAACCCCGGGCCCAGGTGGAGTTTCTGGCCCGGTACCAGAACAGCCCGTTGGCGGGTCAACTGTTGCGCGCCCTGTCGGCGCCCACCAAGCTGGCCTGGCTGGCCCGGGATGAGGTACATGAGGCACTGATCGGACGAGGCCCCATCACGCCGCCGGAGGCCGTGGAACCGGAGCGTTGGCACCAGCAGGTGAGCGCGCCGGCCGATTGCGGAGACGACGAGACGCTGGAGGCGGACGTGGTTGTGGTGGGCAGTGGCGCCGGTGGTGCGGCGGCCGCTTATGAGCTGGCGGCCAAAGGACTGGCCGTGCTGATTCTGGAAGAGGGCGCCTATTACGACCGCCGCGATTTCAACGGACGCATTCCGGAGATGATTCAGAAGCTGTACCGCAACGCGGGGGTGACCGGCGCCGTGGGCAACAGCTTTATCCCCATCCCCTTGGGCCGCAGTGTCGGCGGGACGACCACCATCAATTCCGGCACCTGTCTGCGGACACCGGACACGGTGCTCCGGCAATGGCAGGCCGAAGGGCTGGTGGATCTGACCACCGAGCAGCTGGAACCCTACTTCGCCGAGGTGGAGGCGATGCTCCAGGTTACCCCGGCCGAGCCCCGTCATATCGGCGAGATCGCCAACGTGATTGCCACCGGAGCCAGGGCCAATGGCTTCGCTCAGGTGCATCCGCTGACACGTAACGCGCCGGGATGCGACGGACAGGGGCTGTGTCAGTTTGGTTGTCCCACCGGGGCCAAGCAGTCCACCAATGTCAGTTTCATTCCCCGGGCCCTGGATCGCGGCGCTTTCCTGATGACCGGCTACCGGGCTGAGCGGTTGATCTGGGATGGTGAGCGGGTGCAGGGATTGGAGGCTCGAAGTGTTGATGGGAACCTCAAGCACCTGCGGGTAACGGCTGGTCGGGTGGTGCTGGCGATGGGCAGCCTGATCACACCCCACTTTCTGCAGCAAAACGGGGTTCGGCTGCCCATGCTGGGCCGGAACCTGTCCATCCACCCCGCCGGCGCCGTCTACGCCCATTTCCCGGAGCGCCGCTTCGATAACGCCTCGATGATTCCCCAGGGGCTGGGCGTGACCGACCTGGCGGAGGAAGGCATCGTCTTTGAAGGTGCCACACCGCCGCCGCTCGCTTACGGCATGATGCTGCCGCAACTGGGCGAGCCCTTCATGGAAAAGATACGCCAGTATCAGCAGATGGCGTTTTTTGGCTTCATGATTCGGGATCGATCCCGCGGACGGGTGCGCGCGGTGCCCGGTTTCAACCAGCCCCTGGTGACCTATCGCATGCAGGGTGACGACTTCCGGCGTTTCAGGAAGGCCACGGAATGGCTCGCCCGCATGTACCTTAGCGCCGGGGCCGAGGCGGTCTATCTGCCGGGGCGGCATGGCGACGAACCAATCCGCAATGAGAAGGAACTGACGCAGATATTGGGGCGCTGCCGCTCGGCACGGGATTTTCTGGTCACCGCCTACCATCCGCTGGGGACCGCGCGGCTGGGTGTATCGTCCCGAACCGCGGTCTGCGACCCCTGTCACCGGGTGTTCGGCACCCGCAACCTGTATGTGATGGATGGCAGCTGTGTGCCGAGCGCCCTGGGGGCCAACCCCCAGGTCACCATTATGAGCCTGGCCATGCGGGGCGCCCGTATGCTGGCCGAAACGATATAGGGAGTTGCCTTGTGATGGCATGGCTTGAAGCACTGAATGGCACCGCCCGGACAGGGCTGCTGATCGAAGAGGAAATGAGCGGCTGGCTTGAGCTGGAGGGGCGTCGTGAACCGTTCAGCATCCGACTGGAAGCCTTTACCGACCGGCTTTTCCGGCTCACAGTCCCGCGCGCTTTCACAGCTGTGGTGCATGTGGGCGATTCCGGGCCGCTGGCGGCGGAAGGTACCCTGACGCTGTACCCCACCGGGCCGGCCTATGATATATCCTTTGTCTGGCCTGGCGTGGGGGCGGTCAATGCCCTGGGCAAAAAGCAGTATCGCCTGTCGGACCTGAAAACCTCGCTGACCACCTGCCCCTTGACGGTGACCTGCGACGGCGAGCCTCGGGGACAGGCGGAACTGGTCTATCGCAAGCCGCTCTGGCGCTTCCCGCTGGAATCCTTGAGGCTGACATGCCGGCCGGCGGCCAGGTCATAATTCGGGAGAACAGCCATCATGAACGCACCGCTGAATCTTCGTCCGTCCTCACCCTGGGCGCTGTGCCAGTATGACCCGGGCGCATCCAGGCAGACCCGCAAAGGCCACTACGAGAGCTTTTTCGTCCGCGCCAACCATCCGTCGGAGCCACGTGGGTTCTGGATACGCTACACCGTTTTCCAGTCCCGGCAAGGGGATGAGCGATCCACCGTGGGGGAACTCTGGGCGATCTATTTTGACGCCACGGGAGAATCGACCCGAGTCGTGACTGTTCAGCAGGACGTGCCGATGGAGCAGTGCAGTTTTCAGAGTGGCACGTCCTCCCTGGCGGTGGGAGGTGCCACTTGGGAGAAAGGCAGGCTCAAGGGCGAGTGCCGCCTCGATGACAACCGGATTGAATGGGACCTGGCTCACCAGGACGGGCAGGGCGAACTGCTGTTGCTGCCGGACTACCTCTACGGGGCCCCGCTGCCCAAGGCCAAGAGCATGGTGATCGCGCCCAATGTCCGCTTTCGGGGCCAGCTGAGCGTGAACGGCGGAAGTGTGAACGTTGATGGCTGGCAGGGTAGCGAGAATCACAACTGGGGCAGCAAGCACACCGATGAGTATGCCTGGGGGCAGGTCGCCGGGTTCGACAACGCGCCGGACGCCTTTTTTGAGGTGGCCACGGCCAGGATCAAGCTGGGCCCGATCTGGTCGCCGCCCATGACTCTGGGGGTGCTGCGGCTTGGGGGGCGGGAATACCGGTTCAATACCCTGCGCCAGGCGTTTGCCAACGACGGCCACTATGACTATTTCGACTGGCGGTTCGCGCTGGACAATGGCGGCGCGACCCTGAAAGGCCGCATCCATGGCGACCGCAGCGCCTTCACCGGCCTCAACTACAAGAACCCGCCGGGCGGGCTGCATACCTGTCTCAACAGCAAGATCGCCAGCTGCGAACTGACCCTGGAGGTGCCCGGCCAGCCGCCCGTCGAGCTGGTTACCCGGAGCCGGGCGGCGTTCGAGATCCTGACGGACGATACCGGGCATGGTGTTGAGATCCAAAACCCTGATTCCTGAAATGGGGCTTGTGGCCTGGGTGCCGGAAGGGTGTCACGAAAGCCCAAAATTACATTCCCTCTCCCCCTCACCCCAACCCCTCTCCCCGCAGGGGCGAGGGGCTCTATGTCGAGACCGTTTGCGGCACCCTCCACAGGGGGAGGAGGGCTACATATCGAGACCAGGGAGAAGGATGCTGATCCGCGGCTGCCTGCGATGCCAGCGCCCAATTGTCGTCCGCCACACGCCGGCGTATGATCCAGTGCATGACACGCGCCGACCACGCCTCTCACCTGACACCTCTGCTCCAGGAACTGGGTTCCAACGCCAGCCTTAGCGCCTCCTATATCCTGTCGCTGCTCCCGGTATTGGAACATTGGGGGATCGATGCCCAGGCGTTGTTGGCACAGGCCGGGATGAATCCGGAGCAGTTGCGGCAGCCGGGGGCCCGCGTCTCCTTCTTCCATGCCCTGCGTCTCTACAGCCTGTGCCAGATGCAGGTTGATGATCCGCTGCTGGCCATTGTCCTCGGCCAGCATGTCCGGCCGCGCTCCTTCCCGGTATTGGGCTATGCCGCCATGAGCAGCGCCAACCTGCATGAGGCAATCGATCGGTTGATGCGGTTCGAGAAGCTGGTCTGGAACGTGGGCATGACCGGACTGAGGCAGGAGGACGGCCGGGCTTGTCTGCAATGGTCCGGCCGCACCTCGGTGCCGCCGCAGTTTGTGGAGGGCGCCATCAGTGGCTGGGTGCATTTTGGCCGGCGCATCGTGGCCGATGAGGGTGGGTTGCTGCAGCGGGTCGTCTTCAGCCATTCCGCGGCGGACGATCCGGCCCGCTACGCCGAGTTGCTGGGGGCGGACGTCCAGTTCGACCAGGACTGGAACGGCCTGGAGCTGGCGGCTGACAGACTGGACACGCCGCTGCTGGATTCCGACCCGGAATTGCGCGAGCTCATGGACAGCAAGGGCGCGGCACTGCTCGAGCAATATCGTCAGCGGACCAACCTGGTCAGCGAGGTCCAGGCCCTGTTGGTGAACCAGCTGCGCTTTGCCGAGCCTTCGCTGGAAGACGTTGCAGCCCGGCTGGAGCTGACACCCCGGGCGCTGGTCAGTCGCCTGGGCGAACAGGGGCTGACCTTCAAGGCCCTGCTGGACGAGGTCCGCAAGGAACTGGCCCTGGCCTATCTGGAGGAAGCGCAGTTGGCGCTGGTGGATATCGCCTTTCTGTTGGGCTTCTCGGAGCAGAGTGCGTTCAACCGGGCTTTCAAACGCTGGACGGGGCAGACCCCGGGACAGTTCCGTAAAGGCTTGGCCTGACCGGAAGCTTTCTCTATTGTGTCGGGACTACCAACGGATTCGTTGTTTGACGGCCAGGGAGTATGTGCATGCAGCGCCACTTCACCAAAAAAGCCTTCCCGCCGGAAAAGGTGCGCCGTTATCTGGAGCCCGGTCCCATCGTCCTGGTGTCCTCCGCCTGGAATGATGAAAGCAACATCATGACCCTCGGCTGGCATACGGTCATGGCCTTTTCGCCCTCGTTGATCGGCGGTGTGATCGCCTCCGAAAACCACACCTTCGAACTGATCAAGCGCAGCTGGGAGTGCGTGATCAACCTGCCGACCACGGCACTCACCGACGAGGTGGTGGGCATTGGCAACTGCAGCGGCCGCGAGGTCGACAAGTTCGAACGCTTCGGCCTGACACCGGAGCAGAGCCGGCACGTCAACGCGCCCTCCATCAGCGAGTGCTGCGCCAATTTCGAATGCAGGCTGGTGGATGACACCCTGGTGGATGCCTACAACTTCTTCATCTGGGAAGTGGTGGGCGCCCGGGTGGCGGAATCCCCCCAGCACCCCCAAACCCTGCATTACACCGGCGACGGTGTTTTCATGGTGGCGGGCAAGACCATCAGCCGGCGCAGTCAGTTCCGGCCGGAAATGCTGTAGGGTGCCTTTCGCCTGACAGAGCCTGTGTTGCGGAGGGGAGACATTGGGGCTGGCGCGGTGAAGCGTGAGGAGATGAGGCGTGAAGGCCCCACTCCTCTTAGGTCTGGTGGTGTATTACTGACCTTCTTTCACCGCCCGGGCAATGCGATCGCCAATCTCCGGGTCAATATTGCGCCAGTATTCGAAGGCCCGTTCCAGCACCGGTTCCGAGACCCCATCCAGCAGATGACCCGCAACGTTGGAAACCAGCCGTGAGCGGGCATCTTCATCCATCACCTTGTTGACCAGGGCATTGGCCTGGCTGAAGTCATCGTCGTCCCGGCGCTTGCTGTAGGGCTCGCGGACCATCTCGCCTTCAGCACTCCAGCTGTTGTCGTTGGGCCAGTGTTCCGGATCGGCCGCCGGGCCGCCCTTGCTGTTGGGCGCGTAGACCGGATCGGTGGCATTCTTCACCCGCATGGCGCCTTCCTTGGTGTAGGCATGCACCGGGCACTGGGGCGTGTTGACCGGGATCTGCTTGTAGTTCACCCCCAGCCGGGCCCGATGGGCGTCGGCATAGGCGAAGACCCGCGCCATCAGCATCTTGTCCGGGCTGATGCCGGTGCCGGGCACCATGTTATTGGGCTCGAAGGCGGCCTGTTCGATTTCCGTGTGGTAGTCGGTAGGGTTGCGGTCGAGGGTCAGTTTGCCCACCTCGGTCAGCGGGTAATCCTCATGAGGCCACACTTTGGTCAGATCAAACGGATTGATGCGGTACGTTTCCGCGTCCTTGAAGGGCATGATCTGCATGTACAGCGTCCAGCTCGGGTGGTCGCCACGCTTGATGGCCTCATAAAGATCGCGAGTGTGATAGTCACTGTCCTTGCCGGCCAGATGGTCGGCTTCGTCCTGGGTCAGGCATTCGATGCCCTGATCGGTCTTGAAGTGATACTTCACCCAGAAACGTTCACCTTCCCGGTTGACCCACATGTAGGTGTGGCTGGAGTAACCGTTCATGTGACGCCAGGTTTTGGGGATGCCGCGATCCCCCATGAGCCAGGTGACCTGGTGGGCGGATTCCGGGGACAGGGTCCAGAAGTCCCACTGCATGTCGTGGTCGCGCAGGTTGACGTCGGCGCGGCGCTTCTGTGAGCGGATGAAGTGCTGGAATTTCATCGGGTCGCGCACGAAGAACACCGGGGTGTTGTTCCCCACCATGTCGAAGTTGCCCTCGCTGGTGTAGAACTTCACCGCAAAGCCCCGCGGGTCGCGCCAGGTATCCGGACTACCGCGTTCACCGGCAACGGTGGAAAAGCGGATCAGCACATCGGTTTTGGCACCCGGTTGGAAAACGGCCGCCTTGGTGTACCGGCTGACGTCCTGAGTCACTGCAAAATGACCGAAGGCGCCGCCGCCCTTGGCGTGAGGCTGGCGTTCAGGAATCCGTTCCCGGTTGAAGTTGGCCATCTGCTCGATCAGGTAGTGATCGTGCAGGGCAATGGGGCCGTCCGGGCCAATGGTGAGGGAATGTTCGTCGCTGTTGACTGGAATGCCGGCGTCGGTGGTGGTGGGCTTTCTGTCCTTGTTCGCCATGATAGAGGCTCCCTGTTGAAGATGGTGGCGTCATGCCTTCCGTGACAACCATCCCGTCATGCAGCGGTTACTGCGCCTGCTGGCGGGCAGGTGCGCTACGGCTGAACATCACGCGTCTGCCCATCCTTCGCCTGAAGTGACGTCGGCGTCAATAGTGGAATCCATAGGGATATTCTTATTGCCTGATAGCCAGCGAATATGCTTCGCCGACAATCACCCCAGAAACGGCGCCAGCAGCAGACTGACGATCGCCAGAACCTTGATCAGGATGTTCATGGACGGTCCCGCCGTGTCCTTGAAGGGATCGCCGATGGTGTCTCCGACGATGGAGGCATTGTGGGCAGGGGATCCCTTGCCGCCATGGTGGCCCGCTTCGATGTATTTCTTGGCGTTGTCCCAGGCGCCTCCGGCGTTGGCCATGAATAGGGCGAGGATGACGCCGGTCACCAGGGCACCGGCCAGCAGCCCGCCCAGTGCTTGAGGGCCCACCAGCAAACCAATCAGGATTGGCGTGAGCAGGGCCATGCCCCCGGGCAGGAACATACGTAGCAAGGCGGCCTGGGTGGCAATCGCGGTGCAGCGGTCGCTGTCCGGCTCAGCGTTACCTTCACGCAGGCCGGGGATAGTATCGAACTGCCGTCGAATCTCCCGGATCATTTCGTCCGCGGCGCTGCCCACGGCGCGCATGGTCTGGGCGCTGAACACAAAGGGCAGCATGCCGCCCACAAACAGGCCAAACAGCACGGCGGAATCGGTCAGTTGCAGGCTGAAGCCGGGGCGGACCTCGGAGACAGTCTCCACGAAAGCGCTCATCAGGGCGAGGGCGGCCAGGGCGGCGGCCCCCGTTGCATAGCCCTTGCCGATAGCGGCGGTGGTATTGCCCACCTGATCGAGATCGTCGGTGATTGCCCGGGTTTCTTCGCCCATGCCGGCCATTTGCGCGATGCCGCCTGCGTTATCGGCAATGGGTCCGTAGGCGTCGATGGCCATGACAATACCGGCGGTGGACAGCATCCCCACCGCGGCCAGGGCAACACCATACAGCCCGGCCAGCTGGGTGGTGCCGTAGAGAATGCCAGCGATGACCAGCAGTGGCAGCGCGAGCGATTCCATGCCCAGGGCCAGTCCCCGAATGACCACCGTGGCGGCACCGGTTTCGCTGGCTGCCGCCAGGTGCCGCGTGGGGGGACCCTTGGTGTAGAACTCGGTGATGGCACCCACGGCAATACCGGCCAGCGTTCCGCCGAGCAGAGTGAGCCACAGGATGGGGGAAAGGTCGAAGGCGACAATGCCCAGACCGGCAAAGCCGAGGTAGAGCAGAGTGGCCAGCAGCATGCCGATGGCCAGGGCCCGTTCGGGGCTGCCGTCCCGCAGCCAGCCGACCGCGACGATGGCGATTAGGGACGCCACCAGGCCGGTGGCGGTCAGGGCCAGGGGCAGCACCAGCAGCGCCTCTCGTCCGCCGAAGCCAGCCGCCTCGCTATCGGGCAGGGCGAGGGCAATGGCAATCGCCGCAATAATCACGCTGCAGTAAGACTCGAACAAATCGGCCCCCATGCCCGCCACGTCGCCTACGTTGTCGCCGACATTATCGGCGATGACGCCGGGGTTGCGTGGATCATCCTCGGCGATGCCCGCTTCGATCTTGCCCACCAGATCCGCCCCGACATCGGCACTTTTGGTGAAAATGCCTCCACCTACGCGGGCAAACAACGCCACTGACGACGCACCAAGCCCGAAGGCGGTCAGGCGCGAGACGGAAAAGTCGTCCTGCATCGACAGCAGGAGAAACAGAACACTGAGTCCAAGCAGTCCCAGAGACGCCACGGCCATGCCCATCACGGAACCGCCGGTGAAGGCGACGTGGAGCGCGGCATGGCGTCCCTTGGTCTGAGCTGCCGTGGCGGTACGGACATTGGCCAGTGTGGCCGTGAGCATGCCAATCAGGCCGGCAGTCCCGGAACACAGGGCGCCGGCCACGAAAGCGCCGGCTGCCGCCAGCCCCATATAGAACCAGAGGGCGACGGCAATCAGAAACATGGTGGCCAGCATGAGCGAGTACTGCCGCCGCAGATACACCTTGGCACCGGTGCGGATGTGCCGTGCAATGGCCTGTGCATTTTCTGGGCCGGCTGGAAAGCGCGTGACCTGGCGATAAAGCAAACCGGCCGCGGCCAGGCCGCCCAATGCTACCAGGGGAACCAACCAGGTGATCATTGCAGGGGGTCTCCTCCTGAAACCTGCAAGCGCATCCATCCTCCATCCCTGTAGTCCTTCACGGGACCCGGGAAGAAGAGTCTGTCGCTTTTTTTCGGGGAACGCGTAAAGATTACTTTGGAATACAAAGCGTCGGAAGGAAAGCGCCGTGGACGATATTATCCGTCAGATCGTGCTGTTGTGGACCGTGATCGACCCCATCGGCACGGTACCGGTTTTTCTGGCGGTGACATCACACCTGAGTGAAGCCGCGGAAAGGCGGGCTATCGCCGGGAAAGCGACGGTGATCGCGGCCCTCGTCCTGCTGTTTTTCGTGGTGGCGGGAGAAATTCTGCTGGAAGCAATGAATATCCCCTTGCCGGCCTTTCAGGTGGCCGGTGGCGTGGTGCTTTTCCTGTTCGCGCTGAGCATGATTTTCGGTCGCAGCAAGCCAGAGGAGGAAGTCGGTCTGGCCCAGAGCGCGGCCCACAGTGCGGTGTTTCCGCTGGCGATTCCCTCCATCGCCTCCCCGGGAGCCATGATGGCGGCGGTCCTGCTGACTGACAATCACCGTTTTTCGCTGGCGGATCAGGCTATCACCTCGCTGATCATTCTCTCCATTTTGCTTGTCACCTGGGTGCTGATGCTGGCGGCGGTGCGCATCCACAAACTGATTGGAGAGGCCGGTGCCAGTGTTATCAGCCGGGTCATGGGGCTGATACTCTCAGCGGTTGCGATGAATGCGGTGTTGTCGGGTATTGCGACCTATTTTGCGTTTTAGGGCTCCCTGATGACATCGTGCCTGCCCGGGGTCTTTAACCGTCGTGGGAGGCGCTATAATCTGATGTTTTCTCCAGCCTGTCGGAACTGCCGTATGACGATACCCGTGACCCCTGAAAAACCGTCGTCGTTTCACATCCAGCCAGTCCAGCCGGAACAGGATGCGGCCATCGCCCATGTGATCGAGGCCGTGGGGCAAGAGTTCGGCGCCATTGGTGAAGGATTCGGGCCTTCCGACGATGAGGTCCGCAACATGAGCCGGCATTACCGGCCGGAAACCCGCAGTGGCTACTGGGTGGCGGTGATGGATGGGCGGGTGGTCGGCGGTGGCGGCATTGCGCCTTTTGCCGGTAGCTCCGAAGTCTGTGAGCTGCGCAAGCTGTTCCTGCTGCCGGCGTATCGTGGCTATGGCCTGGGTGAGAAACTGACGCGTACCTGCCTGACTTTCGCCCAACGCCAGGGCTACCGGCAATGCTACCTCGATACTCTGGGAAACATGACCCAGGCCATCGCCCTTTACGAAAAACTCGGCTTTGAGCGCCTTGAACGACCCATGGATGGCTCGATCCACAACGGTTGTGACGTGTGGATGCTCAAGGCGCTGCAGCCCGCCTGATCAATTCTGTCCGTACACCCGCGGCTGCTCGTAACGGAAGTAGCCGTTTTCCTCCTCGTTACGGATGATTTCGGCCTTGTCCTGACCGAAGGTTTTCCGGCGCAGCTCGTCCAGCGCCTGCTCGCGCTCGGCTCCTTCCGGATATTGCTCGACAATGCGCTCGCGCTGGTTGAGGTATTGCTGGCCGGACTGCCAGCGTTGGTCGCGGGTTTTATCCAGCTCGGTCCAGCGATCCAGGGCCTGGTCCTCCATGCCCATTTCCTGGCGAATCGTGCGCAGGGTGCTGTAACGCTGCTGCGGGCTCTGTTGCTGCAGTGACGTCTGTACCGAGGGCAGGGAGAGGAAGCGGTCGGTCAGTTCCTGGCGGTGACGCTCCATCATGGTGTCCGCAGACTCACCATAGGTCTGGCGAACGGCATCGGTGAACGCCTGGGCCTTACCGGTGGGCGACCCGCTGCTCTGTTCGATGCTGCGCAGTGACTGCGCCAACTGATAGTTGCGAATCTCCGACTGCCAGATGGCTTCGGCGTCCGCACCGAAGAGCTCCCTTCGCTTGGCCCAGATGAAGTCGTGGCGCTCTTCGGGGGTCATGGTCCTCAGACTGTAGCGTTGTTCCTCCATGAAACGTTTGTAGGCCATCATGGCCTTCGCTTTCTGCAGCAGGGCGTCACTGCGCTCCGGGAACCAGGATTGAAGCAGGGCGGCGAGGTTATCCTGCCAGTGGTCCGGATCCATTTTCATCAGGTAGCGCATCAGCTCTTCGAGCAGGCGGACCTGGCCCTTGGGCTGGTCCAGCTGTCCTTCATAGCGGGCCAGCAGGCGCTTGCGGAAAGCATCCAGGCTGTCGTCCTGGCTGGACTTGATCTCATCGGGCGACGCGGGGGACTGTTGGGGTGCTGCTTCAGGGGTTGCCTCCGGGGCCGGGGCTTCTGGCGACGGCGTCTCGGTGTTGGCCACCTGCGGAGTGTTTGAGGGCCACAGCACCACGGCACCCGCGGCCAGGGCAGCGATGGTGATGACAACAAGGACGGGTTTGGCTCGCACGTTTTCCACCTTTGTTATTGTTGCGTTGGGGCGTCCCTGCCGGTCAGGTTTATACCGAATTCAGTAACCTCTCTTTAAACAACATAACACCCCCCGGTTTCAAGCGACCCGTCGGAGCGTTGAAAATGACCCGCGGTTCATTTTCTGTGTTGTGTGCGCAAGTTCACACATTTGCGGTGGGATATCCGACAGACTGGAATGGTCCATTTTTTGGGCGCCGCGGTTATCTGTACCGGCTGGTTCTCGCAGTATTCCGGCAATGAGGCTGGATAGAGACCTGCCAGGGAAGGGAAACCCGGGAACGACAATCAGTACCCGTGGTTAGTCTTGCGGATTCGCTCAGCGTTTCCGAAAACAAAAACAAGAGGCTGACAACCATGAAAACGACAAGCACTCGGATCCTCCGTGGTGCGGCAGCGGCTCTGCTGTTTGCCGGCATCACCATCGCTCCCGCCGCTATGGCGCGCGATGCCAACCGCACGCAATACCCGGTGGTCTTCGCGCACGGCATGGCCGGCTTTGACGACATTCTCGGCTACGATTACTGGGGTGACGACTACGGCACTTTCGTGCTCGACCCCTGTGACAAGTTCCTCGAAGTCAACTGTAACGGCGACATCAACGACAACCAGAAGAGCTATGTGTCGTCCGTTACGCCGTTCGAAAGCTCGGAAGTCCGCGGCTACCAGCTGGCCAACAACATCGAGAGCTACATGGCCACGACCGGCGTCAGCCACGTGAACATTGTCTCTCACTCCCAGGGTGGCATCGATGCCCGCAAAGCGTCCCGTCTGCTGCGTGAACGCAAGGGCTATCGCGTGGTCGAGACCCATGTGAGCATTTCTTCCCCGCACCGTGGTTCTCCGGTGGCCAAGTACATCCTGGATCACTACGCCAATCAGCTTACTGAGACCCTGGCCAACTTTTACGGCAGCGTCGTGTACGGCAGCGCCAATGACGCCATTGCAGGCGCCAAGCAGCTGGTTTACAACGATTACGATCCGTATGACGGTGTTACCACGGGCATGAAAGCGTTCAACCAGAAGTATCCGTCCAGCACTGCGTACGTGGCGAACTCTGTATCCCTGATGACGGCCCAGAACGGCAGCAGCGTCAACCCGGCCCTGTGGCTGCTTTCCGAAGCCATCTATGACATCGACGGTGACGGCTACTGCTACGACGACTGCAACAATGACGGTGCCGCCGGTCAGGGCGACGGCTACGCCAACGAGCGTGACGACGATGGCCTGGTGGGCATCAACAGTCAGCAGCAGGGCTACCGGATGGAATACTACGAGTGCTGGGGCTGCCTCGACTATGTCTGGACCCGTACCGGTCTGGGCTATGTCAGCGATATCAACCATCCCAATAGCACGCAGATGACCTCCCACAGCTACGTGATCAATCAGGATCACCTGGATGTGGTTGGGGTGGGTCCCGACACCTTTGACGAGATGGAGTTCTACGCGGCGATCACCGATTACATCGCCGACCGGGGGGACTGACCCGGCACCTTTGGTTATAGCCAAAAAAACGGCTCCCTTCGGGGGGCCGTTTTTTTTGGGGTTGGCGCCATAACCAGTTGAATGCTGCAATATTGATCCAGCGCATTCAGTCCATCCCCGCGATCATCAACAATCGGAACTGTGAATTCAGCGAGGAACGCAGCATCGTGGAAACGGAACAGTCCTGGCACAGTTGCTCTGTCAACGAGACCCTTCAACATCTGGATGTCTCCAGGGAGGGCCTCTCCCAGAAGGAGGCCGAGCAACGTCTGGCCGAACAGGGTCCCAATCGCCTGTCAGCAGATCGGGGCACCAGCTGGCTGCGTCGCCTCGGCCGTCAATTCAACAATGCCCTGATTCATGTCCTCCTGGCTTCGGCCGTGATCACCCTGCTGCTGGAGCACTACCTCGACATGAGCGTGATTCTGGGGGTGGTGATCATCAATGCCCTGGTGGGGCTGGTTCAGGAAGGCAAGGCGGAAAAGGCGCTGGCGGCCATCCGTGATCTGTTGCCGCAAAACGCCCTGGTGCGGCGGGACGGCCAGCGCCAATCTCTGGACGCGGCGAGTCTGGTACCGGGTGATGTTGTCTGGCTGCAATCCGGCGATCGGGTGCCGGCGGATATGCGCCTGCTTGAAGTTCAGGAATGCCGTGTGGACGAGGCCATTCTGACCGGCGAATCCATGGCGGTGGACAAGCAGACCGATCCGGTGGCTGCCGATGCGGCCCTGGCCGACCGCAGCGATATGGCCTATTCGGGCACGATGGTGGTCACGGGCACCGCCACCGGCGTGGTGACTGCGACCGGCGAGCATACCGAGGTGGGGCGCATCAGCCATCTGCTGGGGGAAGTGGAAACCCTCACCACACCCTTGCTGCGGCAGATGGAACGGTTTGCCGGCAGACTCGCCCTGGCCACCCTGGTGGTCAGTGCCGGCGCTCTCCTGGCCGGGTGGCTGCTGCGGGGGTACGCCCTGGAAGAGATGTTCCTGGCCGCGGTTGGCATCGCAGTAGCCGCCATCCCGGAGGGGTTGCCGCCGATCCTTACCATCACCCTGGCCATCGGTGTGCAGCGCATGGCCCAGCGTAATGCCATCATTCGCGAACTGCCGGCGGTCGAGGCCCTGGGCTCGGTGACGGTGATCTGCTCCGACAAGACCGGCACCCTGACCCGCAACGAAATGACGGTAACCGATATCGTTTCCGCACGGGCTCGCTATCGGGTCAGTGGAGCCGGTTATGGCCCCGAGGGAGACGTGACCGTTGACGATGGAGAGCGGGCCAGTCCGGAGAGTGCGCCAGCCGTCGACCAGGCCATCCTGGCCGGGGTGTTGTGCAACGATGCCGCACTACGACACCGAAACGGCGACTGGTTGCTCTCGGGGGACCCCTCCGAAGGCGCCCTGCTGACCCTGGGGATGAAGTGGGGGCTGGGGCTGGACCAGACCCATCAGCACAACCCGCGAGTGGATGCGATTCCCTTTGAATCGGAAAACCGTTTTATGGCCACCCTCAATCGTGACCATGCCCATCATCACAAGGTTTACGTCAAGGGGGCCCCCGAGCGTTTGCTCGCCATGTGCGAGAACCAGCTGGACGACGGTGGCGAGACGTCTCTGGATCGGGCCTTCTGGGAGCAGGCGGCTACGGCGCTGGCGGGGGAGGGCAAGCGCGTACTGGCCCTGGCCTGCAAGCCCCTGGCGGCGGAAGTGGAAGATCTCAACTACGACGACGTGCAGTCCGGTCTGACCCTGCTGGCGCTTTTCGCACTGGAGGACCCACCCCGAACGGAAGCGCGGGAGTCAATTGCCCGGGCGCGTGAGGCCGGAATACGGGTCAAGATGATTACCGGCGATCACGCCATCACCGCCCAGGCGATCGGCCACGGGCTGCAACTGGGGGAAGGGCAGCAGGCGCTGACCGGCCAGCAACTGGATCAGCTCGATGATCGAAGCTTCGCGGAAAAGGCCCGCGAAACCGACCTCTTCGCACGAACCAGCCCGGAGCACAAACTGCGGCTGGTCATGGCCCTGCAGGCCGGGGGAGAAGTGGTGGCCATGACCGGCGATGGGGTCAACGATGCCCCCGCCCTGAAACGCGCCGACGTCGGTGTCGCCATGGGCCACAAAGGCACGGATGCGGCCCGACAGGCCGGCCGCGTGGTGCTGGCGGACGACAACTTTGCCTCCATCGTCCACGCGGTGGAGGAGGGGCGTATCGTCTATGACAACCTGAAAAAAGCCATTCTGTTTACCCTGCCGACGAGTGGCGGCGAGGCGCTGGCCATCATCGCTGCCATTCTGCTGGGGGTGACCATGCCCATCACACCGGTCCAGATCCTGTGGGTCAATATGGTGACGGCTGTGACCCTGGCCATCGCGATCGCCTTTGAGCCGGCGGAACAGGATGTCATGCAGCGGCCGCCGCGTGCGCCTGACGAGCCGTTGCTCTCGGGGTTTCTGGTGTGGCGGGTGGTGTTTGTTGCCGTTGCCATGGTTGTGGCCAGTTTCGGTCTGTTCCTCTATCACGAGGAGTCCGGGGCGAACGTGGAGATTGCGCGGACCATTGCCGTCAATACCCTGGTCATGTGCGAAGTGGTCTATCTCCTCAATACCCGGGTGCTGTCGCTGCCGGCCCTGTCCCCGCGGTCCCTGATGAGCAACCCCTGGGTGTGGTACGCGATTGGCGCGTTGATGGTATTGCAGGTGCTGTTCACCTACGCGCCGCCTTTCCAGCACCTTTTCGAGACGCGCTCCCTGTCGCTCAGCCAATGGGCGGAAGTGGTTCTGGCAGCGCTGCTGGTCTTTGCTGCGGTGGAAATAGAGAAACTCTGGGTTCGTGGGCACAGCAGTGCTCATCGCCCCTCCCGCCGGCCTCCGATGACGAAGCCAGGCCCCTCCCACACAGATCAAGGAAATTGATTTTTTTGTGAGACAGATCTCAAAAAGTGATTACACTGGAGACGGTTAAAGCGCAAAGCCGCGCTCGATGGGAGAGGGGTGGAGTTTTTGTGGCGGTCAGGTTGTTTTTGCTTCGCATAATGGTCGTGATCGGCCTGTTGGGTCCTTGTTCACAGCTACTGGCCGAGGAGGCAGGGGAGACGGCTGACACCGGGTCGCAGCGTACCCTGACCGCCGTGCTGGCTGCCGCAGACTATCCGCCGTTCTACTGGAAGGACAACGGCAAGCTCACCGGCATTTCCATTGACGTGCTGGCATACGTGGCCAAGCGCCTCGACATCCGGATCGAGTACCGTCGCCTGTCCTGGCCCCGGGTCCTGCAGGCACTGGAACGGGGTTCCGTCGATATGGTGACCACGTTTTTCAACACTGCCGAACGGGCGCCCTACGTGGTGTATACGGGAGTCCCCCACGCCTATGAAAGCAATCATTTTTTTGCCCTGCCGGGTTCGAACATCAGCTACGACGGCGATCTGACCAAGCTCTCCACTTTCCGGATCGGTACGATCAAGGGGTATGCCTACGGCGAGGCGTTCGATCAGGCCAGTTACCTCCTGACGGAACACGTGCTGGATGAACCAACGCTGGTGCGAATGGTCTACGGCAAGCGTTTTGATCTGGGGGTTGGGAACCCCTATGCCATCAAACTGGAGGTGAAGCGTCACGGCTATGAACCGCCCCTGCGTTTCCTCTCGCCGCCGGTGGATCGCAGCCCCATTTTCATGGCCTTCAGCCGCCAGAACCCGGACGCTCTGGCCCTGTCCATCGATTTCACCCGTGTCATTGCCCAATTCAAGCAGACGCCAGCGTACCAGCGTCTGCTGGAGCGTTATGAGATGGATGGTCAGCCGTAACCGCCCGCCCTTTTTGTCGCCTCACGCGCTAGCGCTGCCTCTTGCCTGAAGCCGATGCCCCTCCCCCGAATGGGCTATTCAAAACCGGACAGCAACTTGTTAAATGCGGCCGTCTGTACAAAAACGTGACGGAATAACAGAAAATCCGAGGTAGAGGCCTGTTTAAAATGGAGATATCAGCGATTCCCCCATAAAAACAAATGTGACAACGAAGCAAGGACCGCCCCATGATTTCAATCCGCAGTATGGCCTATGAAGTGCCCATCGTATCGGCACGCTACGCCCGACGATTCGCCAAGTTTCTGGAAGGCAAGGGGATTGGCCGGCAGGCGATTCTGGAGGGCCAGGAAATCGACCTGGCGATGCTCAACGATCCGGACGCCTTTCTGTCGATGAATCAGGTTATGCGCCTGCTACGACAGGCTGACTCGCTGGTGGAAGACGAGCGTATTCCGTTTCAGTTCGGTCAGCAGCTCGACCTGCCGGCTCATGGTCTGCTGGGGTTTGCACTGTTGCGCCAGCAGGACCATCGCAAACTCATCAACATGGTGGTGCAATACCTGCGGGTCTGCCTGCCGGTCATGGATCTGGACCTTTCGTCCCGGGGTGATGAGGTGTTGATCCAGCTGCGTGATACCTGGGAGTTGGGGGAACTGCGCCCGTTCATGGCCAAGATCTATATGGGCAGCATCTACTCGGTGGCTGCGCCCATCTGCCGCAACTTTCGCTTTGAGTTCGATTTTCCCACCCGATTGCAGGACCGGGACTGGCGACTCGTGGCACCGGGCGCGGAACTGCGCTTCGGTACCAGCGCCAACCGGGCCGTGATGCCGCTTGCGGGGCGCCCCGTACGCAACGATGACGCCGGGCTGAGCTACTTTCTGGCCGGCATGCGCTCGCGGGAGGAAATCAAATCCGATGACGTCCATGAAGTGGTCACCCAGGTGCGCGAGCATGTGCTCAATTTTCCCGGCCGTCAGAGTACCCTGGAGCGGACGGCCCAGACGCTTGGCATGAGTGCCCGGTCCCTGCGGCGCCATCTGGGGATGGCCGGTTACTCCTTCCGCGAGATCCGCAATGAGATCCGGGAAACCTTCGCCACCCGGTTCCTGACTGACACCTCCCTGCCACTCGATGCCATCGCCAGCAAACTCGGCTTCAGCGATCAAGCCAGTTTTACCCGCGCCTACCGGGCCTGGACCGGCTCAACGCCGGGGGATGTGCGGCGACAGAGTCGGGAAGTTTCCGACTGATTGGCCTGAAGTGACTGATTTTACGGGCTGAAATTTGAAGGCAGTCACGATTCTGACGGCTGCCCACCGCGCTACCGCTTTTGACAAAAAGCTTGCCGCTTATCGCAAGACCACCCCACCCCCTCTCACGTGATGATAGCCACTGGTGTCTCCTGCCGTGCCTTGCCGGTACGGCGGTATGCGCTTTCGCCTTGCGGGTCATTACAACCGGATGACAGGGCGACAAACGCAAGACCGGTGGTTCGTGCCGCCGGAGCAGTCTGCGAATCACAACAAGAGTCAAATGACTGACAAGAGGAAGACATGATGAAAACCACGGATTCCAACCGGATCAACAACCGGCTGCGTCACGCTGCCCTGGCGGCGGCGCTGCTGGCGGCCGGTGGCACCGCGTCGGCCGATACGGCCTCGCTCACCCTGGAATACACCTGTCCCTTTCCGCTGATCGGCACCCAGCCGATTACCGCTGACATTACCGCGGAAGTTCCGGCCTCGGCGCAGGTCGGTGTGCCGATCGGCGACGTCCCGGTGGACGTGACCACGACCCTGAACGATCAGGCCCGCCAGGGGCTGTCTCTGGTCGGCGCCACCACCGTGGAGGGGACGGCCCTTTCCGACGTCAACGTATCAGTGCCCGGTGGCGATCGCCCCCAGCAAGTGGAGTTAACGATCCCGCAAACTGCAGTGCCGGCCGCTGGCGACCCGTTTATCGTGCCGGCTTCCGGTACCCAGGCCTCGTTGACCTTTAACCAGGACGACGTGGGCAACGGGACCATTACCGTCGGCGCTCTCAGCCTGGATATCACGTCCCGCAAGGCCGACGGCTCCATCGCCCCGGACCCGGTCGGGCAGTTCACCATCGACTGTACCCAGACCGCGGGACAGGACAACGTGCTGCACACCTTTGAAGTAGCCGGTGCCTCACCGGAGCCGGACATCGACGTGGCCAGCGAACCGGTGGACTTTGGTACCGTCCAGGCCGGTCTCTCGGCGGAGGAAACCATCACCGTCAACAACGTTGGTGGCGCCTCCCTGGGCATCAACAATGTGACCCTGTCCGGCGCGGATGCCGACAAGTTCATGCTTACCAACAACTGCACCACCGTGGCTGCCGGCAGCAGCTGTAGCGTCGACGTGACCTATTTCGCCGAAGGCGATGCCACGCATACTGCGCAGGTCACCATCGAATCCACCGATCCGGACGAAGCGTCGGTCACCGTGGATCTGACCGCGCAGAGTATCCCCGAGCAGGAACCGGATATCGCGGTGGATACCTCTGCGGTCGAATTCGGTTCGGTCAGGGTCGGCATGACCCAGGAACAGACCGTCACCGTGACCAACCAGGGCACCGCCGGCCTGACCATCAACGAGGTCAGCCTGCAGGGCGGCGATGGGGACCTGGCCCTGGTCAGTCATGACTGCTCCACTGTGGCCGCTGGCGACAGCTGCAGCGCCACGCTCACCTATACGCCCAGTGCCTCAGGTAGCGACAACGCTGAACTGCTGATTACCTCCAATGACCCGGATGAAGCCAGCCTCACGGTGCCGGTTTCCGGGGAAGGCACCGAATCCACCGGCGTCCAGATTGACCTGGGCCTGGAGGGTTCCACCTTCATCGCCTCTGCCGATGACAGCCTGCCGCTTTCCGGCCAAATCGCCGCAGAGCTGGATCTGGGCACCAACATGTTCGAGGGCGAACTGAACCTGGATCCGACTCAGGGCACGTTCGAAGTGTTCCGCTTGTTCCGCCCGGTCAACGCCACCGCACATGTCGAATTCGAGCAACTGGAGCCGACTACGGGAACGCTGATCGACGGCACCCTGAAGTCCACCTCAAAAATGTACATCGAGGTGCCCAAGGTCACCGTGAAGCTGTTCGGAATCAACTGGCCCATCGGTGGTGGTGATCAGTGCCGCACCAGTGAGCCGGTCACCATCAAACTGCAGTCTCCGGATGGCGAGGTGTTCAAGCCGCTGGAGGGAGGTGAGGTCACTGGGACCTATAACCTGCCACCCCTGGAAAACTGCGGCGGGTTGACCCGTGTGCTGAACCACTTCATGGCCGGGGAAGGCAACACCATTGATCTGATGCTCACACCCGAACTGTAAAGCGGTCGCCGGGCCGGCCGGGAGGCCGGCCCTGTGCAACCCGACGTAGAGGGAGACAACATGAAAACGTTGAAACATGAGTTGTTGGCGCTGGCAGTAGGGGCGAGCGTTTGTGGCGCACAAGCCGAACTGAAACCCATGGACGATACCGCGATGGGAAAAGTGACCGGCCAGGCGGGCGTGACGATCGAGCTGGAGACCAAGTTCTCCATCGACGAGTTTCTCTATACCGACCAGGGATCCCTGGCCATTGAGGATATTACCGTTGGTGGTGCCAAGCGCACTGATATGTTCCCGGCGATCCAGGCCAATCTGGGGGGCATTAGTATTCCCGGCAATGCCACGGATAAGCTGGACAATATGAAGATGGATATCGATATCCTCGATGATGGCGACGCCCTGATTCAGATATTCCCCATGAGCATTTCTCCGGTGGATTTTCGAATCGCGACCGGAAAGTGGGAACTGCGGCCTTCTGATACTGCAGCGGGCGACCGTACCGTTCTGATGGATAATCTAAAGATTGACGGCGTTTTCAATCAATTTCGGGCTCAGATCGATACGGCGACGGACACACTGAACATACAGACGTTGTTCGGCATCGATGATCTGGATGTCGATATTCCTTTTCTGGCCATGGGGATCCGCGATATGCGGATGATGTCAGACAGCTACTTTGAAAACAGTGAAAGTGGAGGTCTGAACATTCTGGATGCCACGACATCCTTGAACATGGATATCTATAAAGGCCCCAATGCAGCCGGCGATGCCAGTTTGGCTGTGGACATCAATGAGTTTCGTGCCGATGTGGCCATCGGCGGTATCCTGGTTGGTGGGACCTCGGTTGGCTCCGTGGCCCTGGACAATCTGGCGGTACAGGATACACAGATGCGCATTTACGGGCACTGAGGTTAAGCGTCGGACGTTGGACGTCCGACGCCTAATACTCCGGCTCAGGATCTGGAGCCAAACTGCTCGGACAGTTCTTCCAGAATGGCCGGATCGTCGATGGTTGAGGGGACGGCATAGTCCTCGCCGTTGGCCATCTGCCGCAGGGTGCGGCGCAGGATCTTGCCCGAGCGTGTCTTGGGCAGGCGCTCGACCACGATGGCCCTCTTGAAGCAGGCCACCGCCCCGATCTTTTCCCGGACCTGGGCGACCAGTTCACTTTCCAGCTGCAACGGATCCGGATCATGGCCGTCCTTGAGGACCACCAGACCGAGCGGTACCTGGCCTTTCAGTTCGTCGTGGATGCCGAACACGGCGCACTCCGCAACAGCCGGGTGATCCGCCACGACCGCTTCCATTTCTCCCGTGGATAACCGATGGCCGGCGACATTGATGACGTCGTCCACCCGTCCCATGATGAACAGATAGCCGTCCTCATCCAGGTAACCGCCGTCTCCGGTCAGGTAGTAGCCCGGGTAGGCGGTGAGGTAGGCGTTGCGGAAACGTTCATGGTCGCCCCAGATGGTGGGCAGGCAGCCCGGGGGCAGGGGCTGTTTGATGCAGACCGCCCCCTGTTCGTCGGGCTCGCAGGGCTGGCCGGCCGGATCAAGAATCGCGACCTGGAAGCCCGGTGTGGGGACGGTCGCCGAACCGGGTTTTTCCGGCAGCGCCGCCAGGCCGACCGGGTTACAGGCAATGGCCCAGCCGGTTTCGGTTTGCCACCAGTGGTCCAGCACCGGTAGACCGGTACGCTCCTTGAGCCAGGCATAAGTGGGCGGATCGAGTCGCTCACCGGCGAGAAACAGACGCTTTAGGCTGGAAAGATCGTGCTGGGCCATCAGGTGCCCCTCCGGGTCTTCCTTTTTGACTGCGCGAAAGGCCGTGGGGGCGGTAAACAGTGCATTCACCCCATGCTCGGCCACCACACGCCAAAATGCACCAGCGTCCGGAGTTTTCACCGGCTTGCCTTCATACAGGATCGTGGTGCAGCCATAGATCAGCGGGCCGTAGACGATATAGGAGTGGCCCACCACCCATCCCACATCCGAAGCGGCCCAGAACACCTGACCGGGTTGCATGCCATAGACCACTTCCATGCTGTAGTGCATGGCTACCGCATGGCCGCCGTTGTCCCGCACCACGCCCTTGGGCTTACCGGTGGTTCCGGAGGTATAAAGGATGTAGAGCGGGTCGGTGGCGTTGACCGGCGTGCAGGTCACGGATTCCGCTTTTTCTTCCAGTTGTTGCCAGTCGTGATCGCGACCGTCGATGAGCTCGGCAGATGCCTGCTCCCGTTGCAGAATCACCGCGCACTCGGGCTTGTGTGCGGCCAGTCGCCAGGCTTCGTCCAGCAGGGGTTTGTAGGGGATGACTTTGTTGACCTCAATGCCGCAGGAGGCGGACATCACCACTTTGGGCTTGGCATCGTCGATTCGCACCGCCAGTTCCGGTGCCGCGAAACCGCCGAACACCACCGAGTGGATCGCCCCAAGGCGGGCGCAGGCCAGCATGGCAATTACCGCTTCGGGCACCATGGGCATGTAGATCACCACCCGATCGCCTTTCTCCACGCCGAGCGCACTGAGAAAGCCGGCAACCTTGCTGACACGATCGAGGAGTTCACGATAACTGTAGCGGGCCTGGGTGCCGGTCACCGGCGAGTCGTAGATCAGCGCGGTCTGATCCCCCCGGCCCTGCTCGACATGGGTATCCAGCGCCAACCAGGCGGTGTTCATCTCGCCGTCCGCGTACCAGCGATCGGCGCCGGATTCGTCCTGACTCACACCGAGGGTGGGTTTGCGGAACCAGTGAATGCGCTCAGCCTGCTTGAGCCAGAAAGCATCAGGATGGTCGCAGGCCTCGCGGTAGACGCTCAGGTAGCGGTCCCGGGCCGTGATGGGCTGTTGGGCCGGATCGTTCATGAGAAGAGCCTCCGTTTATTATTTGAACGGTTTCTTGCAGTGTCCCAGAACGGGCCGCCAACGCCACTAGACCAACGTATTACGTTCGTGGAGCAGGTGTGCCGATGAGGCGGGGGATGACGTGCGGTAGGGGAAAGAGAGCGCAGGGAAGGGGAAGCGCCGAACCCGCAGGACCGCGGGTTCGGCAAATAGTCGCCGCTATCAGTACATCAGGCTGGAGAGTGCCAGTTCCACCTGGGCCGCGTCGGCATACACCTGTTTGGGCGCCTTGACCGGCTGGGCGGGCGGCACCGGGCGGGGCCAGGCCTTGGCCAGCTCGTCGAGAGCGGCCGTGAGTTTTTCGTACGCTTTCGCGTCTTTGGCCTTGAGAATGTCGGCGCGATCCTCCGCGTAATCCCGGGCCACGGTGACAAATCCGCGGCCATCCTGGTACTCGTGATCCAGCTCGAAATGGTCACCCTCGACGGCTTCTTCGTACTCGTGGGCGGCCTGCTTGGTCAGCGCCAGAAGCACACCCGCGATAAACGAAGGCTCATCCCGCTCACTCTGGGGAATCTTGTTCTGGGCGTTGGTTACGGCCTGCCAGGCGTCCGCAAAGCGGGTTTCGATGTCTTCCCAGGAGGTGACCTGCGCGGCGGATTCCGCGAGCAGCTCCAGCTTGGGTTCAAGCCCTTCGTCCTGGTATTTCTCGGCCGCTGGCGCCACTGCATCGTAATGCTCCACCCACGGATGCGTGAGGTGAGGCTTGCCTGCTGCGATCTCGCCGCTCTCCATCAAATCCCGCGCACTGGTCATGTGGCCTTTCATCATGGCGAGCAGGGCGAAATAGACGCCATCGGACTGATCGGCTGAGGGGGCGCCGGCGCTACCGCCCTCGCCACCTTCGCCGCCTTCGCCTCCTTCTCCACCGGAAGCAAAGTGGCTGAACGCGGCTCCCAGTTCGCCGCCTTCACCGCCTGCCGTTTCGTGGGCTTCCCCACCTTCACCACCTTCGGCTTCGTAGGCTTCACCACCTTCGCCGCCGTCGGTTTCGTGGGACTCCCCACCTTCACCGCCATGGCTTTCGCCGCCTTCGCCACCGTCGGTTTCATGGGTTTCCCCACCCTCACCACCGTGACTTTCCCCGCCCTCGCCACCGGCGTGAGATTCCATAACCGTTGGCGTATCCTGAGCGGCGCTGCTGGTATCGGCCTGTTGGGCATCACAGCCGACAAGGAGTGTGGCGACGCCGACGCCGAGCCAAAGCTTGAGTTTCTGGTCTTTCATTGCGTGTGTTCTCTCGG
Organism: Marinobacteraceae bacterium S3BR75-40.1; assembly: GCA_042862465.1. Taxonomy (GTDB): domain Bacteria; phylum Pseudomonadota; class Gammaproteobacteria; order Pseudomonadales; family Oleiphilaceae; genus JASTVH01. The sequence goes on along the minus strand of JASTVH010000007.1, from coordinate 174,422 downwards.
TCCTGGTCGTGGAAACAATGTTTGATTTGAACGAAACCGGCATAATGCGCTATTCATAGCCATTAATGCAACTTATTCTCATTCATGTTTAAGGTTTGGCAACCATGATTTTGTGTATCGGGAATGTACTGAGTGAAGAACAGCTGGCCCGCATTCGCAATGCTCTGGGCGAGGTGGCGTTCCAGGATGGCCGTCAGACGGCGGGATGGCATGCCCGGCTGGTCAAACAGAACGAACAGGTGGCCGCCGGTGACAAGGCGGCCCAGGCCCTGAAGGAAGAGGTCAGCCGCAGCCTCAACCAGCATCCGGTGTTCCAGATGGCCGTGCGTCCCCGCCGGATGACCCCGATCATGTTCAGCCGCTACCGGGATGGCATGACCTACGGCAATCACGTGGATGACCCGGTGATGGGGCAGGGCGAACAGCGCCTGCGCACGGATATCTCGTTTACCCTGTTCCTGAACGATCCGGACAGCTATGACGGCGGCGAGCTGGTGACGGACACCACCGCCGGCGAACAGAGCTACAAACTCCCCGCCGGTGCCGCCGTGATTTACCCCTCATCCACCCTGCACCGCGTGGAGCCGGTCACCCGGGGCGAACGCCTGGTGGCCATCGGCTGGATCCAGAGCACCATCCGTGATCCCCAGCAACGGGAAGTGCTCTTCGACATTGACACCGCCCGCCGCCAGCTGTTCGAGCGCGAGGGCAAGACCCAGGAGTTCGACTTGCTGACCAAGTCGTTGGCCAATTTACAGCGGTTTTGGGCGGAGGTTTAACGCCAATTGTTCTACAGTCTGGCAATCCTATGCCGCCTTGGTATACTGAAAGGCATCAAACCCACTTGCCAGCCAAGGAACACCCACCATGGAATTCCAGGTGCCCAACACCCTGGCCGAGCAGATTGCCAACTACCTGGCCCAGCGCATCATGACCGGCGACATCCGCCCCGGCGAGCGGTTGCACGAGGCCACGATCGCCGCCGAGCTGCAGGTGAGCCGGGCGTCGGTGAAGGAGGCGTTCTACACGCTGGAACGCTGGCACCTGCTGGAGATCAAGCCGCGCAAGGGCGCCAATGCGACGCAGATTGATGCCGAGCACGCCAACGAGCTCTACGACGTCTATATGCATTTGCTGGTCATGCTGGCGACCAGACTGTGTGAACGCTGGCAGTCGGGGGACAAGGACTATCTGTTGGAGACCATCGGCGCCGTGACCGAACAACTGGCGTCGCCGGCGCCCGATATTGCCGAAGCGGTGGAAGGCAGTTTCGCGGTGATGGAGGCCTGCTGTCAGGTGGTGTGCAACCCCTATCTGACCGAAGCCCTGACCAACTTCAAACCGGCGGTCAGCCGGACGTTCTATTTCTGTGCTGACCGGTACCGTCAGGATCTGGACCGCACCCGGGAATTTTTCACCACGCTGACCCAGGCTGTTCTGGCGCGGGACGCCGGCGAGGCGAGGCGACGAGTGGAGGCGTTTGGGGAGCATCAGAAGTACCTGATTAGGCAGGCGCTGTCGGTGGAGATGGAGGAGGTCTGACAGATTCCAAACGGTCATCCCGGCTCTGGCGCACCATAGTCCGGGGACAATAATCCGGGCGGTTGTAAACCTTTCAATCAGATACCCCCCCCCCTCATGCCCGCGCAGGCGCATTGCAGTCCGGGGAAAGCGAATCTAGCGGTTTGATACACCGCAGCCAGAGCCCCGTCATCCCCGCGAAGGCGGGGATCCAGGGCGTTTGGCATCAAGGTTAGGTGTTGGCCGCCCTGGATACCCGCCTTCGCGGGTATGACGATTGGGGGGTGACGAAAGCCAGGTGTTCGGCGCCATCCTTCTAATCTAAGCAGCGTGGCCAAAGTATGGCTTCGCGAGTTGCCTTGGTCGCTTTCACCGCGCAAATCGAAGCAGTGCCCCGCTTCCAAGCAAGGCTACCGCATTTTCCCCGGGCAGCAGTGCGCCTTCGCGGGCATGACGGTTTGGGGGGGAGCATATAGGCCGGTTAAAAACGTCAGACATCCGACGCCTAGAACCCATACTCTCCATTCTCGATCGCCCGTTGCGTGGTTTCCTCCATCAAGGTGTAGCGGTCGTTACCCGGCAACTTCACATAAACCTCGTCACCGGAGCGTTCCAGCTTGTAGGCCATATCCTGCAGATCCTTCTTCTTGTACTTGAAGGTCCCGGTCTTCTCGATAGCGTCCGTCTTGCGTACGAACACGGGGATGGCGTAGGGCGGCAGGTTTTCCTGCAGGTAGTCGAGGAAGCTGTCGATATTGAAGTTGTCCTGGGGCACCAGCGTGACCATGCCGGCCTTGCCGTTGGTGCCGGGAATCTCCACGCCGTAGACGATGGCTTCCTCCACCATGCCGGAACCGTCGATGATGTTCTCCAGTTCCGTGGTGGAGACGTTTTCGCCCTTCCAGCGGAAGGTGTCGCCCATGCGATCGACAAACTGCAGATGGCGAAAACCAATCTCCCGCAGCACATCCCCGGTATTGAACCACTCGTCGCCTTTCTTGAAGGCATCGCGGAGGATGGATTTTTCGGTGGCTTCCTTCTGGGTGTAACCCTCGAAATTCCACTTCTTGGTGATCTCGCCGATCAGTAGGCCCGGCTCGCCCTTGGGCACCTCCTCCAGCCGCCCCTTGGCGTTGCGAATGGGGTCGCGGGTGCCTTCGTGGAAACGCACCAGCTTGTAGGGCGCGGTGGACAGGCCCACCGTGTTGTCCAGATTGAGGAAATTGGAAAAGCCGATGTTGCCCTCGCTGGAGGCATACAGCTCCGCCACCTGCTCGATACCAAAGCGCTCCTTGAACGGTTTCCAGATCGATGGCCGCAGCCCGTTGCCGATCATCTTGCGCAACGGGTGATCGCGATCTTTCGGGCTGGGGGGCTGGTTCAGCAGGTAACGGCAGAGTTCGCCCACGTAGCCGAAAGTGGTGGCGCCGTAGTAGCGGATGTCGTCCCAGAACTGGCTGGCGCTGAACTTGCGGCGCATCACCACGGCCGAGCCACCCGCCAGGGCCGCACCCCAGCAGACCAGCAGCGCGGTGCCGTGATAGAAGGGCAGGGTGACGTAGATGACGTCGTCCGGCTTCATGGCCAGGGACATGTGGCCAAAGCCACCGTAGGCCTTGACGAACTTGCGGTGGCTGCCCGGCGCGGCCTTGGGCAGGCCGGTGGTGCCGGAGGTAAACAGGTAGACCGCGGTGTCCCCCATGCGCGGGGGATGGCGCAGGCTGGGGTTATTGCCATGGTATCCACTGATCAGGGCCGCCAGGTTGCGGAAGCCCTCGGGCGCCTCGCCAAAATCGGTGCGGGTGTCGCGGTCGGCCAGGAACAGGTGCGGTGACTCATGCTTGAAGTGGGCGTCGTCCCGCACAGCGTCGAACGCCTCCACCAGTTCTTCGCCCACCACGATCATGTGCGGCTCGATCAGGTTGATGCTGTGGGTCAGCACCTTGCCTTTCTGGGAGGTGTTGAGCATGGCGCAGGCTACGCCGATCTTGGCGGCACCGGTGAGTACCGCCAGCAGTTCCGGGCGGTTTTCCAGGAAGATGGCAATCCGGTCGCCTTTCTTCAGCCCCTGGGCCCGGAAGAAGTGCGCGAATCGGTTGGCCCAGGCGTTGAATTCCGCATAGGTGATACTGTAATCCCGGTACTTGATGGCCGGCCGGCTGCCGTGGCGGTGGGCGTTGTCTTCGATCAGGCTGCCCAGGGTCAGGGACCTGGTCGGGCTCTTCACGGAATAGTAGTAGTAACCCTTGGCGACGCTCGGCAGACGCCGGAGCAGTTCCGGGACCTGGCGGGCGATATCGCGTGCGGAGATGGTGTCTTGTGCCATTTGCTTATCCGTTCCTGTCATTGTCTTTGTCGTGGTCGGCGTTTTCCTGCGCCGGCCTTGTTTGCAAAAGTGCACCCCAATAAGACCCTTCCACCCTCGCTATTGCCCCTACCACCGTAGATACCACCTGTCTGAGGGTTCCTCAATCGTTAGGTCCGAGCGGATGCGCCGTTGTTCAGGACACTCGCACCGTACTCGATACCCGTCATCCCCGCGTAGGCGGGGATCCAGGGCGTTTTGCATCCAGTTGAGGTGGTTGCCGCTCTGGATACCCGCCTGCGCGGGTATGACGGTTGGGAGCAAGTCATGCACCGTAGGTTGGGCTGAGCATGCGAAGCCCAACATGTCCTGACGATACCGACTGTTGTTGGGCTTCCTGCGTCAGCCCAACCTACGGTAGACGGCGAGACGCCTGTCCTCATTCTTCATCCAGAAACAGATCCGTCATCAAATCCCCTGTGGCGGATTCGTGGCGATAGCGGTCGAGGCCCGTTACGCCCACCTGCTGGAGAATCTCCTCGTCGATCAGATGGCAACCGGTCAGGCTATCGGCATGGTGTTTGAGGATCGCCAGGGCGGCATCGGCCATGATTTCCGGGGTGCGGGCCTTCTTGAGCAACTCCGGGCCGCCCACTTCGAATTCGATCGCCGCGGTGGCGATCAGGGTGCGCGGCCATAGGGTGTTAACGGCGATGCCGTACCGGCGGAACTCCTCCGCCATGCCCATGGACAGCATGGTCATGCCATACTTGCTCAGGGTGTAGGGGCTGTGTGCGGCAAACCACTTGCGGTTGAGGTTGAGCGGCGGCGACAGGCTGAGGATGTGGCCGTTGCCGGATTCCTTCAGCCAGGGCAAGGCGGCCTGGCTGCAGACGAATACCGCGCGGGCATTGACCGACTGCATCAGGTCGTAGCGCTTCACCGGCAGCTTTTCCACGCCCTGCAGGCGAATGGCGCCAGCGTTGTTGACCAGGCAGTCGATGCCGCCAAAGTGATCGGCAGCCTGTTGCATGGCGTCGGCCACCATCTCCTCGTCGCGGACATCGAGCTTGATCGGAAGCGCCTGCCCGCCGGCCTTGCTGACCTCGTCCGCCACGGTGTGAATCGTGCCGGGCAGCTTGGGATGCGGTTGGTCCGACTTGGCCGCCAGGACCACATTGGCCCCCTCCCGGGCGCAGGCCAGGGCGATGGCGCGGCCGATGCCACGACTGGCGCCGGTAATGAAGACGGTGCGTCCTTTCATGCTGTCGTTCATTGTGCAGCCTCCTCTTCGGGCTCGATCTCAATCAGTTGAGCGCGATTCTTGACCTGGTCGCCCTGGGCCACGTGGACGTTTCTGACCACACCACTGACGTCGGCTGCCAGCGGATGCTCCATCTTCATGGCTTCCAGCACGGCCAGCACCTGGCCGGCTTCGACCCGGTCTCCCACCGCGACATTCACTGCCACGATAGCACCGTCCATGGCCGCCCTGATATGCCCCGACCCCTTGCTCTGGGCGCTTTCCGCTGGCGCGTGGGTGAGGTCCTCAAAGCAGTGGTTGTCACCGTGGATGTGCAAATATAGCTGCTCATCCCGGAAGCGATATTGGCAGCGCTGACGGACCCCCCTGTAAACAAAGACACCTTCGCCGTCGGCACAGCGGATCATTTCCAGTCCGTGTTCATCGTCGTCCTGGCGCATGCGGTAGTGGTTGCGTTCGGCGATCAACAGGCAGGTCTGCTCCTGCTCGTTCACCCGCAGGCGCAGTGGCAGGGGAGCCGGGAGACTGTTGCTCCAGGCGCCGTCATGCCCCGAACGGCGGGCAAACAGGGTGGCGGCGAGCAGCCAGGTCAGGCCGTCGGGATTGGCCGGGTGCATGGTCGGATGGTCGCGGAAATGCTGTTCGATAAAGGCGGTGGTGGCCTCGCCGCGGGCAAAGACGGGATGGGCGATCAGGCCGGAGAGAAAGGCCCGGTTGCTGGTGACGCCGAACAGGCGGGTTTCGTCCAGGGCCCGGATAAGCCGGCGACGGGCGGTGTCGCGATCCGCGCCCCAGGCGACCACCTTGGCCAGCATGGGATCATAAAAGGGCGTGACCTCGCTGCCGGCCTCAACGCCGGTATCGAAACGCACGCCGTCCTCATGGGCCGGTTGCCAGTCCACGATCTGACCGGTCTGGGGGCGATAATCCCGGGCCGGGTCCTCGGCGTACAGGCGCACTTCGATGGCGTGGCCCAGACGGGGAATGGCGTCCTGTGGCAGGGGCAGCGGTTGCCCCTGGGCCACATTGAGTTGCCACGCTACCAGATCCTGTTTGGTGATCAGTTCGGTGACCGGGTGCTCCACCTGCAGACGGGTGTTCATTTCCAGGAAATAGAAATTGCGCGCATCGTCCACCAGAAACTCCACCGTGCCGGCGCCCACGTAGCCACAGGCCTGGGCCGCGCGCACGGCCGCCTCGCCCATGGACTGGCGCAGATCCTCGTCGACAAACGGAGAAGGGGCCTCTTCCACCACTTTCTGGTGGCGGCGCTGGATCGAGCAGTCCCGCTCCCAGAGGTAGACGGTGTTGCCCTGTTGGTCGGCGAACACCTGGATCTCAATGTGGCGGGGCGCCATCACCGCCTTTTCCAGAATCAGTTCGTCGTTGCCAAAGGCACTCCTGGCCTCGGATCGGGCCCGCTCGATCTCCGATGCCAGCTGCGAGAAATCCTGCACCAGACGCATGCCCCGTCCTCCCCCGCCGGCGGACGCCTTGATCATCAGCGGCACACCGATACGTTCGGCTTCGGCCTGCAGGGTCCGATCGCTCTGATCGTCGCCTTCGTAGCCGGGCACGGTAGGCACCCCCGCTTCCTGCATGGCAATCTTCGAACGCCGCTTGCTGCCCATCAGCTCGATGGCCTCGGCGGGCGGGCCGATAAAGACGAGGCCGGCCTTTTGGCAGGCGCGGGCGAAATCGGCGTTCTCGGAAAGAAAACCGTACCCGGGATGCACCGCCTCGGCGCCGGTTTTTTCGGCAGCGTCGAGGATCGCCTCCACCTTCAGATAGGATTGCCCCACCGGCGCCGGTCCGATCAGCACCGCTTCATCCGCTTCACGCACATGCAGCGCGCCGGCATCCGCCTCGCTGTAGACGGCGACGGTGCGATAGCCCAGCGCCTGGGCGGTGCGGTTGATCCGGACGGCAATTTCACCGCGGTTGGCGATGAGGATTTTGTTGAACATGGGTGGTGAACCTCCTTTGGTGAGGCGTAAGGATGGCCTCTCAAAACTCTGTTTCATTTTTTTCGTTAAGCGAGTGCCGAGTACCTAAAGGGTGGCGCCCTACATCCCCTCTCCCCTGGTGGGAGAGGGCCAGGGAGAGGGGGCGGCGCCGCCAGGCGCCCTATATTCGATTGTGTCTGTGAACGAGGCTTCGCCTCGCCCCCCTCTCCCCAACCCCTCTCCCACCAGGGGAGAGGGGCTCTAAATTGCAGCCCTAACCCTCTTCGCTGGTCGCCCACTTCGGCGGCCGCTTGGCCATAAACGCCATGGCCCCCTCCTGGCCTTCTTCGCTCTGGATGGCCTGGGAGAACATCTTCGCGGCATCATCCAGCAGGCCTTCCAGGGGCTCTTCGCCGGCCCGCAGCAGGAGACTCTTGGTCATGCGGTTGGCATTGGGCCCGCAATGACGGACCCGTTCCAGAATGGCGTTCAGCTTGGCGTTGAGGCCGTCGGCGCTTTCCGCCACCTCATGCACCAGTCCCAGCCGCTGGGCTTCATGGCCGTCCACTCGCAAACCGAGCAGGGCCAGCCGCCGGGCCTGGGTCAGCCCCAGACGTTTGACGACAAACGGTGCGATCTGCGCCGGTGGAATACCCAGGCCAGTTTCCGGCAGTCCGAAGCGGGCGCCCGCCTCGGCAATGGCAACATCCGACACGCAGGCCAACCCGAAACCACCGCCCATGACCGCTCCCTGGATGACCGCGATCACCACCTGCGGCGCCCGGTCCACCCGGGTAATCAGATCACCGAAGGCGCGGTTCAGCTTGAAGAACGGATCTTCGTCGGCATTCTTCGCTGCCGCCCGGGCCTGGGCCATGTCCTTGATATCGCCCCCGGCACAGAAATGCCCCTCGGCGCCGCGCAACACCACGGCGCGCACGGATGGATCGGGCTCAATCGCCACGAACACCCGATCCAGTTCCTCCACCATGGCCAGGCTCATGGCGTTGCGCGCCTCAGGGCGATTGAGGGTGATATGGAGGGTGGGGCCGTCCTGGTTGAGGAGGAGTGTTTTGCATTCGGGTAGATCGGTCATGGTAAAAAGCCTCCAGATATCTTGTGCCTTGCCCGTGACTGTTTGACGTTTCACGTTGGACGTTTCACGTAGAAAAGTTTGACTGCGGTGTTTCGGACCGCATGCTGGGTGGTAACGTCCCACGCCATCTCACCTCTTCCCAGGCAAGATCCCCATCACTTTGCAGATAATGCCCAGCATGATTTCATCCGCCCCGCCGCCAATCGACACCAGCCGCACGTCGCGGTAGGCCCGGGCCACCGGGTTGTCCCACATGTAGCCATTGCCGCCCCAGTACTGCAGGCAGGCGTCGGTGACCTCGCGTCCGAGGCGGCCGGCCTTGAGTTTGGCCATGGAAGCCAGCTGGGTGACATCCTTGCCGTTCACGTGCAGGTCGCAGGCCTGGTAGGTGAGGGCGCGCAGGGCCTCGATTTCGGTCTGCAGCTCGGCCATGCGGAAGTGGATGGCCTGGTTGGTGATCAGGCTCTGGCCGAAGGTTTCCCGCTCGCGGCAGTATTCGATGGTCTTCTGCACGCACATCTCCAGCGCCTTGATGACGTTGGCGGCGCCCCACATGCGCTCTTCCTGGAACTGCATCATCTGCATCATGAAGCCGGTGCCCTCGGCGCCAATGCGGTTGCGCTGGGGAACCCGGACATCGTCGAAAAACACCTGGGCGGTTTCCGAGGAGCGCATGCCCAGCTTGTCCAGACGGGGCGCCACGGTGATGCCCGGGCTGTCCATGGGCACCATGATCAGCGACTTGTTCTTGTGCGGTTTGTCTTCGGAGGTGTTGGCCAGCAGGCAGATGAAGTCGGCTTTGGGGGAGTTGGTGATCCACATCTTGTTGCCGTTGATGATGTAGTCGTCACCGTCCTTTTTTGCCGAGGTTTTCAGTCCGGCCACGTCGGAACCGGCGCCGGGTTCGCTGACGCCGATACAGCCGATCTTCTCGCCGCGGATGGCCGGGGCCAGGAATTCCTCTTTCAGTTCGTTGGAGCCGAAGCGGGCCAGGGCCGGGGTGCACATGTCGGTTTGCACGCCTATGGCCAGCGGCACCCCCCCGCACAGGGCGGTGCCGAATTCCTCGGCAGCCACCAGGTTGAAGCTGTAGTCCAGTCCCATACCGCCGTATTCCTCGGGCTTCTGGATACCCAGCAGGCCGAGCTCCCCGCACTTGCGGAAGAGCTCGTGCATGGGGAATTCACCCGCCTTTTCCCATTCCTCGACGTGCGGGTTGATTTCCTTTTCCACAAAGTTGCGGACGGTACGGCGCAGTTCGTTGTGTTCCTGGGTGAAGAGCATGTTCTTACTCCTGAGTTTGACCGGGTGCGTCGGACGTCTGACGTCGGACGCTAGAAGCGCGCAACCCCAAAGCTATTGGGCTGCAGTTGTCTTTGTGAGGCCTCGCGGCAGATGGAGAACACCATCGCCAGGACCCGCCGGGTGTCCCGAGGATCGATCAGGCCGTCATCCCACAGGCGGGCGGTGCCGTAGAGGGAATGGGAGCCTTCCTCCAGCTTCTTGGCGGTGGACTGTTCCAGGAATTCCAGGGTCTTGGGATCCGGCTCGATGCCGTTCTTGCGCTGTTTGTCTTCCGCCACGATGCGCATGACCTTGCCGGCCTGGGCCGGGCCCATGACGGCGGTGCGGCTGTTGGGCCAGGCGAAGATGAAGCGGGGGTCGAGGCCGCGGCCGCACATGGCGTAGTTGCCGGCGCCGTAGGAGCCGCCGACGACAATGGAGACCGTTGGCACACGGCAGTTGGCCACCGCCTGGATCATCTTGGAGCCGTGCTTGATGATCCCGTTCTGTTCCGACTCGGTGCCCACCATGAAGCCGGTGGTGTTGTGCAGGAACAGGATGGGGGTGTTGGACTGGTCGCACAGCTGGATGAACTGGGCCGCCTTGGCCGCCCCCTGCGGCGTGATGGGGCCGTTGTTGCCGATGATGCCGACGCTGTGGCCCTCGATGCGGATCCAGCCGCAGACGGTCTGGCTGTCGAAGGCGTTCTTGAAGTCCAGGAAGCGCGAGCCGTCGGCGATGCGGGCGAGGATTTCGCGCACGTCGTAGGGTTTCTTGGCATCCGCCGGCACTATGCCGAGTAATTCTTCGGCGCCGTGCAGCGGTTCTTCCCAGTCGCCAGCCGGTTGCGGAGGCAGCTGTTCGTTCCAGGGCAGGGCGGTCATGATTTCACGGGCTTGACGGATGCCGTCGGCATCGTTTTCCGCCAGGTATTCCGCGGTGCCGGCCACCTCTGCGTGCATCTGAGCACCGCCCAGCTCTTCATCGGTGGCGACTTCGCCGGTGGCCGCCTTGAGCAGTGGGGGGCCGGCCAGAAACATCTTGGACTGTTCGCGCACCACCACCACGTAATCCGACAGCCCCGGCTGATAGGCTCCGCCGGCAGTGGCATTGCCGTGGACCACGGTGACCTGGGGCAGGCCCTGGGCGGACATGCGGGCCTGATTGGCAAAGCCGCGGGCGCCGAGCACGAAAATGTCCGTGGCGTAGTTGAGGTTGGCACCACCACTTTCCGAAAGGGAAACCGTAGGCAGCTTGTTTTCCCGGGCCACCTGCTGCAGCCGCAGGGTCTTGTCGAGGCCGGCCGGGGAGATGGTCCCGCCCTTGATGGCGCTGTTGCTCGCCACAATCAGGCAGCGCACGCCGGCCACGGTGCCGATCCCGCCGATCAGTCCGCCTCCGGCCATGCTGCCGTCCTTGTCGTCGTGCATCTTGTAGCCGGCCAGGGAGCACAGCTCCAGAAACGGCGTGCCCGGATCCAGCAGGCGGTTGATGCGGTCCCGGGGCAGCAGCTTGTTGCGCTTGTTGAACTTCTCCCGGGCTTCCTCGGCCTTGTCCAACACCTTGCGCTCCACCGCGCGGAAGCCTTCGATGGCTTCCAGCATGGCGTCGGCGTTGGCGCGGAATTCGTCGGATTTTGGATTGATGGTGCTTTCGATTCTTTGCATAACCAATCTCGCTGGGTCGCGTAGGTTGGGCTGAGCGTGCGAAGCCCAACATGTCGGCGTTGATTCAGGGTGTTGGGCTTCCTGCGTCAGCCCAACCTACGGTACTCGACCTTGTTCTGGGGATCAGGGCGTCGGACGTCGGACGGCCTCAAGCATCATTCCTCACGGAGAACCTCTGGCACCGTCGCCCGATGGAACCCCTCAAATGGCGCATTGTTCTTCGCCTTAGGCAATGGCCACATACGGCTGTTGCGAGAGGAGGCCCCGTCGATCCGCAGCACGGCACCGGAGATATAGGCCGCTGCCGGGCTGAGCAGGAAACACAGGGCTCCGCTGACCTCCGATTCATTGCCCATGCGCTTGAGCGGTACACCGTCACGCAGGCTTTTCAGCAGGGATTTCATGCTGGGCGGATAGCTGTCCATGCCGCTGGAGGCGATCCAGCCCGGCGCCACGGCATTGACCCGCACGCCGCTGGCGCCCCATTCCACGGACGCCGTCTCGGTAAAGTTGACCATGCCCGCCCGGGCGGCCCCGGAGTGGCCCATGCCGGGCATGCCGCCCCACATGTCGGCGACGATGTTGACGATGGCGCCGCCGTGTTTGTTCATGCACTGGTTGAACACTTCCCGCGCCATCAGGAAGCCGCCGGTCAGGTTGGTGCGGACGACGGTCTCCCAGCCCTTCTGGTTGATGGAGGCCAGGGGCGAGGGATACTGCCCGCCGGCGTTGTTCACCAGGCCATGAATGCGGCTGCGGTCACTGAGGATGCTCTTGATCAGCTCTTTCACCGCCTCTTCGTCGCGGATGTCGCAGCTGTAGGCGGAAACCTGGCCGCCATCCTCGCGGATTTCCGCGGCCACGCTGTCGAGCTTTTCCTGCTTGCGGCCAACGATCACCACGTGGGCGCCCAGTGATGCCAGCTCATGGGCGGTGCAGCGTCCGATACCGGAGCCGCCGCCGGTGACGATGATGGTCTGGTCCCTGAACAGGTCGGGTCTGAAGATCGACTGGTAACTCACGGGTTAGTCCTCAAGCAGGTGACTGGGAACGGCGATCGGGTGTTCCAGCAATTGCTGGGCGAATGCCTTGCCCTGGGGATCGATGCGAAGGCTCGCGACACCACCGCCGCCCAGGCTGTGTTCCAGGAGAAAATTGAGCGCCTGCAGCCCCGGCAGGTCCCAGCGCAGAACCTGACCCTTCTTGGGATGCAGCACGTGGCCCATCCAGTCCGCCACGCGGGACTCGCTCAGGGTGGCGCGGATGTAGGGCAGAAATTCCGGGCGCCGGGCGATGACACCAATGTTGCTGTTGTCGCCCTTGTCGCCACTGCGGGCCCAGGCCAGCTGGATCAGCGGGACTTCGACGTCGGTTTTCTCCAGACGCTCCTCCGATTCGGCCTGCTCGATAAGCACGGCCGGGTCAAAGCCGCCATCCGTGGCCACCTCGACGGGCGAGGCTTCACCCCCCACATCGATCCGTACACTCACCTCATCCTTGGGCACGAGGCAGGAGAACAGCCGGATCTTGGGCCAGACCGTGGGGCGTCCGCCGACGATGCCCGTGATGCCCGGCGCCATGCCGGTGGCGGCCTGGGCAATCTCCCGGGAAAAGAGCACCAGGGCCTTTTTGTCCGGGTGGGCAACGCTGATCTTCACCACCACTTCCCGCGACTCCAGCATGCGGCTGTGGGTGCCATAGGTGGCCTCGGTGCCGAGCAGTTCCACGCTGGTTTCGGTGTAGTCGCCGAAACCGCGTTCCTCGAACAGACGCCGGGTTTTTTCCAGGATCGCGTTGGCCACCCGGTCCGCTTTCTTGCGGGCATCGAGTCCGGCCAGGAGGAAGGTGACGGTGCATTTGTGGCCATCGGGCCAAGTGCCGGACACCTTGTAGTGATCGGTGGGGGGATGGCCCTTGGCGCCGGTGACCCAGACGTGATCGTGGCCCTTGTCCACCAGCCGCACCTGGGTGAAGTCGGCGACCACATCGGGCAAAAGGTAGGCACGCGGGTCATCGATCTCATAGAGGATCTGTTCGGCCACCGTGCCGTAGCTGACCTTGCCGCCGGTGCCTTCGGGTTTGGTGACCAGAAAACTGCCGTCGGCATTGACCTCGACCACCGGGAAGCCCATGTGGTCATAGCCGTCTGCCACTTCGGTCCAGTCGGTGAAATTGCCGCCGGTACACTGGGCGCCACACTCGATGATGTGGCCGGCCAGGCTGCCCTGGGCGAGACGGTCGTAGTCGTCCCAGGCCCAGCCAAATTCGTGGATCAGCGGCGCCAGCACCACCGCACTGTCGGCGACGCGACCGGTGATCACCACATCGGCGCCGGTCTCCAGCGCCGCGACAATACCGGGGGCGCCCAGATAGGCATTGAGGCTCACCATCATGCCGGGCATCTCAAAGCCGGTGGTCATTTCCCGAATGCCCTGTTTGGCCAGCTGGCTTTTCTTCATCAGTAGGTCGTCCCCGCCGACCAGGGCAATCTTGAGATCCACCCCGGCCTGATCGGCCGCTTCCTGAAGGGCCTTGCGGCAGGACTCGGGATTGACGCCGCCGGCGTTGCTGATCACGCGGATTTTCCGGTCCTTGATCTGGTTCAGCAGGGGCGCCATCACATCGCGGACGAAATCGGTGGCGTAGCCGGCATTGGGGTCCTTGAGTTTTTGTCCCGCCATGATCGACAGGGTGATCTCGGCGAGGTAGTCGAACACCAGATAGTCGATATTGCCGCGTTCCACCAACTGGCGGGCAGCGGTGTGCGTATCCCCCCAGAAGGCGGACGCACAGCCGATACGAACGGGGTGATCTTGGGCGGTCATGGTGAGTCGCTCCTTGAATTCAGTGGTGACAACGGGGCATCGCCGTCAAACGCTGAATGGGACATTACCAAGCAAGCGCTTGGTAAGTAAAGAGTCGGTTGTGATAGACTGCGTTTGGCCCATAGAGCGTCTGGCAATGGTGCCGTGGTTTGTGTCCTCCTCCGACCGCATTTCGGGGTGGCACTCTGATTATGGAACGCAAACAGGAGGGGCGTCTTGACCCAATTACCGGAAGTTTCCAGCCAGGAAGAAGGCCTGACTGATCCCAACAGTGCCCGGGGGCGCATCCTCACCCGGGCGGCACGCCTTTTTCGGGAAAAGGGTTACGAGCGCACCACCGTGCGTGATTTGGCCGCGGCCGTGGGCATTCAGTCCGGCAGCATCTTCCATCACTTCCCCAACAAGGAAGCCATTCTGCGTGCGGTGATGGAGGATACGATCCGGCTCAACACCGCCCGCATGCGTCTGGCCCTGCAACAGGCCGCCACACCGCATGAGCGGTTGCGCGCGCTGATCCGCTGTGAGCTGGAGTCGATCAATGGGGAAACCGGCGAGGCGATGGCCGTGCTCGTTTACGAATGGCGCAGCCTGTCAGAGGTTAATCAAAAGGATATTCTGAGGCTACGTGACGTCTACGAAGACCTCTGGATGGGGGTGTTAACAGAGCTTGGCAATTCGGGCCAAATCGACGCCGACCCGTTTTTTGTAAGGCGCTTTCTCACCGGCGCCCTCAGCTGGACCATTACCTGGTACCGGCCCGGCGGCGATATGGATCTGGATGACTTGTCAGACGAGGTCCTGCGCACGCTGCGCCTCTCCCCAAAGTAGTATTGGACTACCCGATTTTTGCATTCCTTCCGCCCCGTCCCGGGGCATTGTTGACCGATCTGGCGTGCCTCCGCGTCGGGTCGGCCAATTGTCCGACCATTCGCAGCTGAGGATCATGTAGGGCCCTGGCGGCTTTTAAAACGTGACACTTTTGTCACGTATGGCTGGCCATTGGCTGCGGCATGTGATGCTGAAACCTTGAATGGCGTGCGATTTGAGATCGTTTCCGCTTACCCTCGCGCTATCTGTGAAAAATGACGGTTTTGAGCGCGCCTCGGTTGCAGATGAACGCAAAACTAACTTAAAAACGAGACTTGCTTGGCAAGATTGCGAGTGCAAGTGATTTTGTCGTGATGTAAGATTGTCGAACAAAATAAATGTCGACAGGGCACTAGCCAACAACAATAACCGGAGAGTGTTGATGACAGAACGAATGAAACGACAGGGGCGGATGCTCATCAAGGCCGGTCTACTGCTGTGTCTGGTCATGATGGCGGGTTGTTCCTCCAATCCCATTTACTCGACCACGGGTTGGGTGCTCAAAGGGTATGCCGAAGACGAGGCGACGCCCTATTTCCTGCAGTTAAGTGATCCGGCCATGGCCTGTGCCGCGGGTGATGCGCTGGATCCGCTGGTTTATTCCTTCTCCCGCGTCGGGCATACCCCGCGTAAATCCGGCTCCCTACTGATGCTGTTGGCCGGCACCTGTGGGGTGATGCAGGCCTGGGATGCCGAGCTGCGGGCCATCCGCTTCGAACAGGCCGGTAACATCACTCAGGCCAGTGATGCCCGCACCGAACAGGAACGCTGGCTGGCGATTGCCGCGGCACGGCGCCTGCAGACCTACCAGCGGGCCATGGAAGCCTTCGAGTACGATCCGGGCCAGGAGCATGCCGAGTGCCCCGATTTCGATAATCGCCAGGATGAGCTGACCTTTGCCCTCGGCTTGCTGACCGGCATGCAGGCGGTGCTGAATGATGCCGGAGCCGGTGTGGTGGCTGGTGTTCCCCGTAACATCGCCCCCCGGGCCGCCATCGCCTCCCGCTGTCTGGACAACGACGACTGGGCGGGCATGCCGCAGGCGATCCGGGCCGCAGTCTGGCTGTTGCTGCCGGATTCCAAGCCCATCAGCGCGCCCGATCCCTGGAAACTGCTGCAACAGAGCAACCGGATGGGCCTGGCTCAGGGGATTCGGGTTTCCAGTGCCCTGATGGCCGTCATGGCCCAAACCAAAGGCAATACGGAAATGCTTGCGGAAGCCGTCAAGGCCCTCGCTCCGGGCGAGGACTTCACGCCCAGCGAACAGTACCGGATCGTCGATGCCATCGCCTTTCGGGAGCTGCTGGCGGTTTCCGACCGCTACTGGACCCAGCATTTCGGTGAACGCACACCCCGCGTGCAGCTGGGCCGGCTTTCCAAGCCCAAGCCGATGGATAACGAAGCCCTGGATGACCTCCTATAACAAACGAGGACGATTATGAAAGCCCGTACTCTTTTTCTGTTGCTCAGTGTTTTTCTGGTCAGCCTGCAGGCGCAGGCCGCCAAGACCCTCTGTGTTTTCGACGTGATTGGCGCCAACGGCGATGCCTACAAATTGATGAAGCGCTATGCCCTGGAAGCCAAGGCCCTGGACATCGACTTCCAGCTCAAGCCCTACACCGATGAAGGGGTGGCGCTGGGGGACTTCCTCTCCGGCCAGTGCGATGTGCTCGCGGCCACCGACCTGCGTATCCGCCGCTTCAATCGCTTCACCGGCTCGGTCAGTGCTGTGGGCGCCATTCCCACCTACGATGAGCTGCGCACTGTGCTGATGACCCTGGCCCGCCCGAAAGCCGCCAAGTACATGACGGAAGGTGACTACGAGATCCTTGGCATCGTGCCGCTCGGGGCCGGCTACCTGTTCGTGGATGACCGCGGCATCAATACCGCAGCCAAGCTGGCCGGCAAGAAGATGGCCACCCTGGATTACCAAAAGGACGCCATTCACATGGTGAATTACGTGAACGGTACCGTGGTGCCGTCCGATATCACCAACTTCGGTGGCAAGTTCAACAACGGCATGGTGGATGCCGCCTACGCCCCGGCCTGGGCCTATGAGGCCCTGGAACTGTACAAGGGCATTGGTGAACAGGGCGGCGTCGTGGACTACCCGCTGGCGCAGCTGACCATGCAACTGGTGGCCAAGGACGATCTGGTCGGCCCGGAGAAGGCCCAGAAGCTGCGCGAAATCGCCGCCGGCCTGTTTGATCAGGCCATGGACGTGATCAAGCGACACGAGAAACGCATTCCGGAGAAGGACTGGATCAAGATTCCGCAGGCCGATATCGAGGACTACCAGGAAATGTTCCGCCAGAACCGCCTCGAACTGCGCGATGGCAAGGATAGTGATGGCAACGTGGTGCCCCAGGTCTATCACCCGACCATGCTGACCCTGCTGCGCAAGGTGCGGTGCCAGGCCACGCCGTCGGCCCATGAGTGCACCGCCGCGGATCGGGAATAAAATAAAAGGTACTGAGTCATGAACGAGCGCGTAATGAGCCAGCAAAGCCTGGTCGGCAGCCTGAAACTCAATAACTGGCATGGCGTCATCCTGCTGGGTTTGCTGATGGCGACACTGCTGCTGGGCCTCGGCAGCTCCATCCACTCGCGGTTGTTGTGGCTGGGGGAGCAGACGTGGAACGACTACTATCTGCTGGATCCCCACGCCAAGGCACCGGAGTGTAATCCCAGCCAGGATGTGGATGCGGCCGTGGCTGCTCAGATGGCCGAGGCGGAAAGCGACAGCTTCGGCCTGTTTGACAGCAAGCCGGATAAGGCGGCCATACGCGCTTCAATCGAAAAGAACGTCGCCCTGTGCCAGGAGAAACACGCCAAGTACACCGCCATGCAGGCCCAGATCACCCCCTGGCTGGTCGCCTACAAAACGGTGGAACGCAGCATGGCGGCCTTCCTGATCGACAATATGGCGTTGCAGACGTATCTGTTCATGGGGCTTATGGGCCTGGCGGCCGCCACCGCAGCCTTTTCCAACGAGCACATCAGCCTGCGGCTGCCGGGCAATCGTGCCGAGTGGCGGTTGGCCGAAACCGTTCAGCTAATAGTGAATGGCCTGATGGTGTGGTCGCTGCAGAGCTACGTGGGGCAGCTGAATCATGCCCCGGACACTGCACATCTGGTGCGCCTGCAGGATATCTGGAGCGGGGCCTTTGGCCTGCTGATGATCGTGAACGTGGCGAGGCTGCTGTTCGTTCCCGAGCACTATGAGAGTGGCAAGCTGGGGCCCCGGTCTCTGCTCGCAATTCCCCTGTACTGCTGGATGGGACTGATTGCCTTCGGGTACTTTGCCCTGGCGACCGGTCAGCCCAGCGGCGTGGCCATCAATTTCGGCCAGATGGCCAACCTCTCGTCCATGTTCATCAACATCGGCCTCTATGTCTTTGTCGGCATGTGCCTGAAGCAGACCCGCCTGCCGGAAAAGCTGCTGGCCATCGTCAAGCCCTGGAACCTGCCGCCGGCGGCCCTGGCCTCTCTGGTGATCTTTGCCACCGCCTTCCCGACGGCCTTTACCGGGGCCTCCGGAATCTTCGTCCTGGCCGTGGGCGGCGTGATCTACGAAGAGATGCGCCGGGCCGGTGCCGGCCGTCAGCTGTCCCTGGCCACCACGGCCATGTCCGGCAGTATGGGGGTGGTCCTGAATCCCTGTCTGCTGATCGTGGTCGTGGCCGCGCTCAACAAGGAGGTGACCACCTCGCAGCTGTATGGCTGGGGGTATGGGGTCTTCCTGTTTTCCGCGCTACTGTTCACGCTGATCGTTTGTCGCAGTGAGGGACGCTGGAAGCCGGACTTCTCCAACCGCCAGGCAAAAATGCAGGCCTCACTGCAGGCGCTGAAGCCGCTGTGGATCTATGTGGCAGTGAGTGTGCTGGTCATTGCCGGCTTCGCGGTGTTGCTGGACCTGTCCTTCAACGAACACAGCGCGCCCATGATCCTGCCCATCATCATGCTGGCTTTTGTGTTCCTCGATGCCGACAAGGGGCCCGGTCGCTCCGGGCGCTTTGCGGCGGCCATGACCCGGGCCTCCAGTGAATCGGCGATCCACATCGGCGCGCTGCTGGCCCTGATCGGCCTGTCCATCTGTCTGGGGGGGGTGCTGGAGCGTTCCCAGCTGGTGCATGTGCTGTTCCCGGAGTCCCTGACCAACGTCTGGCTGGTGATGCTCTCCATCGTGGTGATGCTCACCATCATCGGCATGATCATGGACCCGTTCGGTGCGGTGGTGCTGGTTTCCGCCACCATCGCCCAGGCCGCCATCACCCGGGGTGTCGATCCGGTGCATTTCTGGATCGTCACCCTCGTGGCCTTCGAACTGGGCTACCTGAGCCCGCCCGTGGCCCTGAACCATCTGCTGACGCGGCAGGTCGTGGGGGAAAACGAAGTCCTGGTGGCCGAAACCCATGGCACGATCTGGCAACGCTACCAGCGTCTGCTCCTGCCGCTGTTGGTGATGGGGACCTCGCTGTTGCTGGTGGCCTTTGTGCCGCTGTTCTTCTACGCATAGGGCGACGTACTCCACTGCAAAATCAGTGGTTTGTGACTCCAGTTCCGGCGTCCTACTGTCAAACAGGTTAGTATGCCCGACTGGAGGTTCGCCCGCGCATGATAAAAAAAACATTGCACGCGGCCCTGATTGGCTTGGGGCTTTTGTTGTCCTCTCTCGCGTTTTCAGATGAATCAAAGGTACCGGTGCTGGATCTTTCCACCCAGCCGGGATGGGAAGAGGGGGCTATCTATACCCTGAACACCCAGTGGGCTTTTTACTGGCAGCAATGGGTAAAGCAACCGCAGCCGACGGACGCGCGCTTTGCCGTGCCGGGTTTGTGGAACGCCAGGCCACGTCTGCCGGTGGCCGGCTATGCCAGTTTTGCCCTGCGCCTGAAAGTGCCCCCTGCACTCAATCATATCTACCTGGCGACACCGGGCATGCCCAGTGCCTGGAGCCTGTGGGTCAACGGTCGTGAGGTTGCCCACAACGGGCAGCCGGGCACCTCCCTTGCAACCGAGCAACCAGAGTTTGGCCCCAAGCTGGTATCGCTGCCGGTGGGGGACGGCGAGCTCGATCTGGTGCTGCGGATCTCCAATTACCACTATAAAGAGGGGGGCATCTGGCACCCGTTGCGGATAACCGGCCCCAATGGCGTGGATGCCCTCTGGATGTGGCCACGGCTGATGGAAACCGGTGCCATCGTGGCCCTGGTGGTGACGGCGATCTACCTGTTTTCCGTCTTCGGGGTGAGACGGCGGGAGACCGCCGTGCTCTGGTTTGGCCTGTTCTGTCTTTTGCTGGCCCTGCGCACCGGTCTGGGCGGTCAGCGACTGCTGTATGACCCGCAGTGGTTGAGCTGGGCCTGGCAGCAGTCGCTGGAGCATCTGTTTCTGTACCTGTCGGTGCCGGCCTTCCTGTTCTTCTATCACGCGCTTTTTCCTGGGGCGGTGGAGCGGCGCCTGGCCTGGATTGGATCGGCCGTGGCCGGGATTTTTGCCCTGACCACTCTGGTATTTCCCGTCCGCTATTTCGCTGACTGGTCGCCGGGCTTTCAGGCGTTTTCGCTGATTGTTGCGGTGGTGGTAGCCTGGCGTTTGACCCTGGCGGTGAAACAGCGGCGCAGCGGGTCGATTCTGTTTGCCGTCAGCTTTGTGCTGTTCCTGGTTACGGTCATTCACGATCTGCTCCTGACTCACTTTGTCATCGATGCCCAACCCCTCCTGCACTGGGGGGCCGCGGCCTTTATCGTCTGCCAGGTGGTGCTGTTGCATCGGGGCTATGCCCGCAGTCTGTCGATGGTGGAACAGTTGACCGAGGAACTGCGTTCCCGCAACCGCCGCCTTGAGGAAGCGGATGCGCACAAGGACGAATTTCTCGCCATGACCTCTCACGAGATGCGGACGCCGTTACACGCCATCAGCGGTCTGGCCGAAGACCTGCGCCATTCGATTCCGGATCTGCCCGCCGATCAGAGCCACCAGCTGGATCTGATCACCAGTACCGCGGGGCGACTGTCGGGTCTCGTGAATGACATCCTCGATCTCGCCGCCATCCGCCATGGCCAGCTGGCCCTCAGCGCCGAATCGGTCAGCCTGCGTGGTGTGGCCAGCAACGTCATGCGCATCATCGAGCCCATGGTGGCGGGGCGGGATCTGGTGTTGTCCCTGGATATCGGTGAGGGGGCCGACCGCGTGCGTGCCGATGCCAATCGCCTGCAGCAGATCCTGGTCAATCTGCTGGCCAATTCCGCCAAGTCCACGGCCGAGGGTTTCATCTGGCTCAAGGCCGAACGTGAACACGATGACCGAATCCGGGTCGCAGTGGTGGATACCGGAGAGGGCTTCCCCGAGGCTATCCGCGATGCGCTGTTTTCGCGCAGTGACGATTGGGCGCTGCCCACGGAAGATCGTTTCCGCAATGGCGGGCTGGGGCTGCTGATCACCCGCCGTCTGGTGCGTTTGCATGGGGACGACCTGCATATCGATTCGCGGCCGGGCATGGGCACGGAAGTCTATTTCTACCTGCGCCGGGGAGAGGGGAGCGGCGTTTCTGAGCCTGCGGCGCCGGTTTCCACCCAGACCGAGTCCCGGGAGATGGCGAAGGGGGTGGACAGTGATGCCGGTCCACTGGTCGCCGTGGTGGATGATGACGAGGCGAACCGCACACTGCTGCGGCGCCAGCTTCAGAGCGCCGGGTACCGCACGGTGGTTTTCGCCAGTGGCCCGCGGTTGCTGGAGTACTTGCAGGACCACACCCCGGATCTCGTGCTGCTCGACATCATGATGCCCGACATGAGCGGATACGAGGTGCTCGGCGAAATCCGCCGCCAGTGGGATCCGGCGGTGCTGCCGGTAATCATGGTGACCGCGCGCCATCTGGCCGCCGATATTGTGCGGGCCCTGGACGAAGGCGCCAGCGATTACCTGGCCAAGCCCTATGCGGTGAGCGAAATGCTGGCCCGGGTGCGCAGTCAGCTCGGGGTGCGCGAGGCCTGGTTGGCGCGGGAGGAAAACCGTCTCCTGCAGGAGGAAATGGCCCGCAACGCCCGTCTGCAGTCGTCCCTGGAACTGGCCAACCGGCGCATGCTGCAGGTGCTGGAGCAGGCTGGCGAGGGCGTGTTGCTGCTCTGCGAGAGCCTGTCCGTTCTTTATGTCAACAGCCGGGCACGCGGTTTGACGGGGTTGCCGCTGGCTTTCGGCATCGATCTGTCCGATCACCTGTTGCGTTCGATGGAAGAAGAGCTGCGCAAAATCCTGCGCGATCACACGACGGATGCGGTCGATATGATTTGGCCCACGCCCGGTGGCCAGCTTTCGATTCGAGCCAGCGCCTTTCAGGAAGGAGAGCGCTGGTTGCTGTCACTGATCGTCACCGGCCAGATGGATTCCGGCAACGAAGCGGTGCTGGGCCAATTGAGCCAGGAACTGAATGCCAACCGGGAACGCATGGCGGCGCTCGAGTCCATGCTGCAGGACCTCAGTGGCGAGCTGGCTCGGGATCGTAATGGGCAGTCTGCGGTTGAAGACGCCGCGGGCGACGAGGAGCCCGGTCGCAGTCAGCTGGTGGAACTCATGCGTCATTCGCTGCACTGCTGGGAGCGTTACCTGGGTAAGAGCAAGGTGGACCTGGCGGAGGAAAGCCGCTGCTGGCGGGTTTATCTGGATGGCGGCACCGCCAAGACCCGCACCCTGGACAAATACCTCAGTCTTGCCTTGCTGCCGCGCCGACCGCGCTGGCGCCTGGTGATTCGCACTGCGAACTTTGTCATGGCCCAAATGGCACTTCCCGAAGATGAAAAAGTCGATCTAAAACAACGGGTTGAAGATGTCGAGGCGGTTTTTGACACGAATTGACCTGAATTGACACTGCGCTGTTTACCGATTTTCAGGACGCTGTTAGTTCGGTCCCAAAAGACCGGATGAAACTAAAAAACAACAGATCCAAAACTTCATAAGAACAAGACTTGGAGGTCGGTAACGATGTTTATCCGCTCAGGATTTATCCGTCTGACGTTGTTCCTGCTGGTGTTCGTCGCCAGCGCAGCCCAGGCGGCCAACTACAGCAATATCTACATTTTCGGCGACAGCCTGTCCGATAATGGCAACCTCAAGGCCATCACCCAGAACCCCGCTATTCCCGAACGCTTCACCAACGGTCCGGTGGCCGTGGAAGTATTGGGCGCCAGCCTGGGTTTCTCCGTCACCCCGTCCCTGCACCTGCTGCCGCCGGAAGTGGTGAATGGTCAGTACGGCAATAACTATGCGATTGCCGGCGCCATCGCGATCGATGCGGATGGCGACGAGACCACGCCGGATACCAACCTGCCGACGCAGGTCAATGCCTTCCTGCAACTGCACGGCGGCCAGGCCCCGGCCGATGCCCTCTACGTGGTGATGATCGGCGGTAACGACATCTATGACGCCCAGGACATCGTGATCGACGGCACCTGGGGCGCCGGCATCGAGGCGGACCAGCGCCTGAAGGCTGCCACCGATTCGGTCAAGCGTCAGCTGGGCAAGCTGGTGGCCTCCGGCGCTCAGCACATCCTGGTGGTCAACGCACCGGATATCGGCGCGACCCCGCTAACCGACATCAAGAAGGCGCAGGTCTTGGCCGGTGCCGACTCCCTGCGTGACCTGTTCGTCGGCCAGACGCTCGTGCCTTACACCCGCACCCTGAGCCAGATCTACAACCTGCGCCTGGCCATCAGCGTGGCCGAGGTGGAGCTGGCAAGTGGCGTCGATATCAAGGAAGCCAACCTGCTGGCCTTCCTGGACGATTCGATCGCGAACAGGGACGAGTACGGCTACGAGAACGTCACCGACGCCTGCATCTTCCTGCAGACCCAGGGTGGGGCGCCCAATCCGGGCTGCAACTTCAGCACCTGGCTGTTCTTTGACGAGATCCATCCCACGGCAGTAACCCACCAGCGTGCGGCCCAGACCCTGCTGGAGGCATTGCAGTAAGTAACAGGGGATGCCTCCAGGGGCATCCCGCACAGTGCAACGGGTGCGTCACAGGGAGGTGATGTCAGGCTGGCCGGAGGATCACGGGTTGGAGGGCACGGCAGGAAGACCGTGAATCCATCACCGCCTCCGGCATTTTTGTTTGTGGCGTCTGACGCTTGCAGTGGTGCCGCGGTGATGATGTCAGGCGGTACACTGAACCACTAACCCGCATTTCTCACCAAGGCCGATCTCAAAGACGGAAAAGCATTGCGATATCCAACAGATAAGAATGAAATCGGCGGATTTTGGAAATTCCAAAGTGGATCTGTTCGGTTTTTGCCTGCCCCTGGCTTCACATCTGGACCGAATGGCCCTTGGACGGGGCTACGGCCACGCCCGGCAGCCCATTAGGCCCACCTGTTTCGCCAGGAACACGCAAAAATCCGAACCCTTGGTGAGAAATGCGGGCTAAGGCTCGAGCAAATCCGAAAACACCGCCGGCCGCTGTCTCGGAGCCGCCGCTTCGATGATGCGGGCCAGGCGCAGGAGCAGGTGCTCGTCCCAGGCTCTCCCGATCAGTTGTACTCCCACCGGTAAACCTTCCGAATCATAGCCTGCCGGCACCGTGATGGCCGGGAATCCGGTCAGGTTGCTGGGCGTGACGAAACGCATCAGCTTCTCCATGGTACGCAGGTCCGACTCCCCATGGGGAACGGCATCCGGTCGAATCGGTGGCGCCGTGCAGCTGGTGGTGGGAAGAATCATGACATCCACCTCGTCCAGGGCCTTTTGGAACGCCTTGATGGCCAGGGTGCGGACCCGTTGGGCCTGAACGTAATCGGTGGCGCTGAACAGGTTGGTCAGGGCGAGATTGACGCGGGTGTCCAGGGCGAACTGCTCGCGGTGCCGATCGTAGTGGTCGCCCATGGCTGTGCGCATTTCGCTGGCAATGGTGACCGTGTGTGCGACCCGTTGCAGCTCCAGGTTCTCGATCGTGACTTCATGGCGGGTGGCGCCGTGATCCAGCAGCACCTGAAGGGCCGCCTCGGCAACGTCCACGACATCCCTGTCGGCATCCCGGAACCAGGGGCGAAAGACGCCGATGCGCACGCCAGCGAGTTTGTCGTTGAGGAAATCCAGCAGATGGACATTGGGCTGGTGCAGGGTCCAGGGGTCGTGAATGTCCGGACCCGCCATGAGCAGATAGCCCAGGGCCACATCAGCCACGCTGGTGCCCATGGGGCCCACGTGAGCCACGCTCCAGCACAGTGGGGCAGCCCCTTTCTCGCTGATTCTTCCCCAGGTTGGCTTGAGCCCGACCACCCCGCACAGGGCCGCCGGAATGCGCACCGAACCGCCGCCGTCGGCACCAACGGCCAAGGGGCAGAGGCCGGCGGCTACCGCTGCGGCAGAGCCGCTGGAGGATCCGCCTGTGAAGCGATCCGGATTATAGGGATTGCGGCAGTGGCCGAAATGAGGATTGGCTCCGGTGACACCGATGCCAATCTCATGCATGTTGGTCTTGCCCAGAATCAGCGCGCCTGCCGCCCTGAGCCGGGCGACCGAGGTGGCATCTTCCTCGCAGCAGGCCTCGCCCAGAAACCGGGTGCCTACTCGAGTGCTGTAGGGCAGGGCATCAAGCTCATCCTTGATCGCGACGGGTACCCCTTCCAGGATGCTGCGGGGGCTGCCTTCCTGAATGCGCCGGGTGGATTCACGGGCCTGTTGCAGAATATTGTAGGGTTCGGAACTGACGACAGCGCGCAGGGGCCTTGAACCGGAGTTGGAGTGCTCTAGAGCCTCCAGCAGTCGTTCGGCCACCTGTTCCGGCGTGATCCGCCCCGCCCGGTAGGCGGCGGCAAAAGCCTGCACTGTCGGTGGCTGGTGCTCCGTCTGTTCGAAAGGTTGGGGGCACTGGGCGGTCTCCACGGGGGTTCGTGACTGCTGCGCCTTTTCCAGCGAGGGTGCCGGGCCGGCGGTATGCCAGGGCTGGCCCGTGGGCGCCTGATCCAGCTGGGCAGAGCGCAGGGTCTGCAGTCCGGTTTCCCGTTCCAGTTGGCGCTTCAGCAGACGCTGGGCATAACCGTGCTCCAGTACGCGGACAAACGCTTTCAGGGCCGCCCCGGTCAGCCGGGGAGCCTGTATGGGTCGAAGATCGTAGGTCATCGGGGCTCTATGTCACGGTGATTCCAAATCGCCGGCAGGCGCTGATGGATGCCTCTGTACATTCCGTAAGGCAAGAAAGGCACAGGAATACGTCAGCGCTTCCTCATATAGGTTAAGCTTAGCAGCAGTGCCCGTAATCGCATTGATTGTTTACGGTTTTTGAGGAAGCCCGGGCTGCCATTGGGGGAAGGCGCGGCTCCAGGCTTCGTCATGAGGTTTTCCGGTTAGTCGAGGACTCTATGCTTGCCAGGTACACGCTTTTTACCACTCTGTTCTGTACGGCACTGCTTCAGAGCTGCGGCGGTGGTGGAGGAAGCAGCGGCGGAAACGGCGAGGAGCCACAGCCCTTTGAGATCAGTGGCGCCATCAGCATTGAAGCCAATTCCCGGGTGGATGCTGATTCGGCCCAGGAAATCATAGAGCTGGGCGAGCCCCGGGCCACTGAACCCCTGGCGGTGCCGGCGTCGGTGATTCTGGGTGGCTTCATCAGCCCGGCTTCCGGCACCTATTTGACGGATAGCCCTGACGAGGCGGTATTTGAGTATCCCAGCGACCCTGTGGATGAGTACAGCATCAACCTGGAGCCGGGGCAGAGCGTCAACGTGCAGCTGTTTACCGCGCCGGTGCGTGAGACCCCCACTTCGTTGGCTCCGGACACCGCGCTCAGCCTGTTCGATAGCGACGACAATGTTGTTGCCACCAGCGCCGCCGCAGCCGATGCCACCGCCAAGCGGGTGACGCTGCCGGAGAACAGGGTAGCGGGGGTTTACCGGGTGCGGCTCGAAGCGCGCGCCGGCAGTGCCCCGCTGCGCTATATCCTGACATCCAGCGCTCTGAGTCAGTCGCGCCAGGCAAGCTGGCTGTCCAGTGAGTTCGTACCCGGTGAGGCCGTGGTGGTGCAGCAGGCTGGCGGTTTTCAGGCCAGCCAGTTCGTGGCCGCAGAAGCGTCGATGGGGCAGGTTCGGCATCTGGGGCAGGATCACTATCTGGTACGGATGCCAAAAACCTTTTCCGCAGTCGGCCTGGCACCACTGACTGAAGCTGCCCGCAAGGAGCAGACCCTCGACTGGATTCGCGCCCTGCGCAAGCGGCCGGATGTCGTCGTCGCTGATCCCAACTACCGCACCCGGGCTCTTGGCGCGCCCACCGCCCAGGAGCTGTTTCCCCTGCAGTGGCATTATCCGCTGATCAGCCTGCCTACCGCCTGGCAGTTGACCCAAACCGACACCAATACCGAAGGTGGCAGCAACGTGCGGATTGCGGTGCTTGATACCGGAGTGTTTTTCAACGGCACGAACTGGCATGAAGATCTGACCGGCAACATTGTAAATTGTGACAGCAACACGACGTCGGGGTGTTTTGATGCCATCAATGGCGGGCGCCCCATCGATCCGGGGTCGTCGGTTGGCAGTTCGGTTTTCCATGGCACCCATGTGGCCGGTACTGCAGCAGCGACCGCCGGCCCGGCGCCCGGGGACAACCAGGGCGGGACCGGCGTGGCCTACAACGCCACTCTGGTTCCGGTGCGGGTGCTTGACGGAGATGGCAGCGGTACCAGCGCCGATCTGATCGAGGGCATCGACTGGGTGACCAACAGCGACGGTGCGCCCCGGGCGGATATCATCAACCTCAGCCTGGGCGGCCTGCCGCAACTGGTGTCAGTACAGGCGGCCATCAACCGAGCCGTGGATCGCGGTATCGTCGTCGTGGCGGCTTCGGGGAACGGCGCCCAGAATATCGTCGATTATCCCGCCGCCCACGACAATGTATTTGCCGTGGGGGCCGTGGACGGGGCCGCCAACCTGTCGTCCTTTTCCAATACCGGCGAGCGCCTCGACCTGGTGGCCCCCGGCGGGGATGCCACCCGGGATGCCAATGGTGACGGCCAGGCGGACGTGATCATCAGCAGCAGTGGCGATAACCTGTCGGAGCCGCCTCAGGCCCGCTACATCGGCCTGCAGGGCACCTCGATGGCGGCGCCGCATGTGTCTGGAGTGTTCGCGCTGATGAAGGCAATGGATGGGGGAGTCAACACGTCCAGCCTGGAGGCGCTGCTGACCGATAACCAGCTGACTGAAGACCGCGGGGCGAGTGGCTTCGACAGCGATTACGGCTGGGGCGTGATCGACGCCGCCAAATCCGTGGAAGCCGTCAGTAACGGTCTGCCGGTACTGCTGGTGGCGTCCCCGGCGGTGCTGGATTTTCAGGGTGACAGCACTGAACAGCAGATCACCCTGACCAAGACCCAGACGGGCTCAACCAGTACTCCCTCGGCCACCAAGTCGGTGGACTGGCTGGCGGTGACGCCAATAACCGCGGATGCACAAAACCAGTATGCCTTCCGGGTGGATCTCGATCGCAGCAAGCTCGATCCGCAGAAGGCCTACCGCACCACCATTACCTTTGATTACGTCGATTCAAATAGTCATTCGAGAACCCTTGAGGTACCTGTGACGGCATCACTGGAGTCGGACGAGAATCTGCGCAATGCCGGCGTCCATTTCGTCTTGCTGCTCGATCCCCAAACCAATGAAACACTGGCTCAGCAGGCGGTGCGGGCGGTGGATGGCGTCTACCGGTTTTCCTTCGATGAAAGCGATGACATCGGACCAGGCAACTATACCCTGATCGCCGGCACCGATCTGGACAACGACGGTATCATCTGTACATCAGGTGAGGCCTGCGCCGAATACCCCATTGCCGGCCTGCGGGAGGCCTTTACCGTGGACGAGAGTGGTAGGCGCAACCTCGACATGACCACCGCCTTTACCCGTCCAGTCAGTGCCGAAAGCTTGCCTCGTCCGGGCTTCAAGGGGTACAAACTGCTGCGTAAGGCAAGTGAACTGGATACACGCAAGACGAATCGATAAGGGGAAAAATGATGCGCTTACTGGGGATAGGGATGCTGGCCGCAATGGTCGCGCTCGCGGGCTGCAGCAGTGATCCCGAGGTCACCGAGACACCGCCGGTACTGGTGAAGCCGGTCATGTCGGCGGACCAGTGCGGCGCGGACAAGCCCGGTCTGCAATGGATGAGCGGAGTGGCGCCGGAAGAATGGCCGCCGTCCCTCAAGCGACGTTTCAATCAGGTGTATGCCGACGGGCGCCGGGACTGGCTGGTGGTATCCCTGGGCCAGCGTCCGACCGCCGGTTATAACCTGACGCTGGAGTCGGCTGCCGCGGAGGATGACATTCTGGCGATTTCGGTTCGGGTCAACGAGCCCGGTGAAAATGCCATGGTGGCCCAGGTCATGACTCAACCCTGTCTGATCCTCTCAGTTCTCGGTGAAGGCTGGAAAGACGTCGTCGTCAGTGCGCCGGCGGAAGGCTTTCCCCTGGAGACAACGCGCCCCGAGTGAGGGCCGCGGCGGGCTGCCTGATCCGGCGCCCGCCCAGCCTCTTTCCCCTCGGGCCGGGATAGCCTAAGCTTAGCGCTGTCCCGTAACGGGACGCCCCATTTCCCGATTCCTCAACCAAGAGCGGTGGCATGACGCAACAACAGCAGTATAACGCCGACGCAATCGAGGTCCTGAGCGGTCTCGATCCGGTCAAGAAACGGCCGGGAATGTATACCGACACCTCCCGGCCCAATCACCTGGCGCAGGAAGTTATCGACAACAGCGTCGACGAGGCCCTGGCCGGCCATGCCCGGCGGGTGGATGTGGTCTTGTACGAAGACGGTGCCCTGTCCGTGGAAGACGACGGCCGCGGGATGCCGGTGGATGTGCACAAGGAAGAGGGCGTACCCGGTGTCGAGCTGATCCTGTCGCGACTGCACGCCGGGGGCAAGTTCTCCCAGGGCAGCTACCAGTACTCCGGCGGTCTGCACGGGGTGGGGGTGTCGGTGGTCAATGCGCTGTCGACCCAGCTGGAAGTCATCATCAAGCGGGATGGCCAGCGTCATCGCATTACCTTCGCCAACGGCGATAAAACCTCCGATCTGGAAGTCATCGACACGGTCGGCAAACGCAATACCGGCACCTTCCTGAAGTTCTGGGCCGATCCCAGCTATTTCGACAGCCCCAAGTATTCTCTCAGTCGGCTGCGCCACGTGCTCCGGGCCAAGGCTGTGCTCTGTCCGGGCCTGACGGTCACCTTCGAGAATCGCCAGACCGGCGACAAGGACGAATGGTGCTACGAGGACGGCCTGGCGGATTACCTGCGCACCGCGCTCGCGGACTTTGAAACCATGCCCGCTGATCCGTTCGTGGGCAGCATGAGCGGTAACGGTGAAGAGGTGGACTGGGCGGTGTTCTGGGTGCCCGAAGGCGGCGAGCTGGTCACCGAGAGCTACGTGAACCTGATTCCGACCGCCCAGGGTGGAACCCATGTGAATGGACTGCGCACCGGGCTGCTGGAAGCCATGCGTGAGTTCTGCGAATTCCGAAGTCTGCTGCCCCGAGGCGTGAAACTTTCTCCCGAGGATATCTGGGACCGCTGCGCCTTTGTGCTGTCCTTCAAGATGAACG
Source organism: Marinobacteraceae bacterium S3BR75-40.1 (assembly GCA_042862465.1). Classification (GTDB taxonomy): domain Bacteria; phylum Pseudomonadota; class Gammaproteobacteria; order Pseudomonadales; family Oleiphilaceae; genus JASTVH01. The sequence continues at coordinate 144,061 of JASTVH010000007.1, read as the reverse complement.
AACCGCAGTTTTCCGGGCAGACCAAGGAGCGGCTGTCCTCCCGCGAAGCGGCGGCCTTTGTCAGCGGTGTGGCCAAGGATGCCTTCAGCCTGTGGCTGAACCAGCATACCGATGTGGCCGAGGCCCTGGCCGAATTCTTCATCAGCAACGCCCAGAAGCGCCTGCGTGCCAGCAAGAAGGTGGCGCGCAAGAAGGTGACTTCCGGCCCGGCATTGCCGGGCAAGCTGGCGGACTGTACCGGTGGCGACACGGCCCGTGCCGAACTGTTCCTGGTGGAGGGGGACTCCGCGGGCGGTTCCGCCAAGCAGGCGCGGGACCGGGAGTTCCAGGCGGTCATGCCGCTGCGGGGCAAGATTCTCAACACCTGGGAAGTTGATCCGGCCGAAGTGCTGGGGTCCCAGGAAGTGCACGACATTGCCGTGGCGATTGGCGTGGATCCCGGTTCCCCGGACCTGGAGCGTCTGCGCTATAACAAGGTCTGTATCCTCGCGGATGCGGATTCAGATGGTCTGCACATCGCCACCTTGCTCTGTGCCCTGTTCGTGAAGCATTTTCGGCCGATAGTGGAAGCCGGACATGTATTCGTCGCCATGCCGCCGCTATACCGGGTGGATGTGGGCAAGGAAACCTTCTACGCCCTGGACGACCACGAGAAGCAGGGCATTCTTGACCGCATCGCGGCCGAAAAGAAAAAAGGCAAGATTTCGGTCACCCGCTTCAAGGGCCTCGGCGAGATGAATCCGCTGCAGCTGCGGGAGACCACCATGGCGCCGGATACCCGTCGTCTGGTGCAGCTGGGGCTGGAAGCCGAGGACGGTACCGACGATCGCATGGACATGCTGCTGGGCAAGAAGCGGGCGGCCGATCGGCGCCACTGGCTGGAGACCTACGGTAATCTGGCAGAGGTGGTCACCTGATCGCTTTGGGTTGGGGATGGTCCGGCGTCACCGGGTGAGCCCCAAACACGCCGTTTGACTGTACGGTCGCCTCTGCAAGCAACTATGCTTGGAGGGTCGAGTCGCCGTCTTCGGGCCGGGTGCCTGCCGGTATCGGAGTGGCGGCAGCATGGAACAGGAGGGCCATGTGAGTGACCAACGCAGCGTAACGGTTTTCTACGACGAGCGCATACTGGCGCACCGCCCGGATGTGGACTCGCCTTTTCTGCCCTCACGCCTGGACAAACGGGTACGGGAAATCCTCAATGGGCTGGGTGTGAAGTGGCAGTACCCCGAACACCCCGGTCGCATTTCCGCCATTCTCAGCCTGCTGGAGCAGGAGCCGATTCCCGGTGTGCGCTTTGCGCCGGGCGATGTCGCGACGCCTGAGCAGCTCGGCCGGGTGCATACCCGATCCTATCTCAATGCCATCTACAAGCTGCGGGGCCAGAACGCCTGGCTTGATGTGGATACGACAGCCGTTTCCCCAGGCAGTGTCGAAGCGGCCGAAGTGGCGGCGGGGACGGCCATTGCGGCGGTTGAGGCCGTCGTGAAGGGGAGCACTGAGAGCGCCTTCGCCCTGGTACGTCCCCCCGGGCATCATGCCGAACCGGTCCGGGCCCGTGGCTTCTGTCTCTTCAACAACGTGGCGGTCGCCGCGGCTCACGCCCAGGCTGAGCTGGGCTGCCAGCGCGTGTTGATCGTGGACTGGGACGCCCATCATGGTAATGGCACCCAGGATATTTTCTGGGCCGATCCGGATGTGCTGTTTTTCGACATTCACCGCGCCGCGCCTTTCTATCCCGGTACTGGTCAGCTGGAGGAAGTGGGGGCCGGTTTGGGGGAGGGGGGCACTGTCAACGTGCCGGTGCCCGGTGGCACCGGGGATACGGCCTATATCAAGGCCCTGCGCGACATTCTCGTGCCGGCGGCGGACTATTTTCGGCCCGATCTGGTTCTGGTGTCCGCGGGCTTCGACGTGCATCGGTTGGATCTGGCACTCAACGTGACTTACGAGGGGCTGGGCGCTATGACCCGGATCGTCCAGCAGATTGCCGATCGTCACTGTCGTGGACGGCTGGCGTTGGTGTTGGAAGGGGGATACCACCTGGAGTCACTGGCGTACGGGACCCATGCCGTGCTTAAGGTCCTGTCCGGTGAAGAGCCGGAAGAGCCGGGGGTCACCGGGGTGCGCGAGGTGGAAGCCGCTGCGGCCTTCCACCGCAGTGCCTTTCTGCCCGAGGAAGACACCGGTCCCGCGGAGGAGTGAATCGAAGGCCGGACCGGCGCCCGGAATTTTCGGTGAACCTGAAGGCAGCCCTGGTCGTACCTGATGAAATCGCTTGAAGATGCCCGGCCGGGCATCGAAAATGGCCAGCTTTGTGGTGAGCCCCTCTTCCTTTCGACAGGTGCGTAGTTTTCATGGCTTACAAGGGACAGACCCAGTTCCAACACGGACAACCGGCCCGAATCGGTGTCCTTCTGACCAACCTCGGCACCCCCGAGGCCCCAACAGCGCCGGCGCTGCGGCGTTACCTCGCCCAGTTCCTTGCCGACCCGCGGGTGGTGGAAATCCCGAGACTGGTATGGCGGCTGATTCTGCACGGCATCATCCTGCGATTGCGTCCCAAACGCTCCGCCGCGGCCTACAAACAGGTCTGGACCGAGGCCGGCTCGCCACTGCTGGTTCATTCCCAGGCCCAGCGGGACGCCCTGGGTGAGCGCCTCAAGGCCCACTACGGGGAGGACCTGGTGGTGGAAGTGGCCATGCGCTACGGCCAGCCGGCGATTGCCGATGCGCTGGAAAACCTGCAGCAGCAAGGGGTTCGTCAGTTGCTGGTGTTGCCGCTTTATCCGCAATATTCCGGCTCCACCGGCGGGTCCACCTTCGATGCCATCGCCGCGGATTTCACCAAGCGTCGCTGGATACCGGACCTGCGTTTCATCAGCCATTACCATGACTATCCGCCCTATATCGAAGCCATGGCTCAGCATATCGAAGCCCACTGGCAGACCCATGGGCGGGCCGAGAAACTGCTGCTGTCCTACCATGGATTGCCCAAGCGGTTTCTGCTGCAGGGCGATCCCTACCACTGCGAGTGCCACAAGACCTCGCGCTTGCTGGCGGAGCGGCTGAAGTTGAAGGAAGGCGAGTACCTGACGACGTTCCAGTCACGCTTTGGCAAGGCGGAGTGGCTCAAGCCCTATACCGATGCGACGCTCAAGAGCCTGCCTGGCGAGGGAGTGAAGTCGGTGGATGCTTTCTGCCCGGGCTTCGCGGCGGATTGCCTGGAAACCCTGGAGGAAATCGCCGAGGAAAATCGCGGCTACTTCATGGAAGCCGGCGGCGAGACGTTCAGCTACATCCCTTGCCTGAATGCCACCGAGCCCCACATCGAGGCGCTGGAGAAGCTGGTGCTGGACAACCTGTCCGGTTGGTCACGACCGGACAATCGCGATGAAACGCTGCAGCATCAGAAGGGAAGAGCAGAAGCTCAGGAAGCCGTATTGAACACTCTGTAGCAGAGCGTCTCTTTGTGTTGCCACGTCAATAAAACTTCGGCTCTCCTTCGGGCCGCGTCTTGAAGCGCCGGTGCACCCACAGATATTGCTCCGGCGCCAGCCTGATTACCCGTTCCAATTCCTGGTTCATCAAGGCTGCGGCCGCCGCATCGTCCAGCTCGGCGAAGCTCTCGTAGATGGGGGAGAAGTGAATGCTGTAGGTCTTGCCCTCGTGGCGCAGCTGGCTGATCTGCAGCACGGTCGCGTTTGATTTGCGGGCAATCCAGGTGGGAGTGGTGAGTGTGGCCGTCTGGATGCCGAAGAAGGGGGCGAAAACGCTGTTACGGCGCCCGAAGTCCTGGTCACAGCCGTACCAGACCACGTGCCCTTCCTGCATAAAGGCAATCATGTCGTGCAGCTGCTTTTTAGTGAAGGCGTGGCCACTGAAATTAAGCCGTCCACGCTCGATCATGGCGTTAAACAGCCGGTTGTTGTTGGGCCGGAACATGTAATTGAAATTGAAGACGCTGTTGGCCAGAGGGCCGGCAAAATCGAGAATGCTGAAGTGCCCGCCGAGCAGCAAGACGCCCTTGCCGCGCCGCTCTGCCTCCCGTAGATGTTCCAGCCCATACACCTGCAGGTGATCCACGTAAGGCTGGATGTTGCCCCACCAGGCGATGGTGGACTCCACGTAGCCCTTGGAGGTTGCGATAAAGGTGTCCTTGACCAGTTCCCGCTGTTCCTCGGGGGTCTTCTCCGGGAAGCAGGCGCGGATATTGGTTTCGGCGATATGACGGCGTTTGCCGGCCAGCTTGTAGGTTAGCAGGCCCAGCCAGGTGCCCAGGCGCTGTTTGCCGTTGTGGGGAAGAAAGGCAATCAGCCGCAACGTGCCCACCAGAATCCAGGTCGGCCAGTAACGCGGATGCAGGAAACGGCGGTACTGATACTGTGGGGGGATAGTCGCCAAACTGCCTCCATTCAGTGGGTGGGAACCGCGCCTAATGTACCATGTTTGCAGCGAAAGTCAGCACCGCCTGTCCCCGGCTAGCCGGCTGCTTTCAGGTGCGATGTCGCAGGATCGGGAGTCAGGTGGGCGCGCAGGGAGGCCACGGACTTTTCTTTCTTGATCAGGACAAACAGCTGTTGCGCTTCGGGATAGGTTAGCCGCAGGAATGTCAGCCACTGTTTCAGGCGGCCGGGGGCGTGCCTGGGGCCGGCCTGCTCCAGGGTGCTTTCGAACAGTTCCGACACCAGGGGGCTGACCTGCGACCAGGTCCAGGGTTTGACTGGGCGACCGGCGAGACTGTCGCGGATCTGGAGGGCGAGATCCGGTTTGGCGATGAGTCCACGGCCGATCATCACATCCTCGCAGCCGCTGACCTGCCGGCAGCGGTGGAAGTCCTCCACGGTCCAGACCTCCCCATTGGCAATGATCGGCACCGGTACCGCCTCACGAATCGCCGGCAGGTATTCCCAGTAGGCCGGTGGTCGGTAGCCCTCGGTCTTGGTGCGGGCATGTACGGTGATTTCCGCCGCGCCGGCCTGACTCAATGCCTGGGCGCATTCCACGGAACGGGTTTTGTCGTTCAGCCCCAGACGCATCTTGGCGCTTAGCGGGGTGGCTTCCGGCAGTGCCCGACGAATTCTGCTGACGATCTGGTAGAGCAGTTCGGGCTCTTCCAGCAGTGCCGCGCCGCCGCGGTGGCGGTTCACGATCTTGGCCGGGCAGCCGAAGTTGATATCCACGGCCGGCGCGCCCAGTTCGGCGGCCCGGGCGGCGTTGTCCGCCATGCGTTCGGCATCGCTGCCGAGGATTTGCAGGGTGACCGGAATACCGGCAGCGGTGCGCCAGTCATTGGCCATTTCCGGCACCAGGCGGCGGTACACCTTGGTCGGGAAGCGGCTGTTGGTGATTCGCAGGAATTCGGTGACACAGTGGTCGACGCCACCGACGCCCGTGATCAGTTCACGCATGGGCGGATCGACCAGGCCTTCCATGGGGGCGAGGAATAGACGCATGGGTTGTGGTTCAGTGGATGAAGGTCAGTTAGCGAAGATGTCGCAGCACAACACGTAGATGCCATCCCGCGTTTCGAATGAGCGCGACAGGGTGACACACATGTGGGCGCCGGTCACGGAGAGATAGGGCCGCGTGATCTGCAACTGGCCATGGTGGCTCAGCGCCCGGTGGAGGTAATGCTGGCGATACCAGTCGGCGGCGCTGGTGTTTTCCAGTGGACGGAAGCGCGGATCGAGGCGATCGTTCAGGGCGGGAGAGACCAGGGTATCGCCCTGCTGAATGCCTTCCTCGCTGATCAGGTAGCAGCGTGAGACGGTATGGTGATCAAGCAGTGAGGTGCAGGCCCGGGTCGGATCCATGCCATCCCGGAGGCGTTGCACGGCCTGATCGAAGTAAGGCTGGAAAAAGCCGGCGATACTCTGCGTCGGGTCGAATTTCTGCCGTGACTTGTGCTTGTAGTCGGTCAGCAGGCTTTCGAAGTCGGCGGCGGCGTTGACCACTTCATCCAGCGCCAGACTGGGCACCTGGAAGAAGAAACCCTGTACAAAGTCGACGCCGGCATCCACGGCGATCAGGGCCTGTTCGCGGGTCTCGACGCCCTCCAGCAGCACCAGGCAGCCGGATTGGTGGAGCAGGGTGACAATGCCTTTGATGATCTGACGGGTGCGGGTATCGTCGGTGGCCCGCAGCAGCATCTGGCGGTCAAGCTTGACGATATCCGGGCGCAGGTTCCAGATCCTTTCGAAGTTCGAATGGCCGGCACCGAAATCGTCGATGGCGGTCAGGCAGCCCAATGAGCGGTAGTAATCAACGGTGTTGCGCAGCTGTTCGGCGTTGTCGGTGGGTTGCTCGACAATTTCCACCACGATCCGATGCGGCGGAAAACCGGTGTTACGCAGTAGCTGGCCAAAGAAGGAATCATAGCGCTTGCCGCCGGCCACGGCCTGAGGCGAAACATTAAGAAACAGCCAGTTGACCTCGTCCGAGAGACCGGAAAAATTGCGGACGTGAAGGTACCGGCAGAGCCGGTCGAGCAGGACATTCTCGGGTTCGTTGAGAGGCAGTTGGAACAGCTGCCCGGGGAGTACCGCCGCCTGGTCCGGATCGAACGCCCGGATCAGCGCCTCATAGCCAATGGTGCGCTTGTGGGAAATGCTGAATATGGGCTGCAGTGCCGTACGCAGCGTTAAGCCCTGGTATTGGGCGACCCAGCCACGACCATCCGATTCTTCACGGATATGACGGCTGAGTGCGTCCAGTTCCGAGTCCGGGGAAATCGGCGCTCCGGAATTTGGCATTATCGACATCATGCTGATAACAGAACCTGCCTCATGAGAACCTCTCGCAACGGAGGTCATTACGACGCTGGGCCAGCCGGCCCTGTAATGCGACGCGCTGTCCTCCTGTCGGGAAAACGGGACACTAGTCCCTTTCCCCTTGCAAAAGTGCTTCCGAGGATGCCAAAGCTTTTAGTAGGACGCTACGGATTTTTTGCCAAATCCGGTAAAAACCGTCCCGCTGCTGCAATCCGCAAAATGCTTCGAGTTCAGTTGTTGCTTGGGATGGCGACTGTTTCGTCGATGTCCGTTTCCATCGATAACTCCAGGGTTGAATAGGTCAACTACCAGTTGGGTTCCTAATCTACCTTGAGCCAAATTTGTCGCCAATCCGTACTTCCCGCAAGCTTGGGCATCCCGGTCTCTTAAGACTAGACAACGATGACGTTCACACCAAAAAAATTCATGAAAACAGATCGGGCAGGGCCAGAGTGGCTTGGCAATGCCATAAAAAAAGCCAATGATGAGCCGAAAATCATTCAATTATCGCTGGAAAGCTTCAAGGGCTACTCTCGATGCGTTTGAATAGGGACAGATCATGATGCATTGGCTCAACGGGCCTGATCGTTACGGGGTGATTCCGATAGCGCTGCACTGGGTGACCGCAGTCGCCGTTGTCGCTCTGTTCGCTGCGGGGCTTTATATGGTGGAACTGGATTACTACCACCCCTGGTACAACGCGCTGCCTCACTGGCATCGCAGTATCGGGCTGCTGCTGGCAATGCTGGTGCTCCTGCGCCTGGTGGTGCGCGCCTGTTCCCGGCCGCCGGAACCGATGGTGGAGCACTCCGCCTTCGAGCGTGTCGCGGCCCCTATCGCACACGCTGTGCTCTATCTGCTGTTGCTTGCCATGTTTGCCAGTGGCTATCTGTTGTCGACGGCAGAGGGGCGCGGTATCGCTGTTTTCAACTGGTTTGAAGTGCCCGCGGCAACCGGCCCGGTCGACGGTATGGAAGACAGTGCCGGGGAGGTGCATGAGTGGGTGGCCTGGAGTCTGATTGTCCTGGCCGGGGGCCATGCCCTGGCGGCGCTCAAACATCACTTTATCGATAAAGACCGTACATTGATGCGGATGTTGGGGCGATCGTCGAAGTAAGCGACGCTGCCAGCACAGGAAAACCGAAATAAGGAGACTATTTATGTTGCGACGTGCGCTCTATCCAGTTGCCGCCATGCTGCTGCTTGTGTCCAGCCTGGCGCTGGCCGAGAACCCCAGTGGTACCTACGCCTTCGATACCAAGGGGCAGCATCAGTTCATCATATTCCGGATCAGTCATCTGGGGTTCTCCCAGCTCTATGGTGAGTTTACGGACTTTGATGGCCAGTTCACCTACGACGCGGATTCGCCGGAACAGTCTTCGGTGGAGGTCACGATCCAGACCGCGAGTGTCGAGAGCAACCACGCCGAGCGTGACAAGCATCTGCGCAGCGATGATTTCCTCTATGTGGATGAATACCCCACGGCCACCTTCAAGAGCACGTCAATCGACATGACGGGCGATGGCAAGGCCAGGGTGACCGGCGACTTCACCCTGCGGGGGGTGACCCGTGAAGTGGTGTTGGACATGGAACAGGTCGGCCATGGCGCCGATCCCTGGGGCGGCTACCGCATGGGGTTCAAGGGCATGACAACCCTGAAACTGGCGGACTTCGGTATTACCAAGGACCTGGGGCCCACAGCCAAAACGGTGGACATTATCCTGTCCATGGAGGGCGTGCGCCAGTAGTAGCCCCAGCACAGCCTCCGCATCGCGCGTACCGCGTGGAATGCGGAGGCTGTCGCAATTGACCGGATGAGAGACTGGACAGGCCCGGGTGCTGTTGATAAAAATGGCGATTGTATATCGTCATGGTTGCATTGTTCATGGAAACATCGTCGCGTAAGCGATCGTTGAAATCGCTCGTGCTGATCCTGCTGAGCACTCTACTTGTTCTTGTCGGCCTGAATGCCCTGATCCGCTCTTCCTGGAGCTCCCATGCGGTCTCGGCTGATGCCCCAAAACAGACCCTGTCGCAGATGGAGGCCGTTGCCGCAGTGACGCCTGGCCGGGTATGAGGGCACTGGAGCCCGAGGCAGTACCCCCTGAACTCAGGCGCCGTGCCCGGATGCTGAATCTGTGGCCGCGCATTGCGGTGGCTCTGATTCTGCTGGTTTTCGGATTCGGTGGTTGGCTGTGGTTTCGCGCGCCCTGGCTGGTGGATCCTTTATGGGTGGCTAAGGCCCTGGAAACGAACGCCCTGCCTGACGACCTGCTGTGGGCCATGGCCCTGATTCTTCCTCTGGTTGTGTTGACCTGCCTGCTGTTGGTGATTGCCCTGATCGTTGTCGCCTGGACGGGATTTCGTCGTGAGGCCGACTATCTGGCCCTGTTTGCGAGCGATCCACTGCAGTCGCGTGGGGATGCGAACGACGGAGTGCCACGATGAACAACGATGTGCTTCAGGATGTGTCGAGTTTCCTGAATGATACGCTCCGGCGAGTCAGCCGTCGGCTTTCCTATACCATCACCCTGACCGAAAAGGAGCTGGAAGGGCATCTGGAGCAGAAGCTGCCCTGGACCGGTTCCTTCGGCCTCTGGCGAGTCACCTTCAGCCATCCCCGGCTGCATCTGCTTCCCGGCAATCGCGCCACGCTCTCCCTGAAATTACGGGTGGGGCTGGGCGAGCGGCTTGCCGTTCCCGGTTCGACCCACTTGCGGGGCCGCCTGAATTACGAACGGCAATCCGGCGGTTTCTATATCGAAAAGCTCAAGATCGACACGCTGGAGGTGGCACAGCTGGGCTTTCCTCTGCAGCCTTTGCGGATTGCCCTGACCCAGGGCCTGCGGTTGTGGCTCAGCCGCCACCCCATCTGGCATTTCCGGCCGGACCAGGCCCAGCACAACATGGCCCGGGCTATCCTCGATAAAGTGGATACGCAGCCCGGGGTCCTGCGCATTCGCTTCCGGCTACGCAATCTGGCGCGCTGAGTCTCGCTGGAAAAGGGGAAAACTACGGTTGGTGTTGCTGGTCGAGAGGCGGGGATTGCTGTATGTCCTGGTGCCGGTAGCGGGGAATGAGGAACAGGGTTACGATCAGTGCGGCCCAAAGGTACCACTGGTAAGCCTCCAGGGTGCCACTGATGGAAAAGTCCACCAGCATCATCATGCCAAAGACTAGAACACCATGGAAAAGGGCTCTGGCAGCAGCACGAAGGCCGGGGTGGCGTTGATTACTCATGCTGATGATCCTGCTCCTTACAGCGATTGGATGAAGAGCGCATTACCATTTCGACAGCAGCATAGATAAAGTCCGAAAACGGCAGTATTCGTAAAATCCGCAATTGGAAGTGCCCGCTTTACGCACGGGGCACCGGGAAAACCGGACAGTAACCAGGGCGCATACGGCGCCCCGGGCCAGCCTGGAAGGCCCGTATCGGAAAGGCGTCTGTCCTTGTTGGTTCTCGCCAGCAGGCGCGCCTTTGTAGCGCGTGAATGGCCGGAACGCAAAAAAGTCGCTCCGGCATTTGGTCTCACACCGGGGGCTTCCTATAATAAGCCCCTTTGATCGTATACGGTCCCGCACCGCAGGTCTCATGGGCCCCTCTGGCGGGCGTCGGGTCCGTGTCTCAAACACATCACGAAGGGGCTGCCATGCCAGAGTTCCAGGTTACGGACGAAGGCTTCGAGCGCGTCTCGCTGCGCGATTATACCGAGAAAGCGTACCTAGACTACTCCATGTACGTCATCCTCGACCGCGCCTTGCCGCATGTCGGAGACGGTCTCAAACCGGTCCAGCGCCGTATTGTCTATGCCATGTCGGAGCTGGGTCTGAAGGCCACGGCCAAATACAAGAAATCCGCCCGCACCGTCGGCGACGTACTGGGTAAGTTCCATCCCCACGGTGACAGCGCCTGTTATGAAGCCATGGTGCTCATGGCCCAGCCGTTCTCCTATCGCTATCCGCTGATCGACGGGCAGGGGAACTGGGGGAGTCCGGACGACCCCAAATCCTTCGCCGCCATGCGTTACACCGAATCGCGTCTGGCGCCGTTTGCCGAAGTGCTGCTGTCGGAACTGGGGCAGGGCACGGTGGACTGGGTCCCCAACTTCGACGGCACCATGGACGAGCCCTCCACGCTGCCGGCACGTCTGCCCCATGTGCTGCTCAACGGCACCACCGGTATCGCTGTCGGCATGGCCACGGACATTCCGCCCCATAACGTGCGAGAGGTTGCGTCAGCCGCCGTACGCCTGCTGGACGAGCCGGAAGCGGATCTCGACGCCCTCTGTGAACACATTCAGGGCCCGGACTTCCCCACCGGTGCGGAGATCATTTCTTCCCGTGCCGATATCCGCCAGATCTACACCACCGGTCGCGGTTCGCTGCGCATGCGGGCGCGCTGGCAGAAAGAGAGCGGCGAGATCGTGATCACCGACCTGCCGCATCAGGTGTCCGGTAACAAGATTCTGGAACAGATCGCCCAGCAGATGCAGGCCAAGAAGCTGCCCATGGTGGCGGATCTGCGTGATGAGTCGGACCATGAGAATCCCACCCGCCTGGTTATCGCCGCCCGCTCCAACCGGGTGGATCTGGACGGCCTGATGGGGCACCTGTTCGCCACCACCGATCTGGAAAAAACCTACCGGGTCAACCTCAACGTCATCGGCATTGATGGCCGCCCCGGCGTGCGTGATCTGCGCACGATGCTCAAGGAATGGCTGACCTACCGCACCGAGACCGTGCGCCGCCGCCTGCAGTACCGTCTGGACAAGGTTCTGGCGCGCCTGCACATCCTTGAGGGCCTGTTGATCGCCTACCTCAATATCGATGAGGTGATCGAGATCATCCGCACGGAAGACAAGCCCAAGCCGGTTCTGATGGAACGCTTCGGGCTGAGTGCGGATCAGGCCGAGGCCATCCTGGAACTCAAGCTGCGTCATCTGGCCAAGCTGGAGGAAATGAAAATCCGTGGCGAGCAGGATGAACTGGCCGCCGAGCGCGACAGCCTGCAGCGCACCCTGGGTTCCGAGTCGTTATTGCGTGACCTGATCAAGGAAGAAATCCAGCGGGACGCAGAGGAATTCGGAGACGACCGCCGTTCCCCGATCCGCGAGCGTCAGGAAGCCCGTGCTTTCAGCGAGGCGGATCTGGTCTCCAACGATCCGGTGACCGTGGTGCTGTCGGAAAAGGGCTGGGTACGGGCGGCCAAGAGCCACGATATCGACCCGGCCGGCCTCAACTACAAGTCCGGGGACCGCTATTTCCTCTCGGTACGCGGGCGCAACAGTCAGCAGGTGGTCTTCCTCGACTCCACCGGGCGCAGCTACTCCATCGCGACCCATACGCTGCCATCGGCCCGCAGCCAGGGTGAGCCTCTGACCGGGCGCATCAACCCGCCCTCCGGGGCCACCTTCTGTGGTCTGGTTACCGGTGAACCGGAGCAGCGGATCCTGCTGGCGACCGACGCCGGCTACGGCTTCGTGGCCCGGCTCAAGGACCTCATCAGCAAGAACCGCAATGGCAAAGCCACACTGAGCATTCCCAAGGGTGGCAAGGTGATGCAGCCGGTGACGGTACCGGAACGGGAAAAGCTGCACCTGGTTGCCGTCTCCAATGAAGGGCGCATGCTGGTCTTCCCGCTGGAGGATCTGCCGGAAATGGCCAAGGGCAAGGGCAACAAGATGATCGGCATCCCCTCGGCCCGGGTGCAGAGCGGTGAGGAATTTGTGGCAGCCCTGGCGGTTTTCGCGCCTGAGGACAAACTGGTCATTCATGCCGGCAAGCGCCACCTGAAGCTGGGATTCTCCGATCTGGACCACTATCTGGGCGAGCGGGGCCGCCGTGGCCACAAGCTGCCGCGCGGTCTGCAGAAAGTGGACCGCATCGAGGTGATTCCGACCGAGGTCGAGCCTGAGGAAGCCAACAACACAGCAGAGGGGCGCGACGACAGTGAGTGAGCTGGTCCTGATCAATGTCTCGGGGCGTGACAAGCCGGGGCTGACTTCCGAAATCACCGGTATCATGGCGCGCTACGAGGTGCGCATTCTGGATATCGGCCAGGCGGTGATCCACGATCACCTGACCTGGGGGATCCTGGCGGAGATCCCGGACGAGAAAAACTCACCACCGGTGCTGAAAGATCTTCTCTTCCGCATCCATGCCCTGGACCTTCAGGTCCGCTTTGAGCCGATCTCCCGCGAGGGCTATCAGGATTGGGTGGAAGGCAAGGGCCGGGCACGCTATATCGTAACGCTGCTGTCCCGGGACATCAGTGCCGAGCAGATTGCCCGGGTATCGGGCATAACCGCGCAGCACGGCCTTAATATCGACAACATCGCCCGGCTTTCGGGGCGCCCCTCGCTGGAGCGCAACGAAAACCGGATCGCCTGCGTCGAATTCTCCGTGCGGGGGACTCCCGCCAGTCTTGACGACCTGCGCGCCGATTTTCTGCAGATCGCCTCGGATCTGAATGTGGACATTGCGTTCCAGGAAGATTCCATCTTCCGCCGCAACCGCCGCCTGGTGGTGTTTGACATGGATTCCACCCTGATCGATGCCGAAGTGATCGACGAACTGGCCCATGAAGCCGGTGTGGGCGAGGCGGTCGCCGCGATTACCGAGCGGGCGATGCGCGGCGAGATGGACTTCTCCGAGAGTTTCCGTCAGCGGGTGGCCCAGCTTCAGGGCCTGGACGAGTCGGTACTGGAGGGGATTGCCGCGCGCCTGCGCCTGACCGAGGGCGCCGAGCGACTGATTCGCACGCTCCGGGCACTGGGTTACCGCACGGCGATCCTGTCCGGCGGTTTCACCTATTTTGCCCGCTATCTGCAGCAGAAGCTGGGCATTGACTATGTCCACGCCAACGAACTGGAAATTGAAAACGGCAAGGTGACCGGCCGTGTCACCGGGACCATCGTGGACGGTCAGCGCAAGGCGGAACTGCTGCTGGAGATCGCGGAAAAGGAGAAGGTCAGCCGGGAGCAGGTGATTGCGGTGGGAGATGGCGCCAACGACCTGCCCATGCTCAGTCAGGCGGGTCTCGGTGTGGCCTTCCGGGCCAAGCCTCTGGTGAAGGAATCGGCCCGCCATGCCATTTCGACACTCGGGCTGGACGCGATTCTCTACCTGATTGGGTTTCGGGATAGCGACAGTTTGCTGGAGCTGGATTGAGGGGGCGAAACGCCGCAAAAAACGGCTTGCACGGAGTTTGGGGCCGTCACTGGTAATGCCGTAGATTGGGCTGAGCCGGCGAAGCCCAACATGCAGCGCCGGAGCCATGATGTTGGGCTTTCTCCGTCAGCCCAACCTACCACTGACATCCACTCTCCCCAACGTGGGAGAGGGCCAGGGGCTCAAACCGCGGCTTGCTGCTACGGCTTCCAGTGTTTTACTCACCTTCCCCAAAGTCGTAATTCATCTCCGGCACCGGCGCCTGCAGGTAGTAACCCTGGATGTAGTTCACGCCCGCCTGCCACAGTGTTGACAGCACCGCCGCGTTTTCCACCAGCGGCACGATGGTCAGCTTGCCGGCGCCCTGGAGGGACTTGATCATCTCCTTGACGGTCTCCTTCGCCTCGTCGCTCTTCTGGATCTCCTCGGTGTAGGAGCCGTCGATCTTCACGTAGTCGACGTCGATGTGCTTGAGCGTGTTGAACGGATTCAGGGCGCTGCCAAAGCGGCTGATGGAGAGCTTGCAGTGAAGCTGTTGCAGCGCCTTGGCGAACTCCTTGACCTGTTTCAGGTAGGTGGTGGCGTCGCTCTCGGCGATCTGGAAAATCAGGGAGTCACCGGGCAGGCGCGCCGCCTTCAGGGCCACGCTGAGCCAGGAGACGAAGGTCTTGTCCTGAATGGTTTCCGCCGTCAGGTTCAGGAACAGACGGGTGTCGTGGCCCCGTGAACGGTGGTTGGACAGGTGCTTGATGGTCTGCAGGACCACCCAGCGGTCGATCTTGCTGGCCATTTCCGAGGGGCCAGTGGGCGGCAGGAAGTCGTAGGGGGAGACTTCGTTGCCGTCCTTGTCGAGCATGCGCAGGAAGGCTTCGTAATGCTCCTCGCCCTCGCCGCGCAGGTTGATGATGGGCTGGAACAGCAGACGGAAACGGTCCTGGTCCAATGCTTTCTGGATGGCCGAAATCGTGTTGTCTTCGTCCAGGGTCTCGTAGACCTCGGGGTTGTAGACGTGAACCCCGTTGCCGTTTTCGTGACCTTCCTGTTTCTTGACGTCCGCCGAGGCCGTATGAGCCCGGCCCAGCAGATCCTGGGCCTTGGGGGCGTTGTCGGTGATTGGCGCGATACCGATGCTGACGGTCAATTGGACGGTACGCCCGGAAATCTCGAAAAGGTGGTCCTCGATCGCCTTGCGGACGCGCTCGCACACTTCCACCATCACCGATTCTTCGCAGGGCAGGGCGAGGATGCCGAAGGCCTCGTCACTCAGGCGGGCCAGCACCATGTCCTCATTGGCCTGCTCGCGCAATACATTGGCAATATCACCGATGATCAGGTCGGCGCCGGCAATCCCCACCTGGCTCTTGGTCTGCACGAAATTGTCGATGGCGATGTAAGCCATGGCGCCGGGCTGGCCGTCGTCCTGGACCCGGGCGATGTCGTTGGTCAGGCGGTCCATCAGGTGCTGGCGGTTGTAGAGGCCGGTCAGCAAGTCCTGGCTGGACATCTGTTTGAGGCGTTCTTCCAGCTCGGCGTTGTCATGCTCGGGACGCACCACCAGCTGGGTGCAGGGCTCGCCGTCGTAGGTGGCGGCGGAGGCTTCCATGATCACCTTGATTTCAGTGTCGTCGCTGCGGCGAGCCACGCAGTGCAATTGCGGCTGGCCTTCGCGGGTCTCCAGGAACTTCTTCATGAAGCTCTTGTAGTCGTCCTGGCTCTCCGGGGCGAGGGTGTCCAGGACCGGTATGCAGATCATTTCGTCGATATCGTCGTAGCCGAGAAATTCCAGGTAGGACTGGTTGGCGTAGACGTGCATGCCATCGTTGACATAGGCAATGGCATCCTTGGAGCTTTCCAGCAGCAGCTGGCAGCGTTGCTCGGCTTCGCGCAGGTGGGAGTCGAGTATCCGCCGGCGGCGGCGTTCCTCCAGATTGCGCAGTTCCCGCTGGATGACCAGCAGCAGCTCATCACGGTACTCGAACGGTACGCTGTCCTGAGCACCGAGTTTCATGATTTCGACCGTGCGCTCGTGACTGTATTCGCCAGTCAGCAGGATGCTGGGGATGTCCTTGTCCTGGCGCTTGACGTGAGACAGCACGGTTTCGGGGGGCAGGTCCTGCTCCTGGCCTTCCCGCAGCAACAGCAGGTCCCAGTTGCCCGATCCCAGAGCCTCCAGCAGATCCTCTTCCGAGGTCAGGCGATGGGCCCGGGTGGCCCAGCCGGCGTTGCGCAACAGGCTTACAACCTTCTCCGCGTCGTTCTGGGAAGGGTCGAGAATCAGCAGGTGTATGGTCTCTTTCTTTTTGGACATGTAATGAGGTTGTCTCAATTCGGTCGAAGAAAAGGAAGCGCTTCGGAGTAAGACCCCTTCAGGGCGCGGGGGCAGGGCGTTACTCGGAGGCGCCTCGGCCTCACCATTCTAGATGCCCTCATCCAACCCCTCAACACGCGTGGCGATTTTCCGGACACAGGAACGCCCCGGTTGTTGCTGGACGAAGGCGCGCGGTCAGCCTACAAAGAGGGCCAAAGTGAGTCGAATTCGTCCTGACTGGCGCCTTTGGACTTGCCGTCGGCTCCCTCCGAATCTGAGGTAGAGCGGCCAAAGTACTTGAGTTCAAACTGGCTGATACTGCCGGTGGCCGATATGCGGCGGCTGAGCTGGCACTGCTCCTCCCGGCCATTATGGAACAGCACGATACGATTGCCCGTCTGGAAGGGCAGGCGTGGCGTGATCAGGGTGGCGGGCTGCCCGATGCTGTTGAGTTCCGGCAGCAGCAGGCCGCGCAGGAATTCGCTGCTCTTGCCGACTTTCTGGATCAGCCGGACGCCGGTTGGCCCCGCGTTCGGCGCCAGGAGTTCCACCCCCACCTGGGTCCCCTGCTGGCGTACCTGGCGGATCCAGCGGATGACGGCAATGCTCCAGGGGTGGTCGGATTGTTCCCGGACCCCGAGGATTTCGCCAGCCTGCAGTGAAGGGGGCACCGCATCGTCCCAGCTCAGGCAGTAACCGCCGGGGCTGGTGTTGACCAGGGAAATTCTGTGGCACTGGTACGACGGTTTGCGTTCCTGACCGTTTTCCACGTTACCGCTGGCACCGCGGAAATTGATCGGGGTATCCGCAGAGACCATGGATTCATTCGGGCCGGCATCCAGTGCTCCGGCCCAGGCATCTTCCTTGCGCCGTGCCTTGGAGAGGAAAACGTTCTCATCGTCGTCCGCCGTGGCGTGTTCCATCAGGAAGTGATTGAAGTCGGTTTCGCCGGCGCAGTAATAGTGAAGAGCGCTCATGCCGACACAGACCTGCAGGCTTCCGGAGCTGGCAATGCGCTTGAACGAGCGTTTGGTCAGGATGCCCAGGGCCTGGCTGAGATGCATCAGCAGGGCTTCGCTGGTCTGCCCGGGGACCTTCAGCGGAGTCTCTTCGTCCAGGGGTTTCTGCCGCATCAACGCGATGGTTTCGGTCAGACGCTCGGCCAGTTCCGATGTGTCGAAACCGTAATAGGCGCCGGAAACCGCTTCGCTGACGAGGCTACGATAGATCGGCGCGCCGTCGCGTTCGGTGTTGATTACAAACAGGGCATCGGTAACGTGTTCGGGACTGACGTCGGCGTATTCCGTCCAGTTCTCGTAGAGCTCAAAAATCTGTGTCAGTTCGGTCTGACGCAGCTGGTTGGGGCGCGAGCAGCCCAGCAGGGCCAGCCGCTTGTAGGTGTCGGCGATGCTGGTTTCCTGGCGGAACCGGTTGGTTTCGTCGTGGATGCGGTAGTCCGCCAGCTTGGCATTGTAGACGAAGCGGTACACCTGATGGGATTCATACCAGCTGTTGGCCGGGCTGGGGCAATAGAGCTGGCAGGAGCGCAGCACTGTGGCGGAGAGATCCGTAATGATGCGATGACAGGCCTGGGCGATGGGTTTTTTGGCTTTATCCACCGGCCCGTGCTCCAGCATTTCCATCAGGCAGATCTTGTAGCCCCCGGCGAGGTGCAACTGCATGGCCTGGGCCAGGTTGGCTATCTTGCGCTGTTTTTCCGGCAGGGCGATGGACTGGCCGAGATAGTGACGGGATAGCTCACCACAGACGAAATACACCGGCTGGCGTACCAGCTCCAGCAGGGCCATGCGTTGCTGCGGAGCGAGGATCAGCTGATTCAGCTCGATCACCGCGTGGTACAGGCGTCGCGATGTTTCCCCAATGTTGGCCATGGGTAAACTGCGCACCCAGTCCTTGAAGGCCTTGGGCGTAGCCTCGCAAAACGAGAGACTGGCCAGCTTCTGCTCGGGGAGCGTTAAATCGGGCTTGTCTGT
The DNA here is from genome assembly GCA_042862465.1 of Marinobacteraceae bacterium S3BR75-40.1. Taxonomy (GTDB): domain Bacteria; phylum Pseudomonadota; class Gammaproteobacteria; order Pseudomonadales; family Oleiphilaceae; genus JASTVH01. The sequence continues at coordinate 125,813 of JASTVH010000007.1, read as the reverse complement.
GATGCCTACCATTCAATCAACACCGCTGCGCAAAGTTTGACGATGACCGCAGAGCCTTACTTATTCTTGTCCGCCAATGCGACTTCGCAGGAACAGGAAGTCACAAGCTGGCCATGCGGGAAAAAGCTAAGAGTTGTCACGATTTAGCCATCCTTATAATACAAGCGCAGGCGCAGGAAAATAGCAAGGTGGCGCAAATGACGAACAGGTCGGCAATTGAGAGGGTTTTTACATTTTTTAACCAAACGCTCCTTTCGTTGGCGTAATCCGCCATCGGGGCCTGAAGGGATCAGGCCATGCCCAGATCCAGCGGTGATTTGCTGGCCTCTCCCGGGATTTCGCGTACCAGCCGCGGCACCAGGTAGCCGGGCAGGACGCCGTGCAGCTGACGCACCAGGGTCCGCGCATGTTCATCGCTCACGGCAAAGTGCGCGGCACCGGCCACCGGATCGAAGGCGTGCAGGTAATAAGGAAGAACGCCGGCATCAAAGAGGGCGTCACTCAGCTCGCTCAGTGCGGCGACTGAGTCATTAACGCCCTGCAGTATCACGCTCTGGTTGAGCAGGGTCGCCCCGGCGTCCCGCAGGCGCTGGACGGCTTCGCGGACCGACGCGTCGATTTCCCGGGCGTGATTGATGTGCAGCACCACGATTTTTTGCAGGCGGGAGGCCGCCAGCCACTTGAACAGGCTGTCGTCCACCCGTTGTGGAATTACTACCGGCAGGCGCGTGTGAAGGCGCAGACGCCGGATATGCGGGATGGTCTCGAGCTGCGCCACCAGCCTCGCGAGCAGGCGGTCGTTCATGGCTAGGGGGTCGCCGCCGCTGAGGATGACCTCATTGATCTCTGGGGCCTGTCGCAGCACCTCCAGCGCCGGCTCCCAATCCGAAGGCTGTAGCCGATAGTCGTTGTAGGGGAAATGGCGACGGAAACAATAACGGCAATTGACCGCGCAGGCACCGGTTAAAACCAGCAGGGCCCGGGAGCGGTATTTGCGGATCAGCCCGTTGCCGTGAGCCTGGCTCTGCTCCTGCAGGGGGTCGATCACAAAACCCGCCGCCGGTTGCGATTCGGCCTGCAGCGGCAAGACCTGTCGCAGCAGGGGATCGTCCGGGTTATGGGCTTCCATGCGCTGGAGAAAGGGTTCGGGCACCCGGATGGGGAACAGCCGTTGGCCGTCTTCGGCCCCGGGCAGCAGGGCGTCCGGAAGCTGCAGGCGCGCCAGCAGTTCCCGGGGGTCGGTAATGGCCCGAGCCAGGGCCTGCTGCCAGCGCGGGGTGGTATTTTGTTCCTGGGCTTCAATCCGTGCCGGCGTTCGCTGTATCATTACGGCCTTTAATTTTTCCACTTCAGGGATGCGCCACTGCCTGAACGGGAGAGTATCGCACCGACGCCGCAACGCGGCCCGAGGACGACTTTCCCTGGTCAGCCGTATCCCGTGAAATCACGGTGAACTGAAATGGCGTCATATTCTACCAACGAATTTCGCTCCGGTCTCAAAGTCCTGCTGGACGGCGATCCCTGTATCATGCTCGACAACGAGTTCGTCAAGCCGGGCAAGGGCCAGGCCTTTAACCGCGTAAAGCTGCGCAACCTGATGACCAACCGTGTCTGGGAGCGTACTTTCAAGTCTGGCGAGAGTCTGGAAGCGGCCGACGTACTCGACCTGGAGATGGAATACCTCTATTCCGACGGCGAGTTCTGGTACTTCATGGCCACCGATGGCTCCTTCGAGCAGTACCCGGCGGATGAGAAGGCCGTGGGCGATGCCATGAAGTGGCTGAAAGAGCAGGATGTCTACACTGTTACGCTGTACAACGGCGCGCCGCTGAGTGTTTCGCCGCCCAACTTCGTCGAGCTGGAAGTGGTCGATACCGATCCGGGACTCAAGGGCGATACCGCCCAGGGTGGCTCCAAGCCGGCAACCCTGTCCACGGGGGCGGTGGTCAACGTGCCGCTGTTCATCGAGGTGGGCGAGGTCCTGAAAGTGGACACCCGCTCCGGCGAGTACGTCAGTCGCGTCAAGCAGTAGCCTTCCCCTTGGCCGGAGCTTCGTGCTCCGGCACTCTCCCTGGTTCTTTCCCCATGTCCGAGCCCGTCACTGACTGGAAACCCGCCTGCTCCCTGGACGCGCTGCGTGCCCGTGCGGGCATGCTGGCGTACATCCGGGCGTTTTTTGCCCGGCGACAGGTCATGGAAGTGCAGACGCCCACCATGGGCTGGCATACCGTAACCGACCAGCACATCGACAGTGTCGCGGTGGTGGATCCGACCGGAGGGCGGCGCCAGGCCTGGTTGCAGACGTCGCCGGAGTATCCCATGAAGCGCCTGCTGGCGGCCGGCAGTGGCCCGATTTACCAGATTGCGCCGGTGTTCCGGCGTGGCGAGCGGGGGCGACGTCACAACCCGGAATTCACCCTGCTGGAATGGTACCGTCCGGGTTACCGGGCCGCCGATCTGATGGAGGAGGTGGCGGATCTGGTCGAGGGCCTGCTGGGCGGACCGCGCCCGACGGTGCGGCGCTATCGGGAATTGCTGGAGACGGAGCTGGGGGTGGATCCTTTTCTGTGTCCGACGGCGGACCTGGAGGCGCTGGCCGTTCAGGCGACTGGGGTGGACGCCCGGGCGCTGGATCGCGACAGTGCCCTGGACCTGCTCATGTCCACCCGGATCGAGCCGGCATTGGCGGGGCAGGGCGCCGTGTTCGTCCACGGCTATCCCGCCAGTCAGGCGGCGCTGGCCCGCACCGAGATGATCGACGGAGTGGAGCAGGCCCATCGTTTCGAGCTTTATGTGAACGGCGTGGAGCTGTGCAACGGCTACTGGGAACTGAGCGATCCCGCCGAACAGCGCCGCCGCTTCGAACAGGACAATGCCCAGCGCCGCCGGCGCGGCCAACCGGAAATGCCCGTCGACCAGCATTTGCTGCAGGCCCTGGAAGCGGGGCTGCCGGACTGCGCCGGCGTCGCCCTGGGCCTGGACCGTCTCCTGATGCTCAAACTGGGCGCCTCAAGCCTGGACGCCGTCTTGCCTTTTCCCATAGACCGCGCCTAGGCTCTTCGTCCGACGCACTCACTGCATCCGCCCAAACACCTGTCCCATCCGAATCGCCTGCTGCGACTCCAGCGAGGCCTCAAACTCGCAACTGCCCTTCGGCAGCACCATCACCACGGTAGAGCCCAGGCGGAAACGGCCCATTTCGGTGCCCCGTTCCAGCTCCACCGGCGGCTCGCTGACATAGCTGGTGTGTTTGATCTGGTGGCCGTGAGGCTGGATTAGGCCGGACCAGACAGTTTCCACGCTGGCCACGATCATTGCGCCCACCAGCACCATGGCCATGGGGCCCCAGTCGGTATCGAAAATAACCGCAACGCGCTCGTTGCGGGCAAACAGGCGTGGCACGTTCTCGGCGGTGACCGGATTGACCGAGAACAGCCGGCCGGGAATGTAGACCATCTCCCGCAGACGTCCGGTAATCGGCATGTGGATGCGGTGGTAGTCGCTGGGCGAGAGATACAGTGTCGCAAACTGGCCATCGCGCAGCGGGTCGGCCAGATCGTCGCGGTCGCCGAGCAGTTCGGTCAGGGTGAAAGAGTGGCCCTTGGCCTGGAATACGCGCTCGTCGCTGACCGCCCCCAGCTGGCTGATGTAGCCATCCACCGGGCAATTGAGCGTCTTTTCGTCACCCTCGATGAGGCGGGCGCCGGGTTTCAGGGCGCGGGTGAAGAAATCATTGAAGGTTTCATAGTCCTCGCCGTTCTCCATGACGGCTTCCGACATGTCCACGCCAAAGCGCTGGATGAACCAGTTGATAAACGTGTTCTTGATGGCGGGAGAGCGGGACTGCGCCAGCCGGCCGACAGTGCGGGACAGGGTGTGTTGCGGTGTCAGGTGCTGGCTGAGCACGAAAAGCTTGTCGTACATGATCGTGGTTTACTCCACAGGGGTGTCTTTGCGGTTGCCCCATTCCGCCCAGGATCCCGCGTAGCCCTGGACTTTGGGGGCGCCAAGCCATTTGGCCACCAGGTAGGTCAACCCGGAGCGGTGATGGGTCTGGCAATGGGTGATGACGGGCTTGTCCATGTCGAGCCCTGCCTCCTTCAGGCGTGCACGCATGGCGTTGGGCTCCAGCAGCCGGTAGTTGCGTTGCGGGTCCATGGCCCGGGTCCACTCCAGATTGCGGGCGCCGGGAATGTGACCGGCCCGGGCTGCCGCCACCCGTTCGCCGTGGTACTCGGCGGGGGAGCGGGCATCCCAGATCTGGGTTTCGTCGTCCCCCAGGCTGTTGATCACATCCTGCAGGCTGGCCGTGGGGGCCGGATTCAGCTGAATCGGGTAGTTGCTGGCCTCGGGTTCTACGGCGTCGTCGGATTCCGGGCGGCCCTCATTATGCCAGGCGATCCAGCCCCCGTTGAGGTAGCTGTATCGTTCATGGCCGATGCAGTCCAGGAGCCAGATAAAACGACCGGCCCAGCCGCCGCCTTCATCGTCGTAGACCACCACATGGGTGTCCGGCGTCAGCCCCAGGCTGTTGGCGAGCGTTTGCAGATGCGCTTCGTCAGGCAACAGTCCGGGCGCGGGCGGCATACCCAACTGGGTCAGCTGGGGATGGACATAGACGGCGCCGGGGATATGGGCCTGGGTGTAACGATCGGGGTTGCCCAGGTCGATTATGCGTAGCATGCGGTCTTCCAGATGGGCCTGCAGCGTTTCCGGTTCGATCACCAAGGGCAGTGACGCAGTCATGGGGGCTCCTGGGTTGCTCATGTTTCGGTGCGGTATGTTAACAGGATTCACTGGCATCTGGTGCCATTGGTTGGGCAACTTTGCCCCGTCTGCCGGTGTCGGAGCGTTGTGTTCCAGGCACGCCTGTACCGACTGCCGGGTGGGCGCGTTCGGTAAAACGGGCTAACAGCCGGTTACGTTTTTACATTGTTATACCGGGATTTTTGGTCTTAACTTACAGGCATCCTTGGAACAGACCAGTGCAACCCGTTAGGACATCACTTTGAGCAGCGCGTACGAGTCGCGATTTCCAGCCAGCCTATGCCCTTTTCAACCCTCTATGCTGAGTTCGCTCATGATTAACCGCCCCGTTGTATTCCGTTTGGTACGGGAGGGCTGTGCCGCATGTTGATGATTGTCGGCGCTCTTATCGTTATCGGCTGTATTCTCGGCGGCTTCATGATGGTGGGCGGCGAGCCCATGGCCCTGTGGCACGTCAATGAAGTGCTCGTTATCTGTGGCGGGGCCTTTGGCGCGTTTGTCATTTCCAACTCCATGCACACCATCAAGGATGTGTTTGGCTCGATCCCCAAGCTCCTCACGGGCTCCCCCTTCAAGAAAAGCCTCTACATCGATCTGCTGAGCCTGATGTACGACCTGTTCGACAAGTCGCGCAAGCAGGGGGTCATGGCGATCGAGGCGGACGTGGACAATCCCACGGAAAGCGAGCTGTTTTCGCGGTATCCGGCGGTGCTCAAACATGAGGCGCTGATCAGTTTTATTGCCGACTACATGCGTATCATCAGCGCCGGCAATCTGGCTCCCCATGAAATCGAAGGCCTTATGGACAAGGAAATCGAAACCCGCCAGCACGAGCTATCCGAACCGGCCCATGCCGTCGGCAAGGTGGCGGATGGTCTGCCGGGTTTCGGTATCGTGGCGGCCATCCTGGGCATCGTGTTGACCATGGCCTCTCTCGGCGGACCGGCCGAGTTGATTGGTGAGAAAGTGGGCTCCGCCCTGGTGGGCACTTTGCTGGGTATCCTGCTGGCCTACGGCTTTGTGGGGCCCACCTCGCAGGCGATGGAAGCCCAGGTCGCGCAGGAAATATTCGCCTTTGAGTGCACCAAGGCGGCGATTCTGGCCATGATGGCCGGGCAGGCGCCGCAGATGTCGATTGAATTCGGGCGCAAGGCCCTGTCCTTCGCCGATCGTCCTTCCTTCCAGGAACTGGAAGAACACATTCGCTCCAAGAAATAAACAGGGAGAGCGAAGGTGGAAGACCAGCCGATAATCGTCAAACGCATCAAGAAAGTTTCCGGGGGGCATCACGGTGGCGCCTGGAAGGTGGCGTTTGCCGATTTCGCCACCGCGATGATGGCGTTCTTCATGGTGATGTGGCTGACGGTCTCGGCTACGCCCGAGCAAATAAAGGCGATTGAAGGCTATTTCAAGGATCCGGTGGGATTCACCGAAGGGGGGAGCCCCAATCCGATTGATCTGGAAGGGTCGGCGTCCATCAAGCCGACGACCTCCCAGGATCAGTCCCAGGATCAGATGGAAGTCTCCGAGGACACCATCCAGGAAATGGCGGACAACGTCGAGCTGCGTCAGATGCAGCAGATCATGGAAGACGTCAAGAAAAAGATCGAGCAGAACGAAACGCTCCAGCGCTTCAAGGACCAGCTGATTCTCGATATCACCGAGGATGGCCTGCGTATCCAGATAGTCGACCGCTCCAACCGCCCGATGTTCGATTCCGGCAGTGCCCAGCTCAAATACTATTCCGAAGACATCCTCTTCGAACTGGCCAAACCGCTGTCCAAGGTGCCCAACAAGATCAGCGTTACCGGTCATACCGATGCCACTCCCTATGTCGGGCGGCCGGGGTACACCAACTGGGAGCTGTCTGCCGAGCGGGCCAACACGGCGCGTCGGGCCCTGGTGGCCGGTGGCGTGCGCCAAGACCAGATCGCTCGCGTCGTGGGGCTGGCCGACTCGGTGCTGTTCGACAAGAACGACCCGGCCGCGCCGATCAATCGTCGTATCGCGATCATTGTCCTGAACCAGAAAGCGGCCCAGGATATCCGTGATCGGGCTGGCCAGAGTGATCAGGTGATCGACCTCACCAACGGTGAAACCCCGTCCCAGGAGGCGCACAAGGACATCAAGAAGCAGCGCTGGCTGGACAATGCCGAAAAGAAGCAGGTCGACAAGAACGAAGTGAGCTGGTAGCGGTAGTAGAAGCTGCTACAGAGTGAGGCCGCGTGCCTGCTGGGCCTCGATGTCCTGCAGGATCCGCCGGAAGCTCTCCAGCCGTTCCGGCGCCAGCTCGCCACTCTCCACCGCCGCATCCAGCGCGCAGCCCGGGTCTCCCCGGTGGCTGCAGTTGCGGAACTTGCAATGGCCAATCAGCGGCCGGATATCCACGAACCCGTAAGCCAGCTGTTCCGGCGTGATATGCCAGAGTCCGAACTCGCGTATACCCGGAGAATCAATTAGCTGTCCCGATCCGGGAAGGTGAAACAGCCGCGCCGTGGTCGTGGTATGGGTGCCTTTGCGCTGGCCTTCCGACAGGGCCCCCACCTTGAGTGACTCGTGGGGCAGCAGGGCCTGGATCAGGCTGGACTTGCCGACCCCGGATTGACCGACGAAGACGCTGGTGCGTTCCCGCAGGTGCTCCCGGAAAGCCTGATCCAGGGCGTCGTCGTGGATACTGGTTTCCAGGGTCTGATAACCCAGGGAGCGATAGCGCTCCAGCAACTGGTCGATCGCCGGCCGGTTCGTCCCGGTGAGCAGGTCGGCCTTGTTGAGGACCAGGATGGGCGGGATTTCGGTGACCTCCGCGGCCACCAGGTAGCGGTCGATCAGGTTGGCGTGGGGTTCCGGTTCCGGGGCGATGACCAGCAGGATCTGATCGATGTTGGCGGCCACCGGCTTGAGGTTGCCGAAGTTGTCCGGGCGCCGCAGCTCCGAACGGCGCTCCTCGCGTGCGACGATCACGCCCTCGCGGCCTGCGCCAACGCGCCAGATCACCTTGTCACCCGTTACCAGGCCGTCGATATTGGCCCGCACATGGCAGCGAAACAGCTCCCCCTGATGTTCGCCTTCCAGGGCTTCCACGTCGAGCTGCTGTCCGAAGTGGGCAATCACCAGCCCTTTCTGCTCGTCCCCCAGGGCGCCCGCCTGGAGCTGGCGGTCGATATCCCGTTCTTTTCTGTGCGCCCGCTCGCTGCGCTCCGCCTGAATTTTCTTGATGCGCCACTGCTGGCGTTTCGACAACTTGCGCTTGGCCATGCTCACCTTCAAACCGGAAACGCCCTCTCTGCGACACCCCAGAGCGCTTCATGTACCATGCTGGTGTACTGTCTCATGCAGAATCTGATAGGGCGGTTCTGTAGGAGGCAGTACACTAGTGACTTGTTTGCCGCAGTATACAGCCAAGCCCAAGGAGAACCTATGTCGCGTGCGGACCGTTTGATCTGGATCGATCTGGAAATGACCGGCCTCGATCCCGAAACCGATGTGATCATCGAGATTGCCACCATCGTCACCGAGGCCAACCTTGAGCCGGTGGCGGAAGGGCCGGTGATTGCCGTCCATCAGCCCGACAGTGTCCTCGATGGCATGGATGAGTGGTGTACCCGCACCCACGGGGCCTCCGGGCTAACTGAACGTGTTCGCCAGAGCAGCCTTGATGCGCGCCAGGCCGAGCGCCAGACCCTGGAATTCCTGGCCGAGCACCTGGACCCGCGCACCTCCCCCATGTGCGGCAACAGCATCTGCCAGGACCGCCGCTTCCTCGCCCGCTACATGCCGGAGCTGGAAGCGTTCTTCCACTACCGCAACCTGGATGTCAGCACCCTCAAGGAGCTGGCCAGGCGCTGGAATCCCAAGGCACTGGAAGGCTTCACCAAGAAGGGGGCGCACCTGGCGCTGGACGATATCCGCGAGTCCATTGCCGAGTTGGCGCACTATCGGGAGACGTTTCTGAAACTGCCGGAGTGAATCTTCCGGCGGAGGGGGCTTCGCGTGGAGCCAACCTCTGTGTTCGCGACTTCCCCGTCATTTTCGCGGACGAGACGTAAACATGCCCTCGCCCCACAGGGGAGAGGGCTAGGGTGAGGGGGCGCCGCAAGGCGCCCAGAATGTCTGCTTTGGATCAGGCCGAGGCTCCCCCCCCTCACCCCAACCCCTCTCCCCCGTGGGGAGAGGGGCTTTAAAGCAACCGTCTTCAGCAGTCTTCAGCCATTGATTCCATGCTGCTCCAGCGCCCAGTGCACGTGTTCACGCACCAACTCCGAAGGGTGGTCCCGCCGCGCTTTCAGCGCCTCAATCACGTTGATGGTTGAGGGCGCGTTACCCAGGGCCACCGCGAGATTGCGCAGCCAGCCCTCAAAGCCGGCCCGACGGATGGCAGAGCCTTCGGTTTTCTTGAGAAAGGTGGCCTCGTCCCAGAGAAAAAGCCGCGCCAGTTCGCTGTTGTCCAGGCCATGTCGGGGCTGGAAGTCCGGCTCCGCCGTGGGCTGGCTGAACTTGTTCCAGGGACACACCAGCTGGCAGTCATCGCACCCGAACACCCGGTTCCCCATGGGCTTGCGCAGCTCTTCAGGAATCGCCCCTTTGTTCTCGATGGTGAGATAAGAAATACACTTGGCGGCATCCAGCCGATAGGGGCCGACAAAAGCATCGGTGGGGCAGATATCCAGGCAGGCACTGCAACTGCCGCAGTGTTCGGTATCGTGGCCCGGATCCACCGGCAGGGGCGCGTCGGTGAAGATTTCACCCAGAAAGAAGAAAGAGCCCGCCTTGCGCGAAATCAGCATGGTATTCTTGCCGATCCAGCCCAGCCCCGCCTTGTTGGCGATGGCCCGCTCCAGCACCGGGGCACTGTCCACGAACGCCCGGTAGTGGTGGCCCTGCAACTCTCCGTCGATACGCTTGGCCAGGTGCGCCAGGCGTTTACGCATCAGCTTGTGGTAGTCCCGGCCCAGGGTATAGCGCGACACATAGGCTTTGTCCTGCTCGCCCAGGCGTTCCTTGGGTGCATCGTCGCCGGGGCGGTAATCCATGCGCACGGCGATGATGCGCTGGGTGCCCGGGAGCAGCTCCTGGGGCCGGTAGCGCTTGGTGCCGTGCTTGGCCATGTAGTCCAGATCTGCGTTGAGGCCATCTTCCAGCCAGCGCTCCAGGTGGCGCCCGTGCTCCTCCAGCTGCGTGTCGGTAACGCCGACATCCTGGAAGCCCAGCTCGCGGCCCCACTGGCGGATTCGGTCGACGAGGGCGGCCCAATCTGGTTGTGTTGGCGGATGAGTGCTGGTCAAGTAATGTACTCCTGGCGCTGTTTTGCTATGCTTTACAGTAATCTAGCGGATATTTTTAAACCGCTTTCTGCTAACTGACTCTTTCTTTTAGGAAAATGGTAACAGGCAGCGCTCCCGTGTCCCGATTACCGGAGGCATTGTACACCGCCGATCAGGTTCGCGCCTTGGACAGCCGCGCGATCGAAACGTTCGGTGTTCCCGGCTTCGACCTGATGCAGCGAGCCGGACGTAGTGCCTTCCGACAGCTCCTGCGTCACTGGCCGTTGTGCAAACGGGTGGTGGTGCTGTGCGGTGGCGGCAATAACGGCGGGGACGGTTATCTGGTGGCTGGCCTGGCGTTGCGCCAGGGGCTGCATGTGGACTGTCTGGCCGTGTCCGACCCGGCCAAGCTCAAGGGTGACGCCCACCGCGCGTACGAATGGGCCGGCGAACAAGGCGTTGAGGTCCTTGGCTGGAATTCATTGGCCGACGACCGCCTCCGGGAAACGCTCGCGCGTGCCGATGTGATCGTTGACGCCATGCTGGGAACGGGGCTCAAGGGCGCGGTTCGCGATGACTACCGCGGCATCCTGAAGACAGTGCGCGAGGCGCAGCGGCCGGTACTGGCCGTGGATATCCCGTCGGGAGTCTGTGCCGATACCGGTAGCGACCTCGGCGATGCCTTGCCGGCGGAGCTCACCGCGACGTTCATCGGGCTCAAGGTGGGACTGCTGACCGGGCAGGGCCCGGATTTCACGGGTCAGTTGGCCTTCGACGATCTGAGTGTGGATGCGGGCGTTTACGAGGGCATCGAGCCTGTCGCCGAACGGGTGGACTGGACCCGTGCCGCCCGGGATCTGCCGCGCCGGCGACCGGCTGCCCACAAGGGCGACTGCGGTCGCATTCTGGTGGTCGGCGGTGACCAGGGGATGGGCGGTGCCGGCATTCTTGCGGCGACCGCGGCCTTGCGCGGCGGGGCCGGTCTGGTGCATCTGGCGACCCGGAAAGACCACGTGACGGCAGCCCTGAGCCGGCGTCCTGAATTGCTGGTCCACGCCGTGGAACATCGCAACGATCTGGAGCCATTGCTGGATGCCGTGGATGTGCTGGTGCTAGGGCCCGGGCTGGGGCGCCAGGCCTGGGGCGAACAGATGCTTCAGCGTTGCCTGGAGTGGGAAGGCCCTCTGGTGGTGGACGCCGACGCGCTCAACATGCTGGCGGCGCGTGGGCAGAAGCCCCGACGCGAGAACTGGATTTTAACGCCTCATCCCGGCGAGGCGGCCCGATTGCTGGACTCCGATGCGGGTACCGTCAACCGCAACCGCCTGGAGTCAGCCGCTGCCCTGCAGTCGCGCTACGGTGGCGTGGCGCTGCTCAAGGGTGCCGGCACGATTGTGGCCGGTGCTGGCCGGCTTCCGGCACTGATTGATGCCGGGAATCCGGGTATGGCCTCCGGTGGCATGGGCGATGTGTTGTCGGGGCTGATCGGAGCATTGCTGGGGCAGGGGCATGATCCCTTTCGGGCCGCCCGTCTGGGGGCGGCCCTGCATGGCCGCGCTGCCGACGAGGCAGCCCGACAGAAAGGCTATATGGGGCTGGTCGCAGGCGACCTGATTGACGCCGTTCCGGCCTGCTGTGCAGCGGTGGAGCTGGGATGAACGACACGGACATGGCGGGATTGGAATTTCGGCTTCGGCTGGCCGACGCCGCGGCCACAGAGGCCCTGGGTGCCGCCCTCGCTCGAGCCGGAGGGGATGGCGGCCTGATTTTCCTGCGCGGCCAGCTGGGTGCGGGCAAGACGACACTGACCCGTGGTGTGCTGCGGGCACTGGGGCACCCGGGCAACGTCAAAAGCCCGACCTACACGCTGGTCGAGCCCTACGAGTCGATCCGTCCGCCGGTCTATCACTTTGATCTGTACCGGCTGGCTGACCCGGAAGAACTGGAGTTTATGGGCATTCGGGACTATATCCAGGCAGAGCATCTCTGTTTGGTGGAGTGGCCCGAACGGGGAGAGGCCATGCTGCCGGTGGCCGATCTGGAGATTGCGCTGGCTGTGTCGGGTGAGGCGCGTGAAGTATGTTGCCGGGCCGGCACGGCACGAGGTGAGAAAATGAACAGGAACCTGCGGGAAACAGTGCTTTCGACGCATTCGGGGGAAACGCCGTGAAACTGTGGTATCGCCGTTTAAAAACAATCCTGCTGATAAGTGCATTGACGCTGGCCTTGCCAGCGCTGGCGCAGACCGGTGTGGAAAACGCCCGCTTGTGGCCGGCGCCAGACCATACCCGGCTGGTGCTGGATACGGAAGGGCAGGTCAGTCATTCGGTATTTTCGCTGGATAATCCCAAGCGTCTGGTGGTGGACGTCAAGAACGCCAAGCTGGATGTTGATCTCACCGCGTTGGATCTGTCGGATACCCCAATCCAGCGCATTCGCAGTGCCCCGCGCAACGGGGATGATCTGCGCATTGTGCTGGACCTCAAGTCGGCGATCGTGCCGCGCAGTTTTACGCTGGAACCCAACAGTCAATATGGCGACCGGCTGGTCATTGATCTGCTGAACCCGGACCCAGATGCCGGCGAGCCCAAGGTGGTCATGCGCGACGAGAGCAAGGATCACAAGCGCGATATCGTAGTGGTGATCGACGCCGGCCACGGTGGGGAAGATCCCGGTGCCATGGGCCCTGGGGGTATCCGCGAGAAGAACGTGGTGCTGGGTATCGCACGTCGGCTGCAGTCTTTCCTGACCAGCCAGCGGGGCTTCTCCGCCCGCATGACCCGCAAGGGGGATTACTACATCGGGTTGCGTCAGCGCACCGAAATGGCCCGCAAGCACAATGCCGATCTGTTCGTCTCCATTCACGCGGATGCGTTCTACAAGCCGCAGCCGCGCGGGGCCTCGGTGTATGCGCTTTCCACCCGCGGGGCGACCAGTGAAACCGCGCGCTGGCTGGCCAAATCGGAAAACCGTGCCGACCTGATCGGTGGCGTGGGGGGCGTCTCCCTGGAAGACAAGGACAAGACCCTGGCCAGTGTCCTGCTGGATCTGTCGATGACCGCCAGTCTCAATGCCAGCCTGGGTGTGGGCTCCAAGGTGCTGCACCATGTCGACAGCGTGGCGCCATTGCACAAGAATCAGGTGGAGCAGGCCGCATTCGTGGTTCTCAAGTCGCCGGACATCCCCTCGATCCTGGTGGAAACCGGATTCATCTCCAATCCCCAGGAAGCGCGGCTGCTGTCCACGCGCGGTTACCAGGACAAGATGGCCCGCTCGGTGTTCGACGGCATCCTCAGCTATTTCCAGGACACCCCGCCACCGGGGACATTGCTGGCCTGGGAAAAACGCAATGCTGACAAGGCCGGCATGGCCTACCGCATTCAGCGCGGCGATACGCTGTCCGGCATTGCGCGGCGTAACCAGACTACCGTCAACCGGCTGGTCGAAGCCAACAACCTGGATACCCACTCCCTCCAGGTTGGCCAGGTGATTCACATCCCCGCTTCCTGATTCTGTTATCCTACCGTTCGTATTCGGCTCCGATATCATGGATCGGAGCCGTCAATTCCTGCAATTCTGCGACGGGAACTATGGCGCGCATTCATCGACTCTCAACCCGACTTGCCAACCAGATTGCCGCCGGCGAGGTGGTGGAACGCCCCGCCTCCGTGGTCAAGGAACTGGTGGAAAACGCCCTCGACGCCGGCGCCGGCCGGGTGGAAGTGGCTATCGAGCAGGGCGGGGCCAAGCTGATCCGTGTGCGGGACGACGGCAGCGGCATTGCCGAAGACGATCTGCCGTTGGCCCTGAGTCGCCACGCCACCAGCAAGATCGTGGAGCTGGATGACCTTGAAGCGGTGGGTTCCCTGGGGTTTCGCGGGGAGGCCCTGGCCAGTATCAGTTCGGTCTCGCGCCTGTCACTCACGTCCCGCACGCTGGATAACGAGGCAGCCTGGCGGGTCATGGCCGAAGGGCGGGATATGGATGCCACCGTGGCACCTGCGGCGCACCCGGTCGGCACTTCCGTGGAAGTGCGGGATCTGTTTTTCAACACGCCCGCGCGGCGCAAGTTCCTGCGTACGGAAAAAACCGAGTTTGGTCACATTGACGAGTGCCTGCGCCGCCAGGCCCTGGGCCGTTTCGACGTGGGCTTCACCCTGCGACACAACCACAAAGGTGTGCAGTCCCTGCGCCCGGCGCAGTCGCAGCTCGATCGAGAGCACCGCGTGGCTTCACTGTGTGGCAGCCGGTTCATCGAGAACGCGGTGGTCATTGATGCCGAGGCGACCGGCTTGCGCCTGTGGGGCTGGGTGGCGCTGCCGACGTTTTCCCGCAGTCAGGCCGATCTGCAGTACTTTTTCGTCAACCGCCGGGTGATCCGTGACCGGCTGGTTGCCCATGCGGTGCGACAGGCTTACCGCGACGTGCTGTACAACAACCGTCACCCGGCGTTCGTACTCTATCTGGAGCTGGACCCGGCTCAGGTGGATGTGAATGTGCATCCCACCAAGCACGAGGTGCGTTTCCGCGATGGCCGGCTGGTGCACGATTTCATCTTCCGCACACTGCACAAGGCGCTGGCGCAGGTACGCCCCGGGGACCATTTTGAAGCGGGTCAGGAAGAGCCTGAATCGCAACCGCAACCCGCTGCACCCTCCCATCCGTCGCTGATGGCTTCTGGCGGTCTGAACCAGCAACCGCCGACCCAGCCAAGACCGGAAGCGTGGGAAACACGGGAGCAAATGGCGTTCTACGGGGCCCTGCATGGCGGAGGTCAGCCCCAGGAAGGCACGGCGGTGGCCGAGCGTCCGGTGCAGCCGGCGGCCCAGTTCATGCCCCAGGCAATGCCGGAAGCGACCAACAACGAGGAGCCGCCCCTGGGCTACGCCATTGCCCAGTTGCATGGGATCTACGTTCTGGCCCAGTCTTCACGGGGGATGATCGTGGTGGACATGCACGCCGCTCACGAGCGCATCACCTACGAACGCATGAAGCGGGCCCTGGATGAGCAGGATCTCAAGACCCAGCCCCTGTTGGTACCACTGTCCATTGCGGTCAGTCAGCGTGAGGCGGCGGTCGCCGAGCAGTATCAGTCGGAGTTGCTGCAAATAGGCCTGCAGGTGGAGCGCATGGGGCCGGAAACCGTGGTGGTGCGCCACATTCCCGCCATGTTACGCGGGGCGGATGTGGAACAGCTGGTGCGCGATGTGCTGGCCGACCTTACCACCCATGGCCAGTCGGACCGGGTGGAAGCGGTCACCTACGAGCTGCTCTCCACCATGGCCTGCCACGGCTCCGTGCGAGCCAATCGCCAGCTGACGATCCCGGAGATGAATGCCCTGTTGCGGGATATGGAAGCCACTGAGCGCAGTGGCCAGTGTAATCACGGTCGGCCGACCTGGACACTGATGACCCTGGGCGAGTTGGACAAGTTGTTCCTCCGTGGGCGGTGACATGACGGCGCCACTCAGCGAGTTGGGCCCGGTCGTTTGTCTGATGGGGCCAACCGCCTCGGGCAAGACCGCGCTGGCCATGGCCCTTGTGGACCAGCTGGAGGGCGAGATCATCAGTGTCGATTCCGCCATGGTCTATCGCGGCATGGATATCGGCACCGCCAAGCCCTCGCGCGACGAGCTGGCGCGTTATCCCCATCGGCTGGTGGACATCCGTGATCCGGGCGAACCCTATTCCGCGGCGGACTTTCGCGACGACGCCCTGCGAGAGATCGCGGCGGTCCGGGCCTCCGGCAAACTCCCGATCCTGGCCGGGGGAACCATGCTCTATTTTCGGGCCCTGCTGTTTGGTTTGGACCCCATGCCGCCGGCAGAGCCCCGCATCCGGGAACAGTTGGAGGTGCAATGGGCCGACGATGGCGGGAAACAGCTCTATGAGCGCCTGCGGGCCGTGGATCCGGAGGCGGCGCGCACGATTCATCCCCATAATCGCCAGCGGGTGATTCGGGCGCTGGAGGTCTTCGAGGTGAGCGGGCGGCCGATTTCGACCATTTGGTCACAAACAGCGAAAGACGGCGCGAGCATAGTCCCGTATAATTTGTTGCAAATGGCACTGTTGCCCGACGACCGTCAGGCTCTGCATGAGCGAATTGCACAGCGTTTCCACGACATGCTGGAACAGGGATTGATCGAAGAAGTGGAAGCGTTGCGCGCGCGCGGCAATCTTTCTCCGGAACTCCCTTCCCTGCGTTCTGTCGGATACCGACAGGTATGGGATTACCTGGCGGGGTGCTACGGGCGAGAAACCATGGTGCAAAAGGGGATCGCCGCGACCCGGCAATTGGCCAAGCGGCAGCTGACATGGTTGCGCCGATGGCCGGAACTGCAGGGTTTGCAGGCCGAAGATGCGAATGTCATCGATAAGGCCTTGAAAATATGTCGGGAGCACGCCACATTGAAGAAGCATTAGCCGGGCTGTCAGGCAGGACGCCCTCCGGGCCGGAAAAACAGAGTTCAAGACCTAGACGATCGCACGTATAAAAAAACAGGAGAACCAAGAGATGTCAAAAGGGCAATCCTTACAAGACCCTTACCTCAATTCATTGCGCAAGGAGCGTATCCCGGTATCGATCTTTCTGGTTAACGGCATCAAGCTGCAGGGGCAGATCGAATCCTTTGACCAGTTCGTAATTCTTTTGAAGAACACAGTCAGTCAGATGGTATACAAGCATGCCATTTCCACCGTCGTTCCGGCGCGTAATGTGCGTTTGCCGCACAACCAGCCGGAGGGCGAAGGTGAAGGGCATGCCTAAACTGGAGTCAGTCCTTTTTGTTTGAACGACCCGATGCGGGTGAACGGGCGATCCTCGTTCACATCGACTTTCCCATGGAAAGTGACAATGAAGACCCCGGCGAATTTCGCGAATTGGTGAGTTCGGCGGGTGTGGAGCCGGTGGCACTTGTGACCGGCTCCCGTAATCAACCCAGCCCTCGCTATTTCGTCGGCAGCGGCAAGCTGGATGAGATCCGCGACATGCAACTGGCGCACGACGCCGATGTGGTGCTTTTCAACCACTCGCTCAGTCCGAGCCAGGAGCGCAATCTGGAAAAGGCGCTCAAGTGCCGGGTCATCGACCGTACGGGCGTCATTCTGGATATTTTTGCCCAGCGTGCGCGTACCCATGAGGGTAAGCTGCAGGTGGAGCTGGCGCAGCTGGAACACTCGGCTACCCGACTGGTACGCGGCTGGACGCACCTTGAGCGCCAGAAAGGCGGTATCGGTCTGCGTGGTCCGGGTGAAACCCAGCTGGAAACCGACCGCCGTTTGCTGCGGGCGCGGATCAAGCAGATCCACAAGCGCCTGGACAAGGTCCGCCGTCAGCGTGAGCAGGGCCGTCGTTCGCGCAAGCGCGTGGACGTTCCCACCGTCTCCCTGGTGGGCTACACCAACGCCGGAAAATCAACGCTCTTCAACTACATGACCACGTCGACCGTCTACGCGGCCGACCAGCTCTTCGCGACCCTGGACCCCACGTTACGCCGGATCAAACTGGCCGATGTGGGCCCGGTGGTTCTGGCCGATACGGTGGGCTTTATCCGTCACCTGCCGCACACCCTGGTGGAGGCATTCCGTGCCACACTGGAAGAAACGATCGAAGCCAACTTATTGTTGCACGTGATCGATTGCCAGGATGAGCGTCGCGACGACAATGTGGAACAGGTGGAGACGGTATTGGATGAAATCGGCGCCGGTGATCGTCCGGTGCTGCAGGTGTTCAACAAGGTCGACCTGACCGGTGGTCAGCCACGTGTCGAGCGTAATGAGGATGGCGTACCGGTGCGCGTCTGGGTTTCGGCCGTCACGGGAGCGGGCATTCCGGAGTTGCTGGATGCCATCAGCGAACGGCTGGCCGAGGATGTTGTGCACGAGTGTCTGCGGATGCCGCCTCAGGCGGGTCGCCTGCGCTCGTTGTTCTATGCGGCCGGTGCCGTCATTCGCGAAACCGGCCTGGAAGACGGCAACACCGCCCTGGAGGTCCGATTGCAGGCGAGGGACTGGTATCAGATCCTGAGCCGGGCGGGGCTGAAGGAAGGTGAGCTGGAGTTGCTGGAGGCGGATGAATGGCCGCAGCCGGCGGACCAGCCTCTTCACCAGGTGGGGTGACAACGCGAACGGCAATTCACGGTTGCTGGTTGGCCCCATACCCCCTAGTGTACTGTCTGATATAAAACCACCCTATCAGCGGGCCGCCCGCAGGGAGCCCCGCCTATCGCCCACCGCCGCGTTGCGACTCTTGGCAAGGGCTACGGCCATTCCCGGCGAGCCGCGCCTTGCGGTGAGCGATAGGTGGGGCTCTGATAGGGTGGTTTTATATCAGACAGTACACTAGTATTTGCAGCGATTCATGTATGACTTGCCACGGGCGAGCTGTGGCAGGCCAATGAGGAAACGGAGACAGCTATGGCCTGGAACGAACCGGGTGGCAACAAGAACGATCAAGATCCCTGGGGAACCGGTGGTCGCCGTGGCGGCGACCAGGGGCCGCCGGACCTGGACGAGGCTCTGAAGCGGGGCCTGGAAAAGCTCAATCGTCTTTTTGGCGGTCGCGGAGGCGGTGGCCAGGGAGGATCTTCTGGCGGCAGCAGCGGCCTTGGGCCCATATTGGCGATCGTCGCGGTCATTGCCGTGATTTTCCTTGTGTTCCAGTCCGTCTATACCGTCGACGAACAGGAGCGGGCCGTGGTTCTGCGCTTCGGCAAGTATCACGACACCATGGCGCCGGGCCTGCAGTTCAAGCTTCCCCTGGTCGATGACGTGCGCAAGGTATCGGTCACCAACGTTCGCTCTTTCGATTCCAATGCCGAGATGCTGACAGAGGACCAGAACATCGTCGACGTGGCGCTGGCAGTTCAGTATCAGGTCGGGGATGCCCGTTCCTTCATCCTGAATGTGCGCGACCCCATTGAGACGCTGCGCTATGCCTCGGACAGTGCCCTGCGGCACGAGGTCGGCGGTGCCAACCTCAACCAGGTACTGACCACCGGACGCGCGGAACTGGCCAAGAACGTGGAAGTCCGGCTGCAGCAGTTCCTGGAGTCTTATGGGACCGGCCTGCGGGTGGTGAAGGTTAACGTCGAGGATTCGCAGCCGCCCAAGGCTGTACAGTCCGCATTTGATGAAGTGCAGCGTGCCCGCGAGGATGAGCAGCGTGTCATCGAGCAGGCCGAAACCTACCGTAACAAGGTGGTTCCGGAAGCCCGGGGTGCCGCCCAGCGGATTCTGGAAGAGGCCCGCGCCTACAAGCAGCAGGTGACCGAGAAGGCCAAGGGTGATGTGGAGCGCTTCCTGGCGGTTCTGGAAGTCTATGAGCAGGCGCCGGAGGTCACCCGTGAGCGTATGTACATCGAGACCCTGGAAAACGTCCTGTCCCGTACCAGCAAGGTCATGGTGGACGTCAAGGGTGGCAACAACATGATGTATCTGCCGCTTGACCGGCTTACCCGCAACATCGGCCAGAGCGCTTCAAGTTCCTCCAGCGATACCCAGGCGAGTACGCCCAGCCCGGTCAATATCCAGAAGCTGGCGGACGAAGTCGTCAATGAACTGCGCAATCGGCAATCGGACTACAACGGCCGGAGGGGGCGTTAAACATGAATCCTAGAGGGCTATTTGTTTTGGTGGCGGCCCTGGTTGTGGTCATCCTGGTCGCCTCTACCGTCTATATTGTTCCTGAGACACACCGCGGTGTGAAACTGCGTTTCGGGGAGCTGGTTGAAACCGGTATTGGCCCCGGGCTGCATGTCAAGCTGCCCTGGGTCGAGACTGTCCGTCAGTTCGACACCCGGGTGTTGACCCTGGATCTGCCAACCCGCCGTTACCTCACGGTGGAGAAAAAGCCTTTGGACGTGGACTCCTACGTTACCTGGAAAATCAAGGACGTGGATGAATTCTACCGGGCGACCGGTGGCGATGAGTTCCGTGCCGTCAACCTGATCAGCTCCCGTATCGACACCGGTCTGCGCAACCAGTTTGGTGTGCGCACCATGCACGAGGTGATCTCCGGGGAGCGTGACGAGTTGATGGAAACGCTCACCACGCAGGTGGACGAGCTGGCTCAAAAGGAGTTCGGTATCGGAATCCGTGACATTCGCGTCAAGGGGATCGAACTGCCCAAGGAAGTCAGCGAGAATGTGTTCCGCCGCATGCGCACCGAGCGTGAGAAGGAAGCCCAGGAGCATCGCTCCCGTGGTCGCGAACTCGCGGAAGGTATAGAGGCCGATGCGGATCGTCAGCGTACTGTCATCCTCGCTGAAGCGACCCGCAAAGGGCAGCAGCTTCGTGCCGATGGTGATCGTGTGGCTGCCAAGGTCTATGCCGATGCCTACAGCCGTAACGAGGACTTCTACCAGCTTTTCCGCTCGCTCAACGCCTACGACAAAACGTTCCAGAACAAGGATGACATCATGATTCTGGATACCACGAGCGACTTCCTGCGTTACCTGAAAGATGCCAGCCCGGAGGCAGCACGCTAAGCCTCTGATGTGGCGATAGTGTACTGCCTGACATAAAACCACCCTATCAGAGCCTCGCCTGTCGCTCACCGCAAGGCGCGGCTCGCCGGGAATGGCCGTTGCCCTTGCCAAGAGTCGCAACGCGGCGGTGGGCGACAGGCGAGGCTCCCTGCGGGCGGGCCGCTAAGAGGCCATCTGCGGCGTTGCGCTGCCTTGACGTAGCGCCACTACGCCTGCACCAGTGCGCCTTGCACCCGGCCTCTTAGCGGCCCGCTGATAGGGTGGTTTTATGTCAGGCAGTACACTAAAACCGGAAGCCCCCTGAATCTCAGACAAGGTTCCGCGGGGTCTTCCGGTTTTTTTGTGGCCGTGATCACGGTAGAATCGGGGCCCTTTGCAGGAGCCGAACATCATGTGGGAGGAACTGGGCATCGCGATTAGCCTGATGCTGATCATCGAAGGTGTCATTCCCTTTCTCTACCCGCAACGCTGGAAAAGCATGGTGGAAACCCTGTCCCGGATCGACAACCGCACCATGCGTATCATCGGCCTGGTGAGTATGTCGCTGGGACTCGGCTTGCTGTATCTGGTGCATTGAACAGTGACCGGCTCGTTGACGAACGGGCCGAATTGAACTTTGGAATGAAGCGATGAGCGTATCTGACCGTTGGCTATTGCCGGATGGCGTCCAGGATATCCTGCCCCCGGCGGCCGCCCGTATCGAAAAACTGCGCCGAAGCCTTCTGGACAGCTGGCAGCGCTGGGGTTACCAGCTCATCGTCCCGCCAATGATCGAGTACCTCGAGTCGCTGCTGACAGGTACCGGCAACGACCTCGATCTGCAAACTTTCAAGCTGACTGATCAGTTGACCGGTCGCATGATGGGCATTCGTGCCGACATGACGCCCCAGGCCGCACGCATCGACGCGCACAGCCTCCGGAACACCGGGTTGACGCGTCTGTGCTATGCCGGCGAAGTGCTGCATACCCGGCCCACCAGCCTGTTGAACGGTCGCGCGCCATTGCAGGCGGGCTGTGAGCTCTTCGGCAGCGCCGATCTCAGTGCCGACCTCGAAGTCATGGACCTGATGCTGGGTACCTTGCGTCAGGCCGGTGTCGAAAAGGTGCACCTGGATCTGGCCCATGTGGCGATCTACCGGGAGCTGACCCAGGCTGCGGGCCTGGATGCCGCGACGGAAGCCGCTGTGTTCGATGCCATGCGGCGCAAGTCGATTCCGGAGCTGAAGGAACTGCTGGGAGACGCCGCTGAGGTTTCCGCCGCTGGATGCCTGCTGCGCCTGGCCCGATTGGCGGGCGGTCCGGAAGTGCTGGCGGAAGCCCGCGCTATCCTGAAGGGCGGTTCGGAAGCATTGATAAAAGGTCTGGACGAGTTAGAGCAGGTGGCAGACCGCGTCACCGCCAGGCATCCGGGCGTTGATATCGGCTTCGATTTCTGTGAGTTGCGGGGCTACAACTACCACACCGGTCTGGTGTTTGCGGCCTATGTCGGCGGGCACGGACAGGCGGTGGCCCAGGGCGGCCGTTATGATGCCGTAGGTCGGGATTTCGGTCGCGCACGCCCGGCGACCGGTTTCAGTGCCGACTTGCGAGTACTGGCCCAGATTACCGAATCCAGCGAACCGGCTACGGCTGGCGCGATCTGGGCGCCTGAGGAAGGGCCAGAAGGGCTGGATCAGGCGGTGGCGCAGTGGCGCGAGAAGGAAACGGTGATTCAGGCTCTGGCCGGGGACGATTCCGACCCCAAGGCGCTGGGGTGTGATCGTGAGTTAGTTTATCAGGACGGGCAGTGGCAGGTTCGGCCGCTGGCCTAGATTCCAGAAATGCTCGCTGGGTGTCGGCCGACAGGGGCCTGCCGCGAGCGCGATTTCCAGTCATTTTCGAGAGTTGATCATGGGTAAGAATGTAGTCGTACTGGGCACCCAATGGGGAGACGAAGGCAAGGGCAAAATCGTCGATTTGCTCACCGATCAGGTTGCAGTCGTGGCCCGGTTCCAAGGCGGACACAACGCAGGCCATACCCTGGTCATCAACGGGGAGCGCACCGCGCTTCATCTGATTCCGTCCGGTATCCTGCGTGAGCACGTGTCATGCCTGATCGGCAACGGGGTGGTCCTGGCACCGGATGCGCTGTTGACGGAAATGCAGATGCTGGAAGCGCGCGGCGTGAACGTGCGTGAACGCTTGCGCGTCAGCCGTGCCTGCCCGTTGATCCTGCCCTATCACGTGGCTCTGGACCAGGCGCGCGAAGCCGCGCGCGGCAATGACAAAATTGGCACTACCGGGCGCGGAATCGGGCCTGCTTACGAAGATAAGGTCTCCCGCCGGGGTCTACGTCTCGGTGATCTGACCCGGCCTGATTCTTTCGCGGAAAAACTGCGCGAAATCATGGACTACCACAATTTTGTGCTGACCCAGTACTACAAGGCCGAAGGTGTCGATTTCCAGAAAACCCTCGATCAGTCCCTGGAGTGGGCCGAGCAGCTGATGCCGCTGGCCACCGATGTGACCGATGAACTGCACGCCTACCGCAAGCGCGGCGAGAATATCCTGTTCGAAGGGGCGCAGGGCTCGCTGCTGGATATCGATCTGGGGACCTATCCCTACGTAACCTCGTCCAACACCACTGCTGGTGGCACTGCCACGGGCAGCGGGTTTGGTCCGCTCTATCTGGACTACGTGCTGGGCATCACCAAGGCCTACACCACGCGCGTGGGCTCGGGCCCGTTCCCGACGGAGCTGTTCGATGACGTGGGGGCGCGCATAGCCAAGCAGGGTAACGAATTTGGCACCACCACCGGCCGTGCCCGTCGTTGTGGCTGGTTCGACGCGGTGGCCCTGCGCCATGCCATCCAGGTCAACAGTGTATCCGGTATCTGCCTGACCAAACTGGATGTGCTTGACGGTCTGGATACCGTGAAGGTCTGCGTCGGTTACCGCACGCCGGAAGGGGAGATCCAGCGCCCGCCGATCGGTTGTGAGGCCTACCAGGATATCGAACCGATCTACGAGGAGTTACCCGGCTGGAACGACAGCACCTTCGGCCTGACCGCCCTAGACCAGCTCCCGGAGAATGCCAAGGCCTACATCCGCTTCCTGGAGGAGCAGGTGGAGGCGCCGATCGACATCATCTCCACGGGGCCGGACCGCCGCGAGACCATTACGCTGCGTCACCCGTTCTCGGTGTGACTGGAGGGCGTCGGACGTCTGAAGTCGGACGTCTGACGCCAAAGCCTATTCTGCAAATCCGTGTGCTTTAGTGTCGTCGCTTGACGTGGAACGTTTAGAGTTCCTGCTATAAGCGGCGCCACACTGATTGCCGACGTCCCGACGTCCCGACGTCCCGACGACCTATTCAGTCCGGCTTGCGCGCAACCAGAGTAGCGCGCATCGGCCCCGGATACCCTTCCACTGTCTTGTGCGCATCCGCGGGATCGAGAAAATCCGGTAACGACTGAAACCGCATCCAGTCTGTCGCACGCTGTTCTTCCACCGTGGTGCGGGTGACATCCACCGTGCGGATATCTTCAAAGCCGGCCCGCTGTAACCAGCGTTCCAGGGTGGGGCAGCTGGGAATAAACCACACATTGCGCATCTTGCCGTAGCGATCTTCGGGCATGAGGGTCGTGCCTTCCGGCCCTTCGATGACCAGCGTCTCCAGAACCAGTTCGCCGCCGGGCTTCAGGGTATCCTGAAGTT
Organism: Marinobacteraceae bacterium S3BR75-40.1; assembly: GCA_042862465.1. Lineage (GTDB taxonomy): Bacteria > Pseudomonadota > Gammaproteobacteria > Pseudomonadales > Oleiphilaceae > JASTVH01. The sequence continues at coordinate 101,602 of JASTVH010000007.1, read as the reverse complement.
CCAGCAGGTGATCGATGGGGGAGCGGCGGTGGTAAAGGATGCCCATGGAGAACGTGGTATCGAAGTAAGCCAGCCTTGGTGGCAGGTCTTCCATGCGCACTGGCAGCAAATCCACGGGAACATCACCGGCATAGCGTTTGACCGCCAGGAACTGCATCAGGAACAGCAGGCCCGGATCAATGCCGATCACTTCCCGGGCACCGGCGGCCCACATGCGCCAGCAGTGATAGCCGGAGCCACAGCCCACGTCGAGGATGCGGCGGCCCTTCAGGTCGGAGATATGGGGCGCGACGCGCGACCATTTCCAGTCTGAACGCCATTCGGTATCCACGAAGACGTCGAAAAACCGGAATGGCCCCTTGCGCCAGGGCATGAGTCCCCGCAGCGCTTCCTCCGCCTGGGCCCGGGTGGCCGGATCGACGGTCGGTGCTGTGATGGACACCGTGGGCTGGTCGGCTTCCAGGTGACTGTGCGCGACGTCGGGAAGTTTTTTCAGCGCACCATGCCAGCGTGGGACGTCGCCATGCGGGCGCTCGACGAAGCGGCGATGGAGCTGTGCCTGCAGTTGCTCCGCCCAGGCCGACTGGCCATCGTGACGCAGACGTTCGAGCAGGGGGCTGAAGGTGGTGTTCCAATCAAAGGCGTTGTTGGCAGGCATGACTAGTCAGCTTTGAGAGCGAGTAACGAGCAGAAGTTGAAGCACTGATACCAAAGCACGACCGTGTCGAATCCGGCCTGTCCGAGACGTTTGCGGTGGGCGTCCAGGGTTTCGGGGATCAGGACCTGCTCCAGGGCCGACCGCTTCTGGCTGATTTCCAGGTCGGAGTAGCCGTGGGCCCGCTTGAAGTCATGGTGCAGGGTCTCCTGCACGGCCTGCTCCCGCTCATCGTCAAAGCGGATTTTTTCCGACAGCACCAGGGCGCCTCCTGGCCGTAGTCCCTGGCAGATGCGGGTGAGCAGTTCCAGTCGCCGCTCGGGTTCGACGAACTGCAGGGTGAAGTTCAGTGTCACCACGGAGGCGTCGTCGATAGGCAGATCGAGAATGTCCGACTGCTTCAGTTCCACCGGGACGTGGCCTTCATCCAGGGCGATGTAGTGGTTGCAACGTTCGATCATCGCGGCCGAGTTGTCCACCGCCACGATGCGGCAATCCGGTTGCGAAACGGCGTGGCGCATGGCCAGGGTGGTGGCCCCCAGTGAGCAGCCGAGGTCGTAAAGGTTGCTGCCGGCCTGGGCATAGCGGGCGGCGATGACACCGGTCATGGGGATGATGGTGGTGTAACCCGGTACCGAGCGGCGGATCATGTCGGGGAAAACCCGGGCGACGGCTTCGTCGAAGCGAAACTGATCCACCGCGCCCTGGGCGTCGGCGTAGATCCGGTCCGGCTCCTGAGCCGGCGGGCGGCGTGAATCACTCACCGCGGCTTTCCCCCTCTTGGGAGGCTTTTGGGGCCGGGGCGCTGCAGGCAACGGCGCGGTTCTTGTAGTCCACCAGGGCGCCGCGCATATCGGCGTCGGTATCCGATGCAATCACCAGATAGCCGCCCTGACACTCGGCATGCAGGTGGGAAGGCTTCGAAGAGATTCGCAGTTCCTCGCCGGGCTCAAGGTACAGTGCCTTGAATTCACCGACCGGAAAGGCGGATTTGTCACTGGTATGCCGGATCAGGCCATAGAATTCCAGAACCACCACCGTCAGGATGGCGGTGAAGATCACGGCGAGAGCCAGGGTAGAGCGTTTTACACGGTCGTCTTGAGTCATGGGAAGTCGTGTCTAACCTTGTCCGGGGAGTCCAATGGGTGGTTCCTGCAGTGCTGCCAGCTGTTCCCGCAGCATCAGGATGTGGTCCGACCAGAAGCGTTCCTGACCAAACCAGGGAAAATGCTGCGGGAAGGTGGGGTCGTCCCAGCGTTTGCCCAGCCAGGCCGCATGCCCTACAACCCGGGCCGTCCGCAGGGGTTCAATCAGGTAGCGTTCGCGCAGGTTGAGGTCGTAGAACTGTTCGTAGCCTTCCAGCAGTTCGGAGAACTGGGCCTCGCGCTCGGGGCGTTCGCCGTTGAGCAGCAGCCACAGATCCTGCATGGCCGGTCCCTGGCGGGCATCGTCCAGATCCACCAGCAGCATCTGGTCTTCTCGCACCAGAATGTTGCCCATATGACAATCGCCATGCAATCGTATCCAGTCGACCTCTCCCGCATCGGCAATCCGCTGACCGGTCAATTCAATCAGATCACGCAGCAGGCTTGTGTAGGCTTCTTCCAGTGAGGGGGGAATAAAGCCCTTTTCCAGCAACAGATCCCGGCTCGACGTCAGGGTTGCGAGAATATCCAGGGACGGACGGTATTCGAAAGCTCGCTTGGCGCCGATCGCGTGCAGGCGGCCGAGCCACTGCCCGAGCCGGTAGAGCGTGTCCGGCACGCTGACATCCGGGGCCTGGCCGCCCCGTTGCGGAAACAGCGCGAACAGGAAGTCCCCTGCACGTCCGAGAAAATCGCCGTTGGCCAGCGGCAGGGAGGCGACCACCGGTATTTCGCCGGCAACCAGCTCGTGGGTAAAGGTGTGTTCCTCGATGATCTGCGCTTCGGTCCAGCGCTCCGGCCGGTAGAACTTGGCAATGACCGGGGTTTGGTCCTCCAGACCCACCTGGTAGACCCGGTTTTCGTAGCTGTTCAGGGGGAAAAGGCGACCATTGACGGTAAAGCCGGCCGCTTCCACCGAATCGAGAATCAGGTCCGGGGTAAGGGCGTCGTAGGGATGGCCTGAGGACATAAGTGTCGTTCACCCGTGGTAGCGTACAAAATGAGGCGCCGATTTTACCACAGGTTGGGTGTTTACTCAGTGTCCGGCCGGATCGGGTGCGGCACTACAGACTATAGTCGAGCGGTTCGTAGCGCAGGCGCATGCCGTTGAGGTAGTACCAGTTTTCGTCCAGCTCCCAGCGTATGCGGCCGGCACGGCTCTGGCGTAGCACGATTTCACTGGCCCTGGCCTGGAGACGGGCAAACTCCCGCTCTGCCCGTTGCCATTCGCGATGATTGACGCTCAGTGACTGCAAGCTGGGAAACAGGGTTTGCAGGGCCTCCCGGGTGGAAACCCGCGGCGAGCGCAGGGTGGCCATGACGGCGGTGTCGCCTTCAAACCGAAGCACACGGAAAGGGTAGGGGTAATCCTGCAGTTCCGCGTCGCTGCTGATCTGCTGGTTGATCTGTATTACCGTCGCTCCGCGCCAGCCCAGCCAGACGACAAAGAGGCCGGCCACCAGCATGACGATCAGGAACTGTTTGCGGTCAGACATGCGCTCGAATCCTTCCGGTGTTGGCTTGTTCGATCAGTAGCGTGCCCGGGTAGTATATACCGAGCAAGGGGGATGCCGGAAAGGCGGCTGCCGGTATTGTGAACACGCACCGGTGCGTTGACCCCGGCCCAAGCCGCATTATAGTGATCAGGTATGTCCAGAAAATAACCGACAAGGATGCCTATGGCTCAACGTAAAGCGGTGGATATCGTCCTGTTTGGCGCGACCGGGTTCACCGGAGAGCTGACGGCCACCTACCTTGCCCATGCCGGCAAACGTGAGACGTTCAGCTGGGCACTGGCCGGGCGTAATACGGAGAAACTGGCCCGCGTGCGCAAGCGCCTGGAATCCATCGATCCCAAATACCGCGACCTGCCGCTGATTGAGGCTGACCTGAACCAGCCGGACAGCTTGGCGGCCATGGCCGCCCAGGCCCGGGTGGTGGTCACCACCGTGGGCCCTTACATCCATTATGGCGAGGCGGTGGTAAAGGCCTGTGTGGAGCAGAAGGCGGACTATGTCGACCTGACCGGGGAGCCGGAGTACGTGGACCATTTGCAGTGGCTGTACGATCGCAGCGCACAGGAGCGTAAGGTGCGGCTCGTCAACTGCTGCGGGTTCGACAGTATCCCCCACGATCTGGGCGTCTGGTACACGCTGCGGGAGCTCACCCGTGACCTGACGCGCAAGGAGGCCGCGCGGCTGGACGTGGACATGGAGGGCTTCGTGGAGTTTCATGGTCGGCTTTCGGGAGGAACCTGGCATTCAGCGGTGCACGCTTTTTCCCGTTATCGGCGTTATATGGCTGATCGGCGAGCCCATGGGGCCTTTGGCTCGCCGCCGGGACGCTACATTCAGTCGCTGCTGCCGCGCCTGAAATACCAGGTCGATCTCGGTAGCTGGGCCGTTCCGTTTCCGACCATCGATCCGCAGGTGATCAAGCGTTCTGCCGCGGCGCTGGAGGAGTATGGCCGCCGCTTCCGCTATGGTCATTACCTGCTGGTCAAGCGCCTGCCCAGGGTATTGGCCGGGGCCGCGCTGCTGGGAGGTGTTTTTCTGCTGGCCCAGGCGCGCTGGACCCGTGAATGGTTGTTGGCACTGCGGGGGCAGGGACAGGGTCCGAGTCCGGCCCAAATCGAGCAGGGATGGTTCCGGGTCACGTTCAAGGCCCGGGCCGGCAAGCGCCGGATCCGGACATTTGTGGCCGGCGGCGATCCCGGGTATGGCGCCACCTCGCGGATGCTGGGCGAGGCGGCCCTCTGCCTGGCGCTTGATCGGCGCCGATTAACGCCCCACTACGGCGTGGTGACTCCTGCCAGTGTCATGGCCAAACCCCTGTACGAGCGATTGCAGCGGGCGGGGCTGGAATTCCGCGTGGTGGAAGAAACGGGGCCCGAGCGTTCTTGAAAGTCAGTATTGCCGGGCCCGTTGGCGGCGGGAGGCCAGGTAGAGCCCCAGGAGAATGAAGCCGGCGCCGGCCAGGTGGTAGCCCGCCAGCTGTTCACCCAGCACCGGCACGGCAATGACCGCAGCGAACACCGGGATCAGATAGAAAAACAGGGCGGCGTTGGCCGGTCCGATCCGGGCAACCCCCCGGTTCCAGAGAAAATAGGCCACCACACTGGGCAACACGCCAACGTAGGCCAGTGCCCCCAGGGTGTTGGTCGTCAGTTCAAAACCGCCCTTGAACGCCCATTCCCAGAGGTAGAACGGCAGGATGAGCGGGGCGCCGATGGTGATCAGCAGGCACAGCAGCGGAAATCCCGGGATTGGCACCGGCCAGCGTTTCAGCAGCACCGAGTAGATCGACCAGCTGAGAATCGAGACCAGCATGATCAGGTCGCCGGGGTTAAAAGATAATTGCGCCAACACCTGCCATTCCGTCCGCGTCAGGATAATCAACACCCCGCTCAGGGCCAGTAATGCGCCGAGCCCCTGGGCTCTCGTTGGCAGGCTGCCCAGTAACAGGGCCGATAACGCCACCGTGATCAGTGGCATCGAGGCGCTGACCAGGGTGATGTTGATGGCCGTGGTGTACTGGGCGGCCAGGTAGAGCAGGGTGTTGTAGGTAGTGATGCTGAAAATCGACAGGCCCAGCAGGCGACGGCGATGGGCCAGGATCACCTCGCGATAGCGGCGCCAGACCCAAAGCGTGTAGGGCAGCAGATAGAGCAGTGGCAGGCTCCAGCGCCAAAAGGCAAGGGCGACTGGCGGAATGGCATCGGCCGTGGCCCGGGCGACCAGGGCATTGCCCGCCCAAAGCGCAGCCGTTACCGTCAGTCCCAGAATGGCGGGCCAGGTGCGTTCGGTGTCGGCGGTTTCGGTGGCCGGGGCACTCATCGGTTGCAGCTCCTTCATGGCATTACTTGTTGTCATGACCGGGCGGCATCATGCCCGCCGCTAACCCATTGGGGGTAGAGTGACCCGGGTACTTTAGCAGCGTTTAACCAGAGGAGGCGAAGCGTGGCCGGATTTGTTGGAGGTTGATGGCAGGAGCATGCGCGAACGATTTGAGGTTGAAACCGTTGTCATCGGTGCCGGGGTAGTCGGACTGGCCACCGCCCGGGCACTGGCCCTGCGTGGCCAATCGGTCGTCGTGCTGGAGGGGGCCGATCAGATCGGTAGCGGGATTTCCTCGCGCAACAGTGAGGTGATTCACGCCGGCATCTACTACACCCCCGGCTCCCTGAAGGCCCGGCTCTGCGTCGAGGGCAGGGAGCGGCTCTACGCCTACTGTGCGGAAAAGGGTGTAGCTCATCAGCGTTGCGGCAAATGGATTATCGCCACCCATGACGCACAGTTGCAGGATCTGGAATCGCTCAAATCCCGGGCAGCGCGCAGTGGGGTGGCACTGTCCAGCCTGTCCCGGGCGGTGTTGCAACGTCAGCCTGAGCTGCGGGCAGTGGGTGGGTTGCAGTCGCCGAGCACGGGCATTGTCGACAGTCATCAACTGATGCTGGCCCTGCAGGGGGATCTGGAGGTGGCGGGTGGTCAACTGGCACTGAACGCACCGGTGATCTCAGTGGCCAGTGAGAGCGGGCGCCATCGACTGGCCGTCGGCGGTGCCATGCCCTGTGAATTGGTGGCGCAGCAGGTGGTCAACGCTGCCGGTCTCCGGGCCATTCCCCTGGCGCGCGAGTGGCAGGGGATGCCGCCAAACGCCATTCCCCGCCAGTTTTATGCCCGCGGGCACTATTTCACCTACAGCGGGAAGCACCCGTTCCGCCATTTGATTTACCCGGTGCCCGAGCCGGGAGGCCTGGGCATTCATCTCACGCTCGATCTCGCCGGTCAGGCCCGCTTTGGGCCGGATGTCGAATGGATCGACCGGGAAGACTACAGCATTCCGGCCGAGCGCAAACGCGCCTTCGCCGAGGCCGTTCAGAACTGGTGGCCCGGCCTCGATCCCCGGCGGCTGCAGCCCGCCTATGCCGGCATCCGGCCCAAGATTGCCGGGCCGGGCGAGCCGGCCGCTGATTTCTGCATCCAGGGCCGCGAGGGGCATGGCCTGACGGGGGTGGTGCAGCTGTTTGGCATCGAGTCACCCGGGCTGACGGCCTCCCTGGCCATTGCCGAACATGTGGCCAACCTGCTGGAGGCATAGGCCTTTTCAGCAGCCCTTCAGGGAGTTCGTGCCAGCGCCCAGATCTCCACGCGCTCGGCGCCAGCCCTGAGCAGCGCCCGGGCCAGGGCGTCGCCGGTACTGCCGGTGGTCACCACATCGTCCACCACCGCAACATGGGGTGGCGGCCGTTGGGTAATCACGAAGGCCCGGCGCAGGTTGCGCCTGCGTTGGGCTCGATCGAGGCCGGTCTGTGAGGGGGTGGCGAGGCCACGTCGGCAGAGCCCGTGATCCACCGGAATACCGAGTGCCTTTCCCCAGTGAGCGGCCAGCTCCCCGGCTTGATTGAAGCCACGATTCAGTCGTCGTCGCCAGTGTAACGGTGTCGGGACCAGCAGGTCCGGCCGCTCGTCGTTTTCGATGGCCACTTCGTTCAGCCACGCTTCGGCGAGCGCACGTCCGTAGACTTTTCTGCGCTGGTATTTGAACCCGGTCACCAGTGCGTTGACCGGAAACCGGTAGATGAAGGGTGCCAGCGTGCGCTGCTGGGCCAGGGGGTGGCGCAGGCACTGGCCGCAAAGGTGGCCGGCCCGGGGCAGGGGCTGGGCACATCGCCGGCATCCGGAGGGATTGCGCGGCAAATCGTTTTGGCAGGCCGGGCAAAGGAGCGATTCTCGCGAGCGGCGGCCGCAAAGGGCACAGAAATTGGAACCGCTGTTAACCTTTAGACGTAGTTTGGTTGACAGCCGATGCGCGGGCCGTATCATGAAATGCATTGTGTTTAGCATGGCTTTCGTCCGTGAAACCGTAGCGGACGTCAGCATACGCACCCATACAACAGTTGCCAACGAGACGCTTCCATGTCAGCCACACCCATCGCCCCGACTCGCCATGACTGGACCCTCGACGAAGTCCGCGCTTTGTTCGAGTTGCCGTTTAACGACCTGATTTTCCGTGCCCAGACCGTTCATCGCCAGCACTTCGATCCCAACGAGGTGCAAGTGAGCACCCTGTTGTCGATCAAGACCGGCGCCTGCCCGGAAGACTGCAAGTACTGTCCCCAGAGTGGCCACTACAATACCGGTCTGGACAAGGAAAAGCTGCTGGAAATCCAGAAGGTGGTGGATGAGGCTCGCAACGCCCGGGAAAAGGGCGCGACTCGTTTCTGCATGGGCGCGGCCTGGCGTAGCCCGACTGAGAAGGACTTTCCCCACGTGCTGGACATGGTCCGACAGGTTAAATCCCTGGGCCTGGAAACCTGCATGACCCTGGGCATGCTCGATCAGGATCAGGCCAACCGTCTGGCCGAGGCGGGCCTGGACTACTACAACCACAATCTCGACACCTCCGCCGAGTACTACAACCACATCATTACCACACGGACCTACGAGGACCGTCTGCGCACCCTGGCGAACGTGCGCGAGGCGGGCATGAAGGTCTGTTGTGGCGGCATCATGGGCATGGGCGAATCCGACGATGACCGGGCCGGCCTGCTGATCCAGCTGGCGAACCTGCCGGATCACCCGGAAAGCGTGCCTATCAACATGCTGGTGAAGGTGCAGGGGACGCCACTGGACAATGTCGAGGATCTGGATCCGTTCGAATTCGTCCGCACCATCGCGGTGGCGCGCATCATGATGCCTGAGTCCCATGTGCGCCTGTCCGCCGGTCGTGAAAACATGAATGAACAGATGCAGGCCCTGTGTTTCCTGGCGGGCGCCAACTCCATCTTCTATGGCGAGAAGCTGCTGACCACGTCCAATCCGGAGGCCGATGCCGACCGTCAGCTGTTCCGCAAGCTGGGCATCCGTCCGGAAGAGCGCCAGCAATGCCACAGCGAGGAAGAGCAGGAAGCGGCGTTGGTGCGCGAAATGGAGCAGGAGCGGGACAAGCACCTGTTCTACGATGCGACCGACAAGGCCCGGGCCTGAGGCGGCAAGACCTTGCGTGATTTTGCCGCCGCGCTTCGGCAACGACAGAGCGAGGGCCTCTATCGGCAGCGCCGCCTGCTGCAAACACCCCAGGCGCCGGAGGCGGTGGTTGACGGTCGTGAGCTGGTCACGTTCTGCAGCAATGACTATCTGGGGCTGGCCAACCACCCGGCTCTGATTGAGGCGGTACAGCATGGTGTGGCCCGGGATGGTGTCGGCGGTGGCGCTTCCCATCTGGTCAACGGTCACCACGAGGCGCATCACCGTCTGGAGGAAGCGCTCGCGGCCTTCACCGGACGCGAAGCGGCTTTGCTCTTTTCCACCGGCTACATGGCTAACCTCGGAGTCATCAGTGCCCTGGCCGGACGGGGCGATACGGTGCTGGAAGACCGTCTCAACCACGCCTCGCTGATCGACGGTGCCCTCCTGTCCCGAGCCCGACTTAAGCGCTATCCCCACAATGACGTCCCGGCCCTTGAGCGCCAGCTCGCACAGGCCCAGGGCGAGCGTCTGGTGGTTACCGATGGCGTTTTCAGCATGGACGGGGATGTGGCGCCGCTGCCGGAACTGGCCGCGGCCTGTCACCAGCATGGGGCGATGTTGATGGTCGATGACGCCCATGGCCTCGGGATCCTGGGGGAGGGGCGGGGCACCGTGGCCGAGTTCGGTCTCCATGGCCGTGACGTACCCGTGCTGGTAGGCACCCTGGGCAAGGCGCTCGGCTCGGCGGGGGCGTTTGTGGCTGGGGATCGCGATCTGATTGAATACCTGGTCCAGCATGCCCGCACCTATATCTACACCACGTCCATGCCGCCGGCGATCGCCGAGGCGACCCTGCGGGCTTTGGAGCTGGTGGATGAAGAGCCGGGGCGGAGGCTGCAGCTGCAACAGCGGGTGCAACAGTTCCGCGAAGGGGCGATGGCACTGGGCTACCAACTCATGCCCTCACAATCGCCCATCCAGCCGATCATGGTTGGAGACAGTAATCAGGCCCTGCAACTGAGCAAGGCACTGGAAGAGCGCGGGTTCCTGGTGACCGCTATCCGTCCGCCGACGGTACCCCAGGGAACGGCACGGCTGCGGGTCACACTCAGCGCAGCCCATACGGAAGCCCATGTTGATCAGCTGCTGGAAGCCCTGAAAGCGCTTCAGGATCTGGTCCGGAAGGAGGAAGAATGAGGGAGCAGACCCTGGTCCTGATCGGGGGGTGGGGGCTGCCGGTGGCGGCCATCGCCGCGGTAGCCAAGGACTGGCCCGGACCCGTTATCGGTATCTCACTGGACGACACGCTGTTTGCCGTTGCCGAGGATGCTGACGATCTGGTGCGTCGTATCATCGCCCGGGTGGGGGAACCGGCGGTCTGGGCCGGCTGGTCGTTAGGCGGGCAGGTGGCCATGCACGCGGCCCGCTTTTTCCCGCAGCAGGTGACTGGCGTTTTCACCCTGTGCAGTACCCCCTGTTTCACCCGGCGTCGCGGCTGGCTGGCGGGGATGCCGGACAGTATTTTTGAAAGCTTCGTGAGCCGATTCGAATCCGAACCCCTGCGCCAATGGCAGCGCTTTCTGCTGATGCAGATTCAGGGTGACGAGCAGGAGCGCACGGCACGGCGGGCCTTTCGTTCCTGGCTGGAGCACGGTCCGGGCATGCAGCCGGCGACCCTGTCGCGGGGACTGGAATGGCTGGATACCTGGGATCAGCGATCGCTCTGGCGTGAGGTGGCGGTGCCGGCCCTGCACGTTTTCGGGGAGCGTGACCCGCTCATTGATCCCGGCACGCCCGAAGCGGCAGCGCTCGATACCCGGCGCGTGGTCAGGATCGAGGGGATGGCACACTGGCCCTTTGGTCAGGGCTTGTCCCAGGTACAGGATCGACTCAAACCCGAGGCGTTGGTGAAATGAACGCTCAGCAAACACCCAGTCACTGGCAGCACAAATCGCGGGTGGCCAAGGACTTTGGTGCTGCGGCCACCCGCTACGATCGCTCCGCGCGTCTGCAGCGGACGGTGGTGGAGGCGCTCATGGCATTGCAGCCGACCGGTGAAGCCCGGGCGGTGCTGGACCTGGGCTGCGGCACCGGCCTGGCGATTCCAAAACTGGCCCATCACTTTCCCCAGGCCCGGCTGCACGCGCTGGATCTGGCCGAAGGCATGGTGGCCTATACCCAGGAGCGGTTTGGCAACCAGCTGTCGACGGCTGCCGTGGCCGACGCGGAAGCATTGCCGTTGCCGCAAGGGTGCGTCGATCGTGTGTTTTCGAGCTTGATGATCCAGTGGTGTCCCGCGCCCTCCCGGGTGCTTCAGGAAATCCACCGGGTGCTGCAGCCAGGTGGCGTAGCGCTGATATCGACCCTGGTCGACGGCACCTTGCTGGAGCTCAAGGAGGCCTGGGAAGTCATCGATCCCGAAGGGCATCACGTCAATCGGTTCGTACGGCGAGATTCGCTCGAGGATCTGTGTCGTGCGGTCTTCCCGGAATTTGAAGTCAGCTACCAGACCGTGACCCTGGTCTACGACAACGTCACCCACCTTTTCCGGGAGCTCAAGGGCATCGGCGCCCGTTACAAGGCTGATGACCGCAGCGGCAGGGTAACCGCGCCCGGACGGATCCGGGCCCTGCAGCAGGCCTATGAAGAGGCCCATGGCGATGGAGGCTGTATTCCCGCCCGCTACGAAGTGGCTCTGGCAGTGCTGCACAAACCCCACTGATGTAGCGAACCCCACCTGAACAGTCGAGGTTTCGATGGCTCGCAAAACCTTCTTTGTGACCGGTACCGATACCGGTGTTGGCAAGACGCTCGTGAGCGTTGCCCTGTTGGAAAAAGCCCGCCAGCTGGGATTGCGTACCCTGGCGGTCAAGCCCGTGGCTGCCGGTTGTGAAAAGACCGAAGAGGGGCTGCGCAATGAAGACGCTGTCGCCCTGCGAGCGGCTATCACAGAAAAGCTGAGCTACGAGCAGGTGAATCCGGTCGCGCTCCCTGATCCGTTATCTCCCCATATTGCGGCCCACAACGTCGGCGTGTCCGTCAGCATTCAGCGACTGGCGGGCTTCTGTCGCGGGGTGATGAGTCAGCCGGGTGACCTCTGCCTGATTGAAGGGGCAGGCGGGTGGCGTGTTCCGCTGAACGAGCGTGAGACGCTGGCGCGTTTGCCCAGGGAACTGGATATCCCGGTATTGATGGTGGTGCCATTGCAATTGGGGTGTCTGAATCACGCCTTTCTAACGGCCGAGGCCATTGGCCGTGACGGCCTCAAGCTGGCCGGTTGGGTCGGCAATCATCCACATGCAGAGCCCATGGCCGCCGAAGCCGAGAACATTGCCACACTGAAGGCGGCCCTCCCGGCACCTTGTCTGGGGATTCTGCCCTGGCAGAGTGCACCCGGTTATCAAACGCTGTCACAGTCACTCGATACGGAAAGCCTTAAGGAATTGATTGAAAAATGATCAATTTTCTGTAATATTAACCTTAGGGAAGTTGTAAGTGTCGAGTCGGTAGTCATGTTTTTTGAACATGTGACAGATAAAGCATCCAACAAGCGGTGTCAGCATCAAAAGGCGAGGGCGAGCGTCCTGAATGCCTTGGTGCCTGATTTTGGCTGCCAAACCAGAGGAAGGTCCGTAGACATGAGTCCAGAGGCGGGGGAGCTGTATGCAAGCGAATAGCGTCCCGGCCTTCAACCCGTTTCTGACCCGCCCGGCGCTGCCCACAACAGGCAGGGTGAGTGCTGCTCAGGTTCCGCAGTCCCTGAGTCGGACCTTCCCGAGTGTCGCGGAAGTGGAATCGGACAGCGCTGCGCGTCCCGCCGCAACACAGTCGCAAAACATTGTCCCTGGTACCAGGAATCCAGCCGAGGGTGGCGCCCCACAAGCACAATCGCGCAGCGATACTGCGAGTGAAGACGGTGTTGGCTCGCAGGCTGGCAGCGCCGGTGCCGAGGACCAATCCGCATCGCCGGTTCAGCGGCAGCCAGCGGACGATCAGGGCGCCGGTGACGTCAACTTGCGTCCACGGGGCGCGGACGGAGAACCGCTGTCACCGGAAGAGGTGCAACTGCTCGATAAACTACAGGCACGGGATCAGCAGGTCCGTCAGCACGAACGGGCTCATCAGTCGGTGGGCGGGCAGTATGCCGGGTCTGCAAGTTACAGCTACAAGCAGGGTCCGGATGGTCAGCGTTATGCCATGGGTGGGGAAGTGCCCATCGACATGTCGCCGGTTCCGGGCGATCCCAAAGCCACGATTGAGAAAATGCGCACGGTCAAGGCCGCCGCCATGGCACCGGCGGAGCCCTCCGCGGCGGACCGGCAGATCGCCGCCCGGGCGACGCAGGTCATGATTTCCGCTCAGGTGGAAATGGCGCTGCAGCAACAGGGCGGGACCTCCGACAAGGACGACAGCGATACCCAGGGAAAAGCTCCCTCCGGCAGCGGTTCCGGTTCGGTATTTGGGCGCGGTGAAGCTGCCCAGACCTATGCGCGGATTGATGCCAGTGGCAACCCCGATCCCACGGCTTTGCGGGAAACCGCCTGAGCGCTCTTAGCTTTCTCTCCCCCAGGTACTCCGCCTGAAATATCAATTTCATACCTGAATCTGACCGCCCTCGTTCGGGGGGTAACTGGCTGATTGCCAAGGTCTAATGCCGTACGTCACGCAAGTGTGCCGGGTTACCGGATTTAACGATTGAGTATTTACTCAGGCTTGACAAAAGTACTCGTGCAAACGTATGTTTCAAACAGTTGTTTTAACATCCCGGGAAGCAGTGCGTCTGCACGGTCCCCAACGTGGTAGGTCGGCAGCGGCTTGATAATGCGAGTTCGCCGTCTGCGATTCCAACGAAAACCGAGGTGTGAGTTATGCCTGAGTACAAAGCGCCCTTGCGTGATATCCAGTTTGTGATGAATGAAGTGCTGGACAGTGCCACCCACTACAGCCAGCTTCCCGGAGCGGAAGACGCCACTCCGGACATGGTCGATGCCATCATTCAGGAAGGCGCCAAGTTCTGTGAGCAGGTTCTCGCGCCTCTGAACCAGGTAGGCGATCAGGAAGGCTGCACCTGGAGCGAAGACGGTGTCAAGACGCCGACCGGCTTCAAGGAAGCTTACAAGCAGTACGTCGAAGGCGGCTGGCCCTCCATGACCGCGCCGCTGGAATTCGGTGGTCAGGGCCTGCCCAACTCCATTGGCCTGGTGGTCAGCGAAATGGTTGGCACCGCCAACTGGGCGTGGGGCATGTACCCGGGCCTGAGCCACGGCGCTCTGCACACCGTTGAATCCCACGGTACCGACGAGCAGAAGCAGGTCTACCTGACCAAGCTGGTCAGCGGCGAGTGGACCGGCACCATGTGTCTGACCGAGCCGCAGTGCGGTTCCGACCTGGGCATCCTGCGCACCAAGGCCGAGCCCAATGCTGACGGCTCCTACAACATCACCGGTACCAAGATCTTCATCTCCGCCGGTGAGCACGACATGGCCGACAACATCGTCCATATCGTTCTGGCGCGCCTGCCGGACGCACCGAAAGGCACCAAGGGCATCTCCCTGTTCATCGTGCCGAAGTGTCTGCCCAACGATCAGGGCGAAGCCGGTGAGCGCAATGCTGTGCAGTGTGGCTCTCTCGAACACAAAATGGGCATCCACGGCAACTCCACCTGTGTCATGAACTTCGATGGCGCCAAGGGCTGGCTGATTGGTCCGGAGAACAAGGGCCTGAACTGCATGTTCACCTTCATGAACATCGCCCGTCTGGGTACCGCGATCCAGGGTCTGGCCGCTGCTGAGCTGGGCTTCCAGGGCTCTCTGGACTACGCCAAGGAGCGTCTGGCGATGCGTTCGCTGTCCGGCGCCAAGAACCCGGACGGTCCGGCCGATCCGATCATCGTCCATCCGGACGTGCGTCGCATGCTGCTGACCCAGAAAGCTTTCGCCGAAGGCGCCCGTGCACTGATCTACTTCGCCGGCCAGCAGGCGGACATCGTTCGCATGACTGACGACGAGGACAAGCGCAAGGAAGCCGACGAGCTGATGGGTCTGCTGACGCCGATCGCCAAGGCCTTCCTGACCGAGACCGGTTACGAGTCCGCCAACCTGGGTATGCAGGTGTTTGGTGGTCACGGCTACATCGCCGAGTGGGGCATGGAACAGAACGTCCGTGACACCCGTATCGCGCTGATGTACGAAGGTACCACCGGTATCCAGGCACTCGACCTGCTGGGCCGTAAGGTCCTGATGACCCAGGGCGAGACTCTGAAGCGTTTCACCAAGATCGTACACCTGTTCTGCAAGGAGAACGGTGACAACGAGAAGCTGGGCAGCCTGCTCGAAGTGCTGGCCAAGTACAACAAGGAGTGGGGCGAGCTGACCATGAAGGTGGGCGCCGCTGCCATGAAGAACCGTGATGAAGTCGGTTCGGCTTCTGTTGATTACCTGATGTACTCCGGCTACGTCACTCTGGCCTTCCTGTGGGCCAAGATGGCATTGGTTGCGCAGCAGAAGATCGAGGAAGGGACTGAAGAGGAAGCCTTCTACCAAGCCAAGCTTCAGACCGCAAACTTCTACTTCAAGCGCATCCTGCCGCGCGCCAAGGCCCATGCCGAGAGCATGCTGGCCGGTGCCGACACCCTGATGTCGCTGGAGGAAGACCACTTCGCATTCTAAATCGATGCGAGACGGAGAAAGCCCGCCCTGCGGGCTTTTTCTGTATCAGCTCTACCGTCATAAGGCAGGGTAAATACCTGCGGATTCATTGACGCGTTTGATGCGTTAAAATGCGCCTTTGATTGATAGACAAGTGCGCCTGGCGGCATTGCTCAGGCGGCCAGAACGAGGTTGAACAGATGGCAGATTATCAAGCACCGCTGCGTGACATGCGGTTCCTGTTGAATGAAGTCTTCGATGCACCCGGCGAGTGGGCCAACATGTCCAAGCTGGCCGAAACCGTGGATCCTGATACGGCGGACGCCATTCTGGAAGAAGCCGGCAAGATCACGGCAGGCGTCCTGGCGCCTCTGAACCGTGAAGCCGACGAGCAGGGCAGCAAGTGGAAGGACGGCGAAGTCACCACGCCGGAAGGGTTCAAGGAAGCCTACAAGACCCTGTGTGAAGGCGGTTGGAACGGTCTGGGTGGTAACCCGGATTTCGGTGGCATGGGCATGCCCAAGATGCTGGTCGCCCAGTTCGAGGAAATGATGCAGGGTGCCAACATGTCTTTCGGTCTGGCGCCCATGCTCACTGCCGGTGCCTGTCTGGCCGTCGACGCGCACGCCAGCGAAGAGCTGAAGGAAAAGTATCTGCCGAACATGTACGCCGGAACCTGGTCGGGCGCCATGGATCTGACCGAGCCGCACGCCGGTACCGATCTGGGCATCATCCGCACCAAGGCCGAGCCCAATGATGACGGTTCCTATAACGTTACCGGGACCAAGATCTTCATCACCTGGGGCGAGCACGACATGGCGGAGAACATCATCCACCTGGTGCTGGCCAAGCTGCCGGACGCGCCTCCCGGCCCCAAGGGCATCTCCCTGTTCATCGTGCCCAAGTTCCTGGTCAACGATGACGGCAGCCTGGGCGAGCGCAACCAGCTGGAATGCGGCTCCATCGAGAAGAAGATGGGTATCAAGGCCTCCGCGACCTGTGTGATGAACTTCGACGGCGCCAAAGGCTGGCTGGTGGGTGCGCCCAACAAGGGTCTGGCCGCGATGTTCACCATGATGAACTACGAGCGTCTGGGTGTGGGTATCCAGGGCATCGGTGCGGCGGAAGCCTCACTGCAGAACGCCCGTGAATACGCCAACGAGCGTTTGCAGAGCCGTTCTCCGACCGGTAAACAGGCGCCGGAAAAGGCCGCGGATCCGATCCTGGTACACCCGGATGTGCGTCGCATGCTGCTGACCATGAAGGGTTACATTGAAGGTGGTCGCGGTTTCTCCACCTACGTGGCCCAATGGCTGGACCGCGCCAAGTTCTCCGACGACGAGCAGATGCGTCTGAAGGCGGAAGGCATGGTGGCGTTGCTGACGCCGGTGGCCAAGTCCTTCCTGACGGACCGTGGCCTGGACAGCTGTATCCTCGGCCAGCAGGTCTTTGGCGGTCACGGCTTTGTCCGCGAGTGGGGACAGGAGCAGCTGGTACGGGACTGCCGCATCACTCAGATCTACGAGGGTACCAACGGCATCCAGGCCATGGACCTGATGGGTCGTAAGGTGGTTGCCAATCAGGGCAAGTACTACGAGCTGTTCGCTGACGAAGTCGCGGCATTCATCGAGGAGAACCGTAACGAGGCGAGCCTCGACGGTCTGCTGGAGCCGTTGGCAGCTGCTCTGGAACGCCTGTCGGACGTCACCGAGACGGTCATCAACCGCTCTGCCAACAATCCCAATGAAGTGGGTGCGGCCGCGTACAACTACCTCGACCTGTTCGGCCTGACCGCGCTGGCCTATGTCTGGGCGCGCATCGTCAAGACCGCGGCGCCGAAGGCAGAGGGTGACACCAGTGGCTTCTATACCGGCAAGCTGAAGACCGCGAAGTTCTACTACACGCGCCTGCTGCCGCAGACCGTTTCCCTGGCAGAAGCAATTCGCAGTGGAAGCGATGCCATGATGGCGCTGACGGCTGACGAAATCTAACACTCGTCCTTCGCAGTCCCCTTTGCCATCATTGCTGATGGCACCCCTGGAAACCCCGGCTGATCCCGGGGTTTTCTTGTTTTTCCCTTTCTATCTTCGTTGCTTACGGCGACCTGCGAAATGGCCATTTACCGGTCCTTCGCCGCGCGGGCTGACTGGGTATGCTTTTTGGGGCAGGGCAATTAGGTCTGGATGATCTGAGTGGGGCAGCCAGCTGGTCCGCGCCGAGGCCCCAGATGACATCGAGGATCGAAAAAATGAGACTGCGGTGTATGTTGAGTGGTCGGCGGCTGCGGTCGTTTGGCTGGCTGCAGCCGCGACGGGGCGCGGTTAAAGGTTGTCGATAAGGCTCGGATTGCTGATGTAGGGATTCTCGCTTCCCTCTATATCGCGAATCTTGTCGTTGCGCGCCTTTTCTTCCTCGTCCGGCGGATCGAGGCGGTTCCATTCTTTCAGCGTCGCTACCGGCATGATCATGGGCAGATCATAGGTGGTGTGCATATACGCTATGGCCCGCGCCACGTTGCCCTTGACCACGTCCGGTGGCTCAATCACCTGGAAGGCGGAGCGAATACCGCAATCGTCCGGTTGTACGGAGGGGCCAAGTGCTTCGTACTTGGTGTTGCGACGGCGCAACTCGACCAGGGCCTTGGCCGGGTAAATGTTATGGAGATCGGACGCGATGCGGCGGAAGGTCTCGTCGTCCCGACCGCAACTGCGTTGGGAGCCGCAGCGCAGACTGTCGGCCACCCAGTTGAGGCCGTACACATAGCTTTCCGTGTAGAGCACAGTCTTTTTGTCGAACTTATTGCGGCAGAAAAAGCTCGTCCCACCGTTTTTGTACAGATCCCCCCAGAAGTAGGTTTTGATGGCTTCGTCGGGATCATCCAGTTGGGTTTGTGCCAAGGCACAGGGCGCGGTTACCAGCACCCCTATTGCGAACGCGTAGAGCCATTTCATTGTCTTTATCCAATCGGGTGTTCGTGCGTTATGCCCAATGGCTTTCCCGCCTCGAATCCATTAGCTGGACTGAAGCGTTGGAAAACGCTGGTATTTCCATCGCAATCGTTACCCGGACGACCTTGTCTGCAACGAGTGACAATCGGTTTCAAAGCCTGTCAGGCGAGCCAGGCTTCGATTCGTCCTTTAATTGTTTTATGCATGCTTCTTAAGAAGAAGCATAGTCTACGACGTCTCGCTTGGGCTGAGAAGTCTGTCGCTGATTTGTTGGCCTTGTGTGACTGTTTGTAGCGCGAATGCTGACGTCGCTACGAATAGTTCGCCTGCTTTGAAAGAGGGTTCAAAGCAGATCAGGCCCCAGGGGGTGGGGCCCGAATGCTTTAAAGTCGGCTGCGGATTCGTTCGTAGCCTTTGCGGATTTCCTGACCCATTTCCCGGGCCTTTGACACAACCTGATCACTGGTCTGTTCGGCATCCCGGGATACCTGGTCCAGGGTATTGCGGAATTTGTCCCAGTGCTTTTCCACGTTTTCCCATTCATCCTTGAGATCTTCGTTCGCCAAATGAAGTTGCACGCGCACTTCATCCCGCTGCCGTTGAATCTGTTCGGAAAGGTTTTTCAATTCGTCACTGACGCTCATTATTAGCTCTCCCTGATAACTGGTTGCCTCTCAATCATCATTCATGGCGACGACGAGCGCAATAGTCAAGGCAGGTCAGCGCATTGAAAGAGGTCTGTAGCGATTGCTACCGGCTGCAACCACCAGCTCGCGCAGGCGCTCCCAGGGGGTATCGGGGAGGAAACCCTTGGCCGCTTGGTCGGCTTCAGCGCAGAGCTGGAACAGGTGGTTGATATGTTGGGGAGGCAGGCGATTGGCTGCGGCAGCCAGCGCTTTTTGTTGATCGCGCTGGCGGATACGTGCGTCACGGAAAAAGCTGGCCGTATCCTGGCCCCGTTTCTGGGCGGCCTGGAGTTGTTGCACGCGCTTGAGATCCTTGGTCAGCAGTGCCAGCACGGCGAGGCTGTTGAAGCCTTCCTGCTGCAGGCGGGATAGCATGCGTTGAGCATGGGAGACGCGACCCAGCAAGGTCTCGGCGACGAACTCAAAGCTGCTGAAACGAGCCGAATCGAGCACGCTGCTTTCGACGTGGCTTTCGTCCACCGTGGCTTCGGGAACCAGCAGCTTGAGCCGGTCCAGTTCCTGAGAGGCAGCCAGCAGGTTACCTTCCAGCCGCTCCGTGAGGCGCTCCAGGGCGCCTTCGGTGAGCTGCAGTCCCTGGCGTTGGGCTCGCTCCATCAGCCATTTCGGAAACTGGTGGTGATCGACCGGCCAGATCTGTACCTGAACGGCGTCGCTCTGGACTTTCTTGAGCCATTTCTTGCGCAATTCCCCGCTATCAAGCCGGGGACTGATCAGGATCAGGATGACATCTTCCGGTGGGGCGGCCAAAAACTGTTCAACCACAGCCGCACCTTTGCCGATCTTGCCGTTGGGCAGATGGATCTCGATGCGCTGGCGGGTGGCGAAAAGTGAGAGCGCCTGGGTCTCCTCGGCGACGGTCTGCCAGTCGAATTGGCCCTCGGCATGGAAAACCTTGCGGTCGGTGAAGCCCGCCTCCAGGGCTTGCTTCCGGATCAGGTCGCAGGCTTCCTGGACCAGCAGAGGTTCGTCACCGGCCACCAGGTACAGCGGTGCCAACCCCTTCTTCAGGGTCCCCTCCAACTGGTTGGCGTTAACGCGCATCGTCCGACTCGGGGTTGGGGGCCGTCTCCGCGGGTTTGTCCTGACCCTGCGCCGCTTCGTACTCGGCCCGGATTGCTTCGATGCGGTTCCGGTTGTAGGGGGACAGGGCGTACAGCACCTGCTGGGCCAGCTGTTCGTTCAGGGTGTCGGACAAATCACGGCGCTCACGGTTCTTGGCCAGGACGTTGTTCTCGTCGTAGCGATAGGTCTGGCTGGTGCTGAGGCGGTCCCCGGGCCGCAACGGCACATTGTCCGGCGTGAACAGCGCCATTTCCACGGAGATGGTCAGGGCGTATTCGGCGGCTGAGGCCGTGTCGGTGAGGGCCGTGGCCCGCTGGGAGGACTCCGAGTCCTTCAGCACCAGGCGATAGCCCTCCCCCTGTTGCTCTGTGAGCGGGACGTTGTTGCGTGCCAAGAGGTCCTTCACGCTGTTACAGAGGACACGATCAGCGTTTTCGCAAACCACGGCGATGGGTGACAGCGCCGGTGGAATATTGGTGGCACCGCGCAGGTGGAACCCGCAGCCGACGACCAGGGCCAGCAGGCCGGTGATCAGGCCGGTCCGAAGCCAGCGATGACCGATTCGAACGTTCATCATCCGCGACATGCAGCCTCCCGGCAGGTTAGTTGGCCACCACGTTGACCAGCTTGCCCGGTACAACGATCACCTTGCGAACGGTCTTGCCCTCGGTGAAGCGTTTGACGTTCTCGTCATCCAGGGCCATCTGCTCCAGGGTCGCCTTGTCGATGTCTGCCGCCACCTGTGCCTTGGAGCGCACCTTGCCGTTGACCTGCAGCACCACTTCGATGCTGTCCCGGACCAGCGCCGATTCATCCGCCTCCGGCCAGCGGGTGTCGACGATACCTTCCTCGTGGCCCATGGTCTGCCAGAGGTGATGGCAGATGTGCGGAGTGATGGGTGCCAGCAGTTTGATCGCGGTTTCCAGCGCCTCCTGGCGGACGGCGCGATCCTGGCTTTCGTTGCCCTTGAATCGGCTGACTTCGTTGAGCAGCTCCATCACTGCGGCAATTGCGGTGTTGAAGGTCAGGCGGCGGCTGACGTCGTCGCTGACCTTGCTGATGGTTTCGTGGGTCTTGCGGCGCAGGGCCTTCTGGTTGTCATTCAGCTGGTCAACCGCCAGAGCCTCGGTGCTACCGGCGTCACGGTGCTCGTAAACCAGGCGCCAGAGCCGGCGCAGGAAGCGGTTGGCCCCTTCCACGCCACTGTCGGACCATTCCAGTGACTGCTCGGGAGGGGCGGCAAACATGATGAAAAGGCGCACGGTGTCGGCACCATACTGGTCGATGATGGCCTGCGGGTCGATGCCGTTGTTCTTGGACTTCGACATCTTGCTCATGCCGCCGGAAATGACCGGCTGGCCGTCGTCCTTATGCTTGGCGCTGACCACCTGGCCCTTCTCGTCCCGCTCGACGATCACGTCCTGGGGCGAGATCCAGTGCTTGCCGCCTTTTTCGTCTTCGCGATAGTAGGTTTCGGCCAGCACCATGCCCTGACAGAGCAGACGCTTGAAGGGCTCGTCGCTTTCCACGAGGCCGAAATCCCGCAGCAGTTTGTGGAAGAAGCGGGCATACAGCAGGTGCAGGATGGCGTGTTCGATGCCGCCGATGTACTGATCCACCGGCAGCCAGTAGTTCGCCGCGTCCTTGTTCAGCATGCCGTCGTGGTAGTTGGGGCAGCAGTAGCGGGCGTAGTACCAGGAGGACTCCATGAAGGTGTCGAAGGTGTCCGTTTCCCGGGTTGCCGGCTGGCCGTTGAGGGTTGTTTTGGCCCATTCCGGATCGGCCTTGATGGGCGATTTCACGCCATCCATTTCCACGTCTTCCGGCAGTTCCACCGGCAACTGCTCAGGCGGGACCGGCTCTTCGCGGCCGTCGTCCAGTGTCAGCATGGGAATCGGAGCGCCCCAGTAGCGCTGCCGGGAGACACCCCAGTCACGCAGGCGGTAGTTGACCTTGCGCTGGCCGAGGCCTTTTTCCTGCAGCCAGTCGGCAATGGCCGCGAAGGCTTCCTCGGAACTCATGCCGCTGTAGCGGCCGGATGACACCAGCAGGCCTTTTTCGGTAAAGGCAGCTTCCTGGACATCGATTTCGCGGTCATCCCGTGGTGCGATGACCTGCTTGATCGGCAGGCCAAAGGAGCGGGCAAACTCGTGGTCGCGCTCGTCGTGGCCGGGAACCGCCATCAGGGCACCGGTGCCGTACTCCGCGAGGACGAAGTTGGCCACCCAGACGGGGATCTCTTCGCCGGTAATGGGGTGGATGGCGTGGAACGGCGTCGGTACGCCTTTCTTCTCCATGGTCGCCACATCCGCCTCGGCGGTGCTGGCGTTCTTGCACTCTTCGATGAACTGGGCCACCTCGGAGCTGCGTTCACCGGCGGCCTGGGCCAAGGCATGCTGGCTGGAGACGGCCATATAGGTGACACCCATGAGGGTATCCGGACGGGTGGTGTAGACCACCAGGGATTCGTCCCGGTCCTTGACGTCGAAGGACAGCTCAACCCCCTCGGAGCGGCCAATCCAGTTGCGCTGCATGGCCTTGACCTGTTCCGGCCAGCCTTCCAGCTGGTCCAGATCGGCCAGCAGCTCATCGGCGTAGTCGGTGATCTTGATGAACCACTGCGGGATTTCCTTTTGCTCGACCAGGGCACCGGAGCGCCAGCCGCGCCCGTCGACCACCTGCTCGTTGGCGAGGACAGTCTGATCGACCGGGTCCCAGTTGACCGTGGCGTTCTTCTTGTAGACCAGGCCCTTTTCGTAGAGCTTGGTAAAGAACCATTGTTCCCAGCGGTAGTATTCCGGATCGCAGGTGGCCAGCTCGCGGTTCCAGTCGTAGCCGAAGCCCAGGGTCTTGAGCTGATTCTTCATGTAGTCGATGTTGGCGCGGGTCCACTTGGCCGGGGCCGTCTTGTTCTTTACCGCGGCGTTTTCGGCCGGCAGACCGAAGGCATCCCACCCCATGGGCTGGAGGACGTTGTTGCCCTGCATGCGCTGGTAACGGGAAACCACATCGCCAATGGTGTAGTTGCGCACATGGCCCATGTGCAGCTTGCCGCTGGGATAGGGGAACATGGACAGGCAATAGTACTTGGGCTTGCCCGGTTCCTCGCGGACCGCAAAGGTCTGTTCCGTTTCCCACTGATTCTGCGCTGCTTTTTCGATGTCACTCGGGCGATAATGCTCGTCCATTCCTGTACACGCCTTATTTGTCGTACTGCGGCCGAAGAGACGATCCCGTATTTGCCGATGGGGCGAGGGTCGATTTGATATTTTGCGGTAGACGGCCGCCGGGGATTGAGTTTTGGTTAACTGAGGAGGCGTATTCTAACCTAGGACTCCGTCAATGTGATAATTATGTGTGCAGCGGTGTTTGTGGCGTCACGAATGAGGCTTCGATTGCCGGAACTGCACAGTCTTTGCCAGCGGACGTACTAGACTCATAGTAAGAAACAGCCACGCAGCAGGAGAGTCGATTCATGCAGGACGAAGAGCGAAAAGAAATGGGGCCGGAGGCGGAAAAAGCCTACAACCGCATGCTGGAGCGGGTGGAGTCGCGCCTGGCGGATGCCGAGGATCAAACCTGGGACACGGTGAAGAAGGAAATCGATGAGGCCGTGACCGTCGAACAGGGCCTGGCGCGCCTGACCCGGGAAGAGATCGACTTGCTGGCCGCCTATCTGCGCCGGGACCTGCAGCACATGGTGGGGTTTATCAAGGAGACCGGTTCCGGAGTGCGGGAGTGGCTGCGGCTGGATCTGGACCTGATCGAGCACCGTCTGGCGGAACTCTTGTTGGGCATCGCCGACAAGACCCAGGTCGATACCCTAGAGCTGGATCAGCGTATCCACCACGACGTGGGGCAGTATATGACCGGCGAGATCGCGACCGCCGGGGTGCTGCGTTGCCTGCAATGCGGGCATATGGTCTGTCTGACCGATACGCTACGGCTGGAGCCCTGCCACGAGTGCCAGTCCCATTATTTCGAGCGGGTCACCGCACGCTGGCCGCATTCCGCGGAAACCGACGAGTCCTGACCCCGGCGGGCCTGCCAGGCTCCGGCCAGCACCAGCAGCAATGAAACCCCCAGCACCGGCCAGGACGTCGTGATCATGAACGGCGTCATGCCGGTGACCGGGTAGAGCTGTCCTTCCATCACCGTGCGCTCAAAGCGGGGGGCGCGCTCGGTTACTCTTCCTCGTGGATCCACCAGCGCGGTTACGCCGTTATTGGTCCCACGCAGGAGGTAACGTCCCGTTTCCAGCGCCCGCATGCGCGCGATCTGCAGATGCTGCAGCGGGCCGATGGAATCGCCGAACCAGGCATCGTTGGAGACGGTGATGAGATAATCCGAATGCCTGGCCTCCCGAGCGGCAAAGTCGGGATAGGCGATCTCGTAGCAGATCAGGGTGACCACGTCATGGCCGGCCACCTGCAGCGCCTGCTGATCAGCCGGCCCCCGGGAAAACTCCGACATCGGCAGGTCGAAGAAGGCAATCAGTCCGCGCAGCCAGTCCTGCAGGGGCACGTATTCCCCGAAAGGTACCAGCCTCTGTTTGTGGTAGTACCCCGAGCCGTTGCCCAGCACCACCATGCTGTTGTGGTAGGTGCGCCGTCCCTGTTCCACACTGAATCCATACCATGGAATCCCGGTGACCAGGGCGTTGCCCTTGCCGGCCAGCTTCTCCTCGATGAGGTCCATGATCGGGCCGGCGCTGGGTGAGGGCAGTGGGATGGCCGTCTCCGGCCACAGGATCAGATCCTTGTTCCAGAAGGGCTCGGTCAGGTCCAGATAGACTGTCAGCTGTTGGCGCAGGTGATCCGGGTCCCATTTGATGATCTGGGGGATGTCGCCCTGGACCGTTACGAAGTCGAGGGGTTGATCGGCCTTTTCGGTCCACTCCACGTTGGCGAGGGGCCAGGCCCCGAGCCAGGGCAGCAACGTCAGCGCCGCAGTGCCGGCGGCAACGGTTCTGGCTTGTGCTCTGCCATAAAGAATCGTGGCAAACAGGGTGGTCGCGGAGGCGGCAATCAGGAAGGTGACGCCATGCACCCCGAGGACCGGCGCCCAGCTTCCCAGGGGACCATCCACCTGGGCGGTGCCCAGGTAGAGCCAGGGGAAGCCGGTGAGAAACCAGCTGCGGAGCCAGTCCGCGAGCACCCAGATGCCGGGAAAAATCACCAGCCTTGCGGCCGTTGACTGGCACGCCAGACGCCCCCAGAGCCAGAAGGCCAGGGTGGGGAACAGGGCCAGTCCGGCGATGAAGATCAGAGTGAGCAGCGCCCCGAGCGGGGCCGAGGCCATGCCGTAGGTGTGAATGCTGATATAGACCCAGGAGGCCCCGGAACCGAACAGCCCCAGCCCCATCAGCCAGCCAGCCCGACCCATGTGCGAGCGTTCCAGGGGCAGGCAGAGGTACAGTACCAGGAGGAGGGAAATCGGACCCAGCCACCACCACTGAAAGGGCGAGAAGGTCAGTGTCTGCAGCGCGCCGGCCACCACCAGCCCCACTCCCGTTTTCCAGTTCAACGGGCGGGGGCCGTTACGAGGCACGGCGCTTGACCTTCACCAGCCGGATGCTGCGGTTGTCGGCGTTCAGTATGGTGAAGTCGAAACGCCCCAGGCGCACCTTTTCGCCACGGCGGGGCAGGTGACCGAATTTCTTGAGGAGCAGGCCACCGATGGTGTCGAATTCCTCTTCATCGAGATCCGAGCCGAAAAATTCGTTGAAGTCTTCCACCGGGGTGATGGCCTTTACCGCGTAGACGCCGTGCTCCCGTTCCTTGATGTGGGATTCCTCGTCGAAATCGTGTTCGTCCTCGATCTCGCCGACGATCTGCTCCAGCACGTCCTCGATGGTGACCAGTCCGGCAATGCCCCCGTATTCATCGACGACGATGGCCATGTGATTGCGGGTTTCCTTGAATTCCTTGAGCAGCTGGTTGAGGCGCTTGCTCTCGGGCACGAACGTTGCCGGGCGCAGGATCTCGCGAATGGCGTCGCGGGTCAGCCTGCTCTCCACCGCCAGGGGCAGCAGATCCTTGGCGAGCAGGATGCCGATGATCTCGTCGGAGCTGTCGCCGATCACCGGGAAGCGGGAGTGGGCGGACTGGATAATGTCCTTGAGGTAGGCCTCCGGCTCCTCGACGGCACGCACGGTGACCATTTGCGAGCGGGGAATCATGATTTCCTCCACCCGCATGTCGGTGACCTGCATGGCCCCTTCGATGATGCTCATGGCATCGGCATCAATGATCTGCTCTTTCTCTGCTTCACGCAGCAGGTTGAGCACTTCCTCGATGGATTGCGGTTCGCTGGAAAATGCCTGGGAAATGCGTTCAAGCCAGGAGCGATTGCCCTGGCTGCGCGTCGACTGGTCGTCGCTCATGAGTTGGTGTCCGTTTCCTCTATCTGATACGGATCTGGAAAGCCGAGCTGGGCGAGCTGGTCGCGCTCCAGCGCCTCCATGGCTTCGGCTTCGGCCGGATCGATATGATCATATCCCTGAAGGTGAAGCATGCCATGGATCACCATGTGTGCCCAGTGGGCAATGGGAGTTTTGTGCTGTTCGCCCGCTTCCCGCAATACGACGTCGGCGCAGATCACCAGATCGCCCAGCAGCGCGACGGGAACCCCGGGGGGCGCCTCGAACGGGAAAGACAGGACGTTGGTGGGATAGTCCTTGCCCCGGTAGTCGCGATTGAGCCGGGCACTTTCCTCCGGATCAACGATGCGGATCGTGACTTCGGTCGGTTCCTCTCCCAGGTAGCCCAATGCCGCCCAGCGCTGGAAAGCTTCCTCGTCGGGAAAGGGGGCGGAGGTCTGGCTCGCCTGCTGCAAATCGACGTTGACGGTGCTCATTGGTCCTCGTCCGCGTCGAAGGCGTCATAGGCTTCCACGATGCGCTGGACCAGGGGATGGCGAACCACGTCCGAGGGCTGAAAGCGGGTAAAGCCAATGCCGGACACCTCGCCGAGGACATCCAGCGCATGCTGCAAACCGGAGCGCTGGCCCCGGGGCAGATCCACCTGGGTGATGTCGCCGGTAATGATGGCGGTGGAGCCGAAGCCGATGCGCGTCAGGAACATTTTCATCTGCTCGCGGGTGGTGTTCTGGCTCTCGTCCAGGATGATGAAGGCGTTGTTGAGCGTGCGTCCGCGCATGAAGGCCAGGGGCGCGATCTCGATGACACTGCGTTCGATCAGTTTGGTGACCTGGTCGAAGCCGAGCATTTCGTACAGGGCGTCATAGAGCGGGCGCAGGTAGGGGTCCACTTTCTGGGCCAGGTCACCGGGCAGGAAGCCCAGCTTTTCGCCGGCTTCCACGGCCGGGCGGACCAGCAGGATCCGCTTGACCTCGTCCTCCTTCAGGGCCTCTACTGCACAGGCCACCGCCAGCCAGGTTTTCCCGGTGCCGGCCGGGCCCACGCCGAAGTTGATGTCGTGGGTGCGGATCGCATGCACGTAGCGCTGCTGGTTCTCG
Organism: Marinobacteraceae bacterium S3BR75-40.1; assembly: GCA_042862465.1. Lineage (GTDB taxonomy): Bacteria > Pseudomonadota > Gammaproteobacteria > Pseudomonadales > Oleiphilaceae > JASTVH01. The sequence continues at coordinate 73,988 of JASTVH010000007.1, read as the reverse complement.
CCGCGCGGGCGCACCTGGAGCTTGGGCGTCTTGATGAGGGTGTCGATGCCTTCAAACGCCGCGACTTCCGGTACCCGTTCGTAGCCGGACTCCCGGATGAACAGGTGTACGAGGTCCGGGGAGATGTCGGTGGCGGCGTCGGTTTCGCGGTAGAGGTGTTTGAGCACCTCGGCCGCGGCGTTGGCGGCCTCTTCCGCTCCGGTGATGCGGAAATGGTGGCCGCGGTAGCCGATGCGCACGCCCATGCGCTTTTCGATATGCTTCAGGTGCTCGTCGAACTGGCCACACAAAAGGGCCAGCCGCTGTGGATCGGAAGGAGTGAGTTCGAATTCGCGTATCTGGTCGTTCAATGCTGCCTCTGGGTTAGTAGAGGATGTCATCAATCCATTCGCCACGCAGGGAATTGGGCAGTGCCGCAGTAATCCGTACATCGACGAACTGGCCCACGACGTCGGGGTTGTCGGTGCGGAAGTTCACGACACGGTTGTTTTCCGTACGTCCAGAATACTCGCCCGGGTCTTTCTTGGACAAGCCGGTGACGAGGATTCGTTGCACGGTCCCGACCATCTTGCGGCTGATGTCCTGGGCCTGCTGGTTGATGCGCTGCTGGAGGATGGCCAGGCGCTCTTTCTTGACCTCTTCCGGGGTGTCATCCGGCAGGTCCGCCGCCGGGGTACCGGGGCGGGCACTGTAGATGAAGCTGAAGGAGGTGTCGAAGCCGATATCGTGGATCAGCTTCATGGTCGCCTCGAAATCCTTGTCCGTCTCGCCGGGGAAGCCGATGATGAAGTCGGACGACAGGCTGATGTCCGGGCGCTTCTCGCGCAGGCGGCGGATCTTGGATTTGTACTCCAGCGCCGTGTGACCCCGCTTCATCTGGGCCAGGATCCGGTCGGAACCGCTTTGTACCGGCAGGTGCAGGTGGCTGACCAGTTCCGGCACCTCGGCGTAGACATCGATCAGGGCATCCGAGAATTCCACCGGATGGGAGGTGGTGTAGCGGATACGGTCGATGCCGTCGATGGAGGCGATAAAGGTGATCAGTTCCGCCAGGTCCATGGTGTCGCCATCGTGGGTTTCACCCCAGTAGGCGTTGACGTTCTGGCCCAGCAGGTTGATTTCCCGCACACCCTGGGCGGCCAGTTGCGCCACTTCGGCCAGGACATCGTCCACCGGGCGGCTGACTTCTTCGCCGCGGGTGTAGGGCACCACGCAGAAGGTGCAGTATTTGCTGCAGCCTTCCATGATGGAGACAAAGGCGGAAGGGCCTTCGACGCCGGGGGCTGGCAGGTGGTCGAACTTCTCGATTTCCGGGAAGCTGACATCGACGACGCCCACGCCGCCGGGGCCGCTCTGGGCCTGGGTGATCATTTCCGGCAACCGGTGCAGGGTCTGCGGGCCGAAGACCATGTCGACGTAGGGCGCCCGGTCGATAATGGCCTGACCTTCCTGGCTCGCCACGCAGCCGCCAACCCCAATCAGCAGGTCGGGGTTGCTCTTTTTCAGTTGCTTCCACCGTCCCAGCTGATGAAAGACCTTCTCCTGCGCCTTTTCCCGGATCGAGCAGGTATTGAGCAGGAGGATGTCGGCATTGTCGGCGCTATCAGTCAGCTCCACGTCCTGATCCGCCCGCAGGAGGTCAACCATCCGGGACGAATCGTATTCGTTCATTTGGCAACCGTGCGTCTTGATAAACAGCTTCTTCGCCATGGGTCTCGCAGCAATGGGTTGGTGATTTGGGGAACAGGCTATTATAGCGGCTTTGCGGGGTGGTTAAAAAGGCCTCGATACGGGTTCGACCGATAGCTCTCGCCGGGGGTGAGGAGGTTTCTTCCGCCGCGTCGACAGGCCGTCCCTGGCCTGGCGACGCTACCGCGACGTCCTGTCGCTGCTCCAGAAACCACCTCACCCCTTGCTGACGGCGCAGCTATGGCGCTTAAGCTGTTGTTCGGCGAACAATAAACCGCATTCCCGCTACCTCCACCGTCATTCCCGCTACCTCCACCGTCATTCCCGCTACCTCCACCGTCATTCCCGCGCAGGCGGGAATCCACAGTCTTTGACGCTGGGTTTCCTGGATCCCCGCCTTCGCGGGGATGACGGGTTGCAGTCTAAAGGCCGTGCAATAAGCTTGAAGACATCCGACATCCGACATCCGACATCCGACATCCGACATCCGACATCCGACATCCGACATCCGACATCCGACAAATCGTGTTAAAATCCGCAGCCACACCCATCCCGCACTGTTAGCCCAAGAGATCGCCCCAAACACCATGAGCACCAAGAAGATGTACAAGGTCCTGTTCTACAATCAGGAAGAGGTCTTCGAGCTTTACGCCGCCCACGTCTACCCCAGTGACATGCTGGGCTTCGTGGAAGTGGACGAGCTTACCTTTGGCGAGCGCTCACAGGTGGTGGTGGATCCGGGGCAGGAGAAGCTGCGCAAAGAGTTCGAGGGCGTGAAAAAGACCTGGATTCCGGTCAATGCGATCATTCGCATCGACGAGGTCGAGGCCTCGGGTCATGGACCTGTCAGTACCGTCAAGGCGGGCGTCACACCCCTAAGAAGCCGCGATAAATAAGGTTGATCTGACGCCTTCGCCAGCGATGCTGTTTCCGACGTTCTACTCCTCAGCCTTGCTCTCCAGGTACGTCTGCAACTGCTCCTTCAACGATTTCGGCAGCTTGGTGATGATCAGCGCATCCTGCGACGGGTCGTAATGTACCCCCTGATTCACCAGGTCCGATGAAAAGGACAGGCTCATGCCGTGGCCGCGCCCGGAGATGCGAACCAGCTTGCGGACCTTGCGCTGGTCCGGGTGCAGGACCGTATCGGCGGAGAGGGACTGGGATTCGTTGACGAACTCGCTGAAGCGCTCCGGATTGGATTCGTCGATGTAGCTGGAGAGGGCGTCGATAGGCACCGGTTCACCCAGGGAGCTCTGGTCGCGGCAGAATTCGAAGGCCCGGTTGCGTACGGTCTGGGCCTGTTCGTCGTCGGATTCGCGGGCAAAGGATTCCACCGCGTCCAGAAAGGTCTGGGTTTCCTTGTCCACGTCCACCTGGTTGCTGAACCCCACCAGTTTCTCGAACAGGTCGCCCCAGTCGGCGGTGCCTCGGCCCTTGAAGAAAGTCAGGTAGTTGTCGCCCCCTTCACGCAACCACTCGTCCACTTCAATCCTGATGGCCAGATTGAGCCGTGACAGGCTCAGGGTGTCGGTGGCATCCAGGGCGAGGTTGCCGGTCAGGCACAGGCTGCTGTCCTGTTCCAGGGCAAACAGGTAGATCACTTCGCCGTCGGCGAGCGTTTCGTGGACGAGCAGGAGCGGGCCTTCGTGCTCCAGGTCGTTGTTGTCGAACAGATGCCCCAGTTGTCCGGAGACCGATTCGGAAAAGCGTTCAAAGGTCTGTTTCTCTTCCAGATAGTCCTTCAGCCAGCTGCTGAGGGGCGCTTCGCCGATATCTTCGGAAAAGCGACCGTAGCGTTTGCCGGGTTTGGCATTGAACAGGCGCTTGAGTTGCTTGTGCAGGCTTTCGTAGTCACCGCCGGGCTCGCACAGGGCCTCGCCGTTGGTGATGCGGGCGGCTTCAGCCGGGTTGAGGTGAGAGACGTGAAAGAAACGAAGGGCACGAATCGCCATGGCACCTATTCCTGTTGGAGCTTTCGCGGGAAAATCGGAAGGGGAGGGTACGTCGAGAACAGTGGGGCTGGCAAGTGGCGTAGGTTGGGCTGACAAAGGAAGCCCAACATCGCGTTCGGGCACGACGTTGGGCTTGTCAGGGTCACCATGTTGGGCTTCGCAGGCTCAGCCCAACCTACCGCATCTCCAAGCGGTGATTATAGCCGCTCGTCTTCGCGCAGTTGCTCGACCAGATCGGCGGTGGCCCGGGAGACCTCGTCCCCACTGCCCACGGTGATCTGAGCGTCGCTGGTCGCGCCCTGCAGATCGGCAGTGAGCACAATCAGACCTTTCTCCTTGAGCAGTGCCGCAATCTTGGCACGCTCTTCGGCGCTGGCCAGGGTTTCGCTGTCGAGCACGACCATGGTCTTGCCCATGTCGAACAGCTTGCGCTCCAGGGCGGTTAGCGCCAGATCCGCGCTGTCCCCGAGGCACTCGATGATCAGCGGCTCCTGGTGGAAGCGGCGCTTGCGCTCCTGCAGGGAGACCGGTTCAAACAGCTCTTCCGATTCCGCGGCCGGAGCCAGCATCATGCCGGCGCCCACGGTGACGTTGGTCAGCCGGTCGATGATGATGAAGGCGCCGGTGGAGCCACGCTCCGGATAGCGGTCGAAGGCCAGGGGCTGGCTGAAGGTGAAGTCGCACACGGCGATTTCGTTCAGGTCCAGCTGCTCGGCTTCCTGTTCTTCCAGGGTGTTGACGTCGATCTTGTGCTGGATGTGGCGCACCGAACCGGATGTGAACAGCGGGCCCTGCTTGATGTAGTACAGGCGACCCGGTACCAGCGGCTGGTCGTTCATCCATACCACGTTGGCCTGTACGCGGTTGTCCACGTGAGGCAGGTCGTCCGGCTTGACGATCATGTCGCCGCGGCTGATGTCGATCTCGTCTTCCAGGGTCAGGGTGACCGCCTGATCGGCGTAGGCCTCCTCCAGGTTACCGTCCAGGGTCACGATTTCCTTTACCTTGGAGGTCTTGCGGGAGGGCAGTGCCATGATGGTGTCGCCCGGGCTCACGGTGCCGGAGGCCACGGTGCCGCAGAAACCCCGGAAGTTGAGGTGAGGGCGGTTGACGTACTGCACCGGGAAGCGCAGGTGCTCCAGGTCCTTGTCCTTGGAGATGGCGACCGTTTCCAGGATCTCCATCAGTGGCTGATCCTTGAACCAGGGAGTCTTCTCGCTGCGGGAAACGACGTTGTCCCCTTCCAGGGCGGAGATGGGGACGAAGCGGATGTCCTGCAGGTCCAGGTTGCCACAGAAATCCAGGTAGTCTTCGCGGATCTCGTTGAAGCGCTCTTCGGAGTAGTCCACCAGGTCCATCTTGTTAATGGCCACAACCACATGACGGATGCCCAGCAGGGAGGCGATGAACGAGTGCCGCTTGGTCTGGGTCAGGACGCCGTGACGGGCGTCGATCAGGATGATCGCCAACTGCGCGGTGGAGGCGCCGGTGGCCATGTTGCGGGTGTACTGCTCATGGCCTGGGGTGTCGGCAATGATGAACTTGCGCTTGTCGGTGGAGAAGTAGCGGTAGGCGACATCGATGGTGATGCCCTGTTCCCGCTCGGCCTGCAGGCCATCCACCAGTAGGGCCAGGTCCAGCTTCTCGCCGGTGGTGCCGACCTTGGCGCTGTCGCTCTCCAGGGCCGCCAGGTGATCTTCGTAGATCATTTTGGTGTCGTGCAGCAGGCGGCCGATCAGGGTGCTCTTGCCGTCGTCCACGCTACCACAGGTCAGCAGGCGCAGCAGTTCCTTGCGTTCGTGCTGGGCCAGGTATTCGTTGATGTCTTCTGCGATCAGATCAGATTGATGTGCCATCGTAATTCCGACTCCGGGTGAGGGCGCGCCTCGGCGCGCCTTCGAATCCTGTTTGGGGCTGCTTTGGGTTCGAGCGGTTTAGAAGTAACCTTCGCGCTTCTTCTTCTCCATGGAACCGGCCGAGTCGTGGTCGATCACGCGGCCCTGGCGTTCGGAGCTGGTGGTCAGCAGCATTTCCTGAATGATGTCCGGCAGCGTGTCGGCTTCGGATTCCACCGCGCCAGTGAGGGGGTAGCAGCCCAGCGTACGGAAGCGGACAGAGCGCATTTCCGGCTCTTCGCCCGGCTCCAGCGGCATGCGGTCGTCATCCACCATGATCAGGGCGCCATCGCGCTCCACCACCGGCCGCTTCTTGGAGTAGTACAGCGGTACGATCTCGATACCTTCCAGATGGATGTATTGCCAGATGTCCAGCTCGGTCCAGTTGGAAAGCGGGAAGACGCGGATGCTCTCGCCCTTCTCGATCTTGCCGTTGTAGATGTTCCACAGCTCCGGGCGCTGGTTTTTCGGATCCCAGCGGTGATGCTTGTCGCGGAAGGAGTAGACCCGTTCCTTGGCGCGGGACTTCTCTTCGTCGCGGCGGGCGCCACCGAAGGCGGCATCGAAACCGTACTTGTCGAGGGCCTGCTTGAGGGACTGGGTCTTCATGATGTCGGTGTGCTTGGCGCTGCCATGGGTAAAGGGGCCGACACCCTGCTTTACGCCTTCCTCGTTGATGTGGACGATCAGGTCAAAGCCATACTGGCGGGCCATGCGATCACGGAATTCGATCATTTCCCGGAATTTCCAGGTGGTGTCCACATGCATGAGCGGAAACGGCATCTTGCCCGGATAGAACGCCTTGCGGGCCAGGTGGAGCATGACCGAGGAGTCCTTGCCGATGGAATACAGCATGACCGGGTTGTCGAACTCGGCCGCCACTTCACGAATGATGTGGATGCTTTCCGCTTCCAGCTGTTTGAGGTGCGTCAGGTTGTAGGTTGTCATCGTCTACCTTTGCCGCTTGCCGTGCCCGGTCGTGCACGCTGTGTCAGACCGTTCAAGGCGCTTGAAGACCAATTTAAGAGTCGCAACTATAGCAAAAGCCGCATGGCTATAAGAAGCCCGCGGACTAGAGCAATCTTTTATATGAATATATCGGGGCTGTTGCGAAAGGGTATCAGACGGGGGTGTCTTGCAGGCGTCTGTCCATATACTGGTCGACGTAGTCGCGGCCACTGCCTTCAAAGTCCACGAAGTGCATGCCGACCTGGAAGCAGTCCCGTGATACACGGCGGACATAGATGACATCGCAGGCCACGGAGATCTGCACAGACTGGATGCTCAGCACCGGCAGCTTGAAGCGGGCGTGCAGCCTCACCGCCTGCCGGGGGGCGATGGTCATGTTGTTGGGCAGGATCTGAGATACCTGATCCGGCGTGCAGGACAGCATCAGTCCGGCCCGCGACAGGTTGGCGCACGCGCACTCAACACTGGCGCCGCTCTCGGCGGTCACCTCGACGACAAGATCCGCCGGTACCCGGTGATGGTGGCGCAAATTGGGGCGGTTGTGTGGCTGAGAGTCGCTGGCCTGCATAGACGTTGATCGGTCACTTGTTTGGTTAAAAATTAAACACGATTGTAATGATAGCGCAAAATTGCGGAATTTGCTGCTAAATCGTCTGAATTCTCGGCAGTTCCCTGGTCCTGCTCAAGCGACACATCAATAAGCCGTCATAAAGAAGGCTTTGGTTGTGGGAGCGACTCCCCTACAATAAGCGCCCAATTTTTGCGCAGTGCATGATTAGATGCGTGCGGGCGGGTACGTCCGCCATGGCGGTTAAAGGTGAAACAGATGAGTGAGTCGGTGCAAGACAAGGGGCAGGGACGGGTGGGTTTTATCAGTCTGGGGTGCCCCAAGGCCCTGGTGGATTCGGAGCGCATACTGACGCAATTGCGCACAGACGGCTACGAGGTTGTACCGACCTATAACGACGCCGATGTGGTGGTGGTCAACACCTGCGGCTTTATCGATGCGGCCAAGCAGGAATCCCTGGATGCCATTGGCGAGGCGATCAACGAGAACGGCAAGGTGATCGTGACCGGCTGCATGGGCGTGGAAGCCGACCGCATCCGGGACACCCATCCCAAGGTGCTTTCAGTGACCGGCCCTCAGGCCTATGAGGAAGTGGTGGGTGCGGTTCATCAGGTGGTGCCGCCGCAGAAGGAGCACAATCCCTTCATTGATCTGGTGCCGGCTCAGGGCGTCAAGCTGACACCGCGCCACTATGCGTACCTGAAGATTTCCGAAGGCTGCAATCACCGCTGTGCCTTCTGCATCATCCCGGCCATGCGCGGCGACTTGGTCAGCCGCCCCATTGGCGACGTGATGGACGAGGCCAAGCGTCTGGTGGACGCCGGTGTGCAGGAAGTGCTGGTGATTTCCCAGGACACCAGCGCCTATGGCGTGGACATCAAATACCGCACGGGGTTCTGGAACGGTCGTCCGCTGAAAACGCGCATGCAGGAACTGGCAGAAGCGCTGGGCGAGCTGGGCGTCTGGGTACGGATGCACTACGTCTATCCCTATCCGCATGTGGATAACATCATTCCCCTGATGGCCGAGGGCAAGATCCTGCCGTACCTGGATATCCCGTTCCAGCACGCCAGTCCCCGTATCCTCAAGGCCATGAAACGCCCCGCCCACGATGCCAAGACCCTCGAGCGCATCCGCAAGTGGCGTGAAATCTGCCCGGAGCTAACCATTCGCTCGACCTTCATCGTCGGCTTTCCCGGGGAGACCGAAGAGGACTTTCAATACCTGCTGGACTGGCTCAGCGAAGCCCAACTGGACCGCGTTGGCTGCTTCACCTATTCACCGGTGGAGGGCGCACCGGCCAACGAACTGGACAACCCGGTACCGCCGGAGGTGGCCGAGGAGCGCAAGGAGCGCTTCATGGAGCACCAGGCCCGCATCAGCGCCGAGCGCCTGCAACGCAAGATCGGCACCACCATGCGGGTGCTGATCGATGAAGTGGACGACGAAGGCGCCATCGCCCGTGGCCCCGGGGATGCCCCGGAGATTGACGGCATGGTGTTCCTGAATGATTTCTACGGCGCGGCGCCGGGGGATTTTGTCGACGTGAAGATCGAGCATGCGGATGAGCATGATCTCTGGGCGGTGCCGGTGGAAGGGCTGACGTCGGACGTCTGATGCCGGACGCCTGTGTGCCTTTGTTTTACCGTTTACCGTTTAACGTTGGACGTTTCAGGTTTCACGTAAAAAAAAGCCCGCAATGTTGCGGGCTTGGGGGCGGAACGCGGCATACTGATCGTCCAACGTCCAACGTCCAACGTCCAACGTCCAACGCTCAGTCGAGCTTGGACTTCAGCATTTCGTTGACCTGTGCCGGATTCGCCTTGCCTTTCGACGCCTTCATCACCTGACCCACCAGGGCCTGGAATTTCTTCTTCTTTTTCTTCTCCACGTCCTCGGACTGATACTGCTCCACCATGTCCGGGTTGTTGGCGATGACTTCGTCGACAAGCGCTTCGATGGCGCCGCTGTCTGAGACCTGTTTCAGGCCCTGCTTTTCAATCACCTCGTCCGGGGTGCCGTTGGCGTTCCAGACCGCTTCCAGGACTTGCTTGGCGATCTTGCCGGAGATGGTGTTGTCGCGGATGCGCTGAATCAGCTGGCCGAGGTCTTCGGAAGAAACAGGGCAGTCTTCAATGGCCACCTCATTCTGGTTGAGCAGCCGGGACAGCTCGCCGGTGACCCAGTTGGCGGCCAGCTTGGCGTCGCCGGAACGGTTGGCCACGTCCTCGAAATAGTCGGCCGTGGCGCGGTTCTGCACCAGGACGCCGGCGTCGTAATCCGACAGGCCGAACTCGTCCTGGAAACGCTTGCGCTTTTCTTCCGGCAGTTCCGGCAACTCGTTGCGCACCGCGTCGATGTAATCGTCTTCGATCACCACCGGCAGCAGGTCCGGATCCGGGAAGTAGCGGTAGTCGTTGGCGAATTCCTTGGTGCGCATGGCACGGGTTTCGTTGTTGTCGGCGTCGTACAGGCGGGTTTCCTGCACCACTTCGCCACCGTCCTCGATCAGCTCGATCTGGCGCTCGATCTCGGTGTTGATGGCTTTTTCCACGAAGCGGAAGGAATTGACGTTCTTGATCTCGGCGCGGGTGCCGAATTCCTCCTGCCCCTTGGGGCGTACGGAGACGTTGCAGTCGCAGCGCATGGAGCCCTGGGACATGTCGCCGTCGGAAATGCCCAGATAGGTCACGATGGCGTGGATCTGCCTCAGGTAGGCAACCGCTTCTTCCGCCGAGCGCATGTCCGGCTCGGAGACGATTTCCAGCAGCGGGGTGCCGGCGCGGTTGAGATCGATGCCGGTCATGCCGTGGAAGTCCTCATGCAGGGACTTGCCCGCATCCTCTTCCAGGTGGGCGTGGTGGATGCGAACCCGCTTGTGGGTACCGTCTTCCAGGTGGATGTCCACATGGCCCGGGCCGACGATCGGGTGATACATCTGGCTGATCTGGTAACCCTTGGGCAGGTCCGGGTAGAAGTAATTCTTGCGGTCGAACACCGACCGCTTGGCGATCTCGGAGTCCACCGCCAGGCCGAACATGGTGGCCATGCGCACGGCGCCTTCGTTCAGTACCGGCAGCATGCCCGGCATGGCCAGATCCACCGCCGAAGCCTGGGTGTTGGGCTCGGCGCCGAAAGCCGTGCCGGCACCGGAGAAAATCTTGGATTGTGTGGCGAGCTGAACATGCACTTCCAGCCCGATGACTGCTTCCCATTCCATCAGTGCTCTCCTCAGTCCAAACCTTCGGGGGTCTTCAGGTGCCAGTCGGTGGCTTGCTGGAACTGGTGCCCCACGTTCAGCAATCGCGCCTCGTCAAAGTAGTTGCCGATCAGTTGCAGGCCCACGGGCAAGCCGCCAATCAGGCCACCGGGTACACTCATGGCCGGCAGCCCCGCCAGGTTGGTGGAGATGGTGAAGATGTCCTCCAGATACATGGTGACCGGATCGGCGGTCTTGGCCCCACGCTGGAAGGCGGGGGAGGGCGAGGACGGGCCGGCGATCACGTCCACTTCCTTGAAGGCGTCGATGAAATCCTGCTGGATCAGGCGGCGCACTTTCTGGGCCTTGAGGTAGTAGGCATCGAAGAAGCCGGCGGAGAGGGCATAGGTGCCGATCAGGATGCGGCGCTTGACCTCGGTGCCGAAGCCTTCCGCGCGCGAGCGCAGGTACAGGTCTTCGAGACTTTCCGGCTGTTCGCAGCGATGGCCGTAGCGCACGCCGTCAAACCGCGACAGGTTGGCCGAGGCCTCTGCCGGGGCAATGACGTAGTAGGCCGGTACCGCCAGATGGGAATGCGGCAGGCTGATTTCCTTGACGCTCGCGCCCAGCTTTTCCAGTTCCTTGATGGCCGCCTCTACGGTTTCGGCCATTTTCGGATCGAGCTGGTCGGTGAAGAACTCCTTCGGCAGGCCAATGCGCAGGCCGTCGAGCTTTTCATTCAGCGTCTGGGTGTAGTCGGGCACCGGGCGATCGATGGAGGTGGAGTCCTTGTCATCGAATCCGGCCATGACGTTCATCATCAGGGCGGAGTCTTCGGCGGTGCGCGTGAGCGTGCCGGCCTGATCGAGACTGGAGGCGAACGCGATCATGCCGTAGCGGGAGATGCGTCCGTAGGTCGGCTTGAGACCGGTGAGACCACACAGTGCAGCCGGCTGGCGGATGGAGCCGCCGGTGTCGGTGGCGGTGGCGGCCGGCACCAGACGCGCGGCCACGGCCGCAGCAGAGCCGCCAGAGGAGCCGCCCGGAACCAGGCCGTCGCCCCAGGGGTTGGTCACCGGGCCGAAGTGGCTGGTCTCGTTGGAGGAGCCCATGGCGAACTCGTCCATGTTGGTCTTGCCCAGGCACACGGCATCCTGGGCATTGAAATGGCTGGCCACGGTGGAGTCGTAGGGAGGTACGAAGTTGGCCAGCATTTTTGAGCCACAGGTTGTCCGCACGCCTTTAGTGCAGAAGATGTCCTTGTGGGCAAAGGGCAGGCCGGTCCAGGGCTGGGCGTGGCCCTGGGCGCGTTTCTCATCGGCGCGCTTGGCCGCTTCCAGAGCGCTTTCCTCGGAGACCGTGACAAAGCTGTTGTAGCGTTCGTCCCGCTGCTTGATGCGATCCAGGAAATGGCGGGTCAGTTCAACGCTGGAGACCTGACCCTCGGTCAGATCCCGGGCAAGTTCGGCAAGTGTCTTGTTATGCATAGAAGCCAGTCCAGTATGGGAAATCAACGACGAGCGATCATTCGATGACGCGTGGAACCAGGTAGCAGCCATCCTCGGTAGCCGGAGCAATGGCCTGGAACGCTTCGCGCTCGTTGGATTCGGTCACCCGGTCGGGGCGCAGACGCTGGGTGGCATCCAGGGGGTGCGCCATGGGTGTGACGCCGTCGGTATCGGCGGATTGCAGCTGGTCGACCAGATCGAGGATGTTGGACAGGTCGTTTTCCAGGCTATCGATTTCGCTGTCACCCACTTTGATGCGGGCCAGAAAGGCGACTTTTTCGATGTCTTCACGGGAGATTGCCACGGGAGCCTCCGATGCAACGTGTTCCGGTGCGCCAGCGGCCATGGGCGGCGGCTGACATGGAAAAAACGCAATAGTATCAGATTCGGACGTACAAGTGAGGCGGCGGGGGCATGTATTTGCGAGTGTGCTGTCTCATGTAAAATCACCCTGCCAGCGGCCCCCACACATCACTCACCACCACGTTGCGATTCATTCAAAGGGCAGCGGCCGTTTCTGCGCAATCGAGCCTTGCGCTTGGCGGCTCACTGACTTGCTGATGCGCAATTTGTGGGGCATGGGCAGCGCTAAGCTCCTTGCCTGTCCCGCGGCCCACTGCTAAAGTTGCCGCATCTTCCGGGTGCGCATCGGTTCGTTCCCCCAGGGAGCTGGACAGACGGTCGTAAGGAGTCGCGATCCAGTGTTATAAGTGTGGGGAAGGATCGGTGTTCCGCTAACACTGTTTTCCCCGCAGGTTGAATAAAGCCCATGCTTAAGAAAATTCGAGGCCTTTTTTCCAGTGATCTGTCCATTGACCTGGGAACGGCCAACACCCTGATATACGTCCGCGGTCGCGGCATTGTCCTGAATGAGCCGTCGGTCGTGGCAATCCGCATGGAAGGCGGCCAGAAGCGCGTGGCGGCTGTCGGTGCCGAGGCCAAGCGCATGCTTGGGCGGACGCCCGGCAACATCACGGCCATCCGGCCGCTGAAGGACGGCGTGATCGCCGATTTCGTGGTGACCGAGAAGATGCTCCAGCACTTCATCCACAAGGTCCACGAAAATAGTTTTATCACCCCCAGCCCCCGCGTACTGGTGTGTGTTCCCAGCAAATCCACCCAGGTTGAGCGCAAGGCGATCCGCGAATCCGCGATGGGCGCCGGCGCGCGCGAAGTCTTCCTGATTGAAGAGCCCATGGCGGCCGCCATCGGTGCCGGCTTGCCGGTGGAAGAAGCCAGTGGCTCCATGGTGGTGGATATCGGCGGTGGCACCACTGAAATCGCGATCATTTCCCTTAACGGCGTGGTCTACGCCGAATCGGTACGGGTCGGCGGTGACAAGTTCGATGAGGCCATCGTGACTTACGTGCGTCGCAACTACGGCAGCCTGATCGGTGACAGTACCGCCGAGCGCATCAAGCACGAGATCGGCAGTGCCTTTGAAGGTATGGAGTTGCGCGAGATCGATGTGCGTGGTCGCAACCTCGCCGAAGGGGTGCCCCGTTCCTTCACCCTGAACAGCGATGAAATCCTGGAAGCGCTGCAGGAATCCCTGGCGCAGATCGTCCAGACCGTCAAGAGCGCGCTGGAACAGTCGCCGCCAGAATTGGCGTCGGATATTGCCGAGCGCGGTATCGTCCTCACCGGTGGCGGTGCGCTGCTGCGTGGTCTGGACCAGCTGATCAGTGCCGAAACCGGGCTGCCGGTCATCGTCGCCGAGGATCCCCTGACCTGCGTGGCGCGCGGTGGCGGCAAGGCCCTGGAGCGCATCGACAAAGGCGGCGCCGGGCTCTTTTCGCCGGAGCACTGATCACTCGTCCTCCCTCTCCCCGGAGAAGGGGTCTTGCTAGAATACGGCATGAGAGAATGCCGATGCAGAGACGCCTTTGTCCCGTTGTGGGAGAGGAGCGGGGGAGGGTGCGCCGTGCGCGCCAGGATAGCGGATTTGGCACGGCCGGGGCTCGACCCGGCTTTCCCTCTCCCCAAACCTCTCCCGCGGTAGGGAGAAGGGCTATAAGCCGCGTCTTTTGAGGGAGAACCGCCATCAAGAACCTCTTCGTTCAAGGACCCTATCTGAGCTTCAGGCTGCTGTTTGTTGGCATCCTGGCGGCGCTTCTGATTGTGGTGGACTCCCAGTTCACGTACCTCGATCGCGTCCGGGGGTGGCTTGGTACAGGCCTCGCGCCGGTGGTCTGGCTGGGGCATGTTCCCGATAGCATCGGTGACTGGTTTGACGAAAACCTGACCGACCGCACTGAGCTGCTGGAAGAAAACGAGGCCCTCCGCGCCCGGCTGTTGGTACTTGAGCGTCGGGCGCAGAAATACGCGGCCCTGGCGGCCGAGAATACCCGCCTGCGCGAATTGCTGCATGCCTCTTCCGAGTTGGATGACACGGCCGTGGTAGCCGATGTCATCGGTGTGACCCCCGATCCCTATTCCCACGAGATCATCATCAACAAGGGTGAAGAGGATGGCATCGTGGCCGGTCAGGCGGTGCTGGATGCCGACGGTCTGATGGGGCAGGTGATCCAGACCAGCCAGTACACCTCCCGTGTGATGCTCATCTCCGACAGCAGTCATGCGGTGCCGGTGCAGGTCAACCGCAACGGTACCCGCGCGATTCTGCTGGGTACCGGGGAAACCGATCGGCTGGAACTGGTCCATGTGCCCGACACCGCCGATATCCGCACCGGCGATCTGCTGGTCAGCTCCGGGCTGGGTGAGCGCTTTCCGAAAGGTTACCCGGTGGCGACGGTCACCGAGGTGCGGCACGATCCCGGCGAGCCCTTCGCCAAGGTGACCGCGGCCCCCATGGCCAAGCTCAACCGCTCGCAGATGGTCCTGGTAGTCTTCCAGGGCGGCCCGGCCGAGGACCTTACACCGGCAACCGAGGGGGAGGCGCCATGATTCTGCCAGCGGTGCATTATCCGACCTTCTTTGTCAGTCTGATTCTCGCCTTTGTCGGCAGTATTGCGCTTTTCCCGGCGACCTGGGTGGAATGGCGCCCGGAGTGGGTCGGTTTGATGGTGTTTTACTGGGTCTTTCGGGCGCCGTTCCGTTTCGGCATCTTCTTCGCCGCCTTCGTGGGACTATTACTCGATGTTCTGGAGGGTACGACCCTGGGGATCAATGCCCTGAGTATGGCGGTGATCGCGTTTCTGGTGCTCAGTGCCCACCAGCGGCTGCGAATGTTCCCGATTCCCCAGCAGAGCCTGATGGTGTTTCTGCTATTGGGCATCAATCAGATGATCGTTCACTTCATCAAGCAGGTTCTCGGAGATACCGACAGCGGTTTTGACTACCTGCTGCCGGCCGTCACCAGCGCCGTGCTGTGGCCTCCTGTCTGCCTCCTGCTGGACCTGCTCAACCGCAAACTGAGGTAATCCTATGCACGAAGAACGCCTGGCGCCGATCGTGCTCGCTTCGGCCTCACCAAGGCGGCGGGAATTGCTGACGCAGATGGGCCTCGCGTTTAGTGTGCAGCCGGTCGATATCGATGAAACCCCCGAAGCCGGCGAGGCTCCTGATGATTATGTCAGACGCCTGGCCTGCGCCAAGGCGGAGGCGGGTCTGGCCGCCTGCGGGGATAGCCATGCCTGGGTTCTGGGCAGTGACACGACCGTGGTGCACGAAGGCCAGATTCTGGGCAAGCCCGCCGACCGCGATGAGGCCCACGGGATGCTGTCGCGCTTGTCTGGCAGTCACCACCAGGTTCTGTCAGCGGTGGCTCTGGCCCGCCAAGGCGCTTGTGAGGTACGTCTGGCGGTTACGGATGTCCAGTTCCGAGTGCTGTCCCATGAGGAGATACAGGCCTACTGGGAAACCGGGGAGCCGGGTGACAAGGCCGGTGCCTATGGTATCCAGGGAAAGGGGGGCGTATTTGTGACCCACCTGTCGGGCAGCTATAGCGCCGTGGTCGGTCTACCCTTGAAAGAAACGGCTGAATTGTTCGCCGAGGCGGGAAGGCCTGTTTGGCGTTCGTGGGAGAAGTGCAGTGAGTGAAGAAATTCTGATCAACGTGACGCCGGTGGAGACCCGGGTGGCGCTGGTGGAAAACGGTATGCTGCAGGAAGCGTACATCGAGCGGACCTCCCGCAAGGGTATCGTCGGCAACATCTACAAGGGCAAGGTGGCACGTGTGCTGCCGGGTATGGAAGCGGCTTTTGTCGATATCGGCCTGGAGCGTGCCGCCTTTATCCACGCCTCGGATGTGGTGAATCTGGCGGCCGACGAAGAGGACGCGTCAGAAGGTCCCAAACCGGTGCCGGATATCCGCTCGCTGCTGCGGGAAGGGCAGTCGCTGGTGGTGCAGGTCACCAAGGACCCGATCGGCACCAAGGGCGCACGCCTGACCACACAGCTGTCGATTCCGTCCCGCTATCTGGTGTACATGCCCAACGTCAAACATGTCGGCATCAGCCAGCGCATCGAAGACGAGCAGGAACGCGAGCGGCTGCGGGGTCTGGTTGAGGAGTGCGCCGAAGAACTGAGCTTCAATGGTGGGGGATACATCATCCGCACCGCCGCGGAAAACGCCGGTAAGGATGAAGTGCTGGGTGACATGAAATACCTGCACCGGCTGAGCCAGTCGATTCTCGGGCGCAAGGAAGGCATTCCCGCTCCCAGCGTTATCTATCAGGATTTGCCGCTGTTCATCCGGACCATTCGGGATCTGGTCCGCCCCCAGACCGAAAAGGTCCGTATCGACTCCCGCGAAAGCCATCAGCGGGTGATGACCTTCGTTGAGGAATTCGTCAGCGAGATCGGCGACAAGGTGGAATATTACCCGGGCGAGCGCCCACTGTTCGACCTTTACAGCGTCGAGGATGAAATCCAGAAGGCCCTGAGTCGCAAGGTGCAGCTTAAGTCTGGTGGTTACGTGATTTTTGACCAGACCGAGGCCATGACCACCATCGACATCAATACCGGGGCTTTCGTTGGCCATCGCAATCTCGAAGAAACCATCTTCAAGACCAACCTCGAAGCGGCCCGTGCCATCAGCCGCCAGCTGCGTCTGCGTAACCTTGGTGGCATCATCATTATCGACTTCATCGATATGGACGACACCGAGCATCAGCGTCAGGTGCTGCGGATGCTCGAGAAGATGCTGGAGCGGGATCACGCCAAAACCAAGATTACCGGCGTCTCCGAACTGGGGCTGGTGGAAATGACCCGCAAGCGTACCACCGAGAGCCTGGGGCAGTTGCTGTGCGAACCCTGTCCGGTGTGTGACGGCCGGGGCTTCCTCAAAACCCCGGAAACCGTGTGTTATGAGATTTTCCGGGAAATTCTCCGGGTTAACCGCGCCTATGAGGCGGAAAGCTATCTGGTGATGGCTTCCCAGAATGTAGTGGACCGCCTGCTGGACGAAGAATCCGATAACGTCGCTGACCTGGAAACCTTCATCGAAAAGTCCATCAAGTTTCAGGTGGAAGTGATGTACAGCCAGGAACAGTACGATGTGGTCCTGCTTTAAGCCTGACGACCGGCGTCTCCGAAACATGGCCTCGGGTTGCCCGAAAGGCCGCCGTTTCGGGGTGTGACTCGGGGGTCGACGATGCCGCCATCCGATACGACACAGGGAAGAACCTGGTATCAGCTCCTCCGGTGGCTGATCAACGGTATCTGGATTCTGGTGCTCACGGCACTGATCCTGGTGGCGCTCTACGTAGGGCTGGGACGCCAGCTGATGAGCCTGGCTGACAACTATCGCGCCGAGGTGGAGGCCCTGGCCAGCGACAGCCTGGGGCAGCCGGTGACGCTCGCTGCCCTGGAGGGCGACTGGCAGGGGCTGGATCCCGTGCTGGTCCTGCGCGATCTCCGTATTGGTGACTCGGCGTCGCCACAGGGCAGTACCTTCCTGCGAACCCTGCGTATGCGTCTGGACACGGTAGCCAGCCTGCGTCGTCAGCGACTGGTATTTCGGGAGTTCACCGCACGCAATGCCCGCCTTACCCTGGTGCAGCAGGCCAGCGGTACGGTCGGCATCAAGGGGCTGTGGGTGCCAGCAGCGGGCGACGACACCGACGCCGTAGCGTGGAACGATGCCGAACTGAGCTCGACCCTGGAGTCGTGGGTGCAGCGCCTGGGCCGTTGGTTGTCGGACCCCATGCTGCGGATGGTCGACCTGCGGCTCGAACTGCAAAGCCCGGATGGCAATAGCCAGCGTTTTCAGGTTCCCCAGCTCTACCTGGCCTTCCACCAGGGAGAGTTCCTCGCCAGCGGCCGCCTGATGCGTGCAGATGCCAATCAGCAGATCGCCGAAATCAGTCTGCGCGGCCAGCACCTCTTCAGTGGCGGTTTTGATGGTCAGGTGTACGCCGAGGTCACCTCCCCGCGTTTGCTGGATGCTGTCACGGCGCCCTATGAATGGGACCGGGTCGGCATCACCGGCATGGATCTGGAGGCGCGCACCTGGCTCAACTTTCGCGGCAGTCGTCTGGAATCTGTCCTGGCGGACGTTTCCATTCCGCACTTGGCGCTCAAGAGTGCCGATATTCCGCTGCCTCCCTTGGCGTCCATACGGGGCAAGGTGGGATGGCGCGACGAGCCCGGTCGGGGCTGGCAACTGAATGCGACCGATCTGACCTACGAATGGGAAGGAGAGCAGGTCCAGCCCAGCGCTTTTGCCGTTTCCCAGGGCACAGAGGGCTTGCTGATTCAGGGTGATCGGCTGGAGATTGGTCCCCTGGCGACATTCATGGAAGCCCTGGGGGTGCTGCCGGGGGAGGCGCTGCGTTCCCTGCGTGAATACCGTCCGCGCGGGCAGTTGTCACCGCTGCAGATCGAGCTGGGCGCCGAAGGGGCATTCAAACTCAGCGGCAATCTTGAAGATATCAGCGTTCAGGCCTTTGACGGCGCCCCAGGCGTGCATGGGCTCGACGGCTACATCAACATGGTTGGTGACGAAGGATACGTGCGCGTGGACACCCACGATACTGACCTGGGTTTTCCGAAGGTATTCGTCGCGCCCTGGCATTTCAGGCATCTGACCGGCGAAGTGGGCTGGCGTCGCGTCGGCGAGGGCTGGCAGGTCCGGTCGGATGATCTGCGCGCCGACCTCGGTGATGATACGCGACTTTCCGGTGCCTTTGACTTCTACACTGGCGATGCGGTGGAAAACTGGCTGGCGCTTCGGGTGGGGGTGGTCAATGCCAACGCCGGACTCCTGCCGGGTTTTCTGCCCAAGTACGAAATGGACAAAGACCTATATGACTGGCTGGTCCAGGCCGTTCCCCAGGCCGATATCGATTACGGCTGGTACTTCGGCTATGGCGGGGTGGATGACTTCTACCCGGAAACACCCTTCAGCTCGAGTCTGTTCTACCAGTTCAGCCATGCCCGCCTGAATTACCAGGAGCAGTGGCCGGCCGTTACCGACGCCGAGGGCTCGGTGCGGCTGTTCAATCACGACGCGGTGATCGAGCTTGAAAAAGGGCTGACCGGGGGGCTGAGGATCGATGGCACCAGGGTACGTGTCAGTGAGGATCAAGGGGATACGCGGGTCGATGTCGAGACCGCATCCACCTTTGAGGGCGATACCCTGAATGTCTGGCTGACGCAGACACCCCTGGCTGAGCAAACGGGGGACTGGGTGAAGGATCTGACGTTTGAGGGGCAACTGGACGGTCGGCTGAATCTCGCCATTTTCCCTGCCGCTGAGCGGCCAACCCAAGTGGATGTGGACCTTGGCACCCAGTCCGGCCGCCTGGAGTACACACCGGAGGCGCTGGTATGGGAGGACATCGCCGGCAAAATCCATTACAGCACGCAAACCGGGGTCAGCAGCTCGAAACTCCAGGCGCGTTTTCTCGGCGATCCAGTGAAGCTTGCGATCAGCGGCGGCACCCAGGCCCGCCCCCTGGCGATCAGCCAGCAGGGTATGTTGTCGGTTGCCACGCTGGGGGAGCGCATGGCCATGGAGCGGCCATCCTTTCTAACGGGCCAGCTGCCCTATGAGGCACGACTGGGGTTCTCTCCGGAAGTGACCCTGCAGATCCAGAGTGCGGCCAAGGGGCTGGCCATTACGCTGCCGCCACCCCTGGGCAAGCCGGCCGCCGCTGAATCCCCGATGTTGCTGACCATGGACTGGCCGCAGGACGGCCAGGTGCGTATCCGCGGACACTGGGCCGACCGTCTCGCGTTCTGGGGTGAATGGGAACAGCGGCAGCTTCGGGCTGCAAGTCTGAGATTGGGCTCGGATAAGCCGGTGGCGCCGCAGGGTTCCGGGGTCAACATCAGCGGGAAGCTGTCACGCCTGGACGTGACCCAGTGGCAGAACGTGCTGGCGACAGAGCAGGAGACTGCCGAGGGCAGTGCCGGGCAGGCTCCTGACTGGTTTGGCGGAGCGGCGATCGATGTGGGCGAGCTGGTTCTGTTGGACGAACCACTGGGCCCGGTCTCCCTGAAGGTGGATTCCACGAACGTTGGTTGGCTGTTTGCGCTGGATGGCAAGCGCATTGCGGGTAAAGTGATCAAACCGGCTTCGGCGCCGCTCCAGGTGGGACTGGATCGGCTCCATCTCGAAGGGGGCAAGAAGCAATCGCGGGGCTCGGTGGAACCGGCCAACGCGGCCGACTGGTCGCCAGTGGATGCTCATGTGGGGGACCTGCGAGTGGGTGAAACCGTCTACGGTGCCATTGATTTCAATCTGCGACCCGGGCCGGAAAAGCTCGTGGTGCAGGACATGCGGGCCAGCAGCCGGTCCCTGACCTTTACCGGCAACATGACGTGGGATCTGGTGAGCAACTACACTGATTTTCAGGGTCAGATCCGCGGTGGCACCATCAGCGATCTGGAAAGCTGGCTGGATCTGGGGGTGCCCCTGACCAGCGAAAAGACCGAGGCCACCATGGACTTGCAATGGCCTGGCGGGCCCCACGCGTTCGCCCTGACCCAGGCGCAGGGCGGGCTTTCTCTGCAGCTGAACTCCGGACGCATTCTCAACCAGAACAATGTGGCGCAGATTTTTCGTGTCTTCGGCATTCTCAACACCGATACCCTGTTGCGACGGTTGCGGCTGGATTTTTCCGATCTGTATGAGAGTGGTGTCAGCTTTGACCTTTTGGAAGCGAAAGCCCGCCTGGCCCAGGGGCAGCTGATTCTTGATCCGGACCTGGTCATCAAGGGGCCGTCGGGAGATTTCAGGCTGTCAGGCAGCACGGATCTGGAGCAGGAAACTTTCGATATGCGGATGGTGGTTTCGCTGCCGCTGACCCAGAACCTGCCCCTGGCGGCCCTCCTGTTTGGCGCGGCACCGCCGGTCGGTGGTGCGCTGTTCCTGGTGGACCGTTTCATGGGGGATTCTTTGAGTCGGCTCACCAGTGCTACGTATACTGTGCGTGGAACCTGGGACGATCCGGAAATCGATTTACGTAATGTTTTTGACACCCAATCGGATCTCAAAGGCAGTCCATCCCGACCGAATCCGCAGGAGGAGAGCCCATGAGTCAGCGTTGTACCGTAGGGCTGGTGCAGATGGTCAGCAGTCGACATCTGGAGGATAACCTGGCGGTGGCCAGCCGCCTTATCGCCGACGCCGCCCGCGCCGGCGCAGGCCTGGTCGTTCTGCCGGAGAATTTCGCGGTTTTTCACACCTCGATTATGCGGGAAGCCGGGGAACAGGAAACCACCACGCACGGGCCCATCCGGCGATTTTTGGCGGAAACCGCGCAGCGGGAAGGGGTCTGGATTGTGGCCGGTTCCTTGCCGCTGGTGACGCGCCCGGATGGCTCCCCGGTGCCGGAACCGCGGGTTCGGGCGAGCTGCCTGGTGGTGAACAGTGAGGGCGAGGAAGTCGCCCGCTATGACAAGATCCACCTGTTCGATGCCGAAGTGGGCGATGATCAGGGGCGTTACCGGGAGTCGGATACTTTCGAGCCGGGTGATGCGGTGGTTTGCGTCGATACCCCGGCCGGGCGGTTGGGTCTGTCCATCTGCTACGACCTGCGCTTTCCGGAACTGTACCGGCGATTGGTGGAAGAGGGCGCTGAGTGGATCACCGTGCCCTCCGCCTTCACCTACCGCACCGGGGAAGCCCACTGGGAGCCGCTCCTGCGGGCCCGGGCCATTGAGGATCAAGTCTGGATCTGCGCCCCCAACCAGGGCGGTCAGCACACCGAGAAGCGCCGGACCTGGGGGCATTCGATGGCGATTGATCCCTGGGGAACGATCGTCGCCCAGGGTGACGAGGGCGAGCAGCTGATCCTCGCGGAGATCGATCCGGAGCGGGTCAGGAAGGTGCGGGAGGCCATGCCCTCTCTGGTAAACCGTCGGCTCTCCTGAAGTTCCCGGCTCGAGACTGCGAAGCCCAACACTTTGGCGATTACGCTGGGATGTTGGGCTTCCTTCGTCAGCCCAACCTACAGGGGTGCAGGGCGCCAGAAACGGTAGGTTGGGCTGAGCCTGCGAAGCCCAACATCGCAGCGGTTATGACAAATTGTTGGGCTTGCTGCGCCAGCCCAACCTACGGTCGTGTTTACGGGTTCTCGGCCTCGTCAATCAGTTCGCGGATATAGCGGAACAGTTTGCGGCTGTGGCCGGTATTGCGTTCCAGTTCCGCGTCCTTTTTCCCGTTGCGAATCAGGTTGCGCAGGTGGCGGGCTTCGGCGCCGGGGTATGCATCCATGAATTCGGTGAGCGCGTCGTTATCCTCGGCCAGCAGGCGGTCCCGCCAGCGCTCGGCCATGTGAAGCCGGCGCGTGTCTTCCTCGGTGCCGGCGGAAAACCCGTCGATCGCCTTGCGCAGTGCTTCGATATCTTCCTCCTGGCGCATCAGCTTGCCGATGTATTGCAGATGCCGGCGCCGTGCCTCGTGGTGCTTGATCCGTTTGCTTTCCTCAATGGCCGCCTCCAGGGAATCGCTCAGGGGCAGGGTGGCCAGCTGGTCCGGCTTGAGGTTCAGCAATCGTTCGCCGACGGCCTGCAGATCATGCATTTCCCGCTTGCGCTGGGATTTGCTGAACAATTCATCCTGTTCCTCGTATTCGTCGTGTTTTGACACGGTTTGCTCCGCTACAGGTAGATAAGGGTTGCCAGGCCCAGGAAGGCCATGAAACCGATGACGTCGGTGACCGTGGTCAGGATCACCGTGCCGGCCAGCGCCGGGTCAATATTGCGGGCCTTGAGCATCAGGGGTAGCAGGGTGCCCGCGAGTGCCGCGCAGACCAGATTGATGATCAGGGCCGCGGCAATGATCAGGCCAATGGTCAGGTCCTGGAACCACAGCATGGCCGCCAGGGCCACCACCAGGGCCCAGAACAGGCCGTTCATGGCGCCTACCAGCAGCTCACGATTCAGCAGCCAGCCCACGTTTCCCCGGCTGATTTGCCCCACCGCCATACCGCGGATGACCAGCGTCAGGGCCTGACTGCCGGCAATGCCGCCCATGCTGGCGACAATTGGCATCAGCACCGCCAGCGCCACCACCTTGTCGATGGTGGCCTCGAACAGGCCGATCACCGCCGAGGCAATAAATGCCGTGATGAGGTTGATTCCCAGCCAGACCGCCCGGCGCCGGGTGGTTTTCCAGATTGGCGCGAAGGTGTCCTCGTCTTCGTCCAGACCGGCCATGCTCATGAGGGAGTGATCCGCGTCTTCGCGGATGACGTCGACCACGTCATCGATGGTAATGCGCCCGAGCAGGCGGCCGTCGTCGTCCACCACCGGTGCCGAGATCAGATCGTGGCGCTCGAACAGGTTGGCCACCTCGGCATCCGGCATGGTGACCGGGATCGGCTCGATATCGGTATCCATGACCTCGCGCACGGTGGCGCTGAGGTTGGAGGTAAGCAGCGTGGTGATGGGCAGCACACCGATGAAATCGTCTTTGCGACTGACCACGAGGAGACTGTCGGTCATGGACGGCAGCGTGCGGTGCTGGCGTAAATAGCGCATGACCACGTCGATGCTGATATCCGGGCGGACGGTCACGGTGTCCGTGTTCATCAGGCCGCCCGCGGTATCCTCCGGATAGGAGAGTACCGCCTCGACGCGCTGCCGGTCCTGGCTGTCCATGGTCTCGAGGACTTCGTCGATGACCGTTTCCGGCAGCTGCTGGAGGATGTCGGCCAGGTCGTCGGGCTCGAAATCCTCGATCACGCTCGCCACTTCCTGGGCGTCCAGCTTGCTCAGGAAGTAGTTCCGGACATCGTCGCTCAGGTACTGGAGAACTTCCCCTTCCAGCTCCTTGTCCACCAGGCTCCAGAGCAGCGTCCGCTGGCGGGGCGGGGAGGATTCCAGGAGGTGGGCGATATCCGAAGGGCTGAGGCCGCCATTGAGGATGCGGGACACCTGCTGCAGGGCGCCGCTGTCCAGTGCTTCGCTAAGCGAGCGAAGCCGCTGGCGAAAGGTTGTGGTTTCCGCAAGGCTGGCCATGGTTTATTCCGAAACTGCGAATCGTTGAGCGCCAGTGTTGGCCACTAGGCTTCTTCGCCAAACCGGTCGTTGATCAGTTCGACCACGGCATCCCGGGCTTCCTGCTCGTCCGGACCCTCGATAATCAGCTCGATTTCCGTACCGATGCTGGCGGCCAGCATCATCACCGCCATGATGCTTTTGGCATCCACCTGGCGGTCATCGCGCTTGATCTGGACCTGGCTCTCATAGCGGCTCGCCGTCGCCACAAGCTTGGCCGCGGCCCGGGCATGCAGCCCCAGCTGATTGATGATGGTGATCGGTTCGCGAATCATAGGGATCCTGATGTATGGGGGAGTTCGGTATGCCGGATCTGAACATTACCGTACTCGGCCGCGAAATATTGCCCCAGTTTCTGCGCCATGTAAACGGAGCGGTGCTGGCCGCCGGTGCAGCCGATGGAGACCGTCATGTAGCTGCGGTTGCTGCTGCGAAAGCGCGGCAACCAGCGTTCCAGCAGGCCGCGCACGTCATCATACAGCGCCTGGGTATCTTCCTGGGCCTCAAGGAAGTCCACTACGGGCTGGTCGAGTCCGGTAAAACTGCGGAGGTTGGTATCCCAGTAGGGGTTGGGCAGACAGCGCACATCAAACACGAAATCGGAGTCCACCGGGACGCCGTGCTTGAAGCCGAAGGATTGTATCAGCAGCGCCAGGTCCTGCTCCTTGCGACCGGCCACCCGCTGTTTGACCATGTCACGCAGCTCGTAGATGGACAGATCGCTGGTGTCGATCTGCAGATCGGCCAGGCGGGCGATGGGTTCCAGCAGCTTTTTTTCCTGGGCGATGGCTTCCTTGAGGGAGGTTTCATTGCTGCTCAGGGGGTGTTTGCGGCGCGTGGCGTGAAACCGCTGCAACAGCATCTGGTTGTCGGCATCGAGATAGATGATCTCAAGCGTCAGGCCGGGGCGTTGCAGTTGTTGGTAAAGGCTCTCGAAATCGCTGATGTCGGCCGACAGGTTGCGCGCATCGATGCTGACCGCCATCTGTTTAAGCCGTTCGGAGCCGCCTTTGCAGGCTTCCTCCGTCAGGGGGAAGAGGAGTCCGATCGGCAAATTGTCGATACAGTAGTGCCCCAGATCTTCTAGGACGTGCAGCGCGGTACTTTTGCCGGAGCCGGACCGTCCGCTGACGATGATCAACTTCATGGGCTCTCTCCTCTGGATCACGGATCTGTGGTTGGCGGCCGATTCCTCCAGGTATACGCGGCGGCCGCAGCAACGGCGCACTGGTCCGCAGGAACCCGAGTGCCGTTCAGCTCCGGGAGGATTCAGCTTTCAATGATGGCGTTGTACAGATCGTTGGCGTTGTCGCAATGACGCAGCCGTTCACACAGCGAGCGGTCGTTGAATTTCTCGGCCAGTTGACTCAGGAGTTCCAGATGCTCGCTGGTGGCCTCCTGGGGCACGATGAGCACGAACAGCAGGTCAACGGGCTCGTTATCGATGGCGTCGAACGGAATAGTGTCGCCCAAAGTGATCAGCGCACCGATCACCCGAGAGCATCCCTGCAGGCGGCAGTGGGGAATGGCAATACCCTGGCCAATCCCTGTGCTACCCAGACGCTCGCGGGCAATCAGATTATTGAAAATCTGGTTTTCGTCCAGTTCGGCGTAATGCTCGGCGATCCTTGCGGCAATGATTTCCAGAATCCGCTTTTTACTACTCCCGGGCACACCGCAGAGGGTGAGCTCGGGAGTCAGGATCGACTGAATTGAAATCGCGGTTTCAGTCATGATGTCTTAGAGGCGGTTTATCGGGCCGTCGCACCGTGCATGCGATCGACAACCTTTTCCTTGTGCTTCAGGACCTGTCGGTCGAGCTTGTCAATCAGCTGATCGATGGCGGCATACATGTCTTCGTTTTCTGCCTTGGCGTTCACTTCGCCCCCGGTCATGTGCAGAACCGCTTCCGCAAACTGGCGCTGCTTCTGCACGGAAAGGGTGACCTGCACATTGTTGATATGGTCAAAATGACGCTCGAGTTTGGCCATTTTGCTGTTGACGTAGTCTTTGAGTGCGTCAGTCAGTTCAACGTGATGACCGGAAATATTGAGTTGCATAGTCCGCTCCTATTGTCGGTGTTGCCGGTTAAACAGCTCCGGCCACTTCAACCCTTCCTCAAACCAGGCGCTTGCGCTCGTTCGAGGGAGGAATCTGCATGGCTTCGCGATACTTCGCGACCGTACGACGGGCCACCTTGATACCCTGTTCACCAAGCATGGCCGCGATCTTATTATCGCTCAAGGGTTTTTTGGGCGACTCCACACTGATCAATTTTTTGATCATTGCCCGGATGGCTGTTGACGAACACTCACCGCCTTCTTCCGTGCTGACGTGACTGGAGAAGAAGTACTTGAGTTCGTAGACACCTCTGGGTGTGTGCATGTATTTCTGTGTGGTGACCCGGGAGATTGTTGATTCGTGCATCTCCACCGCCTGGGCAATGTCGGACAGGATGAGGGGTTTCATGGCCTCATCCCCCTGCTCCAGGAAAGCCTGCTGATGGTCGACGATTCGCGTGGCGACTTTCAGAAGGGTTTCGTTGCGGCTCTGCAGGCTCTTGATGAACCACTTGGCTTCCTGCAGCTGGTCCCGCAGGTAGGTGTTGTCGGCACTGGAATCCGCGCGCCGGATAAAAGAGGCATAGGTGGAGTTGACCCGGATGCGCGGTGCAATCTCGGGATTGAGCTCTACCCGCCAGGCCCCCTGGTGCTTGTACACCACAACATCGGGCACAACGTATTCGGCCTGGGTGGTCAGCACGCTTTCGCCGGGACGTGGCTGCAGGGTCTGGATCAGCCCCAGGACGTCACGCAGCTGCTCCTCCGAGAGCCGGCTGCGCCGCATCAGCTGGGCATAGTCTCGGCTGCCCAGCAGGTTCAGGTAGTGACTGACCAGCAGGCGAGCCTGGGGCAGCCAGGGGGTATCCTCGGGAAGCTGGTTGAGCTGGATCAGCAGGCATTCCTGCAGGTCGCGTGCCGCCACGCCGGGCGGGTCGAACTGTTGCAGGCGATGCAGGACCGCCTCCACTTCGTCCAACTCGAGCGGATCCTCTTCATCGTCGCTGAAGAGGGCTTCGTGGATTTCCTCGAGGGACTGGGTGAGGTAGCCATTGTCGTCGATGGCGTCGATCAGGGTGTGGGCGACGGCCCGGTCCCGGTCGGAGAAGGGGGTCAGATTGAGCTGCCAGAGCAGATGGTCGTGCAGGGTTTCCGCCGGGGAATTGCGGGTTTCGAAGTCGCTGTCATCGTCTTCGTCCGCCCGGCCAGCCACGGGTGCCGGAGCGGTTTGGTAAATATCATCCCAGGCAGTATCGACGGGCAGGTCGTCGGGAATATCATTGTTGTCCTGCCAGTCCTCCGTGGAGGCGCTGTCCACGGCTTCGGCCGTCTCGCTTGTGGAGCTCTCTTCGGTGCGCTGCTCGTCGTCCTGGCGGGATTCCTCTTCACCTTCCTCCGCCACTTCCAGCATGGGGTTGGATTCCAGGGCCTGCTGGATTTCCTGCTGCAAATCCAGGGTGGATAGCTGCAAAAGACGAATCGCCTGCTGGAGCTGGGGCGTCATCGTCAACTGCGTGCCCAGCTTCAGCTGCAGTGAAGCCTTCATCACCATGGGCTAGATCCCGTGCACTGAGCGATAACTCGCAACCGTTCATACCTCCCGAATAAAAACCGGTCGTTGCTGCCCGTCGAAGCCTGTTTGGCTCGGAAGCCGGCTAGAACGGCGGTTCTCGTGAGTGTCAATGAGCTTACAAGCAAATTCTCTGCCGAAGTTTACTAGTCTTTGATTATGACTGGCAATCGCCCCGGAAACATTACTGTCTTTCGTCTTGTTTCAGTGTAGCGATCCGAAGCAGACAAGGAAAAGGGCAGATACGATTTGTTTCACAACCTGAACTCTTCGCCAAGATAAACGGCCCGCACCTGGTCGTTGGCCAGGATGTCGTTCGGTGTCCCCGAAGCAATGATGGCGCCCTCGCTGACGATGAAGGCCTTTTCACAGATATCCAGTGTTTCCCGCACGTTGTGGTCGGTGATGAGCACGCCGATACCCTTGTCACGAAGATGCCGGATGATCTGCTTGATATCCGTGACGGAGATCGGGTCGACCCCGGCGAAGGGTTCGTCCAGCAGGATGAAAGCTGGTTCCATGGCCAGAGCGCGGGCTATTTCGACCCTGCGCCGCTCGCCGCCCGACAGGCTCATGCCCAGATTGTCCCGAATGTGGGTGATATGGAACTCCTGCAGCAGCTCCTCGAGCTTCTCCTGGCGCATTTCCCTGCTCAGGCCCTTGCGGGTCTCCAGGATCGCCATGATGTTGTCGCGAACACTGAGCTTGCGAAACACTGAGGCTTCCTGGGGCAGATACCCGATGCCCTGGCGGGCGCGCCCGTGCATGGGCAGCGGGGTGATATTGTTGTCGTCGATGCTGATGCGGCCCTGATCGGCAGGGACCAGACCCACGATCATGTAGAAACAGGTGGTCTTGCCGGCCCCGTTGGGGCCCAGCAGGCCGACGATCTCACCGCTCTGGATTTCCAATGAAACGTCCCTCACCACCTGGCGTTTCTTGTAGCTCTTGGCGAGGTTACTGGCTTGGAGTTTCGGCATTCTGCTTGGTCCCATCGTCTGCTTTGCCGGTGCGTGGCTGGATCACCATCTCGACCCGCCCCTTGTCACCACCGGAAGCGGTCACGACGCGATTTTCAGTGTCGTAGTGGATGATGTCGCCCCGGAACATGTCTTCGCCCTGACGGATGACGGCTTCCTGCTTGAAGGTCAGCTGATTGTCCGAGCGCGAATAGATGATGGTTTTGGCCTGGGCATCCGTAGCCGGCATGTCCGGAGTGGCAGGGGCGTTGTAGTGGGCCGGCTGGCCGTAGGCTTCGATACGGCTCAAGCCTTCGGCATCGCGGAACAGCACGACCTTGTCGGCCTCGAGTCGTGCCTCGGCCTGGCGTACCTGAACGTTGCCCTCGTAGGTGGCTGTGCCCTCCTTGTCATCCAGGCGGGCCTGATCCGCCTTGACCGAGACCGGAGCATCGGAAGTCATGTCAAAAGCCTGCGACGCGGCGGGCAACAGGATGGCCAGAAAAACACCCCAGACCGCGGATCTAGTTCGAGGCTGCATCAGGCTTTTTCTCGCCCTTATAGGGATTTGGCGCGGTTTCATAGGTGCCCTCTACGTTCTCCTTCAATTCCAACACGTGCTTGTCGATCCAGGCACGCATGCCAACGGCTGTCGTGACGCCACGAAAATCCTCAATTCTCACGGGGGCGTCAGTGTGCACAATGCGTTTGTGGTTATCCAGCGTCAGGCGTTCGGTCAGCAGCCGGGAGGAGCGCAGTTCCTTGTGTTCGCGCACAAGTTCCACATCGCCCTCCAGGGTGAGCTTTTCGCCATCCATGTCGTAACGGCCCTTGTCGCCGCTGGCGATCCAGGGGTAACCGGTCTTGGCCTCGAAAATGGCCCCACCGGGTTTGATCATCAACGCTGCGTCGGAATCGTCGAATTGCTCGGCGCGCTCGCTGAAAAAGCGGCTGCTCAACCGCCCCTTGTCGTCGTAGGAGCGGTAGGTGCCCTTGATAATGAAAGCATCCGGCTCGCGTGGACCCCGCAGCGCAGCATCATCCGGCGTCGTCGGAGATTCGTCGCTACGCCAGAGCATGACCAGCAGCACGGCGGTCAGCAGGGCGATGAAACTGTAGCGGGCAAGCGGGGGAGGGGGCCAGAACTGTTTCATGCAAGCCTCAGAGGTAGCGCTCCAGGCTGTCGTCCAGCACGCCGCGTGCCGCCAGCAACTGATCGGCCAGTTCGCGCACGGCGCCTTCGCCACCCTTGCTCCGGGTACACCAATGGGCATGCTGGCGCACGAACCAGT
Source organism: Marinobacteraceae bacterium S3BR75-40.1 (assembly GCA_042862465.1). Classification (GTDB taxonomy): domain Bacteria; phylum Pseudomonadota; class Gammaproteobacteria; order Pseudomonadales; family Oleiphilaceae; genus JASTVH01. Next base: position 43,910 of record JASTVH010000007.1, on the reverse strand, counting down.
GACCGTTCGGCACGCTGACTCCCAGGCCGGCAGCGCGAATGGCGCCCAGGTCCGGAAGGTCATCGCCCATGTAGGCGACCTGGGTCAGTGGGATAGCCAGCTGTGCGGTGAGCTCTTCCAGAGCCACGCGTTTGTCCTCGCGGCCCTGCAGCAGGTGTTTGATGCCCAGGTCGCCGGCGCGACGCTCGGTGAGCGGTGAGACACGGCCAGTGATGATGGCAACGGTGACGCCCTGTTTTTGCAGCATCTTGATGCCGTGGCCGTCGAGAATATTGAAGGCCTTGAGTTCATCGCCCTGGGCGCTGAAATACAGGCGGCCATCGGTGAGTACGCCGTCCACATCGAGCACCAGCAGACTGATGCTTGCAGCCACGTCCTGCAGCTGGTCGGGTAAAACCTGGAAAGATTGCGGCATCAGACCACTCCTGCCCTGAGCAAATCGTGCATGTTGAGGGCACCGATCAGGTGGTTGTCCTCGTCGGTAACCAGCAGGCCGTTGATCTTTTTCTCGTCCATCAGGTTCAGGGCCTGGGCCGCGAGGATGTTGGCGCCCACCGTCTTGCAGCCGCGGGTCATGACTTCGCCGATCTCGGTGCGGTGTACATCCAGTCCCCGGTCCAGTACACGGCGCAGATCGCCGTCGGTGAACACCCCGATGACGTGGTTGTCGTCATCGGTGATGGCGGTCATGCCCAGGCCCTTGCGGGAGATTTCCAGGAGTGCCTCTGTCATTAGTGTTTTTTCACTGACCTGGGGCAGGCGCTCGCCGGTGTGCATGATGTCACTCACCTTGAGCAGCAGGCGTCGGCCCAGACTGCCGCCTGGATGGGACAGGGCAAAATCCTCGGCACTGAAGCCGCGGGCTTCCAGCAGGGCCACGGCCAGGGCATCGCCAAGGACCAGGGTGACGGTGGTGCTGGACGTGGGAGCCAGACCCAGCGGGCAGGCTTCCTGGGCCACGCTGATGTCGAGATTGACGTCGGCCTGGCGGGCCAGGGCGGAATCACCTTTTCCGGTCATGCTGATCAACGGCGCGCCCATGCGCTTGAGCAGGGGGAGAATGGTCAGTACTTCAGAGGTGCCACCGGAATTGGATATGGCCAGAACCACATCGTCGCCGGTGATCATGCCCAGGTCGCCGTGACTGGCTTCACCGGGGTGGACGAAAAAGGACGGCGTGCCGGTGCTCGCCAGGGTGGCGGCGATCTTGTTTCCGATATGGCCGGATTTGCCCATGCCGGTGACCACCACACGGCCCTTGCAGGCCATCATCATTTCACAGGCCTTGATGAAGCTCTCGTCGAGGCGATCGAGCATGGCCGTGATGGCGTCGCGTTCGATTTCCACGGCGCGACGGGCAGATTCGATGTATTGATGAGACTGTTGCATAGCATCCTGTTCAGGCAAAGGGACTGGTTGAGAGCAGGGCCTTGATACTCGTGCCATACTTGGCAGCAGAGTAAATCAACAGGGTGTAGGCCAGGTAAATCGCCAGCAGTATACCACCTTCGAAGCGGGCCAGTTTGCCCTTCTTCCACATGATATAGGCGAAGAGGGCGAGCGTAACGGTCAGCAGCGTCATGGTGGCGTAGTCTCGGATCAGGACCTCTTCTTCCAGCGGCATGGGGGCCACCAGTGCGGGAATGGCCAGAACCACCAGCAGATTGAAAAGGTTGGATCCGATGATGTTGCCCAGCGCCACATCATGATGACCTTTGAGAGCGCTGGCGACGCAGGCAGCCAGTTCCGGCAGGCTGGTGCCGATGGCCACAATGGTCAGGCCGATGATCAGATCGCTGACACCCAGCTCCAGGGCGATTCCCGATGCACCCCAGACCAGCAGGCGTGAACTGGCTATCAGCAAGGCCAGGCTGGCGGCGAACCAGAGGATATCCTGGGAAAGTGAACGCACCGGCTGCTCACGGACTTCATCGATCAGTTCCGCAGCGCCCTCGGTGCCACGGGAGAGCGCAAACAGGGCCAGCCCCATGAGGGCAAAAAAGATCAGGCCATCGAGGCGGTCAAGCTGTTGGTCCCGGAGCAGGCCGTAGGCCACCAGGGTGGCGATCAACAGAACGGGAAATTCGCGCTTGAGCACAATGCGCTTCAGGGGAAGTGGGCTGATCAGGGCGGTCACTCCCAGTACCAGGCCGATATTGGCGATATTGGAACCGAGTGCGTTGCCCACCGCCATGTCGGGGGCACCGGTCACTGCAGCAGTGGCGGAAACCAGGATTTCCGGTGCGGAGGTGCCGAAGGCAACCACCGTCAGGCCGATCATCATGGGCGACATGCCGAGATTCCGGGCCATGCCAACGGAGCCTTCCACGAACCGGTCGGCGCTCCAGACCAGCAGCGCCAAGCCTGCGATGATCGCCAGAATAAAGTAGATCATAGTGCCTGCCGTAGTATTGAACGGGAGAGGCGCAATTGTGAAGGGTGCGGCGAACGGCTGCAATGGCGGCTTGCCGAGGGGCGATGGGTGACTGCAGGTGGCCGGGAGGGATTTTTTCCGGCGGCTTAAGGGAAGCGGCAGATTTTCCAGGTACCCTACGATGCTGCGGCGCCTGTTAGGGGGTGAGGGAGGTGTAATCCTTTGTCTTGGTGCTTGAGTGGGGCGTGGACATGCAATACTGTTACGCCTGCCAAACCCGGTGGGTCGAAGAGAGGGTGGAGTGTCGAACGTCGTATGTCTCAGGATAATTTCGTAGAAATCAGGGACCTGGTCTTCAGTCGCGGAAGTCGATGCATCTTTGATGGTGTCAATATTGACGTTCCCCGTGGCAAGGTGACGGCCATCATGGGGCCCAGTGGAACCGGCAAAACCACTCTGCTCAAGCTGATCGGCGGGCAGCTGAAGCCACGCCGGGGATCGATCAAGGTGGACGGCCTCGAGGTACCCAGGCTTGGTCGCAAGGAACTCTATACGCTTCGAGAACGCATGGGCATGCTATTCCAGAGCGGGGCGCTGTTTTCAGACCTGAGTGCCTTCGAGAACGTGGCTTTTCCCCTGCGTGTGCATACCAAACTCCCGGACGATATGATTCGCGACATCGTGCTGATGAAATTGCACGCTGTCGGGCTGCGCGGCGCCCGGAATCTGATGCCTTCCGAGCTGTCCGGCGGCATGACGCGTCGGGTGGCACTGGCTCGCAGTATGGCCCTTGACCCCGATCTGATTATGTACGACGAGCCTTTCGCGGGACAGGATCCGATTGCCATGGGGGTGCTGGTGCAGTTGATTCGTCTGCTGAACGATACCCTCGGGCTTACCAGTATTCTGGTATCCCATGACGTGCCGGAATCACTGAGTATTGCCGACCATGTCTGCCTCATCGCCGACGGGCGGGTTATCGGGCAGGGTACGCCGGCCGAACTCAAGCAACAGGATTCGCCCCTGGTGCGCCAGTTCCTGAATGGATTACCCGATGGGCCGGTACCGTTTCACTATCCGGCTGCAGAGTATGGCAGCGATTTGCTGGAGGCTGACTTGTGATTGCCGATCGCGTGGCTTACGTCGGCCAGTTGACACTGGATACGCTGGCGTCCATCGGCCGCTCCGGGCTGTTTCTGCTGCAGTCCCTGTTTGGCGTGCCCAACATTCGCACCGGTCTGCCACTACTGCTGCGCCAGATTTACGGCATTGGCGTGCTGTCCATGGCGATTATCGTTGTTTCCGGCCTCTTTATCGGGATGGTGCTGGGTCTTCAGGGCTACACTATCCTGGTGGATTACGGCTCCGAGCAGGCGATTGGGCAAATGGTGGCGCTCACCCTGGTTCGGGAGCTGTCCCCGGTGGTCACGGCGCTGCTGTTCGCGGGTCGCGCCGGGTCGGCGTTGACCGCGGAAATCGGGCTGATGAAGGCGACCGAGCAACTGTCCAGCATGGAAATGATGGGGGTCGATCCCCTGCGCCGGGTCGTGGCGCCACGCTTGTGGGGCGGCTTTATTGCCATGCCGATCCTGGCCGTGATTTTCAGCGTAGTCGGCATTTGGGGGGGCATGCTCGTGGGGGTCGACTGGCTCGGGGTCTATGAGGGTTCGTTCTGGGCCAATATGCAGGCTTCGGTCGACTTCGGCGATGATGTACTCAATGGTATTATAAAGAGCCTTGTCTTCGGTTTCGTGTGTACCTGGATTGCCGTCTACCAGGGGTACGACAGCGTTCCCACCTCAGAGGGAATCAGTAACGCCACAACCAAGACCGTGGTCTATTCATCGCTTGCGGTCCTGGGGTTGGATTTTGTATTGACGGCACTCATGTTTGGAGGGTTTTGATGCAACAGCGGATGCTGGAACTGGTTGTGGGTGCCTTCGTGGTCGCCGGGGCAGGGGCGCTGGTTTTTCTGGCCCTGCAGGTGAGTGGTCTTTCGATCAATGCCACGACCGAGCAAACTTACAAGGTTTACGCTTACTTCAATGACATTGGCGGGCTGAGCGAGCGGGCCAAGGTCTCCATGGCCGGCGTTGAGGTAGGCACCGTGACCGCTGTGGCCCTGGATCGCGATACCTATCAGGCCAAGGTGGAGATGTCGATTCGCAACAGCGTCGACAACATCCCAACCGACAGTACGGCCGTTATCAGGACGGCTGGCCTGCTGGGCGAGAAATATGTGGATATTTCGATTGGAGCCGATATGGAATACATGGCTTCCGGCGACCGGTTCTATGGCACTCAGTCGGCACTGAATATCGAAAGTCTGATCAGCAAATTCGCTGCCGGCCAGTAAAATAAGGGCGGCAAGGGGTGACGGCTCACGGTCACCTGAATGAATAGAGGATAGAGGTAATGACCATGGCATTGCGTGCGTTTTTCATGGGGCTGGTCTTGTGGTTGCCGATGGTGGCCCTGGCGAGTAGTGACGCCGAGGCGCTCAAGGAATATGTGGCCACCAACACCGAGCAACTGGCGGACAAGCTTGACCAGCTGCGCGGCTCCTTCGAAAACGATCGCGACAGATTTTACCGGGAGATGGAGCAGGAGCTGCAGCCGTTTGTGGCCTTTCGCCGTATCGCCGCCCGGGTGATGGGCCGTTATGCTCATCAGGCTTCCCCGGAACAGCGGGATGAATTTGTCGAGAAGTTCAAGCGCAGTCTGTTCAACACCTACGCTGGTGCCCTGGTGGATACCGAGAATTTCGAGGTCAAGATGGGGGATGCCCGTATCATGCCCAACCATCCTGACCGGGCGACTGTTGATATGGAGATCGTGTCCGGCAGCGGCAAGCGCTACAAGGTCACTTATTCCATGTTCCGTAAGGGCGAGGACCAGTGGATGATGGAGAATGTGATCGTGGAGGGTGTGAACATTGGTCTGGCCTTCCGCGAGCGTTTTGAGTCTTCCCTGGAAAAGCATCGGGGCGACATTCAAGCGGTTATCGACGACTGGACCAGCAAGCTGGACGAGTTCGAGAAGAAGCCGGCGCAGGAGAGCGCGGACAATGCCGCACAGTGACGGCGGTGCGCCCCAGGCGCAGGTGACGTTTGATCAGGGGACGCTGTTCCTTGGCGGTCACCTCGACAACGATAATATCGTTGCGGCCAGGGAGCAGGGCGAGCAGGCCCTGCGCCGGGCCGAGGGCGAGATGAAGCTGGATCTGTCCGGCCTGGAAAGCTTTAGCAGTGTCGTGCTGTCTCTCTTGCTGTGCTGGATGCGCCTGGCTCGCCGCCAGGGCATCGAGCTGATTCTGGTCCATATCCCGCCAAAGCTGTTCGATATGGCCAGGGTGAGCGGTCTGGATACGCTGCTGCCCTTCGCCTCGGTTGATCGGGAAGCCGAGTTCCAGCGCTAGCGGGTTTCCTGCTGCATTGCCGACCTGCCGGTAATGGGGCCGCCCCGGCCACCCCCTGATACTCCCACCGTGATTGCCCTGAAGACCGACCTGAAAAGGCATGCCCCGACATGCCTGTTTAGCCCCGCGCTGGATTTGGGTACAATTCGTGTCTTTCGTCGTGGCTTTTGGGGCAAGCCCCCGGAAAGTCCGTGGACGGTATATCAGATTTTGGGGAGACGTGATGGATCCGCAAGCGGTAGAGGCAATGGTGCGTGAGCACCTGCCAGATTGTGAAATCAAGGTGCAGAACGACGGCAATCACTATCTGGTGGTGGCCATCGGCGAGCGCTTTGCCGGCCTCTCAGCAGTCAAAAAGCAGCAACTGGTATACGGTGCCTTGTCCGGCCCACTGGGTGACGGGACCATACACGCCCTGACCATCAAGGCGTACACTCCAGAAGAATGGCAGGCCCAACAGGCCTGATGATTCAGGAACCGGCAAGGGTGCCTTGCTCGCCTTTCCGTGTCGCAGCCAACAGGATGATTGAGTGTGGATAAACTCCTGATCAAGGGTGGTAAGCCCCTGGAAGGTGAAATTCGTATTTCCGGGGCCAAGAACTCGGCGTTGCCGATCCTGGCGTCGACGTTGCTGGCGGATGAACCGGTCACCGTGGGTAACCTGCCTCACCTGAACGACATCACCACCATGATCGAGCTGCTCGGGCGCATGGGCATCGAGCTGATGATCGACGAGAAGATGAGCGTCGAGATTCATGCCAATACCATCAAGGAATTTACCGCGCCGTACGAGCTGGTCAAGACCATGCGGGCATCAATCCTCGTGTTGGGGCCACTGCTGGCTCACTTTGGCAAGGCGGACGTGTCGCTGCCTGGTGGCTGTGCCATTGGCAGCCGGCCGGTCAATCTTCACCTGCACGGCCTGGAACTGATGGGGGCCGAAATCGAGGTGGAAGGCGGTTATATTCACGCCCGGACCAACGGTCGCCTGAAGGGCGCGCACATCTTCCTCGATACAGTCACGGTGACCGGAACCGAGAACCTGATGATGGCCGCCGCCCTGGCTGATGGCAAAACCATCCTGGAAAACGCGGCCCGCGAGCCCGAGGTGGTGGATCTGGCCGAGTGCCTCATTGCCATGGGCGCGGACATTCGTGGTCACGGGACGGCCACCATCGAGATTCACGGTGTGGAGCGCCTGCATGGCTGTCATTTCGATGTTCTGCCTGATCGGGTGGAATCCGGCACTTACCTTGTGGCGGCTGCTGCAACCGGTGGGCGCGTCCGCATCAAGGATACCCGCGAAGATATCATGGAAGCGGTGCTGCTCAAGCTGGAAGAAGCCGGGGCCCATATCACCACCGGAAAGGACTGGATCGATCTCGACATGAAAGGCAACCGCCCCAGGGCGGTGACGTTGAGAACCGCACCCTATCCTGCGTTTCCAACAGACATGCAGGCCCAGTTTGTTGCCATGAACGCGGTGGCCGAAGGGATGGGGTCGATCACGGAAACGGTCTTCGAAAACCGCTTCATGCACGTGCAGGAACTCATTCGCATGGGGGCGGACATTTCACTCGAAGGCAACACGGCGATTACCCGGGGGGTGCCACATCTGACCGGCGCGCCTGTCATGGCTACCGATCTGCGGGCCTCGGCCAGTCTGGTCATTGCCGGCCTGGTAGCGGAAGGCGAAACACTGGTGGATCGAATCTACCACATCGACCGCGGCTACGAGTGTATCGAAGAAAAACTGCAGCTGCTCGGCGCCAGTATTCGCCGACTGCCGGGCTAGGAACGGGATAAGCATGACCGACGGTATTACCATTGCCCTGTCCAAGGGGCGCATCCTCAAGGAAACCCTGCCGCTGTTGGCGGAAGCCGGCATCGAGCCAGTGGACGATCTGGAAAAGACCCGCAAGCTGGTATTCGAAACCAACCATCCCCAGGTGCGTCTGCTGATCATCCGTGCCACGGATGTGCCCACCTACGTCCAATATGGCGGCGCCGATCTCGGTGTCACCGGCAAGGACGTACTGATGGAACATGGGGGAGAAGGCCTGTATGAGCCGTTGGATCTGGGCATCGCCCGCTGCAAGCTGATGACCGCCGGCAAGCAAGGTGAATCAGCGCCACGGGGGCGGCTGCGGGTGGCGACCAAATTCGTCAATCTCGCCAAGCAGTACTACGCCAGTGAGGGCAAGCAGGCTGATATCATTAAACTGTACGGCGCCATGGAGCTGGCGCCGCTGCTTGACCTGGCCGACGAGATCGTCGATATCGTCGATACCGGGAACACGTTAAAGGCCAATGGCCTGGAACCGCGCGAGCTGATCTGCCATATCAGCTCCCGACTGGTGGTGAACCGGGCCTCCATGAAAATGAAGCACGCCCTGATCCACCCCATCCTCGAGAAGATGACCGCTGCCGTTGAACAACGGCACGGCTGACGCCACTATTATCTGCAGCGACGGTGCGTGCCGTCGCTTCTTCGATCGATGATTCCAGTGCCGCCTGCAGGAGATCCGGCATGAGCGAAGTGACCATGAAACGCTTGAGTACATTCGACGTCGATTTCGACGAGGCCCTCGACCGTCTGGTGAAATGGGAAGAGGAAGCGGATTCCCAAGTCCAGGATACGGTTCGGAAAATTCTGAAAGACGTCAAGACACGGGGCGATGCCGCCGTGCTGGAATACACCCAGCGCTTCGATCATCTGCAGGTTGAGCATCTGGCTGAGCTGGAGGTGACCAGGGCGCGTTTGCAGGCTGCCATGGAGCGCGTGCCCAAAGAGCGGGTGGAGGCTCTGGAAGCCGCTGCCGAGCGCGTGCGGGTCTACCACGAACATCAGAACCAGCAGTCCTGGCGCTATGAAGAGGCGGACGGAACCGTGCTGGGCCAGCAGGTGGTCCCGCTGGATCGGGTAGGGCTGTATGTGCCGGGGGGCAAGGCCGCCTATCCTTCCTCCGTACTGATGAATGCCATACCGGCCAAGGTGGCTGGCGTGAGCGAGATTGTCATGGTCGTCCCGGCGCCGAATGGCGACCTGGATGATCTGGTGCTGGCGGCTGCCGCTATCGCGGGTGTCGACCGCATTTTCACCATCGGTGGTGCTCAGGCCGTCGGTGCCCTGGCCTATGGCACCGAGACGGTGCCTGCGGTGGACAAGATCGTGGGTCCGGGCAATATTTTCGTGGCTACCGCCAAACGGGAAGTGTTCGGCACCGTGGGCATCGATATGGTGGCCGGACCTTCGGAGATTCTGGTCATCTGTGACGGCGAAACCGATCCGGATTGGATCGCCATGGATCTGTTTTCCCAGGCCGAGCACGATGAGCAGGCCCAATCGATCCTGGTTTCTCCCAATGCGGCCTTTCTGGACAAGGTTACGGAAAGCATCGAGCGCCTGCTGCCCACCATGGAGCGGGCGGAAATCATCGCCAAGAGTCTCTCCGACCGCGGCGGCCTGATTGCGGTCGCGGATCTGAACGAAGCGGCGGTGGTCAGTAACCGCATTGCCCCGGAACACCTTGAGCTGTCCGTGGGTGACCCAGAGGCGCTGCTGCCAAAGATCCGCCACGCCGGTGCGATTTTTATGGGACGCCACACCGCCGAGGCACTGGGTGATTACTGCGCGGGACCGAACCACGTGCTTCCGACGTCCGGTACGGCCCGCTTTTCCTCGCCGCTGGGTGTTTATGATTTCCAGAAGCGCTCGTCGCTGATCGGTTTCTCCCCGGAAGGGGCGAGTGCCCAGGGGCGGGTGGCTTCGGTGCTGGCCCGGGGTGAAGGCCTGACCGCCCATGCCCGTTCCGCAGAGTACCGCATCAAGGATTAAATGGCCGACGCCCGCGTGCGTCGGCAGTGAAAAGCCGCTTTGAAGAGGTTCGACAACATGAGCCGTTTCTGGAGTCCCTTTGTCAATGAGCTGCAGCCCTATGTGCCTGGCGAGCAGCCCAAGGGGCAATCGCTCATCAAGCTCAACACCAACGAGAATCCCTACGGGCCGTCACCCAAGGTGATCCGTGCCATCCAGGAAGCCACCGATGACGGTTTGCGCCTGTATCCCGATCCCAACAGCCAGCAGCTCAAAGATGTTATTGCGGCGCATCATGGCGTGGAGTCCAATCAGGTCTTTGTGGGTAACGGCTCCGATGAAGTACTGGCGCATGTGTTTCTCGGCTTCTTCAAGCAGGATCGGCCGATCGCCTTCCCCGATATCACCTACAGTTTTTATCCGGTGTATTGCGGACTGTACGGAATCGAATACGAAACCGTAGCTTTGAACGGGCAGTTCCAGATCGATGTCAGTGCCTTTCCGGACGAAAACGGGGGCATCATTTTTGCCAACCCCAACGCGCCCACGGGCCTGGTTCTCGGGCCGGATGAGCTGGAGAAGCTGTTGGCGCGACAGACAGCGTCCGTGGTTGTCGTTGACGAAGCCTATGTCGATTTCGGAGCCGAATCGGCCATCAGCCTGGTGGATCGCTATCCCAATCTGCTGGTGGTGCAGACCGTTTCCAAATCCCGTTCCCTGGCGGGACTTCGGGTGGGCTGGGCCGTCGGGCACAGGGATCTGATCGCCGGCCTGGAGCGGGTCAAGAACAGCTTCAATTCCTACCCGCTGGATCGACTGGCCATTGCTGGCGCGGTTGCCGCCTTTGAGGACGAGGCCTATTTCCAGGATACCCGGGCACGGGTTATGGAGAGTCGCGAACAGATGAGCCGTGCCCTGCGGGAACTGGGGTTCGAAGTGTTGCCGTCCCAGGCCAACTTCGTTTTTGTATCCCATCCGGAGCACCCGGCGGCCCAGCTTGGGAAGGCGCTGCGGGAAGACGGGATTATCGTGCGCTATTTCAACAAGCCGCGCATTGACCGGTTCCTGCGGATTACGGTTGGTACGCCGGAGGAAAACGAAGCATTGATTCGCTCTCTGAAAGCGATTCTAGGGAACCTCTGATTAACGGGAGTGCAGCATGGCGCATCGTGACGAGATTCTGGACGCCCTGAATCAATGGCTCAATCCCCAGTTGTTCAAGGATTACTGCCCCAATGGCCTCCAGGTCGAGGGCCGGGAACAGGTGCAGCGGATCCTGTGTGGTGTGACCGCCTGTCAGGACCTGCTGGATGCCGCGGTGGAAACCGAGGCCGACATGGTGCTGGTGCATCACGGGTATTTCTGGAAAGGTGAGCCCGAGCCGGTGGTGGGCATGAAAAAGCGCCGCCTGGAAACGCTGCTGAAACACGGCATCAGTCTGGTGGCCTATCACCTGCCGCTGGATGCACACCCGGAGCTGGGGAACAACCGTTGTCTGGCCAGACAGCTCAACCTGAAAGACGCTGCCCCCTTGACCTCGGAGCCGACCGAGCTCCTGTGGCATGGGCGTTTGGCACAACCGGCCACCTGGTCGGAACTGGCCGAGCAATTGCAGGCCGTGCTGGGGCAGGCGCCATTGCATGTGGGGCAGGGTGCCGAGCGGATAGAGGATGTGGTGTTCTGTACCGGTGCGGCCCAGGGGTTCATCCAGCGGGCCATCGCTGCGGGCGCACAGGCCTATATCAGTGGGGAAATCTCGGAGCCCACGGTGCATACCGCACGTGAGCTGGGGATTCACTATTTTGCAGCGGGGCACCACGCCACTGAGCGTTATGGCGTTCAGGCTCTGGGGGAGCGTCTGGCAGACCGGTTCGGGATCGACTGTTCCTTTGTCGATATCCCCAGCCCAGTCTAATGCCTATTAGGGCGAGTGTCCCGGGCGGGACGCCCGCTAATCAGGACTTTTCTTTCTCTTCGCTCAGCCCGTAATCCTCTGCCAGGGTGCCGCGCTCTTCCGGGTCAGCCTTGGGGGCATAGTCCCGGGGCGGTTCCACGCCGTCGGTTGAGCTGAGGTTGTAATCCAGACGCTGCTTGAAGGCAGCGGGGTCCAGCGCTTCTTTCCACTCCCCGTCGCTACAGAGCCGTGAGGCACCGCTGGACAGGTGTTCGTGCATGTCCCGGTAGGCATCGTTCAGCCGCCGGACCCGGTGGGCGGTTTCCATGAAGTGCTCGTTCACCTGGGCCTGATAGCGCAGATATTCGTTCTGCAGGTCATCCAGTTGCTGCGAGACGCGCCGGTTCTGTGCGCCACGGGCCCAGATCAGCCGGCCAATCAGCAGCCCCACCAGGGCGCCCAAAACCAGCCCCCCCAGGCCGAATACAAGCGCCGGATTCATACTCTCTGTCATGCTTACCACCTTTGCTCTGTGGAGTCGCCGGAAACCATAAAGCGGAAAGTATACCGGCCCTCTGACAAGGGGACCATGGTACTCCATCCTCCATAGGTCGCATAGAGCCCGCGAGCGAGGGGAGTGGAGTCGAGCGTCCAAATCAGGGACAATGCGGCGCCGTTCTTGAGCGATACGAAGAGGTTTTCGCGTGACAATGACGCCCTGGGAACGTTACCAAGCCGATCTGCAGAAACCCGGTTTTGAAAAGGACAGTGCCCAAGCTGACGCGGTCAGCCGCCTGCAGGCGCTGTACGAGAAGCTGGTTGTGGTGAATGCCCGGCGAGAGAAAAAACTGCAGCGCCTCAAACGGCGGCTGCGGGGTGGCCGCCAGGAGCCCGTCAAGGGGCTGTACTTCTGGGGCGGTGTTGGGCGGGGCAAAACCTACCTCATGGACACGTTCTATGAGGCTCTGCCTTTCGAGCGCAAACTGAGGACGCACTTTCACCGCTTTATGCAGCGCGTCCACAATGAGCTGAAAACCCTCAAGGGTGTGAAAAATCCACTCGATGTCATCGCTGAACGTTTCAGCGAGGAAGCCATCATTATCTGTTTTGATGAATTCTTCGTGTCCGACATCGGCGACGCGATGATCCTGGCAACGCTCCTGGACGGGCTCTTCTCTCGGGGTGTGACCCTGGTATGTACTTCCAACATCGTGCCCGATGGGCTTTATAAGGACGGCTTACAGCGGGCACGTTTCCTGCCGGCTATCGATCTGCTCAACGAGCATACGGAGGTGGTTAACGTTGATGGCGGCGTGGACTACCGTCTTCGGACTTTGGAGCAAGCGGAGCTGTATCACTTTCCACTCGATGAGGATGCGGACAAGAGTCTGGAACGCAGCTATGACGCCCTCGCGGTGGAAGCCGGGAATCATAATCTGGCGCTGGAGATCAACGGCCGCAAGATCGAGGCCATCCGTCATGCGGATGACGTGGCCTGGTTCAGTTTCAAGGCGCTTTGTGACGGTCCACGCAGTCAGAACGATTACATTGAACTGGCGCGGGAGTTTCACGCCATTATCGTCAGCAACGTGCCGGTGATGGGAAGGGACAATGACGACCAGGCCCGCCGTTTCATCAACATGATCGACGAGTTTTACGACCGTCACGTGAAGGTGATCATTTCTGCGGCAGCTCCTATTCCGGAGCTCTATGCGGGAGGTCGTCTGGAGTTCGAGTTCGAGCGCACCGAATCTCGACTGCTGGAAATGCAGTCCCATGAATACCTCGAGCTCGAGCACCGGCCCTAAGGCGTCGGACGTCCGACCTCAGACGTCCGACGCTGGATAGCCGGCTATCCAGCCATTACAGCATCTCGATGGCCATCGCGGTGGCTTCGCCGCCGCCGATGCACAGGGACGCAACCCCCTTCTTCTTGCCTTGCTGCTGCAGGGCATACATCAGGGTCACCAGCAGCCGGGAGCCGGTTGAGCCCACCGGGTGCCCCTGGGCACAGGCGCCGCCATAGACGTTCACCTTTTCCGGATCCAGGCCAAGTTCGCGGATCGGCATCATCGCCACCATGGCGAAGGCTTCGTTGATCTCGTACAGATCCACCTCTTCGGTGCTCCAGGCCACCTTTTCCAGCAGACTGCTGATCGCGCCCACCGGCGCCACCGTGAATTCCGACGGGTGCCGGGAGTTGGTGGTATGGCCGACAATGCGCGCCATCGGCTTGAGACCGCGTTTCTGCGCTTCGGACTCGCGCATCAGGATCAGCGCGGACGCGCCATCGGAAATGGAAGACGCATTGGCTGCGGTCACCGTGCCGTCCTTCTTGAAGGCCGGGCGCAGGTGAGGGATCTTCTCCAGGTTGGCCGTGAGGGGTTGCTCGTCATCTTTGACAACGTTTTCGCCTTTGCGGGTCTTGACCGTGACCGGCACGATTTCGTTGTCCAGAATCCCCTCCTTGATGGCCTTCTGAGCACGTTTCAGGGATTCGATGGCGTAGTTGTCCATGTCTTCACGGGTGTAGCCCTTCTCATCGGCCATGTCCTGAGCGAACGCGCCCATCAGGCGGCCGGTTTCGGCATCTTCCAGGCCATCCAGGAACATGTGGTCCTGAGGTGCGGTGCCAGGGCCCATGCGATAGCCCTTACGGGCATCCAGCAGGATGTATGGGGCGTTGGACATGCTTTCCATACCCCCGGCCACCATGATGTCGTTGGTGCCGGCCTTGATCAGGTCGTGGGCCAGCATGGCGGCTTTCATGCCAGAGCCGCACAGTTTGTTGATGGTCGTGGCGCCGCAGTTGTCGGGGATGCCAGCCTTACGCATGGCCTGACGAGCCGGGCCCTGCTTGAGGCCGGCGGGCAGGACATTGCCGAGGATGACTTCCTGAATGTCCTCCGGCTGCAGGCCGGCGCGGCGAATGGCTTCCTGGATGCTCAACGCGCCCAGTTCCGGCGCGCTGACGCTGCTCAGGCTGCCCTGAAAACCGCCCATTGGCGTTCGGGCGCCGTTAACGATCACGACTGAATCTTGGCCCATGTCTTCCTCACTCTTTTCGTTGGCTTAAAGAAAGCGCTGATTGAGGCCTGTGTTCGCGGGGCATTGCACCGGGTTCAGGCGTTAATCGGCGCCTCCTTGCGGTCTTGCGGGTGTATAAAGGACGACCCATTTTACTGGAGTCTGCTCAGAAGGACATAGGGGCGATTACAAAGAGCCAACCAAACTCTTTGACGCCCTGCGGCACGGGGCAAACGATGCCAGAAAGCCAACCTGTGGCGGCCTGGAAAAAGCGCACCTAAGCCAGCGGTTCATTGGCGAAAATTCCTTTCCTGAAAATTGGTTGAATCGTGAATTTGCGTCTATAGTGAGGAACAATTATCGGCACGTCTCCCTTCCGGGCCCTTGGGCAAGTAGGGGGCAAGGGCTGGCTGCCGCGGTGCGGAGTATGTCGGGGAACCCCGGTCAAACGTTCCTGGGCTCGATAAGACCGCTTGTAACACAGTCTATACAACAACTTGATTCGTCTGGGTTTATTATTCCAGATCAGCGACTCATAAAAAGACGGAGTGCGTTCAATGACAAAAACAACTCATCGGTGGCAGAAATGGGTGCGATTGCCGCTGGCCGCCGCAGTTGCAGCGGGGATGTCGGCGCCTGCAAGCGCCTTCCAGTTTTACCTGGGTGATCTTGAAGGTGCTTTTGATACAACGTTGAGTGCAGGCGCTATCTGGCGTGCCCAGGAGCGTGACAAGCGTTTGATTTCACAGGGCAACCTTGGTCTCAATGGCAACGGCGTCCCGATTTATGCCGGGACCACCACCGGGGCCTCTTCCAACAACTACGATGACGGCAATCTCAACTTCGAGAACGACAAGACCGTTTCCAAGATCGTCAAAGGTACCAGTGAGCTGTACCTGAACTATCCGGTTTATGGCGATTACCTGACCCGTGTCGGTGGTTTCGTTCGTGGCCGTTACTGGTATGACTTTGAACTCAAAGACGAGAAGCGTGCAATGGATCCCTCCGGTCAGCGTCGTCAGCTGAACGAGGAGGCGGATGCCAACGCTTCCGGTGCCGAATTCCTGGATGCCTATGTCTGGACAGACTGGTACTTCGGCAGCACACCGGTAAGCCTGCGCTACGGTAAGCAGGTGGTAAGCTGGGGTGAGAGTACCTTCATTCAGGGTGGTATCAACGTTATTAACCCGGTGGACGTGCAGGCCATTCGTGCACCCGGCGCTGAGCTCAAGGAGGCCCTGCTGCCGGTTGAGATGTTCTACACCTCCATAGGTCTGACCGAGTCCGTCACTCTTGAAGCCTTCGCGCAGATGGGCTGGGAAAAGGTCCGTCCTGACGATTGCGGGACCTTCTTCTCCACCAACGATTTCGCAGCGGATGGCTGTGGTCCGGTACTTCTGGCGGGCCAGTTGCCTGACTTCCAGGCCGAGGCGCAAGGGCTGGTCGCCCAGCGCGAAGGCGACCGCGAGCCGGATGACGGCGATCAGTTCGGTGCGGCTCTGCGCTGGTACGTGCCCGCCCTGAACGACTCTGAACTGGGTTTCTACTACATTCGCTACCACAGCCGTCTGCCGTATGTCAGTGGCCGGGTGAATGACCCAAACAACGGCGTCAATCTGCCGAACTACTTCATCGAGTACCCGGAAGGGATCGACCTGTACGGCCTGAGCATCAACACCAACCTGCCGGGCGGTTACTCCCTGGGTGCGGAATACAGCTTCCGTCCCAACATGCCGATCCAGTGGAACGCCTTTGAGCTGATCAACGGCGGTATCCAGCGTCCTTACTCCAAGCTTTATCAGCAGGAAGTGCAGAAACGGATCGACAATGGCGCGACCGAAGCACAGGCCATCGCCGATCTGCAGGGCAAGGCCGTGGATGGCTATGACCGCTTCAAGGTTTCCCAACTGCAGGCCACCTTCATCAAGTTTTACGAGCAGGTGATGGGTGCCAGCCGCTTGAGCCTGGTGTTTGAAGTGGGCGGTACCTATGTCCATGACCTTCCGGACAAGTCCGAGGCACGTTACGGTCGTTCCGGTGCTTTCGGTATGGGTGAGTTCTCCTACACCGATCCGGATACCAGCGTGACCACCACCTGTACCAGTGGCAGCGTGGCCAACGGCGATGACGTCAACATCAACGACTCCTACTGCACCAACGAAGGTTTCGTGACTCCGTTCTCCTGGGGCTATGTGGGCCGTCTGGTATGGGATTACGACAACGCCTTTGCCGGGGTCAACCTGCAGCCGCAGATTGCCTTCTCGCATGACGTGAACGGTTATGCGCCTGAGCCGGGTGCCAATTTCCGTGAAGGTCAGAAGTCCATTGGCCTTAGCGTGAAAGGTACCTATCTGAACCAGTACACCGCCTCAGTCGGTTACACGAACTTTTTCGGCGGCAAGCCGTATAACGAACTGACCGACCGGGATTTCTTCAGCGCCAGTATGTCGGTGTCCTTCTAAGTCGGTTGGCCAGGACCAACGAATGAGGCTGCCGGGACTGCAGTCCCGGCGACTAAAGAATTCCGTCTAGCGAGGTAGACGCAACATGAAATTAAATAAGAAATTAATCGCCGGCAGTGTGGTGACGTTGTCGTTGCTGGCGGGTTCCGCGTGGGGCAAGGTGTCGCCTTCCGAGGCGGCCAAGTTGGGGGACACGCTAACCCCCATCGGGGCGGAAAAAGCGGGGAATGGTGGTGAAATCCCGGCATGGGATGGCGGTTTGCAGAAGGTGCCGGCCGGGTTCAGTGACAGCTCCGGTTATGTGGATCCCTTTGCGGATGAGGCGCCGAAGTTCATCATCGACCAATCCAATGTGGATCAGTACAAAGACAAGCTCTCCGCCGGTCAGGTGGCAATGATCCAGAAGTACGCGGACTACAAGATTCCGGTGTATCCGACACACCGGACCTCGGCCTATCCGCAGAAGGTTTACGATATCGTCAAGAAGAATGCCACTAATACCGAGCTGGTGCAGGGTGGTAACGGTCTTAAGGATTTCGATACGGCTTTTCCTTTCCCCATTCCCCAGAATGGTCTGGAAGTGATCTGGAATCACATCACCCGTTATCGGGGCGGTTCCGTGGCACGTGACGTTGGTCAGGTCACGCCGCTGGCCAATGGTGACTATAGCGTGGTCAAGTTCAAGGACGAGATCACCTGGCGCACTGCATTGACCGATGCGGATTCCAACGAAGACAATAACGTCCTGTTCTACTTCAAGCAGGCGATCACCGCGCCGTCACGTCTGGCGGGCAACGTTCTGCTGGTTCACGAGACCATTGACCAGGTCAAGGAGCCCCGTCGTGCCTGGGTATACAACGCGGGTCAGCGTCGCGTGCGTCGTGCACCGCAGGTGGCGTATGACGGTCCGGGTACCGCGTCTGACGGTATGCGCACCTCTGACAACTTCGATATGTATAACGGGGCGCCAGACCGTTACAACTGGGAGCTCAAGGGCAAGAAGGAAATGTACATTCCGTACAACTCCTACAAGCTCAACTCCAAGGAATACACGTACGATCAGATCGTCAAGGCGGGCCACATCAATCAGGACCTGACACGTTACGAACTGCACCGTGTCTGGCACGTGGTGGCCACGTTGAAGGAAGGCGAACGTCACATCTACGCCAAGCGTGACTTCTACATCGACGAAGACACCTGGGGCGCATCAGTGATCGACCACTATGATGGTCGTGGTGAGTTGTGGCGTGTGGCGGAAGCTCACAACATGTACTTCTACGACAAGAAAGTACCCTGGTACGCCATGGAAGTGCTGTATGACGTGCTGTCCGGACGCTACCTGGCTCTGGGTCTGACCAACGAGGTTGAGGGCAAGGCCTACGAGTTTGATATCAAACGTTCAACCCAGGACTACACGCCGGCAGCCCTGCGCCGTTCCGGTCGCCGTTAACGGTCAGACGGATTCGGAAGAGAAAAAGCGGCCTTTCGAGGCCGCTTTTTTTATTGTTCATCACGGATTGAAGTGAACGCTGCCAGAGGTTGAGGAGCGCGACCGGCTGTAGCGCAACCCGTCCGTACCCGCGAAGGCGGGTATCCAGAGCGGCAAACCGCCAATCTGGAAGCCATACGCCCTGGATTCCCGCCTCAACCTCAGGCCACTTCTCCAAGCTCTCGCGTCACTCCATACTCGGTTTTCATCCTTTCCAGCCGCCAGTCCTTTTCATGCCACAGATCCGTCACCCAGCTCTGAAACTGGTCGCGGAACTGGGCGTCATTCATGTAGTCCCGGTTCAGGAATTCCGAGGGAATCTGGATGGTTTTGATGTGAACCGCGATACGGTGCATCTGCCCGGACAAAAATTTCCAGAAGCTCGGCCGGCCGTCCGGATAGAGAATGGTGACATCCAGCATGGTGTGCAGGTGATCGCCCATGGCCCCCATCACGAATGCCGCGCCACCGGCTTTTGGCCTGAGTAGATTGCGGTAGGGAGGCTTTTGTTGGGCGTATTTTTCCGACGTCAGGCGTGTGCCTTCGAGAAAATTGAATACGGTCACCGGTGTGTACTTGAATTTTTCACACGCCCGTTTCGTGGTTTCCAGGTCTTTGCCCTTTAACTCCGGGCGCCGCTCCAGGAGCTCCTTGCTGTAGCGCTGCATAAACGGAAAATCGAGAGCCCACCAGGCAATGCCTAGCAGGGGCACCCAGATCAGCTGTCGCTTCAGGAAAAACTTCAGTAAGGGAATGCGACGATGGAGTACATACTGGATCACCGGAATGTCTGCCCAGGTCTGGTGGTTACAGGTGACAAAATACCATTCCCGTTTCTTGAGCCCTTCCAGGCCAATGATGTGCCATTGAATCCTGTGGAGCAGATTGATGAACGTGCCATTGCTGCCGATCCAGATGTTCGCAATACCATTGAGGGCCTGGGTACAAAGAACGCGAATGGACTGCACCGGAAGGATCAATTTGAGGATGGCGAATGCGAGGAGCACCGGGAACCAGAACAGGGTACTGCAGAGAATCAGAAGAATCGCGAGTGGACCTTTTAACCAGCTCGGCAGGGCATACAGCATGGGTTATTCGTCTCCAGAGATACTATCGGAAGGGGTGGAATCGGGATCCTGTGGTGGCAGGCCCAGCAGTCGATCAGTGGTATCGCGTGCCTTGCGACGGTTTTCGGGGGTGACATACAGCCCAAGGGTGGCGAGGGCCGCCAGCATGACTCCGACATCGTCTGTATAGCCCAGCACCGGCGTGAGATCTGGCAGCGCGTCTATCAAACTGATGAAATAGCCTAAAGCTCCGACGATAACGGTTTTGCACCAAGCCGGGGTACGCGCATCACGCAGGGTATAGAGGAGTGTTAGAGCCAGTTCCAGCGGCTTGCGGCCCATGCGTCCACTGTAGTGCTTGACCCGATCCCAGAAGCGGCTTTCGCTGTATTCACCCTGGTAGGACGCTATCTCTGAGGGAAAGGGCTCAGGGGGCTGCCCAGGCCTTTTGGATTTCATCACGCCAGGTTCACCCTCGTCGTTTGATCATCCGCTCGGCGAGCTTTTGCGGTGCCAGTGCCTTGGGGTCCTTTTCCAGCTCACGAAACAGTTCGTCGTAAAACTCCAGGCTGTTGTATCGCATCATGCTGATGATTTCGTTGATATAGTCCTGACCGCGCTCGGAGTAACCGGTCAGCCCCCGGGCCAGCATCGTGCCAGTAGGGAATTCGTTTTGATCACGTGCCAGTGAGCGCTTTTCCCGGAGGCTCTGATAACTCTGGTGGCGGTTCAGATTGGTAATGTAACCGCGTACGGACTGGTAGGGCGATTCGAAGCTGGCCACTTCATGGCGTTGGTCTTCGCCGCGCCGATTCGGAACAATGCCGCAGCCTGGCGAAAAGCACCATTGTCCAAACAGGTTGTTTCCCTGCTGAGCAAAGCGAGACGTGCCCCAAGCGGATTCGTTGGCGGCCTGGGCCAGGACCAGGGACGGGGGAACAATATCGAGGCGTCGATCAAGTTGTTCAAACATGCTCTTACTGCCCATCGGTGCGTCTACCCGGAGCCTTTCGGCTTGCTGTGCAAGCCATTCGCGATCCGCGTCATCCAGACTGTCTTTGCGCTCGATCTCTTCCAGTTTGCCGCGCAATATCAGAATGCGCTGATTGGCCAACGCAATGCGTGGGAACAGGAACTGGAAAAACGCATCTTTCTTGGCCGTGACATTCTGGTACCCGGAGAAGTCGGGTAAAGGCTCGTGGGCCCACGCCGGTAACGGTGGCAGGCCTGTTGAGGCCGAACCCGCGCTCGTTTCGTTCAATCGCTGTCCCACCCATAAGCCCATTACGAAGGCCACGACAAGCCCTAAAACCAAACCCGTTGCACCGACAATCTGAGCTCTGCTCATATGTTTCACACCTTCCAAATCCGATGGCTTTGGTCTTTTCTACGTCGTTAAATCAATAGTATATCAATCGGACTGGAGGGAAGGCAGGCGTATGGGGGGTTGTTTCAGGAGTCGTTACAGCCGGACACGGAGGGGGCGTCGGACCGCAGCCGGCGCCCTTTGAAGACTTTGGATTACTGTTGCAGGTGACCCATCAGCAGACCGACACGGTTGCCCCATTTGGCAATGAGCAGCAATTCTTCGCCGGCGGTTTCGCCATCATCAGGCGCTGACATGAAACCCTGGAGCTGAAAGGGGGTGCCGTCTACGGTAAAAGTGGTATTGATCGAGCCATTTTGTCCACCGCCATTGTAAATCGCTGCGGAGTCATTGTAGGCGGCACAGCCCTCAAAAGTGGGGTCGGTGACTGCCTGGCTGCTTATGGTATGGGTCACAACCAGATCACAGAGGTTTAGGCTGGCGCTACTGTTACTGTCCAGGGTAAGCGTGGATTCGTTGAGCTGGTGCAGGCGGTTCTTGTCATCTTCCATGCCCAGCATGAAACCCTGGAGGAGGTAGGTTTCGCCGCTGGCGTCAACGGTTTGGCCGCTGTCCTGCATGACGATTTTGATACCGCGGCCCATGCTGTCGCTGTTATGGGTGAAGCCCAGCCATTGGCCGTTAGGCGCGCCTGCGCCAGCAAGGTTGGGGCCGTTATTCTGATCTTCCAGGCGCAGACGCCCCACTTTGTATTTCTGGATCTTTGAATCGGTCACCATTTCATTGGCGAGGCTGACAAGTTTATATGTGTTCGAATTCGTAGTTGCCGCTGGGGCACTGACAAGCCCTGTGCTGCCGTCTCGCTCAACCGCATAAGCGGCTCCGGCGGGAGCTTCGGAGATCAGGTGTGAGCTTGGATCTGCTGACCAGCTGCGAAGCCGAACTTCTGCACGAATGGGATCACCGCTGTCAGCCAGCGCCACAAAGAATTCGGAGGCATAGTAGTCGCCGTTGACCTTGCTTAAATCATATTCCGGTTCGGTTTTGCTAAGCCGATGGAAGCCCAGCTCAAAGGTGCCAATCCCCATTTCTTCAAGGGTCCTGTCCCGGCTGTAGGAGCCACTGGTTTTATCCAGAAGGATGGCTTTGGCACTCTGGAAATAGCTGCTCAGCACGGCCTGAGGCTCATCCTCGGCCTCAGGATCGTTGAGGGTACCGAGGATCTTGCCGTTGTAAAAATAAGGATTGGGAGCCCAGCCCGTGAAAACGTCGTTTTCTTCCTCTGTAATCGACTGATAGGGAGAGCGTCCCGCCTGAATGAAAGCGCCATCCCGCACAAACGCACCGCCCGGGGATGCAGAATGGGCGTTCGGTTTCCAGTCATCCTTTTTTAGGTAGCTGCTTTGGGTGAGCTGGCGCAGTGTTTCACGGGAATAGGGAATGTCGTTATCAATGCCGGTGATGTTGATATCCAGTTCAGCTACCCCGAGGGAGGTAAAGGTGAGCGTTGGATAGGTCTCTATGGGAGCGCCGTTACCGGTACGACTGCCCTTGTTGCTGATACGGGTTGACCACTGCCCCTGGGTGCTGTTTGCGGATGGATGAACACGGGATAAACCCAGTCCAAAATAGATTGAATTGAAAGTGGCGGACGCAACGCCGCTGTCGGAGACATCATCCTGACCGGTCAACAGCGCATTTTTCATCTGCGCGACGTAGCGCGTGAAATCGCCGCGGCTTGCCAGATAGTCCTTGGACTTTGACAAGTAGGTTTCCCCAGGGGAGAGGGTAAAGTCTGACGGGATTTCAATCTCGAAATCTTCTGCCTGGTCTACCAGGGCTGGCCATACGACGCCCTCCAGGCATAGCTGATTCTGGCACTGTTTCAGCGCGGTGATTTCACCCGGGGTCAAGCTGCTGAATGTTTCGGTTACCAGATAGTCAGTAAACGGATTAATTTTAAAATCATTGTCCCCGGAGTAGTCGTTGCCGTCGTAGATTGGCCCCCTGATTTCAGTGCCTCCATAGGTGGCAATGGCAATAATGTCAGGATCTCTTGGCACTGAGCTAAGGTCGGGGAACGTAATGATGCGCGTCAGCTCGTCATCTTGACGTGTTGTGGTATTAAACGTTTCCTGCTCGGTCAGGTTATTGTCGACTCGCACAACCCTCACACTGTTTGGTTGCACGATGCGCAAATTGCGCCGCGTATCAATGCCATCTTCACCTGCCATTTGCCGGGGAACCTGCAGTGTCAGGCGTACTTCGTTGGCGGCAAGTCCCGTTGTTTCGTTGGTGCCTCCCTGCGCATCGCCGCCGGAATTCTCGAACGAATTTCCATCGTTCTTGATCTGAGGGAAATCGTTGGGGTCATTTTTGACCTCATTCGCTGCATCTTCGGCACTGCTGAGGCATCCGGAGAGAATAAACACGGAAATCAGCGCGGTCAGGCTCAGTCGAAAGGAAACCTTTGGCATTGCTACACCTTTGCGTCCTTGTGGGAAGCCTTATTCTATCATGGGCGCTTGGGAGGCCCGAGGGGCGGGAAGGACTTGGTGCACAAAATTGCAAGATGGATCGGGCCAATCCCGCTATGGCGCCAGAAGAGCGGGAAGGCCGGCCCTGGAAAGCGATGGTTAGGCTACATCATCCAGGGCCTGCTTACTGGAGGATTAGAAGAACATGCGAATGCCGACCATACCACCCTCGTCCAGGGTCAGATCCTTGCCCGGATCAAGGTCCACATCCATGAACCGGTAGCCACCAAACACTTCGGCATTACGAATGACCCGGTAGCTCAGGCTTAGCTCGATGTTCTTCATGTCGTCGGCATCGTCAAACGACAGAATGCTCGGCGCGTAATGCAGTGAACCATTGACCGACAGGCCAGGCACATCCGGGATATTGATCTTTCCAAAACCGCCAAGGCCAATGGCGCCCCCGTTAACGTTGTCGTCATCAAAGGCGATGGTGCGAAGGCCGATGCCAGCAGTGGCCGGCAGGTTGCCTAATGCTGTGCGCCCCTGGGCATGCACATCGAGATTGAGGATGTGGCGGCTGCCTTCGTGGTAGGTATACCCACCACCCAGGGCAAGTTCTCCACGATTGACGCTGGTATTGAATTGCGCCTTGGCGGAATCGTCGGTGAGGCTCAGGGCGACGTCTTCGGCCGCGGCCGAGGTGGCCAGACCAGCAATCAACAATGCGGGCAAGATACGTGCTTTCATGAAGCGTCCTCGATGATTGGCTAATGCACTCTGCCGGCTAGGGAGTGGTTGCAGCCGGCCTACAGGAAACGGGGCCTATACTAACCGGGCTTAGAAACGGGCTCAAATTAATGAAACGTTGGAATAGGGCGGCCTACGTATTTTCCAGCCAGCGTATGGTCGCCAGGGCCTCTTCCCGGCTGGTCCCGCAGATAGCCTCCTCCGGCTGGAACTGACCACATACCTTGGGCCTTCTCGGGTCACCAAACAGGCGGCACAGGCCATTGTCATCCAGTTGAATGCAACGCACTCCGGCGGGTTTGCCTTCGGGCATTCCCGGTATCGGTGTCGAAATGGACGGGGCAATGCAGCATGCGCCGCAGCCCGCACGGCATTGAAAGCTCATGGGTGGTGGACCGGCCGTTGATTGGTGGGGCAGGTTGGCGCGAGTGAGCGTGCTTGTCAAACGTCCGCCTGGGCCGGTTTGGGATGGGAGGGCTGGCAATACTGCGCGAGGATGGCGCGCAGCATCTCCATGGTTACCGGCTTGGCGATGAAGGCATCCATTCCGGATTTGCGGCATTTCTCCTCGTCTTTCTCCATGGCATTGGCTGTCAGGGCAACGACAGGGACTCGTGGGCGCCCCGTTTCAGCTTCCCAGCGACGATAGTGACGTGTGGTCTCAAAGCCATCCTGGCCTGGCAGCATGCAGTCCATGAAGACCAGATCGAAGGCTTCCTCGCGCAATAACAGCTCGGCCTCTTCCCCGTCGTGGGCTGAGGTAACGACGGCTCCGAGTTTTTCCAGCATGCGCTGGGTCAGCGCCCGATTGACGGGGTTATCCTCCACCAGCAGTACCTGCATGGAGGCGCAGGGGGCGACGGGGTCATCGGGTGGCGGCTGGTTGCTCTGTACGGTGAAACGGGTGACAAAGTGGCGCTTGTACTGATCATGATCCAGGAGCAATTGCTGCAATACTGGCGCGAGATAGGATTCGCGCAGGGATTTGCTCAGGAAGCCATCGGCACCGGCCTGGCGAAAGTGCTCGGCGTCGCCCCGCTGCGGATTGGAGGAGAGCACCAGAATCCGAGTTTCGGCATGACGGCTGTCACGCAGTTGCTGGCAGAGCAGGTCACAGTCCATGTCGGGGAGGAAACCATCCACCAGCAGGGCGTCATAGGGGTGCCCCACGTCTTCGGCCTCTTCCAGGCGCCGGATGACTTCTGCTGCTGAGCGCACCCCGTCCACCTCGGCACCGAAGCCGGAAAGCAGCTCCAGGGTTATCTTGCGAGACAGCTCATACGAATCGGCCACCAGCAGGCGGCGACTCTGGATGGCGCGGGTGTCCTGCCGGATCATGGCGCTGTGCTCGCTGGCCACCGGCAGGGTGAGATCCACCCAGAAGGTGGAACCTCGGCCAGGTGTGGATTCCACGTCCAGGGAGCCTGACATGAGATGCACGAGTTGACGGCATATGGTCAGACCCAGGCCGGCGCCGCTAAGCTTGCGGCGGAAACGGCTGCCAAGCTGAACATAGGGTTCGTAGATAAGCGGAAGGTCTTCCTTGGCAATGCCGACGCCGGTGTCTTCGACGGCAAAGCGTACTTTCACATCCCGGGGGCTGCGTTCCAGCACCTCGGCGCTGATCATTACGTGTCCGGAGTCGGTAAAGCGTATGGCATTGGAAACCAGGTTCAGCAAGACCTGTCGCAGGCGAATCGGATCGCCCAGGAGCGCCGCCGGCAGGTGATCGGGAATACGCCGTTCCAGTGCCAGGCGCTTCTCCCGGGCCCTGGGGGCGAGCATGGTGATCACATCGTCCACGGTGTCGCGGATATCGAAGGGTATCTGTTCCAGTTCGAGCTTGCCGGCCTCCATGCGGGAGATGTCCAGCAGGTCATTGATGATGCTGGAAAGGTTCTCCGCTGAGCGCTTGAGGGTGCTGACATAGTCTCGTTGTTCGGGGTCGAGATCGGAGTGTTCGATCAGGGCCGCATAGCCGAGTACGCTCTGCAGCGGGGTGCGCAGCTCATGGCTGACGTTGGCGAGGAACAGGTTCTTGGCCTGGTTGGCACGTACGGCTTTGTCCCGTTCTCCCTGGGATTGCAGTTCGGATTCGCGCAAGCGGCGGGCTTCGTCCAGCAACTGCAGACGCATGGTGTTCAGCGCACGTTCCAGATCACTTAACTCATCGGGACGGCTGGGTGGACGTCGTCGCAGTTGCAGTGGAGCAATCAGGGCATCGAAGTTGAGCTGGTTGGCAAAATCGGCCATGGCGGTGAGATGACGCGTCAGCATCATGCGCACGATAAGCAGCAGGACCAGGGCACCGAGGAGCACGATGACGCCCTGGGAAAGCAGAGTCGCCAGGCCCCTGTCCCAGAGGCGGCTATAAAGAGGCTCCAGGGAGGACAGGATGTTGAGGGTGCCGACCTGCACCGGAATGCCGGTATCCGGTCGATCCACCTTCAGGGTGTAGCTATATTCGACGGTGTGCTGGTCAGGGGCCTCTCCCACCTGGAGCACCCGGCCTTCGGTTGTGGTGACGCGGGCGTAGTGAATGCCTGGCAGAGACAGCAGGCCTTCGAGGTCGTTCCTGGCCTCGTCGAGGCGAATGTGCCACAGGTTGGTGGATAGACTGGCGGACACCATCTTGGCGGCCTGCTGTTGCATTTCCAGCAGATCGCCTTTTTCCTGACGATACTCCCCGGCCAACTGAACACCGGCAGCAACAATGGAAAGAACCACGCTGAACAGCAAGACATAGACAAGCAGCCGCATGGCGAGCGGGCGCACACGCCAGAAGCGGCTTCGTCGTGTCTTGGGGGATTCATACTTCGTCACGTAACGATTCCTTTCTTGACCTGCCAGCGCTCCTCCTCGTGATGCGAGAGCGTCCTCCTTCAGGACATGGGCAGGAGAGCCTCTTACGGGAGAGGCGTCGCCCAAAATAGCTACTATACCAAATATGGCTTACCGGAACGGATTCTAATCTCCTTTCATTCTGTAAGCCTTTTGAGAAAAGGTCTATCTCTGTTTTACAACTGTTTGCGAATCAATGGTTGTGACCTCGATCTTTCCCGGTTCGAGCAGGTGCCAACGCACGTCGAAGTCATACAGGCGGATACCGTAGTGACGCTGGTCGTCTTTTCCCTGGCGATAGGCGGGGCGGGGGTCAAAGGACAGAATGTCGATGATCAGCTCCCGAAACGCGCGATAACCGGCCTGTTCCAGTGCCTCGAGTTGATCGTCAATTCCGGGTGCGAAGGTCACGGTCATTGCCGGTGCCGGCGGTGATTGGACCCAGCCGGAGCGCGCGTCTTTGGGAGCGTCCGCATAGGGCAGGTAGGGTTTGATATCCAGAACAGGCGTGCCCTCGACCAGATCGAGCCCCTTGATGACAAGCTGGCTTCCTTCAGCAGAGTGTTCCACGCTTACCAGTTCCACTACCGACAGCCCCAGGCGATTGGGTCTGAATGAGGAGCGCGTGGCGAGTACGCCCATGCGTTGATTGCCACCCAGTCGTGGCGGGCGGGCCGTCACCCGTTCGGAGGCTGCGTTTTGGTGAAAGATGAATTCCACCCAGAGGTGGGAGAAGCTTTCCAGGCCACGCAGGGCTTCTACGCGATTGTAGGGCGGATAAAGCTCGATGGTGCCGTAGGCGTGTCGAGTCAGGCCGGGTTGTCTTGGGATCCCGAATTTCTCTTTGAAACAGGAGTGCACGACACCGATGGCGGCCATTTCGTAACGAGCCGTGCTGGGGGCGCCGTCAGTCAAAACGATCCTCCCCGGCAAAAAACATCTCAATACGGAAGGTGATCGAGGGGTTGGGCTCGAATGCATCCTCCCGGGGAAATGACAGCGCCGGAATAGCTTCACCAAAAAGCCAGTGCTTGTAGAACCGATGGCGGATACGCAGGTCGAGGAAGTACTCCGAAGTACGCCAGTTGGGTTTGCTGTCACCCAGCACGCCAATGCTACTCACCAGGTGAGTTCGGGTGTCGATTCGACGACCGGCGGACCAGGTCTGGGCCAGGGCAAAACGGCGTTCATCATGGATCCAGCGCATTTCCGACTGGGCGGCCACGTGCCAGTCTTCGGTCAGATTGCGGTCGAAACGAAGCCGGGTGGTTTCGCCCCAGCCATCGATATTGAAGTAGTAAACCCGCTGCTCGGCGAGCATGTCCCAGCCGGAATCGAGGTCCCAGTGGGCGCGGAAACGGGAGCGCCAGAACGGATTCAGCGGTATGCCGAGGCGGACACCCACGTCACTGGACGCGGACCACCGATCGGTAATCTGTGACAGGTAGCGTAAGGCACCGATGGGGTCATTATCGGTGCGTTCCGGTTCCAGCAGGGTGCGGTCGCGGCGCTGTTCCTCCAGGGGGATGAATTCATCCGGTGTGCTTTCCACGACCAGGCGTAGCTTTTCCCGGACTGTGGGGAGGTCTACCCGGAATCGCGCTTCCGGCTCGAAGCTGACCAGCCCGGACTTCTCCCAGCGTGTGGCCATACCGATTCGCACGTAACTGTCGTTGTCCGGACGGGTGATGGCCTCGCCCGAGAGGACATGGTCCAGCCATTCACCCAGATTTTCGATTTCACTGGAACGGATATCACGTTGGTCCATGACCCAGTCGGAGCCATTCAGCCACCAGCTCTCCCGGCGTGTGCCGTAGCGTTCTTGGGGAGGGAAGTCATAGAACTGCCAGGGCAGGACTTCGAGCTCCAGCGGGCGCAGGTAATTGTAGTCGTCGTCTTCGGCGACAGCTGACAGGGGGGAGAGGAGCGCTCCCAATACACAGCCCTGCAAGAGGCGGCATGTCACGCGGTGCAATCGGGAAAGATGTACGGTCATCCGAACCACCCATGTAACAAGGCCATGCCGAAGACGGTGTAAAGCCCCATCAGGCTCATGGAAAGGGCCGAAAAAGCGCCGGCTTGAGGGTCCAGTTCGAATGCCCGGGCCGTACCAATGCCGTGCCCGGTCATGCCAAAGGCACAACCCTGTGCGGCTGGATGCGTGACACCCAACAGCCGCAAGAGAGGAGAGCCGAACGCCGCCACCAGAATGCCAGTGGTGATGACGAAGCTGGCGGCGAGTGCGGGGTAACCCCCCAGCCTTTCAGCGACCCCGATGGCAAACGGTGTGGTGATGGATTTGGGAGCCAGTGAAAGTAACAGAGGCGCATCAGCGCCGGCCCACCACGCCAGCCCCACGGCGCTTCCAGAGGCTACGATACCACTGACCAGCAGCGTCAGAATAAACGGTCGGGCCTTTTGCCGAATCAGCCCCAGGTTGTCATAGAGCGGGATCGCCAAGGCCACCGTTGCCGTACCCAACAGGAAATGAATGATCTTCACAGACTGGAAATAACGTGCGTAGGAGACCTCGAGAATGAGGAGCAGACTGACGATCAGAATAATTGAAACCAGTACCGGTTGCAGAAAGCTGACTCCGCCGGACCGGCGATACAGCCAGCGCCCGGCCAGGTAGGCGCCGATGGTGACGGGAAGCCAGAAAAGAGGCGTCTCAGTCAGTTCCATGGTCGCCATCCTCGTTCCGTTGAGGTGTTTTCCCAATGAAATGCTGCATGAGCAGCGCCGTGACCACAAAAGCGATCAGGGTGCCCAGAATCAGTGCCAGTCCGATGGGCAGCGCCTGAGCCTGCAGTAAATCTCCGTAGGTCATGACCCCGACGCCGGCGGGCACGAAAAGCAGCGGCAGGTGGCTGATCAGGTATTGGCCAGTGCGGCGTTCCGGCGGCCGGCCTCCGCGAGTCGCCACCAGGTAGGCGAAAAACAGGATCAACCCCACAATGGCACCAGGGACGGGAGCCTGGGTTGTATCCACGAGCCAGGCACCAGTGAGTTGGAAAATCAGGATCAGGAGCAGCCCGTGCACGTCGTACTCAGGCCTCCGGTTGCAGCATGACCGTGGATCCCGTCAGAGCAGCCCGCAGCTCGCTGGCCTGACGTTCGAGTTTCGCTCGGGAGGCCTTGGGGCCAAACAATCCGGTGACATGCAGGGCCAAGCGTGCCATCGAACGCAGCGCATCCCCCCGTTGTCGCGGAATGATGTGGACGTGAATGTGGGGGACGGTTTGATTTGCGGCAGCACCGTCATTCAGCAGCACATGAGTGCCTTCGTGGCCCCATCCCAATGAGCGCTGCGCGCGCAGTATACGATTGGCCACCTTGAACAGATGGTCGCTGTCTTCTTCCGGCAGTTCCGTCACCTGGCGATGATGGTGCTTGGAGATCACGATGACGTGCCCGTCGCCGAGGGGGTGAATGTCCATGATGGCAATGCAATGCTCGTCTTCATGAACGCGGGAGTCTTCCAGCTGACCCGCAATGATCTGGCAGAACACGCATTGTCCCATGTGCTAATGCTCCTGCTGTGATCTGTCGACGTCTTCCAGATCCTCCGGCATCACCGGCTCTCCGGGAATACGGAAGGACTCGTCAGCCCAGGAACCCAAATCAATCTTGCGGCAGCGCTCGGAACAGAACGGCCGGTAAGGGTATTCATCGGACCAGGGAATGTCTTTTTTGCACGTCGGGCACTGGACAGTGATAGAAGTGTCGCTCATCGGGCCTCGCGTCATTGCTGCGATGGGTTCAGATAGCGCCCATATTAGTGCCTTGTTCGCTCAGCGCAAGGTATTCCTCGTGCAACTGATCGACGTGGTGGGCCACGATGTCCAGCGTGTCGGTGTTGTCTATCACGTCATCCGCCTTGGCAAGACGCTCGTCCCGATTCATCTGTGCCGCCAGGATGCGACGTACCTGTTCCTCGGTGTTGTTGTCGCGGGAAACCGTGCGTTGAATCTGGGTTTCCGGCGGTACATCAACCACCAGGACACGCTGGCAGAGCGCGTGCTGATCGGTTTCCAGCAACAGGGGGGAGACCAGAATGGCATAAGGAGATTCAGCGGTTCGCAGCTGTTCGACGATGGACTCGCGAATCAGCGGATGGAGCAGGGCTTCCAGCCATTTGCGTTCGGCTTCGTCGGCAAAGATGCGGTGCCGGAGCGTCGTACGATCCAGCCGGCCCTTGCGGTCCAGGATGTCGGCGCCGAAGTGATCCGCGATGGCCTTGAGCGCCGGCTGTCCAGGCTCCACCACTTCTCGCGCCACCTCATCCGCATCCACGGTGACGATACCCTTGTTTTCAAACAGGCTGGCAACGGTCGACTTGCCACTGCCAATGCCACCCGTCAGGCCGACAACCCACATCAGTGAACCCCCAGGAAGTTGTACCACAGAGCCTGTAGTTCACCACCCCAGAGCAAAGTCAGCAACCCCGCCGCGGCCAGATAAGGGCCGAAGGGAATCGGCTGGGCCCGGTCATGCCCCTTGAACAGGATCAGTGTGATACCGACCACGGCACCTACCAGGGAGGACAGCAGAATCACTGCCGGCAGCATCTGCCAGCCCAGCCAGGCGCCCAGGGCACTCAGCAGCTTGAAATCGCCGTGCCCCATGCCTTCCTTGCCGGTCAGAATGCGGAACAGGTGGTAGACGATCCAAAGCGCCAGGTAGCCGACAATCGCCCCCCAGAAAGCGTCCTCAAAGGGCACCAGTTGCCCGAAATAGTTGACCACTAAGCCCAGCCAGAGCAGGGGGAGCGTGATGCTGTCAGGGAGCAGTTGGGTGTCGTAGTCGATCAGTGTCAGGGCAATCAGGGACCACACCAGCGCAAGCGAAATCAGCCCTGCCCATTGCGCCCCCAGCAAATAGACGGTGAGGACCGATAAAACCCCCGTGATCAGCTCGACGATCGGATAGCGAGGCGAAATCTGCGCCTGGCACCCGGAGCAGCGGCCTCTGAGGAACAGGTAACTGATGACAGGAATATTTTCCAGTGCTGTGATCTTGTGGCCGCAGTGAGGGCACCGGGAGCGGGGCGTGGCCAGGCCCAGGTGATCAAATTGGGTGCGCTGATCTTCCGGGTATTCCAGAAA
The DNA here is from genome assembly GCA_042862465.1 of Marinobacteraceae bacterium S3BR75-40.1. Classification (GTDB taxonomy): domain Bacteria; phylum Pseudomonadota; class Gammaproteobacteria; order Pseudomonadales; family Oleiphilaceae; genus JASTVH01. The sequence continues at coordinate 11,859 of JASTVH010000007.1, read as the reverse complement.
CTCCTCGCATTGGGATCGCCAGTCCCGTTTCATCATTTCGGGCAGGCGGTGGATCACCACGTTGAGAAAGCTACCGATGCAGAGGGAGGCGATAAAGAGGGCCGGGTAGAAGATATAGGGTTGGGCGATGAGTTGGTCGATGAATGCCATTGGCTCAGAGTTTTCTTTGGTAATGGAAGGGCGAATGCTGACGCATTCGCCCCCGGTTGAATGTTAACAAGTTGTTTTGGCGAGAGGCGGTGTTTAGCCGACGACTTGGCCCATCTGGAAGATCGGGAGGTACATGGCGATAATGAGTCCGCCCACCAATACGCCGAGAACCGCCATAATCATCGGTTCCATCAAAGCAGTGAGATTGTCGACCATATCGTCGACTTCTGCTTCAAAGTGTTCTGCCACCTTCGAAAGCATCTCATCCAGATTCCCGGATTCTTCACCAATAGAGGTCAGCTGTACTGCCATGACAGGAAAAGCGTTGGTCTGCTTCATGGCCGTTTGCAGCTGTGTACCACTGGAGACTTCTTCCTTGATATGTTTTACAGCGTCTCTGTATACGGCATTACCTGTCGCGCCAGATACCGAGTCCAGGGCGTCTACAAGAGGAACCCCCGCAGCAAAAGTTGTCGACAGCACCCGAGCAAACTTCGCAACGGCCGATTTATCAATGATAGGTCCCATAACAGGTATTTTCAGTATGTATTTGTCGACGGCATCTGAAAAGCCCTGAGAGCGTCTTCTCGCCTCTCGGAAACCCATGACGGTTCCCACAATGGCAATAAGTACCACAAACCACCAAGTCTGTAGCCAGTTGGAGAGGTTGACGACCATCTGGGTGAATACAGGGAGGTCTGCTCCAAACCCTTTAAAAAGCGTCTCGAATTGCGGTACTACTTTTACGAGCAGGATTGCAGTAACGATAATGGCCACGATGACTACCGCTATTGGGTAAGTCATTGCTTTTTTGACCTTTTTCTTGAGTAGTTCCGTTTTTTCGAGATACGTGGCGATGCGATCAAGCATACTTTCCAATGCACCGGCTCGCTCACCGGAATCGACCAGATTGCAATAAAGGTCATCAAAATGCCTTGGGTGCCTTCTAAGGGCTCCGGCAAAGCTTGTGCCTGAAGCGACGTCATCACGAATACTGCTGACAAGCTCTTTTAGCCCCTGATGCTCCAGGCCGTCCGTAACAATATCGAAGGATTGCACCAGCGGCACACCCGCTTTCATCATGGTGGCGAGTTGCCGTGTGAACATCGCTATGTCGAAAGGTGAAATCTTTTTGCTACCGCCACCGAAAAGCGGTTTGGGCTTTTTCCTCACCTTGCTGGGCACAACCCCCTGTTTCCTGAGCTGAGCCTTTGCCAGGGCCAGGGAGGCACCGGAGATTTCACCCTTGGTCTTGTTGCCCTTACGGTCTTTACCTTCCCAGATAAAGGTATCTAACTTTTGTTGCGCTCTTTCCGCCATGCTTAATCCTTCGTCACTCGGTTCGCTTCCTCAAGGCTGGTGACACCTTCCATCACCTTGAGAAGCGCGGACTGCCTCAGATTCTTGAACCCTTCTTGCTGGGCCTGTTTGGCAATCTGGATTGATGTTGCCTCTTCCATAATCATGGAAGACATCTCGGGAGTGACCTTCACCACCTCGTAGATGCCAACCCGTCCTTTATAGCCTCCATTGCATTTATCACAGCCTTTGGGACTGTACAAAGTGAAGCCTGTTTCAATTTGTTCGTCTGTGAACCCTTCCTTCTTCAGGGTTTCTGACGGTACCTCAATGGGTTCCTTACACGCCTTGCAGAGGCGTCGCCCAAGACGCTGGGCAATGATCAGGCTGACAGAAGTCGCGATATTGAAAGCCGGCACCCCCATATTCATCAAGCGCGTAAGCGTTTCAGGGGCGCTGTTGGTGTGCAGTGTCGAAAGGACAAGGTGACCCGTCTGGGCCGCCTTGATGGCGATGTTTGCCGTTTCAAGGTCTCGTATCTCACCAACCATGACAACATCCGGATCCTGGCGCAGGAAGGAACGCAGTGCTTCGGCGAAGGTGAGGCCAACCTTGTTATTGACGTTAACCTGGTTGATGCCCTCCAGGTTGATTTCCGCCGGGTCTTCGGCGGTAGAGATGTTGATTTCCGGTGTGTTGAGTATGTTCAGGCCCGTGTACAGCGAAACAGTTTTGCCCGATCCTGTGGGTCCTGTAACCAGAATCATGCCCTGCGGCTGTTTCAGGGCATCCATGTACATCTGCTTCTGTTCCTCTTCGTAACCAAGCTGTTCGATCCCCATCTGAGCGCTGCTTGGATCGAGGATCCGCAGAACGATCTTTTCGCCCCACAGTGTCGGCAGCGTGTTCACCCGGAAATCAATCGCCTTGGTCTTGGATAGCTTCATTTTGATCCGGCCATCCTGGGGCACCCTGCGCTCCGAAATATCGAGCTGGGACATGATTTTGAGGCGGGCGGCGATTTTTGAGCCCAGTTTTACGTTGGGTTTGGATTTTTCCTGCAGGATCCCGTCGGTTCTGAATCGGACACGGTATGTTTTTTCATACGGCTCGAAATGTATGTCCGAGGCGCCGCCGCGAATGGCATCGAGCAACATTTTATTCACATATTTAACAATGGGGGCGTCGTCTGCTTCATTGACGGAAACGGCCTGCTCGTCTTCCTCTTCGCCGCCCTCTACATCGACATCTTCGAGGTCCGCATCGTCCATGCCTTCGCCAGACATGGACATGTCCTGGGATTCCAAATAACGGTTGATCGCTGACGCCAGTTTACTTTCCTCAACCAACACCCCGTCAGTGGACAGGCCAGTATGGAACTTGAGTTCATCCAGCGCCTGGATATTGGTGGGGTCCGACATCGCGACGAAAAGCCGGTTACCTCTTTTATAAATGGGTAGAGCGTTGTGCTTGCGAATAAGCTTTTCGTCGACCAACCCTTCCGGAATCATTTCCGGTAAATAAGAATCGAGGTCCAGGACCGGGACACCAAATTCCATCCCTGCTGAATACGCCAGAGCTTTGCCCGGGGCCAAATCGTTCTGCACCAGATAGGTGACCAAGGGAATCTTGTTTTTATTCGCCTGGAGGAAGGCCTCCTTTGCGGTGGACTCATCGAGTACACCATCTTCGACAAATCGGCGTGCTAATCCGGTAAGGACCACGTTGGACGGATTGTCTGCCATATCAGATCTCTTGAATAAAGTTCTCAGGAATGGGCGCCAGTAAACAGGTGAAATGCCTTTGTCGGTTCAGAAAGTCTAGATTGTCCCCCCGAGATTGGAAAGGTTCGCTTCGTTCGAAGGGTTGATTCATTACTGGATAGTGTAGACGGTCTGTCCCCGGTGCTCTTTGGGACTGCCCGGATTTTTCGCGCAAAGGTGACAAAAAACGTCACCATCGGACGTTGCGCGGCAGCTATGACGCCCAGGTAGAATTGGCATGTTTTTGGATCTATTTTTTAACCTATTGAAAATTAAGTTAATATAAGATTTTCTTGCAGTTGGCACAGCTCCTGCTAACTTTCAGGGCAAGGCACGCAATGGCGTAACCTGAATGTGGCAACAGCCGAAGCGTCGAGGTTGCGGCCGATACAAAAACCACTGGAGGTCACTCATGAAAAACATGCGTATGAATCACAGCCAGCAGGGCTTCACCCTGATCGAATTGATGATCGTGGTAGCGATCATCGGTATTCTTGCAGCCATCGCGATTCCGCAGTATCAAGACTATGTGGCGCGTTCCCAGGTAAACCGGGTTTACTCTGAAATCTCTGCCCTCAAGACGGCTACTGAAGAGCAACTGATGCGTGGTACTGATCCCAGTGCAGCGTCTCAGCTTGGTTTTACAAGTTCCAACCTGATGAGTTCCGCTCCCGCGGTTAGCTTTAACAGCGGCTCAGGTACAATCAAGGCAACCTTGGGTACCGATGCCAGCACTGCTATCAATGGTGCAACTGTGACGCTTACTCGCGCGAAGAATGGCACTTGGACCTGTACGGTCAGTAAGGGAACTGCAGGTTCCTGGAAAAACGACTACAAGCCGACTGGATGTAACTAATAGCTTCATCGACCGGTATTGTAAGGGCGCCTTTGGGCGCCCTTTTTTTGGTCTTTGATTTAAATTATTTGGCCTGATTGGGAAAAGATATGCGGCAAACAGAATTGGGCATTCATTGTGGGCTTCTGGCTCTGTTTTTGCTCGTCGGTTTCAATGTGCCCTATCACTACATTCCTATCGGCTCCTTTATTGAAGAGTTCATCGCCGGGGCTGCTGCCGTTATCGGCGGTATCGTTGCCTGGAGCTGCATGCCGCGTGAACGCCTAATATCACAGAGTGCTTTATTGTGGCTGGTCTGGGGCACTGCTGTTTTATTGTCTTATAGTCTGAATGACTTCAGCATGCCCGCAGCAGGCATGTGGGTATTGGTTTACTGGTTTGTTGGTTTAATGACGGTAATCTGGTTCAGCCGGCTGACGGCCGCTCTATCGGTGTCTCGTGTGGTGGATATACTCGCTATCCTTTTTGTTTTCTCCCTTTTGATTCAGAGCATGCTGGGTGTAGCGAAGTTCTATGGCTTCCTGCATTATTTCTGGATCTATGAGGCGGGCACCAGCCGTCTTCCCGGCTTGATTAATCAATATAATCTTACTGCCAGTGCGGTTTTAATCGGGGCATCCTCTGCTGTTTATCTCTATGTAAAGGGGGCTCTGAGGCTGGCATTTGTTGGTTTGCTGATCTATCTCGCAGCATATACCGCAATACTCACCGATACGCGTTCAGTGTTGGTTTACGCACTGGTGATTGTTGCCGCCATATTTATTGTTTTTGCAAACGCCCCTGCCCATTCTGTTACCCGCCGCCGTATCGTCAACGTTTCCCTGGCGAGTATTGCTGTTGTATTGGTTGCATTCCTCTCGGTCAAGCCGATGGACCGTCTGCTTACAAGCCTGGGGCCTGATGACCTTGGGCGGCCTGCGATCGAGAATGCTGAAAAAACAAGAACGTTTTCAGATATGGGCATTCGTGTTTCGGAAGCCAGAAAAATAAAAGCCGGGATCAGTGACCATTTTTGGTTTGGTGTCGGGCCTAACAATTACGCCGCATACAGTTACCAATGGGATGATCTTTTACCGGAGGCTCGTCGGCCCGGATCGTTACCAACTCATACCCATAATATCTTTACCATGGTCTTTGCAGAGGAGGGCCTGTTGGGTCTTCTTGTACTGGTTGCGCTAATGGGTTGGATTGGCTGGCGACTATGGAAAAGCCCTAAGAATCTAGAATGGTATTGGCTAGCGGTTGTTCTGGGGATCCTTTTCTTTTACAGCAATGTGGAGTACCCACTGTGGTACATGCACTATCTCGTCCTGTTTTTGGGGGTTTGTGTTCTTTTGCTCCCAATGCATCGAATCAAACTGGATTCACGCTCGCTTGCCTTTGGCCTTTCCGCGGTGGTGCTGATTGTATTTGTGTTTTTGGGTAGCAACCTGGTTAGGGGGTACTGGACTCTTGTAAAGGCCGATAGTGAATCTTTGTGGGGACCAGAGACCGTCCAAAATGTGACTCTTTGGCAGGGCGACTCACTGCTTGGCCCATATGCAACTCTTCTGGCCTTTCAACGTCTTTTGCCGGGAGCTGACGAGTACGAGGTCGAGGCTGAAAAAGTGGCACAAATGATGGCCTGGCGGCCACATAATCTTGTTCTGTCGAGAAAAATAGAACTGGACATCTTGCGCGGAGATGCTGCCGAAGCTTGCAAAGTGGCGGATAAAGCCATTCGTTTCTATAGCTCGGTATACAAAAAATTGAAGGCTGATTTACCTTTGATTGAAAGTTATCGTAATGTCGATGTGGCGCCTTACCGGGCGTGTATCGAAGAAGCTTACCGTCGCTACCATGGTAATCCCGACTGAACTAGAATCTCCAGGTAACCCTGCACTGTCAGCAAGCGCAGGCTGCACGTAAAAGCCGGAATAGCTCAGACGGTAGAGCAACGCACTCGTAATGCGTAGGTCCGCGGTTCGATTCCGCGTTCCGGCACCACAAACACAGCTGTTAGCTGTGCTGAATGCCAGCTAACACTCCTGTGATTAGGGTTCCAATTGTGTTGGTGAATTTTTTCTTTATTGGGCCAAGCAAAACGGCATCGACCTGGCTCTATCTATCCCTGGCTGAACACCCGCAATTCAATGTGTCACCCGGAAAGGACATTTATTTTTTTGACCGGTTTTTCAACTACGGCGTGGATTGGTATCACCGGCAGTTCGAAGAACCAACACCTCAGCAATGGACCGGAGATTTCAGTCACGACTATATTCTGAGTGAAAAGGCGCTCACAAGGATCAAACAGTATAACCCCGATGCCCGCCTGCTAGTGTGTTTGCGAGATCCCTTTGCGCGCACGGAATCAGGCATCCGCTTTTTGCAGCGCAATGGTTATGGCTATGGGGGAATCGAGAATTTGGTTGTAAAGCATCCAGAGCTGATTGAGGGCAGCTTGTACGCCAGGAACCTGGAGCGCGTTTATCGCCATTTTGATAGAGACAACGTCCTCTTGCTCGAGTATCAACAACTACAGAATGATAGCCGCCTTTTTTTGGAGCAGGTGTACCGGTTCTTCGATGTTGAATATTTTGCGCCGTCAGTTGCGGAAAAAGTGGTCAATAAAAGCTCAGCACCGCGATCCCGAGTAATTGCCTACTGGGTGAAAAGACTTGCGTTGTTGGCTAGAGCCATTGGGTTGGGGAGTATGGTTGGGCGCATTAAAATGCAGCCGGTTGTTGCCCGCCTGCTGTATAAACAGAGCAGCGATGTTTATTCGTTGTCAGAAAACGACCGGGAGTACCTTGCTTCTTTCTTTAATCCCGATATCGACAAGCTTTCTGCACTGACTGGTAAAGACTTCTCAGGCTGGAAGTATGAATAGCGTCCTTGTTCTTATCCCATGCCATAACAACAAAGAAGGTGTGCTCAAGTCACTTGAGAGTATTGGCAGGGAAGAGCAGGCCGATGTGTTGGTTGTTGATGATGGTAGTCAGCCAGAACTTCCTCATGAGGAGCTGATTGAGGCTTTTCGAGGGCGTGGACAGTTGTATTTGCTCCGCTTCCCATCCAACAAGGGGATAGTCACTGCACTGAATGCTGGTGCGAGATACGCCAGTGACCAAGGTTACAAGTACATCGCCCGACTTGATGCCGGGGATGAAAACAGGCCCGACCGGCTCTCATTACAGCAAAATTTTCTGGAAGCGAATCCCGGTTACGTGATTGTTGGTGGCTGGGTTGAATTCGTCACACCAAAAGGCGAAAGGCTTTTTACACTGAAGCATCCGATCGAGGACGGGGAGATTCGTCAGGCGATTTACCGGTATAACCCTTTCGTGCATCCCGCAGTCATGATGAGGACAAAGGCGCTGATTGAGATTGGAGGATATCCTGATGGTTATCCTGCACTGGAGGATTGGGCATGTTTTCTGGAGCTGGCTGCAGTCGGCCAAATGGCCAATTTGCCAAGGGTCCTACTATCTTACGAGGTCTCTCCAACCAGTATTTCAACGAAAAAGAGGTTCACGCAAAGCAGGAGCAAGGTAGCTTTACTGGCCCACCATTTTCGCTGGAACACAAATCAGGTGAGGGGGTTGGTTCGCAATGTAATACTGATGCTTTTCCCTCGAGCTATACTTACTTGGTTAAAAAAGGTTTTGAAGGGACGAAGGGAGAGATCACAAGCAAATATTGGGCATGGCGGTAACCAATGAAGCTGATGGACCTTTCTGGAACTGACGATTTCAAAGAGGCGTGCGGCAACCTTTGGCAGCAGGTTCGGTCGGACTATGGTTGTGATCTTGTGGTGAGCATCGCTCAGGGAGGCGTGTATGTGAGTGAAGCCATGATGCTTCCCGGTTCCATTACGCAGGAATATGTCCGTTGCCAGCGGCCTTCCACTTTCTGGAAGGGATTTTTGCAACCTTTGATAAAGTTGATTCCGGGCCGGATCAAAGACGCATTAAGAAAGCTGGAGGCGAGCTTTCGAGCACGTAAACACCGAAAGAGAAAGCAAGATGATCCACACCGGTCAGAAAAACGGCAGGTTTTGTATGGTCATTCATTCGAGGAGGCGGTAAGAAAAGCAAGTACGATATTGATCGTGGATGACGCGATCGATACGGGCACCACTGCTGTTGCGGTAAAAAGGCAAATACATAATATCAATCGCATGGCGAAAATTCGCATCGCCGTGCTGACCACCACAATGGATAATCCCCTCATAAGTCCGGATTATGTATTGTACGAGCAAACGTTAATCCGGTTCCCATGGTCGTCGGATGCCTGACCAGAAAGTTCCAATTCGTCCTAGACTCATTCTCGTAGACCTTGATGGCACTCTCCTTCGCATCAACTCATTTAAATTTTGGGTTTTATATTGGAACCTTTTTCTCCTGTTTCAGCCCCGACGCTGGCTCTTGTGGGTGATGGCTCAATTACAGAGATTGTCAGGCAAGGATGACCGTGTCGGAATGAAGAAGCATTTGCTTGAGCTCTACGAGCAGTGGCAACCAACCTTATCGTTGCGGACACAAAAGTTGTTCATATGGCTATTGTGGTGGTGCCGCAGAAAGTCGGTCCATGAGTTCATTATGCGTCAAAGGAAACGAGGTGCTTCCATTTATTTGGTTACCGCGGCTCCTGATGTTTATGTGATGGCACTGGCAAACAAGATGGGAGTTGAAGTTGCAGCAACCACTCAGAAAAGAAAGGGCCAATGGTTCGAGTCTTTGGGCGAGAACAAGGTGCTGGCAACGTTTGAGCACCTGCCTGACCTTACTTCGGCTTATCACAAAGCTTTGCTGATCACAGATCATGAGGATGATCTGCCTTTGGCTCGTGTTTGTGACTACACTTGTCTGGTGTCGCCGTCCAGCTCAAGTCGCGAGGCTTATCGCAGGGCTGGTATTCGCCATTTTGTTTTTCAGCCAGCCGTTACGCGGGAGTCATGAAAACAAACGCTATTCCAAGACTGGATCAGGATCAGCGAGCCCGGTTTCTTTTCCGGTTAGGTGATGTGTTTGCGATGGTCACTGCAGCGGACATCACCTATTTAATCAAATTCCAACATTTAGCAATGCCTGATCGCTATCTGTTGTTGATGATTGTTGCCGCTGTTTTCGCGTCACTCGTCTTTCCTTCGTTGAAAGTTTATGAGGGATTGAGAGTCAGGGTAAAGCGTCTAATCATCGCGCGACTGCTCAATGGGTACGTGCTCACTGGACTGTTTCTGGTTTCGGTTTTATTCATCTCAAAGACGTCCGCTGATTTTTCTCGCGCGTGGATCCTCGCATGGATGGGGTTGGGTTTACTTGGTTCCGTAATGGTTCGGGCATTCCTGAGTATTCTTGTGAAACGAGAGTTTGAGGCGGGAGGCGGAATACGCTCTGTCATGCTGATTGGCACTGGCCACTCCTGTGGTCAGATTCTTGAGAAGGTCAGTGCCGAGCATTTTGGTGGATACAGAGCAACCAGTATCAAGGTGGTGGATGGTTTCTTTGATGGTTTACCTGATTGGGCAGAGCCGCTTGAGGATGAAACGGTGCTTGCTGTCGAAACGGATGAAGTGTGGCTTTGCATGCCCCTGTCAATGGGCGAATACATTTCGGAAATCAATGAACGACTACGCTTTTTTACCGGTAATATTCGCTATATCCCGGACTTGACAGGTTTACAATTGCTGAACCATGAGGTTGTCAATATAGCGGGTTTTTTTGCGATCAATCTTAGCTGCTCCCCGATTCGTGGGGTCAATGGTGTTTTAAAGGCAATCGAAGACTATGTTTTGGCTTCGTTAATACTCATCATCATATCTCCATTAATGCTCCTTCTGGCAGTTGGGGTAAAACTTTCTTCGAAGGGGCCCGTTTTTTACCGCCAGGAACGTATTGGCTGGAACGGCAAACCTTTCAAGATACTTAAATTTAGGTCTATGCCGGTGGAAACTGAAAAAGAAGGAGTGGTATGGGGAAAAGGAAATGCCAAGGTCAACACTGCTTTTGGTCGCTTTATCCGAAGATACAGCCTGGATGAGCTGCCCCAATTCTTGAACGTGATAAAAGGGGAAATGTCCATTGTTGGGCCTCGTCCTGAGAGGACCCGGTATGTGGACGAATTTAAATACGATATACCTGGGTACATGAGAAAACACATGGTTAAAGCGGGTATAACCGGCTGGGCTCAAGTTAATGGTTGGCGGGGTGATACGGACCTTAAGACGCGAATAGACTATGATCTTTATTATATCGATAATTGGTCTATATGGTTCGATATTAGGATTATATTCATGACGGTTCTAGGTGGTTTTTTTGAAAGATCAGGGCGCGATCAGGGAAAAACATTATAAGTATGGATTCCGGTTTTATTTCTGAAATCTGCGTTGTGGGCTAGCCATGTTTTCAGATCCGCAATTGAAGTTTTTTGGTCTGGGCAGGGGAGATTTGAAAATCAATGTTCTATTTTCTGGCTTCCGTCTGACCTCGGAGCACGAGTTTTGAGGGCTGGCGGTGGGTTGACGTTCCATTTGGTCGACCGATTTGCATTCCATAATTGTGTTAAAGGTGATCGCCAATTGGAGCTGAAATGGCACTTTTGAAAGGTAAAGAAAGCCTGCCGCACTTTTACGAACTGACTCCGGCATGTCCAGAGCACGAGCGCGACATAAAGAAAAGCTGGCCTGAAAAAAATGGTCGTCCGTTAGTGTCAGTTCTGTGTCACACCTACAATCAAGTCGACTACATTCGGCAAACGCTGGAAAGCATTTTAATGCAGCGTACCCGATTCCCCTTTGAAATCATTGTTCACGATGATGCGTCAACCGACGGCACCTCAGATATAGTTAAAGCCTATGCTGCAAAATATCCGTCTCTTATTGTTCCTGTGATCCAAACCGAGAATCAGAAATCCAGGGGGGGGCGGCCGATTCTACTCAGTACGCCCCATGCCCAAGCACATTACCTTGCTCTGTGTGAGGGAGATGACTTCTGGTGTGATCCTTTGAAACTGCAAAAGCAGTTGGATTGGATGCTCCAACATCCTGAAAATTATTTGATCGGGACACGATGTTACCGGGTCTTCGAAGAACAAGTCATGGACGGGGATCATTACGGCGCAGATCATCCTGTAATCTACGATCCCGTGGCGTTAGCTCGTGATGGAGGAGGAATCCTGGCCTCTCCCTCTCTCTTTTTTCGGAGAGAGCTTATTGATGCTTTGGGAGACTGGTTTCCGTTGACGCCCTACGGGGATTATTACTTTCAGATTTTGGCAGCTGTTTTAGGAAAAGTGACATGCCTGCCTGATCACACTTGTGCCTACCGGGTAAAGGCCAAGGGATCCTGGTCCGCTCGCAAGGTAAATGCCGCAGGTCTTGTCGACCGTGTGTCCCAAGTTGAAAAATTAGCGAAAGATGACCAGTTCTTGTCGCTCTATGGAAAAAAACTGAGCCGAATAATGCTGTCTTATACTTGCTATGTAGCCAGCATTAACCTTCTAAAACAAAAGCGCTACGCACTGGCTATCCAAATGGCGGCCAAGAGTCGTGAATATCACAGGTGGATTAAGCTGAAGCAGGCTTTGCTGGGATTTACAGCAAAGATACTTTCTGGATTCAGTCCTTCCTACAGGCCTTGACGGTATGCTAACCATGATGCGGAAAGTTCCTTGCGAAGCGGGAACGTCGTCTGTCAAGGTAGTTGGAACTTGGTTCATTTAGGCTCTAATGAGCCACACATTGCTCTTTAACAGCTTGCTCCTCGGGTAGTGGATTCAGCCACACAGCTCCGACCGGCTGACAGTTCCGGA
>JASTVH010000006.1:0-337076 GCA_042862465.1 Marinobacteraceae bacterium S3BR75-40.1 | reverse complement strand
AATCTGAGCCATGATCAAACTCTTCAGTTTAATCTTGCAAAGTCCAATAGGACTTAATACTTGCTCAAAGTCGAATCACTCAAATTCATATCCGAGTAGTTCTGACTTCGATAATCGTTGCCGATCACCCCAGTCAGCGCCCACACGAATTGCTTGATCAAGTTGTTAAAGAACGTTTGAGCGTCTGCTCAATCGAGGCCGCGTATTCTACATCGCTCCGCCTCGCTGTCAACTCTTTTTTGCTTTCTTTTTTGAGCGCCACCCTTAAGCGACTAACCTCAAAAACCAAACCTTTTCAAAGAGTTGCTCTTTCCAACTCGCCGCTCGTTGTGAGCAGTTCGTCGTGAAGAGGGGCGTATTATAGAGATCACTCACACAGGGTCAATAGGGTCACAAAAACTTTTTTCAATCGTCTTGCCGAACCAGGACTGCCGACGCCGCGCGAACGGCTTTTTGCCGCGCATCTTCAATCGAATCCGCTCGTGCAAGGGTTACCCCCATACGGCGACGCCCCGCAATCTCCGGCTTGCCAAACAGACGCAGCTGGGTATCCGGCTCCACAAGAGCACCTTCCACGTTTTCAAACGATGGGAACAGGGAGTGTCCCTCGGCCAAAATGACCGCTGAAGCGCTGGGACCGTATTGTCGGATGGCTGGTATCGGCAACTCCAGAATCGCCCGCACATGCAGAGCGAACTCCGATAGATCCTGGGAAATCAATGTAACAAGGCCGGTATCGTGGGGGCGTGGGGATACCTCACTAAAATAGACACGGTCGCCCTTAACAAAGAACTCCACACCAAACAGGCCGAACCCCCCGAGCGATTCTGTCACCTTGTCGCCCATCTGCTGTGCACGCTCAAGCGCGACCTCCGTCATAGGATGGGGCTGCCAGGACTCCCGGTAATCGCCATCCTCCTGGCGGTGCCCAATGGGCGGACAGAAGCTGACACCAGCGCGGTGACGGACCGTCAAAAGCGTGATCTCGTAATCGAAGTCCACGAAGCCTTCGACAATGACCTTGCCCTGCCCTGCACGACCACCCTGCTGGGCATAATCCCAGGCGGCGTCTATATCATCAGCTGTGCGAATCACACTCTGCCCTTTCCCGGAGGAGCTCATGATCGGCTTGACCACGCACGGCAACCCCACAGTCTCGACGGCCTCCAGGAAGACCTCTTTTGTCTCCGCGAAACGATAAGGCGAGGTTTCCACGCCCAATTCCTCAGCCGCAAGCCGACGTATACCCTCACGGTTCATTGTCAGATTCGCCGCTCTCGCGGTAGGTATAACGGGATACCCTTCCTCTTCGAGGGCGAGCAGCTCACCCGTGGCAATCGCCTCTATTTCAGGAACGATCAAATGCGGCTTTTCAGCTTCCACCACCTTACGTAACTGCACAGGATCCAGCATATCGATCGCATGTGCGCGGTGCGCAACCTGCATAGCAGGCGCATCCCGGTAGCGGTCTACCGCAATAACCTCAACCCCCAGACGCTGAAGCTCAATGGCAACTTCCTTGCCCAGCTCCCCGCTGCCCAGCAACAGGACGCGCCTGGCATTCTCTTTTAGTGGTGTACCGATCGTTGTCATTCCATCAGCTCCTGCGAACCAATTAGCGCCCCCTGCTCGCGGCGCGCGACTTTTTCCAGGACATCTCGCTTCTCTGCATCGGTGAGCATCCCCCACCGGGCAATCTCCATACCGCTGCGATGACACCCGATACAGACGTCATTTTCATCCAGAGCACAAATGCTGACACAGGGAGACGGAACCGTACCGCTCACGAGAATGACTCCTTAGACTGCTGGCGCAATTCAGCAAGATAGCGAGCGGCATTATCGACATAGTGCTGTGCACTCGCCTCGAGCTGCTTCTTCTGTTCCGGCTTTAGTTCCTTTTTGATTTGCGCGGGCGTCCCCATAACCACAGAACCGTCGGGTATCACCATACCCTCTGGAACCAAAGCATTGGCGCCGATCAGGCAGTGCTTTCCGATGCGCGCTCCGTTCAGGACAACGGCATTGATGCCGATCAGGGAATAATCACCCACTTCGCAGCCATGGAGCATGGCTTTATGGCCAACTGTTACGCCGCGCCCCAGGGTAAGCGGAATGCCGGGGTCGGTATGCAGCACGGCACCGTCCTGGATATTCGACTCAGGCCCGACGGTAATTACATCGTTATCCGCCCGTATAACGACATTGAACCAGACGCTGGCCTTTTCCTTAAGCACCACAGAACCAATCAGCGTGGCGTTATCGGCGACAAAGTGACCTTCACCCTGCCTCTCCACACGACGATTCTCCAACTGGTAAAGCATGTCATTCCTCCGCAATCGGCGGTTGCCGCAAATCGATATTTGCACCAAACCCGACGTTCAACAAATCAACCAGAACCACGGCCGACATACCCCAAACATGATATCCCTGCCACTCCCAGCAAGGCACATAGAGGCTGAAGTTCATAAAACTGAGCTTGTCAGTCCGCAGCCGCTTATCTTCAAGAAAGAAGTCGACGGGCACCCTGAAAACGCTGTCGATTTCGGCGGGGTTCGCCTCGAGCTCGACGCCCTCGGGCACCACGCCCACATAGGGCGTAACCACAATCTCGTGACGGGATATGACCTGACTCAAGCGCCCGAACAGCTCAACACTACCAGGCTTGAGCGCGATCTCCTCTTCACTCTCACGTAACGCCGTCGCCCTCAAATCTTCGTCATCTTCATCACGCTTCCCGCCCGGAAAGGCCACTTGCCCCCGATGGGTTTTCAAATGTGGCGCTCTTTGCGTAAGGATAATCTCCGGGTTATCGGAATCAGTGATGGGCACCAGAATCCCTGCCTCCGGAAAATCCACTGCAATTTCGCGAGGTTCATTCTGATCGAGCCTGGTTCGGAGGTCAGTTTTCCAGCCCATGGTCTAAGAGATCGCTTTCTGCTTTGGATGACATAATTGGAAAAGGACCTTATCACAGAGCCCCTCAGTCGGCGACGGTATCCCGGCATGTCCCGTTTTGATTATACTCAAGCCAAAATCAATGTTTTTTGCCTGAAAGGGTCCTCATGAAATACTGCAGCCAATGCGGAGAACCCGTTGAACATCGAGTCCCGGAAGGGGACAACCGCCCCCGGCACGTTTGCCCCTCCTGTGGCCAGATCCATTATTTCAACCCGCGCATCGTTGCTGGCACCATCCCCTGCTGGCAAGGCAAGGTACTCCTTTGCAAGCGAGCGATTGAACCCCGCTACGGCTATTGGACACTGCCGGCCGGCTTCATGGAGAACGCGGAAACCACAACGGAAGCCGCCATGCGGGAAACCTGGGAAGAAGCCCGCGCGCGAGTGGACGTCGAAGGCCTGTATACCATGGTCAACGTGCCACACATTGATCAGGTTCACCTGTTTTTCCGTGCAAGCCTCATTGATGGGGAATATGGCGTCGGAGAGGAATCGCTAGACGTTCAACTTTTTGAAGAGGACAACATCCCGTGGGAAGAGCTGGCCTTTCCCACTGTTAAAGAAACCCTGGAGCACTTTTTTGCAGACCGCCAGCAAAATGACTTCCAGGTCCGGGTCTCCGACATTCGCCGCCCAATGCGAAAGGACTGAATGGGCGGCAATCCAGGCGGCGCCAGCGTGCATTTTTTACCAAGAGGCGGATTCCGGGTGCTCCTGCGAAACGAGCGGGGCTAATGGACCACCGGACGCGGCCATAACCCCATTTAAGCACCATCAGCCCCGGATGCGAAGCCTGGGCCAGGCTAAAACGATTCCAGCCTATAAACTTCGTAGGCGGGCTCCTCATAGGGATGCGCCTTTTTAAGGGCCGCCACTGCCGCCTTGATCAGCTCGTCCGAGCACACCATCTCAACCCTGAACTCCTCAACCCGTTCGATTTCGCCCTTACGACCGAGAAAGGGATCACTTCCCTCAAGAGGCCGGAACTGGCCCTGCCCGCGCGTTTGCCATGCACAGCAATCATAGTCGCCAATCCGCCCCCCTCCAGCCTCGAAAATGGCCTGCTTGGTACTTTCTGCGTGCTCGATGGGAACAAAAAAACACAACTTGTACATAGCTGCACCTCCAACAAGATCTGGACCTATAGAGTGACATATCAGCCCGCCGCGGGGCTGCCTGATTTTTGACAAACCACGCCAAAACACGCGTCATAAAAAAGACCAATGAATTACCCACAGAATCTGTGGATAACTTTGGGGATAGTTTTTGGGCAGACGCCGCAAAGGCGCATCACTACAGGGGTTCACTCAAATTGGCGACAAAATCACCGCATTTATTAACCCCTTATTTTTCAACAGGTTATATTTTTATTAGCTTTGGTGTCGAATCATGCACTGCGTTATATCAAACAGTACGAAACCAGGCCAACGGATGTGAATAAAGATCCCTTGTCAAGCCTTGACTTCGTCAAATTACCCTCTCTTTTTAACTGCATTTTTGGCCATTTTTTCGTCTATCCACCATGAGCTGATCAAAGGTTGTTCCATCCGGTTACAAACCGATCAGCTTTTTGTTACCTGGCGTAACGACCGCACAAAAAATGGGAGCCAGCAGGCTCCCGTTTTTGTATACCGTTTCGATCCGACCTAGACAGTTATCCGAGCCATGCCCGAGCGTTACGGAACAACCGCAGCCACGGTGCATCTTCCCCCCAATGCTCTGGGTGCCAGGAATTCTGGACACTGCGGAAAACCCTTTCCGGGTGCGGCATCATGATAGTCACACGCCCATCCTTCGAACACAGCCCCGTCAGGCCTTCAGGCGAACCATTGGGATTGAACGGATAGGTCTCCGTGGGCTTGCCGTAATGATCCACGTAGCGCAGTGCTACTTGCCCCTGGCTTTGCAGTGCCTGCAAATCATCGCCAGATTTGAATTCCGCGCGACCTTCACCATGCGCCACAGCAATGGGGAATCGCGACCCCACCATACCTTCGAAAAGCGGCGAGCGTGATTCGGTGACTTCCACCATCACGAAACGCGCCTCGAACTGCTCCGAACGGTTACGCACGAAATGCGGCCAATGTTCGGTACCCGGGATCAGTTCATACAGGTTAGAGAGCATCTGACAGCCGTTACACACACCCAGGGCCAGGGAATCCGGCCGCTGGAAAAAGAGTTCAAACTCTTCTCTGGCTCGGTGATTGAAAAGAATCGACTTGGCCCAGCCTTCACCAGCGCCCAGCACGTCACCATAGGAGAATCCGCCACAGGCCACCAATGCCTGGAACTGCTTCAAGGACACGCGACCCGACAGGATGTCGCTCATATGCACGTCAACACTCTGGAAACCGGCGCGGTCAAATGCCGCCGCCATTTCAACCTGGCCGTTAACGCCCTGCTCCCGTAAGACCGCAATACGCGGTTGCGCACCTTTGTTGACGTAAGGCGCCGCCACATCATCAGACGGGTCAAAGGTGAGCTCTGCGCTCAAACCGGGATTGGACGCATCATCCAGCGCCGCGAACTCCTGCTCGGCGCACTCCGCATTGTCTCTCAGGGACTGGATGCGGTAACTGGTTTCAGCCCACAGCTTCTGGTAACGAGCGCGCGGCTGATCCAGCACCGGATCGGGACCAAAGTAGAAGCGGACCCGATCTTCATCATTCAGGCCACCGATGACCGATGTGTGCTCGCCCAACCCAGCTCCGGTAAATTGCTGCAGCACGAACGCCGTGTCCTCGCGACGAACCTGCAATACTGCGCCCAACTCTTCATTGAACAGCTCACGACACAGATGGTCCCGCTCCGCTGCCAGACCATCCAGCTTGATGTCGACACCGGTATGCCCCGAGAAGGCCATTTCACATACCGTCACGAACAAACCACCGTCCGAACGGTCATGGTAAGCCAGCAGTTTGCCATCCTTATTAAGGCCCTGAATCACCGCAAAGAACGCCTTAAGATCTTCCGGGTCGCCGACGTCAGGAGCGACCGCTCCCATGGCGTTATAGACCTGGGTCAGTGCCGAGCCCCCCAAACGGTTCTGCCCCGCTGCCAGATCAACCAGAATCAGATCGGTTTCACCGCTGTCGGTGCGCAGTTCCGGCGTCAAGGTTTTGCGGACATCGGTTACTGGAGCGAAACCACTGATGATCAGCGATAACGGCGCTGTCACCGAGCGCGTTTCCCCGTCAGAGTCCCACACCGTTTTCATCGACATGGAATCCTTGCCGACCGGAATGGTAATACCAAGCGCCGGACACAGCTCCATGCCTACCGCCTTGACGGTTTCGTACAGGTTGACGTCTTCCCCCGGATGCCCGGCCGCGGCCATCCAGTTGGCAGACAATCGAATATCGGAAATCCGATCAATGGCGCTGGCCGCAAGGTTGGTCACCACTTCGCCTACAGCCATCCGTCCGGAGGCCGGCGCATCGATACAGGCGACCGGCGTCCGCTCGCCCATGGCCATCGCCTCACCGGTATAGCCATCGAACGAGCTGCTGGTGACGGCAACGTCAGCCACCGGTACCTGCCAGGGCCCGACCATCTGGTCACGCGTCACCTGACCGGTAATTGTCCGGTCACCAATGGTAATCAGGAAGCTTTTGCTGGCGACGGCGGGCAGCTGCAGAATTCTTTCAGCCGCCTCGTTCGGGTCGATTTCCGAGGAGTTGAAGATCGGTTTGGTAAAGGAGGTGCGCTCCACGCTGCGATGCATGCGCGGCGGCTTGCCAAACAGGACGCTCATGGGCAGGTCGACGGGGTTGTTGCCAAAGTAGGCATCGCTCAGCCCCAGATGATCCTCCTCGGTCGCCTCTCCCACCACGGCATAAGGACAGCGCTCACGGCGGCAGATGGCATCGAAGCGCTCCAGCTGCTCCGGCGAGACCGCAAGCACGTAGCGCTCCTGGGATTCGTTACACCAGATCTCCACCGGAGACATGCCGGGCTCATCGTTCGGCACCTCACGCAACTCAAAACGGCCACCACGGCCGCCGTCCTTGACCAGCTCAGGCATTGCATTGGACAGACCGCCTGCACCCACGTCATGGATAAAGGCAATCGGGTTATCGCCACCCAGCTGCCAGCAACGGTCGATCACTTCCTGGCAGCGGCGCTCCATTTCCGGGTTACCACGCTGCACCGAGGCAAAATCCAGATCTTCGTGACTGGCACCGGAGTCCATCGAGGACGCCGCGCCGCCGCCCAGCCCGATCAGCATTGCCGGGCCACCCAGCACGATCAGTTTGGCGCCGACGGGAATATTGCCCTTTTCCACATGGTCCGGTCGAATGTTGCCGAGACCGCCCGCAATCATGATCGGCTTGTGGTAGCCACGCACTTCGTCACCAGCAGGTCCAGCCACCGACTGTTCGAATGTGCGAAAATAACCTGTGAGATTGGGCCGCCCGAATTCGTTGTTGAAAGAAGCGCCGCCGATGGGACCTTCAATCATGATGTCCAGCGGGGAGCTGATCCGCCCCGGGCGCTTTTCCTCGCCTTCCCAGGGCTGCGGGTATTCGGGGATCCTCAGGTTGGACACGGTAAACCCGGTCAGACCTGCTTTCGGCTTGCCGCCGCGCCCCGTTGCCCCTTCGTCCCGTATCTCACCGCCATTGCCCGTGGCCGAGCCCGGGAACGGGGAAATGGCCGTGGGATGGTTATGGGTCTCGACCTTCATGAGAATATGGATGTCTTCCTCATGATAGGCGTACTCGCCGGATTCAGGGTCCGGATAGAAACGGCCGGACCGGCTGCCCGCAACCACTGCGGCATTATCCTTGTACGCGGAGAGCACCCCTTCGCTGTTCATTTCGTAGGTGTTCTTGATCATCTGGAACAGCGACTTTTCCTGCGCTTCACCATCGATGTCCCAGGACGCGTTGAAGATCTTGTGCCGACAATGCTCGGAATTGGCCTGGGCGAACATCATCAGTTCCACGTCTGTCGGGTCTCGACGCAGACGGGTGAAGGCGTCCACCAGGTAATCGATTTCGTCATCCGCCAACGCCAGGCCCAGCTCGCTGTTGGCTTTTTCCAGCGCCAGACGGCCGCCAGCCAGAATCCCGACCGACTGCATGGGGCGTGGCTCTTCTTCGTTGAAGAGCAGATCGGCGCCGGCCGTTTCGTGAAAGACCCGCTCCGTCATCCGGTCATGCAGCTGGTCCGCAATTGCTTCGCGCTGTTCCAGGGTCAGCTTCTCATCAGTGCGGATGTAGTAGGCGATTCCCCGTTCGATCCGCTTGATGTGCCGCAGGCCGCAGTTGTGAGCGATGTCAGTCGCCTTGCTGGACCAGGGTGAAATGGTACCCGGCCGGGGAACGACCAGGAACAACACCCCATCGGCTGGCTCAACAGGCACACGCGGACCGTAGCTCAGAAGCCGGTTAAGGATGCTCAGCTGTTTTTCGTCCAACTCGGCATCCACATCCACAAAGTGCATGAACTCGGCGTAGACGGAAGTCACCGAGGTGATGGTTTCCTTGACCTGGGAAAGCAGGTTCCGGCTTCGGAACTCGGAGAGAGCAGGAGCGCCTCGAAGTTCAAGCATTATCTACACCAGCCTCACGCTTGATCGAATGGGGTGTGAAAAAGAAGGCGCATATTCTACTGGAATCCTTCAGGCGGTTACAGCTTGGGCAGGTAAAAAAACGTAGCGGGCTGCTTGAACATCACAGCTTTGGCGGAACAATTTCACAACCTTTTTCACAATCCTCACAACGTCTAATTGACTAAAAAATGACAAAACGGCGATCATTAGCTCAACCTGCATTTGCTCCCTCTGCTTTATTTACGGATTAACCGGAGTTTGGAAGAGGCTCTGGTCGGGAGTGACGTGCCACAGTTGGCCCAAGGCCCACGGAATGGCCCCGGGAAAGGTTGTTGTATGCGGAAAACCCTGAAAAACATGGATCGTCACGACTGGATTCGGTCCGCCCGTCATTGGGGGCTAGGCGCCTTGCTGGGCCTGATTGCTCTGCTGACGGCCTGTTCCCGGCCCAGCACCCTGGAAGAAATCCACCAGGAAAACGTCCTTCACGTGGTGACGCTGAATGCGCCATCCACCTATTACGTGGGGCGAGACGGGCCTGCCGGCTTTGAATACGAAATGGCCAAACGCTTTGCGGATTATCTGGGCGTGGAGCTCCGCATCCAGGTCGTCGACAACCTGGCCGACCTTTTCTCGATTCTGAATCAGGGCTACACCCATTTTGCCGCGGCCGGCCTGACCCTGACCGACGAACGCCGCAAACTCTACGGCACATCACCCTCCTATCTGGAGGCGCAACCCGTGGTGATCTACCACCGGGGTTCCGAGCGCCCTCGTTCTCCGGAAGACCTGGCTGACCGGCATATCCGCGTGATTGCCAACAGTGCCCATATCAAGCGTCTCCAGACGTTGGCCCAGCAATATCCGTCGATTCGCTGGGAAGCGCGCACGGATATCGGCACGATCGACCTGCTCAAAGCTGTCAACGAGGGCGACATCGACCTGGCCATCATCGACTCCAATGATCTGGCCATGAACCAGGTTTTCTTCCCCAAGGTGGCCCGGGGCTTCAAACTGCAGGGCAAGGCACAGTATGCCTGGCTATTTCCAACCAACCAGGATCCTTCCCTGCTCAAGGAAGCCGACCGTTTTTTCAAGCAGATTCGCAATGACGGCACCCTGGCCCAGCTGAGGGAACGTTATTACGGCCACCTGGATCAGCTGAATTACGTGGGCGCGAGAACATTCGTCTATCACCTGCGCAACCGTCTGCCCAATTACAAGGACACCTTCCAGGAGGCCGCCCAGAAATACGGTCTGGACTGGCGACTGCTGGCCGCGATCGGTTACCAGGAAAGCCACTGGCGCCCCAATGCGGTCTCCCCGACGGGGGTTCGGGGGCTGATGATGTTGACCCAGGCCACGGCGCGCCACATCGGCATCGAAAACCGCCTGGACCCGGAATCCAGCATCCTTGGCGGCGCCGGCTATTTCCGGCAGATCTATGACCGCCTGCCCGAACATATCACCGATCCGGATCGCACCTGGTTTGCCCTGGCATCCTATAACGTGGGCATGGGCCACCTGGAGGATGCCCGTATCCTGGCGGAGCGGGATGGCAAGGATCCGGACAAGTGGATGCACGTCAAGGAATACCTGCCGCGTCTGGCCCAGAAAAAATGGTACGTACAGACCGAACACGGGTATGCCCGGGGGCATGAACCCGTTGTCTATGTGCAGAACATCCGGCGCTACTACGACGTACTGAAGTGGATGATGTCACCGGACGAGCACGAAGCGATGTACGCCAATCAGGCCACCAAAAAAGAAGAGTCGTCCGAACCGCTTCAGTCACTGGCGGAACTGGAAGAGGACGGCGCCTTGGACATCACGCCGCCAGCGCTCTAGAAACTGAACTAGTCGATCTCAACCCCGAGGGCGGCTTCAATCTGAGACATGGTATAGCCGCGCTGCGCCAGATAGCGGCCCTGCCTTCCCCTTTCCCTGCGGTCCTCAATGGGCTGGAGACCAAATTTTTTTTCCCGCGCCTCCCGAGCCATTTGGCACCAGGTCTGCCCATCGACCTCCTTCAGGGCCTCGGGCTCCCCATCAACCCCTCGCTGCTGCAACTCCGCCATAATCCGCATGGGTCCATAGCCAAGACTGACCCGCTGGCGCACATAGACTTCTGCAAAACGCTCGTCATCGAGC
Organism: Marinobacteraceae bacterium S3BR75-40.1; assembly: GCA_042862465.1. GTDB lineage: Bacteria > Pseudomonadota > Gammaproteobacteria > Pseudomonadales > Oleiphilaceae > JASTVH01. The sequence goes on along the minus strand of JASTVH010000006.1, from coordinate 326,409 downwards.
CATTGGCGGCTCTCAAACTCATCCAGCACCGCCTCGATCACCGCATCCTCAAAGTGACGTTGCATCAGCTTGAGCGCCAGCTCCCTGCGACTGTGTTCCCGCCGGGCCAGCAGCTTCAGCGCCACTCCGCTGGCCTGCCTGTGAGCATCGTCCACCATGATTCCTCCACATCCTCCTGATCTGCTCTCTATTCGCGTGGGCTGCTTTGGCGGGCAAACCGGAGGGCCAGACCGCCAGCGCCGCCCCAGCCAACATTCTGCCAGAACGCAGAACACTTCGACGCCGGAAAAAAACGCATATAGACTACCACCATTCTGCAGTTCCCCAAGCGACTCAATGGTCTCGTTGGCAGCCTCTCCACAAGGTGCCGCCACTGGCCATTGCCGGTTCCGGAGCACATGGCAGGCTTCGGCTAGAACATTGATAGAGGGTATCGACATGGCAGCTTTCCTGAAGCGCTGGTTCAAGCCAGGCAAGAAAACGTCCAATTCCGAAATTGCCACGATTGCGGCACTCAACCCCCAGAAAGACCAGGACCTTGAAGCCCTACTGGATGCCGCGACAGCCGCCGACCGGGCCGTTCGCCATCTGGCAATCCAGCGAATTGACCGCCTGGATAAACTGGTCACCCTCTATGCCAAGGCACAGCCCGAAGACCGCAACGCCCTGAGCGAACGGATTGCCGATCTGGCCCAGAATCCCAGTGTGCTTCATGAAGCCCGCAAGCAGATTGATGACCCACAACTGCAGCAGATACTGGAACAACTTACCGGATCACCGGGCAGCGATAGCCTCCAGGTATCCGCCGACCTCGGGCCGGACCGCCTGGAACAGCTCGCCATCGAGGGCAAGACCGCCCGCGAGCGCCAGTCAGCGGCTGAGCTGGTGGAAGACGAAGACGGGCTTCACCGCATTGCCCGAGCGGCCAAGGGGCGGGACAAGAATGTTTACCAGACCGCCAAACGCAAGCTTCAGGCACTGCGACAGGAACAGGAGGCGCGTGCCCACCGGGAAGCCGAAGTCGAAGCGGTGGTTGAAAACCTCAAGCAGCATGCACGTACCGAAAGTAACAAGCTCTACCAGCCTCGACTGGAAGCCCTTCAGCAGCAATGGAAAACACTGGAAGAGTCGGCCACCGAACAACAGCGGGCACAGGCGATTGCGGCCCTGGCCGAATGCGAGTTGCGTGCACGGGAGCTGGAGCGGGAAAACCAGCGCCAGGAGGAGGAAGACCAGAAGCGTGAAGAACGTGCTCAAACGCTGTCACTGCTGAAAGAAACCCTGAGCGACCTGCAACAGCAGTGCCCCCCACAGGGTCCCAGCCTCTCTTCCCTGGATGCGCTGCAGAAAACCCAGGAAACCCGCTGGCTTGAAGCCACCCGAGACGCTGAGGTCGAAAAGGGCGAGCAGAAAGACTACGAACGGCTGATGCAGCAGCTGCGAAGCTATATTGACGCGGTCCGCCGTTTCGAGACTCAGCGTGAAGCCCTTTCCCACGCCCTGAACGCCGAGGAGCCGGATACCCATACGGTTAAGAACAGCCTTGATCACATCAAATGGCCTGCCGATTTCACGGCCCCTACATTGCTGAAAGAAGCCTCCCAGCTATTGGGGAAAGCCCATAGCCAGCGCAAGGAGGCCCAACAGGAACAGAAGGCGACAGAGGATCAGCTCAACGACCTTCTGGAAAAACTGGAAGAGGCCCTGGATAAGGACGTATTCAAGCGCTCCCGGCGCCTGCTCAAGGAGGCCCAGCACACGCTGGAAAAACTGCCACACAAGACCCAGCACCACTACCAGGCCCGCATGGGGCTGTTGTCAGGCCGGGTGAACGAGCTGGGCGACTGGCGCGGTTTCGCAACACGGCCCAAGCAGGAAGAATTGTGTGAACATATGGAATACTTGGCCCAGCAGCATATGGAGCCCGAAGCCAAGGCGGCCCGCATCAAGGAGCTGCAGCACGAATGGCGCGAGCTGGGCGGTTCTTCCGACCAAAGCCTTTGGCAGCGTTTCAAACAGGCCGCTGACGAGGCGTTTGCGCCCTGTCAGGAGTACTTTGACGCCCGCAACGAACTCAAGTCCGTCAACCTGTCGCGCCGAGAAACCATTTGCGATGAACTGCAGCAGTTTATCGAATCGGTGGACTGGAACGACTGTGACTGGAAAGGCATCGAAAAGATCCACCGCAAGGCGCGAGAAGAATGGCGCCAAACCAAACCCGTCGACTTCAAGGCCGGCCGGCCGGTCCAGAAACGCTTCGACCGCCTGCTGAAAACGCTAGATCAGCATCTGGATGCGGAACGGGACCGCAACGAAGAGCGCAAGGCAGACATTGTCCGCCGGGCCGAGGCCCTGGTCGATCACCAGCCGCTCAACGAAGCCACGCAAATGGCCAAAGAGCTGCAAAAGGAATGGCAGGCCGTGGGCATCACCCGCCATCGCCGTGACAGGGAACTCTGGGGCCAATTCCGGGCGGCCTGCGATGCTATTTTCGAGCGCCGGGACCAGGCCAGGGAAGCCCACAAGGAAGCCGTGGCTGATGCCGAAAAGCAGGCACAGACGCTGCTCGACGAGCTGGAAAACATGGTCAAGCAGGAGTCGGTGGATTTCGGTGCGCTGCAACGAGTCAAAAGCGCCTTTCAGGCCCTGGATCTGCCCCGCGCCAGCCAGGGGAGCTGGCAGAAGCGTTTGCGGGAGTTGGAAGGGCAACTGCACGCGCTTCAGGAGCGGCTGCGGCTGCGAGAGAAAGGCGCTGCATGGCACTCTGCGATTGAGGCAACGGCCGAGGGCGATGATGCCAGTGAGGCATTACGCGACTGCACGATCCGCGCGGAAATGATCGCGGGTGTTGAGTCTCCGGCGCAGGATCAACAGCGCCGTATGGCCTTGCAGGTGGAGCGTCTCTCAGCGGGAATCGGCCAGGGCCAGCAACACACGGATGCCGCAGAAACCATGGATGAGATTGTCGAAGAGTGGACTCGCTCGGCGGCGGAAAAAGGTGCGCCGAGTGAGGACAAACAGCGCATGTTGGCCGCCATCCAGGCGTTGGCCCCCTCTTCCTGACCCGGCCTTGAGAAGTCAGCGGCGCTCCAAAGCGGGCGCCGCATCCACCTTCAATCGGCTCTTGCGTTCTTCCTCACAAACACCACGGCCTCTTCCACCGCCTTTCTCACCTTGACTTGCATCTCACGCCGCTCTTCCGGCGAAAGATAGAAAACCATGTCCACCTTGTGACGGTAATACCGCGGCGGTAAGTGGTTCAGAGCCACACAAGCCACGTCGACCATGAAATCCTCGTCCCAGTTCTCGTTGCCCCGGGCCTCATCGAGAGCCTCCAGCACCCACTGCTCATAGAAATTGTCCAAGTGATCGAGAATCGACATGCTTTCAGTGCCTCCGTTTGCGGCTGGAACCCCGGTTTCCAGCTTGAGCGCTTTCGCCAATGGATTTGGAGCCTGCCGCCATTACGCCGGCCCTCGAGGCTGGTAAGGTTGAAAAAGCTTCTTTCCCGATAAAGGGCAGGATGGGGCCTTACAACACCTCGGCAAGCCGCCCGCAATGACGGGTATGGCAACCCTTAGCTAGAGTCTAGTCGAGGTCGGCGGGCTTGCGCACTACACTAACCACTCGATGGCAGGCCCAGCAATATCGGCAATACCAACAGAGAGACCGTAATGACCACAGAAGCCTATATCTACGACGCGGTAAGAACGCCCCGCGGGCGTGGCAAGAAGGATGGCGCCTTGTACGAGGTGAAGCCCGTAACACTGCTGGCCACCGTGCTGGAGGCACTCAGAGAGCGGAATGAACTGGACACCTCGCGGGTCGACGATATCGTCATGGGCTGTGTGACGCCCGTGGGTGACCAGGGAGCGGACATCGCCAAGACCGCGGCCCTGGCCGCAGACTGGGACCAGAAAGTTGCCGGCGTCACACTGAGCCGGTTCTGTGCCTCCGGTCTGGAAGCGGTCAACCTGGGGGCCATGAAAGTGCGCTCGGGCTGGGAGGACCTGGTGGTCTGTGGCGGCGTTGAATCCATGTCGCGCGTACCGATGGGCAGTGACGGTGGCGCCTGGGCCATGGATCCGGCCACCAACATGCACACGCACTTCATGCCCCAGGGTATTGGTGCCGATCTGATCGCGACCCTGGAGGGCTTCAGCCGCGAGGACGTCGACAATTTTGCTGTCGCGTCCCAGAAGAAGGCCGCCAACGCCTGGAGCAACGGTTATTTCGACCGCTCCATCATTCCCATCAAAGACCAGAACGGCCTCCCCATCCTGGACCGGGACGAACTGGTGCGCCCCAACACGACCCTGGAATCCCTGGGCGGACTCAAGCCGTCCTTTCAGATGATGGGTGAAATGGGCTTTGACGGGGTGCCCCGGGAGAAATACCACTACGTCGATTCCATCAACCACGTTCATCACGCCGGCAACTCCTCCGGCATCGTCGATGGTGCGACCGCCGTGCTGATCGGCAGCGAGCAGGCCGGCCGCGACCACGGGCTGACCCCGCGCGCGCGGGTCGTGGCGACCGCCGTCACCAGTACCGATCCCACCATCATGCTCACCGGCCCCGCCCCGGCCACGCGCAAGGTGCTGGACAAGGCCGGCATGACCGTCGACCAGATCGACCTGTTCGAAGTGAACGAAGCCTTTGCCGCTGTGGTCATGCGTTTCCAGCGGGAAATGGGTGTGCCGGACGAGAAGGTCAACGTCAATGGCGGTGCCATCGCCATGGGTCACCCCCTCGGTGCCACCGGTGCCATGATCCTGGGCACCCTTCTGGACGAACTGGAGCGTCGCGAGCAGCGTTACGGTCTGGCCACCCTCTGTGTCGGCGGCGGCATGGGGATTGCGACGATCATTGAGCGGGTATGACGGACGAGGAATACGCCATGACAGGCATTCAGTACGAGAAAGACCAAGACAACATCCTGACCCTGACCATCGACATGCCGGGGCAGTCCGCCAACACCATGAACGCGGCATTCCGTGAAGCCCTGACCGAGACAGTGGCCAAAATCGAGAAGGATGCCGACGACCTGGCCGGCATCATCGTCACCTCCGGCAAGAAAACCTTCTTTGCCGGCGGCGACCTCAGCGAGCTGATTCAGGCCACACCAGAGAATGCCGACACCTTCTTCAACATGGTGCAGGACCTGAAGCGCCAGATGCGGTTTATCGAAACCCTGGGCAAGCCGGTGGTCGCGGCCATTAACGGTACGGCCCTGGGCGGTGGTTTTGAGCTCTGCCTGATGTGTCACCACCGCATTGTGCTTGACGACAGCAGCATTCAGCTGGGGCTGCCGGAAGTCACCCTTGGTCTGCTGCCCGGCGGTGGCGGTACCGTGCGCCTGCCGCGCCTGATGGGGCTGGAAAAGTCTATGCCCTATCTGCTGGAAGGCAAGAAGGCCCGTCCGCAGGATGCTCTGAAGCTGGGTATGGTGGATGAGCTGGCAACGGACCGCGAGGAACTGCTGCAGAAGGCGCGCGACTGGATCAAGGCCAACCCGAAGAGTCAGCAGCCCTGGGACCAGAAAGGCTTCAAGATCCCCGGCGGCGGCCCGCAGAACCCGAAAGTGGGCCAGATGCTGGCCATCGCCCCGGCCATGCTGCGCAACAAGACCAAGGGCTGCTACCCGGCCCCGGAAAAGATCATGGCCTCGGTGGTGGAAGGCGCATCCGTGGACGTGGACACCGCCGATCGCATCGAGACCCGCTATTTCACCGAACTGGCGACCGGCCAGGTCTCCAAGAACATGATCGGCACCTTCTGGTTCGGGCTCAATGCCATCAAGGCTGGCGGCAGCCGACCCAAGGGGATCGACCAGACCCAGGTCGGCAAGGTGGGCATTCTGGGCGCCGGCATGATGGGTGCGGGTATTGCCTATGCGGCAGCCAGCACCGGCATCGAGACCGTGCTGAAGGATGTCTCCCAGGAGAAAGCAGACCACGGCAAGCAGTATTCCGACAAGGTACTGTCCAAACGTGTCTCCCGGGGCCGCATGAGCGCCGAGAAAAAGCAGGACGTGCTGGACCGGATCACCGCGACCGACAAGACGGACGATCTCAGTGGCTGCGACCTGATCATCGAGGCGGTCTTCGAGGACAGCGATCTCAAGGCCAAGGTGACCCGTGAAGCGGAACCGCAGCTGGCCGAGGGTGGCGTTTTCGCCTCCAACACCTCGACCATCCCCATCACGCAGCTGGCCAAGGCTTCGGACAAACCCGAGCATTTCATCGGCCTGCACTTCTTCTCCCCGGTCGACAAGATGCCGCTGGTGGAGATCATCGTCGGCGAGCAGACCTCAGACGAGACCCTGGCCAAGGCCTTCGACTTCGTGCTGCAGATCAACAAGACGCCGATCGTGGTCAACGACAGCCGCGGTTTCTTCACCTCACGGGTCTTCGGCACCTTCGTCAACGAAGGGGTGGCACTGCTTGGGGAAGGTTTCCATCCCGCCTCCATCGAGAACGCCGCACAACTGGCGGGGATGCCGGTGGGGCCGCTGGCCCTGTGTGATGAGGTGAGCCTGGGCCTGATCACCCATATCCGCGACCAGAGCCGCAAGGACGTTGAAGCGGCTGGAGGCACCTGGAATCCACACCCCGCGGAGAAGATCATTGATGATATGGCGACCCGCCACGAACGCATGGGCAAAGCGGCCGGCGCCGGCTTTTATGACTATCCCAAGGGTGGCAAAAAGCACCTGTGGCCCGGGCTGGAGGAACACTACGTGGATCCGGACAAGGCCCGCAACGCCGATCTACAGACCCTGAAGGACCGCATGCTGTTCATCCAGGCCATCGAAACCGTCCGCTGCCTGGAGGAAGGAGTGCTGCGGGAGGTGCGTGATGCCAACATTGGCAGCATCTTCGGTATCGGCTTCGCGGCCTGGTCTGGTGGCGCCCTGCAATTCATCAACCAGTACGGCGTCAAAGCCTTTACCGAACGGGCCCGCCAGTTGGCTGGCGCCTATGGCGATCGCTTTGCGCCTCCGGCCTTGCTGGAGGAAAAAGCTGAGCAGAATGCCCTGTTCGAATAACCACGCAAGCACCATTTTCAGGGCTGCACTGCCTCTCTCTTATGGGCCCTGAAAGCTTTTGCCGGGCGCTCTACAAGGGCGCCCGGATTTCTTTTTGCATGGCCAATCGGGTGCCCGGCGCAAAAACCGGCATCCACTCGCCGCCTCACGCCCGAAGCTTTCATTACACGATCATTACCATCCCAACTTTTTAATCAAAATACCGATCGCATTGCAGATTTCCCCGCCAACCGGCCTCAGCACGGTAGCCCTTGCCGATTGCGTTGCCTACAATGAACTTTGGAGTTTCTGACGAGTCTCAGGTTTTTGAAGTTTCAGGGTTCCTGAAAACCGGCCTCTCAGAGACCGGTCAAGTAATGTTTCTGTTCGGAATACGTCTATCATGCCAGCATCTATGAATCGCTCTGCGCCTTCCAAGGTTCGGCGCCACCTCGCGCCCATGCTCGGCGCCCTCCTGCTGAGCGCGCCACTGGCCTTCGCCACGGCCGAGAAACCGGAAACCCAGCAAAGCTACCAGCCCGTCGAGCCGACGGTAGAGCAGGCCCGGGCCAGCATCCTGATTGCCCGGCAGCTGCAGTTCACCCATTTCCGCGAACAGGACATGAACGACAACCTGTCCCACAAGGTGTTCAATTCCTATCTCGACGACCTGGATCCGCAGCGACTCTACCTGCTGCAAAAGGATATCGAGGAATTCGAGCCTTACCGCAACCTCCTGGACGAAGCCTTCAACAAGGGCCAGCTCCAGCCCGGCTTCGCCATGTACAACCGCTACCAGACCCGGGTGATCGAACGCCTGCAGTATGTGCTCTCCCTGCTCGACAAGGGGATCGACAACCTGGATTTCACCACCGAGGAATTCCTCAAGCTGGACCGGGCCGAAGAACCCTGGGCCCGCGACAAGGAGGAGCTGGATGATATCTGGCGCAAGCGTCTGAAGAACGCGGTGCTCGGTATGCGCCTGGACGGGCAGGATGACGACGCCATCGCCAAATCCCTGCGCCGCCGCTACGAAAGCCAGCTCGGTCGTGTCTATCAGGTGCGCTCCGAAGATGCCTTCCAGACCTGGATGAACGCCTTCACGGAAGTCTGGGATCCGCACACCCAGTATTTCTCACCGCGCACCTCCGAAAACTTCAATATCAACATGAGCCTGTCCCTGGAAGGCATTGGCGCGGTACTGCAAAGTGACAACGAGTACACCAAGGTCGTGCGCCTGGTACCCGGCGGCCCGGCCTACAAGCAGGGGCAACTGGAGCCGGCCGACCGCATCGTGGGTGTCGCCCAGGGTGCGGATGGCGAAATGCAGAATGTCACCGGCTGGCGCCTGGATGAAGTGGTCGACCTGATTCGTGGCCCCAAGGAATCCACCGTGCGCCTGCAGGTCATTCCGGCCAACGCGGCGGACGAAACCCGCACCCAGGAAATCAAGATCGTCCGGGATGAAGTCAAGCTTGAGGAACAGGCCGCCCAGAGCCATACCCTCAAGTTCGACCGGGACGGTAAAGACTGGAACGTGGGCGTGGTCAATATCCCCACCTTCTACGCTGATTTCCGCGCCATGCAGGCGGGTGATCCCAACTACAAGAGCACCACGCGCGACGTGAAAAAGCTCATCGACAAGCTGAAGGCAGACGGCATGGACGCGCTGGTGATCGACCTGCGCAACAACGGCGGCGGTGCCCTGCATGAAGCCAAGGAGTTGGTGGGCCTGTTCATCGAGGAAGGGCCCACCGTTCAGGTGCGCAACCCGAACGATGACGTCAAGGTGCTTCCGGATACCGATCCAATGGTTGCCTGGGATGGTCCGTTGATGGTCCTGGTTAACCGTATGAGCGCATCGGCCTCGGAAATCTTTGCCGGCGCCATCCAGGATTATGGCCGGGGCCTGATCATGGGCTCGCAAACCTTCGGCAAGGGTACGGTACAGGCGGTTCGTCCGCTGAACCATGGCCAGCTGAAGATCACACAGTCCAAGTTCTATCGCATCTCGGGCGACAGCACCCAGCACCGTGGGGTGATTCCCGACATCCAGATTCCCAGCAAGATCCAGTCTGATGAGATTGGCGAGGACGCCCTGGAGTACGCCCTGCCCTGGGACCAGATCAAGCCGGTACCCCACGCCCAGTACTTCGACTTCAATCCGGTGCTGAGTTCGTTGCGGGAGAAGCACGAACAGCGCTTTGGCGACAATCCTCACTACCAGCTCCTGCTGGAAGAGATTTCCCTGCTGGACGATCAGCGCAACCGCGAGGTCATTAGCCTCAACGAAAAAGAGCGCCGTCAGTACCAGCAGGACCTGGAAAGCCGTCGCCTGGCCATCATCAACAAGCGCCGCAAGCTGGACGGCGAGGACGGCTTTGAAAACTGGCAGGCTTATGAGGATTATCAGGAAGAGCAGCGTGCCCAGGGCGACAAGGACGAGGCGCCCGACTTCCTGGTCCGCGAAAGCGGCGAGATCATGGCGGACCTGCTCTCTCTGAGCCCGCAGTTTGCACAGATCGATGTCACCAACAAAACCGCTGCGGTCACCCCCTGATCGATCAGCCCTGGCCTGGCGTGCCCCGGCGCGCCAGTAACCACTGTATGCTTTAGGCTCCTTCTGGATGACAAGGACACCGAATGGCTACCGACGATGAGAAATCAGAAGCGCTGGAAGCGTTTCTCAAGGATTCCCTGCATGCCATTGAGTCGCTGGAGGCGGTAGAACGACTCAGCGCAGAAGAAAAAGAGGAAGAAGGCGAAGACGTCGAGGAAGAAACGCAGGATTCGAAGGCGCATGAAAGCGACAGGGAAGCGCCTGAAACCGAATTCCTGGACGACGTGGGATTGCTGGGCCGAATCAGTGGCCTGACCAGTTCAGCCTTCCGGTTTGCCCGTCGCACTACTGACAGTTCACTCAAGGTCGGGCGGGCGCTGATGCGCTCCCAGGACCAGCTCAAACTGATGATCGCCGCGGGGGAATCCCTGCGCGATTTGCGACAGGTTGCGGGCCTGACCGTGAATGAGCTGGGTGATGCTCTCAACCTCCGGGACAAGTCCATTCTGGAAGCGGTGGAAAACGGTACCGCCACCTTGTCCTTCGAATTGATCCTGCGACTGGCCGCCGTGCTGGCCCGCAATGATCCACTCCCCTTCATCCTGAAATACACCCGGACCTACAACCCCGAGTTGTGGAAGATCATGAACGACTGGGGCGTTGGGCGCCTGCCACTGCAATACGAGCGAGAGCGGCAGTTCGTCAACATCTTCCGCAGCCACGATGCGGCCCGCAAGCTTTCGGACGAAGGGTTTCAGCAGGTCCTGGATTTCACCCGCAAGTCGTTCGATATGTCACTGCACTTCGTGGCCGAACAGGAAAACCGGGTGCAGGAAGCGCTGGATGCCATTGCCGAAGAGCAGGAACAGGAAGAGGCCGAAGCGCACAAGGCCAAGAGCAAAAAAGGGAAAAACAACGGCCACTCCGGCAAGAAGGAGTAGAAAGCCGGAAGCGCACTATCCCTTCAGAGCGTCAGACGTTAGACGTCCGACGCTCAAAGCCTCCCGCATCTTTTCCCTATCGGGACGCTCGATCACCCCCTCCTCGGTCACAATCGCATCAATCAGTTCCGCCGGTGTCACATCAAACACCGGGTTGTAGGCCGGAATGCCGGGCGGCGCAATGGGCATGGCGCCCAGGTTGCGGACCTCACTGGCATCCCGCTCCTCGATCGGGATCAGGTCACCGCTGGCCAGCGAGAGGTCCACCGTGGACCTCGGAGCCACCACCATAAACCTCACCCCGTGATGGCGGGCCAGCACCGCCAGGCTGTAGGTCCCGATCTTGTTGGCCACGTCACCGTTGGCGGCGATGCGGTCGGCCCCGACCACCACCCACTTCACGTTGCCCTGCCGCAGGATATGCCCCGCCGCGCCTTCGGTATTGAGCATCACCGGCAAGCCATCCCGGGAAAGCTCCCAGGCCGTGAGCCGGGCCCCCTGCAGCCAGGGCCGAGTTTCATTGGCAAAGACCTTTTGCAATCGGCCCGCCTCCCAGACGCTGCGAATCACCCCCAGGGCAGTGCCATAGCCACCGGTGGCCAGCGAGCCGGTGTTGCAATGGGTCATGATCTCAAAAGGCCCATCCAGATCCCGGCACATCAAATCCCGCCCCAGCGCCCCCATATGGCGGTTCGCTGCCTCATCCTCGCGATGGATGGCGATGGCCTCCTGTTCCAGCCGCCCGACAGCCTCTTCCGCGGAAGCCACCTCGTCGAGTACATCGCCCATCCGCTGCAGGGCCCAGAACAGGTTGACGGCCGTTGGACGCGACTGACCGAGCTTGTCCATCGCTTCGGCAATCGAGGTTTTCCAGCCATTGGTCGGGGCCTGGCGAGCCGCCAGCACGACACCATAGGCGGCGGTGATGCCGATCGCGGGCGCACCCCGCACGGCCATATCCCGAATCGCGTGATAGACGGCCTCCACATCCTCACAGGTCAGCCAGATCTCTTCCTGGGGCAGGCGCCGCTGGTCGATCAGCCCCAGCGCCGAACCTCGCCACTCCATGGCATGCACGGCCTGGATCGCGTTTTCGGGGGACATGGCACACTCCTGTATTGAAGGTTATCGATGGGCGGCATTATACGGTGCGAGAGCGACGATGTGTCCAGCATCTGCCACCTCCGACAAACCGCATTCCAGCTGGTATACTCGGCTGCCACCCCACTTGCCCGAGTACAAGGAGAACGAGTCCGTGACCGACGCCCAAGCGCCGCAATCCGTTGACCTTGAAGTTGCCGCCCGCTGGGTGGTTCCTGTAGTCCCCCAGGGGCAAGTGCTGGATCATCACAGCGTGATTGTCCACCAGGGCAAAATTCTCGACGTCTGCCCAAGCGATCAGGTGGGCGGGCGCTACACTCCAGGCGAACGCCGCGATCTGGGGCATCATGTCCTGATTCCGGGCCTCATTAACATGCACGGCCACGCGGCCATGACCCTCTTCCGCGGCCTGGCCGATGACCTGCCGCTGATGACCTGGCTCAATGACCACATCTGGCCGGCGGAAGGCCGCTTCGTGAACGCCGATTTCGTCGCCGACGGCTCATTGCTGGCGATCGCGGAAATGCTGCGCGGTGGCACCACCTGCTTCAGCGACATGTACTTCTTTCCCGAGGAAACCGCGCGGGTGGCGCAGGAACACCGCATCCGGGCCCAGGTGTGCTTCCCGGTGCTGGACTTCCCCACCAACTGGGGCAGCGGACCGGAGGAGTACCTGCGCAAGGGGCTCGAGCTGGCCGACCGCTATCGCAACAGCGACTTCATCCAGGTCGGATTCGGCCCCCATGCGCCCTACACAGTCTCGGATGGCCCCCTCAAACAGGTGGCCACCCTGGCGGCGCAGACCGATGCGATCGTCCAGATCCACCTGCACGAAACCGCACACGAGGTGACCGAGGCCATCCAGAACACCGGCCTGCGACCGACCCAGCGACTGGCCGAGCTCGGCCTGCTGACCCCGGGCACCCAGTGCGTGCACATGACCCAGGTTGACGATCAGGATCTGAAAGTGCTCAGCGAAACCGGCGCCCACGTGGTGCACTGTCCGGAATCCAACCTCAAGCTCGCCAGCGGGTTCTGCCCGGTGTCCCGGCTGATGGACGCCGGGGTGAACGTCACCCTGGGCACCGACGGGGCCGCCAGTAACAACGACCTGGACCTGCTCGGCGAAATGCGCACCGCGGCGCTGCTGGCCAAGGCGGTCTCCGGCGATGCCGCCAGCGTCGGGGCCCACCAGGCCCTGGCCATGGCCACCATCCAGGGCGCCCGGGCCATGGGCCGGGAGGCGGATCTGGGCTCCCTCGAGGCCGGCAAGTGCGCCGATATGGTCGCCATTGACCTGAGCGAGGCCTGGACCCAGCCGGTCTACGATCCCGTGTCTCACCTGGTCTACAGCAGCGTATCCCGTCAGGTCTCGGACAGCTGGATCGATGGCGAGGCCCATGTGCGGGATGGCGAGCTGCTGCGCATCGATCTGCACGGCCTGCGTGAACGTATCGAAGGGTGGGCGCGAAAGATCGCGGCCAGCGACTGACGGCCCACTTGCGGCCACCATTCAGGTACAATGGCTCCAATCAATCCGAACAACTGCCACTTAACCCGTCTGGAGGGTAACAACCCCGATGGCTAGCACCGTGTCACCCAATTTCGATCCGGCAGAAATCGCCAAGTTCGAGGAACTGGCCAACCGCTGGTGGGACCCGAACAGCGAATTCAAGCCGCTCCATGACATCAATCCGCTGCGGCTCAACTACATCGACGAACGCTGCCCCCTGCCCGGGAAAACCGTCATCGACATCGGCTGTGGTGGCGGCCTGTTAAGCGAGGGCATGGCCCGCCGTGGCGCCCACGTGACCGGCATCGACATGGGCGAAGCCCCCCTATCCGTGGCCCGCTTGCATTGCCTGGAATCCGGCGTCGATGTGGAGTATCGCCAGATCACCGCGGAGGAAATGGCCGAGGAAGCCGAAGGCCAGTACGATGCTGTAACCTGCCTTGAGATGCTGGAGCATGTGCCCAATCCCGCCTCCGTCATCAAGGCCTGCGAACGGTTGCTCAAGCCTGGCGGTCACCTGTTCCTGTCGACAATCAATCGTAATCCCAAGTCGTTCCTGTTTGCGATTGTGGGAGCCGAATACGTGCTCAACCTGCTCCCCCGTGGGACGCACGAATGGAAGCGTTTCATCCGCCCCTCGGAGTTGGCAGCCTTCGTTCGCGAGGCAGGCCTGGAAGTGGCTGACGTCACGGGAATGACCTACAACCCGGTGACCAGGCACTACAAGCTGAGCCGGGACGTGGACGTCAACTATCTGATGCACGCAACCAAACCGGAGTAACCCCTTGCCACGCCCCAGCACCGTCCTGTTTGACCTGGATGGCACCCTGGTCGACACCGCCCCGGACTTCGTTCTCTGCCTCAATCAACAGCGAGAAAGGCACGGGCTGCCGCCCTTGCCCGAGCCCCAGATACGCCGGGTGGTTTCCAACGGCGGCCGCGCCCTGGTGAAGACCGGTTTTGGATTGAATCCGGACGATCCAGAGTTTGCCCGCTACCTCGATGAACTGCTGGATCTCTATCAGACCCATCTGGCCAGTTGTTCCGGCCTGTTTCCCGGCATGGACAACCTGCTGACCTGGCTTGAGCAGCAGCGGGTTCCCTGGGGGGTCGTCACCAACAAACCCAGCCGGTTCACCCTTCCATTGCTGGAAAAGCTCGAACTGGCGAGTCGCTGCGCCGTTACGGTTTGCCCGGACCATGTCGAGGAACGCAAACCCCATCCCGAATCGTTACTGCTGGCCTGCAGTCGCATCGGTGTGTCGCCCACCGGCGGCATCTATGTCGGCGACCACGAGCGCGATATCGAAGCAGGACGTCGTGCCGGCATGCTTACCGTGGCCGTCCGTTACGGTTATCTGGAGCACCCGGAAGTCATTGACGCCTGGGATGCCGATTACACCGCCGAGGATGCCGCAGCCTTGTTAGAATGGTTGCAGCGCCGCACCGAAGCCGCATGAATGTGAGGAGAAGTTGAATGGCCGCAATATGCAAGAAGGATTACCAGGCGCCGGCGGACCTGCTTAAAGACCGCGTCATCATGGTGACCGGTGCCGGTGACGGCATTGGCCGGGCGGCAGCCAAAACATTCGCCGCCCATGGTGCCACCGTCATTCTGTTGGGACGCACCGTTGGCAAGCTCGAAGCGGTGTATGACGAAATCGAGGCGGCTGGCCATCCTCAGCCGGCCATCGTGCCGCTGAATCTGGAAGGCGCCACCTCCCATGATTATGAGGAAGTGGCCACCCGCATCGACGAGGCCTTCGGCCGCGTGGACGGGCTGCTGCACAACGCCAGCATTCTGGGCCTGAGAACGCCGGTGGAAATGTACGATCCGGATACCTGGACCCAGGTCATGCACGTCAACCTGCATGCCCAGTTCCTGCTGAGTCAGGCCCTGATTCCGCTGATGCGCAAGTCCGAAGACGCCTCTCTGCTATTCACTTCCAGTAGCGTGGGCCGCAAGGCGCGGGCCTACTGGGGCGCCTATGCCATCTCGAAGTTCGGCACCGAAGGGCTGATGCAGCTGCTGGCCGATGAGCTGGACGATGAGCGCAGCAATATTCGCGTCAACAGCATCAATCCCGGCGCCACCCGCACCAACATGCGCGCCCTCGCCTATCCGGCGGAAAATCCCAACCACAATCCCCGCCCCGAGGACATCATGCCCACCTACCTGTATCTGATGGGGCCTGACAGCACCGGGGTCACGGGCGAGCAGTTCGACGCACAGCAAAAGTAGAGGCCGCGATGCGACTGGTGTTTTATACGACGGAACAGTGCACGCTCTGCGAAGAGGCGGAGCAGTTACTGATGCAGGTCCCCCTGGAAGAGCCCATTCCGGTGGACGCTATTGATATCGCCCAGGAAGCCGGCCTTGTGGACAAATACGGTGAGCGGATACCCGTCTTGCGCCGTACCGATACCGGGGCCGAACTCCAGTGGCCGTTCAACATGCAGGATGTTCTGGACTTTCTGAAATAGGCTGAATTCTATGTTGCTCGTCATTTCCCCGGCGAAAAAGCTGGACTACGAAAGCCCGCGCCCGACAGACACATACACGCAGCCGCGTTTTCTGGAGGACGCCTGCGAACTGATCGATCAACTCAAACCGCTGGAACCCCACCAGGTCAGTGACTTGATGGGAATCAGCGCCAAGCTGGGCGAGCTGAACGCCCAACGCTATCAGGAATGGCACACCCCCTTCGATCTGGACAATGCCCGCCAGGCGATTCTGGCCTTCAAGGGCGACGTCTACACCGGGCTGGCCGCCGATCAATTCGAAGAGGCTGATTTTGAATTTGCCCAGGCCCATCTGCGCATTCTGTCCGGCCTCTATGGCGTGCTTCGCCCGCTGGACCTGATGCAGCCCTACCGCCTGGAAATGGGCACCCGCTTTGAGAACACGCGCGGTAAGGATCTGTATGCCTTCTGGGGCGACAAGATCACCGAGAGCCTGAATGCCGACCTGGAAGCCGATGATGGCATTCTGGTGAACCTGGCCTCCAATGAGTACTTCAAGTCGGTCAGGAAGAAGGAGCTGGCGGCCAAACGGGTGGTGACGCCCCAGTTCAAGGACTGGAAGAACGGCCAGTACAAGATGATCAGTTTCTTCGCCAAAAAAGCCCGCGGCCTGATGTGCGCTTACGCCATCAAAAACCGGATTACCCAGGTGGACGACCTCAAGGGGTTCGATTGGGAGGGTTACAGCTTCAACGAGGAGCTCTCCAAGGGCGATAACTGGGTGTTTACCCGGGACCAAGCTTAAGTTCACCGTAAACTCTCGCACGGTCCTCACCTCACCCATTCTTGACCCAGATCATTGCGTTTTCGTCTAAAAACTGGTTTCGACAACAACTTCCCGCTATAATTGCGCTCCTTTTTTCAGGAGGTTGTTATGTCGATTGAAACCTTTGAATCCATCTCACTGGCCGTACTGATCACGGCGCTGATTGCCTACATGGGCTTTATCATCTGGGATCTGGCCAAGCGTTCCAACGCCGGTCGGATCGGTACCGCGGTGCTGTTTTTCGCCCTGGGCGCAGGCATGGCCGGCTTTATCATCAAGACCGTTCTGGTTGAAGTAATTCAGGTCTAGCACCCCTTTTCCCCACTTATTGCCATCGCGATAAGTGGGGAAATTGCCTTAAATTTTCCCTTCCCCCTGAAGATAATTCTGCTAGTCTTTCCCCCCTTGATCGTTCACCTCTGATTGCAAATTCCCGTCCGTTTTTTCTGGAATGGAGTCACTATGTGGTTTCGTAACGCCCGCATTTTTCGTTTCACCAAGCCGGTGGAATTCGACGCTGAAGAACTTGAAAGCAAACTGGAAGAAGGCGCCTTCAGCCCCTGCGGCCCGCAGGACAGCTTCCGTTTGGGTTGGGCCTCTCCCCTGGGCGGTCGCGCGCCAGGCCTGGTCCATGTCGCCAACAACAATTTCCTGGTTTGCCTGCGCAAGGAAGAGAAGATTCTCCCCTCAGCGGTAATCAAGGAAGCGCTGGCCGAGCAGGTGGAGAAAATCGAGACCGAGCAGAGCCGTAAAGTCGGCCGCAAGGAAAAGAACGAACTCAAGGACCAGCTCACGCTGGAACTGTTGCCCAAGGCCTTTACCCGTTCCCGCCACACGTTTGCCTATCTGGCGCCCCAAGAGGGCTACATGGTGGTCGATACGGCGTCCGCCAAGCAGGCGGAAGAGCTGGCCAGCACCCTGCGTAACACGCTCGGTTCCCTGCCTATTCGTCCGCCGGCGGTGCAGCAGTCCCCCAACTTCGTCATGACCGCCTGGCTCAAGGGCGACCTTCAGCTGCCCGCCGGCATGGCGCTGGGCCAGGAATGCGAGCTTAAGGATACCGGTGAAGAAGGCGGCGTGGTGCGCTGTCGTGGGCTGGATCTGCAGGGCGAGGAAATCCTGGCGCATCTGGAAAGCGGTATGCAGGTCACCCGTGTCGCGCTCGACTGGCAGGAGAGCCTGTCGTTTCTGCTCGATGAGGAACTGACCCTGCGTCGCCTGAAGTTTGGTGAGACGCTGAAGGACCAGATCGACGACATCGACAGCGATGACGCCCTGGCCAAGTTCGATGGCGCATTCAGCCTGATGACCCTGGAGATTGCCCGGCTGTTCCCGGTGCTTCTGGAAGCCCTGGGTGGCGAGGATCGCGAGGCAATCGTGGCCTGAACCGAACGGCCAATAAAACCTTGCTCGCCGGCAAACCGCCGGCGGGCAATCAGGTAGGTTGGGCTGACGAAGGAAGCCCAACATCAAGGGTTACCCCCGGAATGTTGGGCTGCGCAGGCTTAGCCCAACCTACTCTCACTGTGGCGCCCATCGTTTCCTCAACGGAACCGGCCAACCTCTTCCTCACTCGTCCCCATCAGTAACCGCCCCTTCCGAGGCCGAACTCACCTGCCGGGCATATTTAGCCAGCACTCCCCGCTTGGGCGGCTGGACCGCCAGCTTCCAGTTCTTCCGGCGAGCCTCCAGGGTTTTCTCATCCACTTCCAGGGTAATGGCTCGCTGGGCCGCGTCGATCACGATGCGATCACCGTCTTTAACCAGCGCAATCGGCCCGCCCTCAGCCGCTTCCGGCGTGACATGGCCGACCACAAAACCGTGACTGCCGCCGGAAAAGCGCCCATCGGTAATCAACGCCACATCCTTGCCCAGCCCCTTGCCCATGATGGCGGAGGTCGGGCTCAGCATTTCGCGCATACCCGGGCCGCCCTTCGGGCCTTCGTAGCGGATGACAATGACATCGCCTTTTTGCACGGTCCCGTCGAGGATCGCGTCCAGGGCTTCCTCTTCGGCATGGAACACCCGGGCCGTCCCTTCAAACCACTCCCCTTCCTTGCCGGAAATCTTGGCCACGGCCCCGGTCGGGGCCAGATTCCCGTAGAGCACCACCAGATGGCTGGTGGGCTTGAGGGGCTTGTCGAGGGGCTGGACGATGGCTTGGTTCTCCGGATAGGGCTCGACGTCTTCCAGGTTCTCGGCCAGGGTCTTGCCGGTGACAGTGAGGCAGTCGCCATGGAGGTAGCCAGCATCCAGCAAGGTTTTCATCAAGGGCCGAATACCGCCGATGGCGATCAGTTCGGACATGAGGAAGGTACCGCTGGGTTTGAGATCAGCCAGCACCGGCGTCTTGTCGCCGATACGGACGAAGTCCTCCAGGCTCAGCGGTACCTCCGCTGCGTGGGCGATGGCCAGCAGGTGCAATACGGCATTGGTTGAGCCGCCCAGGGCAATGACCGTGGTGATGGCATTCTCGAAAGCCTTGCGGGTAAGGATGTCCGAGGGTTTGATGTCCTTTTCCAGGAGATTGAGCACCGCCTCGCCGGCCCGCCGCGCATCCTCGGCCTTGGTATCGGACACTGCTTCCTGGGCGGAGCTGTTGGGCAGGCTCAGACCCAGGGCCTCGATGGCCGAGGCCATGGTGTTGGCGGTGTACATGCCGCCGCAGGAGCCCGGACCTGGAATGGCCGTGTCTTCCACTTCCTTGAGTTCGATGGCAGAGATGCGGTTCTGGGCGCGGGCACCCACTGCTTCGAATACGGAGACGATATCGCGCCGCTCCGGGCCTGGCTGAATCGTCCCGCCATAAACGAACACGGACGGTCGGTTGAGCCGCGCCATCGCCATCACGCAACCGGGCATGTTCTTGTCACAGCCCCCGAACGTGACCAGCCCATCAAAGCCCTGGGCCCCGGTAACCGTCTCGATGGAATCAGCAATCACTTCCCGGGAAACCAGGGAATAGCGCATCCCTGGCGACCCCATGGAGATGCCGTCGGACACAGTGATGGTGTTGAAGATCACCGGCTTGCCACCCGCTGCCTGGGCGCCCTCGGCCGCCTGATCCGCCAGCTTGTCGATATGAATGTTGCAGGGGGTGACCTGGCTCCAGGTGGAGGCGATGCCCACCTGCGGCTTCTTGAAGTCCTCGTCATTGAACCCGACCGCGCGGAGCATGGCGCGATTGGGGGCACGGGAATCGCCGTCAACGATTTTGGAAGAGTGTGTTCGGCGCTTGTCGGTATTGTCTGCCATGGACCTTCACCCTCGGTTGCGAGTCGAACAAACCCTGAGGGTACGGCTCTGGCGCACGGTCAGCAACCGTGCGCTGGCTGCCCATCGGTCTAGATCTCAAATGCGGTCTTCCCGCCAAGCCGCTCACGCTGCCACTCGTCCTCGGGCCGATTCAGCGGCAGGCGCAGGTCCATGACCTCTTCCTCGGCGTTGTAGCTCACCTCAAACCCGAGTTTTTCCGCCAGACGCAGCATCGGTCGATTATCCGGCAAGACATTGCCGACCATCTCTACCGTCCCCCGGGCGCGGCAGTATTCGATCATCTTCTGCATCAGGGTAAAGCCGAGGTTTTCGCCGCGCATGTCGTCGCGCACCATCACGGCGAACTCGCACTGGAGGTTGTCGGCATCGGTCCACACCCGGACTGACCCCAGGGTTTCCTCTTCCTGATCAATCCCCTTGGGCGCGCTGGCGATAAACACCATCTCCCGGTCATAGTCGATCTGCACCATTTGCACCACGTCTTCATGGCTGAAGTGCTTGCGGTACTGGAAAAAACGATAGCGAATGGACTCCGGGCTCTGCTTCTCGTGAAACTCGATATGGGCCGGCTCGTCCTCGTCGCGAATCGGGCGGATGATCACCCGGCGGTGAGACTTGGGCAGCACGATCCACTCCTCCAGCTCCCGCGGATAGGGTTGGATAATCAGCCGCGCAGGTTCAGCCAGATCGACGGCCAGATCCACCGCTATGGCGCCTTTTTCATTGAACAGGAGCGGTAGGATTTCCAGCCCCTTGATTTCCGGAATATCGATGATGATCTGCGAGAGGGTGACCAGGGTCTCGCACACCGCGCGAATGTCCTGCTCCGGCCGGTAGCTGTATTCCCTGAGCAGGCGGTACATGTAGGTCCGGGAAAGCAGCTCCCGCGCCAGGACCATGTTGAGAGGCGGCAACGCGATGCGCCGGTCGCTCATCACATTCACGCTGGCGCCTCCGGCCCCACAGACGACCAGCGGCCCGAACAATGGGTCCCGGGTGATGCCCAGACTGAATCCGATTCCCCCCAAATGCTCGTGAGCCCGCTGTACGGCAAATCCCATGAACCCGCTTTCAGGAAAGTGCTGACGGTACTCCTCGATCAAGAGCTCGCAGGAGCGCCGGATCGCCGATTCGTCATTGAGGCGCTGAATGGTGGCCTTGTAGCGTCCTCGCCCTGTCTTTTCCTCAATAAAGGGATGACAGCTCTTTTCGTGGATGAGAGTCAGATTGATGGGTTCCCGGATTTCCCGGTAAGCCTCAACCACCTCTTCCTCGTCATCACAGTAATGGGTGGCCAGCACCGGGATGCCATAATCCGCCACCAGCTCCCTCGCTTCACGGTTGGACAGGTGATTGCGGCGCGCTCGCAGAGCATGGGTGACGATCTTGCGCGCGTTGGAGCGGTCGACACGCATCTCGGTGAAGGATTCCGGGGTCTCCCGCAACAGATTCTGAATGCGCTGGTGGTTGACGTGGTGCATCAGTGCCTTGATGGCCTTCTCCGGTGAGAAGAACGTGGGAATACCGGCCCGGTAAAATTCCTCCCGGGCATCCAGCACGGTGCTCTGGCCCAGCCAGCAGGTGAAGACGTTGAGGCGCGTCTCCTTGGTCGCCCGGACCACCGCATCGGCGATCTGCAGGCTGTCCTCGGTGAGCGTTGGGGCGTACATCACCAGCACATTGGAAACGTGGGTGTCGTGAGCCAGGAGTTTGATGGCCTGGTAATAGCGCTCAGCGTCGGCATCGTAACTAAGATCGATGGGATTCTTGCGGCTCCAGTACGGCGGCAGCAGGTCCACCAGGGCATCGACGGTTTTCTGCGACAGCTGCGCCAGCTCTCCATCCAGACTCGCCAGCCGGTCCACTGCCAGTACGCCGGGCCCGACTCCATTGGCCAGAATCGCCAATTCTTCGCGACGTACCTTGCGCATGCGCGTCAGGGTCTCCAGGGCATCGAACATTTCATCGAGCCCGTTCACCCGCAGAACGCCGGCGCGACGCAGGACGGCATCATAGATGGGATCGGACTTGGTAATGCCGTCCGGCAGCGGTTGGGGCAGCCATTCCGATTCCGGTACCCGCCCGCTTTTCACCGCGATGACCGGCTTGGTCTTGGAGGCCGAACGAACCGCAGAGATGAAGCGGCGGGGATTGGGAATGTGCTCCATGTGCAGGAGAATGGCACGGGTGCTGTGGTCCTGGGCCAGATAGTCGATCAGATCGTCATGATCGATATCCATGCCGTCCCCCAGTGTCAGAAAATGGGAGAAACCCACTCCGCGAGCGAAGGCCCAGTCAATCACCGCACTGGCGATGGTACCGGACTGGCCCACAAAGCCGATCTTGCCGGGCATAACCCCCATATGGGCGTAGGTCGCGTTAATGCCGTGCTTGGGGACCATCAGGCCAATGGTGTTCGGGCCGAGCACGCGGATGCGGGTGTCACGGGCGGCATCGCGCACCGCATACATCAGGGGTCGGCCCGTCTTGCTGTGACTGCGCGACATCCCCCCGGTCAGAACCATGGCGGTCTTGACCCCCATTTCCCCGAGCTGGCGAATAATCTTGGGGACGGTTTCCGGGGGCGTACAGATGATGGCCAGGTCGGGACGACTGCGAATCCGGGATACCTTGCGCAGGCATGGGATACCGTGGACATTGTCGTAATCATGCCGGTTGACCACCAGCAGCTCGCCCGGGAAATCCGACGCCATGAGGTTCCGCAACACCATCCCGCCCAGATTGTCGGGCCGCTCCGAGGCACCGACGATCACAATAGACCGGGGATTGAAAAGCGCTTCCAGATAACGGGTACTCACGAATGCACTCCCTGACCGATAAACCCATAGCCTGCACCAAAATTTGATTACAGACTATCACGCCTTGGAGGTAGCACTGATACAATCGGGTCAATACAAGTACAAAGGCACTACAGTGGTAGCACTATGACAACGGCTTACATTACCCACGAAGATTGCCAGCGCCACGACATGGGGCCGGAACATCCTGAAAGCCCCCTGCGTCTGCAGGCCATTCGCGAGCGTATAACCCATGACGGCCTGGCCCAGGAGCTGGATTGGGTGGAAGCACAGGAAGCGCCCCGGGATGCCATACTCCGGGTGCATCCGGAAACCTATCTGCATCAGCTGGATATCATTGTTCCGGAAAAAGGACGGGTATTCGCCGATCCTGATACGGCCATCATGGCCGACACCCTCAAGGCGGCCCGGCTTGCCGCTGGTTCGGCGATCCAGGCGGTTGATATGGTTTTGAGCCGGCAGGTCCAGAATGCCTTCTGCGCAGTCCGCCCACCCGGCCATCACGCTGAGCGTGGCAAGACCATGGGCTTCTGCTTTTACAACAATATCGCGATTGCTGCCGCCCATGCGTTGAGTTTCCACAATCTGGAACGGGTGGCCATTGTCGATTTCGATGTTCACCAGGGCAATGGCACCATCGACATTTTCCAGGGTGACCCGCGGGTGCTGGTCTGTTCCAGCTTCCAGCATCCGTTCTATCCCAACAGTCACTTTCACGGGCTGCCGAGCAATATTGTTAATACCCCGTTGGACGCCTACACCAAGGGCGATGCCTTCCGACGCCGGGTGGAAAAGGACTGGCTTTACCGCCTGCAGGATTTCAAGCCACAACTGATCCTGATCTCCGCCGGCTTCGATGCCCACAAAGCCGATCCCATGGCCAACCTGGAACTGGTGGAAGCCGATTATCGCTGGGTGACGGAAATGATTGCGGACGTGGCGCACCAGAGCTGCGGCGGGCGTATCGTTTCAATGCTGGAGGGTGGCTACAACTTGAAAGCATTGGCAGCCAGTGCCGAGGCCCATATCGGGACGCTTGCGGAAGCGCCAGAATAATCCAAAAGCCGAAGGCCTCCCCTGCTGTGCGCTTTCAGTGCAGCAGCGGCTTGATCAACTCGTGGCCGGGAACCTCGAAGATCCGTTCCATCTCGCCACTCTGATTGAGCTGATCCACAGCCCGGCTGATCGGTTCAATCAGGTCCTTGCGGTTGGATTTTCGGGACAGGTAGATATCGCCCTTGGTGGGCGGTAATTCCATGATGATGCGGATATCCTCGGGCCGGACATCACTTTTCTGGAGTCCCGCCAGAAGTGCCCTGTCCGTTCCTACCATGGCGTCGAGTCTGCCGTACTTGAGGATCTCCAGCCCCTGCGCCATGTTCTTGACCGCCACCCGCTCGATCGCCGGATGCTGATTGAAGCCTGGACCGTAAAAGGTCCCGCGAATGTAGCCTACCTGTTTGCCGGCCAGATCATCCAATGATTCCACCGGATCGTGAGCGGCAAGGGCAACCACGAAAACCCGCATGTTGACCACGTGTCCGAGGGAAATACCGATGGATTCGGATTTGGGGGTGGCAAAGAGAACGGCGAAATCCGCCTTGCCCTCTTCGAGCTCAAGGATGGCTCGAGAATGGGGGCGCAAATGCTCGGCGAACTCCACGCCGCTCAAGTCGCTTAGATGATGGATGAAATCGACAATCAGTCCAGCGGGCTCGCCGTTTGAGCCTGCGTACCCCCAAGGCTCGACGTCGGCGACGCTGAAATAGGGCAATGCCCTGTTGTGGTCAGCTGAGCAAGCGCCCACTGGCAGCAGAGCCAGGATAATCAGGAGAGGAATGACTGGAATGGCCCACCACCGCATAAAAGCATCAACACGCATCTATTTAAAAAGTCAGGATCGCACCCGCCATGTTTCAGATGCACTCTAACAAAAGCATAGACACTTTCGCGCCCAGCGCTTGGAAAATAGATGCGATTAGCGGGACGTCCGTATCCCAGAGAAACACGAATATTCGTGCTTAGTGAGCTACCATATTCGGACCACATGCTGTGAATCCATAAGCTCAGTGCAAAATCTGAGCAGCACTCGAACCGGTATCACAACATACTACTTGTAGGGGGAGGCCTGCCTTAAATCAGCTCAAACAGCATTGGATCGTTCCGTTTGCTGAGGAGTTGCCTCTTCACGGATACCGTCCCAGCCCTCTTTCACATTCCGCAGCAATGAGGCTGCCTCATCGATCTTTTCCGGATCGTTTTGAACATTGGCTTGAAACAGGATGCGCTCGATGTAGTCATACAGCGCTTCAAGCTGAGCAGCCAGGTCACCGCCCTTTTCAAAATCAAGAAAACTGCGAAGACCCGCCACAATTTCAATCGATTTATTGATCAAACGATTTTTGCCTTCGTAGTCCTTGGCCTGCATGCGAGCTTTGGCCATGTGCATCCGTTCCAATGCGCCCGCGAAGAGCAATTGGATCAGCCGGTGCGGATCGGCATCCACCACACTGGTCTGACTGTTAACTTGTTGGTATTGCTTAAGAGCATTCATTTACTTCACCCCTCCGTCAAACAACGCTGCCTTTACTTCTTGCTGCTATTGCTTCCAGCAAGCGAGGCAAACTGCGATTCGAGATATTGCTTAGTGCTTTCAAATTGAGAAATCAAAGAATCTGCCGCGGCAAACTGACTACTTAACCGCTGCCGAAAGTTGGCGATTCGGGTTTCCATTTGTTCCCGATCCTTGGAAATCTGGTCGAGTCGATCCTGAAAGAAATCGTTTTTGCTGGATATCGCACCGTCAGCAGACAGAAAGTCATTGATCTTGTCCACCATCTGCTCACCCACACCTTCAATATAGGTGATGGTGCCGCGATCGCCTGTCGCACCGCCCGAAATCTTGATTCGGATACCAGCACTATCATCATCCGCATTGGCGGTAAGCACCTGTCCGGCACCGGTCGCTGCCTTTCCATTAATTGTGCCAGCCACATCTACGCCGGCCGTACCGGTTCCCACTGACAATCCCAACGAAGATGCGGTATTGGTATCTACTGAGGTAATTTCTACCTGAGAACTGCTACCGAAAGATCCTGAAGAAAACTGCAGCTGATTAGAGCCATCAAGGCCCACTGAAATACTCCGGCCTGAAGCCTGCAAGGCATCGCTGGCATCAAGCTGGGCCTGAATCTCGTCGGCCAGCTGCTGAGCTGTATAAGTACCCGCCGTCAAAGTTATGGAGACCGATGTCGAATCGTCTACCTTCAGCGACAGATTATCGTTGGTGGAATCGATTGTCGTACTGCCACCAAGCGCTACTGAACCCGTGTAACTGCCCTGAGTGGCCACCTGTGTCACGTTGACGTCGTAGGTGCCAGGCTTTGTATTGATACTGCCCGTTAAAAACTCAACCTGAGAATCACTGCTTCGGCCCTGCTCGGAAAACAGTGCAGTCACATCTTCCGGATTCTGAGCCAATTTTTCCTGAAATTTGGCACTATCAAACTCGAGCTTACCGGTTTCTGCGTTGGAGGAGATCCCTACCTCCGATAATGATCTCACCGAAGCATTTTGTAGGCCTGGCACAAGCTGCCCCACAACCTGACGAATTTGAGCACTTATATTGCGGACTGTGGCATCTCCGAGAAAGGCCCCGGCCTCACCACTGTCAGGGTTATACTTGGTCAGGTCGTTTATGGTTTCCTGCAGGGAATTGAACTTATCCACAAACTCCTGGACACGACTTGCCGCTTTTTCAGTGTCCTGCCCAACCAAGACCGTAGCAGTCGACTCACTGGAAAGATTGAAAGTGACGCCTTCGACAACACCGTCCACAGTATTGCTGGAACGCGTCACGGAGATACCGTTGACTGTGAACTGAGCATCTTCAGCTGCAACAGTTTCCGTCAAATTCTGGGTCGTACCATTGAAAACCAATTGAGACAGACCCGCCGCATCGGTGTTGTTACCGTCGTTGTCGGTTGCAGAAATCTTGATGCTGTTAGCGGCTCCAGTTTCTTCTGCTGTGAAAACCAGTCGGTAACCACTACCAGTATCCACTACGCTTGCGCTCACACCGATATTGGCATCGTTAATCTCGGCCGCCAGGCCATCCAGCGTATTGTTGCTGGAGTCGACAGTAATATTCTTTGTTACATCGCCGACCTGCAGCGTGAGCTGACCGGTTCCCAGGCCGGTGCTGTCGCTATCCGCGAACGTATTAGTCGCCAAGGATTGGGCCGTAGCCAGATTGGTAACATCGATGTTGTACACACCGCGCTGGGGGGACTTGCCGCTAATTTCGGCAGAAACGGCACTGGAAGAAGAAGAGGCGCTGAAAGCGTTGAGAGCCTCAGGGTTACCCAGGGTACGCGCAGGCAGGCGCAACTCGGTGATAGCGCTCTTGATCTTGCCAAATTCAGAAATGAGAGTATCAACTTCCTTTTTCTGGGCATCCAGACGTAACTCGGTCGGCTTGCGCTCCGCTTCTACGAGCTTGTCCAACAAGTCGCTGGTCAGTACGCCCGATCCGATGCCTAGTGATGATATGCCCGCCATGTCTTGCTTCCTCATTGACCGGAAACCGAACGACGGCGTTTTCAGGCGCCGCCATTCCGTTTATCGGCAAATCGCGGCAAAGCTTTGCCGCCATTCTGTAATGATTTGTTTCAGATACCGCCATTTACACCTTGATGTTCAATAGCGAGATCGGTTCCTCCTGTTGCTGCAGGTTTTGTGCCAGTCGCATCGCAACCTCGTCAGGAATCTGCCTGACAACTTCTTGCGTTTCCTTGTCGAGAACGCGGACTACGGTTTCACCGGTATCGTCATCGATCTCGAACTGCAAATCCCTCTGGACCGACTGCACATAGTCATTCAACTGGGTCACCGCGTCTTGCAGGGCTTCCCGCTGCTCTTCTATGCGTTTGGTCCGGTTCTGAGCGGCATTGCCTTCCACCTGCCTGGTCGCCGTGTTTCCCGCCGCGCCCAAATCAGGTGTAGCCGCTTTCTTGGAGGAATCTGGGGAAAGAGACTGAAGTGGTGATGACGCGCGGTTGTCACCGCGACGGCCATTGCCCGGGTTAACCGGGTTGGTGCTATCGAAGTTTACGTCATTCATGGCTCACCTCACCCTTTCAATAAAGATGGTTGGCCCCGAAGGGCCAACCGATCTTGATCACTCCGTTACTGCAGGAGTGACAGGGCCTGCTGCGGACGGGCATTGGCCTGAGCCAGTACCGAGATGCCTGCCTGCTGCAGGACCTGGGACTTGGCCAGCCGTGCCGTCTCGGCTGCGAAGTCCGCATCCTGGATACGGGACTGTGCCGCATTCAGGTTCTCGTTCAGCGACTCCAGGTTGGAGATCGTGTTCGAGAAGCGGTTTTGTACCGCACCGAGTTGTGCCCGCTGGGAGGTGACTGTCTGCAGGGCATTATCGACCGCCTTGATGGCATCGTTGGCCCCGGAAACTGTGGAGACATCGATATCCTTCAACTTCGTTCCAGTTTCAGCGCCACCGAAGGTACCGACACGTAAGCCAGCGTTACTAATATTGCCTGTGTTGGTGCTAAGCTCAAACTTGCCGGCGGATTCCAGACTGATGGAAGACACATTAACCTGGGCATTGCTCAAACCGGTGCCAGAGCCACTAATGTTGGCCAACGCTGAGTTATCGGCAGTACCGCCATCCGCGATCGCAATATTACGGCCGTCTTCGGCAATCAAGCGGAACTTGTCAGAGCCAAAGGCTTCTGCAGTCACACCAGTCTGACCCGACACCGCATTGAACGCACTCACGATGTTGGATTGGCTTGTCGCCGCGTCTGTGGTGACATCGAAATTAACAGTTACGCCGTTGATCTCAACGCTATTGGAGGACGCTGCACTGATATCAATGGCATCCGAAGTCACAACATTAGCATTTACATTGGCGGAAACACCGGTTTCATCAGCCACTCTGTTAACGGCCGCTGCGATTGCAATAGCACTCTGGTCGTTACCGGTCACCGATGCCGTATCGTCCGAAGACCTGGTCGCCCCGATATCCACGCCGTTAATGACCACATCACCACTTACCAACGCAGTCTGCGCGGTTTGAGCATCACTAACCGCGCCACCATTTGCACCACTATAAGTACCTACTTCAAAACCAGCGTTATCAATGTTACCCGTATCGGTATCGAGTGAGATATCCGACCCATCATCACTCACAAGGGTGAAAGAGCCTGCGTAAGAAACCGTAGTTGCAGTGTTTGTTGCCAGCCCATAGCTTGAAGCAACACTAGCTGCAGTGCCCGTAATGGTAACATTTCGACCATCCGCCGCTGACAGATCAATGCGGAAGCCGCCATCCTGCTCAACGACCGTTGCCTGAACACCAGTAGCTTCCGACTTTGAATTGATCGTCGCTGCGAAATTATTAAGGTTTTGCTCAACCGACTGACTTGTAGAAGATGCTAAATCAAAATCTGTGCCATTGATTGTGATCTTGTTAGACACATCTGCGAATGTGGTGGAGTCGGTTACATTTGTGCCAGAGACAAGATTTTCATTAACCACTGCGGTGACGCCCGTTTGATCAGAAACGTCGTTTATCGCTGCAGCTTTTGCAATAGCGCTAGAGGATTGTGCTGTGGTAGAGGCGGTATCCGTTGAAGCCACTGAGGCCCCTACAGAAATACCATTGATGATTAAATCGCCAGCAGCCATATTGTCATCTGACACGCCCACTTCAATCGCACTGGTATCAACAGTGCTAGAAATACCGCCAGACTCTGCTGTACCAAGCGTGGTGGTGTCTAGCTTGGACACTGAAACACTGATCGTATCTCCAACATTAGCACCTGTCTGGAACTGTGAATTCTGGAATGAGCCATCCAAGAGCTTTTTGCCGTTGAAGTTGGTCTTTTCGGCCACATTAGCAATTTCAGACTTCAGCTGGTCGACCTCTTCCTGCAATGCCTGACGATCGACATCGGTATTAGTGTCGTTAGCAGACTGCAGAGCCAGTTCGCGCACACGCTGCAAACTCTTGGTGATGGAGTCCAGAGCACCTTCTGCAGTTTGCGCTAATGAGATTGCGTCGCCAGAGTTACGAACCGCAACCTGAGTACCGCTGATCTGCGACTGGAATCGAGTGGCAATAGCCAGACCTGCCGCATCGTCGGCAGCGCTATTGATACGCAGGCCGGAAGACAGGCGCTGAAGGGCTGAATCACCCAAGTTTTGTGATTTATTGAGATTGTTCTGCGCCTTGATGGACGCGATGTTGGTATTAATGATCTGAGGCATGACGCTTCTCCTGTCTGACTGATCATTTGCAGTGACCCCGCGGGCCGTCAAAAGTAGGCAAGGCGCTTGCAGCCCGTTTAACCGCGGTTCGCTGCCCTGCTATTACGTTTAACGGCGAGATCAGAAGAAGCTTTAGCCTCAAATCCCCCCAAATTGCGACTTTATTGTAACTGAGTGTTAACAGTCATTATTGGATGACCGTAACGCCTTCGGGCGGTTTAACACCTGCTTTGTCAAACCATTCGCCGGGCGATTTTTCTTCATCCCCAATGCGCTGCAGTACCCAAGGATCAGAATCAATATCAAAGGTCTTGTTGGTCACGGCTTTAAAGTGATCCGGTAATTGCTGGAAGGTTTTAACAATTGCTTTCTCCCAGACACGGAGAAACTTCCTTCGCGCGTCCTTATCTTCAATGGCCAACGCATGGGTCAACCCCGCATAGAGGAAATGCCATAGCGTTCCTCTCACCATGTAATAAAAACCCGGTTTCATTTCCTGCAGGACCTTTTGGGCATAAGTATTCACTCTGAGTGCAAGACGCAAACAGTCCTTATCGCCCTCAAGTTTGCGACTTTTAAAAAGGTCTTCAATTTCATCGCCCAATACTTTCAGTGCTTTTCTCGTCTTCATTAACTCCTCATTTACCATGCCAACATCAACACGACGCGCGGTCGGCGAGAAGACTTTTTCTACGCTCTTTAACCGCGCCATATCTAAGTTTGTTGATGCGTCTGCCATCTGGCTTTCAAACGCTGCCTGGCTCAACCATGTGGTATGTTCTATTCGAGCACCATCGGAACAACTATAAAAATTGTACTTTCCTGCCTCAGTCAGGGCATCTCCCATTGCCAACTCAAGTTTACGCCGTGAGGAATAATAAATGGGCCGCGTAAACATTTCTTCGCCATGGACTCCATACTCAGGTAATAAATTGTTGCGCCCTTGGATTTTCTTCGCCTTTGGTGCCCCCTCAGGCAGATTGTAATAGTAAGCACTTTTCGAGTGATGCCTTTCAGCAGAGTGGAATCCATAATCTAAGCCAAAGAGGAAAAATGTTCGCCCTCCCAAATGACGCGCAATTACGAACGCGGCATTGGTACAAGTCGGCGTGCCATCT
Organism: Marinobacteraceae bacterium S3BR75-40.1; assembly: GCA_042862465.1. GTDB lineage: Bacteria > Pseudomonadota > Gammaproteobacteria > Pseudomonadales > Oleiphilaceae > JASTVH01. The sequence goes on along the minus strand of JASTVH010000006.1, from coordinate 295,469 downwards.
GCAAGTATTTCACCCTCTTGCCCGAAAGAAGCACCAATAGCGCTTTCTTTCTTGAAATAATAACGGTAATTACTAAAAAGCGACCAGACCTTTGGACAAACATGAGAGGGCGCAATCAAGCGCACCTGTTTAAGCTTTTTAAGGTCAAGAGCCGTAAGAACTTTGTAAACCACGGCATCAGATTCAAGCTCCACGTGAAAGTCAGGAGTTATATCCGCATCAAGTAGCGGTTTTAATCCAGTACCGGCTGACACCACCAGCATCTTCTCCCGATATTTCGTAATCTGGGTTAGCCGGGCATCCAGAGAGGGCCCACTCCCAACGATTGCTACTGGCAAATTTGGGTCAAGCACTTCATGATCAGGTATAATGGGAATATTTTGATGGAAGGTATGTAGAGCATTATTTAACTGCCGAATTTCGTCGTCGTAATGCCCCCAACTTCCGAGAAACAGGTGCATTTCTTTGTTAATACGATCTGCCACGCTATTAAATAATTTATTTCCCCGATGTACGAAGAACAGCGTTAAGGCCGGGAAGACAGGGCAGCGCTGAATCAGCTCATTCCAAACCGCGCCCCAGAGCATGTCTTCGTTTTTCTCAATGCCCACGAGAAAATGCAGTGTCCGCCCTTTATCCACAGAAAACTGCTCACAAACCGAAACCCAATCGATAGCATAAAGGCTTGCAGCAAAGACATCTGTATCAGGCTCTACAATTAGCGCGTTTTCTACCGCATGGGCATTGATCATGTGCTCTACTTGATACCCGAGCCCCAATCCCAGGAAGACAATCATTGGATAGTAATTACGGAGTCTATACCCACGGAAATGTGCCTTTTGCAAAGGCGATCGATGAAGAAGCCGGTCAACTGCCCTATGGGCGAACCTTGGATGGTGATACGAACCGGCGAACGTCGGATTGACAGTTTGAACCACTACCCCTTCGTGGAACACTGATCTGAATTTCTCCACTTCTTTTTTAGCGTATTTTTTCGCCTGATGATTGTACAGAGACACCCCTTTCTCAAGCAGATCCACTTCATCCGTTTCGGTCAGGATATTAAGCTGAAGTTGTTGCATTTTGTAGCTACGGAAAAAACGGTACAAATGCGGATAATGCTTCTGGAAATAATGCAGGTTTCTCTCGCGCCTCGCTAAAAAAGGTGCAGCCGGATTGGGTACCGTCTCATTCGCCATTGATAGGCTCCATCCAATTGATAAACATTATTGCCAAAGGTCTCACGACTCCCCACTATAGCCTTTACAAAGGGCAGTCTCCATCAAACAACATCCGTGCACATAAAGACCACCCCTAACTCATGATGCCTTTGCTCCCCTAACCTGATCGTCTAATTTTTCTCTGGTCAATCCAGGCCTGCGGCATACCAACAAACGCCTAGAACCGGACGCGCCTTTTGCTTTTTAGCGGCCGGCAATTTCCTGCCGCTCTTGCCGGCGTAAAGACCTACCGCGCGACAATCATCCGCCTTTCCTAGTCTGCGCAGCAAAACTCGCACACACTAAAAGTCCCTATCATACATAGCCTTATACTCAAAAAAACAAAGTTGGCACATTTGTCGCTTGGTTTTCGGCAAGTGAAGTTTCGGCGGAAGAAAAGCAAATTCCCAAAAGAGGCTTCTAGCGGAAACGGCAGATACAAACAGACTAGAGCTTGAAAAACAGAGCTTCGCACTGACGAAGCAGCTAAGGAGGAAAACATGCCTCAAATCATTAATACCAATATTGCGTCGATAAACGCGCAGCGAAATCTCGACAAAAGCCAATCGGCCAATCAAACGGCATTAGAACGCCTTTCCTCAGGGCTGCGGATTAACAGTGCGAAGGATGACGCCGCCGGTCTGGCGATTTCCACGCGCTTCACAGCCCAGACACGTGGATTGGGTGTTGCCATTCGCAACGCTGGAGACGGGGTGTCATTAGCGCAAACCGCTGAGGGTGCTTTGGGAGCGATGACTGAAAATCTCCTGCGCATCCGAGATTTGGCGCTTCAGTCCGCAAACGCTACCAACAGCGCAATTGATCGGGATGCACTTAACGAAGAAGTGCAGCAACTCAAAAAAGAAATTCAAAGGGTTGCAGATCAGACCAACTTCAATGGCACCAAGCTTCTGGATGGCACCTTCCAAGACGTCACTTTCCAGATTGGTGCCAATGAAGGAGAAAGCGTTACTTTCGGCATCGCAGGCTCCACTGTTGATCAACTGGGAACTTCGGAAACGGATGGTATCAGTTCAGAACCTCAAGACCCGACGCAGTTGGCGAATCTCGCTGCTGGTGATTTGGTCATCAATGGCATCGCGGTTCCCGCATCGACCGGGGTCGACGACGCGTTCTCCACAGCCGATAATGGTGCTAGTGCCATCGCAAAGGCAGCTGCAATTAACGATGTTTCTGGGAAAACCGGCGTAAACGCTATCGTCAATGATAACGTTGTGTCTGGAACCAGCTTCCCCAACACCACCACCAGCAGTGGTACCGTGGTAATCAATGGAACATCGATCAACTTATCGAAGGACTCAAACCTGAGTGCCGAAGTCAATCTTCAGAATGTGGCTACCGCTATCAATGAACGCACCGGCCAAACTGGCGTTGAAGCGGTCTTTGATGGTAGCTCGGATACCGGCATCACGCTCCGTGCTACTGATGGGCGCAACATCACCATTGAAGGCACTGCCGGTAGCTCTACAGTCCAAGCTTCTAATTACGGTCTGGCTGCCGCCACTGCTGCAACCGTATCCTACGCAGGAACCTTTACCCTAATATCTGAAGACGGTTCGGATATTGAGCTCGATACTACAACCGGGAAAATTTCTAACGCTGGGCTACAAGTTGCCACCTTCAATGGCAATAATAGTGGTGCTGTAAGTGAAGAGGTGCCAGCTCAGCAAATGCTCTCTGGTGACTTGGTGGTGAACGGCGTACCAATTGGTCCGTCCAGAGCTCCAGATGACACGGCATCAACAGACTCAAAGAACACAAGCGCCATCTCCAAGGCAGCCGCAATCAATGACGTTTCCGATCAGACTGGCGTCACCGCCCGTGCGAACAGCACAATCCTAACAGCGGGCGCAATCCCTGCGGGCAGCAACGCTTTGTCGGCATCTTTTGAGATCAACGGTGTCACCATTAATGTGGCATCCCCAGCCTCTGACACGGTTGCAGACCGCCAAGGTGCCATCGTCACTGCTATCAATAACAAAGCGGGGCAGACTGGCGTTAAGGCTGAAGCTTTCGGCTCCACCTATCGATTGATTGCAGAAGATGGACGCAATATTGCGCTCGACAATTTTAATGTCACCTCTGGTGCAAATACCGACTCCACCGATTTGGGGCTGACCGATGACACAGGTGCTGCAATCAGTGCCGTTGCAGGAGCTGACTACGTTCAACGCAGCTCTATTACCCTTCAAAGTGCTGGCCCGATAGAACTCGGTTCTCTAACGGGAAATATAAGCAACTCAGGCTTCGAAATCGGCACATTTGGATCAGGGGATCAAGGGCAGTTGATCCGCGATGTTGATGTCAGCTCCGTGGATGGAGCTCTGGATGCACTCACCGCCGTTGACAATGCACTGACCAAGATCAACTTTCAACGCGCACAACTCGGTGCAATCCAGAACCGTTTTGAATCAACAATCCAAAACCAGCAAATCACTTCGGAGAATCTAACCGCCGCGAATTCCCGGATTCGAGACGCTGATTTTGCAAAGGAAACAGCTGAGCTTTCTCGGACTCAGGTATTGCAGCAGGCCGGCCTATCAATATTAGCGCAAGCTAACGGCCAGCCCCAGCAGGTGCTACAATTGCTGCAGGGTTAAATAAAGCAAATAAGGTAACGAAGTGTAGTGGGAGGCAAACTGCGGTTTACCTCCCTCTTTAGCTTTTATTTGATCTTTGGGTCTTATGGCGGACTGCTTTTTTGAACATCCTAGACTTAGCCAATCAGATCACGGAAAAAGAGCATGAGCATAAAGCAGTTTTTCAGGGTGGAACGGCTAATTAACAGTTGGTTTTCACCCCCGTTATCTTGAACAGATGACCGGTAGCACACCTGGAGACATCCTTGCTTTTAATGAACGGCATGCCGAAGTCTGGCAATTACCTGTTGTGGAGCGTATTTAAGAATCTTTTGGATAGGAAGTCTCACTTTTCCTCCTACAAAGACTCATTCGCTAACTCACAACATTGTTGCTACGAGGGAAAAATCTTCGATAGCCACGAATTTGTTGACAATGTTCATTTATCCTCACGCGGTGAATTGATTGTTAAGGCCCCCCCCAAAAATCAAAGTGTGAAAAATTTGGAAGTATTCTTCAAAACTGCTTCCATTATTTGGACTCATGATTGCTTCACGGAGGAGCATTTTGAATTCTGGGGGCGTCATATCGCCGAAGGGGCAAGGTACTATTTGGTTCGCGACCCAAGAGCAGTCTATTTGAGTACTGCACATCATGTCGTAAGGCCGGAATACTTCCAAATGTTTCCCGAAGCTAGAATAAAGAACGTAGAAGAGATTTTCGAACGAGAAGAATTTGCCCTCAAATGGTCTTCTCGTTGGAGAGACCATGTGCGTGCCTATTTGGAAAAGCCGGATTGGTTCAACTTGATAAGGTATGAGGATCTTGTAGAAAACAAAAGATCAATCGTCTCTCAAATTGCCAGCGAGCTAGCAATGTTCGGACTATCTTTTGGCACCGAAGACATCGAAAAGGTATGCGCCCTAACCGATTTCGATCTAATGAAAGCCAGCAGTCCCACTCACCTTAGGAAAGGAAAAACGAAAGGCTGGGCCTTCGAAATACCGGCTTTCACCCAAAAACTGATCAAGACTGTTGCAGGGCCCGAGATGCGGGCTCTCGGATACATCTAAACCTTGCCCTCAGAACTCCGAGCCAATCCTTTGAGCACATGGCTCACTACACGAGCCGTACCATTTTTCAAATCCTTGGCGGCCAAGTGCTGATGAACCTCATATCGAAGCGATTCACTGGAAAGCAAGTCTCGCAGCAACACGGGCTCATCCGTTTGCGGTGTTCGCCATACCAATGCTACTCCAAGAGCTTCAAAATCCTCCAGTTCCTCCGGGGCCACCACCCCCGGAGCAGGTAAGACTACTGTTGGGACACAAGCCGCCAATGCCTCGAGGACGGACACTCCATACACCGCCAGTACGACCTTGGCCGAACTGATCAATTGCTCCAGCTGTCCGGGCGACCGCACAATTCTCCATTGGCACCGAGTATTTCGCGGCAACCGAGGAGCCACGGCATAAGGTCCTTGTACCCACAGCAGGTGAGTTGAGGGAGGCAGATAGCGGTCAAGCCTGTCCGGGAGAAAGGAACCATACCCACAAGCATCACTCCCTCCAGTCAACACCAAAACATCACAGTTGTTTGCGGCCGCCAAATCAACCGGCAGTTGTCGTGGAAGAATCACATACTCCAGGCCATATACAACCTTTGTTGAGGATGTTCGCTTTGAGAGATAGAAGCCCGGGACGATCACTGAATCACACACACTGTGCCATTCCGTCATCCTGTCGATGCCGACCAAGTAAGTCCCACTATTTTTAATTTTTTTTAGGCTTTGCCGCAAGTGCCTCCAACTTGGAGTGTTCTGAGGCCAAAGATCAACGACCACTAAAGAAGCAGAATGCTTCTCTAGCTCTTGAATGAGTGTCTCTACTGAGATAAACCAGCGTTGATGCGTAAACTTAAGCCAATCCAGTTCAGTTTCTTCTCCCAGAATCCAGATTTCGGCACCCATGCCCGACTCTTCCTGCAACCTTTCCGCCAGGGTGACCATTCTCCGTAACTGTCCCAGCCCTCTTCGAGGGGATGCCTCGGCCAGGAACAAGGCCTTCCCGTATCTGCGAAATCCCGATTTTTGCATCACATGGGCATTTATGGCTCGAAGCTCGGGATGAGAGCGGAGTTCTTGCAGTAGCCAATTGATATCAACCGGTTTGCTGGGTGCATTCCTGCTGAACCAGCGACTATAAACCAGCTCCTGAAAGTGGTAATCGGCCGCCGTATCCACTGAGAAGCGTTGCTTTATCCCCCAGTGGGATTCCGGAAGATCGATGTATACTGCATCGAGAACCGGATTTTCACGATCGGCCAAACCTACGTGCTCTCGCTCCAATGCGGTCACGGATTTTTGTTCCAAACGCTGCCAGCCTTCGGCACTGTAAACATGTATTCCCTCGTGAACGGTTTCCCGGCCTTCAGGATCGGGGGCTACCTTGGCCTGGTGAGCCATCTGCCCGGATTTGGTCTGGGCGAGGGCCTCAAGCAACCTCTCAATAAGCTGCGAATCTATCAAGGGACAGTCGCCACATATATACACCAGTCGGCGAGGCCGAACCCGCTCAAAAAGGGCATGAATGCGCCCAACGAGATCATCCACATCCCCCTCATAGGCATAGACTTCTCTACCCGTTCCTTCCGCCCACTCTACCAGCGGCTTGTTGAACTCATCCGCAGTAGTGGCCAGTACAATTTTGCGATCACCACCTATGGTTTCCAGACGCTCAAACAACCTTTCGATAAGCGGTTTGCCCGCCAGAGGCAGTAAGTGTTTACGCGGTAAACGGCTGGAATTCAGTCGGGCTCCAACCACGATCAAGGTGTCAGTCACGATATGGACCTCCAGCACCTACACCCGGCCGCCATGGGGAGATGGCCAAGGTGAATGGCAACAGCGTGCCGCCCTTTTTCAGGGTGTCGTCAATTTCTACCAAGGAGAAAAATACGCGAGTCAGACGTTCCTGGCCTACGATACGGTTGAAAAGCATCGGAATCGCGGCACATTGATCTGGGAACCACTCTATTTTCAGGCCCGCCGATCCAGAGGCTAAAAACAATTGGCCCTCCGAACCGCCCAGAGCCGAGGTAGCCGAAACCAGACTGGAAACCGATTTGCCGTGGTCTACGTCTTTGGTAATCGTGCCGACTTCGGGTGCTTCACCTCCATGATGAGTCGCCAGGCTGATCCTGGCTGCTGCGTCCTGATTCTTCAGGGTGACCCATCCAACACGCAGGCTCCCCTCGGGCCGCGACCACCCTGGAAAGCGCCAGGTACAACGTACGGTTCCATCTGAGCAAATAGTGTAGGTTTTTCGGATTCGCCCCAGGTAAGAGTCAACTTCGCAATCCACACAAACCCCCCCGGCGCTTGTGTCAGACGGTTCCATCGACCAACGAGCAGGGTCCAGATCAGTTACCCGTCGCCGTTGGACCGGCAACTCAATCACGGTATGACAGGAATAGAAATCGGCGCCCAGTTCAATGTTGCGAAAACTGCCATGCTCCAGGGTCCCCGCTTGTGATTCGGGCTCTGAAAAAGCGACATCAGTTACAGCCCCGCCTCTTCTCATGTTGAGGGTGAGCATGACCCTCTCGTTGCGGATACACAAAAAGGAGCGCTCCGAGTCCCAAGAGGTTTCCCAGCCTTCAATTTCTACGATTTTCTGAACATCCCTGAGTGGCCGTGGATGGGAATTACACGTCGGCTGATACGACGGAAGAGTCTGCATCAATGCCTCAAACCGAGATTCATCCAGATGGGTGCGGTAGTCACTCGCCCAATTCCGGCATAGCTCCCTGCGCTCTGCCTGGCTAGGTGCGTTGCCAGCCGCTTCCAGGCGCTTTAGTTGCTGAAAGCAGAGCGTATTAAGCAACAAGTCGTCACGGCCGGTGACCGCCCATCGAGTCAAATTATACTTTCGTTGTTTCTTAACCACTACTGGATATTCCGGCGTGGTCAACTCCAGGGTGCAATCAGGATTCAGCTGTTGCGCCAGAACCTTGCGAGGAAGCCCCCAACGATAACTCTCCCCCAAACGAGCCAACAGGCACCCTATCCTCTGCCATTCCTTCCCCGAAATAGCCAGCTCGTCCCTATATCGCCCCGGGCGAAAGTCGAAAATCTCCGCGTCATTCCCATAAATCGACAGCGCTCGAATACCGCTACGTTCTTCGCTGGCGAAAAATCCCAAATAGTCATCCATGGTGAGATCGCCATGGGCAAACCGCTGAAACTTCTGAAACGCAATGCTCCAGTTCCACAGGACCGGTAGCGTCTTGCCTGTTGCAGTGCGTGCCAGAACCGGATGCTGCAAAGGTGTTTCTCCCCATTCAGGGTGCAGCATTCGGGGATTGTCCCACTCCATTACGATGCCGGCGTAACCAGCCTGCTCATAAAGGTCAAGCAAGCTTGCAGATACCGCCTGCTCGTTGATGTAAGCCAGCTTCGGCAAGTAACCAAGAATCCGCTGGTAAGCTTCAGTACCCAGGTCGATGTTCCATCGATTGACCCTCGCCGGTACTAAAGGACCGATTAGTTGGGTATCACCGCTGGCAATCAGCTCGCACCGATCTTCCGTTAACAACTGGCGAAGTAACTGAACCCAGTCCGGATCGAGACGCTCTATTTCTTCCAGAGTAAACGCTGTGATCTCTAGGCCCAGAGGGATTCCGTCATCCCGAACCAGTTTGAGCAGAGGCCAATAGCACTGACTAATGACCTGCGGGCGACGATTTTCGGGAATCGACGAGAACGCAAGATTGAGGTGAAAGATGGCATAAATAAGGGCGTCAGACTGCATCACTAACCTTCACCTCCAGCACCTTCAAGGCAATAGCTCCTGAGCTGTTCCGAGACAGGAATTCCAGCTCAGCGGGCCGGGTGGTCTCAAAGGCTCGATAATCGCAGCGCCCGTGATCAAAAAAATGGCGATAATCGTCTGACATAAGCACTGTTCCCGGCTGAAACCGATTCACACAACATCTCAATACGGACTCGGGCGACTGGGACAAGTCGGAATCACAATGCTTTGTGCAACTCGGCCCTGGATGCTCCCCAAGAACACAAACCTGAATAGTCATTTCGCCATAACCTTGATTAAATAGACCAAAGATTAATGAAGCCTTTGTTTACAAACAAGATTAGTGCACTGGAATGATGACTTGACGGTGTATAGTCCTGCTGTGGCATGGTTCGTGCCTTGTTCTGTTCAAATCTCATATTGGAATCGCTATGAAACTGTTTCTCGACACCGCCAATATAGACGCTATCGAATATTGGAAAGGCTTTGGGCTGGCCCAGGGCGTTACTACCAATCCGACGCTCTTGTCAGCCGAAGGCGGTGATCCAACCGCCCAGTTGCAGCAGATTACTGCAATGATCGAAGGCCCGGTCTCCGCTCAGGTCACGCATGTCGAAGCGGAAGGGATGATCCGCCAGGGGAAAAAGCTTGCCGCCATCGCCGACAATATCATCGTCAAGGTACCGGCGACCATTGAAGGGCTTAAGGCGGCCCAGGCACTGAAAGCCGAAGATATCCGCTTGAACATCACTTTAACCTTCGAACCTTCTCAAGCGATTCCATTTATTGCCCTGAACGTGGATTTCGTGTCTTTCATCCTGGGGCGGGTAGAAGACTTTGGGCTGTCCAGCCAAGGACTCGCCTCAAAGCTCAAACAACTCTGTCAGGAAATGGAAAGCACGACACAGATGTTGGTGGCCAGTATCCGCAACAGCCATCATTTACTTGATGCAGTACAAAATGGCGCTGATGCCATCACCATTCCGCCCAAGACCTGGGAGAACATATACGCAAACCCCCTGACCGCCTCGGGTCTGGGTGACTTCATGTCTGCGTGGGAGCAACTCTCGCCGGCCATGCGTGAAAAGTACCCCTCTTGATCCGAACCCATGCCTGAAGCAGTAGCAAGCTCACAGGTAGACAGGAGATTGACATGCTATTGGACGACAAAGTTTGCTTGATTACCGGTTCTAGCCGCGGCTTCGGCGCCAAGATTGCCGAAGTCATGGCACGAGAGGGAGCCCGCATCGTCGTGACTTTCCTCGAGGGAGACAACGAGGAGAAGGAGAACGCCCGCCGGGTGGCCGAAAAGATCGGTTCCACGCTGGTGGTGCCCATCGATATTCGCAAACGGGCCAGTGTGAGAAATGCTGTCGAAAGAATTGTCGAGGAATACAGCCGAATCGACATTCTGGTGAATAATGCGGGCATCAACCGTACTGCCGATTTCGACAAACAAACCGAAGAAGACTGGCATGATGTGCTGGAAACAAACCTCAAAGGAACTTTCATCTGTTCCCAGGAGTGCCTGCCGCACATTCCTGAGGGCGGGCGTATCATCAACATCGGGTCGGTATCCGGCCAGTACGGTGGGCCGCGCACCCCTTCCTATGCCTGCGCCAAGGCTGGCGTTATGGCACTGACCCATAACATGGCCCGCTTCGCGGGCGAACGCAACATCACCGTCAATTGTGTCTCACCGGGCATGATCAGTTCGGAAATGCTGACCCAGACCATGTCTCCGGAACTGCAGCAAAAACTGCTGCAGGATGTCCCGCTGAAGCGGTACGGCACCATGGACGAGGTGGCTGAAACGGTCGCTTTTATTGCTTCGCAAGGTGCTGGGTACATTTCTGGCCAGACCATTGGCGTTAATGGTGGTTTGTGGGTTAGCGGATTTTAGGGGGAGCAAATGAGACTTGAAGGAAAAGTGGCCGTAGTGACCGGTTCAAGCCAGGGCATCGGCGAAGCGATTGCCAGAGGCTACGCTTTGGAAGGGGCTCAGGTTGTGGTCTGCTACAACACGCAGCGGGAGAAAGCCGAACAGGTGGGCGAATCCATCGATGCCGCCATGACGGTCCACCTGGATGTGCGAAGTCGTGACAGCATTGCCACAGCGTTCAAACAGGTAGCACAGAAGCTTGGCGGTATCGATATCCTGGTGAACAATGCCGGCGTCAACCGCACTGCCGATTTTGATAAGCAAACCGATGAGGAATGGGACGAGGTCATGGACGTCAACCTGACGGGTGTTTTTCGTTGCTGTCAGGAGGTGCTGCCGTACATTCGTGATGAAGGTCGCATCATTAATATCGGCTCTCTCTCCGGGGAGTATGGGGGACCTCGAACACCTTCCTATGCTTGTGCCAAGAAAGCGGTGATGTCCCTGACCCACAACGTCGCACGCTTTCTTGGCGAACGTGGTATTTGCGTCAACACCCTGTCGCCCGGAGTGGTTGCCGGTGAATTCACGGAGCAAACCATGGCACCGGAAGTGCGCGAAACAGCCCTGCGCCTGATGCTTATCAAGCGTTTTGCGCGCCATGAGGAAATGGTCGGGGCGGCTGTCTTCCTTGCCAGCGAGGAATCCAGCTATCTGACGGCACAGACAATTTCAGTAAATGGTGGTGCATGGACCCATTAAACACAGACCGGCCCCTGGTTTTCGTGACCGGGGCTTCAAGAGGCATCGGTGCCGGGATTGCCAAGGCATTTGGCGAACAGGGCTATCCGGTGTGCATCGGTTACCAACATAACCGTGAGAAGGCCGAGTATCTGTCCGCATCGCTACCCGCTGCCCTGCCCGTGCAAGTCGACATCGAAGACAGGGCCTCCCAGAGACGGGCCATTGCGGCGGCAAAAGACCACTTTGGAAAGTCCGTCGCCATCCTGGTTAACAACGCCGCAATCGCCCAGGAAAAGCCGTTTTTCGAGATCACTGATGATGATTGGGACCGGATGCTTGCCATCAACCTGCGTTCCAATTTCAGTTTTGCCCAAGAAGTACTGCCAGAGATGATCAACGCCGGCTGGGGGCGTGTCATCAATATTTCTTCCATCGGCGGTCAATGGGGCGGGTTCAATCAGGTTCACTATGCGGCGGCCAAGGCGGGGCAGATCAGCCTCACCCGTTCACTGGCCAAGCTGTTTTCGGGTTCGGGTGTGACCAGTAACGCGATCGCCATCGGCCTGGCCCAGACAGAGATGTCGCAAAACGAACTGGACAGTGACGCCGGCAAGCAAAAGGTAGCCAACATACCAGCCGGGCGGCTCGCGACAATAGAGGAAATCGCTGCTGCGGCGTTATTTCTCGCCAGCGACGGTGCCGGCTATATGACCGGACAAACCCTCAACGTTAATGGGGGTATGTATTTCACATGACACAAACGTTGTGGGTAGTGGGCGGCGGCGTAGAAACCATACCAGGCATCCAACGCGCCAAGGCCATGGGCCTTACGGTGGTGGTCAGTGACGGTTCGGCCTCGGCGCCGGCGCTCGCTTCTGCGGATCACTCGGTGATTATGGACACCTACGATGCCGAAGGCACGCTATCGGCGGCTCGTGAATTCGCGAAGCGTTACCAGCGAATTGACGGTATTCTCTGCATCGGATCGGATGTGCCTTTCACGGTTGCGTACGTCGCACACCATTTAGGCCTGCCGGGGCTATCTCCGGAGACAGCTCGCCTTTCCAGTAACAAGCTCGATATGAAACAACGGCTGCAGCAAGCCGGCATCCCTCTTCCCTGGTATCAGGCGATCAATTCGGAGGCGGCCCTGCGCGAGGTGCTATCCAGCCGCCCCGGCAAGTACGTGCTTAAACCTCTTGATAGCCGTGGCGCCCGCGGCGTTGTACAGATCGACGCAAACAGCGATCTTGCCACCCTCTACCAACACAGTATTTCCCAGTCGCCCGGAGGGCGGGTCATGCTGGAAGAATACCTGGACGGCCCGCAAATCAGCACCGAAGCGGTGCTGATGGATGGGCAGGGTTACCCGGTCGGTTTCACAGACCGCAATTACGACAAACTGGATTACACTTACCCCTTTATTATCGAAAACGGCGGCGGATTTCCCTCTGTCGTCATTGGCGACGACAAGACCGCGGTCGAAAACACGGCCATCGAAGCCGGTAAAGCACTTGGTGTAGAGACCGGGATCGTCAAGGGCGACATGGTACTGACCGCCGAAGGGCCAAAAGTCATTGAGATCGCAACCCGTTTGTCTGGAGGCTGGTTCAGCACCGATCAGATACCTCTGGGCTACGGCATTGATCTGGTGGGCGTGGCGATCGACCTCGCGCTGGGTCACAGGGTCGATCCGGCTCGCTTGCAACCCAAATGGCAACAAGGCGTGTCGGTACGCTTCTTTTTCCCGCCTCCCGGACGCCTGAAAGCCATCCATCAGGCCCGGGAGGTCGCAGAAGCACCCTGGCTTTATAAGCAGAAATTCTACGTACAGCCCGGTGATCACATTGTGGTCCCCAAGAACCATACGGAACGCTCCGGCTTTGTCATTACCACCGGAGAAACCGCAGCTATTGCCCATGAACGCGCAGAAACTGCTGTAGCAGCGACACAGTTCGATGTGGAAGGGATTGAATAATGTCTGCAAGCCAGGCCCAGAACACCATCCGAAGGCCCTGCGTAGTGTGCGGAAACTTGAAAGGACGCCACTATTTGGTCCATGATCTGGAAGTTCTGGGACTTGAAACCCTGCATGTAGGCTACCGCGTCTGCTCCAAATGCGGCATGGTCCAACAAGACCCCGCCGTCAGCAGCGAGGCAATGTTGGCCTACTACCGCGCCTATTCCAACTACACCAATCCCAGCCGGGCCGGCCAACCTACAGTGCGAAAAGTGAAGGGGCTGGACACCCACCTGGCCTTCGTGGAACGCCAGGTAATGCCACCGGGGCGCGCCTTCCAGGTCGGCTGTTCTGACGGTTACACCCTCCACCGCTTCCAGCAGCGCGGCTGGACAGTCAAAGGCTGTGATCCCTCCCCCTTGGCGTCCTCCGTAGCCAACAGCCTATGGAACATCGACACGGAGGTTACGGACTTCGAGAGTTACACTCCAAGTCCGGGGGAGCAATACGACCTGATCATCCTGACCCACGTACTCGAACACTTGTACGATCCGGTTGCGATTTTGCGCAAATGCGACCAACTATTGAAGCCGAAGGGATTCCTGTTTGTTGAAGTCCCCCTTCTGATTCCGTTCGAAAACCATTTGGAAGGCTATTTTACCATTGAGCATATCAACTACTTCTCCAATGCCTCCCTCAACAACACCCTGGCGCGAGCCGGGATGGCACCGGTTGAAGACATCGAAAACGACTTTTCCTCCGACCAATACCCAGTTCAGCGTGTGATGGTGCAAAAATCTAAAGTCCCCTTTCCTCTGCAGTGTGAACCGGCGTGGGCCGATCGATTACTGTCTGAATACGAGAAAACCGAGGAAAAAGCCTGGCGAGCGATCGAGCAGCGCATCTTGCACGACCTGGCCGGACGCGAACGCGCGTTGATCTGGGGCGCGGGCGTCCATACCTCACACCTGTTATCCAAGACGGCATTGCTTCAGGAAGTGGAGATTGCGGGCATTATCGATTCGGACCCGCAGAAAACCGGCCAACCTTTGGCTGGGGTAGCCGTCAGAGCGCCACAAGACCTGGCCGAGACGTTGCGTGAACTGCCGATCATCATCTCTTCGCGCGCCAGTGAGGGAGAAATTCAGCATTCCTTGTTGAACCAGGGCATAGCGCCCCAACAGATCATTACCCTCTACGACCACCTCGACACTAAGCCGGCCTAGGCTGAAAATAGGGTGCTGTTACGTAGACCTTCTCCAGCTCTGCCCGCCGTTGCTCAATATGCAACCGTTGACGAGCCGCAATATCATCCTTGTGACTAAGCAGTTCATCCAGCTTATCCCTTGCCTGCTGTGGTGAAAAATCCAACCTCAAAGGGTCCATCGCGCCGATATCCTGGCAACCGCGAATACCGTTTTCGTTCTCACAAATACCGAGAACCGGAACCCCGGCCACCGCAGCAAACAGCATGGCATGTCGCCGGATACCGATCAGCGCATCCACCGAATTGTAAAAACGCCGGTACGCCTCAAGATCAAGCATTTCGCCCTCCACCACCTCAAGGGGGGAGCGTTCTGCGATCTTTTTCAAGGTGGTTCGGTCATCGGCCAATGGGTCATCCGTTCCGTAATAGCAATGGGCGATACCTACGGGCCGATAGCCGCGCTCAGAAATCTCACGGCACAACCAGACCATTTGATCGATGTATCGCTCCGCATCCATACCCGCGTACGCAGGCGAAATATGGCGGGCCGACACTGCGATTCGACCATTGTTCATGGGCGACTGGGTCCACGGCATGGCAAACGCCGGGTCGGGAGCCACTCGAATACCGGTATGCCGGCACCCAATCTGCAGCAAGTAGTCCTTCGAACCCTGATCCCGCACCGTCACGGTTTCGCAGTTATCCACGATGTAGCGTACCCACTGTTCGCCGGTTTCGGTTTTAAGTGGAATGAATGTCATGGCATAGATGTGGACCGGAACCCCCAGGAACTTGCATAAAGTCACCAGAGTGCCCCAGTAAGCCAACGGCCCACGCATGGTACCCAAAGTAAAATCGACCAACAGGCGCCCCCCTCCAATAACCAATCCGGAAGATTCTGAGAGCAAGCGGGTGATGCGATGGAGCTGGTCAGTCGGTTCGCCGAAGTTCAGTCCTTTGAAGAAATTCCCTTTGCTTTCCGCTTTCGAGTCGTACTCGAAATTCTTGACGATTTCGTCAACGCCGTAGTAACGCTGCAAAAAGGTATGCAGATGGCGACTCAGTAGTGTGACGCGATAGGATGCTTCATGCGCTTTCTCTGTGAAAAAACGCAGCATCGCGTAGTCACCTACATTTTTAGTGTCATAGCCGCCCGAAAGCACGAGATAAGACTGCATGCCCCCCCCCAATACCATTACCGTTGCTAGAAGTCGCGCCTCAAGCTTTTCAAGGGCCTTAACCCATCTTCCGGATCGGCCCGCCAGTCCCTGTCCGGCGCTTCGTCAGAAGCGACCGTTTTCTCAGGGTTGCCATCTGCAATCAGGCCCGTCTTGACTTGATCAATAACAGCAGCCATCGGATCCGGCAGCCAACAATGCCCGGCACTGTATTCGTCGCCACGGCCCTCAAGGTCGAGATGGAATTCAATCATCTCGGCCCCCCACCGATGTACCGCCCTATGCAGCACTGCGGGTGACACAGTGTGATCCGACCACCCAACCCTGCAACCATAGCGCTCGCGCAAACGCCCAATCACCGCCAGGTTGCATTGCGCCGGGGGCGTGGGATAGGCGGAGACACAATGCAGCAACGTCAAGTCCGAACAGCCGGCCTCCCGAATGACCTTGACGGCGTGATCGATTTCTTCCCACTGTGCCATCCCGATTGAAAGGACCAACGGTTTTCCCTTGGCAGCACAAGCCCGGAGCAAATCGTCCCAAAGCAGTTCATAGGATGCGATCTTGTAAAAATCGACATAGGGCTCCAGTTCTTCGACCGCCTCCAGGTAGAAGGGGGTGCAGGAAAACAGTACACCTCGCTGGCGGCAGCGTTGCGCGATCTCAGGCAAGAAGGCCAGCGGAAGCTCCCAGTCCTTACGCCGTCGATGCTCTTTGCTTTTAGCCAGAATTTCTGGTGCGAAAAGCTGATCAATCTTGAAAAGCTGGAACTTCACTGCATCACAGCCCATGTGGGCCGCCTCATCAACAAACTCAAGGCAACGCTGCAGGTCTTGGTGATGGTTACTGGAAACTTCCGCTACAAACAAGGATTTTGGCGGTTGCGGGACTTGTGTCATGTCAGTCATTGAGCTGGTAATGGATGGTATCGACGACCCGGCGCAACAGCTGCTGCTCGTAGCCTACATAAAGAGGCAGCGTGATTGCCTTTTTGTAGTACTCATCGGCAACAGGGAACATGCCAGGACCAAAGCCAAGTTGACGGTAGTAGGGCTGCCACGGCACGGGGATATAATGTACGTTGACACCGAAACCAGCGCGCTGAAGCGCCGTAAAGACCTGTAATCGTTTTTCCGGCGGAACCAGAACCATATAAAGGTGATGACTCGACTGCCTATCGGGTTTCTGCAAAAGACTGCTCAATCCGTCCAACTGCTCAATGGCCTGGTCATAGCACGCGGCAAGACGCTGCCGCTCTGTCACAAACCCATCCAGCCGAAGGAGCTGTGATAGTCCAAGAGCCGCCTGCATATCCGTCATGCGATAATTGAAGCCCAGCGTTTGTTGTTCATAATACCAGGGACCGTCTGCTTCATACTCGAAATGATCATGCTCTCGAATAATGCCGTGGGAGCGCAGCTTTGTTGCCACTTCTGCCAATGAAGCGTCATTTGTTACCAGGGCGCCGCCTTCACCGGTGGTAATCATCTTGACTGGATGGAAACTAAATACGGTCGCGTGAGAATAGCGACAGGAACCAACGGCTTCCCCCCTGTAACGCGCACCAAGCGCATGAGATGCATCCTCCAGGATGGCAAAACCATACTTTTGCGCAAGCTCGTGCAAGCGGTGCATATCACAGGGCTGTCCCGCAAAGTGAACCGGCACCACAATCTTAGGCAGGCAACCCCTCACTTCGGCCTTTTCCAACTTGGCCGCTAGCGCTTGCATATCCATATTGGCGGTTTCTGGCTCAACATCAACGAAATCCACAGACGCTCCACAATAGAGCGCACAGTTCGCCGACGCCACAAAAGTAATTGGGCTCGTCCAAAGCCAGTCACCTGGCCCAAGACCTAAAGCCAAGCACGCCAAGTGCAGTGCAGATGTTCCACTGTTGACAGCAATTGCTTGTTGGGCGCGGCAGTAGTCAGCCAAACCCTTTTCGAAAGCGGGCACCAATCGGCCTTGCGTAATGCGTTCCGAACGCAATACGTCGACTACTGCCTGTATATCCTCTTCATTTAGGCTTTGCCGGCCATAAGGAATCATAGACCTGCCCTTTCCTGAAGATTTCTGATCTCTTCTACAGACAGAAATACCGGATTGTTTCCAGAATTATAACTAAAGCCCTGCTTAACGGGCTTGCCTTCTTCCCCAGTCACGTTGCTGGAATAGTCGTTACCCCGCCCAAAAAAAGTGATCGTTGGTTGGATGACAAAGTAATTGTCAAATTCAAGCGTAATATGGCTATCATCGCGGGGGCACATGGTTTCGTGCAGCTTTTCGCCGGGACGAATGCCTACGACGTCATGTGGTAACTCTGGCGCAACAGCAGTGGCAACATCAACAATGCGCACCGAAGGAATCTTTGGCACAAAGATCTCGCCACCCTGCATTCGCTCAAAACAACGAAAGACAAAGTCCACACCCTGATCCAAGGTTATCCAGAATCGCGTCATCTGAGGATCGGTTATTGGTAACGAGCTTGCCCCTTCGGCTACCAACCGCTTGAATAGCGGAACCACAGAGCCACGTGACCCGACCACGTTTCCATAGCGCACAACGGAAAAACGGGTATCCTGACCGCCCACCAGGTTATTGCCCGCTACAAACAGTTTGTCGGAGGCCAATTTGGTGGCACCGTATAGATTCACTGGATTGGCGGCTTTGTCTGTGGAGAGCGCCACAACCCGTTTTACACCAGCCTCCAGAGCTGCATGGATAACATTTTCCGCACCATGAATATTGGTTTTTATGCATTCCATGGGGTTGTACTCGGCAGCGGGCACCTGCTTTAGCGCTGCGGCGTGAACCACATAGTCTACGCCTTTCATGGCCAAACGCAGTCGCTCCCGATCCCGCACATCTCCAATGAAATAACGCATCTCCCGACCAGGGAAAACCTGATGCATTTCCGACTGTTTCAGCTCATCACGGGAGTAAATGATAACTTTCGCCGGTTTATACCGTTCCAACAGCTTGCCCACGAAGTGGTGTCCAAAGGAGCCAGTGCCGCCTGTCACCAAAACCGATTTGCCGTCAAACATGGCCTACTTACCTTGTCGTTATCTTTACT
This sequence comes from Marinobacteraceae bacterium S3BR75-40.1, assembly GCA_042862465.1. Taxonomy (GTDB): domain Bacteria; phylum Pseudomonadota; class Gammaproteobacteria; order Pseudomonadales; family Oleiphilaceae; genus JASTVH01. The sequence goes on along the minus strand of JASTVH010000006.1, from coordinate 276,788 downwards.
GCGGTAAACGGAGTGCACCGCAGTAGGCAATCCTATTTGTATGTCCCTTATTCAAGGTTTCATTTTAGTCGTACTTATCAGAAGTCTACACGATAGCGGCCAATAACCCAGTTCGATTTGGCACACCCTTCGCATTACCTCTCCCAAGATTCGAAAAACCTGCACGTTCTTGCCGCTCAAACCGGCAAAGCAAGGACTCAATGAGGTGAAGATCATGCACGCACAGCAGCACAACAACACGCAGTCGATTGGCGCTCCGGAACTGGCACGCAAGCTTATTGAAGCAGATCAGCTGTACCGGCGCTCGAATGACCGAGCCGTTTCAGCGAATGAACGCGAAGAGGCTCGCAAGCAAACACGCTGTCTTCTTGATGAAATCCTGCGGGAAGATCGCAGTAACGCAGCTGCGCTGAGTCTCAGCGGCCGTATTGAACTGGATAGCGGCCACATTGATAAGGCCAAGGCGCTGTTCGAGGCCAGCATTGATCTGGAACCCGACAACGCGAACTATTTGACCAACCTCGGTTATGGCGAGCTGGCGGCAGGTCAGCCGGTCGACGCGGCCATTGCCTTCCAGGAAGCGCTGCAACTGAACCGGCAATCCGCTGCCGCGTTCTGCGGTCTGGCCCACGCCAAGCGGCAACAGGGACATTACGATCAAGCCTACCTGCACTACCGCAAGCTCCTGGACTACGGTCTGGAATGGCCCAGCGTCTACAGCGGCATGCTCGCCTGCACGGAGCACCTGGCAATCCATCGAGCTGATCAGGAGCTAGCTCAGGACGCCATCCGGCTGCTACGGAATGACAACCTGCCTCATCAGAACCTGAGCCGTTTTGTCGGTACGCTCTTGAGACATCAATACGACCTCGATAATCCCAATGCCGAGATTTTCCTGGAAGCGGCCTCCGAGGACTGGCTGCTTATTCTGGCCCTTGAGCGAACGCTGATTACAGACGCCGCTGTAGAAGAACTGGTCACTCTGTTGCGCCAAGCCATTAGCCTGGAAGTCCGGGAAACCGGCAGCCTGCGTGAGTCCCTGCAGCCTTTGGCCTTGGCCATCGGCGTTTATGCTGATCGTACCGGCTTCGCCCTGCTTAGCAGCGAAGAGGAAGCCGTGTTCATCCGTCAATTGCAGGATCGTATTCAAGACAGCGTCCGGCAGCCCTGGCAGCCGGAAGATCTTGCCGGCGCTCTGATCATTCAGGCCATGTACGGTGCCCTGTTCCATGCGCCGTTCGCGACAGACCTCGGTCAAGTCGAGCTTGTTGAGTGGCCCGAAGGCATGCAGCGGTTGATGGCCGCCAGTTACTACAACCGCGCGCTAGAGGAGGCCCACAAGCAGGCATTTGTTGAAAAAGAGGAAGAATTGGCACTGGCTCGAGAAGACATTCCTCATGCCTGGCCGTGCTGGAGCAATCTGCAGCTGTTTACCTCCCAGCGACTGCAGGACGAACTCCAACAATCCCTTGGCATCGAAGCACCTCAGGAAGGGGAAAAGCTGCGTATCCTGTTTATTGGCGCCCAGTCCGGCCAGCGCGCCCTTGAAATGGCCCATTACTTCACGGACGTTGAGCTGATCGCAGTCGATGAGGAACTGGCTAATATCGCCCATGCGTCCCGACGGGCCAATGAACTGGGACTGGAAAACGTGGTCTTCTGGCCGTATTCCCTGGCTTCACGGTTTATCAGGGATGGCCACCAGGTCCAAATGGTGGAAATCGGGCACTTGCCTTCAACCCGGCAACACGACATAGCAATCGACCAGTTCGTGAATCAGGCCCTGGTGCCGGGCGGCCTGCTCCACATCAACACCGGGAATGCGGACGCCAGCTCGGCGGATCGCCACATGCAGATGTTGATTGAGCGACATCAACTGGCTCCAACGCTGGATAATATTCGCCGCTTGCGCCGAATGGTTTTGAACAATCGCAGCGATAACCAGTGGCAGGAATTGCTCAAGAGTGAGGATTTCTACGCTACTGCAGGTTGCCGCAGCCGCTGGTTCTTCCCGGAGGACCAGACGCAGCGCTCCGTCATGCTAAGCCGCCTCAGCAGTGAGGTGGACTGGAAGCTGGTCAAGGCCCGTGACGAGGATGGCCACGAACTCGACTCCGGCCCGGTATCTGGGCAATTGCGGGCGCAGCATCTTGGCAATGGCGTACGAAGCCTATTGGGCCAGGGTCTGAGCCTCTATTTCCAGCGCCGACGCTGATTGAGCCAACTGGGAGCGATCTGGCTACAGGGTGGCCAGATAGCGCTCCCAGTCCTCGTTATCATCCACGTCCCAGCGCGCTTCCAGGCGGGAAACGGACAGATTCATCCTCTTCAAAGTCTTTTCCGTATCCGCGAGTGCGTGATGCGATCCCCAACGTACACCACTCAACATGCCCGCCTTCGCCCGCCGTGCACCGAGCAGAATATAGCCACCATCATCCGCCGGACCGAGTACAACTTCCGTCCCTTGCAGCCTCTGGATCGCCTGGAGGATGTAATCCTCGTCCACAGCCGGACAGTCGCTCCCCACAATGATCACCGACCGGCAAACGCGCAGCCCTTCAACCAAAGCATGAGACATCCGTTCGCCCAGATCGCTGCCCACCTGCACCTGTTCTTCCAGATGCAGGGAGCGGATTTTCTGTATCAACCCTGGTGCAGCCGCAGAAGCACCCGGGGGTTTGTTCCACCATAACTGCAGGGGAAAACCCGTGGCGTGCAGATTATCCAGCACGTGCTCGGTCAACCGGATGTGCGCCGCCAGCGCTTTTTCATCACCGATGGAGGCTGCCAGCCGCGTCTTGACTCGCCCCTTCTCCGGCCATTTTGCAAACTGAATCAGCAGGGGCCCTTCGGGCCGGGAATCAACCATGGTGGGGATAATACCTTTTGACCAACTGTTCTGGGGAAATCCCTCGCCAGTAGTCAAAACGAAGGCGCCACATCAGAAAAACGGTACGCCATACCCCCTGCTCCTCCCAGCGACGGCTGTCAGTGACCACGGGTTCAGGGACACACAGGGGACGGGCAATGCGATTGAGCCGGCTCGAAAACGACACGTCTTCCATCAGTGCCTGGTCCGCGAAACCGCCCAATGCCGCAAACATATCACGGCGAACGAACAAAGCCTGATCGCCCGTGGCAATGCCGCTGAGACGGGATCGCACGTTGATCATTGTTTCGATCAGGCGAAATACGGGGCGGTCCCCAGTCAGGTTCACATCAAAGCGCCCCCAGACTCTCGCCTCATGGAGGGCCCGCAGGAGCCAGGCACGGGCGCTACCCGGCACTCTTGTGTCGGCATGCAGAAACAGCAGAAGTTCTCCCCGGGCCTTTGCCGCTCCGGCATTCATCTGCCGCGCCCGTCCCCGTTCCGCAGTGACCCAGCAATCAATCAGCCCACGACACTGGCGCCGCGTGTCGTCCTCACTGCCCCCATCAGCCACCACAATCTCGTCCCCGGCCCGCCGCCATGACTGCAGCGGCCGCAGCACTTCGGCAATACCGGAAGCCTCGTTAAGCGTCGGAATGACCACGGAAATACGGGGCCTTATTCTTGCCACATCACCATCCCAGGTTGAGCCTGCCATACTGTGCCGCTATCATACCGCAGCTTGAGTGGCCCACATACCGCTCAGCTGCCCCCGTAGCTCAGTAGGATAGAGCGACGGCCTCCTAAGCCGTAGGTCACAGGTTCGATTCCTGTCGGGGGTACCAGTTGCCCTTCCGTATTGATCCACAAAAACCATCAACCGACTGTTTTAAAAGCTATTTCCTGAAAATCAGCGTCCTTATCGATCTACAATATTCCGCCTGAGTCTACAGATTTTGGGGGCACATCTGGGGTGCAAACTGAAATACACCCCGCTATAGTAGATTTTGTACCCCCAAGAAGAGCACAACCTTCGCATGCCAAAGCCCATCACCCCTCTAAACGACAAAAAGATCCAATCGGCAAAGTTCGAAAAATTCGGTAAACGTACCAAGCTTTCCGACGGAGCCGGACTATATCTGGACATCCAACAATCCGGAAGGTATTGGAGGATGAAGTACCGATTTGATGGCAAAGAGAAAACGCTTGCACTTGGCGTTTACCCTGAGGTGTCGCTGAAACTAGCCCGAGAGCGTCGCACCAAGGCCAGGGAGCAGATTGCCGATGGCATAGATCCAAACCAGGTCAAAAAGGAGCAAAAGGCGGCCTCAAAAGAGCAGGCTGATACCTTCAAGGCTGTCGCCGAGGACTGGCTCAAGCTGAAAAAAGGAGAACTTGCCGACAGCACGCTGGAAGTTGCGAAAAGAAGGCTCGAAACCTGGGCTTTCCCTAAACTGGGCCACTTGCCGATCAGAGAAATCAAAGCCGTCACTGTCATGGAGGCCCTGAGATCCATTGAAGATCAAGGCAAGCACGAGACCGCGCATCGAATCCGGCAACGCATCGGCGAGATTTTTCGTTTCGCAGTAGCGGCAGATCGTGCCGAGATAGACCCCACAGCCACACTGAGAGGCCAACTCAAAACCACCCCAACTCGACACAGGTCTGCGATTACCAACCCGGATGCGTTAGGCAAGCTCCTCAAGGCAATCGATGCCTACGGAGGACATGCGTCCACCATAGCCGCCTTAAAACTGGCGCCGATGCTGTTCCTTCGACCGGGCGAACTGCGAAACGCGGAGTGGAACGAGATCGATCTGGACAAAGCTACTTGGATCGTTCCAGGAAAGCGGATGAAGGGTACTCAGAAGGCCAAGAGAGCGGGTCAGGTGCCAGATCACATCGTGCCCCTTTCGATCCAGGCCATAGAGATACTAAAAGAGCTCAAGACCATCACCGGGCATCAAAGCCTGGTATTCGAATCCGTCAAACGGAAACGGCCATTGTCAGAAAACACTATTAACGTCGCTCTCAAATCAATGGGGTACGATGGCTCCACGATGGTCGGTCATGGGTTTCGAGCGACCGCATCGACCCTCTTGCATGAACTTGGCTGGCCACCTGAGATAATTGAGCTACAACTGGCTCACAAGCAACGCAATCAGGTAGCAGCAGCCTACAATCGCTCCGCGCGCCTTGAAGATCGGAAGGCTATGATGCAGGAATGGGCTGACTTTCTAGACCGGACCAAGAAGTCAGATTGATTATCTGCTCCTTCTAGGCCTCAACTATGCCGGGTTCCCTTGCCAAATTGATCGAGAACCTCATTCCACGCATCGGCCAGAGGCTTCACGCTATCTGGTGAACCCGACGAAGACGAAAAGGTAATCAAGCTCTCAATTCCGTCGCCTTTATCAACATTGATGCGGACATCGAGGTCATCCACAGCACATTCCATAACCGCATTCAGCAGTTTCTCGAAGGCAGCCAGGCGATCCAGCCTCTTTGCGAAGCTTTCCTTCTGTCGAGATAGCTCAATACCGTCAGCCTTTAGCTCATCTTCTCTTTCCCTCAATTTCTTGGAATCGTCCTTAATCTTTTGACGCTGCGGCTTCAGGGCAACGCTCTCTCCCCTTTTTACTGCAGCTTCATCGGTAATCAGATTCTCAACCAATGTCGATTCACGCAACCGACTTGCTTGAGACATTGCCGCCAACTTGTTGCAGATGGACTCTCTAAGGTCCAGGCGCTTGATTAGCCTCTTCTCCTTTTCTCGGACCCTCCTTGCACGCTCCTGCCTCACTGACTCCAGGAGCAATCGGTAACGTAGCTTGCCAGCGTCAGACCCTTGCAACCCCAGGGCCATTTCTACCAGCTGCTCCCGTCGCGGCATTCTTGCTGCGGACCTTCTACGGTTGTCAGCTGGAAGAGCCACATTGTTCTTCTGCAGGTGTTCGATCGCGAAGTCCACGAGATCTTCCTTCTGAAGACGGTCAGCCCACTTCTCAATCTTTGAAATCAATTAGCACACCATCTCATTTGTAAGCGCTACTCATTTACGTTTTTGGCACTCATATAACAAATTACCATAAACCAAACGTTGTGCAATCGTTATGTTTCACGAGTACAGTATATAGTACCTACTATATATAACCGGTTTCACCATGCTGCTACGATTCTCATTGATTTCTTGCTCACCTTTCGCAAAGTTTTTCCTGCTTAAGTTCGTCACACGCTATGGCACCCAGATGCCCTGGGTGGATCAGGTGGCAGAAATTACTAAAGCGGTTGAATTACCAAAGTCACGATTCTATAAGGTCGTTAGAGAGCTTCGTTCATTGGGCGTTCTGGAAGCAAAAGAGACCAAACCGAATGAGCTCGATCAGGTCCGGTACGAGGTCAGTATTGACGAACCGGAAATATGCTCTTTTGCCCTAAACGAACAACCTCATTTACACCAACGCAGAGTCGACGAGTTACTGAATTTGAAGTCACGGTCAATCGGTAGACGGCGGCACCAGTTAACGATACCGCAGCGGGTTCTGATGATTGCCTTGCTTGAGGAGGCCGATGCGGGAGGAATAATCAGAAGTATCGGTTTTTCTGACCTGGCTCAACGGACCGGATTGGCGATACGACAAGTGAAGAACCAAATGGCGAAGCTCCGGGAATTCCACTACGTTCGAGTCTCGCTCCCCGGGGGAAACACAACGGGCCTGACTGGGCGATATAACAGCGTTCACGCACTGAATTTAAGACACCCTGATTTCGACCAGCAATCTGCATCCGGAGGAATTGTGATTTTCGGGCAGTCGGTCCCGTCCATCCCAGATGAGTACCTCAACTACTTTCATTTCCAACACAGAGAATTACTCAAAGGCCTTTCAAGGCAAAGGCGTACCTCGCGTGTACCAATCGACCAGGGTGACGAACTTCTTAAGCTGGCGAGCCGAGCAGGAAATTTTCAAGCTTCTTCTGCCTGGATTTTCCTGAACTGGCTGTGCCACGACCTTGCCTCAAGAACACTATCAGAACTCTGGAAAGAGCTATCAGAACTGACTGTCGGGGAGCTAAACACAATCATTAGCGACAAAATTCGTGGAGGGTGGCTATCCGCCTATCGCGCAATCATAGAAGTAGATGACGACAATAACTCCAGACGAAAAAAAGCAGTTCGTAGCAAACAGCCCGAGCTAGCAATAATTCCGTTAATCGAAATGAGCTTAAGCACTGCCGTGCGCGATATCGCCCTTGGGGCAAAGAAAGCTCTCACGGATTCGGAAGCCCTACCCAATGACGCCGAGAACTACCATTTCCAAATTCTGCCCATCCCACACAAAGGCGAAAGGGGGCTCTTCGCGCTCGAAATAACGGCAGGCAGTGGAACCCAATTGAATCAAAAAAATGAATTTGTACTGGCCCTTGGATTTGACCCAAAGCGGGGAAAGATAACTGTTGACAGCATTTCAGATGTCTATGCGCTCAAGCACAACACGCTGGCAATGACAGGGCTAGCCACCCCTCCATTGGCTTGCCCGATACTTGCCAGTCTACCTAAAACGAAGAAGTGAATCCGCCACCGAGAAGTCTATCGCAGACTTCACAGGCGAGATCAGCGTGCGTGGAAGGGACGTTTCCCCGAGTAAACTAAGACCAAGCTGATCCGGATAGCATTTCGACATAACTGATCATTTCGTACACGGCCAACCGATCTTCTGAACCAATAGGTCAGGAGATCCAACATGCAAATTTTACGGCTCAGGGACGTCATTCACACAACAGGCCTCGGCCGCTCATCAATATACAAGTTTTCAGGCCAGGGCCTGTTTCCCCACCCCATAACTCTTGGTGGCATGTCAGTTGGCTGGAGAGCAGATCGAATAGACCGATGGATTGTTGAACGCATTCGCGAGCGTGATTCTGTCGCCGGAAACGCAGAACACACTACGCCATGGGCCGTCATTATTGGAAAAGAAGGCGAAGGCCAAACGGGCCTTCGGGTCCTCCGTATCAAGCAAGTTATGGAGCTAACAGGCCTCGCCCGGGCAACGGTTTACAAATACATTCACGAAAGAAATTTTCCGCTTCCCGTATCGCTGGTAGGTGCTTCGGTGGGCTGGCTGCGAGCCGAAATCGAGTATTGGCTGGCTTCCTGTACCGAGGACAGCAGCGACGAGTCCCTCAAGGAATCTGAAACGTTTTCCGAAGCTGCCTGACCCAACCTCAATATACCGTTCTCAATAACGCCTCTGGCTAGACCCGCTACCGACACTAATTCTTTTTGCAAACAATCGATCTATCCTCCAGTTTTGCCTCACATGCAGCATCCAGCATTCCCGACTGTCCTAGCAGAGTGCCCCATCCGCTTTTGGGTTTCTATGTTATTGGCTAACAGCAGTACGCCTTATCAGTGGGTACAGTAGCAAAGAGGAGATGGGCTCACACAGTGAAAGCCCATTGCGGTACTGGGAGTGATTACCGAGATATTGAGAGAATCACCTTAAAACAATGCATTGGCAATGAGCCACATCCAGCAACTCAAACGAGCATCAAAAGGGGCTTAACCGAATTACGTTCAGGAGGACAGATCACTTTTTACAGGCCGGGGTAATGGTACGAGCGCAACGCTCAGACCATCTAACCTGGAGAATAGCAATGGACCATTACACATACCACGCTACCCCGACCGACGAAGAGATGATGGATTGGTTGGGCGGATTACACGGCGGTGAAATCATGACCAATCCGATAGGTCAGCCAATCACAATGCCCTCAGATTACCACTGGCGACACGATCTGGTTTGGGTTGACCAACAGCTAAAAGCTATGGCCAATGCGCGCCATTTCCTTGATCACCAGCGACTGATTCAGCCAGAGGCCTTCGGTGCAGAGACGATTGTATTGGCCCCAGATCCGCTGTTAGAGACGCTGGCTGCTGTCTTCACCGTGTTAGTGGAGATGTTTCATGAGGAAAATATTGGTCGGTATTATCGACCCAGTCCCTACGCTACACGTTTCCTATGGGCTTTTGGTCAGTGTCCGTATCTTCACGAAGCGGGGTTCTATCAACCACCTGTGCTGAGCCGTGAAATTGCAGAGCAGGTGGTCTTGGATCTCAATTTCCGACTGGACGCTTGGTATCAGAGCCAGCAGCAACCGGAATTCACCTCCGAGTGTTATCGTAACCGGCGCAACAGCCGCAACAATTACAAGCGCCTGTGTGAGGTGATGGAAGCCCTCTTTGATTGCAATAGCCGCCTGATGGTGGTTCGGGTAGACCTCGGCTACAGCGAATCTGACAGCCCCTACATCGACTACGAGACGGCCCGTTACCACAGAGAGCAACTTTGCCAGGTCTTTAACACCGATCCACTGTTCACGCATCTTTTGGGCTACGCCTGGAAACTGGAGTGGCAACCCAAGAAAGGCTTTCATTACCACTTCATGTTTTTCTTCGACGGTCATCAGTGCCAGGAAGACATTACTCAAGCCCGTCTCATCGGGGAGCTATGGCAACAAACCATCACCGGTAATCAAGGCCTTTACTACAACTGCAATCTCGATGCTGAGCGCCGCTACCACTACAACGCAATGGGATGTATTGACTACCACGAATTCCAGAAAAAGCGTGGGCTTTTCGAGATAGCGAAGTATCTGACAAAGGTCGACGAGTACGCAGCCATGTTGGTTAAAGACAGGACCTTTCAGACTAGCCATAAACCGAGCAGTCATGACGGACCGCGTCGTGGGCGGCCTCGCCTGTATCAGAACACGCCTTTCAATTACGGCGATACTGATCTCTGATTCAACGTCGATAACGCCCAGCGTAATGTGGACACTGAGCCGACGCCCGGCATAACTGTTTAAACTCTCCGACAAATACTCTGGGCAATTGAAGGAGGAAGATGTATGAAAGTGCTCAGACTGGCGGAAGTGCAAGATAAAACCGGACTGGCCAGGTCCACACTATGCAAATATGTTGATGCGGGCACGTTTCCACGGCCTATATACCTTGGCGGCAGGGCCGTCGGCTGGATTGATTCCGAGGTGCACGAATGGCTGCTGGAAAAGCAAGTTGAGCGCGACATGATACATGGCCCACCTGGACGCTTTGGCCGTTAATTTTTTCTAAAAACACCATGGACGGCGGTGGCTCTGCACAGACAAAAAAAGGGCCACCGCCCAAGCAACAGTCGCATGTACCTCAACTTTCTGTACGCTCGAAGGCTCACCCACTCCCACGAAAAATTGCCAACCCAAAGGCCCGTGCTAGCAGGACTGGCTCTACTGGATTATGCGTATTAGGATGGCTGCATTCCATCCTCTATCTGAACGCCAAAGATACAATAGAGGGCCGCCCAAAACCGAGCAATTAAAGTGAACCATGTCCGCTACTACCCTCGCAAAAAGAGTTTCTGATATTGTCCAAGCTTCCTTACAAGACCAAGCTCGTGCAGGTGTAGCTCGGCCCAAGATCGAGAGCACACTGACTAACACTGACTCTCGCCGAAAATCTGAAGAGTTAAAGGCCCCTCTCCGATCGTTCCTGGAGGGGCTTAGCATTGAAGAGTTAAAACAACTAGAAGCGATGACCGTTTCGGGGGCCCTCGAGACAAGGCTTTTTGAAGCCGGCTCAATTAGGGTTATCTCTCAAGACCTGGACCTAGCTCGCCCAAGCAGTTGGCAGAAAAGGGATTACATTGGATACATTTTAGGCTACCACAACTCACTCCCAGCATTTTTCAATCGGTGCGTTGAAATCTGTCAAAAGCTGGGAATCAACCCGGATGATGAACTGAGGTTTTAACTCAACTCACCAAAACGCCTGAGCCCAATAACATGCAGGCAAATTGGCGCGACTCATTAGAATCGAGGTGCAAGGGTAACTACGAGAGGAAGCCACAGGGCTTCCCCGAGCAATCTGGGGATTTAATACGCCTCTAGAGACCAGACACCCTGGCGACAAGCTTCTCCGAATACCGATCATCCTCTTCGCGGAAGGGGATATTCCAGATTACCATCAGCTTCTGGGTCAACGCTTGGTCCACAACATCTTTCCATCGGCTCGCCAGCTGGTGAGGGTAGGTTTCCATCAGATCAGGGACGCATGCAGCTGGATTCCAGCGTTTCCAGTCCGCTGCTGATGAAAATCTCGCTTGATGCCCTCGATAGCCTCATGGAACCTAACGTTTGGATCATCAGGCTTGTGATGACGCAGGCCTTTCGGGTGAGCAAATACGCCGATGGCCACGGGTAATCAGCCGTATTAGGCCGGCGGAGAGGGCTAAATGAATAAGCCCCTTGACTCACCGTTAGGATCAGTGGAAACGAAGCTACAAACTCAAATATACAGGCATCCAAAAACGCGGCCATGAATTCAATGGTTCTCTTTGGCCACCACCTCAATATAGCTTTTCTGGTCAGGTTGTTTCCTGATAAGTCGCACCAAATATCGTATCGGCCAGCCATTTCTTGAATGAGGGATTATCGCTGAACTGTTTGAAAAGTTCGGTGTGATCCGTTAACAAATCTACCATAACTCTTTGAAGAGCCGCATCATGTTCAATCCTAGCAGTCTTTTTGTCGTTGTTCTTCATGGCATTTTGATAGGCCACATCCGCACGAACCTTTGCCGGGATCTCCTCTGCAATGACCTGCCGGATTTTGTCAGCATCTTTCCAGTCGATATTGCCAAACTGATCGTTAAACGTTTTGATGATATTGCTCAGTTGGTCAAGCTCAGGCTCCGGCTTCCGACCACCCCCGGCAGTGGGCACAGGGCCGACCTCCACATCCTGATCAGCCAAACCAATGTTAGTACTAGATTTCACTTCAACGCGGTAGCTATCCATGTCAATGGCATCCAGAATCCCCCTGGAAAGATCCTCTTCGACTGGCGCCGGCAGCTTAGGAATCAGGAAGTTCAGAAAAATTGACAGCTTCTCCCAGTCGGCATTGGAATAAGGCAGAATCGAGGCCAGAAAGCCATAGGTGCGTGCAAAAGCCTTCGCCTTGCCTTTGAAGTCCACCTGACCGTCTTCGTCGAGGTCGGCGTTATAGGTGGCCACGCATGCGTCCAAGATCGGATCAAGCTTGTCCCGATCCGCTCCGTTCAGGTAATGCCCAACCAAATCGTCAATTTGTTCCTGTGAATAGATTTGGTAGCCGTCCAAATCCCCCTTCAGATCATGCAGTTTGTTGGGGTCCGTCTCGTCACTGAGGAGGGTGGTGCGGTAATAGGACTCGAATGATCTCTGAATGGTTTCCGAGTCGTTATAGAAATCCAGGACAAAGGTATCGTGTTTCTGTGGATGAGCACGATTGAGCCTCGATAGAGTCTGCACTGCCTTGATGTTGGACAGCGCCTTGTCCACATACATCGTGTGCAACAATGGTTCGTCGTACCCTGTCTGATATTTATCCGCAACAATTAGAAAACGGTAGGGGTCCTGCTGCACTTTGTCCGGAATCTGGCTACTGGGGAATCCGTTCAGGCTGGCTTCGGTCACCTTTTTGCCCCCATACTCCTGCTCGCCCGAGAACGCGACGATGGCGTCATAAGGACTCTTGCGATCCTTAAGATAGTCCCGAAATGCATGGAAGTACTGGATGGCCCGCTCGATTCCATTCGTAATCACCATCGCCCGAGCCTTGCCGCCAATCTTGCGGTGGCCAATCACCTGCTCATGGAAATGATCCACCATAATCTCCGCCTTCTCGCGAATGGCATGGTGATGTGATTCGACATAGCGCCTAAGCTTTTTCTGCGCCCGATTAGCATCAAATTCGGGATCATCCTCCACAGTCTTAGCTAGACGGTAATAGCTTTCCACCGGCGTGTAATTCCTGAGCACATCCAGAATGAAGCCCTCCTGAATAGCCTGCTTCATGGTGTAGCTATGGAAAGGATGATGTTTTACCGTCCCGTCAGGCTGTGGCTCGGCCTCTCCAAAAATCTCCAAGGTCTTGTTCTTCGGCGTGGCTGTGAAAGCAAAATAACTGGCATTGGACACCATCTTGCGACCTTCCATGATCTGGTTGATCCTGTCCTCAAGCGTCTCTTCTTCCTCCTCTTCTGGACGCTGTTCAAGTATCTGGTTCATTGTGGAGCTAGTCTTGCCACCCTGGCTGGAATGCGCTTCATCAATAATGATGGCGAATTTACGCTGGCGATGTTCGTCGCCGATCTCGTCGAGAATGAAGGGAAATTTCTGTACCGTGGTGATAATGATTTTTTTACCGCCGTACAGGAAAGCACGCAAGTCACCTGAGCGCTCCGCATGACCTACCGTTGCAGAGACCTGGGCGAACTGCTTGATGGTGTCCCTAATCTGCTTATCCAGCACGCGCCGGTCGGTCACCACAATGACCGAGTCGAACAGGGCCTGCCGGTCCTTCTCCAGCCCAACAAGCTGATGCGCTAACCAGGCAATGGAGTTACTCTTGCCGCTGCCCGCCGAATGCTGCACCAAATAACGCTTGCCTACCCCTACAGAGCGCACATCCGTCAGAAGCTCACGCACTACCGTCAACTGGTGATAACGGGGAAAAATCTGCTTGTACCGCTTCTTACCGGTCTTTTCGTCCTTTTCCTCAACAACCTGCGCGTAGTTTTCCAGGATATCGGTCAGTGATGCCTTGGTAAGCGCCTTCTTCCACAAGTAATCGGTGGCCAGCCCCGCAGGATTCGGCGGATTGCCAGCACCATCGTTGTGACCCTTGTTGAACGGCAAAAACCACGAATTCTTGCCCTTAAGGTGGGAGCACATGCGTACTTCGTGGTCATCCACAGCAAAATGCACCACACAACGACCAAACTGGAACAGCAGTTCCTTCGGATCTCTGTCTCGCTGGTATTGCTGTATGGCGTCATCGACTGTCTGCTTGGTGAGCTTGTTTTTGAGCTCGAAGGTCGCAATTGGCAGGCCGTTGATGAATATCGCCATATCAAGTGAAAGCGCACTACCATCACGGCTGTAACGGAGCTGACGCGTGACACTAAAGATATTGGCCGCAAATTTCTCTGCCGCAAGCTTGTTACCTGGCGTCGGGCTTGCATAGAAAAGATCGACATGAGCAGGACCGTGTTTGATGCCAGAGCGCAGCACCTCAACCACACCGCGCTTGGCAATTTCGCCCTGCAGGCGGTGCAAGAATTGATTACGCTTGGGGCCTTCGTCCTCGATACCGAGACTTTCTACCACTTCAGGCTGAGTCTCGGTGATAAATTCCCGCAATTTGGCTAGGTCAACGGCGTGCTCACGGTCATAATCGGACGGATCGCCCTGATCATATCCCGCCTCATTCACCAATGAGGCGACAATAAGGGATTCCAGCCCCTTTTCGCTCGTATCCGTCTGCTTCATGCATGCCCCCAAGTTTCAGGCTTCTTTACCCACCCCCGATCAACCAGAACATCAACTGCCAATCGAATCTGGCGTGGGCTAAACTGACGCTTGCGCTCAGTCCAGGCGTAGGTGTGCTCCACCACGTCATCCACCGACTGTGGCGCTTCGTTCTTCATCACCCAGTAGATTGTGGACAACAACTCGAGGCCAAAGGGTGACTCAAAGCCCTCAACAAGCGCTGATACTCGATCAAAACGCGCCAACGTGTCGGAGTGCGCCTCAAGAAAGGTGCTAGCTTCCCGCATCGCGCCCGGCACCAGCTTAAGAGGCTTATCTGGGACGTCGCCACCATCGGCATAACCGGAAACCATATGGCCCTCAATCGCATTGAGCACATGGCGCAGATTCTCGGCGTAGGGGCCGTAGGCAGCTTTTCGGTATTTCAGTCGCAGCGGCTCACCAGCCTCCTGCATAAAATACATAAGCTTGTGCAACTCAAGCAGGCTCACGAAAGGGTCGAGCAGCCCACGGAGGTAGCGATCCATAAGCTCGACTAGGGCCGCGCGCCCAGCGGTCATCTTCGGTACCTGGCGGTTGTGCGCCATTTTGTCGGAAGTCGGTGCACCTTTTGGCTCGTAGACCAGCACCTGCACATCGTCCAGAGGGGCCAGATGCTCCTCAATCCGCGCCTTCACCTCAGGCCATTCCAATCCGCCCAAGCCGCTGCCCAACGGGGGAATGGCAATGGAGCGGATATCATATTGTCGGAGTATTGCCACCAGATCGTTGAGACCAGCCTCGATATCTTCCATTCGGCTCTTTCCACGCCAGTGCCGCTTGGTAGGGAAGTTGATGATGTAGCGAGGATTAGTCAATTGATCAGTGTCGAAGACGAACATGTGGCCCGGCTGAACCTCCTCGTTCTTGCAGGCGGCAGCGTAGGCTCTGAAGTTCTGAGGGAACGCCTTCTTGAATTGAAGCGCAATACCACGCCCCATCACTCCGACACAGTTGACTGTATTAACGAGGGCTTCGGCGTCTTCGCGCAGAATGTCACCACTTTTATATTCGATCATTTTAGTGCCCCGTCAGTAATACCATTCTGGCTTTATTTCCACAGAAGGATGATGCCCGCCCACTGGCAAGGCATTCACTGCCTGCTGATAAACGGTCCGAGACTGCACGCCGATCCGCTCCACCAATTGCCAGGGGAAACAATGCTCGATAAGAAACTCCGCCTGTTTTCCTTCCTTACAGGATTGCCACTGCCTGGCTTGCACAGCCATCCAATCTATTTCATTTAGGTGCGCCAAATCACAGCGGTCTTCGAAATAGCGCGCTCCAGCATTCGATAGAGTGAACGCCCAGCGACGGCCGTGCTGGGTGGCCCATGCTACCGTTGCGTTTAGATCACATTCTAGATGAACAATCGGCCCCTGCCCTCCGCGATACACCAATTCCGGGTGATTCGCCTGATAAATCAGGTACAGCATGATCGAGCGCGGACAGAAGTAGAACGGAACACAATCCCCAACATGCAATTCAGGATAACTGCTCAGCGTCAGCTCCTTCAGCCGGCGTTCCTTAATCCCGTTCATACCGATAGTCGTTCCTGCTGGTGAGCGCCAAACGATCTCAGCGTCACACCACAGCCAGCCATCGGCAATAATCGAAGCAAGCCGATCTACATGCACGATGTGATAGAGCTTCGGCTGCGCGGGAACTGTCATTGCAACACCTCGGCAGACTCGTCCTCGATCAACTCCTCACCTTCCTCAGACTCAACATCCAGCCCCGAAAGCTCTTCATCGGTCACTTCCGGTACGTCGAGCTCTCGCACATCCGCCTGGCCAGTGACTACATCGGATATCAGGCGAGTGCGGTATTCGCCTATCAGCTCGATCTCTCGCTCCGCACGGCTGATAGCCTGATCGATCTCTGCTGATTTCTCGTGGATATATTCGAGAATCTCTTTTTGCTCGGGAATCGGTGGCAAACCCATAGGGTACTCCCTCACGAAATCCGACGGAATCCGCTGCTGCCCAGCCGCTCCTACCATGTATTGCTTGCCTAACGACAAGAATTGCTTTGTCGATGTAAGAAACCGAAGAAAGGCGCCATCTATTGCTTTCGACGGGCGAAGAACAATGAATTCAGTGGTGCCAAACCCGAAGTCACTCTCCAGGCCTTTTAGGAACGCCCCTTTCCCATTTTCAAAGCAGGGAGTAATCTTCGCGAGCACCACATCCCCGCGTCTAAAATAAGTAAAGCCATCCCAAACTTCTGATATCGAACGCCTTTCAGAGCAATCCACGTCTCCATCAACAGAGACTCGCTCCATAGGAAGGAAAACCACGTGCCTTTCATCTCGCTTGCTGGCGCCTGCTTCGGATTTCGAGGGGCTGAAGCGGACTATGCGTTTAAGCTTTGTGACTTCCCAATGCGACGGAATATCCCCGATCCATTTTATTCCGCTAGGTTTCAATTCGACGTTCGGGTCCACTCCCCGGGTCACTGCCTGGTTAATGGTGTTCTGCTTCTGCTCTCTAAGCAGCTCGATTAAACAGCGTTTATTACGTATGAACCGCTGGATCTTGCGCTCAACTCCTCCAAGAAAACGGACCATCTGCTCTTGCTCTTCAATCGGCGGTACTACCGAGGGCATGCGCTTGAAATCCTGCCAGTAAAGCCGGTTACGATCTTTTACGATCCCTCGTGAGTAGGTATCAACAGCCCCCATATATGCCGGAGTTCGGAAGAGGTAAGCGTAGTAACAACTATTCACTCCCGAAAATGGCCGGGCGACCACGTACGCCGGACTCACCAGCCCGTCCACCGGCACGATGCCAACGGCGCCCTGCCACATGCGCATCATGTTGTAAGCAATATCCCCTCGAAGCGCGCGTTTATATTGTTCACGGTCCGACATCACCTGCTTGCGCTTAGGGTCGTCCATGTCCCGGACTCGCACCCCGGTTCTCAACGAAACCTCGAGAATAGGAAGCTCTCCAAAACCCGTCTCAGTTCGTTGCGAGAATAGACGGCCGTTCCTAAACACGTTCCAATGCGCGGGGACCAGCCCCATAAAGGGTTGGCCAGAATCCTTATATTTCGAGTACGGCGCCAAATTCATCATCGCACCTCCCGCAGCAGACTCTCGGGGCTCCACACCTGCTCAGCGATCTGCCCATAAAGAGCCTGGCGGGCGTCGAGATCGGCCCTTTTAAACTCGGGGTGAGGGTGGAAATCGAGCCCAGACTCTTTCAGAAAACGCTTAAAGCCGGGATCGTTCTGGTAAGCCAGCTCGTGCAGGCTCTGTGCCAACAGATTCTGCTTAAGGTAGTGCTCACGCTTCTGCTCATATGGCAGATCACCGTAACTGGCATTAAAGCTCTTGGGGAGTAACAGAAGTCCACCGATGCGGTTGCGATACTCCGCAAAGTCCGTCGGGTGGCCAAACTCGTCATCGTGGCGTTCGAAGTGATTGGCCCAAATATGTTCGACCTCGTAGCCGTTCTTTCCGCTACGGGTCATGTATTCGGCATAGCGTGAACTGCGCCCAGAACGAGTTTCGATGTAGTCGGTCATGCGCGCCAACAAGCGGTGTATGGGCTTGCCGTTCATGCCGTGAAGGTGAAAACGATCGTTGCCGATGAAGCTATCTTCATCCTCTGCCAGCCGGCCCACCAAAGTATCCGCTAGCTCGGTTGGTTTCTTGCCCCGGATATCCTTGATAACCAAAAACATGTTGTACTGCATGTTGGAATAGGCGGTGGCTTTCCAGTTCCAGATACGGCGGGCGATCACGACATCAAGATATCCAGCGGTGATGCGGACCTTGCGCAGAATGTCTTCCTCGGAATCGCTACGACTGAGCGCGGCTAGTAGCACCGGATATTGCAGGGTGAAATTGTTCTGAGCATTGTAGAACACTGCTTCCATGCCCGGAATCAGGTTCTCGGCCGCATTTCGGATCTTGCCATACCAGCGCGCATAGAAAGCAAAATCCTGATCGATGAAACGGGCAAAATCGGTTGAAGCCCTCAGCCCCAGATCCTGTTCGTGATCGCGCACCCAGCGATGGAACTCGGTGCCGATCAGGTCGAAGTCCCTTGGCAGGGCGTCACGCTTGCGTTCGCGGATGGTCTGAGCGTGCTGGCTCCGCAACCAGGCCTTGATAGCGTCGGCATCTTCCTCTTTGCCGATGTCCTGGAGCCTGGAGATCTGGTTGCGCCAGATCTTGCTCGACTGGGTTCGTGCGTTCGTATCCGTAATGTTGGCTAGCAGGTAGCCCTTGAGCATGTCGGTCGGCGTCAGCGACAAGCCGCGATCATTCATGGTTTCAAAGATCGTGTAGGCGTCGCTGTCGGAATAGGCCGTAATCTCGACCAGGTGTACATTCTCTATCAACCAATCTGCGAAAAACGGCAGGGTTGGACCGGACAGTTCCTCGGGGAAATATTCCTCAATATCCTGAAAACGGCGCAGGATGTTACGAACGGACTCCGGGTGGCCGTTCTCGTCTAAAGGTTGACCGGTGAACAGGGCTTCCATACAGGCAGCACGTTCCGGTACATCCAAGTTGAATGATCGCTTGCCAAATTTCTGGGAGAAGATTAGCTCGGTCAGTTGCCCCTTCTGCTCGTCGTCGTCCAACTGGCGATGGATATAGATCAGCAGCAGCGTGAGCGAAGTCAGCCGCTGTTGCCCGTCGATGATGTATTTGTGGCCGTCCTTGTCGCTGATGATAATCGAGCCGAGAAAATAGTGGCCGTAGCCTTCGACATCCGAGCGCTCATTGCCACCCTCATGGCTTTCGCCGAACTTCTCCGCTAGATCATCGATCAACTCGGCAATCTGTTTTCGCGCCCACCGGTACTCTCGCTGATAGTAGTCAATTGCGTACTTAGCCCCACTCAGCAGGGAACGAATATTCTTGGCGTCGCCGCGTATCTCCCTCATCGTTCAGCCTCGCCCACGATCTGCTCCAACAACCCTTCGGTTTCCTCTTCGAGCGCATAGATGTCGGCCTTGATCTTCGTCAGGGTGCGCATGGGCGCCGGCTTGTAAAAATGCCGGGTAAAGGAGATTTCGTAGCCGATCTGGGTTTTCGATATGTCGATCCAAGCATCGGGGGTATAGGGCAAGACTTCACGCCGAACGAAGGCCTCGATACCGCCCTCTTCCAGAAGGGGCACCTTTTCACTGTCGCGCAGGTCAATATCTGGCTCGTATTCGACCACACGGGGCTTACCGTCCACTTCTGACTCGTAGAGGCCATGGAGTGGATTGGGCTCAGCGCCTTTCTTGTGCACCTTCTTGATGACTGGCGCCGCCTCCTCGTCAGTGTCACATAGTTCACTCTGCAAGAGTTTCTTGCGCTTGGCTATAAGTTTGACGCCCTGCTGCTCGGCCTCATGCGTACAAGCGGCAGTGAAGGCGTTAAAGTTTCGATGTGGGCCTGGGCCCAGAGTCTCCGCCAGACGACGTGCCAAACGGGAGAGCGCGACTTCACCCACTTTCCCGACGGCCTCCTCGAATTGGTCGAGTCGGGCCGGGCTCAGATCAACCGCGAGACGCAGGGGGCGGTCCACCATAACCTTCCAATAGCCAAAGGCTTCGTTGTCAAAAACCTTCGAGTTCTCCGTCTCGACCGGATCAAGGACCAGATCACAAATGGTGCGAATCTGTTTCTCGGTAAAACGGCAGTTCTTCTTGCCCAAATTGCGTTGCAGCGGTTCATACCAACCAGTAGCGTTAATCAGCTGGATCTTGCCCTTGCGCGACTCACTCTTACGATTGGTCAGCACCCAGATGTAAGTGGCTATACCGGTGTTATAAAACATGTTCTCCGGTAGGGCGATGATGGCTTCCAGCCAGTCATTCTCAATGACCCATCGGCGAATGTTGCTCTCTCCCTGTCCGGCGTCGCCTGTGAATAGCGAAGAGCCGTTATGCACAAGGGCTATGCGGCTGCCCAGGCGGGTGTCATGCTTCATCTTGGTGAGCTTGTTGACCAGGAACATAAGCTGCCCGTCTGAGGAACGGGTGATCATTTTAAATTCTGGATCGCCGCTGTGCTGTGTAACAAAGCGCGGGTCCCTGATATCGCTCTTACCGCCCAGGCGCTCCAAATCCGTCTTCCAGCTTTTGCCGTAGGGCGGATTGGAAAGCATGAAGTCAAATTCCTGCGATGGAAACGCATCGCTGGACAGCGTCGAGCCGTATTTCATATTTTCCGCTTCTGCACCTTCGCCCTTGAGCAGCAAGTCAGCCTTGGATATGGCATAGGTTTCCGGCTGTACCTCTTGGCCAAACAAGTGGATGGAGACATCCTTGCCGTGGTTTCGCGCCAGCTCCGCAAGCCGCTCCTCAGCCACGGTTAACATGCCGCCCGTGCCACAGGCTCCGTCGTAGACCAGATAGGTGCCTGACTCGATGTCATCAACAATGGGTAGAAAAATCAGATCGGACATGAGGGTGACAACATCGCGGGGCGTGAAGTGCTCACCGGCCTCCTCGTTATTCTCCTCGTTGAAGCGCCGTATTAATTCCTCGAAGATGGTGCCCATGGAATGATTGTCGAGCCCGGGCAGCAACTCGTTACCTTCCTTATCTTGGACTGGTTTCGGGCTAAGATTTATACGGGCGTCCAGGAACTTTTCGATCAGATGGCCAAGTATGTCCGCCTCGATCAACGTTGGAATCTGATTCCGGAACTTGAACTTGTCGAGGATCTCCTGAACATTCGGCGAGAAGCCGTCCAGGTACGCTTCAAAATCTGCCTTGAGCTGTTGCTGTTTGGCCCTGTTTTTCAAATCACGCAGCCTAAAGGGCGAGACATTGTAAAATGCCTCGCCCGAAGCCTGGCAAAGTGCTGCGTGTTGATTGGCAACGCCGGCCTCGTCGAGCTGCTTTTTCATTGCCAAAACAGATTCCTTCGTGGACTCAAGCACGCTGTCCAGGCGACGAATTACCGTCATGGGCAGGATTACGTCGCGGTACTTCCCACGGACGTATACATCGCGCAGCACATCGTCGGCAATGCCCCAAATGAAGTTGACGATAGTGGTATGTGTAGTCTGATTCATACGTGACCCATGTCCGGCTAGTCGCTTTTATGCTTGTCGTGAAGTTCACCGTGCTCGGGGATTGCGATACCGCTCTGCCCGCAATAATCCCGAATTAAGACCTCCACCATGTTGGCGATGGAACGGTGCTCGCGGGCAGCTGCCGTGCGGAGCGCTTCTTTCACGGCTGGATTGATACGGAAGGTTACAGTTGCGGTCTTGGTGGTGGCCATCAGAATTCTTCTCGGGTGGCTGCAAATGTACTGTAATGTACTGCATCGCCGAGTATCTTCCAAAATTTTTAAAGGAGAGCTAAAAAACAAAAAGGGGCTGAGGCGGACTGTTCCCCGGTCAGACGACTGGAGTATGTGGTGGTGCATGAACTCACGCATCTCCACGAACCACATCACACGCCCCAGTTCTGGAAGTGGTTGGAGCGGGCCATGTCGGATTATGAGCGGAGGAAGAGCTGGCTGGCTAAGAATGGGATCGAGGTCGAAGGAATTGTTTGAGCGTGGCCAATCAACGCCCTTGGCTGAATATAAGTCTGCGCCAACCTATATGGGGGGGGTGCCGCAGAGCCAGGGTACAACTGGCTACTCCTCGCTCTGTTCAAGCGATTTCAGCTTTTCCGAAAATGGCACGCCCCGCAATACGCTATACATCTCGTTCAACGTGAATTGCTCGTCATCACTTTGAACTCTAATTATGGTCTCGAGTGCAGAAACCTTATTATGACCTTCTCGGAACCCAGCAAGAAATTTATCAGGGTCCAACGCCATATCTTCGGGATGCCAATGCTGGCCAGGCGAATGATCTCGTATATCTTCACTCAAAAGACTTTGACCTTCTGCATACTTGGCAATGAACTCATGAGGCACCTTTCTCCCATGGAGAAAGACGTCCTTTTTCCAAGCTGCAGCAACACAGGCGGTTAGATAAGCACGGGACTTTCCATAGTTAAAATGCCAGTTGTTGCAAATATGGTAGCGGGTTAGGACTTGGTCTTCACCAATAGAGAAATCCTCCTCTAGTAGAATAAACGTATCTTCGCGTTGAGGTGATTTTTCGGTCGCTGATGTGTAAACAACTCCGTCAAGATCCGAGCCCTTTGAAAGAAGCACTTCTATGAAAGCCAGGAATTTCTTAGGTTTTTTGTAAAAATCATGAGTGATGTAGATGTCTGGACTTGCACATTCCAACCATTCCCGGTTGACCGCAAAAAGGTCAGCCGCATCATCAATAATTTTCTGATCGAGTTTTTTCAAAAGGCTTTTATCATCTTGAACATCTGTCAGGGAAAGCTTTTGACTAACGTATCGAGGAATCTGGTTTCGGTGTATTCCGTGAGCTTCAAACAACTTAAGAAATCTCTTCGCTGGATTGTCATTGGTGGCAGGTGTTTTGTTTTTACCAAACCACTTTTTAACTCTCCCACAGAAATCCAAGAAGGAATTAATCTCGCCAAACACAGCCATAAGAGTCCTTGTACACCGTGAACCAACTTGAAATGAAGCCTGTACGCCAAACTTATTGAAAGCATTGGAACCGCACAGACTGGCAGTATGATTTCAAGCATTTCTCAACATCTCGCGCCAACTTATCAGGCTTGAGTATGGAGCCAGCGATCCCCATTTCAACTTTCAGTCGATCGACCCTACAAGATACTCCCTGCTGGATATCCCAACAACGGGGTAGAACCCTTTCGTGTAAAAAGCGAAAAGACATAAGGTTTGATCTATGCGTATAGTGATTGGGTAATGTTACGACAGGCAACAAATGTAATCGAGTCGCTGACTCGCGACTGAAAAAGAAGTGAATCAGGGATGGTAATTCCGCTTAAGAAAACCACAAAAGAAGGCGTGACCTACTACCGGCGCCTTGAGATCGAACGGGTTCTTAACGAGCTCGATGGCCTTCCGCCTGATCAATTGGTTGACCGTCTAAGATGCACCCAACAAGTAGTGCCCTTTGAGGTTTTTATCTACTACCTTCGACACAGCGAGATCGGGCTAGCTGAAAAGCATCTAGAGCCGATCTTCATTTCTTTCTATAGCAGGCTAGAAGCGGCGTTGCGGAAAACAGTCTCCGAGGCATGGCTTGATCACGCCATCGCCATTCGCGAAGAAATCGCCGAGCAGGTGGTAGAGATGATTGCGCAGGCTCGGGAATCCCAAGAGGACAAAATGTACTATTGGGAGATTAATTTTAACGACGCACTGGCCAAACTGCGTATAGATGTTCTGAGAAAACACGGGCCTGCTCGAGAAACGGACCCCTTGATCAACTCCGCCTCCCTAACGCACGAAGGCGACGATGGAGACGAAATCAGCCCAGAAGTCGACATCGCCGCTGCCGACTTCATTAACCCGAATCCGTCGAGATTAGACAATGCAACTTTCCGGTTGCGCCTGATGGACGCGATTAACGGGCTACCGGAAGATGAAAGACGTGCAGTCGGGTTATTATTACAAGGAATGCAGATCGAGTCGCAAGACCCCGAAGTCATGACCATTGCGAAAGCATTGGCGTGCACGGACAGGACCGTACGCAACCGGTTAAAACGTGCCTATGAAAAATTGCGAACCGTGCTGCAGGCGGAGAACATACTGTGAAAATTACACCTCAAGCATCCAAAAGTGCCGTATTACACGCGTTTTCAGCGGAAGCTAATCCCAATGCAGACACATTGGCGAGCTATTTGAAGCGTTATCCTCAGTTTCGTGAATCGCTCATAGACCTATCCATTGAGCTGTTTACCGCGCCCGCTTTTGACAAAAAAGGGATAGAGACAGCACCGAACGATAATGCCAAGCGGGCCTGGTCAAAGTTTCAGTCCATGCTGAGGCCCGAAGACCCAGCCTCAGGAGCATCCAGCAAGATGGATAACCCTCTCGCGAGTCTCAATAAACAACGCTTTCGGGAACTCGCTGAAGAGCTGAACGTCAATCGCCTATTCCTGTCTCTGCTCCGTGACAACGCAATTCAGGTGGCTACCATCCCCCGGCGGTTTCTAGCATCGCTAGCTGAACTGTTGAACGTCTCCGTCGAAGGACTCCAACGCGTCTTAGATGGCCCACCCACCATTTCCGAAGGCGTGCGATATAAGGCTTCAGGCAAACCCAGCGCGGGTGACAAAATCTCCTTTGAAGAAGCTCTGGCTCGATCACAGATGAGCGAAGCACAACAGGCTGCCCTGAGAAAAATAAAGGACTAGTAGCACAATGGACGCTATCGAAGCGGCTCGACAAACGGCCGAAAACCTGCACTTGGCAGCATTAAAGCGTGGAAGCGATACAAACGACTTGTTGCGTTTCGTCAGGGATGAGGCAGATCGCCGCGGCATAGACGTCTTTGCCGTGCCCCAGGGAGACCCGAAGCTCAATGGAGGACGAGCCCTCTTCGACTGCCAAGCTGAAATGATCCTCTATGAAAACGTAGGCAGCGATTTTGACAAAGCATTTCTCATCGCCCACGAAATTGGTCACCTGGAGCTCGAAGGCCTTACGGAGGATAACCTCATCGAGGGGGTTGAGCCTGATCGGTCCTCCGAAGCTCCCGCAGTGGGCGCAGAGCGGGTGGTGGACTATGGCTGCCGTGAGCGGCGAGAAATCATTATGGACCTCTTCGCTCGCGAATTTCTGCTGCCGCGCAGCTTGGTAAGGCGCTGGCATGCTGGTGAACAGATGACTTCCGTGGCCATCGCCGACAGATTGAAAGCCCCTTTGAGCGTGGTGCAACAACAGTTAATCGATGCGTTGCTGCTGCCGCCCATCAGACCGTCGCATTCAGAGCCCTCTGGTCCGCCAATCGGGCTGGACGAATCACAACGCAACGCTGCTTTGCACCGAGGCAGTGCGTTCCAGCTTCAGGCGGGACCTGGTACCGGTAAAACCCGTACCCTGGTGCATCGCATTGAGTCTTTGTTAGAAGAGGGGGTCGATCCTGGAGCCATCCTTGTACTGACCTTTTCCAACAAGGCCGCAGGAGAGCTACGCGAACGCATCGCTGGCAAGTTCCCTGATGCCGTTGCAGCCCTGTGGTTGGGCACATTCCATTCCTTTGGTCTGGATATTGTGCATCGCTTCCATGATCGTTTGGGTTTGTCGGAACACCCCCGAGTGGTTTCA
This sequence comes from Marinobacteraceae bacterium S3BR75-40.1, assembly GCA_042862465.1. GTDB lineage: Bacteria > Pseudomonadota > Gammaproteobacteria > Pseudomonadales > Oleiphilaceae > JASTVH01. The sequence goes on along the minus strand of JASTVH010000006.1, from coordinate 251,371 downwards.
CGCTACGAAGCCATCGAGATGCTTGAGGACGAGCTGGCGCGACTCCCCCTCAGGCACTTTCGCAACCTCTACGATCCAACCCTGGATTTAGGCGACATGCTCTCGGCCATCTCACGGGCCAAAGATGAAGTGGTCAATGCCGAAGAATACAGAGCATTGGCTGAGGCCATGCTGGCGTCAGCTGAGGACGAAAAACAACGCGAGCAGGCCGAGAAGTGTCTAGATGTGGCTCAGCTTTACCAGGCATATGAGCCTTTACTGCAACAAAATGACGGCGTTGACTTCGGTGATCTAATCTCTCTGCCGGTACGATTGGTGGAGTCGGACACGGAAGTCCGAAAATTACTCTCATCGCGCCATCAATACATCTTGGTGGACGAATACCAGGATGTAAACCGAGCCTCCGTGCGCTTGTTAAAGGCCATTGCGGGTGAAGGCAAAAAGCTCTGGGTGGTGGGGGATTCGCGCCAATCCATTTACCGCTTTCGAGGTGCCTCCTCGATCAACATGAAACGTTTTACAGACGATTTTCCCGGCGCGCAATTGGCTGAGCTGGGTACCAATTACCGCTCTTCGAGTGAAATCGTCGAGCTCTACCGCTACTTCTCAACAAGCATGAAGGCCTCAGGTGAGGCTCTGCCCTTGCAAATCCATGCCGAACGAGGCCCCTCTGGCGAACAGCCAGAATTTAGAGTAGCCACCACCGTGGACGACGAGATCGCCATGATAGCGGCAGCGGTGGAAGAGAAGAAACGCGAGGGCGTCGAATACAAAGATCAGGCAATACTCTGCACCTCAAACAACCGCTTAAGCGAGATAGCGGCCAGCCTCGAGGGCCTTGGATTACCAGTATTATATCTAGGCAGCCTCTTTGAGCGCCCCGAAGTCAAAGACCTGTTATCCCTACTGTCACTAGTCACTGACCGTCGTGCCACTGGGCTGATTCGGGCAGCAACGCTGCCCGGCTATACTGTACACCTTGAACACATCACCGTGCTATTGCAGTACCTTCGCGAAACTGATCCAGCTCCCTTGGGCTGGGGGCCTTCGGTCGATGATGTGCCGGGTCTGAGTAACCAAGCCAGAGACACGCTCAAACACCTGGCAGCCCTAATGGGCGATATTTCCTCGAATGCCAACCCTTGGTCGGTGCTGGCAAGTCTGATTATCGATCGACTCGAGTGGGCAAAGCAGGCAGCTCAGGCGACGGACCTACAAGGCCAAATGAAGGGGATCGCGCTGTGGCAACTGCTGAACTATGCCCGCAACCCTATTAAAGGCAGCGGACTGCCTATTGATCGTTTGCTATCGCGAATCCGACGCATAGTACTGCTCTCCGAAGACCGAGAAATGCGGCAACTGCCACAGGCTGCGCTCAGTATCAACGGCGTTCGTCTAATGACCATACATGCCAGCAAGGGCCTGGAATTCAAGGTGGTTCACCTACCAGGGATGATCGCCACCGGATTGCCGGGCAGCAATAGACCCCCGCGCTGCGTGCCACCCGACGGGCTGATCGACGGGACACAAGGGTTGACCGGGCTGGAGGCCATCAAAGCCGGCCATGATGAAGAGGAAGAGTGCAAGTTTTTTGTGGCTACCTCCCGGGCGCAAGATGGCTTGTTGCTATACGCCTCCTCGTTACAAAACAACGGTAATAACCGTAATCACTCCGAATACATCAACCGTATCAAGCCGGTCATTCAGCGCAATAACAACCCTTCGCGGCTTAGCCTTAATCCCGAAGTGCCTGAGACCTTAAGCATCGAAGAAGAGACCTTACTGCTTAGCGATAATCAGCTCAGTTTATATGATCGGTGCCCAAGACGTTTCCTCTACTCGCATGCGCTGGCTTTGGCGGGCAAGCGTACCGAGAGTGCGTTTATGCAAATGCATAGTGCAGTGTATGAGGTGCTGGGATGGCTGCGGCAAAATCATAGTGAATCCCCTCCGAGTGCCGACGAATTGGAGGCACAATTTACACAGTCGTGGCTCAATCGGGGCCCGGTGGATCATGGCTATGCGGCAGACTATCGACGCATCGGACAGCGCTTAGTGCACTACTTGATGGAAACCCGCCAAGGGCGCCAACTGGTGAAGCCTGAGATACTGCAGCTCTCCTTCCCTGAGGGCGAGATCAATGTATTACCTGATGAAATAACCGTCGACACCGATGGCAATCACAGCGTTCGGCGCATCAAAACCGGCAAAAAGGGAAGTGACGAATTTGACCGCATTGAATACACGCTATTGGTGGAGGCCGCTGAGCGCCACTTTGGGCCAGGCACCCGGGTTGAGGCCATACATCTAGCAGGCGAAACTCTGGAACCGGTCACAGTGAGCAATCGCAAGAAAAATACGCGACTAGGCAAAGCTCAATCTGCCATGGGCTCTATTACCCAAGGACACTTCCCCGCGAAGCCTGACAACCGCACCTGCCCCCGCTGCCCAAGTTTTTTCATCTGCGGCACAGTCCCACCAGGAAAAATTCGCAAAAAAAATTGAGTTTATCTTTCCGGTTGGAAAATTCGCTTCGATTAACCTCCTGAACGGCCAAGAAACCGCATAACGCGGCAGGCCACCAAGAGGTTATTCGATATGAACAGCACCATTCCACCGAACCAAGAACGCGTTGAGCTCGAAAATATTACCTTAGCTCGCCGAGAGGGTCGTCCTTTGCGTCCAGCTGATCATTACCTGATTCAGGTATTTGATCCCAACTGGCAGGGCTACGTGGTCGAGATTGATGATCCAGTGCCTACCGGACGCCAAATTTTGACCGCGGCCGGCAAAACCCCAGTCGAGCGCTACCTACTGTTATTGTTCGACGACAAAGGCGTACTCGAAGTGGTCAACCTTGATCAGCAGATCGACGTGTACCACCGAGGTGTTGAGCAGTTCATTGCCTTCGAGAGCGACCGCCTTTTCTATGTCGCCTTGAACGGACAACGTTTTCCTTGGGGGCAGGCGCGCATTAGCGAGGATGTACTGCGCCAAGTCGGCGGCATTGCAGAAGATCAGGCTCTCTGGCTAGAGCGCCATAACGAGCCTGATCAGCTTGTCGCTGATGGCGAAAGTGTGGATTTAGACAAGACTGGCCTTGAGAAACTCTATACCCAACCCAAATGCTGGCAATTGAACGTTCAGGGCGTAACGGTGAACTCTGAACAACCGACGATCATTGCGAGGGATGCTCTCAAGGCCGCAGGCTTTAATCCCGACAAAGGCTGGATCTTGGTGCTCAAGATCAAGGGGGAGCCCAAGCAAAGCATCGGCATGGACGACGTCATTGACCTGCGAAAACCCGGAATTGAAAAACTTCGCCTCACACCAGCAGAGATCAATAATGGTGAGACGGCTAAAGCCTCCGCCCTGGAGTTTGCCCTGCTGGAACAGGACGTGGCTTACTTAAACCACCAGGGGCTAAGCTGGGAGACTCGTATTGGCGACGGGCGTCGCTGGCTGATCATTCACGGCTTTGCCTTGCCGAGTGGCTATCATCGCGAACTCGTCGACCTCGCCGTCGAGATTCCTACCTCCTACCCAGATGCACAGCTCGACATGTTCTTTGTTCACCCCGCCCTTACCCTCGCCAATGGGGGTAGTATCGGTCAGACCGAAATCCGGCAGAACATCCTCGGCAAGGTCTATCAACGCTGGAGCCGACATCTCAATGGCATCACACGGTGGAACCCCTCGACAGACAGCGTAATCACACACTTGGCTGTTGTGGAAGAATCTTTGCTGCGTGAGGTGGGACAGTGAGCACTTCAACTCATAAACAGCCCTTCAAGCTGGCCCTCAGCGAAGCCCATCACGCGCAGCTGCGTGACCACCTCTTTCCCGGCGACGGTCTGGAGGCCGCCGCCATTATGCTTTGTGCACAAAGTTCGCTTCATCGATACGTGGTCAATCGGGTTCTGCCAGTTGATCACAGCAGTTGCCTCGCGCGCCTGCCCGATCGCATAAGTTGGCCAGGTACGGCTATCGAGGAAGCTATAGATCAAGCCGAGGCCCACGACCTGACCATTTTACTCGTGCACTCACACCCCGGTGGCGCCCTAAGATTCTCAGCTACTGACGATGAAAGCGATCGAGAAGTCATGCCTTCATTATTCGAGGCGAGCAAATCGCCGTCGATCCTGCACGGTTCGGCCATCATGACACCAGATGGCGCCATTCATGCGCGACTCTATGATCGCCAGCTGGCGATCACTCCCGTGAGCGCCATACTTTGTGCTGGCGATGAGTTACTCACTTGGCGGATATCGGAACAAGGCGAGCTAATGCCAAAGCCAATGGCATTTTCAGCCCAAATGGGGCTCGACTTGAAATATCTCACCGCCTGTGTGGTCGGGGTTTCTGGGACCGGTTCCATCGTGGTAGAACAGCTGGCCCGCCTCGGTTTTGGACGACTGATCTTGATCGATTTCGATAAAATTGAATTCAAAAATCTCAATCGAATCATCAACGCCACCCTGGAGGACGCTCGGAACGGCATAGCCAAAGTGGCACGGTTTGCTTCTATCATTCCTACGTATCGAAGCGACATAGAGATATTCACACTCGAAGCGAGCATTCTCACCCGCGAGGCTATCGAATTGGCAGGCCTGGCCGACGTGATGTTTTGCTGTGTCGACAGCCTTGAAGGTCGCCAGCTATGTGACCGCACCGCTGCCGCGTTCTTGCAGCCATTGTTTGATGTCGCTGTAACCATACCTACTCGCCAGACCCGCGTCGGGATCGCCATCGGCGATGTCTGTGGGCGGGTGGACTACGTTAAACCTGGTGGCAGCACCCTAGCCGATCGTGGTGTCTATACGCCGGAAACGTTGCGTAGGGAATATCTGCAGCAAGTAGCTCCTGATGAGCTAACCGAACAGGTGGCCGAAGGTTACATCAAAGGCATTGCGGATGAAGCTCCTTCGGTCATCTCTCTCAATATGCGCGCAGCCAGCGACTGTGTAATGGAATTTATCGCCCGCGCGTACCCATTTCGCCAAGATCCCAACCATAGGCGGGCCCGCACCGTGTTCTCACTTGCCGCAGGCGAGGAGGAGTATAAGAGCGAAACGGACTTCAGTCGTGCACCGAACCCCGACCTCGGCCGCGGGCTACTTGAGCCCCTGCTAGGCATGCCTCGCTTTAGCATCAGCGCGGTAACGTTATGAAGTGGCCACGATGGTTCTTGAAACTGCAAGAATATGTGCTGCCCCCACGACGCATCATTATCGTCGAGACCGATACACCCCCACTTAAACTTCCGTGGCGTAACTTGGTCCTGGCCAGAGAGGATAATGAAGACTGGGCTGTAGCGTTCCGTTGCCCTTGCGGCTGCGGCAAACGCCTTGAGCTTTTGTTGATCGAGGAAGCCAAACCCAACTGGTCTATAAGACTTGATGAGGAAAACAAACCGACGTTGCATCCCTCCATCTGGTTAAAACGAGGATGCAAATCTCACTTTTGGTTACGACGAGGAAGGATTATCTGGGTTTAAGTTATTTAGAACGATGTCGTTCTTTCGAAAACTGTTAGGACAGCGCCTGCAAACAACTATGACGTAACGGAGGCAGTACCGATGGCAGTTCCGTATAAAATTAAAATTCAATTTGACAGTGGAAAGGAGTATTTCCTCAAGCCCTGTGGGCAGTCCGATAAAACGCAATGGGACGTTTACCAGGGTCATTTGCGTGCTGCACGCAATAGCAAAGCGATTGTTACTTGCGCCTGTGCCGGCATCGGCCCAAGACGACTGACCATCAGACTGAGGGGCGAGAATCATTATCTTGCCAAATTCGCTCTGAGCGGACCCGAGCATCACCCCTTGTGTCGCTACTATACAAGCCCTCCCGAAAACTCAGGGCTGCAAGCTTATGAGCGCTGCGCAGTCGAAGATATCGGCGACGGCTGTATTCAGGTCCGTCTACGGTTCGGCCTAACCGAGAACGAACCAACAAGACACACCGGCGCTGATTACGACCCTACGATCAACCGGCAAGGTACCACCCGACAAAAGTCCATGACCTTGCTCGGATTGCTTCATTTACTCTGGACAGAGGCTCAGTTCAACCTCTGGCACCCTAATATGGACGGGAAACGTTGGCCGACAACGATTCACAAATATCTCCGGGAAGCCGCCGCCAGCCAGCGAATCGGTGGTCACCGCCTGTCCCAACATCTCCTTCTTCCTGCGAATAAGACCGGGAAGGTGGACTATGCGGCCAAGAATAAAAAATTAGTAAAGGACGCCATCACTAATAGGCGTCGTCTCATTGTCATTTCGGAGTTACGTCCATTCGGTCTGAATGTTGATCTTGTCGGCGGTAGAGCAGTTCCGATGAATTACTTCAACGGATTCCCTTTCCTGAATATTGGCGATGAAATTGTTGCCAATGTGCTGCGCCGATTCGAGAGAGAGGTCAACGCTTGGCGGAATGGTAGCCGGGTAATAGCCATTGTGTTCACCAACAAACCACAAAAAGCTATGTCAGGGGCAATAGCGGCAGAAGTATGCGAAATGGCATTGATGCGCATCAGCGACACATGGATACCACTTGATTCCGAACTGGAGGCAGAGGTAGAACTGAAGCTGAGAAAGGAGCAGCGCTTCTTCGAAAAGCCGCTCCGCTTTGACGCGAGTAAAGACGATGTCTTCCCTGACTTCATCCTCTTCGATGTACCGGGGACAGCTCGTTATCCGATGGAAGTTTTCGGCATGGACACCCCTGAGTATCTCGCACGTAAAGCAGTCAAGCTTTCATACTTCAAAACAAACTTTGGCGACAGCTGGTGGGAGTGGGACAAGACCGTACACGCTAAGCTCTCGGAAGCCGATTCGTTCCCAGCGAAAGACGATGCTAAACAGAACGCATAGTTCAGGGAGGAATTGCTATTTACAACCTCATCCTTTTTAAGACGAAGCCGACAGCGAAATATGATCAGCTTCAGACTTCCTCGAGCAATACATTGCCGCCTCTAAATCGCCTTACAAAGACGCTTTAATATCCATTACGCGGTCTCGACATTGTTAAAAACGGCGGAAGCTGGACCTGGAAATATTCGGACTAACCCTTGTGCATAGCGTTACCAGTGGGCCTTTTGGTCGGCGGAGCTAGGTCCACACTTGGTGCCCTCATGTTGGCCCTATCATGGGAGACAAAAAATGAGCAATGGCTACGATTTAGCCGTAGCCATTGCCATTGCCATTGCCATGAATATTCTCAAATTTGATAGACAGTCGAAAGGATAACACCGGCTCAGTTCGAGGCCGCTAGCTTGGATTTCAGCTCTCGAATCTTTTCGATATTCTCTGTAGGCCGCTGCAGCTCTGTATTCACCGTCTTGCCTGTAGATTCCGGATAGAATTCCTCCAGGATATCCCCCACATCGTCGTCACTCTCCTCAAAATTGGCGTTCTCAAGGCCTTTGCGAGCAACCTCGTCAAGTGCTTGCTGATTAAACCCAGACGCCTTTCGCTTCTCCGCCTGTTCTCGCGCCAATGCAATGGCTTCCGCCATGGTTTGATCATCCCGAACCCCCAGATCTACATAATAGATTGGAGTTCGGTGGCTTTGGGTTGTGCTCTTTCCGCGCAGGCGCATTTCCAACGGCAGGTACGCCAGTAGGCTGCCTGAGACAGCCTGGTAGTATCTCAGTCGTGCGGCGAGGGTCCGTATGCTGTTGTAGCCCGTGGTTCGGAATATGAAGGTTCCCAACTCATCGTCCTCATCACCGATTCGCACGTTCAGCCGGCCGTATGGCTTACACAATCCACCCTTGCCAAACTCGCACAACGTTGGCCCGGGGCACGCCAAAGCCTCGACGCCAGAAGACGTTGCTCGCCGGCAGCTTTCGCCATTACCGATGCAGATGGGACGTCCGGTTTTTCGATCGAACATCGTGTATTCAGCTCGCAGGTTAAGCTCCGGATCATTAAACAACAGGCGAATGGGAATCACCCGGATCTTGCCGTCCCGCGAAGCCTTTCTAAGCGTCTCATCCCACGGGTGCAAGATCCATTCGCCACCGCGATCCTGGACTTGGGTCGTTATGGTGAATTGATTGTCCTTCTGAGGTAGCCGGATGCCGTTCTTCTCGACAACCCGCCCAATGCTGATACGCCCCAACACGGGAGGCGTGATGGCTAAACCTTTAATCATGATGACTCTCCTGTAAAAAGGACCACGGGGCACTCTTCACGCCCGCGTGGCAAATGGGTATTCATGCTTGGATGAGGAATCGACGGCTTCCTGGCTTCGTCAGTGGGTATTGCTCAAGTAGTTCAGGCTGATCCTTCAATAACCGTTTCACGTTGAGCCCGACGGAATCCTTGCTGCGCTTCCAGCTGACGCTGCCGCTCGGGAAGGTTGCCTTTGAGGCTTCGCCCATCTGGCTTTCAATTCGCTGTTTCAGGTGGGATTCTGTAGAGCTGAGGGCCTCCATTTCCTTGCGGATTGCCAGCAATTCGTCGAAGGCATCGGACAGCTCCTTACTTTGGCTGAAGTCCAGGGTCTCCCCTCTATCTATTGGATACAGATGACGCAAGGCACGTTCAGCAGAATCAGTACCATCGACTGGTGGCGGGGTATCCGTTTCCACGAAATCCCAGAACTGACGCTCCAGCACGTAAAGTGCCTCGATGAGCTCCTCGTTCCGTTCAAGGCGGTAGATCTTTAACTCCTGGCCACACAGCAGAACGCACACGTCCGCCGCCTGTTTGCCGGTGACAGCCAACTGGTGCTGCACCTGGCACTGGATATAGTCCGGCACACCCTCTTTCCAGAGGCGTGACCCAAACTCCCCTGCCGTTTTGCATTCCAGGATCTGCACGTTGTCATCAGCCACCACGGAGTAATCCAGATTGGCCAACATCCAGTGCTTTTCCGGATCTGGATGCTGCAATACAGCATTCACCCGGCGCACTTTCCGGCCCGTCTGCTGGCTGTACTGCTCGGCCACAATTGGTTCCAGGATATGGCCCCAGTAAACTGGTGAAGTCGGATCGTCCGAATCCGGCTTTGATAAGCCAGCATCTCTTCCGGTTTTGACCATCCAGAGTTCCAACTGGGATTGGTATGGGTTCATGCCCACGGCTGCAGCCGCATCGCTACTGCCAATGCCCTGTTTACGTACCTTCAACCATTCATCCCGACTGAGTCCCTTGGTGGAGACCAGGCGCAATGCTGGTCGCTGTTTCTGAATTGCCTTTTCACTCATGCCCATGGCGTTATCCTCCAGACATAAAAAAGCCCGCCAGAGCATCAGGCTCCGGCGGGCTTTATGGCGGTTTTGAGATTTGTGGGATTGGCTCAGGCCACAAGTGATATGGCCTGCTCTAATGCACGGTTCTTAACAGCGGCACCGGTTCCGAACCAGGCGGAATCCAGCCGGTGGTCGACGGTTTTGGCCCGGCGCTGGTGGTCGATGAACTCGGTAACAGCGTTCAACAGGCCATAGGCCGTACCTTCTGACGACGCTAGGTTTGCACCCATACCCTCGCCTTCATACAGACCTAGAGACTTCGCCATGGATCGCTCGTTAGTTTTGCAAACACCACTTCCGGAATCATCGGTGAACACCTTGAGGAAGTAGTTTCTGGCCTCAGTGGTCTTCACCTTTCGCTCGCTCAGAGTCTTCAGTCGATACATGAAGTCGTCCCACGCACTGACCGAGATTCCAAGCTGTTTCTTTACCAGGTCCGCATCGAAGGCCGTGTTGTGCTTCACCTTGACGGCGCTGGCGGTGGAGCCCTTCAAGGCGACGGCGAGAGTGTTATTGCACACCACTCGAATACTGGTGAACTGAGCAGTGGTTGCCATGGTGCCGTCACAGGCGGTTGCCAGCAGCACGTATGCATTGGTCTGGTCGTTGCCCTTGAGCATGCCAGTTTGGCCGGTACGGGCGAGTGCCCACATTTTCCGGCCACCTTTCAGCACGCCAGCCGTTTCTAGCTCAAAACCGGAAACCTCCGTTAGATCCCGGTAGAACTCCAGGATTTCCTCAGGCTGGACCACTTTGAAGCGATTACCGACGACCGACAGCGGAGCCTTGGTATCCGAGCGGTAAAGCACCTTGGAATCCGGGTAGGACAGGATCTCGCCCAGAGTGCCACCGGAATTGGTGACATATCGGACCGGGCTTTCCTGAATCTGCCAGTCCAGGCCAGCTTGTTTAGCCCAGACCTCCAGGGGTTGATTGGAAGTCAGTTCATTCCCCAAGCCATGCCAGGGGGTTTGGCCAACGTAGGCCATTTGCTCGATGAGATGAGCCATGGTTGTTCTCCTTAGAAATACGCGAGGGGAATTAACGGATGTCGTCTCGGGAGTCAGGATCGACACTGAAGGAATAGCTGCAATCAAGGCAGCGGTAGTTGTCGAGCACACGCTCATCGAGGACGTCGCCCAGGATTACGCCAGCGGAAGCGCCAGTGGCGCTTCCCAGCAGTGCACCGATGACGGCACCACCGATGCCGCCGACCGTTGCGCCGACGGGTCCGGCAACTATACCCAGCGTGGCACCTGCTCGAGCACCGGCTGTCGCAGCAGCAAACCCACCATAGGCGCCTGCAGATGCACCGACCACACCAGCGGTTTTCTTGCCGTAGTTATTCTTGCCAATCCGCCGGGACAGGCAGTTGGGGCATTGTTGAGACATTGGAAATTACCTCTGTGAATTGGGAGGGAAGGCACTGTCAGTACCCTGGTTCACAGAGGTGATATAGGTTTGAAAAGTTTTAGGATCGTATAATCAGATCATTCATTATTGGCCATAGTAATGCTTTCGAAGCCAACCTCCTGCGTGAACAAGAGGTTGTGCTGGCCCTGGCTGCCAGCTCGGTGCGGTGCAGTTCCAGTAATAGTTGACGTGTTATAGACCAGCTAGAGTCGGCTCTCTAACAGAGAACCAGCTTCTGTACGCAGTATGAATACCACCATCGCCCTGCCAGAAAAAAACGCCTTCAAGGTAGTCCGGGTAAGCCCCCTGATCCAGCGGCTCCCACAGTAAACGTGCTGCGGTGGCCATCACCAAAGAGTCGTGCGTGACGAAAACATGCATCCCCACTCTATTCTCTGAGGCTGCCAGCATATGACTCACCAAGCGATGAGCCGCCTCACCGGGTCGCGCCATACCAGGAAGAGCATCATTCTCCGTGATCAAGTGTCGCATGACCCCTTTAGAACCAAGCCGCTCCCAATTAGACCAGGCTAATTCGCCATCAATAACAAACACCCCGGGATCGCCAAGCAATCGGTCTTCGGTGATGGGTAGTTCCAACCCAGCGCCCTTATTGAGGGCATCAGCTGTTTCTAAACATCGCGCCAGCGGACTACTGTGCAACGTTTTTAAGCGATCGCCCAATATTTGACCAAGTTTTTCCCCCTGCTGCTTCCCCTCTTCGGTAATGGGAAGCATATAGCCAATACCGTCCGGCGGCAGTTCGTCCCGAATCGAATGCCGAAGCAGTACCACGACAGGTTGATCAGAGGGCACTTTTTCTAGCAGATCGGCGGTAACGGAGTAATGTTGATATGCTAACTTGGTCATTTGGCTATCCCCACCAATACAGAAGGCAACGCTGCCAGATTCTTAACCTGAAAAAACTCAAAGCCGGATACTTCAAGAAGCTTCTGGTACTGGCTTGCTGTTCGCTCCTCTCCCCCTGTCGCCATCAACAAGTGCAAATCACAAAGGCCTCCCGATCCGCCCTCTTCAGGCAACAGCATTTCCACCACATATAAACGGCCACCCGCTGACAATGACGCCCTGGCATGGCGCAGAATCTGTATGGCATCGGCATCATTCCAGTCATGGAGAACCCGGGACAAAATCACACCGTCAGCCTCCACGCCCCATGGCTGAAAAAGGTCCACTCCTTTCCACTTAAGCCCATCACGCTCTGGTTGTTCATGACTGCCCTGCGCAATGACTTCACTTCGGTCCAGGACCGTTACCTTTATTCCCGGGTGCGCATCCAGCATTAAGTTGGCCAGCGTACCCAGGCCTCCACCTGCATCGAGGATATGTTCATTCCCACGAAGCCCTAGACTTCTTGAGACAGCGGGATAATCATGACGGGCATAGCTTCGCAGCATGCGATGGTGTGATGCCACGCGTTTTGAATTCTGAGCCACTTCACCGAAGACATCAGGTACTTTCCAGTTCCCATCAATGCGCAGGGCTTGTGTCAGTGAGGACCACATAGCAGATAGTGGGCCAGCGTATTCAAGGGCGGCATCGGCCAGAGTCATCCGGTGATCAGCCCGTAGAAATTCGCCGCGCGCAGTGAGGTGCCAGCTTTTATCCGCGTGATAAGCGATATGCAGTTCTTCAAGTGCGCGCATGAGCCGGCGAGTGGACTGGGAGGAGAGGCCACATTGCCCAGAAATACCGGCCTCCTGGAGCGGGAGTACTTCAGGGATACCCAGTTCAATGGCAGTAGCTATCGTCTGCGTTTTCCAGAACCCCACCATATCGCCAGACAATGCCGCGAATTCTGACTGGCGTGGGAGGCACAACGTAATTAGCGTTTTTCCTGCTTCTGAAATTATCTCCCGCCCACCATCAAGACGCTCTACCCGCGCCTGCCCGTTATAGAAGGGCTCAACTGCAGCAAAGCGCCTTTTATAGGCTGCAGCTCCGTTGCTGTCGATGTGCATCCATCCTGCGTCGTCACGGGCTCGCGCAAAACCCTTGTGGTAAACATCCAAGTCAAGAAACCAGTGACCATGAGTGGGACGACCCTGTAAATCCACATGCGTAGATTTACCATCCTCTGCCTGCACAACCGCAAGACCATCACGATAGTCACCGGCATAGCGCCAGTGAGTATCAGATATTTCAGCACCTAGCTCATTAATGTGGCAGTACAAACCAGTATGTTGACGCACCGTGCATCGCCTTTCCTGAAAATTGCCACACCATGCATACCGCTGTGAGTAGATTTCCTCAGCAGATGCATCAATGTGGTGCCAGCCGGACTCATCACAAACTGCGGCAATTCCACCATAGAATCCAAAGGTCTTTAAAAAGCGGCGAGAATAGGCCGCCGTGCCGTCAGGGTTGATGTGCCATGCCGCCAAGTCACGCAGAACAGGCGCCAAGCCTGGCGGATGGAAAGCCAACACTTCATCAAACCGCTCGCTATAGGCAGGCTGCCCTTCAGGATTGATATGATGAGTTTTGCAGGCGGCAGGACGTAAGTTGCGCCAATCACTCATGCGAACTCCTCCTCTTCTCGAACCTGGCACTGAGGGCGGGAATAACCCGATCTCTCACACCCAACCAAAGATCCGGATTAGGGCGAGCACCATGAGTTGACTCAATTTTTAACGCCTGGACGAGGTCTTCTAGCACTTGTTGGGCAAGAGGGTATACAGGCTCATTATTGGAGCTACACCAATCAAGCATTACCTCGATTTTTTCTGCTAACGTATCTGCTTGCTCGAAGACAGGTAATGTGGGGTAAGCACGAAAAAAAGCATCGAGTAATAGGTTCCCCGATGTGTCTATTCCAAAGCATTCGGGATCAACTCGGGGAACAGGAATCTCAATTCTTCTCTCGTATTGGTCTGCATAAGACCAACGGACTGCCAGCACACGACGAGCACCCTGCCCCGTAAATGCATCTGCTGCATGCCAGGTTTGTGCATCAAAAATCACCACATCTCCAGCTGTGACAGGAACAGGAATTGCGCACTCCGCCCATTCATCGCTTGTTGCGTGATCACGAAACTCAGAGGCGAGAAAGTCCTGGCGCACACTGATCTTTTTGTAGTGTGATCCAGGTAAAAACGAAAGTACCCCTCCTTTTTCCACACAAATATCATCAAGTGCCAGCCAGGTGGTCAAGCCATAGCGAGCTTCCGGCCCTCGATTCCACCTGTACGCAATATCCTGATGAGCATGGGTTGCACTCCTTGCCCAAGGAGATTTTATAAAAAGAGTGGCATCAACAGGCTGTGGGTGAACCTCTGCCACCTTGCTTGCCACTGCTTTGAGTTGCGGCATGACCGCCGTCACCATAGCCTTTACAAAAGTGCTATTGATTCCCCATGCAGAAGCAAGGTTTTTCATTTTTTCTAATTGAAGCTGGTTAGCCTTCGATGCATCGGCGATGCCTGATTCGGCCATTGTTTGCAAGTCATGAACTTGTCGACTTAATAACACCCCAGGGTCACAAGCAAAGCCATCAGCTTGAAATGAGGCACGGATGCCTCGGGCGTTATGATTGGGATAGGTCACGCACCACCCCCAGCCGGCTTCCGCATATTACAACCCCGGCATAGGCTCCGATTACGGTAAGTCGTGGCTAGTTCACGATAGGCTTTACCATTCCAGATCTCCATAAACGGCTTTTCGTTCAGGTTGCCAAAGTCACCGAGTGTTTTGCGCTGCTGATCAGGCGCACAGCAGGGGTTGAAGCGCCCCTGAGCGCTGATCCAGGCTTCCTGTCCCAGAAAAGGACAGGCCCCTTCAGGAGCGAGATTTTCAGTTGCCGTTTCGTCCAATAAAAAGATGTTCTCAAGCAAAATATAACGCCCATTGGGCAATGTAGCTGCTGAAGCTGCAGCCCGTGCTTCGATAACGGCTTTATTCCAGCGCAGTATCGATTCCCGGCTACGCCGCATGGATTGATCATCAATTTCTTTAAAGTGCGCCCAAAGGTGGTGCCCTTTTACCCTGTCCACACCGCACTCTATGGCGAGCCGAACGATGTCTGCGAGTTCTGCCACATTGGCTTCCAGAAAGGTTAATTGCAGGGTAACTCGACACCGATTTCCACCGTCACTTGCCTGTGCGTCACGAACGGAAATAAAGGTGCGCAAATTCTCAAGTACTGTCTCCCATCGGGCGCCCAGCATGATCCTCTCATGGGTTTCTTTGGTGGCCCCATTCCAGGAGAATTTGACGTCCGAAGTGACTGGCACGATCTTTTCGGCCCAAGCCTGAGCACCTAGTCGAGGAAAGGTCCCATTGGTGGTTAAATTGAGTTTGACTCCGTAGCGTTCACAGAGCTCCAGGATGCCCTCAAACTGTTTGTATAGAAGCGGCTCACCCATTGTTGAAGGGATAATTTCCTGCAGCCCATTGGGAGCTGCATCGGCGATGACCTTTTCGATCATCTCAAAGGGCATGAGGCGCCGTGGTCGGCCTTCTTTTTTACGCTGGCTTTGCGTCTGACTGTGCGGCGAATGATCCTCACACATGATGCATTTCATGTTGCAGGTGTCGGGATTCGTATCAAAGGTAATGCGCCACGGCCCAGGATTATGCTGAATGCGTGTACTGTCACGCCTCCGTAAAACCTGCTCATACAGTTTCTCTATTTCCTCAACATGGGCTCCGATGTCAGGGATATCCCCCGTGTCGCTGAACAGATAACCTCGATCACCCAGTCTTCCAGCCAGATCCGGGTCATCAAGAAGACGTTGCATCTGATCCGATAAAGCCGTGAAGGACCGATGTTCGAAGAGAAGCCCGTTGACTTCATGCTCTACGTACTCGGCCATGCCACCAGCATTCGCTGTTATTACCGGCACACGGGCCTGCTGCGCCTCATGAATAACCAGTGGGGAATTCTCCACCCATACGGACGGCACGACGATGGCATCACAGCGATTGAACACATCCGGTACCAGGTGCTGATTCCTGTACTCGGGGCACCACTCAACACGTTCGCTCAGTCCTTCCGGTAGTGCAGCGATCATCCCCTTCAGCGCTTCAGTATCCTGCCCTCGCGGTTTCCCCCAGATTCTCAGCATTGCACTACCTTCAAGGCGGCCAAATGCTCGAATCAGGTCATGAATTCCTTTCGCGGGAATTTGTGTGCCGATGTAGCCAAAAGTAAAAGGCTCTCCGGACGGTCTTTCCCTACCGGCCATTCGGGCCCGGTCAAAGCCGTAATCCAGGTAAACCAGTTTTCCCTGAGGTAAGCCAAAGTCCTCGCGGTAACGGTTACTCAGGTAGCGGGCGGGTGCCACAAAGAGATCAACCAGTTCCGTCATTTCACCGACATGCCGCATACGCCGCCCTACCCAATCAGACCAGTAAGCGACATCCGCCTCATATTCATCTGGCGCACCACTGAAATAGCGGGAATAACAGCGTTCAGCGCATTTACGGTCGTCTTGGCCGTCACAAGCAGCCCAAAGATCGGTTGGGTCTTTAGGCGAGGTTTGCATAAATTGCCCACGGGGACACATGATCCAGTAATCGTGGAGCGTATAGATAATAGGGATATCCCGCAGGGCAGCCTCACGTAGCAAAGAGGTGGATAGATGATTAAGGTGCCCTACATGAACCAGATCGGGCTGAACCTTATCCAGTACCTCCGCAAAGCGCTGATCAATACCCGTGGCCCGGTAGCGATCCTTCAGTCGCGGGTTGTTTACGAGGTGGATGGTAATTCTGGGGTCGTCAGGGTCCCGTTCTGTGCGCAACCGGAAGTCGGGCGCAAAGGAATCTTCTTCCCGGGTGAACACATGTACTTCGTGACGTTCAGCGAGCCCATGACAAAGTGTCTGGCTATAGACTTCTGAACCGGCGTTATAGCGCATGGGGTAGCCATGGATGACTTTGACTATTTTCATTAGGATGCGATCTCCCGCTTTGAGGCAATACATCCTTTGCGATAGGCGTTTATGAGTCGTGCGAGCCCTTCACGAAGACTTACCTCGGGAGCCCAGTTCAACAATTCCGCGGCTCTCGAGCGGTTACCAAAAAACTGGGCAACATCGAAATTCCGAGGAGCCGCATGTGCAATCTCTGATTGGCTGCCAGCAAGCTCGATCGCCAATTCGGCAAGTTCACCGAGAGTCGTGGGAACACCCCCCACAAAATGGATGGGGGGCGGCGCCTCACCCCCGTCGATCAAGCGCTTCGATAGCGCTAAAATACCCCGTGAAACGTCGTCTATGTGGGTAAAGTCAAAGGTGTTACTCGCACCTTCAAGGTGCAGCGTATCGCCTGTAGCGGCAGCCTTGGCAAATGCAGGAATGACTCGATCTGCATGGTCGGCTGTAGAGCCATAGACGTTGGATAGGCGAACGATACTGGCTCTTAAACCTGCCGCCCTGGCAACTTCGATCAGACGCTCTCCTTCGACCTTGGAGCGACCATAAACATTGACCGGACGTAAGGCACAGGTTTCGTCCACAGGCAGGACATCCGGCTCACCGTAAACCTCCCTACTGCTGGCAAAGACCACCCATGGCTTGCGCTCCAGGCCTACTATTGCTTCCAGTAAATTGTTGAGCCCGCCAACATTGGTAGCCCAGCAAAGATCAGGATCTCGCTGCCCCCAAATCACCCGGGACACTGCCGCGAGATGGATAATTCCGTCGCAGCCTTCTACTGCCTGGCGGACCTTATGTGGATCTCGAACATCTCCTTTAAACGGGTTTTTCTCGTTTAAATCAAACTTCCGAACTTCTACGTCCTGTCCAAGAAAACGGTGAATCAGGGAAGTGCCGACAAGCCCGGAAGAACCTGTAATCAGAATTTTTGCAGTCATGATTTTTTCCAAAAAAATGGCTATTCAAACCAAACCGGATAAAGCTCGAATGCCTGACTATCAGAAGGTTAAATCCATGCGGCAATAAGCCGCCGACTTTAGGGAGAGTCCTCGTGATAGCTAGCCACCACGAGGCCATGGCCCTTAAGTCAGGATCTCAGGATTTGATGGGAGCAATTCGAGATAAAGAGGCGTGCCTATCAGCCTTCTCATCGGAAAAACCACGAGATTTGTAGAAAGCCGGATCACACGGATTGAGCTGCCTGGAACGGTTGTCCACGGATTTTTTCAGGTGGGGCTGGTGCTGGGAAGAAGTCATATTTGCTCTCACTGGTTCGTACAAGAAAAAGCTGACAACACACCCTCCAGAGGTACTGATCATGAAGGTGCCGGAGCACAGGCTGCGTAGAACGCTGTGAAGTCAACTTAGCTGTAATTGGGTTGTGTCCATGCTAGATACACCCCACCAGAAGTACTGGCACTCCCAACCCACCGGGAGACTTTAAGAGGTGTAGCTAACTTCTCCATTCAATGGCTTTTTCGGGCGTATGTCAAATAGGCAGGTGTAGTTCCAGACCTCTCGATAAACACCCTGGTCTGGATTTTCCCAGTATCTCCCTGCACACAGAGGAGATCCGGTTACCGAGATTCAGCTTCGGCAGAGACTGGTCACGACCGGTCTTGATCAGGCGGAACCTTGGCGATTATTCGATATGGGTTTGAGATTACTTGGAATCGAAGTGTCGAAATCGGCAGGCAATGTATCTACTCCCCGAATCACCTAAAGATTGGTAGACTACAAGCCGCTACAATTCTTACCCAACGAGCAAGCAATTAAAGAATGCATATTGCACCCATTAGCATCCCATCTAATTTATGGGCATTTCGTCTTAATGGGAACCACTCCCAATTACAGAAATGATTTTGGGGGTACATATTGGGGTACATTTAAGGCAACATAAATTTAATGTATATATAATACAATTGGTTACATACCCCTGTTAGTCCTGTCGGGGGCACCATTTCTCATTTCATTGTCTGATACTCTCGTCGAAACCAAATCTATCCATTGGCATTGGAATCGAACCTGTGACCGGGAAAAAAGACACAGGTTTGACAACCGGCAAAGCCGGTTGAACGTCGGAGCCTCGCGACGACGGCCCGAAGGGTGAGCCCGCCAGGGCGAGCATTCCTGTCGGGGGCACCACTTTCTTCCATTCTCACACATCCGACGTCCGACAAAATTCTGGCCCATTTTCTGCATCATCCCCTCCAAACGCCAAATAACCGGCAACCCATTGCCAGGAGGACAAGATGCGACTGTTGGATGCGTTCGCCATCTTCAATCAACCCCGGTCCCAGGAAGGGCAAAAGAACGAGGCTGCGGACAAGGCGGCTCAGGCTGCTGCGCCTCAGGGGGAACCCGGCAAGAAGATTCTGAACGATGATGATGTGACCCTTAGCAACGGCGAACCCCGGAGCGAAAAGGCCCCTCGCCTGTCCTTGGCGGAATACAAGCATCGGGTCGCCGAGGATCGGGTCTTTGTCAAAGAGACGCTGCGCCACAAGCTCTCGGAGTGTGGGCTGAACCCCAACACCCGGTTGAGTGTCGGCAAGAACACGCTCGGCAAGCTGGAAATCCAGGCCCATATGCCGGCGGATACGCGGGAGCGGATTGAGCAGGATCTCAATAACAACCACGCGTTCCGCGCCGCGTTCAACCGTCTCAGCGTCAACCAGCCGACCCTGGACTACGTGTCCAACGTGATGAAGCTGTCGGACGCCTACGGCACCAACAACGACCTGTTCAACAGCCTGGTGAGCGAGAATGAACGTTTCAATGGGCTGCAGGATATCGCGCACCGCTACGAAGCCATGCGCAGTAACATCGAAGCCCCCGCCAGCGGAGAACGCTCCGATTTCCGACTGGACCTCAGTGCCTGAGTGCCAGCCCCCTGAGCCTGACTACCGGCTAGCGGTGCGTCAGGCACTGCCAGGCCTGGAAGGTGCTCAGGAAAACCTGGCCACTAAGTGCGCTCAATAATGACGAGTGCTTGAGGCTGTCCATTACCGGGCCCTTAACCTCCGCCATATGAAGCCGAACCCCGCTGTCTTCCAGCCGCTCATTGATCATCTCCAGGCTCTCCAGTGCAGAACTGTCGATGAGATTGACCGCTGGGCACACCAGCACGATATCTGTCAGCTCAGGCCGCCTGGAGACCAGTTCAAGAATGCTCTCTTCCAGGAAACGCGCGTTGGCGAAATAAAGGCTTTCGTCAATGCGGTAGAAGGCGACTTGCGGATCCGTCTCCACCTCGTGCCGCTCCACATTGCGGAAATGCTCGGTTCCCGGAACGCGGCCGATCAGGGCGCTGTGAGGCCGACTGGTGCGATAGAGAAACAACCCGATGGACAACCCCACGCCCGCCACAATGCCGGCCTCGATGCTGTAACTGAGCGTCAGTACCAGGGTGGCCAGCATGGCCAGGAAGTCGGCGCGGGAATACCGGAACGTACTGATGAAGGCTTTCACATCAACCAGTGAGAGCACGGCAACGACAATGGTCGCCGCCAGGGTGGCCTTGGGCAGGTAGGCAATTGCCGGCGTCAGGAGCAGGACGGCCAGGGCCATGCCAACAGCGGCAAAAAATCCCGTGGCCGGTGTCCGGGCACCGGCATCGAAGCTCACCACCGAGCGCGACAGACCGCCCGAGACGGGCATACCACCGAACAGGCCAGCACCGATATTGGCGGCCCCGAGCCCGACCAGTTCCTGGTCCGGGTCGATCCGCTCTCGCCGCCGCGCCGCCAGGGTCTGCGCCACGGATATCGACTGCACAAAGCCGACGATACTGATCAGCAGCCCACTCACAGCCAGCTGGCGCCATAGGGAAAGATCGGGAGTCGGCAGCGTCAGCCCCGGCAAGCCACCGGGCACCGAACCCACCACCGCGACACCCTGGCGGTCCAGCTGATACCACCAGGCGATCAGGGTTGCCCCGACCACCAGAAAAACAGGCGCCGCCTTGGCGACAATCGCTGCCCAGCGACCAGACAGCCCCAGCGCCACCATCAGGACCTGCAGATAGCGACGGGCGACGACCAGAAACAGCAGACTCCCCGCCCCCACCAGCAATGTCGGCATATTGATGCCGCCTCGATGCAGCCAGAGCTGTTCCATGACCCCGATCAGGTTATGGCCGGCGGCTTCGATACCCAGTAAGTGCTTTAACTGACTGGCGGCAATCACGATGCCGGAAGCCGATACAAAGCCGGAGATCACCGGATGGCTGAGAAAATTGGCCAGAAAGCCCAGCCGGAGGATGCCGGCCAGGAGCAGAAACAGTCCGGAAATGAAGGCCAGCAGAAGCGCCAGCCCCAGGTACGCTGCGCTGCCCGGTTGGGCAAGGGGCGCCAGGGCCGCCGCCGTCATCAGGGCAATCACCGCGACGGGACCGACGGAGAGCGTCCGGGAACTGCCGAAAACCGCATACAACATCAGAGGCAGCACACTCGCGTACAAGCCGGCCTGGGGCGGCAGGTTGGCGAGTAAGGCATAAGCCAGAGCCTGCGGTATCAGCATGGCCGCCACGATCACCGCGGCGACCGTATCGCTGAACAGGGCTTCCCGATTGTAGGCGGGCAACCAGTCCAAAAGAGGGATGAAGCGTCTGAGCATCATTCCGGCCACTCGGCCCCCGCGTTAAAAGCGATTGATCGGCACTTTGAGGTACACCTGCCCGTTGTCTTCCGGCGGCGGGAAATGCCCGGCCCGCATATTGACCTGAACCGATGGCAGCATCAGTCGCGGCATCCCCAGCGTCCGGTCACGCTCGGTGCGCATCCGCACGAAGTCGGTTTCGGAAACGCCCTCGTGCACATGGATGTTGGCCTTGAGCTGCTCTCCTACCGTTGTCATGCAGTTATATTGCTCCCGCTCCTCGGGCAGATAATCATGACACAGGTACAACCGGGTATCGGCCGGCAGCGCCAGGACTTTCTGGATCGACCGGAACAGTGCGCGCGCATCGCCGCCAGGGAAATCACAGCGGGCCGTGCCATAGTCCGGCATGAACAGGGTGTCCCCAACGAAGGCACTGTCACCGATGACGTAGGTCAGGCAGGCCGGGGTATGACCGGGCGTGTGAAGCACTCGCACCTCCAGCTGGCCAATGCTGAAATGATCATCCTCTTCGAAGAGCCGATCGAACTGGCTGCCATCGCGGCGAAAGTCGCTACCCGCATTGAAAGCCTGACCGAAACCTTCCTGCACCCGGGCAATGCGGGCGCCAATGCCGGTTTGGCCACCCAGCCGCTCCTGCAGGTAGGGCGCGGCGGAGAGGTGATCGGCATGGACGTGGGTTTCCAGAATCCATTCAACCTGCCACGCCTGCTCCTGTATGAACGCAATGACCCGGTCCGCCGAGTCGGTGCTGGTGCGCCCGGCGGCATAGTCAAAATCGAGGACCGAATCGATGATGGCGCAGGCACTGGAATCCGGATCGCGTACCACGTAGGTAAAGGTGTGGGTAGCCTCATCGAAAAAGGGATGAACGACCGGGTTGGGGCTTGGCATGGCAACCTCCTCCTGCGGAAACTCAAAGGGCCAAAGGCGTTGCACTATGACTGCAAAGCGATAGCGGAAAGATTGCTAATCACTTCTGGATATATGCTTATTACCTTTTAAACTTAAAGCAAATATATATCGTTGTGGCAAGCCATTGCAACCCGCACAAACCCGGAGGTGTGTTACACCAATCCGATAGGAAGGAGAAGGCCCGCAGGGGCCTCAGACTTCGAAAGGCTCAGGATCACCCTTGCCAACGCGCAACACCTCGGGAACATCCCCGCAGAAGTTAACCACAGTCGTCGGCTCCAGACTACAGCCGCCACCGTCGATCACCAGATCAAGATCATGCTCCAGGGCATCGCGGATATCCTCCGCATCGCTCATGGGGTCTTCCTCTCCGGGCAGAATCAGCGTGGTGCTCATAATAGGTTCGCCCAGCTCTTCCAGTAATGCATGCACAATGGCGTTATCCGGTACACGCAGACCGATCTGCCGACGCTTGGGGTGCAGCAGCCGGCGCGGCACTTCACTGGTGGCATTGAGAATGAAGGTATAGGGGCCCGGGGTGAAATTCTTGAGCAGGCGGTACTGGACATTATCCACCTTGGCGTAGGTGCCGATGTCCGAGAGATCACGGCAGACCAGGGTGAAGTTGTGTTTGTCGTCCAGCTTGCGGATCCGCTTGATGCGCTCCGCCGCGTTCTTGTCCCCCAGATGGCACCCCAGGGCGTAGGCCGAATCCGTTGGATAGGCGACCACGCCGCCCTGGCGCAGGATTTCCACGGCCTGTTTGATCAGGCGCGGCTGGGGATCCACCGGATGAATCTGGAAGAACTGGCTCACTGCCCCACCCCCGATGCCGAATCGCGCTTGGAACCGCCCATGCACTCGGGAGAATCGGGTGACTGCTGCTGTCGGGCCTGCCACTCCTCCGGCGTGTAGATATGCAGCGCGAGCGCATGCAGCCCCTGCTGCAACTCATCATTAACGATCTGGTAAACCGCCTGATGACGGGCCACCTTGCGCTTGCCCTCGAAGGCGTCGCTCACCAGCGTCACCTTGAAGTGGGTCTCGGAATTTGGGGGCACGGCGTGCTGATGACTTTCGTTTTCCACCTCCAGATGCTGCGGCTGGAAGTGGCTGGAGAGCTTCTGCTCCAGTTGCGTCTGTATCGACATGT
The DNA here is from genome assembly GCA_042862465.1 of Marinobacteraceae bacterium S3BR75-40.1. Classification (GTDB taxonomy): domain Bacteria; phylum Pseudomonadota; class Gammaproteobacteria; order Pseudomonadales; family Oleiphilaceae; genus JASTVH01. The sequence goes on along the minus strand of JASTVH010000006.1, from coordinate 228,109 downwards.
TGGAACGTCCTCGTCGCTTGGCGTGGGATCCTGTTGATAACCTTGGATTCATTGTAACAGCCCAATGGCGCGGCGACTGCCTTTGGCTCCACCTTGACATCCAAAGCAGCTCGGCCCATGGTTTCATCCCCTTTTATGACCCGTACCGCCCATGCGTCTGTATATTGCCGAGAAGCCCAGTCTGGGGCGTGCCATCGCCGCCGTATTGCCACCTCCTCAACAGAAGGAGCCAGGAGCGATCCGCTGTGGCGATGGCAGTGTGGTGAGCTGGTGCATCGGCCACCTGCTGGAACCGGCCGAACCAGCTCAGTATGACGCCCAATGGAAACAGTGGCGCTGGGAGCGGCTGCCCATTTTCCCGCCGCACTGGATGCGCGAACCCCGCCCGCAGGCCAAACGCCAGCTGCAGGTGCTGACTCGCCTGGTAAAAGAGGCCGGAGAAATCGTACATGCCGGCGACCCCGACCGGGAAGGCCAGCTGCTGGTGGACGAAGTGCTCGACTGGCTCGACAACCGCAAACCGGTCAGCCGGGTACTCATCAACGATCTCAACCCCCAGGCCGTCCGGCAGGCGCTGGCGAAGGCGCAGCCCAATAGCCGGTTTCAGGCCCTGTCGGCTTCGGCCGATGCTCGCCAGCGCGCGGACTGGATCTACGGCATCAACCTGAGCCGCGCCTGCACCCTTCAGCAGCAGGCCCGCCAGCAGAAAGGTGTATTCTCTGTTGGTCGGGTGCAGACGCCGGTTTTGGGGCTGGTGGTGGAACGGGACCGAACCATCGAAGACTTTCAGCCCTATCCGTTTTATGTCGTGCAGGCGCAGTTAGAGGGGCCAGAAAAGACGCAATTCAAAGCCCGCTGGATACCGTCGGAACACTACGCGGCTGTCCTGGACGAGGAACAACGCCTGACCGATCAGCAAACCGCGGAACAACTGGTGCAACGACTGCAGGACGCCAGCGGCACTATCACCGAGGCGCACTTCAAGGAGCGCAAGGAAGCGCCGCCACTGCCACTTTCGCTCTCTGCCCTGCAGATCGATGCGGCCCGGCAGCTGCGTCTCAGCGCGCAGCAGACACTGGAGGCGGCGCAATCCCTGTATGAAAACCACCGGCTGATCACCTATCCACGATCCGACTGCCGGTATCTGCCGGAAGGCCACTATGGCCAACGACAGGGGGTCCTGGATGCCATTGCCGCCAACCTCGGGCGCCCCCTGCCTGAAGCACTGGATACCAGCCGACTCACGCGCGCCTGGGATGACAGCAAGCTGGACGCGCACCACGCCATCATTCCGACCCAGCGCCAGCATCGGGGCAAAACCCTGACGCCGGCCGAGGCGGGTGTCTACGATCTGGTGTGCCGCTACTATCTGATGCAGTTCATGCCCGATGCGGTGCACCGCGACGGCCGCCTTGAATGCCGCATTGAGGGGGAACGTTTCCGGGCCCGCGAAACCGGCGTCATTGTGCCCGGCTGGAAAGCGCTGGAGCCCAAACGTGGTACTGCCAAGGCAGTGAACGAACACCCCCCGCTGCCACGGCTGAAGAAAGACGATCCGGTGCAGGCGCGTGGCTTTGACATCCAGGAACGCCAGACGCAGCCGCCCTCACCCTTTACCGACGCCACCCTGCTCTCGGCGATGACGGGCATCGCCCGCTTTGTTTCCGATCCGGCACTGCGCAAGACCCTGCGCGACACCGACGGTCTGGGCACCGAAGCGACCCGTGCCGGCATCATCGAAACGCTGTTCAAGCGCGACTATCTCTATAAGGAAGGCCGCTGGATACACGCCACCGACAAGGCCCGCCAGTTCATCGAGGCGCTGCCGGAGTCCGTGGTCAAGCCGGATCGCACCGCGCATTGGGAATCCATACTGGAGAATATCCGCCACAACCAGGCTGATCGTGACACTTTCATCGAACAGCTCAAGGAGGAAATCCGTGAACTGCTGGTGGCACTCGGCGGTCGGGCGCTGCAGAAAGACACGCCGCACTGCCCCCAATGCCGCAGCCCGATGCGCCACCGGTCCGGCCGGTACGGTGAGTTCTGGTCCTGTACCCGCTATCCGGATTGCCGGGGAACCCGGCGGATCGAAGATACTCACGACCACGCCGACGGCCACGACCAGGCCCCGGTGCCCTGTCCCCACTGCTACGCGCCCCTGCAGCGGCGCAAAGGCAAGCACGGCTGGTTCTGGGGCTGCAGCCGCTTCCCTGCCTGCCGCCAGACCCTCGCCGATGATGACGGTGTCCCCGTAAGTCCCGCCAACAACAGGCAAAATTCGTAAAATCTGCCACACTAATCACTTGTTATTCCCGTTTTCCATGGTTGCACCCCTTCCCCGCGCCTTGCCGCCCGGTTTACGAAGTGCAACAAACAAAAACGGAATCAGGGGCCAGCATCTGTGAAAATGGTGCTGGTCAGGCGTAATGCGTGCCGGATCACAGTAACAACGTCCGGCACCTTATAGGAGACGATCAATGCGGATAGCACTGCTGGAAGACGAGGTCGAGCAGGCCCGTCACATCCAGAAACTGCTTGAGGAGCATGATCAGACGTGTGACATGTACAACACGGGGCAGGCTTTTTTAAGCGCCGTGACGCATCGCAGCTATGACCTTCTGATCCTTGACTGGCAGGTGCCGGATATCGACGGGATTGAAGTGCTCAAGACGGTGCGTCGGCAACTGGAGTGGCCGATCCCGGTGCTCTTCCTGACCCAGCGTGACAGTGAACAGGATATCGTTCAGGCACTGGATGCCGGGGCGGACGACTATTTGGCGAAGCCGGCGCGGCCATCGGAACTGACCGCCCGAATCCGGGCCCTGGCCCGGCGCAGCAACCCGGATGTCGAGAAAGAAGTGCTGGAATATGGACCTTTTACCATCGACACCCGTTCGCGGGTGATCGCACTGAACGGCCAGGAGCAGACCCTGACCGACAAGGATTTTGACCTGACCCTGTTCCTGTTCCAGAACCAGGGCCGCCTGCTGACCCGGGAACTCCTGCTGGAGCGGGTATGGGGGCTGTCCAAGGAGATCAACACCAGGACTGTGGATACCCACATGAGTCGATTGCGTCGGCGTTTGGGCATCAAGCCGGAAAACGGTTTCCGGATCAAGACGATCTATCAGCGCGGGTATCGCCTGGAAGCGGTCAACGACCAGGGCGAGCCTGTTATTCAGACATAAGCGGTTTCCGCTCCGGAGCGGTGCCCAATCAATGGTGAAGACTCAAGGCATCCATGACAGTAGCATTTGGGCCTCGTAACCAATCCTGCCTGAACGGGATCATCCTCTTGTTGATTCTGGTCTGGTCTACCAGTGCATTGGCGGAACTGCCGCTGGGGTATGGCTCCACGTCAGGCCGATCGGTCAGCGCCACTTACGCCAGCATGGAAGAACAGGGTGACTGGACCTACACGTTGCGCCCCAACGACAGCGTCCAGTCCATTGCCCGCGAATTACTCTCCCGTCACCACGATTATCGTGACCTGCTGCGCTACAACCGGCTGAACAGCAGTCGCGAAGCAATTGCCGGCACCACCCTGAGCATCCCCATCGGCTGGCTACGCCAACGGCCCCAGCCGGCCAAGGCCATTTCGGTGATCGGTTCGGTGATTTACCAGCCCCACCTGGCCAGCGGCTATCGCCCCCTGGAAGACGGCACCCTGCTGAATGTCGGCGACCGGGTACGCACGGTGGAAGGCCGCGTCATCATCAAGCTGGCTGACGATTCCCGCATCCGCCTGGGCGAACGCAGCATGCTGGTGTTCGACCGCCTGACCCAGTACGGGAAAACCGGCATGGCCGACACCCGCCTGCGCCTGGAGCGCGGCCGCCTGGAAACCCAGGTGCAGCCCATCCAGGAAGGTGGCTCGCGCTTCGAGATCGAGACACCGTCAGCAGTGGCAGCGGTTCGTGGCACGGTGTTCCGGCTCAAGGCCCACAACGGCAACACCCGCCTTGAGGTCACCAAAGGCATGGTCGGCTTTGGCCCCCGGGGTCACCTGAAGGATGTACCGGCCGGTTACGGCGCGGCCATCGGGACCAACGGCGCTGTTCGTATTTCCCCCCTGCCCCCGGAACCCAAGCTGGCCACCCTGCCACAACAGGTGGACAAGTTGCCGTTCGCCATTGGCTGGCAGGGCAACTCGGCTGCAGCCTATCGGGTTGACGTGATTGACGAAAAAACCGACCGCTGGGTACTTTCCCGCGAAGTCAGCCGGGGCAACTTCAACCTCGGCCATCTGCAAAATGGCGAATATCGCCTGGAAGTCGCATCCATTGCGCCCAATGGCATGACCGGTCGCCAGGCCACCCAGACATTCCGGGTCGACCTCACGGCACGCAAGGCCACGCCGACAGCGCCGGCCGCCGGTGCAACCACCGACGACAACATGCCGAGTTTCCAGTGGGACTACCACGGCAACAACGAGCTGGGCCGTGTGGAAGTCTCGGACGAACCGGATTTCAGCAACTTGATCGCCGTCAGCGAGTGGGCCACGGACGACAACGCCATCGTGGGCCGCCCCCTGCGTCCGGGGCAATACTACTGGCGAGTAGTGACCGAAGCGGGTGGAACCAGTGTCGCCACCAGCGAAGGACGCTCGCTGATCATTCAGGGTGAGCTGCAGCCGGCGCGCATCCTGAGTATCAATTACGTGGACAACCAGGTTCGGGTGTTCTGGAACAAGGTGCCCCAGGCCTCCGAATACACGCTGCAACTGGCGCGGGATCCCAGCTTCGAAAAAATTATCAAGGAAGCCACTATCCGGGACACTACCGCCGCATTGCGCCTGATCCCCGGGCAGCGATACTTTGTCCGTCTGCGCGGCGAAACCGACCAGCCGCTCAAAAGCCGCTGGGGACCGGGACGGGAACTCTTCGTAGAATAATAAATCGGCCCCGTCAGGGTGTATCGGCAACGACGGGGCACAGAAAGCGGCCCCAGTCGCACGATCACCTTGATGGAGCACACCATGGATGTCGACAGAGCCCAGGACGGCGGTTTAGCGCGCTGGCAACTGGCCGTCCCGTTGCTGATACTGCTCACGGCGCTCATGGCGACCCATGGACTGCGGCGCATGGATCAGTGGATCTATGACAGCCTGGCGAGCACCTTTACTCTGCCACCCGCTGACGATCTCGCCCTGGTCGCCATCGACGAAGCCAGCCTTACCCGCCTGGGCCAATGGCCCTGGCCTCGCACCCGGCACGCGGAACTGATTGAGCGACTGGCCAAAGCCGGCGCCAAGGTGGTCGTGTTCGACGTCCTGTTTACCGAACCCGCTCGCAAGCAGATGGAAGACATCCGCCTGGCCAATGCCATGAAGCGCCATGGCAACGTGGTCTTGCCCCTGCACCTGTATCCGGGTAAAAGCCAGCGTCCCCTGAGCGAATTCCTCCCCACTGCCCGCCTAACCGACGCCGCGGCCCGGCTCGGACATGCCCATGTGGAACTGGATGAAGACGGCATTGCCCGCGGCCTGTACCTGTATGAAGGCCTGGGTGAAGCCGTTTGGCCCTCCCTCGCGGTCGCGGCCGCCCAGTTGGCTGGCGTTGAGGTACCCCAGCCGGCCAGGCGCAAAGTCCAGCCGTTCGTGAATGTGCGCCAGGGCAAGGCGCTGATCCCTTTTGCCGGCCTGGGCGGCGCCATCCCCACCTACTCCTATGTGGATGTGCTGGATGGCCGGGTCGAAGACCGGGCATTGATGGGAAAAGTGGTGTTTGTTGGCGCCACCGCCGCCGGTTTCGGTGACGTTCTGCCCACCCCCGTATCCGGTAATGCCTACCCCCTCAGCGGGGTGGAATTCCACGCCAATGTTTACTCTGCCCTTGCCCAGGACGCCCTGATCACGCCGGTGCCCGATGCCCTCCGCTGGTTCGTCGGCCTTCTGGTCGTACTCTGGATTGTGGTGGCGTTCCCTCGCATGCGCCCCGGGCAGACCCTGGCGCTGACATCGCTGCTGGTCCTCGGCGTTCTCGCCGTTACCGTGCTCCTCTATGCCGTGGATTTCCGCTGGCTCCCCCCCAGCGCGATCCTGCTCACCCTGGCCCTGAGCTATCCGCTGTGGAGCGCACGCAGGCTGGCCGTACTCAACCGTTTTCTCAACCGCCAACTGGACGCCCTGGGACAGGAACCCGGCCTCGCCTTGCGGGCACCGGAACAGCGCTCACCCCTCCGTCTGTTCGATCAGCTCCAGGAGATCATGACCCCGGACAGAGGCTGGCTGAGTTTCAATGGTCAGCCATTACGAGGCAGCCCCCCTGATCTGCCGCCACTGGGCGATAATGGACGCTGGCACCATGACGACACCACCAGCCGTATCCTGCTGCGCCGTTCCCAGGGTGAATACGAACTGGGTCTGCAATGGAACGACACCGAGCGCAGCGCCACAGCCGCTGGCTACCTGAACCGCCTGTCCCTGCAAAGTCGCCAGCTCCCCCGCATCAGCCGGGTACCGTTGGAGCGCCTGGAACGACGGATTGAACAGGTGCGGCGCGCCACCCGGACCCTGGCAGAAATGCGCAGCTTTATCGGCCAGGGTTTCGAACGCATGCCCGATGGGGTTCTGGTCACCGACGCCCTCGGGGTGATCCAGTTCGTCAACGGCCATATCGCCCAGTGGTTCCAGCATCCCCCTGAAAGCCTGGTGGGCATGCCGCTGATCCGCCTGCTGGAGGGTAACGACGACGAGCCGAGTATCGATTGGCGGGGTGCCATTCTGGACACGCTGGAAAATGGAAGCCAGCACAGTCACGACCAGCGACGCCACGAGCGCGATCTACTGATTCACCTCGCCCCCTTCGCCACCCCGGACAATGCCCGGGTCGGCCTGATTGCCAATGTGGCCGATATCACCGATTTGCGTGAGCAGCAGCGGCAGTACCGTGAGGCGGTGGATTTCATCTCCCATGATGTGCGCTCGCCCCTGGTATCGCAGCTGGCACTGATCGAGCAACTCAAGCGTGGCGAGAGCCCGGTTACCAACGAACAGCTCGACAAGGTTGCCCTGCTGGCCAGACGCAGCTATCAGCTGGCCGAGGAATTCGTACAACTGGCCCGGGCCGAACAGCTTTCTTCCACCCGCTTCTATGAATGTGAATTGCTGGATATCGTGGAGAACGCCCTGGACTCCGTACGCGATATGGCCCTGGCCAAGCAGATCGAAATATCCCTGTCCGGTGAAGAGGATCTCTGGCTCAACGGCAATGCCGAATTACTGGAGCGCGCGGTCACCAACCTTCTCACCAATGCCATCCAGTACAGCCCGGCAGACAGCAAGGTTCAGGTCAGCGTCCAGGGCCAGCATCGCTATGCCGTGGTCAGCGTACAGGACCAGGGGCCCGGCGTGCCGCCGGAGGACCAACAGCAACTGTTCGAGCGCTTTCGACGTCATCGCAGCCAGGAGCTCGGCGGCAGCCACGGGGCCGGTCTGGGACTTTCGTTCGTACAGGTGGTGGCGGAAAAACACGGCGGCATGGTGGATCTGCACAGCATTCCCGGACGGGGCGCAACCTTTCGGCTTTATCTGCCTCGGGGGGAGGAGTAAGCCACCATCATCCCTCCCAATCCGCCCCCCCCAAAAAAAAGCGCCAGCCCTCAGAAAGGCTGGCGCTTTTGGTTATCACCCGGGAGACCGATCAGATCGTCTTGCTGACCACCTCGGACAGCGCACTCTCGTTACCCAGGCTGTCGCGCGCCTTGATCGCAAAGTACCAGGTGCCGCTTCCCAGCTGATCAATGGTGTATTCCATGGTGTAGGCGTCGCCCACACTGACGGTCTGGTCCAGGTTTTCGGGATCCTGACCGTACACAATGGTATAGCCATCCAGCTCCGCCATGGTCAGGCTTTCACCATTCTCACGGGTCAGCGGTGCGTTCCAGGTCAGTTGAGCGGCGTTGGCCAGCGGATCAGTCGTCGTATCGGTGGCGCCACTTGTGTCGGTGCTGCCACTGGAGTCCGTGGAGCCACTGGAATCGGTTGCTGCCGTGTCCGTACTACCACTGGTGTCGGTACTACCACTGGTATCAGTCGTACCCGCGGTATCCGTAGTGCTGCCGGTATCACCGGTGGTGGTATCCGTAGTTCCGGTATCGGCGATCAGCACGTTCTCGTAGAGATCCGCCGCACGCTGCTTGGTTACCGCCAGTGATTGCTGGGCAAGACTGGAGGTGGTGGTGTTCTGCAGGTCAGACGCCAGAACCGCCTGTTCCAGGACCAGCGACTCCAGAGAAAGCGTCTGCGCGCCACCAGTGGTCAGAGTCTGCTGCGCCTGCACCTGTCCAACCGCCTCATCAATAACCTGGGTGATGTTGCTCCACTCCGGCCGGTTCACCAGGGACAGAAAAGCCGCGTTGGCAACCGCCAGGTGCACCTCACCGACAGACACGCTTTGATTATCGAGTTGTGTCAGATCCGGCGGAGCCAGCCGAAGGTCGCCAGCGGCCAGTCCGAACCAGCCCTCAACTTCACCATAAGCCTGAGTAATCGCGCCGTCGCTCATGCCCTCGGGCTGGGTCGCCGCCAACGTCATTGCCAGATGGGAGAGCGGCGTCAGGAAAACCTGATCCTGATTGGCCAGGTTGACGGCTCCAGTCAGCTCAAAGCCGCTGGACAGTGCGAAGCTTTCACCAAAGGGCACGGGCTCCGGCTCACCGGCCACATCACAGCTGGGGACCACGTCGCACACCATGCGGGTGCTACCATCGGCAGTCAGTTCCACCAGGACCCAGCCTTGCCCCTTGCCTTTCACCGGAAGCTTAAACTGACCGGTAAGATCGGTACGCACCGTTTTGCCTACGGACTGCCCGCGAACGTAGTGGCCAGACGCGTCCTGTTCGATGCGCCAGGCATTGATGACACCGTTTTGCACCACCCCTTTGACGGCTCCACCGGAGATGATACGGCTCTCGGTTGTTGGCACCGGATCAGCAGCGGACGCGGTCGCGTTATCTTCGCTGCCAGCCCCACAGCCGGTGAGCAATACCATAGAAGGCAGAATCAGGGCACCGGCTTGCTTTAACAACTTTTTGGCGTCGTATGACATGTTTTTGCACCAATCTATTGACATCCACCGCTATGGTAGATGGATTGGGCGCAGAAACGTGTGTATTACGTCACCCTTTGCGGTAACTGAACGTCAAACTTTTGTCCTTTTAAGTAACGAATATTCCGCTATGCTCAATACCAAAAGCCGCATCGGCGCACCAACCAACTGATGCGACTGGATTTTTTCAGGAATGGAAATGACGTGACTGTCAGTAACATAACGTTTCGGCGCTACCGGGCGTCTCATGACGCCGTGCGCGCCAACGACATCTATTGCCACGCGATTGAAACGCTGACCGATGATTATTATTCGCGGGAGCAGCGACAGGTTTGGGCGGACTGGGGCAGCGATGGCGAACGACTGTCGAAACTCTTAAGCCAAGGCATTACCATCGTCGCCGAAACACCCCAAACCTTGGCGGGATTTGCCCAGCTGTTTCCGCTTTACCAGGTCAACATGCTCTATGTGAGACCGGAATGCGGGCGCCAGGGAATCGGCAGCCAACTACTGACGATCCTGGAATCGCTGGCTACCAGGCTGGGACAACGTAGCCTGACGACCCGAGCCAGCCGGGCCTCAAGACCGGTTTTCGAACGCGCGGGTTTCGTGGTGGACAGGCGGGAAATCGCCACGCGGAACGGCATCGAACTGGAAGGCTTCCGAATGTCCAAACCCCTGGAGCCTGGACGTAACCGCCCGTAGCGGATGCGGGACCCACTGCCTGAGCCCCAGCGGATTAAGAAGCTAACCGGCTAGCGGGAGGTTTCCTGCAGGCGGCGAATCAGCTCACCCATGGCTCGGGTGATGGCATTGGCCGCATCCGGCTTGAGAGCCAACTTGAGCCAACGCGTGTTATCCCTTGGATCATAGATCCAGCAGGCCCCTTCGCTGGCCAGACAGTCCTGTTCAACCAAAGGACTGACACCATAAACCGACAGGGTCTGTGTTCGGGTAACGGCGCGCCCCTCCCCCTGATAGTCGGTGGTCCGCAGCGTCAGCTCCCCGGGCCCGGTCACCTCGAGCTCGTATACCACGCCTTGACGCGGACGATCTCTCAGGATGCGGTCACCCTGATAGGCATGCAGGCTCAGCAGACTATTCAGGTGCGCCACAAGAGCGTCGACGGGGTTATCCTTGAGGTAGAGTTCCTGCAGCTTGTCGACATCAACCGTTTCGGCAGGCTTGATCTGGGCCACCGGTTCGTGTTGCTTTTGCTGACTCTGCTGTTCAAGTTGACGTTCGATGTCCGTAATCAGCCCCAGGGCCTGACGGTAATGTTCCCCATCCGCACCGGCCTGAACAACATAGTCCTCCAGCGCATCCCTTGCCTCGTTGAGCTGCCCGGAATGGTGCATCACACGCCCGCGAAAGAACAGATAATCGGTGGGTTTCTGGACTTGCAGGTTCTGCAGACGATTCAGATAACGGGACGCCTGGTCCCATTGGGATTGGTCGATGGCACTCTCAATGGCCATCATAAGACGGGTGGCTTCATGCTCCGGGGGCAACGCCGCCGCGTTGGCGCAAACCAGCCACAACCCGACCGCCAGACCGATTCCGCTCTTGCGAATCCCCATAACAACGTCCTCACTTAGCCACTTTTTGTGTGACAGCAGTGTCGGCAATACGGCGACGGCGCGCAAGTGCCGCCGCCCGGCGACGACACCAGGGGAGCACGTCAGTCGATCATAATGGTTTCACTGGTGGTGTTTTCATCGTCCCGATCGGGACCGCGGACCGAGCAGGCTTGCGGTTCGCACAAGGAATGGTGCTGATGAATCAGGCAGTTTGCGTGAGCCAGTTGCATCAAGTTCGACATCCTCATCTGAGCGTTGATCAGTGTCTGGTGTTCGAAATACCAGCATGTCGTTTCTTGTTTTCCGAATTGTAATGCGCTTTGGCGGACAGAAGATGTGAACCGGGTGGCATTCGCAATGGCCGAAAATGACGGTTTTTTGGCCCCACCAATGCCATTAGGCACTAACTCACTGATCAGGCAGAAGATGTGGAAGAATCATTGGCATTCTGAGGAATCCCCTCGTCGACCACCTCCTCGTCTTCCGGTTCCAGATCCGCGTTTTCGAGCATGGTGCGTGGCAGTTCCTTGCGGACCCGCACACCCAGACGCTCAAACTGCTTGGCCTGCGATACAAGATTGCCCCGCCCCTGACTGAGGGTATTCATGGCCTGGTCATAGGTACCGTGAACCGTCTGCAGCTGACTGCCCAGCTTGTCCATATGTTCCAGGAAAACCCGCAGCTTGTCGTAAACCAGCCCCGCGCGCTGGGCAATCTTTCGGGCATTCTGGCTCTGCCGCTCATAGCGCCAGATGTTCTCGATCGTGCGCAGAGTGGCCAACAGTGTGGTGGGCGTCACCACCACAATCTTGTTGTCGAATGCCTCGTTGAAAAGACGCTCGTCATGCTGGAAAGCCGCCACAAAAGCCGGCTCTATGGGCATGAACATCAGCACGAAATCCGGTGAGGCAAGCCCCTCAAGTTGGCTGTAATCCTTTTCACTGAGCGACTTGATATGAGCCCGGACGGCGTCCACATGCTGTTTCAGCGCCTGGTTGCGGCTTAACTCATCCTCCGCGGTCACATAGTCCTGATACGCGGCCAGGGAGACCTTGGAATCGATAATGACGTTGCGCTCCTCCGGGAGATGGATAACCACGTCCGGCCGCCAGATCTGGCGCGACTCGTCCCGGTAGGTGCCCTGGGTTTCATATTCGCTGCCCTTGCGCAGTCCGGAACGTTCCAGCACCTTCTCCAGGATCAGCTCGCCCCAGTTACCCTGAATTTTCTTGTCCCCTCGCAGGGCCTTGGTCAGGTTGGCGGCTTCTTCGGTAATGCGTTGATTGAGATCCTTGAGGCCGCGGATTTCAGCATGCAGGTCCCGGCGATCACGGGATTCCGCGTCGTAGACCTGGTCGATCCGCTTGCGAAAGTCCTTCATCTGTTCCCGGAACGGTGTCAGTAGGCCGTCGAGATTGGTCTTGTTCTGCTCAGTGAAGCGCGCGCTCTTCTGTTCGAAAATCTTGTTGGCCAGGTTCTCGAATTCCTGCTTCAGGCTGTCCCTGTTGCTTTCCAGTAATGCCAGCTTTTCCTGCAGACTCTTGCGCTCTTCTTCCATGGCCACCTTGCCGGCCCGCAGTTCGCTACGCAGCTGATGAACCTCCCGCTCGCTCTCCTCCAGTCGCTCCTGCAGCTGACGCCCTTCTTCACGCCATTCCGTGAGGCGCTCCTCGCGGGATACCAGATCGGCATTCAGACGCGAGAGTTCACTGCCTCGCTCCTCCGCGGTGTTGCGCCACTGTTCACGCTCCGACTCCAGCCGCTCGACCTGGGCCTGCAGTGTCATTTTCTGGTCGCGCAGAAAGTCAGCCTCCTGCTCCAGACGCGCACTCTGACGCAGCACCTCTTCATGGGCCTGGCGCAGGTGCTGCAGGTCGGTTTGCAGCGACTCGCTCTCTCCGGCGGTCCCCTGGCGACGCCCCAACCACAGCCCCGCCAGGGCGGCCAGAATGATGCCGGCTGCGGCAATCCACAGACTTAAGTCCCATTGCGTCACGTTATTGAGCCCTCCCGGGTTAAATGAATGTCCTATCGCACGAGAAGTGCTACATTTTGTAAAGGACAGATTAACGAAAAGTAACCAAACTGACGCCTCGGTCAACTTTGCTGGCGTCACCAGTCTCGGTCAGCGCTGGAATCGAACGGGTTGACGTCGACCTGTAATCCCGAGACATTCAGTGGTCGTATATGTAGCGAGGCGCGGAAATACGCGCAACCGAAGCATTGGGAGAAGAACCTGGTGGTATTGAAATCACTCTGGCGAAGGCAGCCGAAACAGCAGGACGACCTGCCCCGGGAACATGTGCCGCAGCCAACAGGGCCGCAGGAGGCCGACACCATTTCTTCGCAGTTAACGCATACCAGCGAGTTCCACCTGGAGCGGCTCGAAAAACTGATCGAGCTTCGCTACCGCAAATCTCTCGAGGGCAGCGGCGACGAATCACTGCGGGAGCTGGTGCGCTTCGCTTCACGCCTGCAGGATCAGGATATCCAGCGCGAATTGCTGCTGTTCTATCTCAATTGCCCGCCCGCCGTGCAAGTATTTCTGCGAAGCGGTGACACGGTGGAAGCCACGCACTATATCCACCAGGCCCCGAACCCCGATTCAGAATAAATCCTGAGTTAAGGTGCCATACGGGCATCGATCACCCACTGCACCACCTGATCCCGCATGCGGCGGCGTGTCTCTTCGGCATTCGCCCGTGCCCTGCGCCGCGCCATGGTCTGACTATCCTCGGACACCAACCCCTGCAACTGTGCGGTAAACGCCCGCCGGTATTCTCCCCAGGCCCGCTCGCAACGGGACTGGGCCGCCATGGCCAAGGCCTCCGCGGAGGCCTCCGATGCCAGATAGTGCGCCGCCGCCGATTCCATGCATTCCTGATAGCTTTCCCGGGCGCCATCTGCCTTGGCCTTGAGCGCCGGATCGGCCGAGGGAACAGACGTTGTCAGTTGGGCGCATCCTGAGATACTCAACGATAGCGCCAAACAGGCACCCCGAAAACCCATCCGGGCCTTTCCCTGTTGGGACATAGCGTTTCACCTTTGCCTCTCCAGGTTGCGAGTTTACCGAAGCGGTTGTCCCCAAGCCATGGCCTGGCTGCAGGCTGGAAAGGCTCTATGCCTGCCGCACCTGTCTACTTTTCAACCATTGACGCCCCTCTAAAGAACTTCTAATCTCGAACCTTGTTGCGCCTCACAAGGGCCGCAGCATCTGAAATCGAAAGTCCGGCCAAAAGCCGGAAGACAACAACAAGACGACCACCGCAGCCGTGATCCGGCGAAGTGGCAGAGGATTTCATCATGCAACAGTTTTCTGTTTCCGTAAGCGCCCTGCGTCCAGCGCACCGGCTTCCTTTCACTTCTCTCCGTTCTCAACGTTTTCCCCGGTCACTCCGACCTGACAGTCCACAGTCCATCACCCTGCATAACAGGCTGCGATCGATCCTGATCCGCTAGAACGCGTTTCCCACAGCCAATCTTTCAACGTTCGGCACGGGCCGGCGTCACGCACGCCCCGTGTATCCGAAAAGGGTGATTTGCTATGCGACATGTCAGTCTCAACGATGTCTGGGAGCGCCAGTCCGGTCGCGTTTACATGACCGGCAGCCAGGCCCTGGCCCGTCTCCCCCTGCTTCAGGCACAGCTCGACAAGGCCGCCGGCCTCAATACCGCCGGCTTCATTTCAGGCTATCGCGGCTCGCCCCTGGGCGGCTTCGACAAAACCCTGTGGAAAGCCAAGGACTATCTGAAAAAGCATCACATCCACTTCCTGCCCGGGATCAACGAAGACCTCGGCGCCACCGCCGTGTGGGGCACCCAGCAGGTGAACATTTTCGAAGGGGCCGAATACGATGGCGTCTTCGGGCTCTGGTACGGCAAGGGACCGGGCGTGGACCGCACCGGCGATGTCTTCAAACACGCCAATGCAGCCGGCACCTCCCAGTATGGCGGCGTCCTCGCGGTAGCGGGTGACGATCACGCCTGCAAGTCCTCCACCCTGCCCCATCAGAGCGATTACGGCTTTATGGACGCATCCATGCCGGTGCTCAATCCCAGCGGCGTGCAGGATATTCTCGATCTGGGGCTCTACGGCTGGGCGATGTCCCGTTTCAGCGGCTGCTGGATTGGCCTGAAGGCCCTGGCGGAGGTCATGGATTCGTCCATATCCGCGGACATCCACCCCGACCGCATCCAGATACGGATTCCCCGAGATTTCCAGATGCCCGAAGGCGGGCTCAACTCCCGCTGGCCTGACAAGCCCATGCAGCAGGAAGAACGCCTGCACCGCTACAAGCTCGAAGCGGCCAAAGCTTTCTGCCGGGCCAACCGACTCGACCGCACGGTCCTCGGCGCCCGGCAACCCCGGCTTGGCATCGTCACCACTGGCAAGGCCTATCTGGACGTTATCCAGGCATTGGCGGATCTTGGCCTGGGTGAAGCCGAGCGGGAGCAGATTGGCCTCACCGTGTACAAGGTGGCCATGCCCTGGCCCCTGGAACCGGAAGGCCTGTTCGAATTTGCGGCCGGGCTGGAAGAAATACTGGTGGTCGAGGAGAAGCGCGGCCTGATCGAGGATCAGGTCAAGAGTCAGCTTTACGGCTGGCAGGACCAGCCAGGGCCCCGCGTGGTTGGCAAAAGCGACGAGCAGGGCCGCGAGCTGCTCCCCTCCATCGCCGAGTTGACCCCGGCCATGGTGGCCCGCGCCCTGGCCTCTCGCCTGACCGGACGTTACTGCAATGACACCCTGCGTCAGCGCCTGGACTTCCTCACCGAAAAGGAAAACAGCCTGGCGCAGCCTAAGGAACGCCTGGAACGCACGCCCCACTTCTGCTCCGGCTGCCCCCACAACACCTCCACCCAGGTGCCGGAAGGCAGCAAGGCCCTGGGCGGCATCGGCTGTCACTACATGGCCACCTGGATGGACCGCAACACCGACACCTTCACCCAGATGGGCGGCGAAGGGGTCACCTGGCTGGGGCAGGCGCCTTTCACCCGGCGCAAGCACGTGTTCCAGAACCTGGGGGACGGCACCTATTTCCACTCCGGCGTACTGGCCATCCGCGCCGCCATCGCTTCCGGAGCCAACATCACCTTCAAGATCCTCTACAACGACGCCGTCGCCATGACCGGGGGCCAGCCGGTGGACGGCACCCTGACAGTCCAGCAGATCAGCCACCAGCTATACGGCGAAGGCGTACGGCGTATCGCGGTGGTCAGTGACGACATCGACAAGTACCCGTCCCGGGCCGACTTTGCCGACCGCACCACCTTCCACCACCGTGACGATCTGGATGCGCTGCAACGGGAACTGCGGGAGATCGAAGGCTGCTCCGTACTGATCTACGACCAGACCTGTGCCGCTGAAAAACGCCGTCGGCGCAAGCGCGGCACGATGGAGGATCCGGATCAGCGCGTCATGATCAACGCGGACGTGTGCGAGGGCTGTGGCGACTGCGGTGTACAGTCCAACTGCCTGTCTCTGCTGCCGAAGGAAACCGCCCAGGGACGCAAACGCACCATCGACCAGTCCGCATGCAACAAGGACTTCAGCTGTGTGCGCGGCTTCTGCCCCAGCTTCGTCACGGTGAAGGGCGGCAAGCTGCGCAAGCCGGCGGGTGTGAACAGCAATATCGACTTCCCGGAACTGCCCGAGCCGGCTCCCGCCGGGGAACACGATCCCTACGGCATCCTGCTCACGGGCGTCGGCGGTACCGGTGTGGTCACCGTCAGTGCCCTGCTGGGTATGGCCGCTCATATTGAAGGCAAAGGCGTCTCGGTGCTCGACCAGACCGGCCTGGCCCAGAAATTCGGCGCCGTGGTCAGCCATGTGCGGATCGGCACCCACCAGAACGACATTCATGCTGTGCGCATACCTGCCGGTGAAGCCGACCTGATGATCGCCTTCGACCTGATGGTGGGTGCCACCGATGACGCGCTGGCGAAACTGGATAGCCGTTTCTCCCGTGCTGTGGTCAACACCGAGCCGGCCATGCCCGCCGCCTTCACCCGTGATCCGGACCTGCAATTCCCGGGTGAGGCCATGGAACAGATGATCCGTGAAGCCTGTCGGGCCAACGGCAGCTGGTTCCTTGACGCCGGTGGTCTGGCCAAGGCGCTGATGGGCGATGGCATGGCGGTTAACCTGTTTACCGTGGGTTTTGCCTATCAACAAGGTCTACTGCCCCTGAAAGCCGACTCCATCGAACAGGCCATCGAGCTGAACAACGTTGCGGTGGCGCAGAATAAACAGGCCTTTCTATGGGGCCGCCGGGCTGCGCACGATCTCGCCCAGGTCCGGGAGCTGGCGTTCCCGCGGAAAAAGGCGTCACCGGTGCAGGTCATGGAGACGACCGCCCAGCTCGTTGAGCGCCAGAAAGCGCACCTGACGGACTATCAGAACGCTGCACTGGCCCAACGGTATGAGCGCCTGGTGAAGCAGGTCGAACGCACCGTAGAGCAGCGGGTTGGCCGTGATCCCATGCTGGTGCGCGCGGTGGCCGAGAACTACGCCAAAGTCCTCGCCTACAAGGACGAATACGAGGTGGCCCGACTGTTCCGCGCGCCTGGCTTCCGTAAGCAACTGGCAGAGGAATTCGAGGGCGAGGTGGAGTTGGAATTCAATCTGGCTCCGCCGCTGCTCAGCCGTGGCCGCAACGGCGAACGACCGTGTAAATGGCGGTTCGGCCCCTGGATGGAACGGGTCTTTCACCTACTGGCCAAAGGCAAGGTACTGCGCGGCACTCCCCTCGACCCCTTCGGCTACACCGCCGACCGGCGCCTGGAACGCCGGATCATCCGCGAATACGAGGCCGATGTGGCGTACCTGCTCAAGCACCTCAGCCGCGACCATCTCGACGCCGCCCGAGCCTTGGCCGCCCTGCCCGCTCAGATCCGCGGTTTCGGGCCGGTCAAGGAAGCCGCCTACCAGGAGGCCCGCAAGCAACGCCGCAAGCTCAAGGCCGAACTCAATCCCAACAGCCCCGCGCATCGGCAGATTGCCAGTGCTGCAGTATAAGGAGCCGATCATGACGGTATTTACCCATCCCGAATACGACAATCACGAACACCTGTCCTTCTTCACCGATCCGGAAACCGGGCTGCGTGCCATCATCGCCATTCACAACAGCTCCCGGGGCCCGGCCCTGGGCGGTTGCCGGATGTTCCCCTACACCACGGACGAGGAGGCTCTTCGCGATGTGCTGCGCCTGTCCAAGGGCATGACCTACAAATCCGCCCTGGCCAACCTCGACCTGGGCGGCGGCAAGTCGGTGATCATCGGCGATCCGCGCAAACACAAGACCGAAGCCATGCTGGAAGCCATGGGCCGGTGTCTGGAACAGCTGGGCGGCCACTACATCGCCGCCGAGGATTCCGGCACCAGCGTCGCTGACCTCAAGGTCATGGGACGTGTGACCTCCCATGTGGCCGGCATCCGTCAGCGGGACGGCTTTGACGGCACCCCCTGCAATGGCGATCCCTCTCCCGCCACCGCCTACGGCACCTTTGTGGGACTGCAATCGGCAGTGAAACAGCAACTGGGACGTAGCGACCTGGAAGGCCTCAAGGTGGCCATCCAGGGCATCGGCAATGTGGGGTTCCGTCTGGCGCGACACCTCAAGGAGGCCGGTGCCGAACTGTGGGTCCACGACATTCATGAAGACAACCTGCAGCGAGCCGTTGACGAGCTCGGCGCCCGCCGGGCCGATGGTGAGGAGATTCTGTTCCTGCCAGTGGACGTGGTGGCCCCGTGCGCCATGGGCGCGGTCCTGAACGACCACTCGATTCCCCGGATCCAGGCCCATGTGGTGGCCGGTGCCGCCAACAACCAACTGGAAAAACCGGAACACGACGAAGCCCTCCGGCGCCGCGGCATCCTCTATGCCCCGGATTTTGTGATCAATGCCGGCGGCATCATTGATGTCTGCCACGAACGCTCCGGCCACGATCCCTCCAGGGTCCGGGCCCATGTGGAAACCATCGGACAGACCCTGGACGAAATCTTTGCCCGCTCGGCCCGCGACCAGCTGTCCACCGGACAGATAGCCAATCAGTTGGCGGAGGAGCGGTTCCGTCACATTTCCCGATAAATCAGGGCGTGGATCGGTCGTTGGGCGGGTAAGGGATTACCCCTATACCCACCCAACGAGCGCCAGTGTTCTTTTAGAATCCCGACCATTTTGAATGCTCATTCAGATCCATCCCATCGCCAATTCCAAAACAAGAAAGCGCATACAGGAGAGATAACAATGACGACGTCCCAATCCACCACCGCCTCAGGCACCGCGGAACAATCCGCCAGCCAGCGTGGCCTCTGGTCCTCGCGCCTGGCGTTTATCCTGGCGGCGACAGGCTCCGCCGTCGGGCTCGGCAATATCTGGAAATTCCCCTACATCACCGGCGAAAACGGCGGCGGCGCCTTTGTGCTGGTGTACCTGGTCTGTATCGCCGCCGTAGGTCTGCCAATCATGATGGCCGAGGTCCTGATCGGACGGCGGGGCGGACGCAGCCCCATCAACAGCATGCGCCTGATCACCGGGCGCGACCGCCTCGCACCGGCCTGGCGGCTGGTGGCCGGGGTGGGCATTTTCGCCGGTTTTCTGATCCTGTCCTTCTATTCCGTAATCGGCGGTTGGGCCGTGTCCTACGTGGGCACCGCAGCTACGGGACAGCTCGCCGGGCAGTCCGCCGAAGCGATCGACGGTATCTTTACCGGCCTGCTCAGCTCGCCAGGCACTCTGTTGCTCTGGCACACCGTCTTCATGGCCCTGGTCATGGCGGTGGTTATCCGCGGGGTGAAGTCCGGGCTGGAAAAGGCAGTGAGCATTCTGATGCCGGCGCTGTTTGTGCTGCTGTTGCTGGTGGTGGGCTATGCCATGACCAGTGGCCATTTCATGGAGGGGTTCAGCTTCCTGTTTGCGGCGGACTTCTCCAGGCTCAGCACGTCTGGTGTTCTGGTCGCCCTCGGCCACGCTTTCTTCACCCTGAGCCTGGGCATGTCGGTGATGATGGCTTACGGCTCTTACCTGCCCAAGGGGATTTCCATCGCCAAGACCTCCATCGCGGTATCGATCATGGACACGGTGGTGGCCCTACTGGCCGGCCTGGCCATTTTCCCCATCGTCTTCGCCAACGGCCTTGAACCGGGCGCCGGGCCGGGTCTGATTTTCCAGACTCTGCCGCTGGCCTTCGGCCAGATGCCCCTGGGCAGCCTGTTCGGCACCCTGTTCTTCCTGCTGCTGATCTTCGCCGCCTGGACCTCCGGCATCTCGCTGCTGGAACCGCTGGTGGAATGGCTGGAGGAGCAAAAGGGATTGAACCGCACGATCAGCACCCTGGGCGCCGGCGCCATCTGCTGGTTCCTGGGCATCGCCTCGATCCTGTCCCTGAACGAGTGGTCCGATGTAACCCCACTGAGCATGTTTGCGATGTTCGAGGGCAAGACCATTTTCGATCTACTGGACTTCCTCACAGCCAACATCCTGCTGCCCCTTGGCGGCCTGCTGGTCGCGGTATTCACAGGCTGGTTCATGGCCCGGCAGGCGCTGGAAAACGAACTGTCGCTGTCGGAACCGGCATTCCGCTTGTGGTACACCACCATCCGTTACTTTACGCCGGTGGCGGTACTGGCTGTGTTCATCTACAACCTGATCTAAGCATAGGAGCGCTTCGCGCTCCTTACCTTGAACGTCGGACGTCTGACAGGATCGGCATTCGGCTCAGTTCGTGCGCTGCAATGGCTTATCTCAAGCCAGGTAGCGCAGGAACCAGTCTTTGGCCAAATCAGCAACCTGCTCCAGGGCGCCGGGTTCCTCGAAGAGGTGGGTGGCGCCCTCAACGATTTCCAGTTTGCAGGTGCAATGCAGCTGACCAAGCGCCTGCCGGTTGAGATCAATAACCACATCATCCCGTCCTCCGACTATCAGCAACGTCGGCGCCTGCACCCGCTCGAGCGCCTCATCCGCCATATCGGCGCGCCCGCCACGGGAGACCACCGCATGGATCCGGTCGGGCCTTCGGGCTGCCTCGGTCAGAGCCGCCGCAGCCCCGGTGGAGGCGCCAAAGTAGCCCACTGACTGGTCTGCCAAAGGCGGTTGCGCCTGTACCCAATCTGTGGCGAGCCCAAGGCGTTTGGCCAGCAGCGCAATATCGAAACGGAATTCACGGGTCAGTATGTCGGTCTCGTCTTCCTGCGCGGTAAGCAGATCAAACAGCAGCGTACTGATGCCGGCCCGGTTGAGCACTTGCGCTACGCGTCGATTACGCGAACTGTGCCGGCTGCTGCCACTGCCATGGGCGAACAGAACCAACCCTGTTGAGGCGGGAACCAGCGTCAGGTCGCCGTAAATCTGGTCATGCTCCACCGGAATGGGAACTTCCCGGTTTTCCCCTTCCCTGAGATCCGCAGCGTTCATGAAAGGCCTCCTTTCTTGCCAGCTACGAAAGGTCTGCTTCAGTTTAAACCCTGACTCCATTCCCGACGATCCCGGCACGACGACACCGAAAATATGTTGCCATCGGATGCATTACCAGAATTTACAGAAATGGCGGTTCATTTCTTCAATAATGGGCGGCAGGCGGTTCCGGTCTGCCCAATTTCCCCTTCCCTTGCTAAGAACAGCGGAGATCCTCAATGACGCGAGCATTGACAAGCTGGTTGGACAGGTTGACTCCAAACCAGGCACACCAGAACGAACAGGACCGCATGCGCGAAAGGGCTATCGTTTTTTTCGCCGTGTTCGGTTTTCTCGCTGGCGTCTATAGCGGCATAAAATGGTACAAAGCCGGTGTCGACATGCTGGCATTGGGATCTTTCATCCTGATTGTCGGGATGCCCCTGGTTATTGCCCTGATCAAAACCAGAACGTTTCCGCCATTGGTGACCGCCAACATGTCCATCACCTTGATGGCGGGCTACTGCTTTACGCTGATCTACCAATTGGGCGGCATTCACTCGGCCCATATTTTCTGGGTCCTGGGTATTATTGTTTTTGCCTACCTGCTCACCAATAACCGTTCTGGCATGTTCTGGTTTGTGGTGATGGCGGGATTCACGGTAACCCTGATCGTCCTCGACCGTTCCGGATATGCGTTGCCGGTCCACGAGCTTTCGCCCCGGGAAGAAGCAATCAATCAATACTCCGGTTACCTGTTGCCCATCGTGTTGTTATGGGTGGCCCAAGCCTACAGCATGCGGATTCGTGATCTGGCCCTAGCGGAAGCCAAAGCACTGGCGGAGTCGAGTCAGCAGCAATCCGAGGCTTCGGAGGCCCTGTCACAGCGGCTGGGCAATGTCCTTGCACAGGCACGAGAGAGTTCACAAAGCCTGAAGAATGCATCCACTGACCTTTCCCGCACAGTAGGGCAAATGTCATCGAAAAGCGCCGCCATCAGTGAAGGCGTAAAAAAACAGGCGGATGAAACCAGCGCGATCAATCACACCCTGGCCAGCATGGCCACCGCTATTGAGCAATCAACACAATGGATGACCTCCATCGAAGAGCAGACGCAACAGACTGAACAGGAGGTCGGGCTCAGCGGCACCACCATGAAATCGGCAGTGGAGAGTATGGGCCGCATCGAAAGCAGCAACGAAGAAGTGCTCAAGGCCATGGGGGTGATCTCGGAAATTGCCGACCAGACCAACCTGCTGGCCCTGAATGCCGCCATTGAAGCGGCTCGCGCCGGTGAACAGGGTCGCGGCTTTGCTGTGGTGGCGGACGAGGTGCGAAGCCTCTCCCGCCGCAGTAACGAATCCGCCCAGCACATTCAGACTATTCTGGACAATGCCAGCAAGGATGTGGCCGAGGGTTCTCGGGCGGTCAACACAGCCGGTGAAAAACTGGACCAGGTGGTTACGGGGGTTCAGGACATGGCCATCAAGATCACCCAGATCGCCCAATCCATGCAGCAGCAGAGCCAGGATATCGAAGGAATCGTCCGGGCCAGTGAAGCGGTGGAAACCATCAGCCGCGAAAATGCCGGCAGTGGACAATCCCTTCAAGAGGGGTCCCAGGACCTCAGCCTTCTGGCCGAGGAACTGGCGGAAATGGCCACCTCCATGCACGCGCTCGTTGCCCAACAGGAGTGAGCGACGCTTAACCTACCTATCGGTAACCTGACCGGCTTTACTACAGGCCGTGTCTATGAAACGCTATTTTGCAATGGCCTTATGCGGGCGCAGGAAACTAGGCGTCCGGCAAGCGGCCAGCAGAAATACAACACGGTACGCTGTACCACCGTTTGTTTGCTGAAGTAGACGTTGGAGCATCAAATCGAAACCCAGCGCAGTCACTTCGCGACCCGATATGGGATTTGCCGAAAAAGGAGGCTGACCATGGAAGCAAAATCAAACACTCAGGAAGACTACAACCACGTAAAGGAAGATCTGCAGCTGCTGCGAGAAGATATTGCCAAGCTCTCAAAGGCCATGGCCGAGAACCAGCGCAGCAACATCAGCGACCTGCGTGATGAAATCCGGCGCGAAGGTCGCAGCATGCTGGACAGTGCCCGTGAACGCGGTGACAAGGCAATAAAACGTGCGCGGGATGCCGGCGACAAGGCGGTGCACGACGTCGAACACCAGATCGAGGAACGGCCATTCCTGAGCGTTCTGCTTATGTTCCTGGTGGGTGTTCTGGTTGGAAAGCTGCTTGATCGCTGAGCATGATCAATTCGCAAGAACTCAAGGGCGTCCTCCGCAAAGCCGTCGCTGCCATCCTGGCTTTTATGCTTTCGATGGTTTTGCTGGTCGCCCTGTTGTTGGGCGGTTTCATACTTTTGCTGAAAGCCGCTACCCTGGGCCTGACACCCTGGGTGGGTGAGGCCGGGGCTTTTGGCATCACAGGTTTTGTCTGTGTCCTGTTGCTGGCGCTTCTGCTCTACCGCCTGACACGGCCCGCCAAATCCAAAGGCCACACCCATTCGGATTCACCCCGCTCGCCGGTTGAGCAACTGCGACAGATTATCCGCGACAATCCCTGGGAATCGGTGGCCGGCGCCTTCGTTCTTGGAGTAACCAAGCACACCGATCCCAACCTGCGGGGCTTCATCCTGCAGAGCGGTGCCGCCTACCTCAAACAAGCCCAGAATGACGAACGGCCCGCGGAAGAAAAGGCCCAAACCGACGACACCGAAACCCCAGCGGAAGACCCCGGCCCGCCCGATCCGGAAGGCACCCGGGAATAGGCGGGGCGTGCAATCAGCCCACCCTGACCATCGAAATGCTCCAGAACCCACCACGGCAAGATACCTGCCCCGAATCAGCCCCAGGCCTCACATGAATAAAGCCCTGCCCTACCCTTTATACCGACTCGCGGGCTGGCTCCTGCTCGCTTTCATAGCGCCGCTGTTTTTCGTTGGCGGGCCGGACTGGGCGTCAGGGCTGCTCTTCAAATCGGCCTGGAACCTGGGCCATATCCTGTTTTTCGGGCTACTGACCTGGATGGTACGCCCCTGGCGCTGGGTGGCCGGATGGCGCTTGTGGCTGGGAGTGACCCTTGTGGTCCTGGCGGCCGGGGCACTTATTGAATCATTCCAGCACGCCTTCAATCTCGACGTGGAATGGCACGACATGCTGCGCAACCTGATCGGCTCCTGGCTGGTCCTGGCATGGGCGCCCCGGCGCGGGGTGAGCGCTCGCAGCCGCGGAGTAGGCCGGGGACTGCGAAGCGTCACCACATTGCTGCTGCTCTACGAACTGGCGCTGGTGGGCATGGTTGCTTTCCAGCAATGGCAGGTCGCCCATCAACTGCCGCTGGTGTATGACTTCTCCCAGGAGCAACCGGCGGACTTCTGGCATGGCTCCGTTACAGCTTCCACGGAACACGCGACCACCGGCACATACAGCCTGCGCATTGCCTTGGGTACCGAAAACTATTCCGGGATATCCCTTTACAACCTGCCCGAGGACTGGACCGGCTACCGGTATCTGGACCTTCGCTTCTTTCTCCCTGATAAGACCGCGCTGTCCATAACACTGCGCGTTAACGACCGCCGCCACGACCGGGGTACCGGCGCTTACAGCGACCGATTCAACACCCGCCTGGAACTGCACCCGGGATCCAACCATATCCGCATCCCTCTCAAAGCCGTTGCCGAGGCCCCTGCGAACCGCCCCATGGACATGGACGATATTCGTCGCCTGGGTCTTTTCACCACGAGCCTGGAGCAACCGCGCACCCTGTACCTACAGGGCATTGAGTTGAACTGACGCCCACCCTCGAAATTAATGGAAGATTAAAAAACCACCACAAAGCGCCTTTTAACTTTATAGCCTCTCACTACAACCGATACGGTGTTCGAGACACGGTGATCTTGAGTACACACCGGAATCAATTGTTCCGGGAGGCTTCCCAAAGGCACTGCCAAGGGATCCGCCCTGGACGGGAACTCCGGACACGAGGGATGCAATCGAGAAAGGTCACCCAAGCGCAACATGCCATACGGTTGCACCGAGAGACCTTCATAAGGAGAGAAAGTCATGCGTGCAAACAAACCACTGGTTCTCGCCTGCCTGTTGGCAACCCCTTTCATGGTCCAAGCCGAGCCGCAGAAAGGTGATGGCGTTTTCACGCTGTCCGGCGCGGGCAGCAGCGACAAGGACTTTGATGCCGGCGCCTTCGGGCTCAGCTTCGACTACGGCAAGTACTTTACCGACAACGCCACCGTGGGCCTGCGCCAGAGCGTGAATTTTGCCGACAGCGGTGATGATTCAAGCTGGAATGGCGCCACCCGGGTATTCAGTGACTACCATTTCGATCTGGATACCTGGCAGCCGTTCGTGGGCGCCAACATTGGCGGGGTTTACGGCGACGAAGTCGATGATACGTTCTTTGCCGGCCCGGAAGCCGGTCTCAAGTATTACGTGAAGCCGGAGACGTTTGTGTTCGTACAAGGGGAATACCAGTTCTTCTTCGACAGCGCCGATGAGGCGGAAAACACATTCGACGACGGCAGCTTCGTCTATAGCGCGGGCATCGGTTTCAACTTCTAGCCCACCCTGATCGCCGGGCAGTCCACTGCCCGGCCATGCTTCATAGCTCCCGATACCAATCCAGCAACACCTTCCCCACCTTCTCGTGACTCAACAGTTCGATATGCCCGATACCGGCAAAACGGTGTTTGGTCAATCGAGACGAAGGAACGTCTGTTTCCTCCCGCAGGTTCATTGCACTCTCGATGGGGACGATGCCATCGCCCAGCCATTTCCCCACCCCTGAGCCACCATCCTGAATCGTGCTCCCGACCACCAGATAGTGTGCCTGCTTCTGCAAGGGGACCGGATGCGGCGTGAAATGCTCGACATCGTCCTTTCCCCGGCTATCCCAGTCCTCGGCGCGAAGACTGCCGAAGCGCAGATCCTTGATACCGGCGCTGCGACGTCGGCCCACCGACGCCAGGGGCGCTGTGTAGGGGGTAAAGTGCAACGCATGGGTGAACCAGTTGCCCGCCAGCTCCAAAGGTGCGCCCTGATGCGGGGACCCCAGACAGGCAACACCGGCCAGCCGGGACAACCAGGGCAACTGGGCCTGGGCGGCATAGTAGGTTGCGCTGCGAGCCACCAGGCCGCCCATGCTATGGCCCACCAGGGTCAGGCTGGCCACCGGTCGAGGATACGCCTCTATCAAACGCTGCAGCTGATCGGCCAGCTCGCCGCCGTTCTCATGGATGTGGCGTCCGGTGTTGTAGCGTAGAAAAAGGCAGGTGGCCTGGCATTCGGCCTCCAGAACAGCGGCGAAGCCATCGCCCTGTGCCGGCGTCCACGCCAGTTCATTCATTCCCAGACCATGAATGAAGACCACCAGATGGGGAGAAGGATTGGAAAGCGAGGCGTCGATGGCTTCCGGGGCCGGATTGAGGACACGGCCACCATGACAAAACGTCATCGGCAGCGCCCAGGGGTGCGCCGTTTCCTCAAGATAATCGCCAAATGCGGCGTTCAGCGCACTTTGCGCATGCAGCTGCCACTCTTCAACCGGTTCCGCTACGTTGTCGCCTGCGGTGGCCCTGAGCAGCTCTTCACCTCCCAGTCCAGCCAGCCGGGCAACTTCACGCACACTGCCATAGACCAGCCGGGTGATCACGGGAACCGCCGGAGGCACCGGCGCATAACGAGCCACTTTATCCAGCACCGCCCGGTGTACCCCTTCGACCACTTGACTGCCACCGACGACGGCATGACTCAACCCTCGCACGGTGCCCTGCCAAAAAGCATCTCGTGTAGCCATCACCTGCACCTCGGTTAAAGGACGGACTTCAGTGTATGGCAAGGGGGGCGGCGGGCCAATCGGAAACCTTCAGGTTGGCCCACAAAACCAGTCAATGGAGTAATGTCGGCCACTGGCGACCGAGGTCAGAGTGCAGGACCGTTGGTATTCTCGGCTCGAGTCCCCTGACTCATGATCTCCCGAAACTGCTTTTCAACCGCTTGGCGAGCCTCATCGGCGTGACTGAGGGCGCGGTTAATGACTTCATCCAGGTTATCGGTGACGTCCCGGGTGAGCGAATCATGGGTTTGCAGCAGCACCCGGACTTTCTCGAAGGCGCGCAGGCAACCGACATTCAGTTCAGCCACCCACTCTCCGGTGGCTTCCGAGAAATACAGGCGGCGGTTGTCGAAGACCTCGATGTAGGCCTTCAGCAGCGGTGAGGTCTTTTCGTAGGCCTCTGCCACCACCCGAATATCCCCCTTGAAGCGCACACTGCTGGCGACACCGTGCAACCCGCGCTGGAACCGCACCAATTGCTGGTAAATGGTTTCCAGGCCCTCCGTGCGCTTGTTCAGGATATTCGCCGAGCTCATCAGCGCCGAATGGCGAACCTCCCGCAGCTCCTTTTCCAGCAGGTGGATATGGTCCTGATATTGACGCGCCTGGTTGCGGAACAGGGCGTGGTGATAGTCGTGCTCCTGTTTACGAGCCGACCGCTTGAGCAAGGCCGCACCAACGATGACCAGCAGTGCTGCCAGCACCGCGACCACCAGGGCCTCGCCAAAGGTGAGACTGATCATTGCATCCGTGTTGAGATACTGATCCATGTATGGATCCTTCCCTTTGCCACTCCGGTAACAGGTCCTGCAGGGCATTGTGCAGAGGACGCATGCTAATCCGGAAACCTTGTCACTGTCATTACGGACACAATTAACGATGCGACATCTGGACGCCAGCGACAACCGGAGCTTCCACTGCCATGGTTGTCAGGAAGCGCCCTGACTGTCAATCGTGGAATTATTCCTGCGGGACCGTCCAGAAACAGGAGGCGCCTTTCTCCGGGGTGTCGGCCACACCGCGCATCCAGCCAAACAGCTCGCGCCCGTAATCCTGGTGCTGTGATCCCAGATCCACCTTGGCCGGCAAGCGCTTCTCCCAGTCATCCGGCGCAATGATGTCGAGGGCTCCGGAACGTGCATCAACGCGGATGCGGTCGCCATCGCGCAGTTTCGCCAGCGGCCCGCCGTCCACGGCCTCGGGGTAAACGTGAATGGCTGCGGGTACCTTGCCCGAGGCGCCGGACATACGTCCGTCCGTCACCAGCGCAACCCGGTAGCCACGGTCCTGCAGTACCCCGAGATACGGCGTCAGCTTGTGCAATTCCGGCATGCCCACCGCCTTGGGCCCCTGGAAGCGCACGACAACCACACAGTCCCGATCCAGCTGTCCGGCCTCGAAGGCCTCGGCCACTGCGGACTGACTGTCCAGCACCACGGCCGGCGCCTCCACCTGATGGTGCTCCGGCTCCACCGCCGACACCTTGATCACGCCACGCCCCAGATTGCCATCCAGTACCCGCAATCCACCGTCCGGCGCAAAGGGTTCTCGGGCTGATTCCAAAACAGCCGGATTCAGGGATCGCTCGGGCGCCGGGGTCCATGACAGCCGGTCGTCCTGCCACTGCGGCAGCTGGGTATAGCGGTGTAATCCATGCCCGACCACCGTTTCCACATCGTCATGCAGCAGACCGGCGTCCAGTAGCTCGCGAATCAGGAGCGCCGTGCCGCCCGCTTCGTGAAAGTCATTGATATCCGCCTGCCCATTGGGATAAATCCGGGTCAGGCTGGGAACCACGGCGGACAGGTCGTTAAAGTCATCCCAGTCGATGCGGATACCGGCGGCGCGGGCAATGGCCACCCAGTGCATGGTGTGATTGGTGGAACCGCCCGTGGCCAGCAGCGCCACAAGAGCATTCACGATGTTCTTCTCCGCCACCACATCGCACAGTCCCAACTGGCCACCGCTGGGAGCGGAGAGGCGGATGACCTGTTCGGTCGCCTCGCGGGTCAGCGCCTCACGCAGGGGTGTGCCGGGCTGGACGAAAGCAGCGCCGGGCAAATGCAGCCCCATAACCTCCACCAGCAACTGATTACTGTTGGCCGTGCCATAGAAGGTGCAGGTGCCGGGGCTATGATAGGACTGGCTTTCAGCCTCCAGCAGCTCGGCCTTGCCCACCTTGCCCTCGGCATACAGCTGCCTGATCCGCTGCTTCTCTTTGTTTGGCAAACCGGAAGGCATGGGGCCGGCCGGCACCAGCAACGTGGGCAGGTAGCCGTAACTCAGAGCCCCTATCAGCAGGCCCGGGACGATCTTGTCACAGATACCCAGCAACAGGGTGGCATCGAACATATTGTGACTGAGCGCGAGGGCCGTGCTCATGGCGATCACGTCCCGGGAGAAAAGGCTGAGGTCCATCCCCGGCTGCCCCTGGGTGATGCCATCGCACATGGCCGGTGTCCCGCCAGCGAACTGGGCCACACTGCCCATCCCGGCCGCTGCCCGTTTGATCACCTCGGGAAAGTCACCGTAGGGCTGATGGGCAGACAACATGTCGTTGTAGGCGGACACGATCGCCACATTGGACTGGTTCATGAACTTCAGGGTGTTCTTGTCCTGCTTGCCGCAAGCCGCAAAGCCATGGGCCAGATTCCCGCAGGACAGCACTTCCCGCTGTGGCCCCTGGCGACGAAGTCCCGTCATCCGTTCAAGGTAGCGCCGGCGCTCGTCTTCGCTACGCCGGATGATTCGCTGGGTAACCCGCTCCACCGTGGGATGCATTGCAATAAACCTCGCTTTGTCCTGTTGGGCGCATCCTGCGCCGGATGTAGTTATCTTACTACCTTTGACGCCAGATTCGACGATAATTCCCCAGAATATTCGATTTATATCTGTTTCTTTACATCTTCAGTCTGCAGACCCAATCAATGTGCTCATTGCCAGACTCCGAACCTAACGACACCCCGGCGGACAGTCTCCTATCGTCTGATGCTCAAGATTTTGAACCGTGAGACACTAGGAAACCTCTGCCCTTTACTGCAATCAGGATGACCTTCAATGCTCAGAAGAACCAAGATCGTCGCCACCCTCGGACCCGCCACCACCCAGGAAGACGACTTGCGCGACATTATCGCCGCCGGCACCGATGTGGTTCGCCTCAACTTTTCCCACGGCAGCGCCGAGGAGCACCAGGCCCGGGCCGAGGCCGTGCGCCGGATCGCCCGGGAGGAAGGTCGCACCGTGGCGATACTGGCCGACCTGCAAGGCCCCAAACTCCGTATTGCACGCTTTCGGGAGGGCAAGATCACCCTGACAGCGGGCGCCACCTTTATTCTCGATACCGCCTGCCCCAAGGAAGCCGGCACCCAGGAACGGGTGGGCCTGGACTACGAGCACCTCACCCGCGACGTCAGCACCGGTGACCTGCTGCTCCTGGATGACGGCCGAGTCGAACTGCAGGTGCAGGAAGTGCAAAGCACCGCGGTGACCTGCAAGGTGGTCCTTGGCGGCGAGCTGTCCAACAACAAGGGCCTCAACCGACGCGGCGGCGGACTCTCCGCGCCGGCCCTGACCGAGAAGGATCACGAAGACCTCAAGACCGCGGTCGCCCTCGGCGCCGACTATATTGCCGTTTCCTTTGTCCGCTCCCGCACCGATATCGACCAGGCCCGGGAACTGCTCAGGCAGACCGGCTCCCCGGCCGGTGTCATCGCCAAGATCGAACGCGCCGAGCTGGTTCAGGACACGGAGCAACTGGACCAGGTGATCCTCGCCTCGGATGCAGTCATGGTGGCCCGCGGCGATCTGGGCGTGGAAATCGGCGATGCCGAGCTGGTGGGCGTCCAGAAATACATCATCGGCCGCGCCCGGGCCCTCAATCGCGTGGTCATCACCGCCACCCAGATGATGGAATCCATGATCAACAGCCCCATGCCCACCCGGGCGGAAGTTTCGGATGTGGCCAATGCTGTGCTCGATTACACCGATGCGGTGATGCTGTCCGCCGAGAGCGCCGTGGGCAAGTATCCCAAGGCCGCCATCGAAGCCATGGCGCGAATCTGCGTGGGCGCGGAAAAACAGCCCTCGACGCACCAGTCCAAGCACCGCATCAACGAGACGTTTGAGCGGGTGGATGAGGCCATCGCCCTATCCGCCATGTACGCGGCCAACCACCTGGAGAATGTTCAGGCCATTATCTGCATGACTGAAACCGGCGCGACGCCGCTGATCATGTCCCGCATCAAATCGTCGTTACCGATCTACGCCTTCACCCGTCACCCGGCCACCCAGAACCGCGTCGCCCTGTACCGGGGCGTGCAGACGGTCCCTTTCGACAGCGAACAGATCCCCAATGACGCCATCAATGCCAGTGCGGTCATGGAACTGGAGCAACGGGGCGTGGTGCGCAACGGCGATCGGGTGATCATTACCAAGGGGGATTACGTCAATGCCCAGGGTGGCACCAACACCATGAAGATTGTGAAGGTGGGTAGTGTGATTCAGTAGGGAGAGGTCGGCCGTCGGTCGCGCATGCTGAACTGAGCCCAGCCTCTGGTCAATCATCATTTCTTGCAAAATCGCGAACGCGATCGCAATAGGTTAAACAGCCGTTTAAAACGCCAAGCCCTTGATGCGCAATAATTAATCAGCCCCGCAAAATGCCTGTTTCGGCAACATTCACCAAAAATATACTGAAGATAAAAATTATAAATTTTGATGATGGGATCTTTGCTCTTAGAATTGCCCCACGCTCAACGGAAGCACTATTTGATTTGCGCCGTTGAGGGGCATCGAGATCCAACACCACATTGATAGGACCGACCATGGCTGAGTATCAAAAAGAGATCGATCGCATCGCGTCTCTGTGCAAAGAGGCAGGTAAGACCTGGAGCGGCATCAACCCGGAATACGCCGCCCGCATGCGTCTGCAGAACCGTTTCAACACCGGCCTGGATATCGCGCGCTACACCGCGAAGATCATGCGCCAGGACATGGCTGACTACGACAAGGACACCTCCCAGTACACCCAGTCCCTGGGCTGCTGGCACGGTTTCATTGGTCAGCAGAAGCTGATCTCTATCAAGAAGCACTTTGGTACTACCAAGAAGCGCTACCTGTACCTCTCCGGCTGGATGGTTGCAGCACTGCGTTCCGAGTTTGGTCCGCTGCCTGACCAGTCCATGCACGAGAAGACTGCCGTTTCCGGTCTGATCGAAGAACTGTACACCTTCCTGAAGCAGGCTGACGCCTGGGAACTGAACCACCTGTTCCGTGCCCTGAACGACGCACGCAAAGCGGGCGATCAGGCCAAGGAAGAAGAGATCATCAACAAGATCGACAACTTCGAAACCCACGTTGTGCCGATCATCGCCGACATCGACGCCGGCTTCGGTAACGAAGAAGCGACTTACCTGCTGGCCAAGCAGATGATCGAGGCGGGTGCGTGCTGTATCCAGATCGAGAACCAGGTATCTGACGCCAAGCAGTGTGGCCACCAGGCTGGCAAGGTTACCGTTCCGCACGAAGACTTCCTGGCCAAGATCAACGCGGTTCGTTACGCGTTCCTCGAGCTGGGCGTAGACGACGGTGTTATCGTTGCCCGTACCGACTCCCTGGGCGCAGGCCTGACCCAGAAGATCGCCGTGACCAAAGAGCCGGGTGATCTGGGTGACCAGTACAACGCCTTCATCGACGGTGAGGAAATCACCAAGGCTGAAGACATCAACAACGGCGACGTTGTTATGAAGCAGAATGGCAAGCTGATGCGTCCGAAGCGTCTGGCGAGCGGCCTGTTCCAGTTCAAGGAAGGCACTGGCGAAGACCGTGTTGTTCTGGACTGTATCACCAGCCTGCAGAACGGCGCTGACCTGCTGTGGATCGAAACCGAGAAGCCGCACGTTGGCCAGATCGCCGGCATGGTTAACCGCATCCGCGAAGTTGTGCCCGATGCCAAGCTGGTCTACAACAACAGCCCGTCCTTCAACTGGACCCTGAACTTCCGTCAGCAGGTATTCGACGCGTGGAAGGAAGAAGGCAAGGACGTGTTTGCGTACGACCGCGACAGCCTGATGAGTGCCGAGTACGACAGCACCGAGCTGGCGGCAGAAGCCGACAAGTGGTGTCAGAACTTCCAGAAGGACGCTTCTCGCGAAGCCGGTATCTTCCACCACCTGATCACGCTGCCGACTTACCACACCGCAGCCCTGTCTACCGACAACCTGGCCAAGGGTTACTTCGGTGACGAAGGCATGCTGGCTTACGTCGCAGGCGTTCAGCGTAAGGAAATCCGTCAGGGCATCGCCACCGTTAAGCACCAGGACATGGCTGGTTCCAACATCGGTGACGACCACAAAGAGTACTTCTCTGAAGACAATGCTCTGAAGGCCGGTGGTGAAGACAACACCATGAATCAGTTCGACTGATTGGTGTAGCTTTACCAGACCAAAAAAGCCCCGCCTTGTGCGGGGCTTTTTTGTGGGTGAACGGTTGGCAGCAACGTAGGTTGGGCTGAGCCTGCGAAGCCCAACAGAAGCCGCACCTGGCCGCATGTTGGGCTTCCTGCGTCAGCCCAACCTACGGTGCATGACTTTCTCCCAACCGTCATACCCGCGCAGGCGGGTATCCAGAGCGGCAACCACCTCAACTGGATGCAAAACGCCCTGGATCCCCGCCTACGCGGGGATGACGGGTATCGAGTACGGTGCGAGTGTCCTGAACAACGGCGCATCCGCTCGGACCTAACGATTGAGGAACCCTCAGACAGATGGTATCTACGATACCGGCTTGCCCCAGTCGTCATGCCCGCGGAGACGAATATGACACAATTATTGGCTGCGGAGTAAAAGCCACCAATTTTTTACGCCCGCTTCTTGCGCTGTCCCTTCCCTTTGGTCTTGCTCTTGAGCACCCCTTCCATCTCATCCAACGCCTCACCGGTATACACCGCCAGACGCTGCATGCTGGGCAAGGTATCGCGGCAGCCGGTGTAGCCGAAGTTCAGGGAGCCGGCGTAGCTCAGGCAGGTGATGTTGAGTGCGCCGCCATTGGCGATCAGCGATACCGGGTACATGGCCTCAAGGCGCGCGCCTTCGTAATACAAAGGCTCCTCCGGCCCCGGCACATTGGAGATGGTGACGTTGAACACCGGACGCATACGCCCACCCAGGCCACTGATCAGCTGCAGGATATAGGGCGACATCATCAGCATGGTGTACTGGGTCAACGCGCTACGCGGCAGGCTTTGCAGATGGGCCTTGGCGGTGCGGGTGGAATCCTTGATCGTCGCCAGACGCTGCAGCGGGTCGGCTTCATCGGTTGCCAGACTGGCGATCATGAAGCTGATGGCGGTGCCGGTACCGTCGTCATCTGCCGGGCGCACATTCACTGGGATACCGGCAGTCAGTGGCTCGTCAGGCAGGGATTTCTGTTCCAGCAGGAACCGGCGCAATGCGGTACCGCAGAGATAGAGCACAACGTCGTTCAGGGAGGCGTCCGCCAGCTTGGCCAGGTTCTTGAGGCGGTCCAGTTCATAGTGCTGGGTGGCAAACCGCCGCTGCCCGGTGACCCGGCCGTTGATGATGGAGCTGGGGCCGACGAAGGGGGCCGCCAGGCGGTCCCGGTCCTGCACTGCCGCCTGTACCAGACGCCCCAGCGCCCCCACAAGCTTGGGAACGGAATTGGCCTGCAGCTTGAGGGCATCCACCAGATGGGCAATGGCCCCCTGCACCGAGGTGACACTGGCCTCCTCGTCCCGGACTTTCCGCTGCGGGCCGATCGACCAGGGTGCCAACATGTTGGTCTGGTTGGGATCCTTCGACAGAACCCGCTGCATCAGACGTACACCGCTGATTCCATCGATCAGCGAGTGATGCATCTTGGTATAGAGCGCAAACCGGTTGTTCTCCAGCCCCTCGATGATATGGCATTCCCACAGAGGCCGTGAGAAGTCCAGCGGATGGGAATGCAGTCGGGAAACCAGCACCCCCAGCTCCCGCTCACTGCCCGGACGCGGCAACGCGGAATGACGGACATGGTAATCCAGGTCGATCTTGTCGTCCCGCTTCCAGACCGGCGCCACAATGCGCCCGAGGTGCCCTGGATGAAGCAACTTGTTGTTCCAGGGCGGGACCACTTCGCAATCCGCTTTCATGCGGTCCACCATATCGCGCAGGAACGTCTCCGGCGCGTTGTCGGGCAGGGAAAAGATTTGCAGATTCCCGACATGCATGGGGGTGTCTTCAGACTCGACAGCAAGCCAGGCCGCATCCAGCGTACTGATTCTTTTCATTGTTGACTCCTGAGGGGCGGTACGTGAGCGATCGTACCCTTTATTATGGATTCCTTGAGCGTGCCATTCTAACGCGAACCGGGCGCATTATGCTGCCGACTGTGTGACGCCTGCAGCAAATATTGCGGCAAGCTCCGCCGCCTGTCAGTATTTGCAGCTCATCGCTCCCACGGGAACATGTCGCACAAAGATCAGCGGAAACCGTAGATAGACCCCATGCCATTAATAGTTCTTTTCGCCGCCATCGTCGGCTATACCGTGGCCCGCCTTCCGGGCCTGATTATTGGTGGCCTTATCGGCTACTGGATCAGCAAAAAAGTACGCGAAAGCCTGACTGGCGCCATTGGTCGGGTGCAGTCACAGTTTCTGGAATCCACCTTTGCCGTCATGGGTGCCCTGTGCAAGGCCGACGGTCAGGTGACCGAAGATGAGATCCGGGCAGCGGAAACCGTCTTCGACCGGATGCACCTCAACGCCCAGCAACGGGATGCCGCAAAGGCTGCCTTCCGTCGCGGCAAATCACCCGATTTCGATCTGGACGCGGAACTCCGGGCCCTGTTGCAAGTCACCCGGGGCCAGCGGGCCCTGTTGCAACTATTCATTCAGGTACAGGTTTCCGCCGTTGCGGCCGACGGCGAGATCCATCCTTCAGAGCACAGCATGCTCCTGCATATTGCCCGTGTGCTGGGGCTGTCGGAGCCGGAAATCGAGCAGATCGAAGCACTCTTCCGTCGCGCGCGTAAGGGCGGCCCGACCGAGAGTGCCAGCTCGCTGGAGGACGCCTATCGCTCGCTGGGCGTATCGCCCGATGCCAGCGACCATGAGCTTAAGAAAGCCTACCGCCGACTGATGAGCCAGAATCATCCGGACAAGCTGGCCAGCAAGGGCATGCCCGAGAGCATGCGGGAAATGGCGGAGGAGCGTACCCGGGAAATCACCAATGCCTATGATAGGATCAAGAAAGCGAGGGAGAATCGAAGCTAATCCGATTCGGTGAAAGGTTCACGCCGGCCCCCGAGCTCTCCCGCTTCACCCGAAGTTCAGGCAGGGAAAAGCGCCTATGGCAGAAAGCGCAGCAGCAGGGATCGCGGTCTGTGATCAATGTGACTGGGTCATGCGGATCCCGCCCCTACCTCGTGGCGGCTCCGCCCTGTGCCCGCGCTGCGGTCATCAGATCTGCAGGAACCAGAACCACTCCGGTCAACGGACCCTGGCCTGGACATTCACCACCCTGATACTGCTGTTTTTCTCGCTCCCCTTTGAATTCATACGCTTCGAATCCCGCGGCATCGAGCACAGCATCGCCCTCCTCGATACCGCCGGGGGGCTGCTGACCAGCGGCTACTCGGTCCTTGCCCTGCTGGTGCTGCTGACCACCGTACTGCTGCCACTCTTCTACCTCATGGCGCTGGCCTGTCTCCAGCTGGGGGTTCTCCTGAAGCGTTCCTTTACCGGCCAGCACACCCTGGCGCTATGGCTGACCCCCATCGAACCCTGGATGATGACCGACGTGTTCGTCATCGGTGTTCTGGTGAGCCTGATCAAGATTGTCTCAATGGCGGAGATTTCCCTGGGCCCCGCCTTCTTCCTGTTCGTCGCCTATTCCCTTGCCCTGATGGTGACGGTCAACAGCACCGACCGAAAAAAGCTGTGGGATCATTTCCTGGGGCCGCCCGAGCCGGTAGCGGCAGAACCGGGCCGGACAGCAGCGGAACAGGGCATAGCCCTTTGCCACGCCTGTCGCGCCCTCTTCCGCGATGCCGGCGACCACCGCTGCACCCGTTGCGGCTATCATCATCCGGGCCGCTCGATCGACCGTCGGCAATTCACTTGGGCACTACTGCTAACAGCGGCGATACTGTACATTCCGGCCAATGCCTATCCGATCATGCAGGTGGTGAAGTTCGGTGAGAGCTCCCCATCCACGATTATCGGCGGCGTGCTGCAGCTGATAGAGAGCGGATCCTGGCCCATCGCGCTGATCATTTTCCTGGCCAGCATCGTGATTCCGATTGCCAAGGTGCTGGCGCTGGGCTGGCTGACCTGGAAGTCCGGCGGACACCGCGGCAGCCAGCATTCAGCCACCATGCGGCTGTACCGTGTGACCGAACTGATTGGACGCTGGTCCATGATCGATGTATTCGTGGTGGCCGTACTCGTGGCCCTGATTCACGCCGGCGAACTCATGTCCATCTATCCCGGACCGGCGGCCATGTCGTTTGCCGGTGTCGTTATCATCACCATGGTGGCGGCCATTACCTTTGATCCCCGATCGCTTTGGCGCAATGACGGAGCCTGACCCGAAATGAGCGACGATTTAAGCGAAGCCAAGACAAGGCCCCCGAAGTCACTGGGCATCTCGCCGGTCTGGCTGATTCCCCTGGCCGCAGCATTCGTAGGCGGTTGGCTGCTGTACCAGAGCATCCTGACCCGCGGCCCCCAAATCACCCTCGAACTGGACAACGCCGAGGGGGTGGAAGGCGGCAAGACCACGGTAAAGGTACGCAATGTGGAAGTTGGCCGGGTCGAAAACGTTCGCCTGTCGGACGACTTCAATGGCGCCATCGCCGAGGTCCAGATGAACCCCGGCACGCATCGCCTGTTGAAAGAGGATTCCAAGTTCTGGGTGGTGAAACCACGCATCGGACGGCGCGGTATCAGTGGCCTGAACACCATCCTTTCGGGCCCCTATATCCAGATGCAACCTGGCAATGCCAGTCAGACCAGCAGCCGATTTCAGGTGCTGGAACAACCCCCGGTCACGCAACAGGGCGTAGCCGGGCTATCACTCCAGCTCACCAGTGAT
Source organism: Marinobacteraceae bacterium S3BR75-40.1 (assembly GCA_042862465.1). Classification (GTDB taxonomy): domain Bacteria; phylum Pseudomonadota; class Gammaproteobacteria; order Pseudomonadales; family Oleiphilaceae; genus JASTVH01. The sequence continues at coordinate 190,115 of JASTVH010000006.1, read as the reverse complement.
CTCGATGCCGCCCTCAACCCCGGTGATCCAGTGATATACCAGGGCCAGACCGTGGGCCAGATTGACACCGCCAACTTCGACGCCAACAGCCGCAAAATGCATTATGGGGTGTTTATAGAAGATCCCTACGCCAGGCTGGTCTCGGATACCACACAGTTCTGGAATCGTTCCGGACTCAGCCTGAACGTGACATCCGAGGGGTTGAGTGTGGAGATGAAATCCCTGGAAAGCATCCTGGGCGGCGGCATCACCTTCGGGCAACCGGACGGCGTCCGCGAGGGTGGCCCGGTATCGCCCGGCGCCACATTCCGGCTGTACGCCTCCCGCTATGCCGCCCTGCAGGATCGTTACGACGAGGAAATCGAGTACGTCATGCTGGTGGAAGACTCGGTGCGGGGGCTGAACGAGGGGGCCCCGGTTTCATTTCGCGGGATCCGTATCGGCACCGTCAAAAAGGTCCCGTTTTTCAATGCAGACGTTAACACCCGCAAGCTGGGCTCCTTCAAGATTCCGGTGCTGATCGCCTTCGAGCCCCAACGGGTCCAGGACAACTGGCCGGAACAGACCCTGGATGAATGGCGCGAGCGGATGAAAGAGCTGTTCGAACGCGGCTTGCGCGCGTCTGTTCGGCCGGGCAACCTGCTCACAGGCGCCATGTACGTGGCCGTGGAGATGCAGGACGACCCCCAGCAATACAGTCAGCAGACACTGGGCCCCTATACCGTGTTCCCCAGCCAGCCCAGCGGCTTCTCACATTTGCAGGAGCGGGTCCTGCACCTGGTCAACCAGCTGAACGCCGTGGACTGGCAGGGGCTGTCGGAGTCCCTCGACGCAACCCTGGCGACCACCACATCGAGCCTCAAACGCGGCGGCGCAGCCATGGAAAAGCTGGACCGCCTGCTCAAGGATGCCAACAAGGAGGATCTGCCCAAGAACATGCGTGCAGCTCTGGAAGACCTGCGCACCACCCTGGATGCCTACCAGGCCGGTTCACCCACCCATGACAAGCTGATCCGCGTGCTCAACAAGCTCAATGAAGTTCTCAATGACGTACGCCCGCTGGCCGAAACCCTTCGCCGACGGCCCCAGGCCCTCATTTTTGGCAGCGAACCCGACAAGGATCCAGTGCCGAGAGCGACACAATGAAACAGATCCTCCTGATCATTCTGACCCTCATTCTCTGGGGCTGCGCCAGTCAGCCCGCTCCAGAGGTGCACACCTATCTGCTCAGCGGGCCGGCGTATGAACCGCCCGCCCCATTCGACCCCGATGCCCCGGTGCTGGGTGTCGCGCCCATCGAACTGGCCGACCTGCTCAACGAATCCGGCCTGGTGATGCAGACCAGCGACAACCAGATTGTGCATGCCGGCCAGCACCGCTGGGCCGAACCCCTGCAGTCGCAACTGGAGAGCCAGCTCTACCGCATGCTTTCACGGAGTCTGAAGGACGTCACGGTGTTACTGGCGCCGCGCCGCAGCGATGCCACCCGCTATGAGCTGCGCACCCGGGTCTACCGGTTCCAGGGACACTATGACGGGCAGGCGGTGATTGAAGGGGAATGGCTACTGCTGGATACCCAAAAGGGACAGGTGGTAATGAAGGCCAGCTTCAACCGCCGAATTCCGATTGAGCGCGACGGTTACGATGCCCTGGTGACCAGGCTATCGGAAGGCTGGCACAGCGTCATGGCGGGTATCGCACGGCAGCTGGCGGAGACCTTGGAAAGCCGTCAACCTCATTGATCCGTCTTGCGTGCGCGCTGCTCCAGGACACGGTCCATGAGCCGGAAACCCGGCTGTGACCAGCGCGTGGCGGCACCGGGCATCAGCCCCATGACCGCACCGCCCAATCTGCCCAGCGGCCCGACGATTCGCGCAGGCTTTTTCTCCAACGCTTTGAGAATCCACCCAGCGGCCCGGTCGACGTCCATCATGGGCATGTGCTGATAGATCCGCGTGCGACCGGACATGGGGGTACGCACCATCGGAAAGTGAACCACAGTGCCGCTGATGCCCTGGCTGTTCAGTTCGGCATTGAGGGAGCGGGTAAAGGACTCCAGAGCACTCTTGCTGGCCAGGTAGGCTGAAAAGAGCGGGATTGGCACCAGGGTGGAGAGGCTCGATATGTTCACCACATGGCCGCTCCCCTGCGCCAGGAAATGCGGCAGCAGTTTGAGCGTCAGATCCACCGGCGCCAGGTAATTGAGGTGAATCGTGCGCTCGTAGTCGTGGAGCCGGTCCAGGGATTTCACGATGGGTCGACGGATGGAATGGGCAGCGTTATTCACCAGGGCATCGATGCGCCCATGATCGGCCAGCAGCTGATCCACGACCGCCCGGGTCGCGTCACGATCGGTGATGTCGCAGGGATAGAGCCGGCATTCACCACCCTGCTCCCGGATCCGCGCCCGAACGCGCTGCAGCTCCTCCGCCCGGCGCGCAATCAGGGCCACCTGATAGCCCTTTGCTGCCAACAGGTAGGCGGCGGACTCCCCGATACCGCTGGAGGCACCCGTGATAACAACTGTCTTCATCATGCTTCGACTCGCCTTTTGTTTTTCTATCACCTTACACTAGATAGCACGAACGCCCCGTTGCAGCTGTTAAGAGCGAGTCCCGAATGCCCTATATCGAGACCCATGATCACCAGTCACTCTATGTCCGCACCCTGGGCAAGGGGCCCATGGTCTTGCTGGTTCACGGCTTTGGCATGGACAGCCGACACTGGCTACCGATCATCACCCCACTGCTCGGTCGCTACCGGTTTGTGATGCCCGACTTGAGGGGCTTTGGACGCTCCAGCCGCCTGACCTGCAGCGAATCCTGCGTCCTGACCAGCCACAGCCGCGATCTGGAAAGCATCCTCGCCCATTACGGGCATCCCCCGGTCTACCTTGCCGGGATTTCCCTCGGCGCACTGACCGCACTTCAGTTCCTCCATCGCACCGGCGGCCGCCATGTTCGTCACTACCTGCATATCGACCAGGCTCCCTGCGTGTTGAACGGGCCGGACTGGCAATGGGGGTTGTTCGGTGCCGAGGGCCCGCTTCGTCTGCAGCGATGGTATGCGTTGCTGGAAGAGTTCAGGCACTTTTCCCCGGAAACATCCTTCGAATCACTGCCGCAAACATACCAAAGCTACTTCTACGAAGAGTTCGCCCGCTTTGCGGCCACGGCCATGAGCAAGGACTGGCTTAAACAGGGAGCCCACCGGTTGCTGAGGACACCGGCGCTGGCGCACCAGTTTCTGCCCATGGAGAGCTGGTATACCCTGCTCCAGCACGTCAATGCCTACCTGAATCTCAATTACGATCTGCGCCCTCTGCTGCCGCAGGTGGAGACACCCTCCACCATCATGGTGGGGCGACGTTCGGAGATGTATCCCTGGCAGGGCCAGGTGGCCATGCAGCGGGCGATGCCGGATGCCCGATTGGTGATGATGGAGCGCAGTGGCCATGTGCCGTTTGTGGATCAACCCTTGCGCTTTATCCGCATCCTGAGAGAGATCTTCAGCCCATCAACAGACGGGTGATCGCGGCGGTGGCAATCCCGGCCGCAATCGACGGCAGGGGCTTGCGGAGCGTCAGCATGACCACAGCCGTTGCCAAAAGCGCCAGCCGTGCGCCCCAGTCACCTTCAAGCGCCATGGGAGCAATCAGGGCGATCAGCACCGAGCCGGCCATACTGTTGATAAAGCTTTCCAGCCGCCGATTGATGGTGAAATAGGACATGATGAAAGGGCCGGCGAAACGGGTCACCAGGGTTACCACCGTCATCACCGCAATGAGCACGACAACCCCCCAGCCTTCCGGTGACAGGTTCATGCCTGCTCTCCTTCCAGCCAGAATGCGCCCACCAGGCCACCGGCAATAGCGCCCGCCACCACATGGGTGTGAGGCGGCAGCCAGACCTTGGCAATCAAGGCGGTGACCGCGGCCACACCCCAGGTCACCAGGGTCCGGGGTGTTTTCCGCGACCCCAGCGCCATGGCAAACAGGAAACACCCCAGGACCATGTCCAGACCGAATCGCTCGGGCTCCTCAAAAGCCGCGCCAAAATAGGCCCCGATAGCGGTGCCGGCCACCCAGGCCGACCAGATCGCCAGCCCTCCACCGAGAATGATGCCCAGATTGCGCCGTCCGCTCTGATAATCCTGGGCGGCCATGGCCCAGTTGGCGTCGGTCAACAGTGTGAGGATGCCGTAGCGACGCCCCGCGGGTAACTCCCTGAGCCAGGGGTAGAGCGACGCCCCCATCAGGATATGACGGGAGTTGATGGCAAAGGTCGTGAGTATCAGTGGCACCAGGGAAACCTGCTGCCCCCAGAGCTCCAGGGCCGCAAACTGGGAGGCACCGGCGAAAACAGTGATGCTCATCAGGGTGCTTTCCAGGGGCGACAAGCCTGTTTGAGTGGAAGCCAGACCAAAAGCCACCCCGAAGAACCCCACAAAAACCGACAGGGGCAAAAGCCTGCGGAACCCCATCAGGGTACCGGGCCAATCCAGACGCGTCGTTTCCGCTGTAGTCATACGCCAGTGCCCCGCTCCCAAGCCAAAGAACCGCTACCTTTCCTCAAACCGGCGGTGATTACAATTAGGCCTTCGAATGATCTCGGGAAACTGGAACGAGACTACCAGCCTGCCTGCGCTGCCGGCGACAATCTGTCGTCACTCAAGAGTAAGCGCACAATCGTCAAAATACCGGCACCTCCCCCGCATCGCCAAACCACAGCTAACCACTTGCTTTTTAATGATTTTCTGATTTCACAGTAATTGGCCTGATTTTTGTAGGGGAATCACTGAGCAATGATAAAAAATGACGGGAGGCTCCCGATGCAAACAATTGCGCTGTCCAAAAACGATATCCTCAAACTGGTAGCCGTAATCGGTTTGGCACCAATGGCCATTGCGGTGCTGGGATTCACTATCACCGTGGCACTGCTCTCGACGAATACCCAGCCCGCGACCTCGGCTGAGATTTCCATCCCCCCTGCAATCGAGTCCGATAACGTAGTCGAGACAGAGGCTTCTCCGAATGAGACCCTAGTCGTCACCGACGAGATTCAGGAAACACCGGCTGATGCCCTCAAACCCGACTCGGAGACTGCATCGCTGCAAAAGACCGCCCTGGCAGCCCCGAAAGATGAGGTCGAGCAGGCTGTGGATGAGACGCCTGCAAAGCCGGCCCCCGTCCCGCAAACCGCCGATACCAAAGGCTTCACCGTACAATTGGGCTTTTTCAACAACCCCGGTAATGCCCGAGCACGGGCCGATCAGCTGCAATCTCAAGGCATACCCGCGAAAACCGCAGACCTGCATGTGAGCCATGGCCCCGACGGCACGGCCCTGATTACTGGCCACTTCAAAACCCGGGATGAAGCCGAGCGGGAAAAAGGACGACTGCACGACGAACGGCACCTGGCCGGCTGGGTACAGCCTCTGGCCCGCTACGTCGGACCGCCTCTCATGGCCATGCAGTAAGCCGCGCGTGGCAATTCAAGTCTTTTGCGCAACCTGTCCCTTCTGTCAGGTCGCCATCACCAGGCAGTTTAGTTGGCGACCTGCCGGAGTCTGGCAATACTGACCTCAACCTCACGACTAATGGCTGGCCAATCCGCTCGCTCGATGGCAGCGGCAGGCGTCAGCCAGGTTCCGCCCACGGCTGGTACGTTCGCAAGTGCCAGGTAGTCGGCCGCCGTCTCGCGCCTTATTCCGCCGGTGGGACAGAAGCGGACCTGAGCGAAGGGCCCCGCGAAGGCTTTTAGCGCCGCCACCCCCCCGGCCACTTCAGCGGGAAAGAATTTGAAATCCCGATAGCCGAGCCGATAGCCCTCCATCATCTCGGACAGGGTCGCGACCCCCGGAAGCAGGGGAATGGATGCCCGGGTGCCATACTCCAGAAGCTCTGCAGTCGACCCCGGGGTTACCACAAACTGACCACCCGCCGCTTCCACCGCCTGATACTGTTCCACACTCGCCACGGTGCCCGCGCCCACCCAAATGTCCGGGTGGCGCCTGCGTATAGCGGCAATGGCATCCAGTCCGTGCGGCGTGCGCAGGGTAATCTCCAAGACTCTCAAACCGCCGGCGACCAGCGCATCCGTCAGAGGTTCGGCATGGGCGGCCTCGGCAATGGAGATGACCGGCACCAGAGGCGAGGCCTCAAGAATCGTTGCCATGCGTTCTTTCAGGTTCTCTGAGAGGGTGAAGTCAGACATGGTCAGGCACTCCAGTAAACCGTGAGCCCACTGCGCAAAAAAGCGCGTATCGGCATGGCTCGTTCATCATCAGGCTGAGCCAGAGCCTTTGCCAGGGTATCCAGCTTTTCTTCACCGGCTATGTGCAGCACCCGGTGCTGTGCTCCGGCGATCACGGGGCGGGTCAGTGTCATTCGAGCATGTTCGGCGCCCGGCGGGGTCATGGCGCGACAGCGTTCAGTGCCAGCCGGATCCAGCGCCTCCGCGAGCCCGGGCGTACCCGGAAACAGGGACGCCGTATGTCCGTCGTTGCCCATGCCCAACACGACCACATCCAGAGGCAGACGCAACCCGGAGAGCCGCTTTTCCACTTGCGACTGTCCCTCTTCCGGCGTGGCATCTTCCGTCACCATGGAGAGGAACGTGGCCTCAGAAGCCGCCCCCTGAAGCAGATGCTCCCGCACCAGACGGGCATTACTGGCAGCATGCTCCTCAGGAACCCAGCGTTCGTCCACCAGCAAGACGCAAACACGGTCCCAGGACAGTGGTTTGCGGGCTAGTGCCTGAAAGAACGGCACCGGCGTGCTGCCCCCCGATAGCGCCAGGCTCACCCGTGGCTCGCCCGACGCCCCAAGCGCTTCCCGCAACCATTGGGCCACCTGATCCGCCAGCGCTTCGCCCAGAGCTTGCCGGTCCTCCGCGGTGACCGTGGCCACGCCTTCAGGCCAACTCAGATCAGACATCCTCTTCATGCCAGCTCCTCCCGTCCCGGGTAATCATAGCGATAGAGGCCACCGGCCCCCAGGTGCCGGCGGCGTAACGTTTCGGCGACGCTCCGGACTCTTCCCAGCCGGCAATCACCCGATCTACCCAGCGCCAGGCCAGCTCCACCTCATCACGGCGTACGAACAGGTACTGGTTGCCTTTCATCACCTCCCAAAGCAGACGCTCATAGGCGTCCGGGATGCGCGCTGTATCGAAGGCTTCGGAAAAATTCAACTGCAACGGCCCCTGGCGCAGCCGCATGCCCTTGTCCAGCCCCTGATCCTTGGTCAGCACCTGCAGGGATATGCCCTCGTCCGGCTGTAGTCGGATAATCAGCTTGTTGTGAGCCAGGTGCTTTTGATCCGGATCGAAGATGTAATGGGGTGCCGGCTTGAAATGGATGATGATCTGGGAGAGCTTTTCCGGCAGCCGCTTGCCCGTGCGCAGGTAGAACGGCACACCGGCCCAGCGCCAGTTTTCGATCTCTGCCTTGAGGGCCACGAAAGTTTCTGTACGACTCTCGTGGACCGCCCCCTCCTCCTCCAGATACCCGGGTACCGGACGGCCGTCGGCAGTCCCGGCGACGTACTGGCCGCGAACCAGATGGGTAGGCATGATATCGGGCGTTATGGCGCGCAGGGTTTTGAGCACCTTCACCTTTTCGTCCCGAATACTGTCCGCGGACAAGTCTGATGGCGGATCCATGGCGATCAGGCAAAGCAGCTGCAACAGATGGTTCTGGACCATGTCGCGCATCTGGCCGGCTTCATCGAAATAGCCCCAGCGCCCCTCAATGCCGACCTTCTCCGCCACCGTAATTTCCACATGCGAAATGTGATTGTGATTCCACTGCGTGGCAAAGAGGTTATTGGCGAAGCGAAGCGCGATGAGGTTCTGGACCGTTTCCTTACCCAGGTAATGATCAATGCGGAAAATCTGGCTTTCCTCGAAATACCGTCCCAGTTGATCATTGATCTCCCGCGAGGAGACCAGATCGTGACCGATCGGCTTTTCCACCACAACGCGACTGGCGGCGTCGATGCACTGGGCCTGGTAAAGCCCCTTGCCAATCAACCCATAGAGCGACGGCGGCGTGGCCATGTAGATGATGAGAGGCGCGCTCCGATTCTCACGCCAGCGCCTGAGCCCTGTGTAGCCCGCCGCCTGAGTGAAGTCGAATGCGAGGTATTCCACCTTTTGCAGGAGGGCCTCGACCACATCTTCGTGCAGGTCCTGCGCGGGAATTTCGGCCTGCAGGCGATCGGCGATACGCTTGTCAAACGCCGCCTGAGGCATATCTTCGCGGGCCAGTGCCAGGATACGGGACTCCGCATCCAACAGCTGGGCCCGTTGCAGCTGATACAGGGCTGGCCAAAGCTTGCGCTTGGCCAGATCGCCGAGCGCCCCAAACAGTACCAGATCAGAAATCGTATCGTTCGCGTCCATGAGCCCCACTGATTAAGTAGTAAACTTCCGTAATATTGTTTCACAGCCGGTTTACGCTTCCAACCGTGGCTCTCAAATAAAAACCGCCCGAAAACCAACATTCATGCTAACCATAAGCACCCCAGCCACTGGATCGACAAGTGGTGCCGTTCAGAGGTATAGTCGACAATGTTGTAATATCACTACACCTCGGAGACAGGGAACGCATGACTCAATACGCCCCCCCAAACCTGCTGGAAGCCATCCGGCACCAACTGGACAGCCTCAACCGCTCCGAGCGCAAAGTGGCTGATGTCATCCTGCAGGATCCCGGGGCCGCCACCCGCTCCAGTATCGCCGCCCTGGCACGCGCAGCGAATGTCAGCGAGCCGACGGTCAATCGTTTCTGTCGCAACTTTTCAGCTGACGGCTTCCCGGACTTCAAAATCCGCCTGGCCCAGAGCCTCGCCTCCGGCACCCCCTATATTAGCCAGAGCGTTGACGCCAATGACAGCGTGGATGTCTTCGCCGACAAGATCATGCGCAGCACCATCGCCAGTCTGGATCAGGCACGCCAGGCACTGGACAGCCACAGGCTGGGGCGCGCCATCGATTTTCTGATTCAGGCCAAGCAGATCGCCTTTTTTGGAATGGGCGGCTCAGCACCGGTGGCCCAGGACGCCCAGCACAAATTTTTTCGCTTTAACATTCCGGTCACCGCCTATGACGACACCCTGATGCAGAGAATGGTGGCCGCCGGCGCAGCCACCGGCGATGTAATCGTCGCCATCTCATACACAGGCCGCACGCGTGATCTGGTGGAGGTTGCGGCCGCGGCTCGCGAAAACGGCGCCACGGTCATCGGCATTACCGCGCCCGACTCCCCCCTGGCACAGGCCTGCACACTCGCCCTTGGAGTCACGGCACCGGAGGACACGGACATGTATATCCCCATGGCATCACGCATCATTCATCTCACGATTATCGATATCCTGGCGACCGGCGTAACCCTCAAACGCGGCAGCGATTTCCAGGCCCATCTCAAAAAGATCAAGGACAGCCTCAAGCCCACCCGCTTCCCACCGCCAGACACCGGGAACTAACCTCCCCCTTTACCAATCACCGAGTGGTTTCCGATAATGGCGAAAACCCATTTGACGGAACCACAGCATGGCAAAATCCCTACAGGATCAACTGTTGCAGACTGGACTGGCCGACAAGAAGAAGGCCAACCAGATCCGCCACGAGAAACGCAAGGCGCAGAAACAGAAAGGCAAAGGGCAGCAGCAGGACGAAGCTGCAAAGCGGCGTCTTGAAGCTCAGCGAGCAAAGGAGGAGCGGGCAGAGAAGGATCGCGCGCTGGCCCGCGAACGTCAGGAACAGGCCAAGGCGAAAGAAATCGCGGCCCAGGTGCGGCAACTGATTGAAACACACCGCCTGCCTCTGGAGAACGCCGAAACGCCCTATCAGTTCGTGGACGGCAAGAAAATCAAACGACTGTTTGTACTCCCGGAAATGGTTAACAAACTGGCCCGCGGCCATTTGGCCATCGTCCGTCTGGACGATCAATATGCCGTGGTGCCATCTCCGGCTGCACAGAAAATCAGGGAACGCGATGCTCAGGCCATTGTTGCATGGCAGGAAAAACAGGCCAATGAGGGCGACGAAGATGATCCTTATGCCGACTACCCCATTCCGGACGACCTGATGTGGTAACGCACCCAACGCCCGGTACCCACATCACCGCTTCCTCTTAACAGGCTCGGGGCTGACAGGCCCCGCTGTCGCCACACGCGCGCTATTGGCCACCGGCCACCTGCACAACCCGGCTGTCATTGATCAGTCACAGTTATCGGGTATTCAAAAACCTTAGACAAAAGTGTGACCGGGTCGAGGCATTGCACTGATTAACTTTTGACCTGTGTCAACGGCCAACAGTTGCCTGTAGGCCTAAAATCACAAACTCACATGATTGCTAAAAACAACATACAGCTCCCTCGCGCAGGGGCGATTGATCAAGCAAAAAGAGAGGACAGAAGCGATGGAACGTCAACAAGTTGCGGTCGTAACCGGAGGCACCGGTGGCATTGGCACCGCGATGTGCCGGCAGCTGAACGATGCCGGATATCAAGTGGCCGCCTGTTATTGCTCGGGAGGCCCGACCTCGGAAAAGGCTGCTCAGTGGAAGGAAGCCCAGGCAAAGGATGGCTATCAGTTCCACACCTTTTACGTGGATGTCAGTGACTTCGAGTCCTGCCAGCGCTGTGTCCTGGATATTGAAGAGACACTGGGCCCTATCAGCGTTCTCGTTAACAATGCAGGCATCACCCGCGACACCACTCTGAAAAAAATGGATGTTGACCAGTGGCAGGATGTCATTCGCACCAACCTGGACGGCGTATTCAACATGACCCGCCCCACCATCAACGGCATGCTTGAGCGCCAGTATGGTCGCGTCATCAACATCGCTTCGATCAATGGCCAGAAGGGGCAGTTTGGCCAGGCCAACTACTCCGCAGCCAAGGCGGGCATTCACGGGTTCACAAAGGCTGTCGCCCAGGAGGTCGCGCGCAAGGGCGTGACCGTCAACACCATCTCCCCGGGCTACGTCGATACTGCCATGATCCAGGCCGTACCCGATGAGATCCGCGAACAGATCCGCCAGGGCATCCCCGTGGGCCGTTTCGGCCAGCCCGAAGACATTGCGCGCACCGTAGTGTTCCTGGCTGACGAAAAAGCCAGCTACATCACCGGCGCGGACTTCTCCATCAATGGCGGGCAATATATGCACTAGACTGGGAGAAGGACCACTCAACGGGGCCTGTACAGCAGGCCCCTCCCGCTTCTGAAGGGAGGCAGCGACCATGTACCACACCATTGTCGTACCCGTGGATCTCGCCCACTTTGAAAAGCTCACCAAGTCCCTCAATACCGCGGCCGAACTGGCCGGCCTGTGGAACGCCGCGGTCTATTACGCAGGGGTCACCTCAACCCAGCCCTCGGACGTCGCTCACACCATCGACGAATACCGGCAGATTCTCGAGGATTTCGCGGCAGACCAGGCCCGCCAATACGACATAGACGCCCGACCCCACATGATTGTAACGGCGGATACCACGGCGGATCTGGACTACAGGCTTCTGGAAGAACTCTCAGCACTGAAGGCCGACCTTGTCGTCATGGCCTCCCACATACCCGGCGTACCGGACGAACTCCACCTCAAAGGCTCCAACGCGGCTTACCTTGCACGGCATGCGCACTGTTCTGTATTCGTGGTGAGATAGTTCTGCAACGCGGTGAAAACGGAAAGATTTCAACGGGGACCGGGATCTGCGATCTGCCTGCACCCCTGTGCTTTCTTGAGGATCTAACGGAGTATACCGAAGGAAGGAAAAATGGTCGGGACGGGAGGATTTGAACGCGGCCGGCGAGGTCTCCACCACTTGCACCCGTGTGCTTTCTTGAGGACCGAATGGAATATACTTCAGGAAGGAAAAATGGTCGGGACGGGAGGATTTGAACCTCCGACCACCTGCACCCCATACAGGTGCGCTACCAGACTGCGCTACGCCCCGACTTGTGCCGCGTGAGCCTAGGGTATTAACGACTCAGCGGCTGCGCATATTACACGAACTACTTCACGAAATAAACACCTTTCAGAACATCTTTACGTGAAGACTCTGCGGTGCGGATCAGCGCAATAGGTTGCCCTGACGAAGAAAGCCCAACATCCTGATTTACGGGCCAATGTTGGGCTTCGCCAGCTCAGCCCAACCTACCTGCCCCACGCCAACCATCTCGGCAATCCCCAAAAAAAAGCGCCCATTTAGGCGCTTTTTTTGTTGCAGCGTCGAGCTTCCCGTCAATCCGCGCGATTAAGCACGTTAAGCACCTCTTCCAGCTCGGTGATCATCTGCCGTATCAGCTGTTTGTACTGAGTCGCATCCTCTTTCACCTCGGTGCTGCTCAGCTTCTGCTTGGCGCCACCGATGGTGTAGCCCTGATCGTACAGCAGGCTACGAATCTGGCGGATCATCAACACGTCTCCGCGCTGATAATAGCGCCGGTTGCCCCGGCGTTTGACGGGCGACAGCTGAGAAAACTCCTGCTCCCAGTAGCGCAGCACGTGAGCCTTTACGCTACAAAGATCGGCTACCTCACCAATGGTGAAATAGCGCTTTCCCGGAATTGGAGGCAGTTCGTCGTTATGACTCGGTTCCAACATAGGCTTCTACTTTTTGTTTCAACTTCTGGCCCGGTCGGAATGTCACCACGCGGCGGGCGCTGATGGGGATCTCTTCACCGGTCTTGGGGTTGCGACCCGGACGCTGCTTCTTATCACGCAGGTCGAAATTCCCGAAGCCCGACAATTTCACCTGCTCGTTGTGACTGAGCGCTTCCCGGATCTCATCGAAAAAGGCTTCAACCATTTCTTTGGCTTCGCGCTTGTTCAAGCCCAGTTCTTCATACAAACGTTCAGCCATGTCAGCCTTCGTCAAAGCCCCCATAGCACTAGCTCCTCAGCGTTGCTCCCAATGCATCCCGTAACCGTGCGACCACCTGGTCGAACACAGCCTGGATTTCTTCATCGTTCAGGGTTCGCTCCGGGTGCTGCCAGAACAGGCTCAACGCCAGGCTCTTGCGGCCTTTTCCGATGTTTTCCCCCTGGTAAACATCGAACACCCTCAGCCCTGTCAGATAGTCACCGGCCTCCAACTGGACCGTTTTTTCGATTTCTGCCCAACTGACTTCATTGTCCACAATGATAGCCAGATCCCGTCGAACTTCCGGATATTTCGAAAATTCTTTGAAATTAGGCACATATCCCTTAAGAATTGGATTCAAGCATAGCTCAAACATGTAAATTGCGCCATTGAGATCCAAATTCTTTTGCAATTGAGGATGCACAGCGCCCAACCAACCCACGGTTTCACCGTCTTTTTCCAGGCGTGCGCACTGCCCCGGATGCAGCCCAGGGTGACGTCCGGCGACGAAATCCACGGTGATCCCCAAAAGCTGGAAGAGTGACTCCAGATCGCCCTTCACTTCATAGAAATCAACGGATTCCGCTCCGCCCAGCCAGTTTTCCGGCCGCCGCGACCCGGTAACAACACCCGCCAACATGGGCTCCTGACGGATTTCTTCGCCCTCTTTAATAAAGCGTAGCCCAGTTTCAAACAGACGGATGCGGTCCTGTTGGCGTTTTTGGTTATATTCCACCGTCTGTAGCAATCCTGGCCACAAACTGGTTCTCATCACATCCATATCACTGGAAATGGGATTGGCCAGGCCGATGCCCTCGTGCTCGGGATCCACCTGACGCTGCGACTTGCTGTCCACGAAGCTGTAGGTAATAGCCTCCTGGTAATCCAAAGACACCAGATGATCGCGAACCCGGGATACCGGACGCTTATCTTCGTGCACCGAACGCAGTCCCAGGTCGCCCTGGGGTTCAGTTACCGGGAGATTGTTATAGCCAAAAATGCGCCCGATCTCTTCGAGCAGATCAACCTCGATGGCAATATCAGGCCGGTAGCTGGGCACATGCACTTCCCAACCATGCTTGGTCAATTTGTCCACATGAAGTCCGAGGCGCGTGAGAATCTCCTCCACTTCCGTCCGGTTGATCTCGATACCCAACACCTGACTGATGCGTTCTTCGCGCAATTCAACGATGCGGTCTTCCGGCAAATCCGGCTGACTGGCCACTTCCACGATTTCGCCGGGCTCACCACCACAGATTTCCAGCAGCAGCGACGTCGCCCGCTCGGTAGCCTGGCGCTGCAGCTTGTAATCGACTCCACGCTCGAAGCGATGGGAGGAATCCGTGTGGAGACCATAACGACGCGCCCGGCCGGCAATGGCGCGGGGATTGAAGAAAGCACTCTCCAAGAGGATGTCCCGGGTCTTTTTACTGACGCCGGAGTCCTCTCCACCCATGATGCCAGCCATGGCGACCGGCTTTTGTTGGTCGGCGATCACCAGTGTATCCGGGGTGAGTTCCACTTCCTGGCCATCCAGCAAGGTCAGTTTCTCGCCCTTGCGCGCCATCCGCACCACAATGCCGGACTTGACCAGCTCCAGGTCGAACGCGTGCATGGGCTGACCGAGCTCAAGCATGACGTAGTTGGTGACGTCCACCACCGGATCAATGGAACGCAGGCCACAGCGGCGTAGCCGCTCGGTCATCCACTGCGGCGCCACAGCGTTCACGTCCACATTGCGGATTACCCGGCCGATGTACCTTGGGCAAGCGTCCGGCGCCTCCACGTCGATGGAGACGATCTCGGAGTGTGTGGCCTCAATGGCGTCGATCTGCGGCTCTTCCACCGGCAACTTGTTGAGAACGCCCACTTCCCGCGCCAGACCTCGTATGGAGAGGCAATCCGCCCGGTTGGGCGTCAAATCCACCTCAACGGTGACGTCGTCCAGGCCGAGCACATCAAAGAGGTATTCACCCACAGGTGATGCGTCCGGCAGCTCCATGATGCCTTCGTGGTCTTCGGAGAGACCCAGCTCCTTTTCGGAACAGAGCATGCCGGCCGATTCGGTACCGCGCAGCTTGGCACGCTTGATCTTGAAATCGCCAGGCAGCACGGCCCCCACCCGGGCAAAGGCGACCTTAAGGCCTTCGCGCACATTGGGCGCGCCACAGACCACCTGCTCGGTACTGCGGCCATCAAACACTTCGCAGACACGCAGCTTGTCGGCGTTCGGATGCGGCTCAACCCGACGCACCTCACCGATGACAACCCCTTCAAACCGGCCGGCGACGGGTTCGACACCATCCACTTCCAGACCCGCCATGGTGATCTGCTCAACCAGGCCCTGGGTATTGATTTCGGGATTGACCCAGTCCCGCAACCACTGTTCGTTGAATTTCATG
This sequence comes from Marinobacteraceae bacterium S3BR75-40.1, assembly GCA_042862465.1. Classification (GTDB taxonomy): domain Bacteria; phylum Pseudomonadota; class Gammaproteobacteria; order Pseudomonadales; family Oleiphilaceae; genus JASTVH01. The sequence goes on along the minus strand of JASTVH010000006.1, from coordinate 174,845 downwards.
TATTCCTACCCTAGTCCGATTAGCGGAATTGCCGCAGGAAGCGCAGATCGTTCTCGAAGAACATGCGCAGATCGTTGACGCCGTAACGCAGCATGGCCAGACGCTCGACACCCAGGCCGAAGGCAAAGCCGGAATAGACGTCCGGATCGATGTTGCAATACTCGAAGACACGCGGGTGCACCATGCCGCAGCCCATGACTTCCAGCCACTGAATGTTGCCGTCTTCGTCACGCCCCCATTCGATATCCACCTCCGCGGAGGGTTCGGTGAACGGGAAGTAGGACGGGCGGAAACGCACCGCCAGATCGCGCTCAAAGAACACCCGCAGAAATTCCTCCACGGTACTCTTGAGGTCGGCGAAACTGACTTTTTTCTCGACCAGCAGACCCTCGATCTGGTGAAACATCGGCGTGTGGGTCTGATCGGAATCGCAGCGGTAGACACGCCCGGGGCAGATCATCCGGAACGGAGGCTCGCTGCTTTCCATGGTCCGGATCTGCACCGGCGAGGTGTGGGTACGCAGCAGCCGTCCGGACGGGAAATAGAAGGTATCGTGCATCGCCCGGGCCGGGTGATGGTCGGGAATGTTGAGCGCTTCGAAGTTATGGTAGTCGTCTTCAATCTCCGGGCCCTGCTCCACCGTGTAGCCGGCCTGGGTAAAGATCTGCTCGATTCGCTGGAGGGTACGGGTTACCGGATGCAGTCCGCCGAGTTCACGGCCGCGACCCGGCAGAGTGACATCAATGGCCTCCTCGCTCAGCTTCGCCTCCAACGCCTTGGCCTCCAGGGTTACCTTGCGCTCGGTGATGGCGGCCTGCACTTCCTGCTTGGCGGCGTTGATGCGCTGCCCGGCCTCGGGACGCTCTTCCGCCGGCAACTCACCCAGGGTCTTGAGCTGTTGGGTCAGTGCCCCTTTCTTGCCCAGATAGTCAACCCTGAGCTGATCTAGCGCCTTGAGATCCTGCGCCTGCTCCACGGCGTCCAGTGCTTTCTGGACGAGGGATTGAAGATTCTCCATTGACTTCGCTCCAAACGAAAAAAGGGGAAGAGCCGGCTCTTCCCCTATTGTTCGACGACTGTTTCGTCAATTCGCCTAAGGAAATGCTGATCCGATGCTCTGGCTCAAAGCCCGGGTACGCCGGAATCAGCACTCCCCCGCAGTGAAGAGCTTAACCCGCCAGAGCGGACTTGGCTTTTTCTACAACGGCGCTAAAGGCTTGCTGTTCGTTCATGGCAAGATCAGCCAGAACCTTGCGATCGATTTCCACGTCCGCCTTCTTCAGACCAGCAATCAGACGGCTGTAGGACAGACCGTTGGCACGGGCGCCGGCGTTGATACGGGCGATCCACAGTGCGCGGAACTGACGCTTGCGTTGACGACGGTCACGATAGGCATACTGCTGAGCCTTGATAACCGCCTGTTTGGCAACACGGAACACTCGGCTGCGGGCACCGTAGTAACCCTTGGCCTGCTTCATGATCTTCTTGTGACGACGACGAGCGACGACACCACGTTTTACGCGAGGCATAAGCTATTATCTCCTAACCTTAACCGTTTACTTTCCAAGCATCCGCTCGATATGAACAACGTCAGACTTCGCGATCATCTTCGTGCCGCGCAACTGACGCTTCCGCTTCGGGCTTTTCTTGGTCAGGATGTGGCTGGTGAAAGACTGCTTATGCTTGTAACCCTTGGCGGTCTGCTTGAAACGCTTGGCAGCCCCGCTCTTGGTTTTCATCTTCGGCATTTTTTAAAACTCCGCATTCTCTTTTTCACGCAAAATTGGATAACGCAGAAACAGAAAAACCCTCCAACCGGAAAGGCGGAGGATTTCCAGGGGCGAACCCCAGCGTTTCAGGCGTTACTTCTTCTTACGGGGCGCGACAATCATGGTCATCTGGCGGCCTTCCATCTTTGGCCGCTGTTCGACCTGACCCAGCTCTTCCACATCCTCTTCGATGCGATTCATAAGAGACATACCGATTTCCTGGTGTGCCATCTCACGGCCGCGGAAGCGGATAGTGACTTTGCCTTTGTCCCCGTGTTCAAGGAAACGTACCAGGTTGCGCAGTTTGACCTGATAATCCCCTTCTTCCGTCCCTGGACGAAACTTCACTTCTTTGATCTGGACCTGCTTCTGCTTTTTCTTGGCAGCGGCCTTGGCTTTCTTCTCTTCGAAGATCTTCTTGCCGTAGTCCATGATCTTGCAGACGATCGGATCTGCATCGGCGATCTGGACCAGGTCGAGACTTTCGTCTGACGCCGCCTTCAGCGCATCTTCCAGAGGGACGATGCCAACTTGTTCACCGTCCGAACCAATCAAGCGGACTTCTGTTGCTTCGATGTTGTCATTGATCGGCGCGCGCGGAGCACGTCCGCGGCGTTGGTTAGATCGTTTGATAGTCAGCTCTCCGTTTCGGTTCTGCTTTTCTGCTGGATTTCGGCCTTTAATTTCGCAACGAACTCATCCAGCGACAAGGTACCCAAATCCTCACCTTTTCGCGTTCTAACCGCAACCTGCTGATTCTCGACTTCTTTGTCGCCGACAACCAGGAGATACGGCACCTTGTCAATTGTGTGCTCGCGAATTTTAAAGCCGATCTTCTCGTTTCTCAAGTCGGTATGGGCACGAATCCCCTCTTTTTCAAGGCGATCGGCCACGTTTTTGCAATATTCTGCCTGATTATCCGTGATATTCAGCACCGCCACCTGCTGCGGCGACAACCACAGCGGGAAGTTCCCTTCATAGTGCTCGATCAGGATGCCCAGGAATCGCTCGAACGACCCCAGCACGGCCCGGTGCAACATGACCGGTGTCTTGCGGACCTGTTCCCGGGAAACATACTCGGCGCCCAGGCGGCCCGGCATGGAGAAGTCTACCTGAATGGTGCCACACTGCCACACCCGGCCCAGACAGTCCTGCAGGGAAAATTCGATCTTCGGCCCGTAGAAAGCGCCCTCACCCGGCAGCAGCTCCCACTCCACCTCTTTGCGATTGAGAGCTTCTTCCAGTGACGCCTCGGCCTTATCCCAGATCTCGTCCGAGCCCACACGCTGCTCCGGTCGTGTGGAGAGCTTGTACAGGATCTTGTCGAAGCCGAAATCGGCATAGACTTCGTGCAATAGATCGATAAACAGGGACACCTCGTCCTGAATCTGGTCTTCCTCACAGAAGATGTGGGCGTCGTCCTGGGTAAAACCACGCACCCGCATCAGCCCGTGCAATGCACCCGAGGCTTCATTGCGGTGACAGGAACCAAACTCTGCCAGGCGAAGGGGCAGGTCCTTGTAGCTCTTGAGACCCTGATTGTAGACCTGGATGTGGCACGGGCAGTTCATCGGCTTGATGGCGTAGTCGTGCTTCTCGGACTCGGTGGTAAACATATCATCACCGAACTTGTCCCAGTGGCCGGACTTCTCCCACAACACGCGTGACACTACCTGCGGGGTCTTGATTTCCTGGTAGCCATGGCGTCGCAGCTTCGCCCGCAGGTACTGCTCAACCTCCTGATAGAAGGTCCAGCCTTTGGGATGCCAGAACACCATGCCCGGCGCCTCTTCCTGCATGTGGAACAGGTTGAGCTTCTTGCCCAATTTGCGGTGGTCGCGCTTTTCAGCTTCCTCGATCCGGTGCAGGTAGGCCTTGAGCTCCTTCTTGTTGGGCCAGGCGGTGCCGTAGACCCGCTGCAGCTGCTCGTTATTGGTGTCGCCACGCCAGTAGGCACCGGCCACCTTGGTCAGCTTAAACGCCTTTAGCTTGCCGGTATTGGGCACGTGGGGACCACGGCAGAGATCGATGAAGTCGCCCTGCTTGTAGAAGGAGAGGTCCTCGTCGCCGGGAATATCCTGGATGATGCGGACCTTGTACTCCTCGCCCATCTTGTCGAACAGGCGGATGGCCTCATCGCGGGACAGCACGGAGCGCTCAACCTGGTAATCCTGCTTGGCCAGCTCTTCCATGCGCTTTTCGATCTTTTCCAGATCGTCCGGCGTAAATGCCCTGTCGTATTTGAAATCGTAGTAAAAGCCGTCCTCAACCACCGGACCGATGGTAACCTGCGCGTCCGGAAACAGATCCTTGACGGCCATCGCCAGCAGGTGGGCAGTGGAGTGACGAATGATGTCCAGCCCTTCCGGATCCCGATCGGTCACGATGGCCAGTTCGGCATCATCCTCAATGGTGTAGGAGGTATCCACGAGCTCACCATTAACACGTCCGGCCAGGGCGGCCTTGGCGAGACCGGCGCCGATGTCGGCGGCAACGTCATGAACGGAAACAGGCTGGCTGAACTGACGGGTGCTCCCGTCAGGCAACGTAACGACAGGCATAGACTGAACCTCTGCAGTGGTGATCCACACGAAAGATCACTTGAATTCACGTAGACCGCGATACGAGCCGCGGTGCGTTGGGACCCGCATTCTAGTGTACTGTCTCACGTAAAACCACCCTATCAGAGCCCCGCATATCGCTCACCGCAAGGCGCGGCTCGTCGGGAATGGCCGTAGCCCTTGCCAAGAGTCGCAACGCGGCGGTGAGTGATATGCGGGGCTCCCTGCGGGCGGGCCGCTAAGAGGCCATCTGCTGCGTTGCGCTGCCTTGACGTAGCCCCTTACGCCTGCAGCAGCGCGCCTTGCACCTGGCCTCTTAGCGGCCCGCTGATAGGATGGTTTTACATGAGACAGTACACTAGCAACCTGTCTGATGTATTGCACTGGAACCCGTGCACATTGTTGTTCGAGGAAACTGAAGAGGGTGCGGCATGGCGCCCCTCTCCCCACCGCGGGAGAGGGAATGTAAATTTCAGGCTTTCGCGACACCCTCAGCCAGTTCCTGATCCCGCCGCCGCCGCTGCAACCACGCCACTACGACCAGCAACAGAATCGCCGGAATGAACATCAGCTCCTTCGGTGGACGCTCCGCTTCCACGATCACGCCCTTGATCTCCCAGTCAAAGAAGATCCCGGCCTGCTCCGGCACGCTGCCGTAAGTCACGCTGTCCACAATCATGCGGTCATCCTGGCGCTTGAGGGTCATGCCCGCTTTGGCCATACGCGATTGCGGGTCGTCCCCTTCCGGAATGGCCAGCGGTATGCTTTTTTCCACCTGTTCGCCTTCCAGGTTCTGCCCTTCGGCGACGATATGCAGCTTCTCTCCAGGCGGTGTTTGCGCCACCTGCTCCATGATATCCACACCTTTAACGAACTGGGTCGGCGGATACCACTCGTCCCACCAGAAACCGGGACGGAACAGGGTGAAAGCAATCAGCAGCAGCGCGACAGTTTCATACCAGCGGGTTTTGGTGAACCAGAACCCCTGGGTGGCGGCCGCGAAGACCAGCATGGCCAGAATGGCGCTGACCACCGTCACTACCAGATCAAACCAGCCGGAGAGCCCAATCAACAGCAGCTGAGTATTGAAGATGAACATGAACGGCAGTACGGCAGTCCGGATGTCGTAGGTGAAGCCCTGCACACCTGTGCGTATGGGGTCCCCCCCGGAGATGGCCGCCGCCGCGTAGGCGGCCAGCCCCACGGGCGGCGTATCGTCCGCCAGTATCCCGAAGTAGAACACGAACATGTGCACCGCAATCAGCGGGACGATCAGGCCGTTCTCCGCCCCCAGGGTCACAATGACCGGCGCCATCAGCGTGGAGACCACGATGTAATTCGCGGTCGTCGGCAGCCCCATCCCCAGAATCAGGCAGATGAACGCAGTGAACAGCAGCATCAGAAGGATATTGCCGCCGGACACCCACTCCACGAACTGGGTCATGACCAGACCGATACCGGTCAGGGTCACGGTGCCCACCACAATGCCCGCAGTGGCCGTGGCAACCCCGATGCCAATCATGTTGCGCGCCCCCATGGCCATGCCATGGACAAAGTCATGGAAGCCCTGTCGCAGGCTGGTGGAGAAATCCCCTTCCTTGCGGAACAGAGTCATCAGCGGGCGCTGGGTCAGTACGATGAAGATCATGAAAACGGTTGCCCAGAAGGCAGATAGCGCCGGCGAGAACCGCTCGACAGTCAGACACCAGATCAGAACCACCACCGGCAGCAGGAAATACAGGCCGGTCTTGACCGTCGGCCCCACCTCGGGGAGTTCATCCAGTTCCTTATCGCTCATTTCCTCCTCCAGCGGAGGAAACCGGCAGGCGTAATACATCAGTCCGAGATAGACCGCCAGCAACCCGATACCCACGATATAGGGCGCACTCTCGGGGGCCAGATCGCGAATCCAGCCCACACCGTAATAAACCGCAAAGGTCAGGATGCAGAGCGCCAGCAACACCGTGACCCAGGTCAGCATACGCTGGGCGATGGTCGGCTTGTTGAGCCGCTCAACGCCCTTCATGCCGAGTTTGCAGGCCTCCAGGTGGACGATGTAGATCAACGCGATGTAGGAGATCAGAGCCGGCAGGATGGCGTGCTTGACCACCTCCAGATAGCTGATGCCCACGTACTCCACCATCAGGAAGGCCGCCGCCCCCATAACTGGCGGCGTCAGCTGCCCATTGGTCGAAGCCGCCACCTCAACGGCGCCGGCCTTGGTTGCCGGGAAACCCACGCGCTTCATCAGCGGGATGGTAAAGGTTCCGGTGGTTACCACGTTGGCAATCGAGGAGCCTGAGATCACCCCGCTCAAACCACTGGAGACCACGGCCGCCTTGGCCGGGCCGCCTCGCATATGCCCCAGCAGGGCGTAGGAAACCTTGATGAAATAATTGCCCGCACCGGCCTTTTCCAGAAAGGCCCCAAAGAGCACAAACAGGAACACAAAGCTGGTGGACACCCCCAATGCGACACCGAAGACCCCTTCGGTACTGAGCCACTGGTGCCAGGCCACCTTGCTGAGACTGGCCCCCTTGTGGGAAATCACATCCGGCATGTAAGGACCACCGAAGGTGTAGATGAGAAACACGATCGCCACGATCATCAGCGGCAACCCCAGAGCCCGCCGTGTGGCTTCCAGCAACAGCACCATGCCGATCACCGCCACCACGATATCCTGCGTGATCGGAGCTCCTGCCCGGTTGGCCAGATCCTGATAGAACACGATCAGATACGAGGCCGACGCGGCCCCCAGAATCGCGAAGACCCAGTCAAAAATGGGCACCGTGTTGCTGTGACGCCCCTTGAACATTGGGAATGATATGAAGGTCAGGAACATCGCAAAAGCGAGGTGAATCGAGCGGGCCTCCGTGGAATTGAAGACACCGATGTTCAGGGCGAAGGGGATGGGAGAGGCGATCCATAACTGGAACAGCGACCAGCAGAACGCCACCACCAACAGAAAACGGGCAATCGGGCCGGTCGTCGCCCGCCCTCCCGTTTCGACGGCGAGGACGTCTTTCGCGTCTCCCAGGGACTTCTCTTGATTGTCGGGATGATCGGTCATGCACCTACCTACCTGTGTTCATCACACTACGGGCGGGATGTTGGAACCGCCCATGAAGCGAGGGGCGACATGACAGCCCCGGCAAGTTCCTTCAGGGACGGCAAAAACAAAAAGGCGCCTACGCAGAGTCTCCACGCAGGCGCCCACAGCCAGACCCGATCAGTCGATCAGACCGACTTCCTTGTAGTACTTCTTGGCACCTGCATGGAGCGGCGCACTGAGTGCATCCTTCACCATCTCTTCCTTTTTCAGGTGCTCAAACGCCGGGTGCAGGCGACGGAAGCTGTCAAAGTTCTCGAACACCGACTTGACCAGGGTGTAGACCACGTCTTCCGGCACGTCTGAAGAAGTCACGAAGGTGGCGGCCACACCGAAGGTCGTGGCATCGTCCTTCAAACCGTAAAGATCGCCGGGGATGGTGGTCATGCGGTAGTAAGGGTTCTCCTTGACCAGCTTGTGGACCGCGTCGTTATCGACGTTGACCAGATTGACGTCACAGGAGGTAGTGGCTTCCTTGATGGAACCGGAAGGGTGACCGACAGTGTAGAAGAACGCATCGATCTTGTTGTCGCACAGTGCCTGGGAGTGCTCGGATGCCTTCAGCTCCTGGGCAGCCGCGAACTTGTCCATGCTCCAGCCCATGGCTTCGAGCAGCACCTCAGCGGTCGCACGCTGACCGGAACCCGGGTTACCCACGTTCACACGTTTGCCTTCCAGGTCCTTGAAGTTCTTGACGTTGGCATCCTTGCGGGCCACCACAGTAAACGGCTCCGGATGCAGGGAGAAAACGGCCCGCAGCTTCTTGTTGGGACCGGCATCGGAGAATTTGCTGGTGCCATTGTAGGCGTGGTACTGCCAGTCTGACTGGGCAACACCGAAATCCAGCTCGTCCTGACGGATGGCATTCAGGTTGTAGACGGAACCGCCGGTACTCTCAACGGAACAGCGGATACCGTGATCACTGCGGTTCTTGTTGACCAGACGGCAGATGGCACCACCAGCCGGGTAGTAGACACCGGTGACACCACCGGTACCAATCGTGATGAATTGCTGCTCCTTGGGTGCGGCGGACGCGCCCAAAGAACCCAGACCAACCGAAGCGGCTACGACAAAAGTCGTGAGTGTTTTTTTCAAGGCCATGCCATTGTTCCTTCTTTTGCTTTGTTGTGTGGTCCTGGCGAGTCCCAGCCCTGCGCCTCTTACCCCGTGAACACGCAGGAAGACGAACTCACGTAAGCCCAAACATAACTCAGGGTTGCGCGGAAATAAAGGCGACGTAGGTCTAAGCGGCTGACGTGGCGGGGAAAGTAGTGCGCGAAGTAAAAATCGTTAATTGCAAACGGCTGTATGAGATGGGGGTCGGACGTCTGACGCCAGACGCAAAAAAAACGGAGCCCGAAGGCTCCGTCTTTCTGGCATAACGGCTTATTGACCGTTTTCCTTGGCGCGCGCCTTGGCGACCATCTTGTCCGGCCGCAACAGGAAGCGGGCCAGGGCCGGCAGCAGCCAGATGGCGCCGATCATGTTCCACAGGAACATGAAGAACAGCAGGATGCCCATATCGGCCTGGAACTTGATCGGTGAGAAGATCCAGGTGACAACACCCAATGCCAGCGTGACACCAGTGAAGCAAACTGCCTTACCCGTGGTGCGCAGGGTTTCAAAGTAGGCTTCCTGCAGCGTCTTGCCGTTGAGCAGGAAGTGTTCGAACTTGGTGTAGATGTAGATGCCATAGTCGACACCGATACCCACACCCAGCGCAATCACCGGCAGCGTCGCCACCTTGACGCCAATCCCCAGCTGCGCCATCAACGCCTCACACAGCACGGACGTCAGTGCCAGCGGCGTGATGATACAGATCACCGCACGCAGGGAGCGGAAGGTCAGGAAGCACAGTGACGCCACCACCGCGTAGACAAACAGCAGCATCAGGTTCTTGGCCTTCTCGATGACCTGGTTCGTCGCGGCCTCAACACCGCCGTTACCGGCACCCAGCAGGAAGCGGTGGTCTTCACTGTTGTTCTCGGCAGCGTATTCCTCAACCACCTTCACCACGTTCTTGAGGGTTTCCGCCTTGTGGTCGTCCAGGAACGCCAGCAGCGGCGTCAGATCACAGTTGGTGTTGATCAGACCCGACGGTGCCCGCTGGATCGAGGCGTTGATGATGGTCTGGTTACGCGAGATCTCGTACCACTTGAAGCTGCCCTCGTTGAGCGCCTTGGTCACGATCTTGGACACATTGGCCAGTGATGCCGTGGACTGTACGCCCTCGGTGTTCTCCAGCTTCCACTGCAGCCGGTCCATCGCCGTCAGCACGTTGTACTCGGTACACTGCTCCTTCGGCGTTTCCACCATCACCACCAGCACGTCCGCGGACGTACTGTAGTTGTTGATGATGAAGGCGTTGTCCATGTTATAGCGACTGTCCTGGCGCAGTTCGGGCGCGCCCTGGTCCAGGTCGCCGATCTTGAGATCCTGCTTGTAGTAGATGCCCAGACCCAGGCCCAGGATCGCAATCAGCAGGGAAATCGGCGCCACTCCCGGGTGGGAGAAATAGGACATGATCCGCCACTTCCGGTCGGCCTTGTCATCATGCTTCTGCATGTGACGGATGCCGGACTTGGTGATGCCGATGTACGACATGATCAGCGGATGCAGAACCAGGTTGGTGACGATGATCACTGCCACACCGATACCGGCCGCAACCGCCAGGTCACGGATAACGTCGATTTCAATGAACAGCAGCGTCAGGAAGCCGATGGCGTCACTGACCAGCGCCAGCATGCCCGGGATATACAGCTGTCGGAACGCCAGCCGTGCGGAAGTCAGCGGATCGAAACCCTTGGAGGCTTCCAGGGCCATGGCGTTGACAATCTGAACCCCGTGACTGATACCGATCGCGAAGACCAGGAACGGCACAAGAACAGAGTACGGGTCCATGCCGTAGCCGAGCAGACGCAGGATGCCCAGCTGCCAGAACACCGCAATGATGGAGGTGACAATCGGCACCAGGGTGCCGGCCAGGCAGCGGGAATACCAGTACAGCAGGACACCGGCCAGACCGATGGTGATGACCGCGAACATGGCAATCGAGGCAATGCCGGCAATCAGGTCACCCACTTTCTTGGCAAAGCCGACAATGTGGATGTCGATGTTGGGATTCTGCGCTTCGTACTTCTCCCGGATTTTCTTTTCCAGGGTTTGGGAGAACTCGGCGTAGTCCAGGGACTTGCCGGTTTCAGGGTCTTTTTCGTAGAGCGGCGCATAGATGATGGTGGACTTGAAGTTGTCCGCCACCAGGCTGCCCACCTCACCGGAACGCAGAATATTCTGGCGCAGCTGGTTGAGGCTTTCGGGCGAGCCGTCGTAATCGTCCGGGATAACGGTACCGCCCTGGAAGCCCTGCTCGGTCACCTCCACCCAGCGGACATTCGGTGTCCAGAGCGACTTGAGACCGGAGCGGTCCACCCCACTGAGATAGAACACCTCATCGGTGATCTTCTTCAGGGTGTCCATGTACTCCTTGCTGAAGATATCCCCTTTCTTCGATTCGACAGCAATACGAACAAAGTTACCGAGGTTCTCCAGGTCATCTCGGTGCTTGAGCATATTCACGATATAGGGATGCTCAAGCGGGATCAGGCGCTCGAAACTGGCGTCCGGCTCAATCTTGGTCGCGTTGTAGCCCAGAAACAGCGTCAACAGGAAAAAGGCAATCAGAATCAGGGCGCGATTGTTGAATATCATTCGCTCCAGGAAGGGCTCCGCCTGGGGCGACAGAAAATAGTGTTCACCCTTGTCGTGCTTGGGGTTAGACATTAAGCAGTCCTCTCAATCAACTCAATACGGAACAGCGGCTGGGACATCATCATTGCGTCAGGCCATTGGGGCCGGCGTGCACGACACCGTCTTCCCCCACAATGAGAAGATCCTGGTTCGGCAGAATCCGAACCGACAACAGCGATGTTCGATCTTCACGGGTCTGGCCGCGGAAGGACTCGCCGGCATCATTGCTTACGATCACCGCACCGTCATTACCCACGATCACCAGACGATTGTTGTCGCCTGCTGCCGCCCCTGTCAGCGTACTTTCGGTGGGCGTGGAAACCGAGGTCCAGGTACGCCCCAGGTCGGTGGAACGGAATACATGACCACGCAGCCCGAACGCCACGACCTCATTCACGTTACCCGTGCCAGAGATACCGAAGAAAGACCCGCTGTAAGGGCTATCGAGGGTTTCCCAGGTTTCTCCGCCGTCCGTCGAGCGATAGAGCGTGCCCGCTTCCCCACCAATAAACAGCGCACCGCCAGTGATCTGGGCGATGGCGTTGTAGTGGAAGCGGTTTTCGTTCTTGATCTGGCCAGCCCAGTTGGTCCAGGTCTCGCCGCCATCCTTGGTATGGAAGATCATTCCATAGGCGCCTATCACGAAGCCGTGGTTGGCATCCCGGAACCAGACGTCCAACAGCGGCTTCCACGGCCCCACCTCGGCATCATATTGAGCATCTTCCAACGTGAACTGCAGCCCTTCGAGCTTCCACTCAAGGTCCGACTTCTTGTTGTCCGGCGCCTCCTCGATTTTCTGTTCCAGTTCGGCGATCTGGTCCTCCAGATAGCTGATGGTCAACTCCGATGCGCGATAACCGTCGAACACTTTTTCCCAGGTCGTCCCGCCATCGGTGGTGCGCAGCACGACGCCGCCATGCCCCACGGCCCAGCCGGTATCTGCAGTCGGGAAATCGATGGCCGTCAGCAGTGTGGACACCGGCACTTGTGCCTGGGTCCAGGTCTGCCCACGATCCTCCGAGTAGATAATGTGCCCGCGTGTCCCTGCGGCTACCAGGCGGTCGCCGGCATCATCAATGTCCAGCAGGAGGGAGTCATCGGCAAGCTGCGTCTCCATGGCCGGCGTCTCGAGGACATCCGTCGCCGCCAGAGCCTTGCCACTGCCCACGGCCAAGCCCAGGCAAAGGCATGCGGAGCCCAGCGTCTTAAGCATCGAAGGTTTAACCATTCACTTCGCCTTTTTTGGTTTGCTAAATCGTTACTTTCTCTAACAGCCTCCGTACAGGAGACCGACACATGCCGAAGCGTTGATGCAGACAAGCCGCACCAACGCCCCGGAAGAACCCGGCTGGGACGGTTCGCCCTCAGCCCGGCTGTTGTCTTTTACGTGTTCCTATCGAACACCCCGACGGCGCAGGGAGAACGGCGAGAAGTAGCGCTCGTTCGGAATACGATCGGTGAAGACACGGGTTTCCGGCTCCTCCGTATCCAGGCCCTGCACGTGATAGCGTCGTGCCTGAAGGTCATAGAACACATCGAGAGTCGTCCATACGCCCGGCAGTTCATAGAAGTTCTTCAGCATGGCCATACTGACGCGCCACAGATCACCACGCGTGTCGTACTGATCAACCAGGGCGATATTCCAGCTGTCCGCATCAATGTAGAAACGACGTTTCTTGTAGATATGGCGGGCATTCTTTTTCAGCTCAGCCTCGACCACGTGAACCCGGTGCAACTCCCAACGAACCAGGTCGGGATTGATGTGGGAAACGCCGAGGATCTTGGAATACTTCAGCCCCTGCTGGGAGATCTTGTAATTGTTGTAGGGGATGTAGATTTCCTTGACGCCCTTGTAGCTCCAGTTGTAGCGGTCGAGGGCACCGTTGAACATATCGGTGTCGTCGGCGGTGCGCAGGTTATCCGCTGCTGCGATCGGTGAGTCGTAGGCCAGGTTCGGCGCACGACGCACACGGCGCTGACCGGCGTTGTAACCCCACGCCCGACGCGGCTCGACAATCTGGTTGAGGGTTTCGTGAATCAGTACCGCGCCACCGGCCAGACGGGGCGGCGATTTGGTGAATGACAGGTACTTGAAGATGGTGTTATCCAGATCCTTGAAGCTGTCTACGTTCGGATCATCGTATTTAAAGAACACTTCCTGCTGTGAGGTGGTCAGGCTGTAGTCGCCATTGGTCTGCACCGCCACTTCACTGGAGCGACGAGTCAGGAAAATACCCCGCCAACGGGTCAGATGGTTCCAAATGGCCTGCTGCGCCTTCTCCTCATTGCTGCCACTCAGGATCGGGAACGGATAACCGCCGTAGGCATCCTCGATACCGCTACCGCCCTGCACCAGTTCGGCGTTGGTGGCATTACGCATGGTGTTCTTTTCGATCCAATCCGGCACCGCGTGGGTACGACGGCTCTTGTAGACCTGTACGTTATAGGTGGTCGGATAGGTGTCCAGCAGGGCCTTGGTGCCCTCGCTCAGATGATCTTCGAACTGGCCCGCATTCTTGTTGGTGATGCGGAACAGGACCTCATCTTCAGGGAACGGGTTGATATGGAACTGCCCGGAACCTTCATAGCCTTCAGGCGGCTCGGTCAGCCCGCCGGTCCAGTCCGGAATGGTGCCCGCGGCATTGCCATCACGCTCGGAACCGAACGGTGTTAAATCCTTCCCCAGGCGGTTTGCCTGTGCCTGGGATACGGCGGCATGGGCACTGGAGCCCAGGAGAGACAGCGTCAACAATCCGCTGAGGAGCCACTTGTTCTTGCGCATCATTATTAACCTTGTCTTTAAAACCAAGTCGGGTCGCTTTGATTAGCCGGAGAGAGGCCCTGGAATCTGTTCTTGGTTCGTAAAATGGGCCAGTTTCAAAAGCCTAGCTGAACAATCGCCAATGTCCATTAAGGAAGCACGAAATTGTTTTTCTTGTGGGCGCATCCGAAAATGGCACCCGAATGGATTCTCGCGGCGGGCCATAGTCGGGGAGGAAGGCCTTTGAGGCAACGGGAATTTTGTAAGCGATTGAAACAGAGTGAGGACTGTGGCGACCGGGGTGGGTCAGCTGTCGGTTGGCGTTGGACGTCAGAGGTCGGACGCCGGAATTTGGACGTCGGACGTCTTTCAGCGTGTGGTCATGTTCAACGCGGGTATGACGGGCGGAGTTCTGCGGTTTTTTGGCGAAAGCGGGGGCTTGCGCCCCCGCCAGGTTTTCAGTCGGTTTTCAGACTCTTCGACACAATCTCGTACACGTCCTTGGAAAGTGTCGGCAGACCGATGATGCGCTTGAGCGCCGAGAGCATGTGCTCCTGCAGCTCCGGGGCGTACTTGCGCCAGCCGGTCAGCGGTGTGCAGAGGCGTGCCGCGATCTGCGGATTGGCATCGTCCAGGCGGATGATCTGGTCGGCCAGGAACTGGTAACCGGAACCATCGGCCGCGTGGAAGTGGCGGTGGTTGCGCATGGCAAACGCGCCGATGACTGAGCGAATCTTGTTGGGATTCTTCCAGTCGAATGCCGGATGCTCCAACAGCGCCTGCACCTGGGACAGGCTGCCGGTATACTCACTGGCGCTCTGCACGGAGAACCACTGATCCACCACCTGCGGATCGGCCTTCCAACGGTCATAGAAACGGCTCAGCGCGGCACTGCGTTCCGCTTCGAAGCGGGACACGGCCAGCGCTCCGAGCGCTCCCATCTCGTCGGTCATGTTATCGGCCGCATCAAACTGGCGCTGCGCCAGCCGCTTGGCTTCGTCGTCTCCGATATAGGTGAGCCAGGCCAGCGCCGTATTCCGCAGGGCACGCCCGGCCACAGCCAGCGGCTCCACGGTGTACTCGCCCTCCGGCCGATGACGCTGGTAACACGCGGACAGCTCATCCCGAAGGGCATTGGCCAGCACCGTCAGCACCTGCTTGCGGGCCTCGAACAGGGCGCCCACATCAGCGGCACTCACCTGCTCCACCAGGTAGGGCACGCTGGGCAGAGACAGCATCTTGGCCACCAGGGCCTGGTCCAGAGTGTCGTCCTTCAGGAGGCTGCGATAGGCCTCCACCAGACGCTCATCCACCGCCGACTCGCGCTTTTCGTACAGCGCCAGGATGTTGTCCACCGCCAGCCGCTGACCCGCATCCCAGCGATTGAAGCCGTCCGGATCATGGCTCATCAGGAACGTCAGCTGATCACGCGTCCACGGGTATCGCAGTTTCACCGGTGCCGAGAAATCACGCAGCAATGAAGGCACCGGCTGCTCGGCCACATCCTGGAATTCATAGAGGTGCTCCGGTTCGGTCAGCTCCAGCACCCGCTCCAGGGGCGCCTCGTCGTCACCGGCAAGCTTGAGCGGGACGGGATTCCCCTGCCCATCCAGCAGCCCCACGGCAAAGGGAATGTGGAAGGGCTTCTTCTCCTTCTGGCCGGGCGTCGGCGGACAGGACTGGCGAATCTTGAGGCGGTAGACACGCTGGTCAGCGTCATACTCGTCCTCCACCTCAACCACCGGCGTACCGGCCTGATCATACCAGCGGCGGAACTGGGTCAGGTCGCGGCCGGTGGCATCCTCCATGGCCTTGACGAAGTCATCGGTGGTCACCGCCTGCCCGTCATGGCGCTCGAAGTAGAGATCACTGCCTTTGCGGAAGCCGTCCGGCCCCAGCAGGTTGTGGATCATCCGCACCACTTCCGCGCCCTTCTCGTAAACGGTCAGGGTGTAGAAGTTGGAAATCTCGATGTAGGAATCGGGCCGGATCGGGTGCGCCATAGGCCCGGCATCCTCGGCAAACTGGGCCGTGCGCAGCATGTTAACGTCCTGGATGCGCTTGACCGTGGGCGAGTTCATGTCCGAGGAAAACTGGGTATCCCGGAAAACCGTGAACCCTTCCTTGAGGCTGAGCTGGAACCAGTCGCGGCAGGTCACACGGTTGCCGGACCAGTTGTGGAAATACTCGTGGGCGACGATGCTTTCGATGGTCTCGAAGGTGCCATCGGTGGCCGTCTTGGGGTTCGCCAGCACGCAGGACGAATTGAAGATGTTGAGGCCCTTGTTCTCCATGGCCCCCATATTGAAGTCGTCCACGGCAACGATCATGAAGACATCAAGGTCGTATTCCCGACCGTAAACCTCCTCGTCCCAGCGCATGGCGTTTTTCAGGGAAGTCATGGCGTGATCGGTCTTGTCCCGATTACGTGGCTCCACATACATCCGCAGGGCCACCTCGCGACCGGAGGCCGTGGTAAAGCTATCGGTTTTTTCCACCAGATCGCCTGCAACCAACGCAAAGAGATAGCTGGGTTTGGGAAACGGGTCTTCCCAGGTCACCTGATGGCGGCCGTTGTCGAGATCGCTGCGGTCCACCTCGTTGCCATTGGACAGCAGAATGGGATACGACTCCTTGTCCGCCTCGATGCGGGTCTTGAAGCGGGCCATCACATCCGGGCGATCCAGGTAGTAGGTGATACGGCGGAAACCCTCGGCTTCGCACTGGGTACAGAACATGCCGGACGATTTGTAGAGGCCGTCCAGCCGGGTGTTGTCCTGGGGCCGGATCCAGGTCACGACGCTGAGAATAAAACCATCCGGGACGTTGTCGATTTCCAGGCTGCTGGGATCAGCGCGGTACTCGTCACTGTCCAGTTGCCGCCCGTCGATCGCCAGGGACTCCAGCGTCAGCTCCTCGCCATCCAGGGTCAGCGTCTCTTCACGCTCCACGTTGGGATTGCGGCGAATCGTCAGTGCCGAATGCACGCGGGCGCCGTCCTCGAACAGCTCGAAACGCAGATCGATGTGGTCGATCCAGAAACCGGGCTCGCGATAGTCCTTGAGATAGATGGTTTGCGGTTGGCTTGTACGCATGACCCTGTCCCTTCCCTTTTAACCAGTCTGTGTTTCCAGACTGACATTGTATGCGGTGTATTTGCGGATGTTGATGACGGCGGTATCCAATATCAAGTATTGGCCCTTGATACCCTCGAGTCGACCCTCCAGCACCGGATTCTTGTCCAGATTGTGGGAGACGATCTTGGTCGGAAACTGCGTGACCGGATATTCGAACTGCCAGGGCGACACATCCAGAGTTTCAATGGCCTCCTCGCCAAACCGTTCCGCCAGCGAGGACAGCTCGGGTGCCACCAGTTCCAGCAGCCGATCCTTTTCCGCGGCCAGGTCGAGTGCCGTTACATCCCCCTTGAGCATCGCCCGCCAGTTGGTCCGATCCGCCACATGGGCCTTGCAGGCCACCTCGATCAGCCCGGCCAGATAGCGGGAGCTGACCCGCAGCATGGGCAATGCCGATACCGCGCCCTGATCCATCCAGCGCACGGGTGTCTGGGTCTGGCGGGTGATCCCCACCTTCAGCCCCGAGGCGTTGGCCAGGTAGACGATATGCGGTTGAAAACAGTGCTGCTCACCCCACTCCGGCTCCCGACAGGTGCCCAGGTGATAGTGGCATTTTTCCGGACTCATGATGCAGGTGTCGCAGGCCGCCAGAGAACGAAAACAGGGATAGCAGTGGCCCTGCCCGAAACTCTTGCGCGTGGCGCGCCCGCAATGGCGGCAGTTGATGGCGCCTTCGTGGGTCAGCCGGATAGTGCGGCCAATCAGGTCGTTGGCCGGCACCCGGGTATCGCCGAGGCGCAGCCGGTAACTGACCGGGGCATCGGCCTCGACCCCCATTTTTTCCAGAGCCCCTTCGGCCAGTTTCTGCCAACCCATCAGTTGAGAATCCGAACCGGATCGGCCTGATCGTCCCCGTTGCTGCTGCCACAGCCATTGCGATCGATAAAGCCGACGCGCTCTTCTTCCGGCACACCGTGGACGCGTTCGTAATAGAGCACGGCTTCCATGCAAAGCTCTTTCTGGGACTGGTCGAGGCGGCGCCCATCCGGCCATTTACCCAGCTCAATGGCGGTCTTGAGGCTGCGGTAAACGTCAGGATCCAGACGCTGGACCAACTCTTGGAATGTCATGCTCTACCTCTGATCTATTGATCTATACGCTTGAAACGGTGTTTTTTGCGAACGGGCACACATTTTCAGCCCCATTCACGAACAGGGCTTGACCCATCAAATGATAATGAATATCATTTTCATCGTACCAAGTGAGAAACACTTCCCATTTGGTCTCTCTCATCAGGAACTTCACAGCTCTTGCCCCGCCGCTTGGCGGGGCTTTTTTGTGTCTGTAACACAAGTGCCAATCAGCTCACTGCCCTTTCAAGCAACGGCTTCGGTCATCTCTCCATCTTCCGTCATCCCTGCGAAGGCAGGGATCCAGGGCGGATGGCACCGAATTCTAACGCCTCGCTTTCACAAAAAACATGGCATATGCCAAACCACCCAATAAACCACCCAGGTGCGCGCCATTGGCCATGCGCCCGATGCCCAGGGCTTCCGGCAGCGGAGTAAGGCCCAGAACCACCCAGACCATGGCCACGGTCATCAGCGCCGGTGGCATGACAAAACGGCGGCCGAACTGCTGGCTCAGCCAGACATAGCCAAGGGCACCGTAAACGACGCCGGAAAGACCGCCGAACAGCGGACCGGTGATCAGATACTGCGTCAGATTGGCCGTCAGTGACGACACCAGCAACAGCCCCAGGAAACGCCCCCATTTTTCGCGCACCTCGATCTGACTGCCCAGAAACCACAGCATGACACCGTTGAACAGCAGATGACTGACGGAAAAGTGCAGCAGGTCCGGGGTCAGGACGCGCCACCACTGCCCTGCCCCCATGGTCGCCAGCCAGGCGTCCCAGCGGGCGGCCATGGAACCCAGTTCCCACTGGGTGGGATCCACGAACAGCAGCCACTGCATCGGCCCCTGCCGGCCAAACCCGGTAAACCAGGCAATCAGGGCGGCCACGACCAGCGTCGCGAATACGAAGGGCGCCTGCTTGGGGTGGGCCTGCCAGTGACTGGAATAACGCATCCTGACCTCAGAAGGGCTCTCGCGCATGGCCCGCTGCAGGGCCGGATTCTGTTGATACTGCTGCAGGGCCAGTCCAACCGGCCGCAACAGCCGTTCGTCCTCTAGCCAGAGTACCTGGCGTCCGTTCTCTTCTGTCACCCGATGCTCGACACCCTGGCTGTTCAACCAGCGGCTGAAGGTTTCCAGATCCACATCGGCTGGGAGGTCCGTCAATCGGTGCACGTCATTCAATCCGTTTTGAGAGTTCGGTATGTGACTGATGGGTTATTACGCATCAGGGTTCTTGGCCTTCGGCGATTCCGGACGCTCCACACTCACCCATACGAATTTATCGGACGAGAGGACCTGTTCGTCATCCATCCGATAGGCCACCAGTTTGCCGTATTTCACGGCACTGTAATCCAGGCAGGCCACATTGTGCTTGATGGGGGCAGGATTGCCGGAGCGCCAGTAGTGGCCGATGAACACGGGGCGCTCCCGCTCACCGTAGGTAATCAGCTGCGCCTTGTCTTCTTTCGACAGCGGCTTCTGGGCAATGGACGCCGGCAGCGGGTCGGGCTGGAAGACCACATCGCTGTAGGTTTCCGGGTTTTCCGCCCAGAACTTGGTGCGGAAGAACCGGCGTGTGTAGCCATCCGTGCTGGTCATGGTCATGCCATCGGGCAGGCGCATGTCAGTGCCCCGCAGTAGGCGGTCCATAACCTTACCGGCAAATGAGCCTCTCACGGTCGAGGCATGCAGAAAGTCCTCGTCGATCAGCCCCTCGCTGTTGTGGGTTTTCTGGAACTGGCGAATGAGGTGGTCGTCCCAACAGGCATGGACCACCCGGAATCGCGGAAGTTCCAAAAATAGAGGCAGCGTGTAGAACCACTCCAGAAACTCGTTCCACTCGTGGGGATGGTTGGCAAACTGCTCCAGCGTTTCCGCGATCAGGCGACTGTGCCGGGAATTGTGCTCGCGCAAATAGGTCTGGTCACTGCCGGGCCGGGCGCGGGTACAGTAGCCAAGGGCATTGTACTCGTGGTTGCCCATGACGATTCGGGCCGAGCCCCGCTCAACCATATCCCGCACGGTATGCAGCGCCTCTCGGATACGCGGACCGCGGTCGACAATGTCGCCCACGAAAACGGCCTGCCTGCGGGGATGGGAATAGACCCCATTGACCTTGCGGTAGCCCATTTTCTCAAGCAGATGCCGGAGGGTGTGGGCACAGCCGTGGACATCCCCAATCAGGTCATAGCCCTGATACGCCTGGGATTGTTCGCCCATGATCAACTCTCTGCTATCTCACTGGCCCAGCCGAGTTTCTCCCGGCAGGAGGCATAAAAGTTATGGGTCGTCGGGTGAATCAGCCGCACTTTGAACGGCTTTTTGTGAATGGTCAGCGTATCGCCCGGAGCACAGGTCATGTCGGTCTGACCGTCACAACTGACCTGCGGATAAATCTCGTTTTCCTCCCCGATCACAATCTTGATCTCGCTGGAGCCGTCCACCACGATCGGCCGGCTGCTCAGGGTATGGGGGAACATGGGCACCACCACGATCGCATCCAGTTTCGGATGCATGATGGGCCCGCCGGCTGAGAGACTGTAGGCGGTGGAACCGGTTGGCGTGGAGATGATCAGGCCATCGGAGCGCTGGCTGTAGACGAACTGCCCCTCGATGTAGAGATCGAACCCGATCATGCGGGTCGAGTGGCCGGGATGCAGGACAATGTCATTAAGACCCGTCCCGTAAGCCAGCGGCGTACCCTCGCGCTTGACGTGGGCATCCAGCAGGAAGCGACGTTCCTCGATGTAGTCGCCCTGCAGAACCTGCCCAACGCGTACCTCCAGTTCATCCGGGGAGATATCCGTGAGGAAGCCCAGACGACCACGGTTCACCCCCAGCAGCGGCACATTGGCCTTGGCCAGTTCCCGCGCGGCACCCAGCAGGCTACCGTCGCCGCCGACTACGATCACCAGATCGCAGATTTCGCCCATCAGCTTCTTGTTGGCCACCTGCAGCCCATGCCCGGGTATCATGGTGGACGTGTTCTCCTCCACAATGACCTGGTAGTTTTCATTGAGCAGGTAGGTTTTGAGTCGGCGCAGGGTCTCCACCACTTTGACGCTGCCCATGCGTCCGATCACGCCGATATTCCTGAATTGGTCCATGCACTGCCTTAAGACTGGGAATGGGTATGCCCCATAGTATCGAAATCGGCTCTGATTCGAAAAAAAATGAGCGCTTCCAGAGCGATAAACTGTTCCGGCGCCAATTCTTCCAGCAGGACGCAGTACGCCACCTGGCATGGCTCGTCAGTGCCCCGCCGCTGCTGGAAGACAGCATGCCCGATGCCGTCCACCTGCCCTGGCCCGAAGATGTCATGGCGCGTCTCGATGCGCTCGATCAGGCGCCTGAACCACTGTTACAGGCCCTTGCCCAGCGCAACAACCGGCGTCTGGGGCTCTATTTCGAATGCCTCTACCGTTTTGCGCTGGAGTCGCTTCTCGGGTGCGAAGTCCTGGCCCACGGCCTGGCTATCCGCCAGCAGGGCCAGACTCTCGGCGAACTGGATTTTATCCTGCGCCTGGGCCGGCAGATCCATCACCACGAGATCGCGGTGAAGTTTTACCTTGGCTGGACGCCCACCGCCGCCGGTCAGCGTGCTGCCGGCTGGTACGGGCCGGACACGCGGGACCAGCTGGCACGCAAGCTGGCACACCTGCGCGAACGCCAGATACCCCTCGCACACCAGACGGCCACCGCGGAAACCCTGCGGGCGCAGGCGATTCCCCAGCCACAGGTCAGCAGCATTGGGCTGTTCGGCTACCTCTTCGAGAACCCCAATGTGCCTTCCCCGCCCCTTCCGGCGGGTGTCCACCCACGATACAACCGAGGCCACTGGTATCCGCTTGCGGAGGCCCGGGCACTGCTCACGGATTCCCCCCAGCCTGGCGACTGGCTGCCCCTGTTCAAACCCAATTGGCTGGGGCCCTTGCAGCTGGCCAGCCTGGCGCCTGAAGAAGCCCGGAAACAACGGGAATTGGCGCTGCAGCGGATAGCAGCGCGCCAGCATCCGATGCTGTTCGCTCGCATGGGTTATTCGGAGGATGGTGAGTTCCGGGTGGAAGAAGAACGCTGTTTCGTGACACCGGATGCCTGGCCGGGGACAACCCCCTGATCAGGGCTGGTGCTTTTCGCAGCGATTATCGATGCCTTCCCGATACTCACTGGGATCACTGACACGCATCAACGGTTCACCGCAGCGCTGCCCCTTCTCGCCGGCCTGACAAACGGGGTTCTCGTAGTGGTGCAGCCATTCCTTGTAGGCCTTCTCACTGATGCCGCAGCGTTCGGCGGCATAGGCCTGAGGATTCTGGAAATAGCGACCGATGTCGTCATAGGGCAAGGTGATGTGCCCGACACCAGGATGGTAGGCCACCAGAAAGACGTTCTGCTGCTCGAGGTTATCCATAACGGAGCCCTCTTCGGGCTTGGCGGCCCTCAGGGCTTCCAGCTCACCCTCTAGATTGCGGACTTGCTCGTTAAGCATTTCCAGCTCCCGCTCCTTGCGATCCAGCTGGTCCTGCAGCAGTACCATTTCCGCCTGGGAGGCGCCTTCCTGCTCCCCGTCTTCGCCCGGCTCCGGGATCTGTCGGATCTGCTCCTGCAGTTCCAGGTACTGCTCATTCCGCTCGCCCAGGCGCTTCTTGAGCTGCTCCGTCTGCAGCCGGAAACGCTCCAGCTGCTGCTTCATGTCCTGGAATTCCTGATTGAGCCCCTGCACCTCCAGGCGGTGCTCGCGGTTCAGCTCCCGCATCTGGTCACGGTGGGCACTCTGCAGGGTCTTGATCCGCAGACGCTGTTGCCGGATCAGCCCGGCCAGTTTTTTGCGGTGTTCGTTTTCAGCATCTTTCTCTGGCTCTGGCGCCACTTCCGGGGTCAGGACCGGGATTTCCGGTTCCGGGGGCGCGGCCTTGGGGAGCTTGAGGGAGTTGGCCTCGATGGCCTTGCGGATGGCGGTGAAAGTGTTGCTGCTGGGGGACATGTCCGGGTCCCACAGACTGTCTTTCTGGGCCGGATCCGGGCATTGGCTTTTGCAGGCCAGACGAATCGGGCCCTCCCCCAGATCGGGGCCGGCCGCCCCGTTGTCCGCCAACCGTTGCAACGGGATATTCCAGCTGGTGTCCACCATGCCGCGGTCATCGAAATAAACGCGGAAGAAAACCAGCGCCCGGATGAGCAGCTGCGGGGTGAGGTCCACATAAACGGCCTGCACGTCCGTATCGGCCAAATCAGACAATCCCACGTACCCGTCCAGAAACGCATCAAACTCGCTGACACGCATCTGCCGAGCCACTTTGCCCCCTTCGAGGAAAAAGATGGCGGCCGGATGGTCTTCTTGACTGGACTGCATTCCGATACCTCTTGTGCGATGCAGGCTGGCTGTCGGTGCAGGCGTTGATCATGGCAACAACTGCAGGGATGGTATCGTGAAAGTGTAGGTGATAATGCGAGTTTTTCAGGGCGGGTTTTACGAAAATTGGATCGAGTGCTCAGAACAGGAGATCCGACGCCGGAACCCGGCGTCGGATATTGCGCGATCAGAGCTCCGCGGCCAGGCGGCTGCCCTGGTTGATGGCCCGCTTGGCGTCGAGCTCCGCGGCCACATCGGCACCCCCGATCAGGTGCACGTTCTCACCGGCCTGGGTCAGCGCCGCCTGCAGCTCGCGCAGCGGCTCCTGACCGGCGCAGACCACGATGGTGTCCACGTCCAGGACCCGGGGCTCATCGTTGATGGTCACATGCAGCCCGTCGTCGTCAATGCGGGTGTACTGCACCCCCGGCACCATCTGCACATTGCGCATCTTCAGCGAGGAGCGGTGAATCCAGCCCGTGGTCTTGCCCAGGTTCTTGCCCACTTTGCTGGTCTTGCGCTGCAGCAGATAGACCTCTCGGGGCACCTGGGGCTTTTTCGCTTCAACCCCTTCGATCCCACCTCGATGCTCAACGGTCAGGTCCACGCCCCACTCTTCCATGAAGTGCTCGGTATCCAGGCTCGGCGACGGGCCTTCGTGGGTGAGGAACTCGGACACGTCAAAGCCGATACCGCCAGCGCCCATGACCGCGACCTTGCGACCGACCGGCTTGCGCTGCTGCAGCGCATCCAGGTAGCCCACCACCTTGGGATGGTCGATGCCGGGGATCTCCGGTGTCCGTGGTGAAACACCGGTGGCGAGGATGATGTGGTCATAGCCCTTGCCGGCCAGATCGTCGGCACTGACGCGCGTATTCAGGCGCACGTCCACGCCGTGCTTGTCCAGCATGGTCTGGAAGTAGCGCAGGGTCTCGTAGAACTCCTCCTTGCCCGGAATCAGCTTCGCGACATTGAACTGGCCACCGACTTCAGAGCCCGCATCGAACAACGTCACCTCATGACCGCGCTCGGCAGCGACGCTGGAGAAGGCCAGACCGGCGGGCCCGGCACCAATAACCGCAATCTTCTTGCGCTCTTTGGCGGGCAGGTAATTCAGCTCGGTCTCGTGACAGGCCCTGGGATTGACCAGGCAGGAGGTCAGTTTGGCCTGGAAGGTATGGTCCAGACAGGCCTGGTTACAGCCGATGCAGGTGTTGATCTCCGCTTCGCGACCTTCCTCGGCCTTGGCGACCAGATCGGCATCCGCCAGGAACGGCCGGGCCATGGAAACCATGTCGGCATCGCCCTCCGCCAACACCTTCTCGGCCACATCCGGCATGTTGATACGGTTGGTGGTGACCAGCGGGATGCTCACCTCGCCCATCAGGCGCTTGGTGACCTTGGTAAAGGCCCCGCGCGGCACCATGGTGGCGATGGTCGGCACCCGTGCCTCGTGCCAGCCGATACCGGTATTGATGATGGTGGCGCCGGCCTTCTCAATTTCCTTGGCCAGATGCACCACTTCATCCCAGGTGCTGCCGTCTTCCACCAGGTCGATCATGGACAGGCGGTAGATGATGATGAAGTCGTCACCGGCGGCTTCACGGACACGACGCACGATTTCCAGGGGCAGACGGATCCGGTTCTCGTAGCTGCCGCCCCAGCGGTCGGTACGCTTGTTGACCCGGGAAACGATGAACTGGTTGATGAAGTAGCCTTCCGAACCCATGATCTCAACGCCGTCGTAACCGGCCTGTTTGGCCAGAGCGGCGCAGCGGGCAAAGTCGTCGATCTGCCCTTCGATCTCCTCGTCGCTCAGCTCACGGGGCTTGAACGGATTGATCGGAGCCTGAACGGCGGAAGGCGCCACCAGATCTGGCGTATAGGCATAGCGGCCGGCATGCAGAATCTGCATGCAGATCTTGCCGCCGGCCTCATGTACCGCCTGGGTGACCACCTTGTGGTGCCCGGCTTCCTCTTCGCTGTCCATGCGCGACGCGCCCTGCATCACCACACCCTGCTTGTTGGGCGCAATGCCGCCGGTCACAATCAGACCTACGCCGCCGCGGGCCCGCTCGGCGTAAAACGCGGCCATTTTCTCAAATCCATTCTTGGTCTCTTCCAGCCCGGTATGCATGGAGCCCATCAGCACCCGGTTGCGCAGGGTGGTGAAGCCCAGATCCAGGGGCTTGAGCAGATGCGGATAGCGGTTTTCGGTTGCCGTATTTGCTGCCATTTAACTCTCTCCAGCCGGTTTGCAGGGCGAGGCCCTGTCGAACTCACAACGTATCGATCATTTTTTATACGAAACTGGCGAAATAAGTTAGCGTCCGGCCTTCCAAGCAGCAATTACTTCAAATAACATTTTATTAACCCTGAATGACTTTTACATTTTATGACCTCAAACACACGCCAGAATAACCTGGGGGACATCGCCGTCACCTACGTGGGATTGATGGCCCGGGCTTTACACAAGCACGGCATCGCACCGGAGCCGCTATTCGAGCAGTTCCGCGTTACACCGGAGTTGCTCGACTCGCCGGATGCCCGCATCAGCATTCCCCGCTTCATGCGTCTGGGCCATGCCGCCATTGAGGCCGTGCAGGATCCCTGCCTGGGACTGGAATTTGGGGCCTGCACCCGGCTAAGCGACATGGGTTTGGCCGGATGTGCCGCCATGGCGGCGCCGACGCTGGGTGAGGCGCTGGCCACGGTGATCCGGTTTGAGCGGCTCAGCAGTTACAACAGCCGGGGCCGCTCGCGCAGCTGGGAGGACGAGGCCGGCAACCGGATTGGCTGGTTCTATTCCATCAGCCCCTATAACGCTTACAACTTCTTCGTGGTGGATTCGATTCTGGCGGGATGGACCTGCTTTCTGGAAGCCCTCGCCGGCCGGCCGCTACGCCTGCAACGGGTGGATATCGAATACGCCCCACGCGGGCACCAGGAACGTTTCGAGACCTTCTTCGGTTGCCCGGTGCAGTTTGGGGCAGCACAAAACGCAATCGTCCTGCCCGCCTCCGAAAACGACGCACCCAACCCGCTGCGGCAGGATGCCCTGCATCGCAAGCTGGTGCAGCAATGCCAGCGGGAGCTGAATCAGATCCGGGCCGGCTGGAGCCTCATCGACCGGGTTCGGGAAGCCCTGACACCACTGCTCGGCGGACAGGCCCCCACTCTGGAGGCCGTGGCACGGTCTTTCGGCGTGGCGCCCTGGACCCTGCGCCGACAGCTGGCCGACCACGGCACCACGTTCCGGGAGGTTCTGGATAAGGTCAGAAAGGAGCTGGCACAGGAATACGTACGCCACACGGCGTACAACTTTACGGAAGTGTCTTACGTACTGGGGTTTTCATCACCCCCGGCCTTTCACCGGGCGTTCGTGCGCTGGTATGGCATCAGCCCGGGTGAAGCCCGGGAGCATTGGCGTCAAACGTCCGACGTCCGACGTCCGACGCCCTGACATCACATTTCTTCTGCGTCATCCACGTACTCGTCGTCATCGTCGTCCGGCGACAATGCCAACAGCTCTTCTTCGTAGTCGCTCATGGGGATTCTCCAATTCCATTTGAACACAGGCTATGACAGCAATATGACCGTGCGATGACAGAGCACCGGCCAGGCTGCCAGATAATAATCTAACGGGAATTGGAACAAAGGGGAAGGAAGATGGCGGAGCGGACGGGACTCGAACCCGCGACCCCCGGCGTGACAGGCCGGTATTCTAACCAACTGAACTACCGCTCCGCGTTGGAACCGTTGCCGCCTTGGCGACAACGAGGGCGCATTATAGAGGTCTGGGGCTGAGTGTCAACGGATTTTTTTGGACGTTGGACGTTGGACGTTGGACGTTGGACGTTGGACGTTGGACGTTGGACGTTGGACGTTGGACGTTCGCAATCAGCACGCGGCCCGAAGTACCGAAGTCAAGTTTTTACGTGAAACGTCAAACGTCCAACCTCCAACGCCCTCTCCCACCACACTGATGACGAAACAACTTGCCGCATGAAGGCGGTCAAAGCGCCGGCATATCCATCGCCGCCGTCTTGCGATACTCAATCGGCGTCATACCCGACCAACGCTTGAAGGCCCGATAGAACGTACTCGGCTCGGAAAAGCCGGTGAGATAGACGATCTCGTCAATGGATTCGTCGGTAGTTGCCAGAAGCTGGCGTGCCAGTCGATAACGGAAGTCGGCCAGTACCTGGTTGAAGCTGGATTCGGCTTCGGTCAGGCGTGTACGCAAGGTTCTTGGCTTCATATCCAGCCGTGCGGCCACCGCTTCCAGTGTGACCTCGCCGGAATCGAGCAGCTCGGCGATGACCCGCTCCACATAGCCCACAATGTCCTTCTTCTCGAGCCGGGCTACCTGTTCACTGGCGTAACGCTCATGCAGCGCCAACAGTTCCGGCTCGGCATGGGGCGAGGGATAGTCCAGCACCTCGGAGCTGAAATAAAGACGGTTTTCTTCGGCCCCGTATTCGACCGGACAGCCCAACACCTCTTCCGCCTCGTCGGCCCGATGCGGCGGCTTGTCATGCTCGAAGGTGATCTTGAGGGGACGGAAACGGCCGTCGGTGACTGAACGGAAAAATGTCATCAGCCCCTGAACGAACGCTTCATGCAAATGAGACAGGTGGCGGGTTTCTTCGCTGGCTGCGTTGAGAACGATGTAACACTCGTCACCATCGCGGACAAAATCGGAGTTGGCGGCATCACTCAGCAGACGCTGGTAGTTCAGTGCCCTCCGCAGCCCCTCGCCAAAATTGGGACTGCTCAGAAACAGGTATTCCAGAACCTGGCCTTTATACACCGGCAACTTCTGCCCGAGGTGCAGCCCGATATCCGGGTCGCCAGTCATGTCCTCAAGTACCTGCCAGAAATAAACCTGGGCACTGTGGGGCGTTCGCAGCTGGGTGCTCTCAAGGTAACTCTGATCGATCCCCAGGCGGCGGAAGACTTCATCCGTATCGATCCCGGTATTTTTCATGGCCTGGTAGATCAACCGGAACAGTACACCTGCGTCGCGTAATTCCTGCATCTTTTTGGGAAGCCTTTCAATCGATTGACCCGCAAGCCTATCCTACTTGTTCAACAGGTCAATGCCAGTGAATAAAGGTCTGCGCGATAGTGCGCGGAGTGTAACGTTTAACGCCCGAAAGCGGGCCATGATGGCCTAAAAGGACAAACGTACAACATAAACATACAGAGTATAGCGAATCTCACTCATTTTACAGGAGCCTGTACCGCGATGAACGGCAGCATCCGTTACCAGCACAAGCCCCCTGCACTCTGGCCTTTCTACGGCAAGGCGCTGTTCGCCCGTGGCAACAAGGGAAGCCAGATCGAGATCCCGCAACTGGAAGCCGAACTGCTGGGCGTTTCCACCGATACCGACCGCCTGGCCCGCTACCGTAAGGTCTGCGGCTTCCAACCCGGTATCAACCTGCCAATGACCTGGCCCCATATTCTGGCCTTCCCCCTGCACATGCGCCTGCTGACCGATCCGGCCTTTCCGCTTCCACTCCTGGGGCTGGTTCACCTGCGCAATCAGATTACGCAGCACCGGCCATTGCGCCAGGGCGAGTGTTTTGACCTGCACTGCCATCTCGCGAACCAGCAGCAAACCGAGCGTGGCCTGGAATTCGATCTGGTGACACAGGCATACAGCAGCGGCCGCCTGATCTGGGAAGAGTTAAGCACCACACTGCACCGTCAGCCCCAGGCCGGCGGCAAATCAAAGAAATCCCAAAACCAGCTGCCCCGCTACCCGCACACCCAGCAGATCACAGCACCGGACGACACCGGCCGACGCTATGGCCGCGTTTCCGGGGACCTGAACCCGATCCATATTCACAGCCTGACTGCCCGGGCCTTCGGCTTCCCCCGCGCTATCGCCCATGGCATGTGGAGCAAGGCCCAGAGCCTGGCCATTCTGGAGCAGCAGACCGGCTGGCGCAGCGAAGGGGTGACCGTGGAAGTGGCGTTCAAGAAGCCGCTGTTCCTGCCGGGCAAGGCACAGCTGAACTGGGACACCCAGACCAGCCGCTGGCCCTTCCAGTTGCTCAACGCCAAAGGCGATGCCCCGCACCTGACCGGGGAGGTTCGCTGGGACTAACCCCGCCCTTTATAGTCTGGCGCCCGGTTAAGCTCGGGCGCACTATTGCCCAAGAGAGGCAGAAAGAGGTTCGTCGCAGGCCTGGGCGTCATCAACGGCAGGGAGCGTGAAATAGAATTCAGTGCCGCCCTGCTCGCGTCGCCGGAAGCCAATCTCCCCTCCCTGGGACTGCACCAGCGAGCGGCACAGCGCCAGGCCGATGCCCATGCCTTCGCTCTTGGTCGTAAAGAAGGGATGAAACAGCCTTTCCTCGGCATCCTCCGGCAAGCCACACCCCCGATCCAATACCGCGACACGTACGGTTGATCCGTTGTCCGCCACCTCAGCCGAAACGATGACCGGCTGCTCGGGATCGGCACAGCGGGCCGAGGCCTCCAGGGCATTGCGGATCAGATTCAGGGCGACCTGCTGCACCTGGATGGGATCGGCCTTGACCTCGGGCAGTGTCTCCGGCAGCTCCAGCCGGATCTCTATGGCGTTGTTGTGAGCGTCCACCTCCGCAAACCGGCAGGTTTCCGTCAGCAACTCGCCCAAATCGATGCATTCCTTACCGCTGGCCGGCTTACGCACGAACCCACGAATGCGCCGAATCACCTCACTGGCCCGGTGCGCTTGGGCATCGATCTTCTGCAGGGTCTCCTTCACCCGCGGGCAATCCTGGTTCTCCTTCTCAAGCATCCGGCAGGCCACCCGAGCGTAGTTGGCGATTGCCGTGAGCGGCTGGTTGACCTCGTGGGCAAATCCGGCCGCCATTTCCCCCATGGTGGACAGACGCGAGGCGTGGGCCAGCTGTTCCCGCTGCACGTCCACCAGCCGACGCGCCTCCTCCAGCTCCGCCTCCTGCTGGATTTCGGCGGTGATGTCCTCAAACACGACCACCGCACCCATGAGGACGTCCTTCTCCAGCTTGGGCGTTGCCCGGTATTCGACCATGAAGGTAGAACCGTCGGGCCGCTTGAAGCCAATCCCGCGCTGATGCTCTGGAATACCCTTATCGCAGGTTTCAGAGGCCGGCGTGAAACCTGGCCCCGGCGAGGACATTGGACAGTCGAAATGAAGCTGGAAGAAATTACGCCCTACCAGTTCTGCAGGCTGACAGTGATTGATGGCCCCCGCGGCAGGATTGGCAAAGATGATCTGGCCTGAGGGATCAAGGCCGTAAATACCTTCGTTGATGGCATTCAGTATGCGGGCCTGGTCACTTTCCAGTTGCTGGTTGCGAGCCTGCAGGGCCCGTTCAAGCTGGATGACACGGACGTGGGTCACCACGCGGGCAATCACTTCCTGGGCCTGGAACGGCTTGGAGATGTAGTCCACGCCCCCGAGACTGAACCCCTTGATCTTGGATTCCACATCGTCGAGCGCGGAGAGGAAGATGATGGCACTCAGCTCGGCCCCGGGACCGGTCTTGAGTCGCCGACAGACTTCAAACCCGTCCATACCGGGCATCATGATGTCGAGCAGGATCACTTCGGGCTGATCCCGTTCGGCCAGGGACAGGGCTTTCTCACCATCATTGGCGATCAGCAGACGGTAGCCGCGATCCTTCAGGGTTTCATACAGGACCTTGAGGTTTTCGGGGTTATCGTCCACCAGCAGGATGGTGGCTTCATGAGACGGATTCGCCGTTTCGCTCATAACATCGTGAACTACCTTGACGGAGATTCCGCCATTTGTCGCAGCCGACCCGCTGTCAGTCAATACGGTCCTTTACGGACATGACCATGCGGACCAGGTGTGCCAGCGAGTGGGTGCCCATCTTGTGCATGACCCGGGAACGGTGGATCTCCACCGTGCGTTGACTGATATCGAGCTCGATGGCAATGACCTTGTTGGCCTGCCCTTCCACCATGCGATCCATGATCTCGCGCTCGCGCGGTGTGAGGCTTTCGATCTTGCGAACGATTTCGTTCCGCTCTCCCAGGCTGCGGCGCTGCTCCTCATCCTGTTCCAGCGCCGATTTCACCTTGTCCAGCAAGGCTTCCTCACGATAGGGCTTCTGCACGAAGTCCACGGCCCCGTGCTTCATGGCTTCAACGGCCAGGGGAACATCACCATGGCCGGTCACGAAGATGATGGGCAGTAGCGAGTTGTGTTCATTGAGTGCCGACTGAACCTCCATGCCATCCAGCCCCGGCATGCGGATGTCGAGCACGATACAGCCTGCCATGTCCTCATTCCAGGCCTCGAGGAAATCATTGCCGGTGGCAAAGGTTTCCACGCGCAATCCCTCGGACTCCAGCAGGAGCGTTAACGAATCGCGTACGGCTTCATCATCTTCCACCACATAGACGGTCTGAGACATGTCGGTCATCGATTAGTCCTTATCGTTTTATTCGGCACTTGCGGTTTGCGGGGTTTTACCGTGATCCAGCGGTGGAGCCAGGAAGGAGGGATCAACCCTGACATCGTACCAGTTCATGCGCCAGTCCAGATGCGGCCCGGTGGCCCTGCCCTTTTCACCAACACGGCCGATCAGGTCCCCCTGCTCCACGTGCTGGCCTTCCTCCACCAGCACCTCATCCATGTGGATGAAGGTGGAAGAGACCCCGTAACCATGATCAATCAACAGCGTACCGCCGGAGAAGAACATGTTGTCATGCACCAGCGTCACGGTTCCGGGCGCCGGCGCCACTACCGGCGCCCCCTTGGGCGCGGCGATATCAACACCATAATGGGGGCGGCGCGGTTCTCCATTGTAAACACGCTGGCTGCCATAAACACCGGTAATGGGACCCTGGGCCGGCCAGATGAAAGCATCCGTGAAAAAGGTCAGATCCGAGTCGGTCTTGCGCGCCTTGCGCACCAGCGCGGCTTCGGCACGAATGCGTTTGAGGTTCTTGGGATCGGGCGTGACCGTTCGCTGCGGCACCCCTTCGATGCGCTGGATGTCGTACTCGCGTTCCTGCAGGGTCAGGGGGTGAACAATCCGTTCGCCGGAGGACGTTACCTCCACCACTTTCTGATCGAGATCGGCTTCGCGACTGAAACCAATCACAAACGCGCCATCCTCCGTCACACGCACCGGCTCCCCATGGAAGCGGATCGCATGTCCGGGTTCCACCTTGCCCCGCATCAGGCTGCCCTGGCGCGGCTGATCGAGCCACTCGATGGCCCAGGCGGGACTGACCATCATCAATCCAAGAACCGTCAGACCGATGGCGGTCAGCTTCTGTTTCACATGCATTCGGTCATTGCCCTCCGCAAATCGTCGTCAAAAAGGATAGCCCCTGTGCTATCAGATCAAAAGCGGTCAGCGGGAACCCGAGCTGTCCCGAGCTGTCTACAAAATAACCCGCTCCCCGTTCAGGGGACTTCATACCGACACGGGCCCTTCGACAGGCCCGGTCCGCTACACTGTTAGATTGCCATGACCCAAAAGATTCCCGACTCCGTTTCAACCCGCTACTGGCACCGACTGGATGATGGCCGCGTGCAGTGCGATCTCTGCCCGCGCCGCTGCAAGCTGCAGGAAGGTCAGCAGGGGCTGTGCTTCGTGCGGGCAAGGGAAAACGATGAAATCGTGCTCAAGACCTGGGGCCGTTCCTCCGGGTTCTGTGTGGACCCCATCGAGAAAAAACCGCTCAACCATTTCCTCCCGGGAACCCCTATCCTGTCCTTTGGTACCGCCGGCTGCAACCTGGCGTGCAAATTCTGCCAGAACTGGGATATGAGCAAGTCGCGGGAAATGGATCGGCTGGCTGACCAGGCCACACCAGACCAGATCGCCCGAGAGGCCGAACGCCTGGGCTGTCGCAGCGTGGCGTTCACCTACAACGACCCGGTCATCTTCCTTGAATATGCCACCGATGTGGCCGAAGCCTGCCGCGCCCGGGATCTGCACCCGGTGGCGGTCACGGCCGGCTACATCGAACCCCAGGCGCGAGCGGATTTCTTTTCTGCGTTCGATGCCGTCAATATCGACCTCAAGGCGTTCACCGACCGTTTCTATCACAAGATTTGCGGTGCTCACCTGGAGCCAGTTCTGGATTCCCTGCGCTACCTGCGCCACGAAACCGACATCTGGTTCGAAATCACGACGCTGCTGATCCCGGGCGAAAATGACAGCGTGGAAGAGCTGGAAGCCATGACCCGGTGGATTCACGAAGAGCTGGGAGACGACATCCCCCTGCATTTCACCGCCTTCCACCCCGACTGGAAAATGCGCGAAACACCGGCGACGCCGGCCCGGAAGCTCACCCAGGCCCGCCAGATCGCCATGAAAAACGGCCTCAGGTACGTCTATACCGGCAACGTTCACGACAACGTCGGCAGCAGCACCTGGTGCCACCATTGTGGCGAGCTGCTGATCGAACGGGACTGGTATCAGCTGGGAACCTGGAATCTGGATGCCCATGGCGCCTGCAACCAATGCGGCACGCCTGTACCGGGGCGTTTCGAGGCGCAACCGGGCCGCTGGGGACCCCGGCGCCTGCCCGTGCGGATGCGCGAGGTGGCGTGGTAACGGTTTACGACGACATCCATCCGGAGCTTCGCCTCATCTGCCCACTCCTGCCGGCGGATGAGGCCGATGCACTATTGACCCACTGCCTGGAGACCCTGCCCTGGCGGCAGGAGTCCATCCAGCTGTTTGGCCGGCGGCGTCCTGTGCCCCGACTGCAATGCTGGATGGGCGATCCCGAGGCCCACTACCGCTATTCCGGCCTGGACCTGACCCCGCTGCCCTGGACGCCCGCCCTGGCAAAGCTGCGCGATCGCGTCGCCGAGCAGTGTGGGCAACCTTTTAACAGCGTGCTGTGCAATCTCTATCGGGACGGCCAGGATAGCATGGGCTGGCATAGCGATGACGAACCGGAACTGGGGGCGGCACCGCTGATCGCCTCCGTGTCGCTGGGTGCCGAAAGGCGATTCCAGTTCCGCCCACGAAGCACCAAACGCGGCCCCATAAACGTCCCCCTACCCCACAACAGCCTGTTGATCATGCCGCCCGGGCTACAGACAGACTGGCAGCATGGGTTGCCCAAGACCCGCAAACCGGTGGGACCTCGGATCAATTTCACGTTCCGTCGAGTGCAGTCGTCCTGGTGTAGAGCGTCACCCCGGTAACACAGCTCGCTTCGAACATCACAATTCCACGCCCCACCTCGCTTTCGCCCAACATCCCCTCTCCCCTCGCGGGAGAGGGCCAGGGTAAGGGGGAGGCGCCAAAGGCGCCCAGCGGACCCGAGGTCTGGGTGCTGGAAGGGTGTTGGCCATTGCTCTTCCACCGCGATAGAGCGGCGTCCCTGCCGCGCTATCGCTAGCCGGGCATCCTTGCCCTGGTTGCAGAGCAATGGCCAACACCCTTCTCGAACCCCGGGGGTAAACGCAGCTTAGCCGTCCCTTCGCAACACCCTCTACGAGTGCTCGTCCTCCTTGTGCTCCCCCTGATGCCGCAACTGATCCAAGCGGTGCTGAATCGCCCCGTAAACCGTCCGCCGCGGATAACGCCCATGCTTGTCCGGCCGACCGGCAGGCCGCCCCATCAGCAGCTCCACGGCCTGATCGACGGTGTGCAGCCCATAGACGTGGAAGCGCCCGGCCTTGACCGCATCCAGGATCTCCTGATCCAGCATCAGGTTCTGCGCATTGGTGTGGGGAATCAGCACGCCCTGGGTCTTCTCTGAACCCTTGAGCTGACAGGCGGCGTAGAAACCTTCCACCTTCTCGTTAACGCCACCGATAGGCTGCACCTCGCCAAACTGGTTGACCGAGCCGGTCACTGCCAGGTCCTGACGGATCGGGATCTCGGCCATCGACGAAATCAGGGCGCACAGTTCCGCCAGGGAGGCGCTGTCGCCATCCACTTCGCCATAATTCTGTTCCATGGCCAGGTTGGCGGACAGGTGCATGCTGTGCTGGCGCCCGAACTTGGCGGAGATCCAGGCGGTGAGGATGAGTACCCCCTTGGAGTGCAGGTTGCCGCCGAGCTTGACGTCACGTTCGATATCGATGATGTCCCCGTCGCCGAAGTGACAGGTGGCCGTAATGCGATTGGCCATGCCGAATTCGAAGCCGCCAGTGGCCAGCACCGACAGGCCGTTGATCTGCCCGGTGGTCTTTCCGGAGACCGACAGCAACGTGGAACCGTCCTTGACACTGAGATACAGCTGATCGCGGATCCGGCTGCCACGATGGCGGGCGCTGGCCAGAGCCTGGTCCACATGGGTGCGGGCGATGCGCCGGGCGCCGGCCTCACGGGCCCAGAAATCGGATTCGCGCAGCAGATTGGCAATGTCCGCCGCATGCAGCGAAAGCCGCTCCTGATGCTCCGCCAGCCGCGCACTGTACTCGATCACCCGGGCCACGGCACGCTGGTCACAGTGCAATAGCCGCTTGTCCTCCACTAGGCTGGCGATGAACTTGGCGTAAAGTTGCTGGCTGTCCGCCGTACGAGCCATCTCGTTCTCGAAATCGGCCGTGACACGAAACAGCTCGGAGAACTCCGAATCATACTCCTGTAGCAGCAGCCAGGTTTCGCGGTCACCGAACAGCACGATCTTGACCTGCAGCGGTATGCCTTCCGGCTCCAGGGAAATGGTGCCGGCCAGGGTCAGTTCCCGCTCCAGGGAGTTGATGGTGATCTTTCGCGAACGCAAGGCCCGCTTCAGGCCGTCCCACACATAGGGCTGTTCCAGGACCTTGATGGCATCCATCAGCAGATAACCGCCATTGGCCTTGTGCAGGCTGCCCGGGCGGATAAAAGAAAAGTCGGTGAAGACCGTACCCTTATAGGTGACGTTTTCGGTGTAACCGAACAGGTTGTGGTAGTTGGGGTTGTCTTCCACCACCACCGGCACCACGCCCTCCTTCTGGTGGACCAGCAGGTTGATCTGGTAGCGCCGGGGCATCTTGCGATCCAGGGCCGCGTAGGCGAAAGCCGCCTGTTCCTCACTCTCCTCCAGGAAGATGTCGAGGTTGTCGACCATGTCCTGACGCATGGCATCCAGATGGGCTACCACATCCCCATGCTCGCTGTACTTTTCCTTGAGCTGCTCGATCGGGCGACCGGCCACCGAATCCAGGGTTTCCTCATTCAGCTTCTGCTGCAGGTCGATGTATTCCTGCTCCCAGTCGGCAATTTTGCGCACAACCTGGCGCAGCTTCTTCTCCAGCTTGCCAATCTCTTCCTCAAACGTGTCCCGCTCAGCCTGGGACAGGGCCGCAAACGATTCGGCCGTGTGGGCCTCATCGCCATTCATCGCCACCAGTCGGTAACCACCGGGTGTCGTGAGCTTGAGGTCGATGTTCTTGCGACGGCCCTGGCGCGCCAGTTTTTCCAGTTCGTTCTCCTGGCGCTTGGCGTAATCCTCCTTGAGGGTTTCGGCGCGCTCGATAAAGCTCTCGTTATCGAACGCCTGGGGAATCGCCTTGACCAGCCGCCCCATCATTTTTTCCACGTCCTGCTTAAGGGTATAGCCCATACCGGCGGGCAGGCTCAGCACCTTGGGCTCGCGGGGGTCGGTGAAATTGGCCACGTAACACCAGTCATAGGCCTGGTGCTCCACCTCCGCATGATGGTTGAGGTAGCGCAGCATCATCGTGCGCTTACCCAGCCCGTTGCGGCCCACGGCATAGACGTTATAGCCCCCGTGGGGCATGGCCATGGCAAAACGCACCGCTTCCTGGGCACGATTCTGCCCGACGATTTCGGCCAGCGGTTCGAGGTCACGGGTGGAGCGGAATTCCAGTTCTTTGAGCGTACAGGCTTTATAAAGCTGAGAGACGGCAAGCGGTTTCAATCGCAGATCCTGAGAAGATTGGGTGGATGTATCGACGTGTCTGTGCCCCATTGTAGCCCTATCTGATCAGGAGAGGACAAATGGCAGATAAAGTTGAATGGTAACTGGACAGATCGGTTAAAGTTTGGACAATAAGCGCCGATAACGGATTGGTCACAGGAACCGAAACACGATCATGGAAATCAATCGCCAATCTTCCAATCTGCCCCCGACACAGGGCCCGGCTCCGAAAGCGCCCGGCAAAGAAGCCGGTGCGGCATCAGAAAGCCGCTGGCGTCGTGGCGGGTCGCCGCAGGACAGACGCCGCATGCCGGATCGTCGCCGCAAGCAGCAGGCATTCAACGGACCCGACCGACGCAGGAAAAAGGATCGGCGCCAGCCCAAACTGCTCAACCCGCGTAACGGCCAGCCGGAAGCAATCGAGAATCGACGCGGCCAGCTGATCAGCACTTCCGTTTAAGCGGCTGATTCGGCCATTTTTGTTAATGTGTACTGTTTCACAGACCCAGGAACGATGTTTTTCCTAACGTTCGTAGCCGAGCTACACTGAGGGGTCTAGGTACTCCGTCAAGGTGATATTGACGGGTACAGCGGGCCTGCGGCGCATTGCCGCAAGGCGCGAGCTGCAGCCAATGGCCGTAGCCCTTGGCAAAGCTCGCAACGCGGCGGCAATGCGCCACAGGCTCGCCCGAAGGGTGGGCTTGTCCGCGCCTGGCGACTGCGTTGCGTCTCTTGGCAAGGGCTACGGCCATTCCCGGCGAGACGCGCCTTGCTCCAGGCGCGGACAAACCCACTGAACCCGTCAATATCACCTTGACGGAGTACTACGGGACGAGAAAGGATGCCATGAACAGCATTGCGCGTTACATCGAAGAAGAAGACGATGATCGCCGCATCAAGGCCCGCTTCCAGGCACCTTGTCTGGATATTA
The DNA here is from genome assembly GCA_042862465.1 of Marinobacteraceae bacterium S3BR75-40.1. GTDB lineage: Bacteria > Pseudomonadota > Gammaproteobacteria > Pseudomonadales > Oleiphilaceae > JASTVH01. The sequence goes on along the minus strand of JASTVH010000006.1, from coordinate 136,537 downwards.
CCGTGCGCCGGATGGGTTTGCTTGGCCTCACCAAGGGGCCGATCAAGGCCAATTGCGTGGACATCAACCGCTATGGCATGGCCGTTGTCAGCCCCCTCCCTCTGGCTGAAGGCACCCGCATCCTGGTGGACTTCAAGGGCAAGTACATTTCCCAATCCGGGGTAAAGGCCCGCATCATGAGCGTCCAACCCTATCAGGCCGGCTATCGGCTGGGTATCCAGTTTTCCTACTGCATGGACCGCCACCTATACTCCCGCACCATCGATAACGCACTCTCACGCATCGAGGCCCTCTACCGGGATTACCGCGCGCGCCGCCATTCCAGCAGCTCAAGCTAGCACTCTTCACTTTTCCGGCATAAAAAATTAGGCTGCACGCTCTCGGGCATTCTTCCGCCCTGTCTTTGTCACGCCCACAATTCACGAATGGGATAAGCAGCGCCGCCTATGCATACCTACCTGACCCTTAAAGCCATTCACGTCACCTGTGTCGCCGTGACCTTCACCCTGTTTCTGCTACGCGGCGGCTGGATGGTGGGCGCACCCCATAACCTGGAAAAACGTTGGGTGAAAATAGCCCCGCACCTTGTGGATACGCTGCTGCTGGCAAGTGCTTTGGGGATGTTGTGGGTGGCGCATCTCAACCCGTTGGATCACAGCTGGCTTATGACCAAGATCACGGGACTGATCGTTTACATCGGCTTGGGAACGTTCGCTCTTAAACGGGGCAAGACCCGAACGGTCAGGGTTTCCTGTTTCGTGCTTGCGGTGGCGGTATTTCTTTACATTGTCTCCGTGGCACTCCACAAAAGCCCCTGGCCTTTCTGATTTGGCAAAGACGTCAGCGGGGCGCAGATCACCGGAAACCGCTCAAAAGCGGTTTCCCTCGTGATCATCGGGGGGCGGCTCGTTTTCATCGGGGGGCTGAACATAATAACGGCGCTGTTCTATTTCCTTGGCGCCGGTGCGGCTGACGCTGCGCATCTTTCGGCCCCGTGCCAGCCAGAACACGAAAACGGCAAGCACAATCAAAAGCAACAACCACTTCATGGCAATCTCCTTGCGGGTCCTGGATACATCCTAACCGGTAGTGTAACCAAAATCAGGATGCCATCTTAAAACCCAGATCAACGATCAGGTCGGTAGGCCCCTTCAGTCAGCTGACGCTCGACCGTCACTTCCCAATACTTGAGCCTGTCGTCGATCCAGTGGCGGTAGGTGGTCAGGTACTCATCGAATTTTTCCAACAGATCCAGGCGATGGACGGTGGAAAGATGGAAATTACCCTTGCTGGAAGGCAGTACCGGGTCAAACACCATCATGGACGGCTTCCCCCGGCGATATTCCTGATGCCACTGAAACACCGCACGGTTGAAGTACACCGCATCGGTCCGCTCCATTTCCGCCAGATCCAGTAACGAAGCCAGGGAGTCGGTTTCCACATGATGCACCCGGACCATGTGGAGGCTGTCACGCCAGGACTTGGGCAAGGCGAAACCGCGAACCCGGCCGACGCTTTTCATACGGTAGGGGGTGTGATCGACGAGCCCCGGGCGCACCATGAAGCCATCGGTGAAAGGCATGACCGGCAGACTGAAGTAAACCCGGTGCTCTTCCATCTCCTGATTACGCCAGGCCGGACGATCGGGGAAGCGCAGGTCAACCTCCCCTTCCTGCAACGCAATCGCCAGACGCCGCAGCGGCATGGACTTGTACTGGATATCGAGATCGTATTGAACCGCGAAGTTGTCCAGCAGCTCCCGCGCGAACCCGCGATACTCGGTCGAGGCACCACTGTAGTAGGGCAGCAAGTCGAGTTCCTCGACCCCAATGATCACGTCTTCCTCGGCCAGAGCCGGCATACTCCAGGCCAGCAACCCAGCCCATAAGAACCGGGATATCCTTCGAACAGTCATGGCTCGTATCGCGATATGAACTAGAATCAAGTTAACGAAAAACCCCTGCCAGGGAAACCGGCAGGGGCTTTCGGGGTTCATAGGGCGAGAATCCATTCGCCTCTGGGCAGACTCCTAGAGCAATTCTTCGCTCTTCTCCGGAGCTTCGGCATCCACTTTCTCTTCCTTGCTCTTCGGCTTGGGCATGGCCAGATCACGGACCTTGGTCTCGATCTCGTCACGAATCTCCGGGTTGTCCTCCAGGAACCGAGAGGCGTTGGCCTTGCCCTGACCAATCTTGTCGCCATTGTAGCTGTACCAGGCGCCGGACTTGTCCACCAGCCCGTGCTTAACGCCCAGATCAATGACTTCGGCGGTGCGGTTGATGCCCTTGCCGTACATGATCTGGAACTCGGCCTGTTTGAAGGGCGGCGACACCTTGTTCTTGACCACCTTCACGCGGGTTTCATTACCCACGACTTCCTCACCCTCTTTCACCGCACCGGTACGGCGGATATCAAGACGTACAGAGGAATAGAACTTGAGGGCGTTACCACCGGTAGTGGTTTCCGGATTGCCGAACATCACGCCGATCTTCATGCGGATCTGGTTGATGAAGACCATCATGCAGTTGGCCTGCTTCACGCTGGCGGTCAGCTTACGCAGCGCCTGGGACATCAACCGGGCCTGGAGGCCGACGTGGGAGTCTCCCATTTCCCCTTCAATTTCCGCCTTCGGCGTCAGTGCCGCCACGGAGTCGACGATGATCACGTCCACCGCACCGGAGCGGACCAGCATGTCAGCAATCTCAAGGGCCTGTTCACCGGTATCGGGCTGTGATACCAACAGTTCATCCACATTGACGCCCAGCTTTTCCGCATACACCGGATCCAGGGCGTGCTCAGCGTCCACAAATGCGCAAGTCTTGCCGCCTTTCTGCGCTTCGGCAATCACCTGCAGGGTCAGCGTGGTTTTACCAGAGCTCTCCGGACCATAGATTTCCACAACGCGCCCAAGGGGCAGCCCGCCGATACCCAGCGCGATATCGAGGCTCAGCGAACCGGTGGAAATCGCCGGCATGGCTTCGCGCGGCTGATCGCCCATTTTCATCACGGCGCCCTTGCCGAACTGACGTTCAATCTGGGAAAGGGCCGCGCTTAGCGCTTTCTTTCTGTTGTCATCCATTGTGCTCTGCCTTTAAATCTCGCGAATGCCCGAATGTTGGATTTTGCCCATGCCACGCATCAGCAAAACTGTATGCATGACCAGTATTATGCACAGGGATTTGGGGGATGCAAGCGTTGATTGGACAAGACTCAGTCTAACTTCTGGGCAGCCATCATAGATAGCCCCGCACGGCCTGCAGGGCAAACAATACCGCCTGCCTGCGAACACTGTCGCGGTCCCCGCCGAACTGCTCGCATACCGCCTCGGGCTCTTCCCCCTGGCGGCCCCAGGCAAACCACACCATGCCCACGGGCTTTTCTGCCGTGCCTCCATCGGGCCCTGCGACACCGCTCACCGACACGGCAATGTCGGCGCCGGTAGCGGTCAGCGCGCCGATCACCATCTCCCTGACCACTGCCTCGCTTACTGCACCGTGCTTATCCAGGGAAAGCGGCGTGACACCCAGCAACTCCTGCTTGGCGTCGTTGGAGTAGGTCACCAGCCCGCATTCGAGATAGGCCGAACTGCCCGGCACATCGGTGAGCGCCTTGGCAATCCAGCCGCCGGTGCAGGATTCGGCGGTAGCCAGCTTCATGCCTGTTTGCTCCAGCCGATCGCCAAGAGCTGCGGCTGCTTCGTAGAGAGTTTGATCGGTAATTGAGGCCATGATTTTCAGACTCCACCATTTTATCTGGATCATGCCATAAACTGAGAGCCCCGCTGGCTAAATCTCTGGCGCTAAAGCGTGATTTTGCCCTCGGAACGTGATCAGATATTTATTTATCCTAGCAAAACCGGGAAAGAGGGTACTTTATACTGCCGCAGGCCGACGATTACTTCCGTTCCACAGGCACTTCAGTTTCGGCCAGAACCCAGGCTACCGCCCGCTGGATCAGCAGGAAATTGTTATCCACTCCCAGCTTCCTTTTGATACGCTCGCGGTGAGAATCAATGGTCTTGTGACTCAGGCACAGGCGGTCACCGATCTGTTTGGAACTGAGGCCTCTGCCGAGCAGCTCAAATACCTCCAGTTCACGATTGGAAAGCAAATCCTCTGGCTGCGCCCGATAGTCATCACCGGTGCCATGTAAACGGCTTTGAAGAATGTGGTCGGCTACTCTTGCGTCGAGATAGACGCGCCCTTCGAGCACCTCCCTAAGCGCCAGAATCAACTTGGAAGCAGCCTGCTCCTTGTTGATATAACCACTGGCTCCAGCTCTCAGGGTCCGTTCTGCATAGACCATGTCGTCGTGCATTGAAGCCACTAATATCCTGATATCCCTCTGGCGTTGACGGATCGACTTGATCAACTGCAGTCCACTGCCTTCCCCCAGCGTCAAATCAACGATCACAGCATCCGGGTGAAGGTTGCGCAGCATATACATGGCCTCTTTTGAACCCGCCGCTTCTCCAATCACTTCGAAGTTTTCTTCGCTTTCAATCAGAGTTTTCAATCCCTGTCGAAAAACCGGATGATCATCGACAATAAAGATGCCACGGGTCCTGTCTTTTCCCCGAATGTCCTGGGTCATTCCCTGTTTTCCAAATCCAATGCAGAGTGATCAAGTGCGAGGCAAACCAACACGGCAAATCACCCGAGTTCCTTTATTCTCGCGCGGTTCAACCAGCAGCTCTCCGCCCACCAGACTGGCACGGTATTGCATGATGCGAATGCCCTGCCCCATATCTTCCAGCCTCTGCTGATGATTGACGCCGCAGCCGTCATCCTCCACGCGAAGCTCCAGCTCGTCCCTGCGTCCACACAGGTACAGGACAATATGTTTGGCGCCTGCATGCTTGCGCGCGTTATGCAGCGCTTCCTTGGCAACCCGAAGCAGCTGGATTTCAAGCTGCCGTGGCCATAAACCAGGTACCACGCTCCCCTCGATCTCGCAACGGCAATCCTCCAGGCCCTGACTGTCCACCACTCTGGCGAGCGCCCTGAGACTTTCCACCAGACCACCATCTGCCATCTCGACCGGCGACAGGTCGAAAACGATGGAACGAAGCTGCTTGATGCTCAGCTCCAACTGCTGACAAAACCGCTGAAACTGCTCCCCGGCTTTGTCCTGTTTCAACAGAGGGTGACCAGCCAGAGCCTGGGCTTGCATCGCCAGCCCTGAAAGTTCCTGCCCCAGGCAGTCATGAAGTTCCCGGCTAATGCGGCTGCGCTCTTCCTCGGCAGCCTGCATGACTTCGTTCTGTAACTGCTTGACCTTGCGAACATCCCGGAGCAGACCGGTAAAGCGAGGCTGGTGATCAATCCTGGAAACCGACAGTTCTATGGGGATCAGAGCCCCACTCTTCTGCCTCGCCATGAATTCCCGACGCTGACCAACAAGGCTGGGCAGCTCCTTGCTTAAAAACCGCTGGAGACATTCATTGTGACGGGAGTCGCAGGGCGCGGGCATCAGCATGGTGACTCTGTGGCCAACCATTTGGTTCGCATAATAGCCGAAGGTGGTCTCGGCGGCCCGGTTGACAGTTTCGATGATTCCCTTGCTATCAATCGTTATGATCGGATCGATTACCGTATCCAGAACAGCCCGGGCTTCCTGCATTCGGAACTCATACTGCTGTGCCTGTTCATCGACCTGGCGTTCAAGCTCCTGCAGCTTCTGGCTCAACGAGTCATTTCGGCGCTCCAGCGCAAATCCTTGCTCAATCAGGCGGTCAACAAGGTCATGCAATTCGGCCTGAGGCATACTCCGCAAAATAGCCTCCCTTTGCACCCTCGTGTAATTCTCCAGGACCGTCAGATCATTCACTGCGCTGGCGACGGTCGACCTCCGCGTGTTTTCTTCCCTGTCACAACTCACTATTTGGCCCTCATGGTGTATCCATCGCCTGTTTCGTGAGGATCGAAAGGCGCACCGGAGCGAAGAGAGTGCTCTGCAGCACAGATTCCCTGTGTATTCACGTGTCCCAAAACCAGGTTTTCGATTGACGGTGTTGCGCTGACGGGCCAGACAATCCAAGCACTCATGACCGGGCAGCGGCAACCCACCGATGTACCCTGTAAAACGACACTTTGAAGGCATTCAAGCCTACGCCAAGATCATGACTTTTAAAACAGTTGTGTCTCTAACTATTTTTAATAAAACTGTGTACGTTCTATCGTCCAACTAAATGCAAGGGCATGCTCGGCAAATTGGCTTCTGAAGAGGGCAATTAGGGCTTTACCCTACAGTGATATTGAAAGGTGGCCTGATACGTCAAATCAATAGCTTATACCTAAACTGTGAAGGGAAGGTCGTGTTCACCAATTGCACAGCTACCAAAAAGAATAAAAAGACAATAAATACAGAGGACTAGGAGAGGGTTATGGAAAACCGCCTGGGAAGCCGCCGTGAGGCTTCCATGAAGTTCAAACCGGTCAGGCACTTTGCATGGGTCGTACTCGAGTCGATGCGAGACAGTATCATAGTGACAAATCGCCTCGGTCACTTGTGCTATCTCAATCAGTCCGCTGAAGAACTGCTTGGCATCACGTTCAGCAAATCCTTCGGACACCCCATTCAATCACTTCTAAAGCTCGAAAAACTGAATGCCCTTCAACCTTCTGGCACGCCATTGCGTCAAGGCGGCGCCGGGGACGCGGCCAACACCCTCAACCCGGAAGCTTTCGAAGGCTTTTTCCAACTGGAGACAGCCAATCGTGAGGAACGCTTCATTCATATCTCCACATCATTGATTCACAATGAACAAAGCCCGGAAGACAACATCCTGTTCACATTACGCTCGCTACCCGAAGACGATCCGCTGACCCGAGCGTTCGCCCCGCGGTCGAAGAACCACACCCTGACAGATCTCGCGCGATTCAAGCGCCTTCTGGAAAGTGCGGCGTCCAGGCGCAAGTCCCGCAGCACCCACGGTTTGCTCTTTATAGGCGTCCGGCGCCAGCAGGAGCGTTATGGTGAGGTCGTGGAAAGCGAGCACGACGAGGTAAACCTCCAGTCCGCTATCCGACTTATTCAACAGCACATTCGTGACAACGACCACCTGTGCCGGATTGGCAACCGCAAGCTGGCACTGCTGTTGGACGATTGTTCTTTGCCTGACGCAACCCGCACGGCGCTGAAACTGATCAACGCCGTGCGCAGCGATAATACGACAGAAGTCCCGCATTCCGACATAAAGCTCAGCCTTTCCGTATGCGTCACCCCCTTACGAGCCCAATTGGAAACATACACTGCACAGCACCTGCTGGAAGTTGCCGAAGAGGCTTGCGATGAAGCTGGACGCATGGGCAACAGCTCATTGCATATCCACGAAATCCAAGCTCATTCCTTTAAAAAACATCAGGAACCGGTGGAGCTGGTGCAATAGGAGAGAGGTGATGAAACAGGGAAGTGTTCGCAGCCATCTCAGCCATTGGCCTGAAAAAATGACATCGCGCCTGTGGCCAGTCATCAGGACGGTGATGCCTGGCGAAAATGAGACGGACAAGGCTGATCTTGATGCTGAGATGCAGTCTACCGAAGCGTTTCCTGAAACAACCGCCCAGAAAGTGCTGCACTCTCTCACGGGACACTTCTTTGAAAAAGAAACAGCCGAGGGCCACTGGAGCGCATTAAACCACCATCGAAACCAGCTCAAGGAAACACTCGGCCGCGATGTCGGCTTTGCTGTTGCAGCTCTGGATTACTTTGAAAACATCCGGCCCCTGAAGGCCATGCATTATACAATTGTTGAGCAGAGTTATTTGCAGTCACTGGTTCAACGCTCTTCCATTGATGCCAAAACCCGGCTGTACAACCACCAGACCTTCATGCTGCTCCTGCAAAAGGAATTGGCTCAGGCCAAAAGAACCGGCCAGCCCCTGACATTGCTCATGGTGGATATCGACAACTTCAAACAGATAAACGACACCCTGGGCCATCCTGAAGGCGACAAGGTGCTATCCAGGGTGGCCCAGGTACTCCAAAGGAGTCTGCGAGCCATGGACATCGCTGGCCGCTATGGGGGAGAAGAATTCATTCTGGCGCTGCCTGAAACCGCATCAAAGGACGGCCAGGATATTGCCGAACGCATCCGCCGACGGGTCGAGCACATGTGCGCACAGAAGCCCGACGTAACCGTCAGCATCGGAGTCGCGTCCTTCCCGGAGACCAGCCAGCAAGTCAAAGGGCTCATTTGTGCAGCCGATTATGCCTTGCTTGAGGCCAAGCAAAGGGGCAAGAACCGGACCTGTTGTCGGTGCCATTCAAAACACGAGTCCAAACTGAAACAGGCGTAAACCCTCTTTCCGTTCCCTGCTCCTTCCTAATGTCAGGTCCCTCTTGGAACCCCCTGGGTAGGTTCCAAAAGGGACACGCGCAATATGTCGGGGCTGCGCCGCCCATGATAAGATTGCGCCCTTGCATCCATCTGCCCGAAAACCGGAAGGAACATGACTGAAGCGTTGCAGGCCAAGCTGACCCAGGATCTCTCCCAGCACACCCCGATGATGCAGCAATACCTCAAGCTCAAGGTGGAGCACCCCAACGAGCTGCTGTTCTATCGCATGGGCGACTTCTATGAGCTGTTCTATGAGGATGCACGCAAGGCGGCAGAGTTTCTCGACATCACCCTCACCGCCCGCGGCCAGTCTGCCGGCCAGCCGATTCCCATGGCCGGTGTACCGTTCCATTCCGCCGAGAACTACATCGCCCGCCTCGTCAAAGCCGGCCACTCCATCGCCGTGTGTGAACAGGTGGGCGATCCGGCCACCAGCAAGGGCCCGGTGGAGCGCAAGGTGGTGCGCATTATCACGCCCGGCACCCTAAGTGACGAAGCGTTCCTGGATGAAAAGCAGGACAATCTGCTGATGGCGGTGTTCACCCGCAAGGAGCGCTTTGGCCTCGCCACCCTGGACATCTCCACCGGCCGCTTCGCCGTGCAGGAACTGGATTCGGTGGAAGCGTTCCAGGGCGAGCTGCAGCGCCTGCGGCCGGCCGAGCTGCTGGTCAGCGAAGACTTCCCCTACGGCGAACTGCTGGAGGGGCTGACCGGGGTCCGTCGCCAGGGGCCCTGGCTGTTCGAGGAAGACTCGGCACAGCGCCTGCTGACGCAACAGCTTCAGGTGAAGGACCTGACCGGCTTCGGCTGCCAGGACATGCGGCTGGCCATTCCCGCCGCCGGCTGCCTGCTGCAGTATGCCCGGGAAACCCAGCGCACCGCCCTGCCCCATATCCGCAAGCTGACCCACGAACGCCGTGAGGACAGCGTGATTCTGGATGCTACCAGTCGCCGCAATCTGGAGATCGATACCAATCTAATGGGCGGCCAGCAGCACACCCTGGCCTGGGTCATGGACCGCACCGCCACGGCCATGGGCGGCCGCCAGCTGCGGCGCTGGCTCAACCGCCCGTTGCGGGATCGCGAACAGGTCCTGCAGCGGCAAAGTGCGGTCGCCGCGCTGCAGGATGGTTTCCATTACGAGCCGATTCACGAGGCCCTGCGCAAGATCGGCGATATCGAGCGTATCCTTTCCCGGGTCGGCCTGCGTTCGGCACGCCCCCGGGACATGGCCCGCCTGCGGGATGCCTTCCAGGCCCTGCCCGACCTGCAGTTCGCGTTGAAGGCGGTGCAGTCAGACCATATCGGCGAACTCGCCACCATCATCAGTGAATACCCGGAGCTGTCTGACCGGCTGGAACGGGCCATCGTCGACAATCCGCCTGTAGTGATCCGCGATGGCGGTGTGGTGCGCGAAGGCTATGACGAGGAGCTGGACGAACTGCGCGGAATCAGCGAGAACGCCGGCCAGTTCCTGCTCGACGTCGAAGAGCGCGAACGGGAGCGCACCGGCATCAGCACTCTGAAGGTGGGCTACAACCGCGTCCACGGCTATTACATCGAAATCAGCAAGGCCCAGGCGGAAAATGCACCCACCGAATACGTCCGCCGCCAGACGCTCAAGAACGCCGAGCGCTTCATCACCCCGGAACTCAAAACCTTCGAAGACAAGGCCCTGAGCGCCAAGAGCCGTGCCCTGGCCCGGGAAAAGGCCCTGTACGACGAACTCCTCGAAGTGCTGGCCGACACCCTGGGTCCGCTGCAGGACACCGCCCAGGCCCTGGCCGAGCTGGATGTGCTCAGCAACTTCGCCGAACGGGCCCAGACCCTGCGGTTCTGTGCGCCGGAGCTGACCGACGAGCCGGGACTGGAAATCCAGCAGGGCCGGCACCCGGTAGTGGAGCAGGTACTGAGCGAACCCTTCGTACCCAACGACGTCATCCTGGACAATGACCGCCGCATGCTGGTGATCACCGGCCCCAACATGGGCGGTAAATCCACCTATATGCGCCAGACTGCCCTGGTGGCGCTGCTGGCCTACACCGGCAGCTTCGTGCCTGCTGACCGTGCCCGCCTCGGCCCGGTGGATCGCATCTTCACCCGCATGGGCTCCTCGGACGACATTGCCGGCGGACGTTCCACCTTCATGGTGGAAATGACCGAAACCGCCAATATTCTGCACAACGCCTCAGACCAGTCCCTGGTCCTGATGGACGAGGTCGGCCGCGGCACCAGTACCTTCGACGGCCTCTCACTGGCCTGGGCCACCGCCGAGCATCTGGTGCGCAAGGTGGGCTGCTTTACCCTCTTCGCCACCCACTATTTTGAACTGACGGGCCTGCCGGAAAGCGCCACCACGGCCATCAACGTGCACCTGACCGCCACCGAGCATGAGGACAGCATCGTTTTCCTGCATACGGTGCACGAGGGGCCGGCCAGTCAGAGTTACGGCTTGCAGGTGGCCAAACTGGCGGGGGTACCCCATAACGTCATTGCCAATGCCCGCCAGAAGCTGACCGCACTGGAAGCCGGCGCCCCGGAGGTGCAGGCAGAAGTGAAATCGCCCGAAGCCTCCTACGGCGCCATGCAGGGGGACATGTTTGCCAGTCTCGAGCCGTCTGAGGTGGAGAAAGCCATCCTGGCCATGGACCTGGACGGCATGACACCCCGGGAAGCGCTGAACCAACTCTATTCCCTGAGGGAAAAACTCGATAACAAAACGGACTAAACAGACTCTTACCGAGACAAAAGAGGCCACCTATACTGGGGCTTTGTTTAAAAGTGCCCATTCCGGTGGCGCGGCCAGACCACATAAACCACTAACGACTTGCGACAGACCGGGCAGCTCCCTAAAATGTGGCCTCCTTTTTTCGGGCGTGCTACAAACGGGGAGTATCGCGCAACCACGAGAAGCCCCGCACGCAAGTGACTGATTGAGAGAGCAGGGATCCGACCATGACCTTTGTCGTTACCGAAAACTGCATCAAGTGCAAATACACGGACTGTGTCGAAGTCTGCCCGGTAGACTGTTTTTACGAGGGTCCCAACTTCCTCGTAATCGACCCGGACGAATGCATCGACTGCGCCCTCTGCGAGCCGGAGTGCCCCGCGGAAGCCATCTTCTCCGAAGACGAGCTGCCGCCGGACCAGACCCAGTTTGTTGAGATCAACGCCGAACTGGCGCGGGACTGGCCGAACATCACTGAAAAGAAAGACCCGCTTCCGGATGCGGAAGAGTGGGATGGCGTGAAGGGGAAGGAAAAGTACCTGGAGCGTTAGCAAAAAGGGAGGCCGAGGCCTCCCTTTTTTGTGGTTCTTCGCACTTCAGCGAGAAATACGCCTTCGAAAGCTTTCCTCCGAGGGCAAACAGACCCCGTCATACCCGCGAAGGCGGGTATCCAGAGCGGCAAACCGCCAATCTGGAAGCCATACGCCCTGGATCCCCGCCTTCGCGGGGATGACGGGTTGGGCGCTCTTGAACCTCTGGCAGCGTTCACTCCAATCCGCGATGAACCCTTTTTGTTTCACGTTTGACGTTGGACGTTTCACGTAAAAATACAGCCCAGGCCCATTGGTAACGTCCAACGTCCAACGTCCAACGTCCAACGTCCAACGATCAAAAGCCTATCGGCTCCCGATCCCGGATAAACGCCCCCCGAAAATCCGGCTCTTCATTCAACAACCACACCACCGAATCCACCCCCTCTTCCGCACTGCGCGGTGCCCGGTCGCTGCCCAGATCGGTGCGACACCAACCCGGACAAACACTATTCACATGGATGGAGGTTTCTGCCAGCTCGACAGCCAGATAACGGGTCAATGCATTCACGCCTGCCTTGGATAGCCGATAGCCCGGTGAACCCAGCCCCATGTCGGCCAGTGACCCCATGCCTGAGGAAATATTGACGATATCAGCCCGCCGGTCGCGGCGCAGGCAAGGCAGCAAGGTCTGGGTCACGCGATAGGTGCCCAGCAGGTTGACCTGCAGGATGTCATTGACGGTCTGCGGATCGGTGTCCAGAGGATTCTCCGCCGGCTGGTCACGGTAGGGCTCACCGCCCCTCCCGGCATTGTTGACCAGGGCATCGAGCCGAATGTCGTTCAGGGTCAGCCACTCCGCCAGCGCCTGGGCATCGGCCTGACGCTGCACATCCAGCCCCCAGACCGGTGCCTCGCTACCCAGCTCGCGTGCCACCTGCCGAACCCGCTGTTCGTCGCGGCCGGTCATGATGACGTGGTGGCCCTGGGCAATCAGTAGTTTGCTCAGGGCACGACCCAGGCCGCGCGTGGCCCCGGTTACCAGAATGGTCTTGGAAACAGGCATCCTTTCCCTCCTTCTCAAACCACGATTTTGCAGCGGATGTGTGGTGAATATAACGCTTCGTGCCTCCGTACATCCCTATCACATAGAGCGGCGTATCGATATGTCCTCAGCCCCCCTACTGTATTACAAGTTAAAGCTGAGCCGTCAGCGGTAGCAGGGATGGTTTCTGTAGCAGTGACAGGGATGTCACGATAGCGCCGCAAGGCCAGGGAAGGCCTGTCGGCGCGGCGGAGGAAACCATCCCTGCTATCGCGAGAGGATTCACCCCTGCAACACAATCGGGGCTACGATTCCGCTCTGAAATCACCACACCAGGTCGTCCCGAGCCAACTCGCCCAGCCTCCGAACCGCCTTTTCAATGGTCTCGTCCCAGGGATTGGCACCATTAAGCCGCAAGCAGTTTTCGTATTTGTGGGTCACCGAAAACATCTGCCCGGCCGAAATACTGATCCCCTGCTCCCGCGCCCGACGATGCAGGACGGTGCCGGAAAGCCCCTCGGGCAGCTGAATCCAAAGCACCATGCCGCCTACCGGGCGACTCACCGCCGTACCCTCCGGAAAGTAGCGCTCGATGGCGACGCGCATACGGCCTACGGCCTCCTCGTAGCGCTGTCGGGCGCTGCGCAGGTAGCGGTCGTAACCGCCCAGGTCGAGCAGTCGCGCCACCGCCAGTTGCGGGACCGTGGCCGTGGCAATGTTCATGAAATACTTCTGCTGCACGACCGCTTCGAAAAAGCGGCCGGGCACAATCCAGCCAATGCGCAAGCCCGGGCACATGGTTTTGGAAAAGGAGCTGCAGTAGATCACGCTGTCCGTCCGGTCGAACGCCTTAAGCGGGCGCGGCCGATCACCGGAGAACGGCAGGTCGCCGTAGATATCGTCCTCCACCAGCGGCACGCCCGCCCGGGCCATCATATTGACCAACCGCTGCTTGCGCTCGTCAGACAGGCGACAGCCCAACGGATTGCTGTGGTTGGCCACCACCACGCAAGCCCGCACCGGCCATTGGTCCAGCACCAGCTGCAAGCCCTCAAGGCTGACACCCTCGACCGGATCGGACGGAACCTCGATAACCCGCAGGCCCAGCAACTCCGCCACCTGAAGAATGCCGGGAAACGTTGGCGACTCCACGGCGACGATGTCCCCGGGCTGCGTAACCGCCCGCAGGGCCAGCACAATCGCCTCCTGGCTCCCGCCGGTCACCATCAGTTCATCGGGGGAGACCGGCACACCGAGGCTGGTCATGCGCTGTGCCAACTGCCGGCGCAATGCCAGCTTGCCGGGAAAGGCATACTGCATTGTGGTGCCTCCCTGGCGTGAAGCCCAGGCCATGGCCTGTTGCACCTGTTTCATCGGCAGGTAGTCGGTATGGGGCACCGCGGCGCCAAGGGGCACCAGGGAACGGTCCTGGGATTCGAACATCATTTCCAGGGCCAGTTGTCGAGCGGAGACGTTGGACGGCAAAGGCGCCACCTGCTCGACCGTGGGCATCGGGGCCTGGGTGGCGGGCAGACTGACAAAATAGCCGCTACGCTCACGGGCCTGGAGATAGCCGCGGCTTTCCAGCAGTTGGTGCGCCTGCAGAATGGTAGAGATGCTGACTCCAAAGCGCCGGCTGAGCACACGCACCCCCGGCAGGCGGTCGCCCACCCGGTAGGCGCCTTCCTCGATCAGGCCCTGCATCTGCTGTGCAATCTGGTTGTAGAGTACCGTCATAAGCCTGCCACTGAATCCCGTTTTTTCCAGTATGCCCGAAAACCCTCGCCCCCAACCGGTACAGCCACCGCCCCTGCCGACCGGTACAGTTTTCGCCATAACCCATCTGTACCGGTTCATTTTATCACTGACTGCTGCTGTTACGGTTTTCCGGGGGGAAGGACAATAGATCGGGACGGCTCACAGGAAGAGGAGATGCACTGATGGCAGCCCCCATACACTCGGATCCTCCCGGCCACGACAAGGCCCGGGAGACCACCGGCGAACAGTCGACACGGCAGTCGCTGTTTGCCTTTCCGGGCGAATTCCCGGTTTCCGCCGCCGCGGTTGAGCGGGCAATCGCGGATCTGCGGCAGCGCGGTTATCAGGTGGCTCAGCGCCGGCAGGAGCACTGGATTATCAGCTGCCCCGGCACGCCCCTGAAGATTCACCGCCATTCACCGGCGCAGCTGGTGCATTTTGCCGCAAGGGAGCGCAGGAAGCCTATCGCATAGGGGCCAAGGGGGCTTATGCTAGGCCATTATGCCCCCAGCCCTCAGAGGAGGCCCCATGAACAACATCTGCCACCTGGACGCCCTGCCCCTGAAAACCATCAAGCAGGGCGACGGTTTTGAAGCGCACATTGCCCAACTCAGTCCCATGGTGGGGGCACGCAAACTGGGCTACCGCTATGTTGAACTGCCTCCGGGGAAGCGGGGCTGGCCCTATCATCGGCATCACTCGAATGAGGAGATGTTCGTGATTCTGGAGGGCAGAGGCACTGCCCGGATTGAGGACGAAGAAATTACCATTGCAGCGGGCTGTATCGTCTCCGCCCTGGTCGGCCAGGCCCACCAGATCATCAACACCGGAGAACAGCCGCTGCGCTATCTGGCCATCAGCACCATGGTGGAACCGGACATTATCGAGTACCCCGACAGCGGCAAATTCGTCGCTTTCGCCGGTTCAGCCCCTGGGGGCGACTGGGCACACCGGACATTCAGCCATATCGGCTACGAAAAAGACCGTGTGGATTACTGGGAAGGAGAATAACGACGTGAGCTATCTACGCATTTTCCAGGTCGATGCCTTTACCGATCGCCTGTTTGGCGGCAATCCGGCCGCCGTGGTGCCACTGGAAGATTGGCTGCCCGATGAGCTGATGCAGAAAATCGCCGCAGAGAACAATCTCTCGGAGACCGCCTTTATCGTCGAGGAAGCCGCGGGCTACCGGATCCGCTGGTTCACCCCGGGTGCCGAAGTGCCCCTGTGCGGTCACGCGACCCTGGCCACGGCCTTCGTGCTGTTCCAGCACTATCTGCCGGACCACGAGAGTGTCGAATTCCAGTCCGCCAGCGGCCCCTTGAGTGTAACGCGCCGGGCGGACGGCTGGCTGGAGATGAACTTCCCCAACCTCGCCTTCAATTCCGTGGAAGAATGGCCGGCGCTGCTCAGTGAAGGATTGGGCATTGGGCCGAAACCCTGTTTTCACGTGCCGAACGACACCAACTACATGGTCATTCTGGACAGCGAAGCCGATGTCCTGGCCATCGAGCCGGACCTGCGCGCACTGACCCGGCTGGGCAACCAGGGCGTGATCGTCACCGCCCCCGGTAACGACAGCGATTTCGTATCGCGCTATTTTGCCCCCGGCGTCGGTGTGGATGAAGATCCGGTCACCGGGTCCATCCACTCGGTCCTGACGCCCTACTGGGCCGAACGTCTCGGGCGGCAAACGCTCCTGGCACGGCAACTGTCGAGTCGTGGCGGCGTCCTTAAATGCGAACTGCGCGGTGAGCGTGTCGCCATTGCTGGCCAGGCCGTGGCCTACATGGACGGCCGCCTCACACTTTGATGCAATCAGGGTAAACCCAGCGACGGCTCAAGGAGGCAACGCCATGGCAACCCCCATCAAGCAAACCTGCGCCATCGTCGGCATCGGCCCGGGCAATGGCCGGGCCCTGGTAAAGCGATTCACCCAGGAAGGCTACGACGTGGCGATGCTCTCTCGCGATCCGGACTACCTCCAGGAAATGGAACAGGCCTACCCCAGTGCCCGGGGCTACCCCTGTGATGCCACCGAAGAGCAGGCGGTGCGGCAGGCCTTCCAGCAGATCGAACATGACCTGGGGCCGGTCTGGACTCTGGTGTACAACGCCGGAGCCGGCGTCTTCAAAAGCGCGGAGGACTGCACGGCAGAAGAATTCGAGCAGACGTGGCGGGTGAACACCCTGGGCCTGTTCAATGCCAGCCGCGCCGCCCTGCCCCAGTTACGCCAACACGACCAGGCCAACCTCATGGTCACCGGTGCCTCCGCCGCCTGGCGCGGACGGGCGCGCACCGCACCCTTCGCCTCCGCCAAGGCCGCCCAGCGCAGCCTGGCGCAATCCCTGGCGCGCCAGCTCGGCCCGGAAAACATTCACGTGGGCTATCTGGTCATCGATGGCGTCATCGACCTGCCCCGCACCCGCAAGATGCTGCCGGACAAGCCGGATGACTTCTTCATTCAGGCCGATGCCGTCGCAGACGCCATCTGGACCCTGTGCCAACAGCCCCGCTCCGGCTGGACCTTTGAGCTGGATTTGCGCCCGTTTGGGGAAAGCTGGTAACCTGCCGTTCAGCGCGGGCGCCGCGCCAGTATCCGATCGAGATGATTGGAGAACGCCTGGCGTTCCTTTTGCCCCATGGCCGAAGGACCGCCGGTCTGGATGCCGCTGGAACGCATGGTATCCATGAAGTCGCGGATATTGAGGCGTGAGCGCACATTGTCGGGCGTGAACAGCTCGCCTCGCGGACTCAGCGCCTGCCCGCCTTTCTCTATCACTTCCGACGCCAGCGGAATGTCACTGGTAATCACCAGATCCCCGGGCTGCACCTGCTCCACGATCCAGTCATCGGCCGCATCGAACCCTGACGGTACCTGACGGGCCGTGATGAGTTTCGACGCCGGCGTACTGATCGGCTGGTTTGCCACCAGGGTCATCGGCACCTGCACCCGCTGGGCGGCCTTGAAGAGGATGGTTTTGATCACGTTGGGGCAGGCGTCAGCGTCGACCCAGATCTGCATGGCTTGAATTCCCGATGGTTTGAATTCCCGGCGATTGTTACCGGTCGCTGCAACGCATTATGCCTCAGCGGGCGTCGGACGTCAGACGCGTAAATGCTATACTCCGCGCTTCCTTCGCCGTCATTCGTTGATCGTCTCCGTTATGCCCCACATCACCGATACCCTCATCATCGGCGCCGGCGCGGCCGGACTGATGTGCGCCCTCACCGCCGGCTACGCGGGTCAATCG
This sequence comes from Marinobacteraceae bacterium S3BR75-40.1, assembly GCA_042862465.1. GTDB lineage: Bacteria > Pseudomonadota > Gammaproteobacteria > Pseudomonadales > Oleiphilaceae > JASTVH01. The sequence goes on along the minus strand of JASTVH010000006.1, from coordinate 118,881 downwards.
GTGATCGTGCTGGACCATGCCAACAAGCCGGGCAAGAAGATCCTCATGTCCGGTGGCGGACGCTGTAATTTCACAAACCTGAACAGCACCCCGGCCAATTTCCTGTCGCAGAATCCGCGCTTTTGTATTTCCGCACTCAAGCGCTACACCCCCTGGCACTTTCTCGACCTGGTCGAACGTCACGGTATCGAGCATGTGGAGAAGGCGGCGGGGCAGCTGTTCTGTGCCGACAGCAGCAAATCCATCCTCAATCTGCTGCTGACCGAGTGCGAATGGTCCAGAGCGGAGATCCGGCTGAAGACGGCTGTCGAACGGGTGGAACAGGCCGTCAGTGGTTTTCGGGTCAAAACCTCCGGCGGCACCATCGAGGCCGGACGCCTGATCGTGGCCACGGGCGGCCTCTCCATTCCCACCATGGGCGCGACGGGTTTTGGGTATGATCTGGCGCGGCAGTTTGGGATGGAAGTCCTGCCGACCCGGGCTGGCCTGGTGCCCTTCACGCTGCACCCGGAACTCAAGGAGCGACTGGCCCCGCTGTCGGGTATCAGCTGCGATGGCGCCGTATCATGCAACGGTGAGCGCTTTGTCGAGCCCATCCTGTTTACCCATCGCGGCCTGAGCGGCCCGGCCATGCTGCAGATTTCCAGCTTCTGGCAGCCGGGTGACAGCCTGGAGCTGTCCCTCTTCCCCACCCGGGACCTGCGGGAAGATCTCGCCCACTGGCGCAAGCAACGCCCCCAGGCCCGACTCGATACCCTACTGGCCGAGCACCTGCCCAAACGCCTGGCCCAGACCCTCTGCGACATCCACGCCTGGCACGGCCCCCTGCAGGGCTACAGCAACACGCGGCTGAATGAAGTCAATGAAGCCCTTACCCGCTGGATTATCAAGCCCGCTGGCACCGAAGGGTATCGGACTGCTGAAGTGACCCTGGGAGGCATTGATACCCGCCAGATTTCCTCGCAAACCTTCGAATGTCATGACGTTCCCGGCCTGTATTTCATCGGCGAGGTCCTGGATGTTACCGGCCATCTGGGCGGGCACAATTTTCAGTGGGCCTGGGCTTCGGGAGTTGCGGCAGGTGGCCTTTAGCTGAACGTTCTCCAACCGAATCTGGCGTTTTCTCGGCAGTCCTAACCGACCGCTCTGGCAGAGTCGCCAGTCATCATACCGTCGCCCCAGCCATTGGCCCAGGACGACTCTGGCCTCATGCTGGTGTCCCTCGCTGGGAATCCTGACCCCTCGAACGAAAACGTCCACTGAACCGGTATACTGCATTGATGAAAACCGTTGTCCTGAGTCTGACCGTTCTGGCCCTGACCCTGCTGCAAGGCTGCGCATCCAACCACTCCCTGCCCTTTGCGGGAGTGAATGAGGCTGCCCCGCTCGAGGCCACCTATTTCGATGTGGAGATTCCGACCCACGACGGCAAGACGCTCACCGCCACCGTTTATCAACCGGCCCTGGAGGCCGGGGAATCGGCGCCGCTGGTGGTGCAGACCCACGGTTTCGGTGGTTTCCGCTCGCCGCGCCCCATGAGCATCTATGGCCAGCTGATTGTTTCCGGTGAAGCGGGGCTGGCCGCCTGGCGTGCCGGTTACTGGATGATCTCCTACGACCAGCGCGGCTTTGGCGACAGCGACGGGCAGGTGCACCTGATGGATCCGGATTTCGAGGTGGCCGACCTGAGCGACGTGATCGACTGGGCCCAGGACAACCTGCCCCGGCTGGAACGGGATGGCCCGCAGGACCCGGTGGTCGGTACCGTGGGCGAGAGTTATGGTGGTGCGGTGCAGATCCTGGCCAGTATGCGCGACCCGCGTATCGACGCCATCGTGCCCATCGCCACCTGGTACAACCTGGAAGAGTCCATCGCCCCGCAAAAGACGGTACGCAGTGCCTGGGGCAGTTTCCTCGCCTCCTTTGGCACCTTCAGCAGCGGCTTCGACTTTGACATGTTCTATCAGGACCAGTACCTGGCCCTGTTCGGCGGCAGCATGAACTCTGCAGTGGCCACGGATCTTGCGCGTCGCAGCCCCGCCACCTACTGCGACGCGGGCCAGACGGTTCAGGCCGATGCCCTGTTCATGCAGGGCTTCCGGGATTCCCTGTTCGCCGTCAACCAGGGCTACCACAACTGGCAGTGCGCTCGCCGCAGCGGCCATGAAGCCCGCCTGATCGGGCTGCGGGATGGACACATTCTGCCCTGGCCGATGCAGCTCTGGTCCGGATTGCCCATGTTCAACACCCAGCCGACCGTCCATTGCGGCGACCGCCAGATGGCCACCCGCCAACTCGTGGTCGCCTGGTTCGATCGCACCCTGCGCGGCCAGCGTGAGCGTCTGGCGCAGTGGCCGGAACTCTGTGTCACCTTTGACGACGACAGCGGTGAAGCTGTGACCGAACTGCCGACGGGAGGGCACACCTTGCCGATCCGGCCCAGCCAGGTCAAGCTGGTCCAGAGCGGTCTGTTCGAGAGCATCCTCGCGCCGCTGGATTCACTCTGGAGCCTGTTCGTACCCGCCGGCGACCCACTACCCGCCGAGCAACAGGAAAACAGCGGCGGCTGGCTCCGCCCCACCTTCATTCCATTGCTGGAAACCGACCGAGCGAAGCGGGTGGTCGGTATCCCGGTGCTCGATCTGGACCTGGAAACCACCACCTCGGCACACGACGGTGCCGTCTTTGTCGCCCTGGGGATTCAGCACAGCGGTCAGGTGGGATTTGAGGTGCTGGGGGAGCAATACGTGCCGCTGGTGGGTGATGGTCACTACCACCTGGACATGCCCGCGGTGGCAGACCGACTGCGACCCGGGGATACCCTGGGGCTGGTAGCCCAGGGCTTTACCGGGCAGTTTTTTCTCAGCGCCGAGGGTTTCTTCTCCAGCGCCACCCTGAAAGGCCAGGTCCAGGTCCCCGTGCATCCGGTGCCTCAGGAAGCGGCATTGGCCACCTCCAACCGCCGGTGCTGCGCCGGGCTTTCGGAAAAGTAGCGTTTATAGTCCCGGCTGAACTGGGACACGCTACGATAACCCACCGCCGAGGCCGCCTGATTGACGTTAACGTGATCCTGCGCCAGCAATAGCCTCGCCTTGATCAGACGGAGACGCTTGAGATACTGCAGCGGCGAGGTTCGGGTGACCTGCTTGAAGTACTGGTGAAAGCTTGAGGCACTCATGCTCGCGTGCTCGGCCAGCTGTTCCACCGTATGCTCGCGGTCAAAGTCGGCGTGAATTCGCGACAACACCTGCACGATCCGCGAATAGTGCCCCTGATTGAGCACCAGGGCCCGCAAGGCCGCCCCCTGCTCGCCCTTGAGCGCTTCGTAGACCACCTCCCGAACCCGGGCCCGCCCCATCACACGGGCATCCACCGGGTCATGCAGCGCCCGCACCAGGCGGACCATGGCCTCGTGCATGCTCTGGGTCATGGCAACGGAAGCCATGGGCAGCGGGTCCTCGTCCATCAGGGTAGCGGCATCCTCGACCGTTTCATGCACCAGTTCGCTGAGCATGGCGGCGTCGATCCGCACGGCAATGCCCATCATTGGCGATTCCTGCGAGGCAAACGTCTGGCACTCGAAAGGCAGCGGGAGAGTCTGCACCAGGTATTGGCCGGGGTTGTAGTGAATCGTCCGGTCGCCGAGATAACCAACCTTCTGCCCCTGGGCGACTACGATCAGGCTCGGTTCATACATCAGCGGCGTGCGCGGCACCGGCCGGGTGGAGGCCATGAGCGTCACATCCGGCAGGACAGTCGCGGAGTAACCATCCCGGGACACCAGCGGGCGGATCAGATCGACCAGTTGTCGGGCGGAATCAGATTGCATTGCGTTCACTTTCGCCGTCGGGCTTTCACGGCATTATGCATGGAATCGGTCTGTTTTCCCCATCTTCCCCCGAAATTCTGGAGAAATGAGCAAAAACCCCGTAGAAATCGCTATGGCCGCTTCCCGCGTATCCCCTTCACAATGGCTCCGTTGAATCGCAAACCATCCAAGGAGGTTCCCGCACATGAATGCGACCAAAGGTTTTGCTGCCCAGTCTCCTGAATCCGGCCTGGCTCCCATCGACTTCGAACGGCGCGAACCACGCCCGGACGACGTCTCCATCGAAATCGATTACTGCGGCGTTTGCCATACGGATATCCATTTCGTTCAGAACGATTGGGGCTTTACCCAATATCCGGTGGTTCCGGGGCACGAGATCATCGGCCATGTCACCGCGGTCGGCAGTGATGTGACTAAGTACAAGGTCGGCGACCGTGTCGGGGTCGGCTGTATGGTGGATTCCTGCCGCCACTGCGAAGCCTGTGAATCCGGCCTGGAGCAATACTGTGCCGAAGGCAACACCGCCACCTACAACGGCGTCGATCGTTACGACGGCAGCATTACCTTCGGCGGCTATTCCGAGCGGGTCGTGGTGAGCGAGCGCTTCGTGGTCAGCGTTCCGGAAAAACTCGATCCGGCCGCCGCGGCGCCGCTTCTGTGTGCCGGCATTACCACCTATTCCCCGCTGCGCCACTTCGGCGTCAAGAGCGGCCACAAGGTGGGCATCCTCGGCATGGGTGGCCTTGGCCACATGGGCGTGAAGTTCGCCAAGGCCCTGGGGGCGGAAGTGACCATTTTCACCCGCTCCGAGAGCAAGGTGAGCGAAGCCAAGAAACAGGGCGCCGACCACGTCATCATCTCCACCGACGAGGAGCAGATGAAGGCCGCCGCGGAAACCTTCGATTTCCTGCTCGATACCATTCCGGTCCAGCACGACCTCAACCCGTATCTCAGCTGCCTGAAGTACGACGGCACCCACATTATGGTGGGACTGATCGAGCCCATCGAACCGCCCGTGCACGGCGGTCAGCTGATCATGAAGCGCCGTGTCCTGGCCGGTTCACTGATCGGCGGCATGCCGGAAACCCAGGAGGTGCTGGATTTCTGCGCCGAGCATGACATCAGCTGTGATATCGAGATGCTGGATATCCACAACATCAACGAAGCCTACGAGCGCATGAAGAAAGGCGACGTGAAGTATCGCTTCGTGATTGATATGAAGTCGCTGAAAGAGTAGTACGCACAGGGGACAGAATTGAATTCTGTCCCCTTCAGGTTTTAGCCGGCCTGCTCCATGGGGACAGAATTCAATTCTGTCCCCTTCCAGAAACTCCCCCACGCCACTTGAGCACCCACACCGTCACCGCCGGCAAAAACGTCAACGTCACGATCGCCGACCCCAGCAACCCAAACAGCACGATCGCGCCCACACCGCGATAGAGCTCTGTCCCTTCCCCGGGAAAGAACACCAATGGAGACAACCCGCACAGCGTCGTGAGCGTGGACATCACAATCGGTCGCAGCCGCTCCTGCACCGCCTCGTTGACGGCACTCACCACATCGGCCGCGCCCTGGCGCAGGTTCTCGGTAGCCTGGTGGACCACCAGGATGGGATTGTTGACCACGGTGCCCAGCAGGATCAGAAAGCCGAGCATGGAAATCATGTCGAAGGGCTGATGCAGGGCCGCGATACCAAACAGCGGCAGCACCCCCTGCCCCACCAGGTTCATCAGCACCAGCCCCACGATGCCGCTGGCCACTCCCATGGGAATGGTGGTCATGATCAGCAGCGGGAACCCCCAGTGGCGGAAGATCGCCACCAGCAGCAGATACACCATGATCCCCGCCACGGCGTAATTCCCCCAGAGGGCTTCGCGGGTGGCCGTGAGCTTGTCGCTGGCGCCCGTCAGTTCAATACTGACATCCGCTGGCAGCGCACCTTCCGCCCGCAACCAGTCCAGCACCTCCGTCCGAACCTGAGCGACTCCAGTCTCCAGCGGGACGTCGTCCGGTGGGATGATGTTGAGGGTCACCGTACGCTGGCCATTCACCCGGCGCACGGTGCTGGTGGCAACGGTTTCTTCAAGGGTGGCGAGGCTGGTCAACGGCACGGTGGCGCCCTGAGGCGTATGCACAGCCAGAGTTTCCAGGGTCCGGAGGTCAGCCTGGGGGCCGGACTGGCCGTAAGCATAGATATCGATCTTGTCGTCCCCCATGAAGAACTCGTCCAGGAACGCGCCATCGGTCAGGGCAGTCACGGTGAAGCCAAGCGCTTCCGCATCCAGACCCAGTTCCGCAGCGCGCTCCCAGTCGGGACGCACTTCCACCAACGGCTGAGAGAGTGTGAGCGTGGACGGCTGGGACTGGATGCGCGGCTGGTCGAAGACCGTCTGCGCCCGACGATAGATGGCCAGGGCGGCATCATAGATCCCCGCCAGTTCGGGGCCGGCGATATCCAGACTGACGCTGCGGGTCCCGCCCTGATTGCCGGTGATGATGGAGCCTCGAGAGGCGAAGGCGCGCATGCCGGGGTATTCCTCGTACTTGCGGGTCAGGGCCCGCATCAGCTCGCCTATCTGGCCGGGATCGACCGATTCGGTGATGATTCGCAGGCCATCCGCGCTGATGCCGAGGTTAAGGTACTTCATGGCCGGCACCTCTGTTTCCCCCCGCTCGTAGCGGGACGGATCATCGCCGACGAACGGCATGAAGTAATCCTGTAGTTCCATGCCGATATCGGTCATGGTTTCCAGGTTGTATCCCGGCGGCGCATTCATCCGTGCAAACGTTTTGGGCTCCTCCCCTTCGGGCAGATAGGAGGCCGGCGGCGTCAGGACACCGATAATCAGCGCGGTGCCCACAACGGTGGTGACAATGCAGCCCAGCCGGCGGGCCCAATGGCCGGTTATCCAGCCAACCGCCCCATTCACCGCCCGCGACCAGCGGCTGCGCCTCTCCTCCATCGCTCCCTTGAGATCCAGGTTCGCACTGAGCGTGGGAATCAGCGTGATGGCCACCAGCATCGAGGCGAGGATTGAGGCAGAGACGGCAATGGCAATATCGCCATAAAGCTGCCCGGCTTCCACCTTGAGAAAGACGATCGGCACAAAAACCAGGACCGTGGTCAGGGTGGAAGCCAGGACCGCCGGCCAGACCTGTCGCACTCCGGTAATGGCCGCCTGCAGACGATCCAGCCCCTTGCGCCGCTGGTTCTCGATACTCTCCAGCACCACGATGCTGTTGTCGATGGTCATGCCGATGGCAAAGGCCACCCCGGCCAGGGAGATGACGTTGACGGTACGCCCGGTCAGCATCAGCCCCAGAAAGGCGGCGATGGTGCACAGCGGTATGCCCACCACCCCTACGGCCGTGGCCTTGACCGAACGCAGGAAGGCGAACATCACCAGCGTGGCAAATACCGCACCGATCCCCAGGTTGATCCAGACGTTGTAGATGGACTGCTGCACATAGCCGACGTCATCGGCCGTCAGCTGCAGGCGCATGCCTGCCGGCTTCAGCACATCGCGATTGAGCCGCTCCACGGTGTCCATCATCGCGCGCTTGATGGCGATCACGTTGGAGCCACTTTCACGGCGCACCGCCAGGCTGAGGACAGGCTGGCGATTGACGAACGAGCGCTGGCGCAATTCATAATGGCCCTGTTCCACCCGCGCCACATCTCCCAGCCGAATCAGGCTGTCACCACGGCGAGCCAGGATCAGATCGGACAGGTCTTCCGGATCGCTGAAGCGGCCCACTGTGCGTAGCAGGTAACGGCGCTTGCCCGATTCCAGCTCGCCTCCGGAGACATCCTGGTTACGCGCCCGCAGCGCGTCCCGCACATTCACGACGGTGAACCCGTATTCCGCCAGCTTGGCGGCATCCAGCATGACCCGGATCTGCCGTTCAGCACCGCCGCGCAGTTCAACCTGGGAAACGCCGGGTACCGTTTCCATGGCGTTGCGGACACGGTCGTCCACGAAATCGCGCATCAGGGTCATATCCAGATTCTGGGGATTGCCGGGCAGCGGTGAGACCCGGAAGTACATGAACGAGTTACTGGAGAAGGAGGCGGCGACAATCACCGGCTGGTCGACATTTCGCGGGTAGGAAGGGACCTGGCTGAGGGCATTGTTCACCCGGATCATGGTCTGGGTGAGATCCGCGCTGTAAGGGAATTCCAGCTCAATTTCGGCTTCGCCGCTGGTGGCGCTTGAGGTCATCCGCGACAGGCTGGGTATGTTGCGCAGGTATTCCTCCTGCTCGATCAGGATCTCCTTCTCGATATCCTGGGGCGTGGCTCCCCTCCAGCGGGTCACCACGGTGATCGTCTGCACCTCCAGGTTCGGAATCATCTGCACCGGGATGCGCAGTGCGGCCACGATACCGAGGGTTGCGACGATCAGGGAGACGACTGCCACCAGGGTGCCATGCCGTGTAATGCGTTCGAACATGGTGCCCCCTATTGGATACGCACCGGCTGGCCTTCGCGCAGTCGGTTGTTGCCCCGAATGACAATGCGCTCGCCGGCCTCCAGCCCCTCGGTTATCGCGACCAGGTCCCCGAAGGCGGTGCCCACGGTCACCCGACGTTCATGAGCCAGCAGCTGCTCCCCTTCGTCGTCGATCACCCAGACCAGAGTGCGACCGCTGGGTTGGCGCATGAGACCATCCCTCGGGATCACCACCGCCTCACGGTCGGTCAACAACCGAAGCTGGCCCCGTGCGGACATACCGGGGGCCATGGCAACAGCTTGCTCAGGTACCGCGTGAATCTTGAATGTGCGGGAGCGGGCATCAGTGACCGGAACAATTCGCTCGATGCGGCCGGGGACCGGTTCCTTGAGCCCGGCCGGCTGTACACAAATGTCGCTGTCGGCATTCACCCGGTTAAACACCACCTGGGGCACCGCGTAGTCGATGCGCAAGTGGGCCAGATCCACCAGTTCCATCAGTGGCGTGCCCGGCTCCACCCATTCGCCGGATGCTGTCATCCGACTGGCGATCACGCCGGCAAACGGAGCTTCCACGGTATGCCGCTCCAGCCTGGCGCGCTGTTGCCGAAAATCTGCCTGACGCTGGGCCAGAGCAGCCTGCGCCATATTCAGTGCCGCGCGACGATCTTCCACTTCACTCTTGGCGATACTTCGCCGGCTCTGTAGCGATTCTGCTTCCTGCAGACGACGTTCGGCATTGCTCACCTGTGCTTGGGCCTCCACGACCGCCGCTTCCAGGCTGGCCAGCTGATGCCGGGCCAACTCGTCATCGAGGGTGACCAGCAGCTGGCCCGATTCAACCCGCTCCCCCGCTTCCACATGCACCGCTTTCACCAGGCCGCCAATAGCACTGGACAGCTGCGCATGACTCGGTGAGGTGACTGTTCCGGTCACCGGCACCTCTTCAACTACCGGTTCGATGCGGGCCTTGGCCACGGTGACCGGCGGTGCCTGCTGGGCCCATGCAAAAGTGCTTACCAGCCCAAGGAGCAGGCCGCGTGTCATCAGGCTGAAGCGGGATAAACCCGTCCGGTGTCGATGGATCATCATGGTCTGCCGGTGCTTCCGCTGCGTTTGGAGGATTCCGATAACATTACGCTCCGGACACGCTAACAGATCGGATGCTTTGGGGAAGCACCTTTTTCCGCCCCGGTGCAGCCGCTCGTCATTTAGCCGGACCAACAAGGCCTGAAATGACTCGCAAACCTCGCCCATTACTCTATACTGCCCCCACATTGTCAGGACGACGCGAAGTCAGATAGAACCTGGCTCGTAACGGTTGTGGAGGCTGGCACTCCAACCTGGTGATATCTTCTGGTTATCCCCGGATTGCATCGCCCATGCAGGCCACTGCCGCTCCCTGGACAGGATTGTCCCAACCGCGAATCGACAATCTGAAACCCAGTGGAACTGCTTTTGAAGAACCTTATTGCCCGCGTCGCCATTCTCCTGATTCGTCTTCTGGCGCTTGTCCCGTTACCCATCGCCCGCGGCATGGGTGGTGTCCTGGGCCGCATACTCTGGTGGACCGGGCGCGAACGTGCCCGTGTCACCCGCATCAACCTGCGTATCTGCTTTCCCGATTACAGCGAACCGCAACTGGAAAAACTTGGCAAGCAAAGCCTGATCGAATGGGGCAAGACCACCGCCGAGATGGGCATGTCCTGGTGCTGGCCCATTCCCAAGGTGCAGAAACTGATCACCCGGGTTGAAGGGCTCCCCTATCTGGAACAGGCGCTGGCAGAAAAAAAGGGCCTCATCCTGATCGCGCCTCACCTGGGGAACTGGGAGATCCTGAACCACTTTTTCCGCCAGTACCTGTACATGACCGTGATGTACAAGCCGGCCAAAATCCCGGCCGTCGATCAGTTTATCTATGATACCCGCCAGCGGGTGGATGTGGGCCTAGTGCCGGCCGATCGCGAAGGGGTGCTGGCGCTGTTCGACATTTTGCGGAATAAGGGGGTGGTCGCTGTCCTGCCTGATCAGCAACCCCGTCCCAAGAGCGGCGTGTTCGCTCCCTTCTTTGGTTACCCGGCGCTGACCGGCAAGCTGATTGGTGACCTCGCCGTGAAAACCGATGCCTACCTGCTGTGTTGCTTTGCCAAACGGATGCCCGACGGCAGCTACACGGTTGTCCTGCATCCCGGCGACACTGCCATCCGCTCGGAAGACCCCGAAGTCAGCGCTACCGCGCTTAACCGCAGCATCGAGCAGTGCGTACTGGATTGCCCCGAGCATTACCAGTGGGGCTACAAGCGGTTCCGCCACCAACCCGACCGCAAGGACGATCCCTACCGGCAACGTAAGTCCGGCTGAAGGCAGCCATCACGGACGATTGGCCCTTCGGGCTTGACCCTGCAGGCGCTTCAGAGATTATTATCCTGCGATCAAAAAAACGGTAGAAAAGGAGTCTCCCATGCCCGCCACCCGCACCAATATCGAATTCCCCAGCCAGGGCACGACCTGTCGTGGCTGGTGGTTCCAGCCTGAGACACCAGCCACAACCCCCAATGCCTGCATTGTCATGGCCCATGGCCTGGGTGGCGTTATTGAGGCCGGTCTGGAGCCCTATGCACGAGTATTTGCCGATGCGGGTTTTCATGTACTGGTCTTCGACTACCGCCATTTTGGACACAGTAACGGTGAACCCAGGCAACTGTTGTCCATCAGCAAGCAGCTGGATGACTGGGCGGCCGCCATATCCTTTGCCCGCCAGCAACCGGGTATCGATCCCGGCAAAATAGCCTTGTGGGGCAGCTCCTTTTCCGGAGGCCACGTGGTGGTTGCCGCAGCACGGGATGGCAAGGTGGCAGCTGTCTCGTCACAAGGGCCGATGATGGATGGCCGCGCCGCGGTGCTCAACGTGATCGGTTATGCCGGTCTGGGGCGCATCCTCAAACTGTCGGGGCTTGGGGTGATGGACGAGGTCAAGGCCCTGTTCGGGATGGAGCCGGTCTACATTCCCCTGGTTGCGCCGCCCGGCCAGATGGCGGCCATGTCCACGGAAGATGCCGAGCCGGGCTTCAAGGCCATTGCTCCACCTGATTGGCGCAACGAAGCGGCCGCTCGACTGGCTCTCTCACTGGCGTTTTATCGTCCGATCAATGATGCACGCAAACTGCCCTGCAAACTGCTGATCCTGGCCTGCACCCACGACTCCGTGGCGCCGGTCTCCGCGGCCGAGGCCACCGCGAGGAAAGCGGCAAAAGGGGCTGACCTCAAGCACTATGACATGGGGCATTTCGACATTTACGTCGGTGAGGGATTCAAGCGCTCCTCAGGCGACCAACTGGCGTTCTTCCGCCGGGAGTTGCTGGGCGCCTAGTCAAGGGCATGGCGCTGGCCGGCCACAGACAAGAGATGCGGTAGATGCAGATTATTTTTGTTCTGGTGGAACCCAAGGTTCCGGAGAACGTGGGCGCGGCAGCCCGCGCCCTGAAAACCATGGGGCATTCCCGATTGTGGATTGTTAACAGCCAGGCACACCAGGAACCTCAGGCACAGTGGCTGGCACACGGCAGTCAGGACATCCTTGAGCAGATAGAGACCCTGCCGGACCTGCAAGCTGTACGCGACAGGGTCGAGCTGGTTGTGGGAACCAGTGCCAAGCCACGCCATGGTCGCGAAGAATGGCACCCGCCGCAGACGCTGCGCCGCGCCCTCGGCAACAAGAGTGACAATTCTGGCCAGGTTGCACTTGTTTTCGGGCCAGAGGAACGGGGCCTCTCCAACGAAGAACTCGCCCTGTGCGATCTGCTGACAGGCATTCCACTGAAGGTACGCTATCCGTCCCTCAATCTGGCTCAGGCGGTGATGCTGTATGCCTATGAGCTGGCCTCTGCCAGCCCGGACACGGCAGCCAGGCCCACAGCCACCGAAACCACACTGCGGCCTCTGATAGACCGCATGGAGGCCCTCCTGCCCCAGATCGACACGCCCCGGGATGGCAAACTCGCCCACTGGCTTTTCGAGCGCCTGCCGCTGCTGACCTCCCGCGACATCGGTTTTCTCCACACCCTGTGTCAGAATCTCGAACGCACCCTGCGCCAAGGCCGCAAGCAGTAAGCCCCAAGCACTGCCGAGACTGCTCGTTTTTTGATCACCCCTGTGCTACAAAAATGGGAAGACGTGGATAGGGAGCCGCGTCGCGGACCGTCAGGGTCCGCACCCGACCCCGGGTTTCAGGAAGATTCGACGGTGTCACAGGACAATGCTGTGGCCAGCGCGACGCTGGCCCGCCCCTTCACCGCGTTGCCGTACCGGAAACCGACCGCGCCTGTCTGATGGAGATCGTCCATCGAAAAAGGAGGGAACGGCAATGAAAACTGTACTGTCATTGGATGGGGGTGGTATCCGTGGCCTGATTCCAGCGCTGGTATTGGCGGAGCTGGAAAAGCGCGTGGGCCGTGGAATCGCACAGATGTTCGACCTGATCGCCGGCACATCCACCGGCGGCATCCTCGCCCTGGGCCTGAACGTGGACGATGGCAACCAGCGCCCGCGCTATTCTGCGACGGATCTGGCCCGCCTATACCGTGATCGTGGCCGGGATATTTTCTCGCGCTCGTTGTGGAAAGGCGTTTCTTCAGTGGGCGGTCTGGCGGACGAGAAATACAGCGCAGACGGTCTTGAGAAACTGCTGGAGGAGTACTTCGGAAACGAACCCCTCGGCAGCTGCCTCACCCGCACCCTGGTCACGGCCTACGATATCGAACATCGCGCGCCGTACTTCTTCAAAAGCTGGCGTGAAACCTGGCGCTCGGTGGAAATGCGCCATGTGGCCCGGGCGACGTCGGCGGCACCGACCTATTTCGAGCCCGCCCTGGTTCCGGTGGGCAGTAGCCAGATAGCGCTGATCGACGGCGGGGTGTTTATCAACAATCCAGCGATGTCCGCCTATGCCGAAGCCGTGCGCCTCTTCGACAATCCGGAGGATATCGTGGTGGTGTCCATCGGTACCGGGGAACTGACGCGGCCGATTGACTACCGGGAGGCCCGGGACTGGGGCATGACGGCCTGGCTGCAGCCCCTGTTGGGCAGCGTGTTCGACGGGGTCAGCGATGCCGCGAACTATCAGCTCGACAAGCTGCTGGGAAACCGCTTCATTCGCTTCCAGGTCAACCTCGATATTGCTTCCGACGATATGGACAATGCAACCCGGGGCAACATCGAAAACCTGGCGACCGAAGCCCGCCGCCTGATCAAGTCGCAACGGCACGACCTGGACCGGTTAACTGCACTCTTCACGGCAACCGAAGCCCTGACTGCCGTGCCCAGTTAAACCCCGGAGGCGGCGCCCCGCGATCTCACCGATCCGGGGCGCCCGCTTTCAGTGGCGACTTCGATGCGTTCGCCACCGTTTGCGCCACTGGGGCATTAACCAAAGCAGCAACGCGATCGCCAGAGAAGCAAACAGCGCGATAAAGGCACCCTGGACCAGGGAAAATCCGAGATTGCCATTGGTCAGCCACTGCGTGGTGCCATAGATCGCCCACATCACCCAGGGAATGGCGGTGATCAGGCCGCTGATAATGATGAACCGGTATATCCGTTTTTCGTCTCTCAACATGGCCTACCTCCTTCCATTGAGAAGTTGCGGCTCTCAGGTCCACCGTGAGGATGGCTGTCGAAAAAACAACCACTGTTGCCGGATTGTCATCCCGCCCCACCGAACTGCGTTACGAACGGAAAAACATCCGCCCCCAACCGCCATGGCGCGATGAACTACACTGTGTGCGAATCGCCGCAACAAGCCTGGTACTGTTATGAATCCTTCCACGCTCATCGGGATGATCCTCGGGATCATCGTCCTGTCGCTCGCCACCTATCTGAACGTGGAGGATCCGTCAGAGCTCCTGAACGCCTCCGGCCTGATCTTTGTAGTGGGTGGCACAATCGCGGCCACCTTCCTCAGCTACCCCCTCCGGGAAGTGCTCAAGGTGTTCCGCATCCTTCATATCGTCCTGCGCAACGAAAAGCTCTACTTCGAGAAGGACATTCAGGAAATCGTTCACGTGGCGAGGCTCTGGCAACGCGGCAGCATCCGCGATGTGGAAGCCACCCTGGACAAGATCAACAACCCGTTCCTGCGCACCGGTCTGCAGCTGGTGATCGACAATACGCCGGAAGAGGACATCGCCCGGCTGCTTAACTGGCGCATCGCGCGGCTGCGCGCCCGGGAAGCAGCCGAGGCCCAGATATTCCGAACCATGGCCGCTTATGCCCCGGCCTTTGGTATGGTGGGCACATTACTGGGGCTGGTGAACATGCTCGGCGATATCGGCACCGGTGACATGACCGCCATGGCCAGCAACCTGGCTGTTGCACTGCTAACCACGTTTTATGGGTTGCTCATGGCCAACATGGTTTTCAAGCCCATTGCGGTGAAATGGGAGCGACGCACCGAAAAGCGGATTGCCGTGCTCAGCATGGTTCTGGAGGGGATCGAGCTGCTCCACGAACAGCGCTCCCCCGCTTTTATCCGCGAAACCCTCAATTCGTTCATGATGCAGTTCGACGACGAACTGCATGATCATCACCGCGCGGCCATGGCCCAGCATGCCTCGGGCGGCCAGGAGTCATCCTCATGAATGGCAGGGCGGAGGAGGATACCGCCTTCCCGGAGCGGGAAGCCGGGGCCCGGGACAACACACCTGCTGATGACGCCGCCTACTCCCGGCGACATCGGTTCAGCGCGACACTGGATAATCAGTACCAGGCCCTGTTGACCACGCGGGAGCCGGAAAGCAGCAACGAATGGCTGCTGTCCTATGCGGATGTCACCACACTGATCATCGTTTTCCTGGTGCTGATGTTTGCCTTTGCCGACTTTGACGACCAAAACGAAACCACAGCACCACCGACCGATCAGCCCATCGTCAGCCCGGTCCCGCAACCGCCCGCCACCCCGGCGGCGGCCCCCAGCCCCATTCGCCAGCGGATCCTGAGCGAACTGGCGCCGCTGCGATCACAGGACCAGTACGGCATCGAGACCCAGGATGAAAGCGTCGCTATCAGTCTGGCGGATCGACTGCTGTTCGAGCCCGGCAGCGCCGAGCTGTCCTGGGAGGGGTTTGATCGGCTCGATCAGTTGTTGCCCCTGCTCCTCTCCGGTCACTACCCCATCACCGTGGAAGGCCATACCGACAGTACCCCCATTAATACTTCGCGGTATCCTTCCAACTGGGAACTGTCAGCGGCCCGCGCCACCCAGGTGGTCCGGTACCTGATCAGCCAGGGCATCGAGCCCGGCCGTCTCAAGGCCGTGGGCTATGCCGACACCCAACCCGCCGCAACCGGGGACTCCGCTGCAGCCCAGGCCGCCAATCGCCGTGTGCGGCTGCTCCTGGAACTGCCGCAATAAGGGATTCCCCGCACAACACCAACCCAGACCAGGGTACGACCGACGGCATTAACGTGCGAGAATATGGCCTTTTTCAGGGTGGGAGTCAGCCGTGGCCGCGGATATCTCGATCAAGAACCTCAGCAAGATTTACGCAGACGGATTCACCGCACTCAAGAACGTTAACCTGGAGATCCAGAAGGGCGAAATCTTTGCCCTGCTGGGCCCCAACGGCGCCGGCAAGACCACATTGATCAGCATCGTCTGCGGCCTGGTCAATCGCTCCGAAGGCCAGATCACGGCCGCGGGCTTTGATATCGAGAAGCAATATCGCCAGGCCCGGGAGCGCATCGGCCTGGTGCCCCAGGAGCTCAGCACCGATGCCTTCGAAACCGTCTGGGCAACGGTTTCGTTCAGCCGCGGGCTGTTCGGCAAGCCGCCCAATCCGGCACATATCGAAAAGGTCCTGCGGGACCTTTCACTGTGGGAAAAGCGTGACAACCGCATCATGCAGCTTTCCGGCGGCATGAAACGCCGGGTGATGATCGCCAAGGCGCTCGCCCATGAACCCCAGATCCTGTTCCTGGACGAACCCACGGCCGGAGTGGATGTGGAGCTGCGCCAGGAAATGTGGGAAATGGTCCGCGGCCTGCGCCACAACGGCGTCACCATCATTCTCACCACCCACTACATCGAGGAAGCCGAGGAAATGGCCGATCGCATCGGGGTGATTCGCCGCGGCGAGCTGATCCTGGTAGAAGAGAAAACCCGGCTGATGGAGAAACTCGGCAGCAAGGAGCTGCGCCTGCATCTGCAGCAGCCTCTGGACGCGGTACCGGAAACACTGCGGAATGAACCCCTGGAACTGTCCCCGGACGGCTACCAGTTGATCTATACCTTCGACGCCCAGCGGGAGCAGGCCGGCGTGGCCCGGCTGCTGCGGAAACTGGGCGATCTGGATATCGAATATCGGGACCTGCAGACCCGGGAAAGCTCCCTGGAGGAGATTTTCGTCGGTCTGGTCCATGAAGGCGAGGTGGAAGCATGAACCTGTACGGCATTCGCGCGATCTACAAATTCGAGATGGCCCGCATGTGGCGAACGATCCTGCAAAGCGTCGCCTCTCCGGTGATCTCCACCTCCCTGTATTTCGTGGTGTTCGGCTCGGCCATCGGCTCGCGCATGGGCCATATCGACGGCATCAGCTACGGTGCCTATATCATTCCCGGCCTGATCATGCTGACGCTGCTGATGCAGAGCATTTCCAACGCCAGCTTCGGCATCTACATGCCGCGTTTTTCCGGCACTATCTACGAGGTGCTTTCGGCACCGGTGTCCTACCTGGAGGTGGTCATTGGCTATGTGGGCGCGGCGGCCACCAAGTCGGTGATCCTGGGGCTGATCATCCTGGCCACGGCACGGCTATTTGTGGACTACAGCGTGCTACACCCGTTCTGGATGGTGTCCTTCCTGGTCCTGACGGCGGTCACGTTCAGCCTGTTCGGCTTCATCATCGGCATCTGGGCCGATGGCTTCGAGAAGCTGCAGATCATCCCGTTGATGGTGGTCACCCCACTGGTGTTTCTTGGCGGCACGTTCTATTCCATCGACATGCTGCCCAGGATCTGGCAGACCATTACCCTGTTCAACCCCGTGGTCTATCTGATTAGTGGCTTCCGCTGGGCCTTCTATGGCGTTTCGGATATCCATGTGGGCATCAGTGTCGGGATGACACTGGTTTTTCTCTTGATCTGTGTCGGTATCGTGGGGTGGATCTTCAAGACCGGCTATCGACTGCGGCCCTGATTCAGTGCGACTTCCCCCACTATTTTTACTACTGGCGCTGACTTCGGTCTGCCGGGCGGATGCGGCCCTGTCCCGGCTGGAAACCGCCGATGCCTGCATTATCAGCGGCGACCGCCATATTCAGCTGCAGGTGGAGCTGGCCAAAACCCCCGAGCAGCGTCACCAGGGGCTGATGGAACGGTCCGAACTCGAAGCGGACAGCGGCATGCTCTTTCTGTACCCCCAGCCACGGGATTCCAGCACCTATTTCTGGATGTACCGTACCTGGATACCACTGGATATTGCCTTCCTCAGCGATCAGGGCCAGATCCTGCGCATCCGGCACATGAAGCCCTGCCATTCACCCAATCCGGACATGTGCCGCCATTATAGGGCCGGAGCGCAGTTTTCCGCGGCCCTTGAGATGCGGGCAGACTACTTTCAAGATCACCGGATCGAGACCGGCGATGTCTTCCAGTTGCAGGGCAACGCTGCGGGTCCGCTGGCCCATCCCGACAAACGCTGCCAACAACCGGAAGACTCCCGATGAGTGATTGGCTGGTCAAGACCGAGCCGGACGAATGCAGCATCGATGACCTCGCCCGGGACCCGCAAAAGCCCATGCCCTGGGACGGTGTGCGCAATTATCAGGCCCGCAACTTCCTGCGGGAAATGAGCAGAGGCGATCGGGTGTTCATCTACCACGCCAGCTGCAAACGGATTGGCATTGCCGGACTGGCACGGGTGGTTCGTGAAGCCTACCCGGACCCGTCACAATTCGATACGGCATCCCCTTATTGTGATCCCCGCAGCAAACCGGACAATCCTCGATGGTCCGCGGTTGATCTGGTGTTCGAGCAAAAATTCGATCGCATCCTGCCGTTGCAGCAACTCCGGGAAGAACCGGGTCTGGCCGATCTGGCCCTGGTACGGCGGGGCAACCGGCTGTCCGTGATGCCGGTAACGGCCGATCATTACCAGATCATCATGCGAATGGCCTCATCCTGAACCCCGCGGGCGCCCTACAATAGCGCTATGAATAATCGCACTTTCGTCAAAAGCCTGAACTGGGCATTTATCTGGCTACTGTTGATGCGGGCCGTATTGTGGCTGCACAGTGGTGTTCTGCCCCATCCGTTCTGGATGCTGCTGGCCGATGGGGCCGGCGCGTTCTTCCTGGCCCTGTTGCTGCATGCGGCGCGCACCTGGCTGGTCCGGGGCGTTTTCGTGTTGTTACTCGGCTCACTCTATCTGCTGGCCGCCCAGCACCTCGAAGCCCACGACACCCTGTATCGGCTGGCCCATTTCGGCAACGCCGCAAGCCCTGTTTTCCTCTCGTCCAGTGTTGCCAATCCCCAGACCCTGCTGCTGCCGGTGTACTGCTTTTTCGTGTGGCTGCTTTTTCGCATCCATCAGCTGCTGGTGCCGCAACCGCAGCCTGTCCGGGTGGTAGGTTGGTTGCTTGCCGTGCCTGTCATGGCCTTCTATATCGCGGTCATGCCAAGCCTGACCACACCCAGCAATAACCTCCTGGCATCCACGATCACCCAGGTCCCCACCACTCTTTTCAGCACCGTCTACGAGACCTCCGAAGCTGCCACAGCCGGGACGAATGCCGACAAGGTGGACGTGGAATCCGCGTTTTTCCGGCAACAGATGAGTTCGGACGCGCCCCACCGGCGCCCCAATGTGCTCGTGATCATGATCGAAGGACTCTCTGCCGGCTACTTCCCCAGCGTGAGCCGCTATCAGGGCCTGGATCCGGTCGTGGAGCTGACACGGCTGGAGGATTATCTCGACAGCGACGGGTTCCGCACCTATCGCAATGTCCTGAGCATGCAGCGACAGACCAACCGCGGCAGCTTTGCCCTGCTCTGCGGCCAGTACCCCAAGGTGACGACCCAGCCCCCCAAAATGACCGAGGTGGCCCAGGGGGCCGAACCACCCACCTGTTTGCCGCGCATCCTGTCCGATGAGGGCTACTCCACCGCTTACCTGCAGGCCGCGCCGCTGGATTTCATGCACAAAGGTGACTTCATGCCCAGGATCGGTTTTCAGCAGGTGCGGGGCCGGGAATTCTTTGGTGACGGCTCGGCCCCGGGCTGGGGTCCGCCCGACGAAGTCTTCTTCCCGGAAGCTGCCCAGCAGATCCAGGACATGGCCCGGCAGCCCGGCCCCTGGTTCGCCACTCTACTCAATGTCGGCACCCATCACCCGTTCGATGGCGGCAAACCGGAGAACGACGAGCCCCTGAAGGCCGAACTCAGGGAACTGGCCCCCCGCCACCGTCAGGATGACCGCCGGCGGGCGCTGCACCGCATGGAGTCGGCGGTCATCGATTTCCTGACCCAACTCAAGTCGCAGGGGCTGCTCGACGATACCCTGGTGATTCTCACCTCGGACGAATCCGGCGGGTTTCTGCGGCAGAACCAGACTGATGCCGACCTGCTCGACAGCAATGCCGGCTTCCTCGCCATCCGCCCGCCCGGAGCAGACGGCAAGCAGGGCTTGCGGCCGCGCGACCAACTGGTAGCGCAGCTTGATGTCTCCATGACGGTACTGGACTGGCTAGGCCTTTCACCTCCTCAGGACATGTTGGGACGCAGCCTGCTGACTCACGGCAACGTCCCGCCGCGCGGGCTGCTGTTGGGGGACACCTATACCGGCCGGACCTTTTTCCTGTGGGAATCCGGCGATCTGATGGCCTGTGGCGAGGGTCTGATTCTGTGCCAGAACTGGCACTTCGATCCCGAACGGATACTCGGTTCACTCACACCCGCGGAAGGCGACCCTTTTCTCGAGCACGCCCAGCGCAAGGCGCTTGTGGACAGGGCCTCGGAAGTCTCGGCCGGCGACAACGCCCTGCCCTGATCCGTCCACGCGGGTGAGAATGGAGCTGTCATGATTGCCCTGAAGGGAATGGCCCACGATATTTTGCGAATTCTGCGGCGCCATCGTCGGGCTTTGCTGGTTTTCTATCTCTTCTTCACCGGCCTGGCGGTGGCCGTCCTGATTCCGACCCTGACCTGGCCACTGTCTGCACTGGGCCCCATCACTGGTGGCGCGGCCGTGACCACCGGCGGGCTGGTACATTTCATGCTCACCCCCGGTGGCTGGTTATGGCTGTTGGCCACCCTGGCCATCACGCTGCTGCTCACCACACTGCAGCAGGCCGGCATGATCATCATTGCGGCCGCCGGCGACGGCAGGGACTACCGTATCGCCCTGGCCGCACTGTGGACGGTGATCCACCGCTTCCCCCGTCTGGCGGGACTCACACTGGTCAAGACCGCGGCTCACGCCCTGGTCGCCCTGCCTTTTGTGGTGACGATCGCCGTCGCCTTCAACACGTTGCTTTCGCCCTACGAAATAGCCTACCTGCGCATGACCCGGCCGCCGGTGCTCTGGTGGTTTCTCGGGATCACCGGCGTGGCCGGACTGGGCGTGCTGATCTGTAACGGCCATCTTTTCGTCCGCTGGTTGCTGGCCACGCCGGTGATGATCCTGGAACGTACTGGCCCGCTCGAAGCACTCCGCCGCAGTGCCCGACTGACCACCGGCGAACGCTGGCACCTGAGCGGTCTGGTCGGCGGCTCGCTGCTGTGGGTACTGGGGGTGCCCCTCCTGGTGGCCCTGCTGTTTAACCAGTTCGGGCAATGGCTGGTCACGCGGGTGCCGGAGGACCTGACCATCCTTGTACCGGCCATGCTCGCCTATATAGCCGGCTCCCTGCTATTGACCATTGCCAGTACATTCCTGGGCATCACCGGCTACAGCCTGATACTGGATACCCTCTATCTCCGCGCAACCGGAACAGGGCCCAGACCGCCTTACGAGACACCCCCACCCCACACGGGGCCCTGGGCGTGGGCGGCGGAAATCCTCGTGATCGGCCTGGCCCTGATGCAGACCGCGGGAGTTCTGCAGACCCTGAACAGCGAGCAATATCCGACCATCACGGCCCACCGGGGCAGTTCACTGAAAGCGCCGGAAAATACATTAAGCGCCATCAAGCAGGCGATCCAGGATGGCGCGGACTATATCGAAATCGATGTGCAACGCACCCGGGACGGCACCCTGGTGCTTTGGCACGACCGGGATATGCGGCGCATTCTCGGGATGGACAAGAGCATGGCCGAAATCGGTGACCTGCTACTGCAGAAGCTGGACGTTGGCAGCTGGTTCAGCCCCGACTTCGCCGGGGAAGCGGTGCCGACCCTGGCGGCCGCCATCGAAACCGTGCGCGACCGGGCGCATCTGTATATCGAGCTCAAACCCACCCCGCGCCCACAGGCGCTGACCCGCGATGTGGTGGCACTGTTGCGCGAGAAGAACGCGCTTTCAGGCACCGTCATCGCCTCCACCCAGCGGGATATGCTGCGCCGGGCGGAAGAGCTGGAACCCCGGTTGAAGTCGGTGCTGCTGGCGCAATTCATCATTGGCCCGTTTGATCGTCGCGGCCTGGACGCCGTGGGCCTGTGGGCCAACCGGGTGACTCCGGCCACCGTTGCCTCGGCCCACCGCAACGATCAGGAGATCCATGTCTGGACGGTCGACCACGCGGATGAAATGGCGGTTTATGTGGACATGGGGGTGGACAACATCATTACCGACCGGCCGGACGTGCTGGCACGACTTCTCGCCCAGCGGCAGTCTCTTAGCCCCACCGAGCGTTTCGTGGTCAAGGTGCGCAGCTGGTTACGCTTTTAGAGGGTGCGCAAAACGACCGATACCTCACGCCAGGTGCTGGAGATACCGGCCCTTGCCCGCGCGCTTGGCACTGTACATGGCCTTGTCGGCCTGAAGGAAAAGCTCCTCGGCGCTGCTGGCCGTTCCCGGAAACGTGGCAATGCCGATGCAGCAGTCCAGGGAGACAGCCCCTTCCTCCAGGAGAATGGGCTCACGAACAGTGGCGAGGATACGCTCGGCCAGCGCACCAATTTCAAAACCCGAAGGCGCCTCGGCCAGCCAGCCAAACTCGTCGCCACCCAGACGGGCGATGAACTCATGACGGCGCAGGGCCTCTTTGAAGCGTGACGCCAGTTGCCGCAAGGTCTGATCACCGGCAGCATGGCCATAGGTATCGTTGATCGGTTTGAAGTGGTCCAGATCAATCAGAAACAAGGCCAACTGCCCGGTGAGTTGCCGCTCCACCCGCGCGATCGCCCCCTCGACTTCCTGCTCGAAGGCAGCCCGGTTCAGGAGATCGGTCAGGGCATCGTGCTGGGCCCGGTAAAGCATGTCCGCCTCGTTGCGCTTGCTCGCGGTCACATCCCTGGCAATGGCGTAAAGCAGGTCGGTATTGGGACGCAAGGCCGGGCATTGCCAGGACAGCCAGTGCCATTCGCCCTCGGCGTCCAGGTAGCGATTCTCGAAATTGACGCTGTCCAGCCCCTGCTCCAGCTGCTGCAGCTCCTGGATGGTATGGTCGACGTCGTCGGGATGGACGAATTCAATCAGGGGTTTGGACAGCAGGGTGCCGGCTTCGTAACCCAGGGTCTTGGTAAAGGCGGGATTAACGCGTTTGAAATAGCCGTCGTAACCCGCCACCACCAGCATGTCGAGGGAGTTATTGAAGAACCAGTCCCACTCCTGCTTGATATGGTGGTACTGCTCGATTTCTTCGCTCAGGGTGCTGGTTGTCGTCTGCAGCTGATCACAATCCTTCTCCAGCTCAGCGATCCGCGCCTTGAGCATGTCCAGTCTTTCCGCCTGCAATTGCAAGCGTTCGAGCAACTCAAAATCTGAAGAGTCCTGCTTGGCTGCCATAAGACACCGCCTTTCGGCTCCTGTCGATCAGGAGTCTTATCCTTCCCCTCGCGCCGTAGCCGGCGCACCAGCGCCTCGCGGCTGCCCCCAAGCCACACCTTGTTTGCCTTCAATGGGGCAGCGCAATACTAGATTATGCCTTTTTGCAGCTCGCCGACATCCTTACGGCCAAAGTTTGTTTCTCGGGCTTCAAAAGGACATATTTGTTGCGGTAAAGGCAGCCTGTTACTGCGATACCATGACGACTCAGCCGGGCTTGGCGTCGGCGCGCGGCCCACAGAGAATGCCGGTATAGCGCACCAGGAAGAACAGAAAGGCCACCACCCAGGACACCGCCGTCAGATCAATGCCGGCTTTCCAGGACAGCAGCCCCATGGCAGTGACCACACGCACCACCGCCGCCAGGTGAATGGCGGCGAAGGCCCAGACCATGCCGGCGGGCAGCTTGAGCGGGCGTCCGGTGTGGCCCAGTGCCACCCGACTGATCACACCCAGGATGAGGCCGGCCATGGCACCGATGCCGGCGGCATGGACCCAGACCGTTTTCGGGTACCAACCCGCCGCCTCCAGGGCCATCAGGACCAGTGCCACGGGAATCCACAGCAGGGACAGGTGCAAAATCCACAGCAGCGGCTCACGGGCGATCCGCCAGCCCTGCCAGCGCACATGGCGCCACAGGCAGCCCAATGCCGCGATAGGCGCCAGAACGACCACGCCCGTCGCAAAATCCAGAACGTAGGTGGCCAACAACAACACCATCAGCCCGACCAGGCTCAGATCCAGCGGCATGGAAGGTTTCATCCGCGGCCCCGGCTGCGCCCCCTGGCCTTTCAGCCAGTTGGCCGTAAACGCGGGTGTAATACGCCCCCCGATAATCAGCATCAGCGCCATCGCCATGATCAGGGCGCCCGCCGCATAAGGTCCGGCCGGAGCCAGGAAAAAGCCCAGTTCCATCAGCCAGAGCAACAGCAGCACCAACAGAATGGGCAGCTGCCGCCACTGGCGGACGCGAACAACCCGGCGGCCGGCATCCAGCATGACCAGGGGCACGAACAGCAGATTGAGTCCGAAGACCAGCCACTCGGGCCAACCGCTGCCCAGCAAAAGCGCTACACGGCCTGCCAGCCAGACACCCCAGAGCCCCAACAGGGGCGCGCCATGCAGACGTTCCGTACCGGTCCAGACACAGACGGCCGTCAGCAGGAATCCGGCGACCGCCGCCTCCAGCAGAGCGAAAATCATCTCATGCTGGTGCCAGAACAACCCCGGCATCGCTAGTGGCAGGTCCAGAGTCCCGGTAACTACCATCACCCACAATGGAACCACCAGCACCGCCAGCAGCGCCAGTGAGAGGAAAAAGATCCGGAACGGGTACTGGAACAGTTGGCCGGCACTCAGGCGCTGGGTGGCCGTATGCTCGGAAGCAGGCATGGTTTTCCCCCACTAGGCAGGTTTCAGGGAACCTTTGATCAGATTTATAGCAACAGGCCCACAGGCTAACGCGTTCAGCCGCTTCTGTTGATATACCTTTGGGAGTAGTCAGGTGATTCCGGCCCCGCCCGCAGTCACGGGAGGGCCCTGCCTCGCCAGCTCAGGTTTTCTTGATACCCTTTTCCACGGCCCAGACCGCCACTTCGACCCGGGAACGCAGATTGAGCTTTTTGAGGATGTGCTTGACGTGCACCTTCACCGTCCCGTCACTGATATCGAGGCGGC
The DNA here is from genome assembly GCA_042862465.1 of Marinobacteraceae bacterium S3BR75-40.1. Lineage (GTDB taxonomy): Bacteria > Pseudomonadota > Gammaproteobacteria > Pseudomonadales > Oleiphilaceae > JASTVH01. The sequence goes on along the minus strand of JASTVH010000006.1, from coordinate 93,942 downwards.
GGGCAATCAGCTTATTGGGCAGGCCTTCGGCGATCAGGGCCAGGATTTCCCGCTCCCGCCCGGTCAGTGTGTCGACACTGACTTCCGGGGTTTCCGGCTGATTGGAACGCAGGGCCTGGGCCAGCAGCGCGGTCAGGCGGTCACTGATCACCATACGGCCGAGGGCGGCTTCGCGCAGGCGCTCGATCAGTTCTTCCGGCTCCATGTCCTTGAGCAGATAGCCATCGGCACCGGCCCGCAGGGCTGCAACAACGTCTTCTTCATGGTCGGACACGGTGAAGATAACGATCCGCGACTGCACGCCTTCATCCCGCAGGCGCTTCAGGGTTTCAATACCGTTGACCTCGGGCATGTTGAGATCCAGCAGGATCAGGTCCGGCTCTTCTGCCACCGCCAGGCGCACCCCATCCTCAGCGTTGCTGGCGTCACCGACGATTTCCAGCTCCCGCTCGAATTCCACCAACTGCTTGATGCCATGGCGCAGAAGGGGATGGTCATCGATCAGGATGATGCGGGCGGAATCGGCAGCCGGGGTCTCGGTCATTGCGTTGCTCCCTGTTATAAAGGTTGAGTGAAGATCTTTTTTCTTATGAGGCCTGTGAAATCAGGTAGCGGCTCTTGGGCACAAAACTGAGCAGCACCTCCACGCCTCCCTCGGTCCGGTTCTGGACGCTCAGCTTACCGCCCAGGGTCGAACTGCGGTCCCGCATAATGATACGGCCATAGTGGTGGGGCGTCTCCTTGTTCTCGTCGATACCCACGCCATTATCCGTGACCGACACCACCACCTGAGGCGATTCGAACACTACATTCACACAGACCTCTGTAGCATGGGCATGTTTGACCACATTGGCCAAAGCCTCCCGGACAATCTGCAGGATGTGGATTTCCTCGTTGGGCGAGACCGACCGCTGCGGCAGGTCAAAGTTGAGCTTGACCGGGAATTCGAGGCGGTCCGAGAACTCCTGCACCGTTTCCAGCAAGGCGGTATGCAGATCCGGCGTATCCAGCTTGAGCCGGAAGGTGGTGAGCAGTTCGCGCAGCTGCCGATAGGCATTGTTCAACCCGGTGCGCAGTTCCTCCACCACTTCGGCGCGCCGTTCCCCAGCATCCGGCATGTCTTCCAGGCGAGTCAGCCGGGTCACCTGGATTTTCAGGTAGGACAGCGACTGTGCCAGGGAGTCGTGCAGTTCCCGCGCAATCACGGCCCGTTCCTCCGCCAGGGTCAGCTGCTGCTGTTCGGCCATCCCGCGCTGCAGGGCGATGGTGGTCGCGATCTGATCGGAAAGGGTTTCCAGAATCCGCCGGGCGGAGGCCTCCAGATCATCACGGCGGCGGAACCAGACTTCCAGCGTCCCCAGCAGGACATTGCCCGAGCGCACCGGAAGCAACAACCGGCGCTCTTCGGAATCGCTGACCGGCGCACTTTCAAACGGCTTCGGGTCCACCAGGCAGGCACTGCATTCGTGATTGCGGCAGTAAAAAGGCCGCTCCTGACGCATGGTGGCCAGCGCCTCAAAGGGTTCACCCGACTCCTTGTCGTGCAGATAGAGCCGGATGGGACCGACCTCCAGCAAGGTTTCCAGGCGTTTTAGCAGTGGCAGCGCACCTTCGCAAAGATCGTTGGCGCTATAGAGGGAGCGGGAGGCCTCATGCAGGAATTGCAACGCCTCGTGACTGCGCTCCAGCTCCCGCGTTTTGTCGTGAACCCGCTGTTCCAGGGAGCCATAGATCTTGGCCAGCTCGTCCGCCATCTGATCCAGGGTCGCCCCCAGACGGCTGAGCTCGTCCAGGCCACGAAAATGGCTGCGCTGGCTGAAATCCCCCCGACTGACCGCCTGTGCCATGTCCATAAGCCGACGGAAGGGCACCACCACATTAACCCGCATATCGTACAGCGCGAACAACACCACGATCACTGTAAAGGCCAGACTGAGGCCCTGGATCAGGCCCAACACCTGGATCTTCGATTCGGTGCGTTCCTCCAGCAAACGGACCATGGCGTCCACCTGGTCCACGAGAGACTGAACCGACTGCCGCATAAGCAGGGGGTCCACGGTGTCGTCCTGAATGACGTCGAGGATATGGGGCTTGAGGTTCCGCTCCCAGTTGTTGACCACCTGCTGGAACTGTTTTCGCAGCGGATGCCCTTCCTCTTTCGGTATCGCGTTGACGAGAACCGAGCGGTGCAGACGCTGATCGAAACTGCCCAGCTCCTTATAGACCTCCTCAACCAGCTGATCGGTCGGGTCGACATGGTAGCGCTGAAGCGTGGAGAGCACCCGGAATCCCTGCATGCGCAGCGAACCGGCGATATTGATGGCCGAGGCATCCCCGCGCGTCACTTCGGATACCCATAGCGATGCGGCAATATTAATCAGCGCCACCAGACTGATGGCCAGGAGTACGGCGCCGATTCTTACGACCAGGGAGCCTCGGGTCAATTTCATGAATGCACTGCCAATGAGTTTGACTGAATTCCAATCCGGGGACCGACCACGGCACCATGCCCAAATGGCCGGAGTCCTAGTGTAGTGCGTCACCCTAATGGGCACTTATAGCGAGCACCCCAGGGGTCAGCTGCAAGGCGCGGTTGCGCCGGCGTGGTGGCGCTACGTCAAGCAAGCGCAACACCGCAGATGGCCCCTGGGGTGCTCGCCCGAAGGGAGCCCCGTACAGCCACGATCGCCGCGTTGGCCCTCTTGGCAAGGGCTGTCCGAATGCGGCCCAGACCATTCCCGGCGAGGCCCGCCTTGCGCTCGTGGCTGTACGGGGCTCTATAAGTGCCCATTAGGGTGACGCACTACACTAACACCAGTTTAGCGCACTGGAAGTCTAACAGCCTTTAAAGCCCGAATACCAAGGCCCGCATACCTCTTTAGAGGTATCTACGTATCCCCACAGTAGCTCTCTCTGATGCCCCTTTGACGCAACCCCTTGCCTGCCGAAAAATTGAGAGACATACACCCGACCAGACCGCCCATCGATGACGATATATACGGCCCCAAAGGTCTCGCCCGTCCCGACAGTGCTGCCCCTGGCAACACTGTCATTGCTGGCGGCGTTCGCGAGCTGGACGCTGTTTGCGATTCTGGGCGTGCGCATCAAGGACACCCTGGTCCTGGATGAATTTGCCTTTGGCGTGCTGATGGCCGTACCCATGCTCCTGGCAGGGGCGGTGTCACTGCCTCTGGGGGTGCTGTCGGAACGCTGGGGCAGTCGGCGCGTGATGATCAGCTGCCTGCTGGGGCTCCTGCCCTTTCTGGTGTGGCTGGCCATTGCCGAAAGCTATCTGGAATACCTGCTGGTCGGCTGTGGCCTTGGTCTGACCGGGGGCCTGTTCGGCGCCGGCGTGCGTTATGTCGCCCGCTACAGCTCTCCCACCCGACGCGGGCTGGCACTGGGCTGTTACGGGGCCGGGATGATGGGCGCGGGCATCAATTTTATCGTGGTTCCGCAGATGGAGATCGCCTTTGGCTGGCACCTGGCCCCCTTCTTTAACGGCCTGATGCTGATCCTCGCGGCCTTTTTGCTGTTCATCTTTGGCGAGGACGACTGCGACCTGCGCCAGAACCCACGATCCAGTTTCCGCAATGCCCTGGAACTGGTGTTCGATCTGCGTCTCTGGCGCATCTGCCTGTATTACAGCTTCGTGTTCGGCGGCTACCTGGCCCTGGCCTTCTGGCTGCCCGACTACCTCCATGCGCACTACGACGTGCCCCTGGCAGAAGCCGGTCTGTTGTCGCTGTTCTTCACGGTACCCGGGGCTGTGGCCCAGATTCCCGGCGGCTACCTCGCCGACCGCACCCGTGCCCGCCGGCTTAATTTCTGGGTGTGCTGGATCAGCCTGGCCTGCCTGTTCATCCTCTCCTATCCGCCCACTTCCCTCGTGGTCCAGGGCATCCATGGGGAGATCGCCATGACGCTGACCACTTCCCTGCCGTTATTCCTGGTCCTGGTCTGCATCCTTGGCACCGCCATGGGATTTGGCGCCGGCTCGACGTTGCGGCTGCTGGTGTCGCAATACCCGCTCCGGATCGGCGTGGCCGGAGGCGCCCTGGTGGCAAGCGGCGGTTTTACCGGATTCTTCCTGCCGGTGCTGTTCGGTATCGGCAATACCTGGGCGGGATTGCGCAGCTCCGCCTTCATGATTCTGTTCGGGCTGTTGGTCGTGTGCATGCTGTTCATGGCCCTGAGCAACCGCTCCCGCCCTCCCTGTTCCAACAACAGCGCGGGGCACCCCGACCACTCCTGGATCTGAGTGATCGAAAAAGCCCTATGCCAGCCGTTATTTTGTCGGTAAGCTGCTGGAAATACCCACAAAAAACGAGGAGATCGGACAATGCAGCTTCGCTTCCTGGGGGGTGCCGGTACTGTCACCGGTTCGCGCTATCTGCTGGAAAGCGACAATCACCGGATTCTGGTGGACTGCGGTCTTTACCAGGGGATAAAAAACCTCCGCCGCCGGAACTGGGCGCCCTTTCCGGTTGACCCCCGAAGTATTGATGCCATTGTCCTCACCCATGCCCACATCGACCACAGCGGCTATCTGCCAGCGCTGGTCAAAAAGGGCTTCCACGGCAAGATCTACTGCACCCGGGCCACCCACGAACTGTGTGAAATCATGCTGCCCGATGCCGCCCATCTGCAGGAAGAAGACGCCCGCTACGCCAACCGCAAGAAGTTCTCGAAGCACTCCCCGGCCCAACCGCTATTCACCATCAAAGATGCCGAGCACGCCCTGGGATTTTTCCAATCGGTTCACTATCACGAGCCATTCACGCCCAGCGCGCCGTTTGAAGTGACCTTCACACCGGCCGGTCATATCCTTGGTTCGGCCTGCGCCCGGATCGATGTGGAGGGCCAGACCCTCGTCTTTAGCGGCGATGTCGGCCGTCAGGAGGATCTCGTCATGCGCTCGCCGGAGCCGCTCTCCAAGGCGGACGTCCTGGTGTTGGAGTCCACCTACGGGGATCGCCGGCATGAGGAGGCCAACCCGGAAGAGCAACTGGCGCAGATCATCAATGATACCGCTTCCCGGGGCGGTATCGTCCTTATACCGGCCTTTGCCGTGGGCCGGGCCCAGTCTCTGCTCTACATCATCAGCCGGCTCAAGCAGTCCATGGCGATTCCGGACATGCCGGTGTACCTCAACAGCCCCATGGCCATAGCGGCCACGGAGCTGTTCTGCCGTCACCACAAGGAGCACAAACTGTCCGCAGAACAGTGCGCCATCATGGATGAAGGGACCAAGTACGTACGCACGGTGGACGAGTCCATTGCACTCAACAAGAGTCACTACCCCTGCATCATCGTCTCAGCCAGCGGCATGGCCAGTGGTGGGCGCGTCCTGCACCACCTCAAGACGCTGCTGCCCCACAGCCGCAACAGCGTCGTCCTGGCCGGTTTCCAGGCCCCCGGGACCCGCGGCGACAAGCTGGCCCGGGGCTTCGATGAGATCAAGATCCACGGCCAGTATTTCCCGGTGAAGGCCGAGGTGCACCAGATCAATTCCCTCTCCGCCCATGGCGACTACGAGGAAATCCTCACCTGGCTCGGCAAGAGCCAGATCGATCCGCGTACCGTCTACATCACCCACGGCGAACCGGTGGCGTCCGATACCATGCGTAAGCATGTGGAGGAGCGTTTCGGCTGGAATGCGGAGGTGCCGGAGGTGGGGGACGTGGTGGAGATATAGTGTTGTACGTTGACACTCAGTACCGTAGGTTGGGCTGAGCCTGTGAAGCCCAACACTTCAGGGACCATGTTGGGCTTCCTTCGTCAGCCCAACCTACGGTGCATGACTTGCTCCCAACCGTCATACCCGCGCAGGCGGGTATCCAGAGCGGCAACCACCTCAACTGGATGCAAAACGCCCTGGATCCCCGCCTACGCGGGGATGACGGGTATCGAGTACGGTGCGAGTGTCCTGAACAACGGCGCATCCGCTCGGACCTAACGATTGAGGAACCCTCAGACAGACGGTATCTACCTGCTGGAGCACTTGCGAAGCCCAACACATTGGGGGCCCTCTTGGGCTTCCTTGGTCAGCCCAACCCGCTGTCCGGGGAACTCCCACAAGGTTGCGGCATAAAGCCCCTCTCCCCGGTGGGGCGAGGGGATGTATTCCGCGAATTTCTGCAACAATCCTCGGAGACAGGGGAGACCGGAGACTGAGCACCCAGGGCAAGCTTTTTTGGCGTGAAACGTCAAACGTGAAAAGCTCACCCCCGCTCCAGACTGATCCTCACCTCATGCTCCGCCCCATCGTCCACCAATTTCACCTGGCAAGGCACAGCCTCGCCCTCCCCTTCACGCTCCACCACAATCCGGTAAACACTCTCCCCGTACCGGTAATGCAGCGTAAAGCCCGGCCACTCCGGCGGCAGGCAGGGATTGATGGTCAGTTGGTTGCGATCACGCCGGAAGCCCAAAATCCCCTCCAGGATGAAGCGATAGAGCCAGCCGGCCGAGCCGGTGTACCAGGTCCAGCCGCCGCGTCCGGTGTGGGGCTCGGCGCCATAGATGTCCGCCGCGACCACATAGGGCTCGACCCGGTACTGGCCAATGGTTTCCGGGCTGTTGCCGTGATTGATGGGGTTCAGGCAGCGCAATACCGCGGCGGCCCGTTCGTTATCCCCCAGCCCGGCAAACGCCAGTCCGGTCCAGCAGGCCGCGTGGGTGTACTGGCCGCCGTTTTCCCGCACGCCCGGAGGATAAGCGGCGATATAGCCGGGGTCGGATTCCTCGCGTCCCAGGAATGGCGGGGTGAACAGCAGCACCATGCCCGGGTCTTCCCGGACCAGTCGCTCGCCCACTTCGCCCATGGCCTGAGCGGCCCGGTCTTCATCCGCCGCGCCGGAAATCACGGCCCAGGACTGGGCGATGGCGTCGATTTCACAGGCACTCTGCCCGGCCGATCCCAGGGGTGACCCGTCATCGTAATAGGCCCGCCGGAACCAGTGGCCGTCCCAGGCCTGTGCGTTGACCGCGGTCGCCAGTTCATCCGCCCGTTTCAGGAAACGCTGGGCTGATGAAGCATCCAGCCGCTTTTCACTGATGGGGGCAAACCGGCGCAGGGTGGTCACCAGGAACCACGCCATCCAGACGCTTTCACCCTTGCCACCTACGCCGACACGGTTCATGCCGTCGTTCCAGTCACCTCCGCCAATCAACGGCAGGCCATGAGGACCACGACGATTGGCCCGCTCCAGTACCCGCACACAGTGCTGGTAGAGGGTGCCGCTTTCACCATGGAAGCCGTATTCGGCATAGCGCTCGTGTTCTTCCGGTTTCAGGGGTTCCCCCACCAGGTAAGGGACCTTCTCGTCCAGGATTGCCTCGTCCCCGGTAGCAGCCAGGTATTCACTGACCACAAACGGCAGCCAGACGAGATCGTCGGAGATCCGGGTCCGCACACCCCGGGCATGGGGTGGATGCCACCAGTGCAAGACGTCCCCTTCCGGGAACTGGCGGGCGGCGGCGGCCAGAATCTGGTCGCGGCAGACTTCGGGCGCGGTCTGCAACAGGGCGGTGGTGTCCTGCAGCTGATCACGGAAGCCGAAGGCGCCGCTGGACTGGTACAGGCCGGTCCGGCCGTTGATGCGGCAGGCCAGGCTTTGATAAAGCAGCCAGCGGTTGAAGAGGAAGCCAATACCGTCATCCGGGCATTCCAGGGTCAGCGCTCCCAGGATACGGTCCCAGTATCCCTGCACGGCGTCCCAGACCTGCTCTACTTGTTCGCTATCACGGTAGCGGGAAAGCAGCTCGCAGGCCTGTTCATAGGTTTCGCCGGCGCCGAGTACGAAGGTAAACGTCTCCTCCCCCTCGGCCGGCAGATCCACATGCACCTGGAGTGCCGCGCAGGGGTCGCGTCCCGGCTCCACCCGGTTGGCCAGCCCCACCCGTTTCAGGGCAGCCGGTCGCTCCAGGCTGCCGTTATGCCCGAGGAATTCGTTGCGATCGGTGGTGTAGCCGTGGGCCGGTTTGCTGGAGGCGAGGAAGGCGATCTGCTCCGGGCACTCCGGACTGTAGGGATTACTCGCGATCAGCGCGGCATGCTCCGGCAGGTAGGCCGGCTTGATGAACCCCTGGGTGACTTCCCGACGGGTGCCCAGAACCCATTCGGCGTAATAGGTCATGGTCAGGCGCCGCTGCCGGCCCGAGCGATTGCGCAGGGTCACCTGCACCAGCTTGACGGGATCCTCCAGGGTGGTGAAGAACTTCAGTTCGCTTTCGACTTCGTGGCGACGATGGAGGAAGCGGCTGTAGCCGGCGCCGTGACTGACTACATAGGTGGATTCATGGGGCACCGGTCTGGGCGTGGGTGACCACAGTGCGCCGGTTTCCTCGTCGCGCAGGTACAGGCACTCGCCGGGTTCGTCCAGAACCGGGTCATTGCGCCAGGGTGTCAGGCGGTTTTCCCCGCTGTTGCGGTACCAGCTGTAGCCCGACCCGGATTCAGACACGATGAAGCCGAAGTCGCGGTTGGCAATGACATTGATCCAGGGTGCCGGCGTGGTGTGATGGGGCCCGACCTCGATCACGTATTCCCGCCCGTCCGGGGTAAAGCCGCCATGACCGTTGTCGTAGCGCAGGTTGTCGGGACGGGACAGCGGGGTCCTGTCTTCCGACCTGAGCAGGTGAATGGGCCGCACCGGCAACCGTGGCAACGGTGAATCACTGCGATCAAGCGCACGCAGCGCGGCGGAGAGCGATGGCATGGCGGCGTCGATCATGACATTGGCGGCGGTTTGCAGGAGCACCACTTCCTCGTCGCTCAGGGCATCGGCCGTGACCGGGAAGATTCCGCCACGTGCCCCGACCCAGGCCTCGGCATTGGTCTGTGCCAGCAGCCTGCGCACCGTGTCCTGGGTCGTCCCCTCGTAGCCGGTATCCCCCACATTCAACAGCACTACGTCCACTTTCATATTGCGTTTGCGCCAATACTCGTGGGCCTTGAGCAGACTGCGTGCGGTTTCCACATTGGCATCGCGGCCGATACGCATGAGCACGATCGGGAAATCACCGGAAATACCCACGCCCCACAAATGCTCCTGGCGCAGACGGTTGGCGGACAGGACCGGGACCGGCGCGCGCAGGCGCGAATGCGGATGCAGGACCGCCGAGGTCAGCAGACTGATGGCCCGCAGGTCATTGCCATCCACCTTGCTCCGCCACAGATCCCGGCTCACCTGGATGCGCCCTTCCTCGAAGGTGCGCTGCACCCGGGGCCAGTAGGCAAACCGCTCAGCCGTATTAAGCACATCGGCGCGGCTGTCCCCGGCGATACGCAGGAACGCCAGTTGAACCGAAGCGCCCGGCTTGATCTTGACCGTTTTCTGCAGGGAGGCGATGGGATCGAGGGCATAGCCGAGATTGCCTTCCAACGCCTCCGGGTAATTCAGCGCCGCAGGCCTAGAGGTGTGCCCCAAACGGCCCAGGAAACTCAGGCGGCTGGTCTCCACGGCATCCGGCATCATCACTCCGGAAAGGCCCATGATCAGCTCGCCCATAACTGGCGATTCCGCTCCTGGATCCCGTGTGCGCCGCTCAAACAGCAACAGAGAGCGATCGGCCAGGAACTCGCTGTGAACGAAGAGATTGCTGAAGGCGGGATGCTGGGCGTCGGCCCGGGGATCGGCCAGCACCACCTCGGCATAGGAGGTCAGGCGTAACCGCCGGCTGCGATGGCCGTGATTGGTGATGGTCACCCGGCGCAGTTCCACGTCGTGCCAGGGAGAAACCGTGACTTCCAGCGACTGGATCAGGCTTTCGTCCTGGCGCCGATACTCGACGCCGTGGGCGTGAAAGCGCACCTGCTCCTTGAGACCGGGCCGCTTGGTGGGCTCGCGGCAGATGGACCAGAGGTCGTCGCTGTCCATATCCTGCAGATAGAGCCAGTTGCCCCAGGGTTCCAGGGTACTGTCCGGACGCCAGCGGGTCAGGGCGAAGTCCTTCCAGCCGCTGTACCCGCCACCACGACTGGAGGCCAGCACGCTCAGGCGGCCGTTGGACAACAGGTGCACGTGCGGTGTCGGGGTATCCGGCGACTCTTCCCAGGGCATGATCATGGGCGCATCCTGAGAGCCCTCTTTCTGTTCCTCCTCAGGGGCCATCACCGGATACTCCAATTCGGCGTCAGCGGTGACCCGCTCCTGCAGGAACAGCTGGCACGATTGCACACGGGGGTCCGACGCGAAGCGCGAAACCGCATTGTAGCGCCCCAGGGTGATCCCCAGACTGACCAGCGACATGCCGTGATGATGCGCCATGTAACTCTTGACGATGGCATGGGGCTGGCCCACGTCCATGCGGCGCTCGGTATAGTCGAGCGCCTCGAAAAAGCCATAGCGTCCCAGCATGCCCAGCTCTTCCAGACGCCGTAGATTGTCGAACGCCGCCTTGGGCCGCCATAGCATGGCCAGGAAGGTGGCATAGGGTGTGATCACCAGCTCCTTGGGGCCTTTCTCGGCCCGCAGGGAAAGCTCCGGTGCCCCGAAGGCGTGGTAGGCATAGTTCTGCGCCCCATCCAGCAGGTAGAACCCGGACTCGGAGATGCCCCAGGGAATGTTCTGGCGTTCTCCGTAGCGGATCTGGTTGGCGATGGCACCCAGCGCGCTCTGTCCCAGGAGGCTGTTGGCCGGCTCGGGCATGTACAGCTGGGGCATCAGGTACTCGAACATGGTACCGCTCCAGGAGAGCAGCACGGTATGGTCCCCCTCCTGGGTCATCGGCCGGCCAAGATGAATCCAGTGACGGGCGGGCACATCGCCCTTGGCAATGGCCAGCAGGCTGGCCAGGCGGGCTTCGGATGCCAGCAGATCGTAGGCATTGTCATCCAGCTGGCCCTGATCGACGTTATACCCGATCCGGAAGACCTGCTTGGCGGAGTCGTACAGAAAGGTCATGTCTGTGTCGGCAAACAGGCGTTCGCTGGTGGCACAAACCTCATTTGCAGTGCGAATCAGATCCTCGGCGGCGGCGCTGGCGGTGGCCAACTGTGCCGGCAGTGCCCGTAGCCAATCCGCCATCATGGCGTCTTCGTCCGACGTCCCCGCGCTGGAAGACAGCCGTTCAACCAGCGGCAGCAGCCGCGACTCGATCGAGGCCAGCTCGGCAAAGGTGGGACTTTGGAACAGTTGCCGTTTCAATTCGCGCCAGTCTTCATAACACTTTTCGGAGACCTGCCCTTTCCGGATTCGCGGCGCCTGTTTGAGAACCGCCCACCAGGGCAGAAAACGGTCGCGACTCTGGCGCATTCGGTGAATGTGGTGATGAGCCCGTTCCAGCCACAGACGCATATCCGCCAGAACGTCCGAGGGCAATGCCTGGGTTTCCCGCAGTACCCGTTGTACCGCCGGATCCAGGTGCGTGGACAACCGGAAGGCCAGTTCTTCGATCAGGGCGGGCCACTGCCGGGGCCGGCGGCGCACGTCCATCACCTGCTGACGGAGTTCGATCAGCTGCCCGGCCAGCGCCTGCTGCGGCTTCGTGGCTGGATAGTCGCCCAGGGAATCTTCCAGAACCCCGACCGTGTCGAGAAAGCCTTCGAAGTGGGCAAAGTCCCAGACCTTTTCCGAAGCCAGGTCCAGGCAGGCCTGTTTCAGGGTCAGCAGGCTGCCCATCAGGTTGCCACTGTCTACGGTGGACACATAGGCGGGCGGCAGCACCGTCAGGTGGTGGGTGTCCACCCAGTTGAGTACATGCCCCCGGAACCGCGGCATTTTCTCGATCGATCGCAGGGTATTGCGGCAGCGAATGAGAAATTCCTGGGCATCGATGTAGCCCATGTCGTAAGCGGTCAGATTGGACAGGAACAGCAGGCCGATGTTGGTGGGCGAGGTCCGGTGAGCGACCGTGCCCTTGGGATCTTCCTGGAAATGATCCGGTGGTAGCCAGTGATCCTCGGGACCAACGAAGCGTTCGAAAAAGTACCAGGTTCGCCGGGCAATGCGGCGCAGATGGGTACGATCTTCCGGCCGAATGCGTTCGGTGGGTGGTCGACGGTCCCGGCGACTGAGAAAGGCCAGCTGTGGCGAAGCCAGCCACAACGCGAGAACCGGCGCGGCCCCTATCAACGCCTCCGGCGACACTGCGGCCACACCCAGGCCCACCACCAGCGCCAGTGCGGGGCCGATCCACATCGCCCGCCAGTATCGCAAGGCCGTGAAACCGAGGCTGCGACCGGCATCCATCGCGGCGGGTGTCCACTCCAGGAGTTTGCGATGGCTGACATAGTTGCGATACAGCGACCGCACAATCGCATCCAGCGTCACCCGGCTCTCCTGGGGCAGGAAGGCCACAGCCAGAAGCCAACGCTTGAGATCCCCCTTGAGATTGCGCATGTGCTCGGCCGACCGGCGGCGGCGAATCGATGCGTGGGCCATGCCCACCACCCCGGTAATCGTCGGTACCATCAGGGCCATCAGCCCAAGCAGGGTCCAGACCAGCGCCGAGCCCGGCAACACCAGCCAGCCCGCGACCAGCAGCAGTATCAGCCAGGGGCCCTGAAGACTGCGCAACAGGTTGTGGCCCAACTGCCAGCGGTGCAACGCATCCAGCCGGTTGGGCCGGGTGCTGCCATCCTCGGTGGGCACCTTTGGCAGCAACCAGGGAAGCAACTGCCAGTCCCCCCGCACCCAGCGATGCAAACGCCGGACATAGGCCAGATACTCTGGTGGATAATCCTCGTACATCACCACATCGCTGACCAGGGCCGCCCGCCCGTGGATACCTTCGAACAGGTCATGACTGAGAACGGCGCCTTCGGGCACGGCATTGCGCAGACTCGCCTCGAAAGCCGCCACGTGGTAAAGCCCCTTGCCGGTGAAGATGCCCTCGCCGAACATGTCCTGATAGGCCTCGGAGACCGCCAGGGTGTAGAGATCGAGTCCGCGATCGCCGGAGAAAATGCGGGTGAAGATGTTACGGGTCGCGGTGATGGGATTGATCTCGACCCGAGGCTGAAGAATGCTGTAACCGGACAGTACCTCCCCGGTTTCCGTATCCCATACCGGATAGTTAAGCGGGTGCGCGATGGTACCGACCATGCGCTTGGCCGCCCCCACCGGCAGGATCGTATCCGCATCCAGGGTGATGACGTAGCGCACCTGGCGCAGTTTTTCCCGCTCCCCGGCCCCGTCCACGAAACTGCCCATTTCGCCCGTGAGCAAAAAGCGGTTGAACTCTGTGAGCTTGCCGCGCTTGCGCTCCCATTCCATCCAGAGACCGTCCTGGGGATTCCAGGTCCGTCCACGGTGCATCCAGAAGAAGGGTTCCACGTCCCGCTTCGCATAATGGGTATTGAGTCGGTTGATACCCTCTCGCAGCCGTTCCAGCAGGGCCTCGTCGCGCTCGGTGCTTTGCTGGTTGGCATCGAAGAGGCCGGTGAGCAGGCCGAAGCGCAGATAGCGGTCGGTATTGGCCAGGTAGTGGCGCTCCAGTTGATCCAGGGCGCCATCGATATCGTCCTCGCGCGCAATCAATACGGCCATGCACACCACGGCCTGATGCTGGGGATCAATGCCGTGGGTGAAGTCCAGTTTGGGGAGCACCCGCGGTGGCACCAGCAGCGTAGCCAGCCAGTTCACCACGATGGAAGCGATGACACCGGCCGGTATCCAGACAATCAGGGCCGCCAGCAGGGCCTGCCAGAGACTGCCGGTGGTCCAGGCATACACGGTGGGCACCGCAAACAGCACAGCGGCCACCAGCGACAGGACGGAAAAATACAGTGACTGGTTATAACGCTCCAGCCACCGATTGAAACGAACACGGGTATCCGGGCGATAGCCGAGCTGCTGTTCCAGTTTGGGACGCCCTTCGCCGACCAGGTAATAGCCCACATGGGTGAGCGCACCGCGAGCCAACAGCTCCGTGCTGGCCTGGCCACCCGCTTCGGCCATGTCGAGTACCGTGCGTGCAACGTCCAGTTCATCCTGGTTGCAACGCCGGGCCAGCTTCTCCACCTGGGTCCGGTAACGGTCGCGGGATTCAAAATCCATGCGCGCATAGGCGCCCGCAGGATCCCGGCGCAGCAGAGCCCCCACCTGGGAAGTCCGTTCGAAAAAACCTTTCCAGTCCGCCCGCTCCAGGCGGTGCAGCGTCCAGACCCCGTCGGCGACCACGTCGCGGCTATGAATGTCCACCATCCCCTGCAGGGTGTCCCGTGCATTGAGGTCAGCAATACGGGATTGGGCGGTTTCCATGATCAGGCTCAGGGCCCGGAAGCGCAGCAACAGCGGCAGAGCCCAGAGTTCAGCGGTGTTAAGGGGGGCGCTGTCCCGATATTCCAGCACCAGAGCTTCCAGGACATTGCCATCGTAACGCTGTTCGCTCCGCTCCAGCGCCAGGCGCGCCACCTCCTGCACCCGGGGCTGACCGGCTGCCGGCCCTTCCCGCAGCACCGGCAGGTATTTCAGGAAATCAGCGGACAGGTCGCGCCGCAGCATGCGCAGGACCCGGCGAATCAGGTATTCGTTGTCGGCATACCAGTCCATCCAGGGCGACGCCAGAGAGGGGTTGGCCCGTAAGGTAAAAATGTCCTTGTGCACCCGGTCCAGCTTGCGGGCATAGCGTTGCAGGGTTTCCTTGATGGGCCGGTAGGTTTCCCGGCTACCCCGACCGATCACTGCGAGTTCCGGATGGCGCTGATCGCCGCTGGCCTCACCCGCCATTTCCGCGTCCGGGCTCTTGGCGGGCAATTGGGTTTTTTGTGTTTCCATGGCCTTTCCGCCTTGACTGTCAGTGTCCCCAGACTTCCCTCGCGGCCTTCTCGGCAAAGGTCGGCTCAATCTCGTGGGGTTCCAGATCCTGGAGCACCAGCAGGGGGGACTCGCCATACACCAGGGCATTCAGGGGCAAGGCACCCAGCGGCCAGAAATTGACGCAGGTATGGCCATGGGCGGCCATGACTACAAGATCGGTCTTATCCTTGCGGGTCAGGTCCCAGATGGTGGTGACCGGCGATTCCTCCACTTCCACCCGAGACTGCACCTGCAGCCCTTCATTGCGGAAGCGGTCGCCAATGCCATTGAGGTACTGTTCCGCCTTGAGGCGCTGCTCGCTGTCCAGCTCCTGCAGCACCGGCAGTCGGGCATCGTCACTGGGCAGTTCAAAGTGCTTGGTGAAGGCCTCCACCACCGATACCAGGGTGATATTGCCTTCGCTGTAGCGGGCGAGCATTTCCACTGCGGGAAGGACACATTCCGCCCGCGTGCTGCCATCGAGGGGCACCACGATCCGGTTGTAGCGGTATTCTTCCAGGGGACCGCACTGATCGCTGAAGGCCCGCACCAGCAGGAAGGACACATGGGCCTGAAGCACGGATTTGTGAGCTACGCTGCCCAACATGTAATGACTGATGCCGCCCACGCCGTGGCTGGTCATGACCAGGAGCGTGTTGCCGTCGGAGCGGACATAGTCGATGATCTGGTCGACCGCCTCCCCCTCCAGGGTGATGGTTTCGGCGTCCAGGCCCAGCCCGCCCAGACGAGAGGCCATATTGTCCAGATAGGCATCCGCTTCGGCCTGGACCGCTTCCCAGGCCACCGGATCAGCGGGATAGCCGTTGGTCGTTGTGTCCTCGTGCTGAATGACACGCATCAGTACCAACTGGGCCCCCAGGGCCTTGGTGAGGCTGATGGCATGTGGCAAGGCCCACTCGGCCAGGCAAGAACCGTCCAAAGGGACGACGATACGCTGGAACATGTTTCCCTCCTTTCCCTGGAAGGTGGCTGCGCCGTCAGTCATACCAGACCCGTGCAGCACCCTCCCGGGGCACCAGAGCATCGGCGCGGACAACGATCAGAATGCGGACTTGATGGTTGGACAGGAAGCTTTCCTTGCCTATTCCTGCGCTGTTTGTTCCCCGAACGCCGGACTCCGACGAGGTCCGAAACGTAGGCGAGCGGTTCAAACATGCTCGGGAATAGTCAACGTCTCCTTAAAGCGCCAATAGAACTCCTTATTGAATAAATGTTGAACAACCATCTTATACCAATGATTTAATCGTCGGCTATTGATTCAGATCAACACACAGAAGCACAGATCTACCGCCTTGTTTTTTCAATGTTTTTAGACTCAAAGAGCAACGTTCAGCAGATGCGGGGCAGCTGCTCTCCGGACAGCCGGTCGACGACCCGCCGGGTGCCAATCGGGCTCAGGGCCGTGACCAGACCAGGGCGGCCGCGTTCGATATGGCCAATGTCAGTGGCGCCTTCGCTGACACTCCGGGCCTGCAGGATGGCCAGCGCACGCTGCGCGTCCTCCGCCGCCACCACGGCAATGAACCGCCCCTCATTGGCCACATGGAGCGGATCCAGCCCCAGGAGTTCACACACCGCAGAGACGTCTTCGCGCACCGGTATCCGTGCCTCGTCGATCTCTGCAGCGAGTCCGGCCGTTTCAGCGATTTCCACCAGGGCGCTGGCCAAACCGCCCCGCGTCAGGTCGCGCAGGCAATGCACCTGTATGCCCGCCTCGATCAGGGTCAGAATCGGATCAGCGACCGCGGCACAGTCACTCTCAATGGCAGATTCCAGTTCCAGTTTTTCCCGCGCGGCCATGACCGCGATTCCGTGACGGGCGATATCACCGCTCAGCAGGATGCGGTCACCGTCCTGCACCTGTTCCGGGCCCACGGGAGTCGATGCCAGCACGCGTCCCACGCCGGCCGTGTTGATAAACAGCCCGTCCGCCTTGCCCCGCTCCACCACTTTCAGATCGCCGGTAACAATGCTGACGGAGGCAGCCTGGGCGGCTTCGGCCATGGAGTTCACCACGCGCCGCAGCGTCGCCAGCGACAGACCTTCCTCAAGAATAAAACCGGCGCTCAGATACTCCGGACGGGCCCCGCACATCGCCAGATCGTTGACCGTGCCGTAAACCGCCAGCTTGCCGATATCGCTGCCGGGAAAGAACAGCGGCTGAACCACATAGGAATCCGTGGTCATGGCCGTGGATGTGGTGGTTTCCAGAACCGCCCCATCGTGCTGGCGGTCCAGCCAGGCGTTGGCAAAGGCCGGCCGGAAAACCTCCTCCAGCAATCGCGCCATCAGGCGCCCGCCGCCACCATGGGCCATCTTGATGGTTTCGCGCTCGTTGTACGGAAACGGACAATTCACACCGGTTTCGTCCTGCATCAAGCCAATCTCCTGCGGTAACGGTAATAGGCGGCACAGGCCCCCTCCTCGGACACCATGGTGACGCCCAGCGGATGCTCCGGGGTGCAACGTTTGCCAAAGGCGGGGCACTGGTCGGGACGCACTTCGCCCCGCAAAACCGCGCCGCTGACACACTCGCTGCATTCACTTTCGTGCAGCGCCACGGGCCCGAAGCGGGTTTCGGCATCCAGGTCCCGATAGGCCGGCGCCAACCCCAGACCACTGGCCGGGATCTGCCCCATGCCCCGCCACTGGCGCGGCACCACCTCGAAGACTGCCTGCATCACCTGCTGCGCGGCGCGGTTGCCCGGGCGACGGACCGCGCGGCTGTACTGGTTCTCCACCCGGCTCTCACCATTTTCAAGCTGGCGCACACAGTGATAGACCCCTTCCAGAATATCCAGGGGCTCAAAGCCGGTCACCACGATGGGGACGCCGTAGTCCCGGGCCAGGGGCTCATAGGCCTCGTACCCGGTCACCGCACAGACATGACCGGCCGCCAGAAAACCCTGGATGCGGTTGCCGGGTCGATCCAGCAGGGCCTCAATGGCGGGCGGCACCAGGACCTGGGAGACCAGCAGGGAGAAATTCCGCACCCCTTCACGGCGGGCCTGGAACGCCGCCATACCGTTGGCTGGCGCCGTGGTCTCAAATCCCACCGCGAAAAACACTACCTGGCGCTCCGGCGCCTGCCGCGCGATCTCCACGGCTTCCAGCGGGGAATAGACAATACGCACATCCGCCCCCCGGGCCCGGGCGGTGGCGAGATCCTCCCGGGTGCCGGGAACGCGCAGCATGTCGCCGAAGGTGCAGAGTGTGGTGCCCGGGGTATGGGCAATCTCAAGGGCCTTGTCGATGTAATCGATCGGCGTCACGCACACCGGGCAGCCCGGGCCGTGCACCAGGGTAATTGGCTCCGGCAGCAGTTGATCGATTCCGAAACGCACGATGGCATGAGTCTGTCCGCCGCAGACTTCCATCAGGGTCCAGGGACGAGTGGTGATGGCGGCGATGGCCTCGGCATAGCGCCGGGCCGCTTCGGGGGTACGGTATTCGTCACGGTATTTCATGATGAGGCTTCTCCCTGCCCGTCTGCAGCCGGCTCGGTCAGGCTGTCCAGCTGCTCGAACACACGCCGGGCCTCGGCCTGATCGATGATCGTAATGGCAAAGCCCACATGCACCAGCACGTAGTCGTCCAGTTCCACCTCGGGGACGTAGGCGAGGTTGACGGTTTTGATGACACCGCCAAAATCCACGCGACCGGTGCGCGTGAGCGGATCATCGCCCTCGATGCTGATGACCCGGCCGGGTACGGCTAGGCACATAAGGTTTCCTCACGAAATGTGTATGTCACTGTTGTTCCATTTTTCCGAGCCTGCACCCTGGTCGCAGGTGCCGCCCATTAGAACGTATTAGCCGTAGATACCATCTGTCTGAGTGGTCCTCAACCGTTATGTCCGAGCGGATGCGCCGTTGTTCGGGGAAATTGGTAGGATTCGTCCACGGAGGATGACCAATACATCCCCTCTCCCCACCGTGGGAGAGGGCCAGGGAGAGGGGGAGGCGCCGATTGGCGCCCTAAATGCCCGCTTGAGATCCGGCCGAGGCATTGCCTCGGCTCCCCCTCTCCCCAACCCCTCTCCCACGGTGGGGAGAGGGGTTCTATGGCGCGGCCATCGGGAGACGCTGGACCATCGGTGCAATCTCTTCAAATTTCCCCAGACAGCAGTGAGCGCAGGCGGGGATCCAGGGTAATTGGCATCAAGGTTGGGTGTCTCCCGCTCTGGATACCCGCCTGCGCGGGTATGACGGTTGGGGGGCAAGTCATGCACCGTAGGTTGGGCTGAGCCTGCGAAGCCCAACATGGAACCCGAGACCTGTTGGGCTTCCTTCGTCAGCCCAACCTACCTTGAAGTCCAAAACAGCTGCCCTAACGCCAATCCGCCATCATTCGGCGGCACGTCGTGCGGCCAGAACACGTCAAATCCTTCCCTCTGCAACGCCACAATCCCCCCTTCCAACAAGCAGGCATTCTGGAAACAGCCACCGCTCAAAACCACTCGCGGCACCCCTGCCTGTTTGGCCACCGCGACTATGGTATCTATCAAGCCATCATGAAACGCGCGGGCTATCCGGGCCGGTGATTGGCCGGTTTCCAGGTCGCTCAGGAGGGTTTCGATGGCGGGTTGCCAGTCGATTTGCCAGGGGAATTCTTTTCCGAATTCTGAGCGCCCTCCAATGCGCTTGGACTCTGAAGCCCCTCGCCCCTCCGGGGAGAGGGGATGGGGTGAGGGGGCGCCCTGGTACACTGCCCCCTCACCCTGGCCCTCTCCCCGGGGTGGAGAGGGGATGTATGTCTCTGGCTGCAGGGGGAAGTCGGTTACTCGGAGTTCAAACGGATAACCCGCCGTTCGTGCACCTCCATCCAACATGCCCTCCAGCTCCATGGCCCCCTGCCCCTCATAACTCACTTTCTGGCGCAACCCGACCAACGCCACCACCGCATCAAACAATCGCCCGACGCTGGTGGTTTGCGGTGCATTGATGTCCTTTTTCATCGCCCCCAACAGCAGGCGACGCTCAGCCGGGCTAAACGCCGCCACCGGCGCCAGATGATCCATGGTCGCCACCGCGTCACCGTATAACTCGTAAAGCACCCCAAGGGCACAGCGGCGTGGCTCCCGCATGGCCGCCTCGCCGCCGGGCAAATGGAACGGTCTCAGGTGGGCCAGGCGCTGGTAACCGGTCGCGTCCACCCGCAGGAATTCCCCGCCCCACAAATGGCCATCGTCACCCAGACCATTGCCGTCCCAGGCGATCCCGAGTACCGGTTCCCTGAGACCATGCTCGGCCATGACCGCGGCAATATGGGCCACATGATGCTGCACAGTGGTTTCCGGCAGACCAGTCTGCGCGCCGTACTGACTGCTGTAGTAGTCGGGATGGGCGTCGTGAACGCAACGTTCCGGCGAGAGGGAAAAGAAACCCGACAAATCCGATACCACCCGCTCGAATCCGGCGCGACTGGCCGGGTCATCCAGGTCGCCCAGGTGCTGGCTGAGCACCACCCCACCCTCGGTGCTCATGGCGACCGTGTTCTTGAGATGCCCGCCCAGCGCCAGGGAGCCGGGCTTCAGGGTGATGGGCAGGTCGATCTGGGGCGCATAGCCCCGGGCCCGGCGCAGGATCTGGCGCCGACCGGCCACCACGCGTGCCACCGAGTCGTCCAGCGGGCGGAGAATGGGTCGGTCATGCACCAGAAAGCCATCCGCAATATCGCCCAGTCGGGCCACCGCCTCATCGTTGTCGATGGCAATAGGCTCCCCGGAGCGATTGCCGCTGGTGGCCACCAGCGGCCTGCCGAAAGCGTCCATCAGCAGTTCGTGCAGAGGCGATGCTGGCAGCATCACGCCCAGCTGCGCGATGCCCGGCGCGATCCCTTCCGACAGGCCGTGATCCTCCGTTCGCAGCAACACAATGGGCCGTTCCGGACCGGTCAATAACGTGGTTTCCGCTTCCGATAGCCTCAACCGACTTTGCACCACCGCCACATCCGCCATCATGACCGCCAGGGGTTTGTGGGGACGCTGCTTGCGGTCTCGCAGGCGCTGCACCGCAGCCGGGTTGGCAGCGTCCACCAGTAGCTGAAAGCCGCCCACCCCTTTGAGCGCCACAATCCGGCCCTCCCGCAGGCGCGCCACAGCTTCCCGAAGCGCGTCCTCCTGCCCCGCGACAGTCCAACCGTCCGCCGCCAGAAAAGCCAGCTGCGGCCCGCAGTCGGGACAGGCATTGGGCTCGGCGTGAAAGCGACGGCTGGCCGGATCGTGGTACTCGGCGGCGCACGCCTCGCACAGGGCAAAACGGCGCATGGCCGTGCGTTCCCGATCGTATGGCAGAGCCTCGATCAGGCTATAGCGGGGACCGCAGTCGGTACAGTTGATAAAAGGATAACGGTAGCGGCGATCCGACGGATCCCGCATCTCCAGCAGGCAGGCGTCGCAGGGTGCCCAGTCCGCGGGAACCCGGGCAAGGCTAGCCGGCGTGGTATCACTGGTGTGAATGGCAAAGCGCCGGGCCTGCCCCGTCGCCCTCAGCATGGCTTTTTCGATGGCGCCGACCCGGGCCCTCACGGGAGGATGCTCACGCAAGCCGACCAGCAACTGTTCCAGTGCCAGCGGGTCCCCCTCGGCCTCGATGGTCACGCCATCCGCGGTATTGCCCACCCAGCCGGCAAGCCCCAGCGCCGTAGCCTGGCGATAGACAAAGGGCCGAAAGCCCACGCCCTGAACCAGGCCGCGCACCTGTAGTCGCCAGCGTTGAGCGGGCTCGACCGCGCTGACTCCCGCCATACTCAGACCGCCTCGTCGGAAGTATCCACGTCCAGACTCTTCAGCAGCACATCCTGGGCGTTGGGATGATCCACGTCATCGGAGGTTTCAATATGCAACTGGGCGTCAGCCGCACAGGTGCCCGCCGCCTCCTGGCGAAAGTGCTCGGTGAAATGCTCCGGCGACATGTGGCACAGGGCCCCCAGCCAGACCGAGACATCCAGTACCCGCGCGGCTCCGGCCTGCTCGGCCAACCCCTCAATCTTGTGGATCAGGTTCTTCACCAGTGCCGTCTCATGCATGCTGAGCCTCCTTTCCGATCACCGCTACCAGTTTGCGCACCACCTCGGGAACCGCCTGCGCCACCGGCTGCGATAAGGGATGACCCGCTTCAAAGGTGGCCGCCTCCACCGCCAGCACCTTGCACACCGGCGGCAGCATATCCAGGGAGCGGGCCAGCTCGACCGCTTCACTCAATCCCATGGCATGGGACGACAGGGCGCCGCGTAGCGCCGGCAGAGGTTTGGTGCTGGCATCGAACAGCCGCACACTGCCCGGTTCCAGGCCCATGGCGGCGGCATCAACCAGATACAGGATTTCGGCGCCCTCCATGCAATCCATCAAACCACTCACTTCACCGCTGTGTTCCAGGACGCTGACCTGCTCGGGCAATTGATCGCGGGCCTGTATCACCACTTCCCGACCCACGGCATCGTCTCCCCTGTCAGGATTGCCAATGCCGATCACACGTATGGATTTGGATTCCTCACTCATGGTGCACCTCCAGGTTCAAGAAGTGAGTAGCGCAGGAAATGCAGGGATCGTAATTGCGGATGGTCTGTTCGCAGCGTTCCCTCAACTGCTTTTCAGGCAGGTCGAGCCAGCCGCCGGCCAGGACCTTGAGGTCGGCTTCGATGCTGGGCTGATTCTGGGCCGTGGGCGGTACGATCTGGGCCTCCTGGATAAGGCCGTCATCATCGATCCGGTAACGGTGAAACAACAAGCCGCGGGGTGCCTCGGTGCAGCCAAAGCCTTCGCCGGCCCGGGGCTCGCTGGTGACAAAGGATTGCTCCGGTGGCCGATACCCGGCGATGATCTGCAGCGCCTCATCGCAGGCATGCAAAACTTCCACGGCCCGGACGACAATGCTCTGGAACGGGTTGTAACAGGTTTCCCCCAGCCCGGCTTCACGGGCGGCTTTCTGTGCCAGCGGGGTCAGACGGTCGAAGTTGAGACTGTAGCGGGCCAGCGGGCCGACCAGATAGCAATCGTGTTCGCGCAGGTGCGAATGCAGGGCGGTGGAGCGGGCCACATGGGATTCCACGAAATGCGCGTTATAGTCCTCCACGGCAATATCCAGACCGCGATTGGAAACGATGCGCCCGGCATTCATAGGGTATTCGTCCGGATGGCGCAGGGCCACCAGGTGGTAATCCCGGTCGCCGGCGGGAAAATCCAGGCCGGCGGTCCAGCGCACGGTTTCCAGGGCATCCTCCCGGGCCTGTTCCAGTGGTTCCACCAGCGTCCCCAACTCCTCCGCCGTCGGGACCCGATAGAAGCCCCCCACGCGCACATTGATCGGATGCACCTCCCGACCGCCGACCAGGCTCATCAGGGCATTGCCGGCCTTTTTCAGGGCCAGGCCGCGTTTGACCAGTTGGGGGTGGTCCTTTGCCATGTCCACCGCCCCGGCATAGCCGAGGAAATCCGGCGCATGCAACATGTAGATGTGCAGGGCATGGCTTTCGATCCATTCCCCGCAATACAGCAGGCGGCGCAGGGCCCGAAGCGGCCCGGTGACCTCGATCCCCAGGGCATTCTCCATCGCATGCACCGAGCTCATCTGATAGGCCACCGGGCAGATGCCACAGATACGGGCGGTGATATCGGGGGCTTCGGTATAGGCCCGCCCCTGCAGCAGCCCCTCGAAGAATCGCGGCGGCTCGAAGATGCGCAGTTCGGCCTGGCTCACCTGCCCGTCCCGAATCGTCAGGTTCAGGGCGCCCTCCCCCTCGACCCGGGCCAGGTAATTGACGCGAATGGTCTTACGACTCATGACGTTCACTCTCCTCGCGGAAGGGTTCCGCCCAGGCATTGAAGGTGCGGTAGAAACGCAGACGCTCGGCGCGGTCCATGCCCAGCTGTTCCAGACGTTCCGTGAGCGCCGGGGCGTTGGGGTTTTCCTTGGGCCCATAACAGCCGTAGCAGCCGCGGTTGTATGACGGGCACAAGGCATTACAGCCGGCGTGGGTCACCGGCCCCAGGCAAGGCGTGCCATGGGCGACGGTGACACAGACATTGCCCTTGAGTTTGCAGTCCAGACAGACGCTGTGGGCCGGCGTCACCGGTTGCCGCCCCTGGAGGAAGGCGGAGATCACCTCCAGCAACTGGTGTTTGTTGATGGGGCAGCCGCGCAGTTCAAAATTCACCGGCACGTGATCGGCGATCGGCGTCGAGGTGGCCAGGGTGTCGATGTATTCGGGATGGGCGTAAACCGCTGCCAGGAAGCCTTCCACATCGGCAAAGTTACGCAGGGCCTGGATACCGCCGGCGGTGGCACAGGCACCGATGGTGATCAGGGTCTTCGAGCGCCGGCGCACATCCAGGATACGCTCGGCATCGTGGGGCGTGGTGATGGAGCCTTCCACCAGCGAGAGGTCGTAGGTGCCGCGTACCGCGCCGCGGGTCGCCTCCGGAAAATAGGCAATCTCCACCGCGCCGGCGATGTCCAGCAGCTCGTCTTCGCAGTCCAGCAGGCTCAGTTGGCAGCCGTCGCAGGAGGCGAACTTCCATACCGCCAGGCGCGGCTCTCGACGCTTCACTGCCATGTCAGAATTCCTTCAGGCTGAGTTGTCCGCGCAGCCGGTCGAACGGCAACACGGGGCCATCCTTGCAGATAAAGGCAGAACCAAATTGACAGTGCCCACAATGACCGACGGCGCATTTCATATTTCGTTCCATCGAAATGTAGATGGCTTCATCCTCGACCCCTGCATCCCGCAGGGCACTGACCGTGAAACGCATCATGATTTCCGGCCCACAGACCAGGGCGACCGTATCCTCGGCGTCAAAATCCAGCAGCGGTATCAGCGAGGGCGCCACACCCACCCGGCCGTGCCAGCTGCTGTCAGCATGGTCCACCGTCACTCTCACTTCCATATCGAATCGCCCCCGCCAGCGCTCCAGTTCGGAGCGAAACAGAATGTCCCCGGGACTGCGGGTGCCATAGAGCAGCGTCACCCGGCCGTAACGGTTGCGGTGGTTCAGCACGTGGTAGATTGCCGGCCGCAAGGGCGCCAGTCCCAGTCCCCCGGCCACGATCACCAGATCGGACCCTTCTGCCTTGGCCAGGGGCCATCCGGTGCCGAAAGGACCACGAATACCCAGGCTCGCCCCACGCCGCAGCGCGGCGATCTGCTTTGATACCGCGCCCACTGCCCGCACCGTATGTACCAGTCGCTCAGGCCGTTCCGGATCACCGCTGAGACTGATGGGTACCTCTCCCACGCCAAACATATAAAGCATGTTGAACTGGCCCGGCACAAAGGGCCGCCGTCCGTCCTGCCCCGGTTCCAGCTCCAGGGTCCAGGTGTTTTCCAGTTCCCGATGCCTGCCAAGCACGCGCACCGGTTCCGGCAGCAGGGGATCGTCACCCATCACTGTTCCGGTGCTCCATAGACATCAAGAATCTGCATGCGTGTCGCCTGCAGCCGCCCGATCAGGATCGGCAGCATCCGCTTGAGCACTTCGTAGCCCAGGGCAGCGTCCTCATCACACTTGGTTCGCAGACAGCGGGCATCCATGGCCAGGGCCCGCGTGATCTCCGTGGCCCGGGCGTCGTAGGCCCAGTGGTAAGGCGGCACCAGCCAGGAGACGCCGACCAGATCGCCGTCATGCAGGGTCTGGAAACGCACCGGCGCCTTGCCCGGCACCGCAATTTCCAGGGCCACCTGGCCGTGGCGGATCAGGTAGAGGTAGTCGGCATCCCCACCTTCGTGAAACAGGTACTCGCCCGCATCAAACCGCACATTCCGGGCACAGCCACAGACCCAGTCGCAGAATTCGCTGTCCAGGCCCTGGAAAAACGGGTGCTCGCTGACGAGCTGGGCAATGTCCTTCATCGCTTTACTCCCGTTGTGGTGTCATCGTGAATGGCCTGGACTTCCTCGGTAATATCGATACCGACCGGGCACCAGGTAATGCAGCGGCCACACCCCACACAGCCGGAAGTGCCGAACTGCTCCACCCAGGTGGCCAGTTTGTGGGTCATCCACTGCCGGTAGCGGGCCCGGGTGGAATGGCGGACGCTGCCGCCGTGGATGTAGGAAAAGTCCGCGGTAAAGCAGGAATCCCAGCGCTGCGTGCGCTCGGCGGTGGCACCTTCCAGATCCGAGGTGTCCTCGATGGTGGTGCAGAAACAGGTGGGACAGACCAGGGTGCAGTTGGCGCAACTCAGGCAGCGGTCGGCCACCTGATCCCAGCGCGGGTGATCGAGGTTGTCCAGCAGCAGGGCCGGAATGTCGGCCACGGGCATCGCGCGCCCCATGCTCCGGCGTGTGCGGTCCACCACGGCGGTGGCGTGGCTCCGGTCCTCGTTGGTGGCCGGGTGTGTCGGCAAGGCGTCCAGAACCTCGGACCCGGCATCGGAACCGGCCTGAATCAGGAAGCGGTGTTCGCCCTCGAGCAATTCGGTCAACACCAGATCGTAGCCCTGGCGCACGTCGGGCCCGGTATCCATGGAATCGCAAAAACAGGTGCCCCCCGCCTCGCTGCAATTGACCGCCACCAGAAACGCCTGTTCCCGCCGGGACTGGTAGTGGGGGTCCTTGAAGCGGTCACCGGTCAGCACGCGATCCTGAATCGCGATGGCCGACAGCTCGCAGGCCCGCACGCCCAGAAAGGCATAGCGGGGAGGCTCGTCGGCCGGGGTGGAAAAACGCAGCTGGTCGCCTTCCCAGGTGGCTTTCCAGAGCTGGACCTGCGGCGGGTGCAGATCCCGCTTCCAGGAATGCGGCCCCACGGCATAGCCGAAAAGCGCCTCATCATCGCGCTGTTTCAGCCGATAATGCCCGGGCGCCTGCTCGTCGGTCCAACCGGCGGGCAGATCCTCGATCCGCTCCACCCGGTCATAGACAATCGCCTCGTCCCGCACTCGCGGGCCGATAACCTCGTAGCCTTTGGCCGTGAGCACATCCAGCAGACTTTGCAGCCCCTGAATGCTGATCAGCCGAGCCTTTTCCCGATCCTCCATGAGGGCACCGTTTTGATTATTAGGGTTTTAAATCATTGTCTATAAAAAGCTTCGACCAGAGGGTGATTTGGGTCAACATTAGGGAGGATCCACTCATCGGGGGGCAGACGTTTGGCCCCCGACACAAAAAAGAAGATTCATCGCGGATTGGAGTGAACGCTGACAGGGTTTCAGGATCATCGCCATCTGCACTGCCACGAGAGCCTAAACCGTCATCCCCGCGCAGGCGGGGATCCACAGCGGCAAACACCGAACTTTGATGCAAAACGCCCTGGATACCCGCCTGCGCGGGTATGACGGACTCTATTTGGCTGCGAAGAAAAGCATCCGAAAGCGTTCACGCTGAAGTGCGAAGAACCAAAAAAAGCCGGCCCGAAGGCCGGCGAAATATCCCTGTGATCGGGGATCGACTAGGGATTCTTGAACTCGGCTTTCGGACCGAGGTAGTACCACCAGTTCAGCACCAGGCAGATCGCGTAGAACACGGCGAAGCCATACAGTGCGGTTTCCGGCGCCGCGGCCTTGATCTGCTCGCCGAACACCTTCGGGATGATGAAGGCACCGTAGGCGGCGACCGCTGATGTCCAGCCCAGAGCGGGACCAGCCTGCTCTTTCGGGAACACCATGGCGATGGTGCGGAAGGTGGAGCCGTTGCCGATACCGGTGGCCGCGAACAGCACCAGGAACAGCAGCAGGAACGGTACGAAGTAGTCCTGCGGAGTCGCAGAGGCGTAGGCCAGCTGCAGGTAGTAGGCCACACCCAGGGAGCTGGCGATCATCACTGCGGCGACGATACCGGTTACCAGGGCACCACCCACCTTGTCGGCAATCCAGCCGCCCACCGGACGGATCAGCGCGCCGATGAAGGGGCCCATCCAGGCGTACATCAGCGCGGAGGGGCCGGCCGGGTTGGCGGTGTCATGGGTCATGACGCCACCCACCATCAGGTGCTGGTAGCCGAAGACCACTTTGATGGCCAGAGCGAAGCCGGCGGAGAAGCCGATGAAGCTGCCGAAGGTCATGGTGTAGATGATGCTCATGACCCAGGTGTGCTTGTTGGAGAAGATCTTGAACTGGCGCTGCAGGTTGGGCTTGATCTCGCCCGGAATCATCTTCAGCAGCATAACGGTACCGAACAGGATACCGGCGATGACCGGCCACTTGGCCCAGTCCGGCGCGCCCATGCCCACCGGTTGCGGCAGGATGATGTAGAGGCCTACAGCGGCGGTGAGGAAGCCCACCAGCAGCATGCCGGTGATCTTGGAGAACGCATTCACCGGGCCACCGATGTTGGGTGACACTTCTTCCGTGCGAATATTGTTCATGCCCCACCAGCCGGCAACGGCCAGAGGAATCAGGAACAGCAACCAGACATAGCCGGCGTTCTGGATCCAGGTTTCACTGCCGGCGGGGATCTTGCCGATCAGTGTACCGGAGCCGTTTTCAAGGATCATCGGCTCGCCACCGAAGATACCGAAGGTCATGAACAGCGGCACCAGGATCTGCATGGTGGTGACACCGGCGTTACCCAGGCCCGCGTTCAGCCCCAGGGCCAGACCCTGCTGCTTCTTGGGGAAGAAGAAGCTGATGTTGGACATGGAAGACGCGAAGTTGCCACCGCCGATACCGGACAGGAAGGCCAGCACCTGGAACACCCACAGCGGGGTTTCCTTGCTTTGCAGCGCGATGCCGGTACCGATAGCCGGCAGCATCAGCAAGGCTGTGGTGAAGAAGATGGTGTTGCGCCCGCCTGCGATGCGGACGAAGAAGCTACTGGGGATCCGCAGCGTGGCACCGGTGAGACCGGCGATGGCGGTCAGCGTAAACAGTTCGGCCTTGGGGATCGGGAACCCCAGGTTGAGCATCTGTACGGTGATGATGCCCCAGTAGAGCCAGACGGCGAAGCCGCACAGCAGGCTGGGAATGGAGATCCAGAGATTGCGGTTGGCAATCTTCTTTCCCTCGTCTTCCCAGAACTTGGGATCTTCAACATCCCAGTGTTTGATATCACTCATGGTTTCTATCTCTCAGTTACCTGTTGATCAAGCCTTTTTGCAGGCCCGGGATCAGATCCCGGGCCCTGTATGGGACTAGGCGCCCGCGTGTGCTCCGGTGCCGTGTCCGCCTTTCTTGGAATCCCCGGACTTGGCAGGCTGCGCTTTCTCACCGCCTTCCTTGCCATAATCCAGCTGGATCTCAGGCAGATACTGGGCATATTCCTCGGTTGCCAGTTCCGGGTGGCGGCGACGCTCCATGCGCAGGATGGCCACGTGCATCCAGATCAGGGAGACCAGCACGATCAGGAACAGGAGCATGAAGCAGCTGGTCCAGACGCCCAGGACGTCGTTCATGGCGCCGAAGGTGATCGGCAGTACAAAGCCACCGAGACCACCGATCATGCCCACCAGACCGCCAACAGAGCCGACGTGGTCCGGGTAGTAGACCGGGATGTGCTTGTAAACGGCGGCCTTGCCCAGGGACATCATGAAACCGAGGAGCACGGTCAGCAGGGCGAACAGCGCTACCGGGATACCGAAGGAGAATTCGATCGGGCCCTTGATGCCGGCGACGGTGTACTGGGTTTCCGGGTAGCTGAGGATGAACAGGCACAGCAGGGAAACACCGTAAGTCCAGTACATCACCGTGCGGGCACCCCACTTGTCGGACATCCAGCCACCCAGAGCGCGGAAGACCGAAGCCGGCAGGGCATACATGGCCGCCAGCATGCCGGCCTGTTCAAGGGTCATGTCATAGGCACCGACGTAGTAGCGGGGCAGCCAGGAAGCCAGGGCCACGAAGCCGCCGAAGACAAAGAAGTAGTAGAGCGAGAAGCGCCAGACCTGCAGCTTTGCCAGGGGCGCCAGCTGTTCTTTCAACGGAATGTGCCCGCCACCTTCCGCCTCACGCTTGGTGAGCTGTGGATCTTTCTCGGTCAGGAACCAGAAGATGATCGCCATGGCGGCCAGAACCCCGGCGTAGACGATGGCGGTCTGCTGCCAGCCCAGGGCAACCACCAGGAACGGCGCGCCGAAGTTGGTGATCGCGGCCCCCACGTTACCGGCACCGAACACCCCAAGGGCGGTGCCCTGGTGCTTCTTGTCGTACCAGGTGGAGGTGTAGGCAATCCCGACGATAAAGGAACCGCCCGCCAGACCAATCCCGAGCGCGGCTACCAGGAACATCCCGTAGCTTTCCACCGATGAGAGCAGATAGACAGCCACGGACGTGGCCAGCATCAGAACCGTGAAGACCAGCCGGCCGCCGAAGCGCTCGGTCCAGATCCCCAGGAAGATACGGCTGATAGAGCCGGTCAGAACGGGCGTCGCGACCAACAGGCCAAACTCGGTCTCGGAAAGACCCAGCTCCTGTTTAATCTTGACCCCGATGATGGAGAAGATGGTCCACACCGCAAAGCACGTGGTGAAGGCCAAGGTCGACATCGCCAAGGCTTTGTGGGCTTTCGGCGGGTTGTACTCTTTTTCGCTCAGCATGATGGTAACCCCCGTCGTGACTAGCTGATTCGGTATCGATTACCTCATGGGGGGTCATTTTTGAGATTTGATAAAAGTCAAAATACCCCGGTGCAGTCGGGTGGCTACCCCTTAGGTAGAACTGGGGGATACCTCCGGCCGTTGGGGATGGGGGTATAGAGGTGAGGAGTGAGGGGAAGCGGTTGGTGTTGTGCCTCCTTATCCAGCTTGTGGAGTCATAGGTACGTTCGGTGATCATGGTTCTCCGCTCTCTCCTTGGAGCTCCTCTCCCCTCCGCGGGAGAGGGGTTGGGGTGAGGGGGACCGAGGCGGGAGCCTCGCCAGATAAGACTTTTGCAATGACAGGTCCTCGGCGCCTCACGGCGCTCCCCCTCACCCTGGCCCTCTCCCACGGAGGGGAGAGGGAATGTTCCTTGCGGATGGCGGTGCCTAAACGCTACGCCCTCAACCAACTTACCCGGCCGCACCTTTGAGCCCCTCGCCCCTCCGGGGAGAGGGGTTGGGGTGAGGGGGATATTGTCCAGGCGCTTCCAGCGCCACCCTCACCCTGGCCCTCTCCCGGATCGGGAGAGGGGATGTTCTGTTCAAACGGCGGTGGCTAAACAAACGCTAACCCCCTCAATCAGGTTTGTTGCATCCGCCCAAGCATGCCTCCCCTCACCTCCTCACTCCTAACCACTCCCTCCCATCCCCCCCCCAGCCGGAATACACCCCTCTACCCCCTACTAGGTAATCGCCGTCTATCTCGTGGTAACCCCGCAGATTTTCACTTTTCCCAGCCGCAAAATGGCCTTGTATCGAATTACGGCGCGGCGCACCCCAACCCACTTCAGCGTGCGCCGCAAGGAGTGTCTGGAGAGAGACCATGAGCCATTTCATCGACAAGCTGAATTACTTCAGGAAAAAGCGCGAGCCGTTCTCGAACGGTCACGGCACGACTTGCGAGCAGAGTCGTGACTGGAAAGATTCGTATCGCCAGCGCTGGCAGCACGACAAGATTGTGCGGTCCACCCACGGCGTCAACAATACTGGCCGCTTCAGCTGGAAAATCTACGTGAAGAACGGGCTGGAGACTTGGGAAACCCAGAATCGTAAGTTGGACCGACGAAGGATGCCCAACAATCCACGGGGAGTGACCTGCTGGACTGCGCGATTTCAGCCCAAGCCACCTTCTGTGCTATCTGGGGTAAGGAAACGTTAGCGGGAGCGGCAGTTCCACCCACTGCGCCTTGTGCGGCAAAGTGGCACCGCTCGCTCTCTGTAGGCCACCAGGCGGTGGACTATTAAAAAGCTTAAATAAGCGTCGATGATTCAGAACCTGGCGTGGGTCCGCCCTTGAAGTGACAGCCGCTTGCTAATTCAAGCAATGAGTCCTGAATTGTTTTAACGGACACCATCTCCACATTTTTGGGCACCAGCAAAGGCATATAGTCCAAAGTAAAGACATTACCTCCCGCAATCGTCACTAAATGACCATAGCGCTGATGATCCTCGGCCGAGAGCGAAACCTCGGCGACCAATAGCCTGGCCGGAAGTCCGTGCAGCTGAATAGCTTCCTCTCTCACAACTTTTTGATTCAGCGCCAGCCCTTCCTCCAGGAATGAGGTCTGAATTCTCTGCACAATCTCCCGCAACTGCTCGTCGATACTTTTTTCCGGATGCACCTGTGCTATCGCTCCGTGACCTACCCGGGCGCGACTGACATTTTCTATCAAAAACAGATTGTCGACGGTCGCAGATGCCATCTTTGTATGCAGTGACAAACTCTCATAGTACTGGCTGTAATGATCTCCCAGAAAATTATTCTCCGGATCCTCAAAGACTCTTTCGGGAATTTGGCAGGACTGCAGCCCGGAAGGGCTGATATAGGTATGATTGATTACCCGCCCCGAGAGCGAATCCAAAGACCGCTGTAGGTTCGTTGTATTTTGCTTAGCCGACAATGGCGGCATATACGAAACCAGTGCCAGGATAAAGATCCATTGGACGACAGGAAAAAACTGCTGTACCCGTATCATAGTGGCCGACGATACCTTATTTTTAACTTACGGCTGATACTATTTGCCATATTTGCAAAGAAGTAATGGTGTTCAATGTGATAGAGCCTTTAGGAATCATTGCGCGAAGACGCCGAATTGATTTCGGCAGAATCATCAGGGTTGGTACTGCGGGCGGCATCCTCCTCGCCTTGATAGGGAATAAACGCGCGCATCACACTGTAGTAAATGAGCATCGGTACCGGCATGACCAGAAACTGATACAACCAGCTAATATCCAAACCCGCTATCCGTAGCAGCGCATAAATAAGCCCGGAGGCAATATAACTGTATAGCAGGCAAAATCGGAGTTTATCCTTAAGCGAATAACTTTCCGGAGAATGGCGCAACACCATGACTTCACGGAGCGTCAGTAGACAAAGCCCTCCTCCCAAAAGCAGCAGTACTAGAAGGCCTACAGTAAAGACCGCCATTACCAGTCCTCTAGACGCAGGAGGTTACGCAGTGCCAATTCCCTTTTTGCCCGCTCCTGGTTGGCCGAAGCATTGGCATACATCAATGCCAGTGCCGCAAGAGCAGCCACCGTTAAAAGCCCGAGACCACGCGCGGTTGTACTGGAAATACCCAGCCTTTCAGCTAGATCCACAACCCGGGAAGCAGAGGTTGCCTCTCTAACCGTAGCGGCTGCCTGGGCCTTGGCGCCCGTTCTTGCCGTATCATATAAAACAGCTGCGACAGAAGTTACCGACGGTGCAGAAATTGTGCTGACGCCGATTGCTTCGAGAGTCTCAGCCATCCCTTTATTGCGCTCCAGGGAGGCTCGCAGTTCCTTGTCGGTGAGGCTCCATGCATAGATGCTGTAGTCACGGGAGAGCTCTCCCACCAGTCCCATCAATTTTGTTGTAAGGCGACTTCGAGGGATATCGTTGATGATGGAGCGGTTGATCTCGGACCGGTGTTTTTGATCCAGGTGCCGGTAAACCATAATTCCACAAAGTATGGGGAATACCGTGGATGCATTGGCTCGAATTTCATCTTTTACATCCTGCAACCCCATAAGCTTGATAAGAGAGCCCAATGGGTCGTGGCGAAACTGCGGAGTCGTATAGCGGGCGAGAACGCGTTGGGTGTTTTCCGTACCCATATTAACCATCCTTGGTTTTTCGTTGACATACTGACAAATCAAGCGGTGGTAACCTTTGCATTTTGTTATAACTCTGTCAACTAGAAGGCTTAGCCGTAGGCCATTGCCCAATCGAACGAAAGCTACCGGTTGGTTGGGGGACTGACAAAGAGAGGCCAACAAAATACGGGGAGCGACCTGTTGGGCTTCACAGGCTCAGCCCAACCGTGCTTATGGAGTCACAGAAACAACTGGTAAAAATGGCTCGCGGCTTTCGCTTTTGAGCCCCTCGCCCCTGGGAGAGGGGTTTTGGGGAGAGGGGGACCGAGGCGGTAGCCTCGGTGGTAATTTTCGATACCGGGTATAGTCTCAGGGCGCCTCTCGGCGCACCCCCTCTCCCTGGCCCTCTCCCACGCAGGGGAGAGGGGATGTTCTGTACGTAGAACTGTGCTTTATCGCTCCCCCCCCTCATTCACGCTTTTGCCACCAATACAGAAGGCTAGCCCTCACCTCCTCACTCCTCACCATCGCACCCCATCCCCCCCAGCCGGATTACACCCCCCTACCCCCTACTGGGTAATCGCCGTCTATCTCGTGGTAACCCCGCAGATTTTCACTTTTCCCAGCCGCAAAATGGCCTTGTATCGAATTACGGCGCGGCGCACCCCAACCCACTTCAGCGTGCGCCGCAAGGAGTGTCTGGAGAGAGACCATGAGCCATTTCATCGACAAGCTGAATTACTTCAGGAAAAAGCGCGAGCCGTTCTCGGACGGCCACGGCACGACCTATGAACAGAGTCGTGACTGGGAAGACGCGTATCGCCAGCGTTGGCAGCACGACAAGATCGTGCGTTCCACCCACGGCGTGAACTGCACCGGCTCCTGCAGCTGGAAGATCTACGTCAAGAACGGGCTGGTGACCTGGGAAACCCAGCAGACCGATTACCCGCGCACCCGCCCGGACCTGCCCAACCACGAACCGCGTGGCTGCCCGCGGGGTGCCAGCTACTCCTGGTACATCTACAGCGCCAACCGCCTCAAGTACCCGCTGATGCGCAAGCACCTGATCCGGTTGTGGCGTCAGGCGAAGCAGAAGCACAGTGATCCGGTGGAGGCCTGGACTTCCATCGTGGAAGACCCGTCCAAGACCGCCGAGTACAAGACCCGTCGCGGCATGGGCGGTTTCGTGCGTTCCAGCTGGGACGAGGTCAACGAGCTGATCGGCGCGGCCAACGTCTACACCGCCAAGCAATACGGTCCGGACCGTATCATCGGCTTCTCGCCGATCCCGGCCATGTCCATGGTGTCCTACGCCGCCGGCGCCCGCTACCTGTCACTGATCGGTGGTGCCTGCCTGAGCTTCTACGACTGGTACTGCGACCTGCCTCCCTCCTCCCCGCAGACCTGGGGCGAGCAGACCGACGTGCCCGAATCCGCCGACTGGTACAACAGCGGCTACATCATCGCCTGGGGTTCCAACGTGCCGCAGACGCGGACGCCGGATGCCCACTTCTTCACCGAGGTGCGCTACAAGGGCACCAAGACCGTGGCCATCACCCCGGACTATGCGGAAGTCTCCAAGCTGTCCGACGAGTGGCTCAACCCCAAGCAGGGCACTGACGCCGCACTCAGCATGGCCATGGGTCACGTGATCCTGAAGGAATTCCACCTGGAGAACCCCTCCAGCTACTTCACTGACTACGTCCGCCGCTACACCGACATGCCCAACCTGGTCATGCTCGAGCAGCGTGACGACGGCCAGTTCGTACCCGGCCGTTTCCTGCGCGCGAGCGACCTGACCGGCAACGCCGGCGAGGACAACAATCCCGAGTGGAAGACCATTGCCATTGACGAGGACAAGGACTCGCTGGTCGCGCCCAACGGCTCCATCGGCTTCCGCTGGGGCGAGCACGGCAAGTGGAACCTGGAGCAGAAGGCCGCCGGCCAGGATGACGATCGTCAGCTGCGCCTGTCCCTGGTGGACAAGCACGACGAAGTGCTGGACGTCTCCTTCCCCTACTTCGGCGGTATCGAATCCGAGCATTTCAACAGTGTTGAAATCAACGACGTGCTCAAGCACAAGATGCCCACCCGCAAGGTCAAGCTGGCCGATGGCAGCGAGTGCCACCTGGTCACCGTATTCGACCTGATGGTGGCCAACTACGGCATCAACCGCGGCCTGGGCGACGACGACGGTGCCCAGAGCTACGACGAAGTGAAGCCCTACACCCCGGCCTGGCAGGAGAAGATCACCGGCGTGCCTGCCGAGAGCGCGATCCGCATCGCCCGCGAGTTCGCCGACAACGCCCACAAGACCCGCGGCCGTTCCATGGTCATCGTCGGTGCCGGCATGAACCACTGGTACCACATGGACATGAACTACCGCGGTCTGATCAACATGCTGGTCATGTGCGGCTGTGTCGGCCAGAGCGGTGGCGGCTGGGCCCACTATGTCGGCCAGGAAAAACTGCGCCCGCAGACCGGCTGGCTGCCGCTGGCCTTTGCCCTGGACTGGGCGCGTCCGCCCCGTCACATGAACGGCACCTCCTTCTTCTACAACCACTCCAGCCAGTGGCGCTACGAGAAGCTGGACGTCAACGAAATCCTGTCGCCCCTGGCGGACAAGGAGAAGTTCAAGGGCAGCCTGATCGACTTCAACGTGCGCTCCGAGCGCATGGGCTGGCTGCCGTCCGCTCCGCAGCTCAATCGCAACCCGCTCACCCTGGCCGCCGAGGCCGAGAAGGCGGGCCTGGAAGTGGCCGACTACGTGGCCAAGAGCCTGAAGGAAGGCAGCCTGGCGTTCGCGGCGGAGGATCCGGATTCACCCCAGAACTTCCCGCGCAATATGTTCATCTGGCGATCCAACCTGCTGGGCTCGTCCGGCAAGGGCCACGAGTACATGCTCAAGTACCTGCTGGGCACCAGGAACGGCCTGCAGGGCAAGGACCTGGGCCAGGAAGGCGGCGCCAAGCCGCAGGAAGTCACCTGGCACGACGAGGCGCCGGAAGGCAAGCTCGACCTGCTGGTGACCCTGGACTTCCGCATGTCCACTACCTGCCTGTACTCGGACATCGTGCTGCCGACCGCCACCTGGTACGAGAAGGACGACCTCAACACCTCCGACATGCACCCGTTCATCCACCCGCTGACCGCGGCCACCGATCCGGCCTGGGAAGCGCGCAGTGACTGGGAAATCTACAAGGGCATTGCCAAGTCCTTCTCCAAGGCGGCCGAAGGTCATCTGGGCAAGGAAAAGGACGTGGTCACGCTGCCAATGCAGCACGACTCTCCGGGCGAGCTGGCCCAGCCCATCGACGTGAAGGACTGGAAGAAAGGCGAATGCGACCTGATTCCGGGCAAGACTGCGCCCAACTTCGTCACCGTCGAGCGCGACTACCCCAACACCTACGCCCGCTTCACGGCGCTGGGTCCGTTGATGGAAAAAGTCGGCAACGGCGGCAAGGGCATCAGCTGGAACACCGAGGAGGAAGTGAAGTTCCTCGGCGATCTCAACCATCGTCACCTGGAAGGCGCCAACGCTGGCATGCCGAAGATCGAGAGCGCGATCGACGCGGCCGAGGTGATCCTGTCCCTGGCGCCGGAGACCAACGGCCACGTGGCGGTGAAGTCCTGGGCGGCCCTGTCGGAGCATACCGGTCTGGATCACACGCACCTGGCGACCAACAAGGAAGAGGAAAAGATCCGCTTCCGCGATGTGGTGGCCCAGCCGCGCAAGATCATCTCCAGCCCGACCTGGTCCGGCCTCGAGGACGAGCATGTGTCCTACAACGCCGGCTACACCAACGTCCATGAGCTGATCCCCTGGCGTACCCTCACCGGCCGTCAGCAGTTCTATCAGGATCACGAGTGGATGCGGGCCTTCGGCGAGAGCCTGCTGGTCTACCGGCCGCCCATCAACACCAAGACGGTCAAACCGCTGTTGAACAAGAAGTCCAACGGCAACCCGGAGAAGCCGCTCAACTGGATCACGCCGCACCAGAAGTGGGGTATTCACAGCACCTACAGCGACAACCTGCTGATGCTGACCCTCTCCCGCGGTGGCCCGATCGTGTGGCTGTCCGAGGACGACGCCAAGGACCTGGGTCTGGAAGACAACGACTGGATCGAACTGTTCAACGCCAACGGCGCCATCGCGGCCCGGGCTGTAGTCTCCCAGCGGGTCATGCCCGGCATGGTGATGATGTACCACGCCCAGGAGCGTCTGGTGAACATTCCGGGCTCGGAAATCACCGGCACCCGCGGCGGTATTCACAACTCCGTCACCCGCGCCTGCCCCAAGCCGACCCACATGATCGGGGGCTACGCGCACCAGGCCTACGGTTTCAACTACTACGGCACCGTGGGCTCCAACCGTGACGAATTCGTCATCGTGCGCAAGATGCGCAACGTCGACTGGCTCGATGGCGAAGGCAATGACACTGTACAGGAGGCCGTAAAATGAAGGTCCGTTCTCAAGTGGGCATGGTGCTCAACCTCGACAAGTGCATCGGCTGTCATACCTGTTCGGTGACGTGCAAAAACGTCTGGACCAGCCGCGAAGGCATGGAGTACGCCTGGTTCAATAACGTCGAAACCAAACCCGGTGTCGGCTATCCCAAAGAGTGGGAAAACCAGGAGAAGTGGAAAGGCGGCTGGATGCGCGGCGCCGATGGCAAGATCAAGCCGCGCATCGGCGGTCGGCTCAAGGTGTTGGCGAACATTTTCGCCAACCCTGACCTGCCGCAGATCGACGACTACTACGAGCCGTTCGACTTCGACTACCAGCACCTGCATAAGGCGCCGGACAGCAAGCACCAGCCGATAGCCCGGCCTCGCTCGCTGATCTCCGGCCAGCGTATGCAGAAGATCGAATGGGGTCCCAACTGGGAAGAAATCCTGGGGACCGAATTCGCCAAGCGTCGCAAGGACAAGAACTTCGACCAGGTCCAGGCGGACATCTACGGGCAATTCGAAAACACCTTCATGATGTACCTGCCGCGCCTGTGCGAGCACTGCCTCAACCCGGCGTGCGTGGCCTCCTGCCCAAGCGGGGCGATCTACAAGCGCGAGGAAGACGGCATCGTCCTGATCGACCAGGACAAGTGCCGGGGCTGGCGGATGTGTGTCAGCGGCTGCCCGTACAAGAAGATCTACTACAACTGGAAGACCGGCAAGTCCGAGAAGTGCATCTTCTGCTACCCGCGTATCGAAGCGGGCATGCCGACCGTGTGCTCCGAGACCTGTGTGGGCCGGATCCGCTACCTGGGCGTGCTGCTCTACGATGCCGACCGCATCGAGGAAGTGGCCAACACCCCGGGCGAGCAGGACCTGTACGAGAAGCAGCTGGAGATCTTCCTCGATCCGTTTGATCCGAAAGTGATCGAGCAGGCGAAGAAGGACGGCATCCCGGACAACGTGCTGCAAGCCGCCCAGGCCTCCCCCGTCTACAAGATGGCGATGGACTGGAAACTGGCCCTGCCACTGCACCCGGAATACCGCACCCTGCCGATGGTCTGGTACGTGCCGCCGCTGTCACCGATCCAGTCCGCGGCTGAAGCGGGCAAGATCGAGCACAAGGGTGTACTGCCGGACATCGAGAGCCTGCGCATCCCGGTCAAATACCTCGCCAATCTGCTCACCGCAGGCGACGAGAAGCCGGTCATCCGCGCCCTCAAGCGCATCATCGCCATGCGCCAGTACAAGCGCGCCGAGACCGTGGAAGGCAAGGAAGACCTGGAACCGCTGGCGGAAGCCGGCCTGACCAAGGCCCAGGCAGACGAGATGTACCGCTACCTGGCCATCGCCAACTACGAGGACCGCTTCGTGATCCCGACCAGCCACCGCGAGCTGGCCAAGGAAGCGTTCCCGGATGCCACCGCCCACGCCGAGCGCGGCGGTTGCGGCTTCAGCTTCGGCGACGGCTGCCACGGCGAGTCCAGTTTCAGCCTGTTCGGCGGACGCAAGCAGACCAAAACCATGGTCGACAAGCTGTCCACCGTGAAGCAGGTCGATCCACGTCAACTGCAAGACTGAGGGTAGCAACATGCAATTACTGAAAGTTATGGCCCGATTGCTGGACTACCCCACCGAGGAGCTGCAACAGGCCAAAGATGATCTCACGGCGGTGGTCCTGGAGGACCGCCATCTGCCGGTGGAACGCAAGTCTGCCCTGCTGAGCTGCATCGACGAGCTGTGCGGCGGCGACCTGATGGACCTGCAGGAAACCTATGTGGGCCTGTTCGACCGCGGCCGCGCCATTTCGTTACTGCTGTTCGAGCACGTGCACGGTGAATCCCGCGACCGTGGCCAGGCCATGGTGGACCTGATGGCCCAGTACGAGGCCGACGGCCTGCAACTGGACGCCAAGGAACTGCCGGACTACCTGCCGCTGTTCCTGGAATACCTGTCCATGAAGGACGAGGCCACCATCAAGCACTGGCTGGAAGACATTCACCACATCCTGGGCCTGCTCGCCGAGCGGCTCTACCAGCGCGACAGTCAGTACGCCGTCGTCTTCGAGGCGCTGCTGAACCTGGCCGGTCACCAGCCGGACCGCCGCCAGCTGGCCACCATCGTGGCCAACGAGGAGCGGGACGACACCCCGGAAGCGCTGGACAAGGTGTGGGAAGAGGAAATGGTCAAATTCGTGGACGACCAGGGCGGCTCCTGCGGCTCGCAGGGCGTGGTCCAGCAGCGTCGCCAGGAACTGAGCCAGGTCCAACAGGTACAACTCAGCGGCGGGCTGATCGATGCGGCCAGCACGCCGTCACGTCGCGCCGACCGCGCGGGAGGATAGAACGATGGAATACATCAATACGCTGTTATTCGGCATCTACCCCTACATCGTCATCGCGGTGTTCTTCGGGGCCAGCTGGCTGCGGTACGACCACGGCCAGTTCACCTGGAAGACCGGTTCCAGCCAGCTGCTGCGTAAAAAGAACATGCGCGTGGCCAGCAACCTCTTCCACGTGGGCATCCTGGTGATCCTGTTCGGCCACTTCGTGGGCCTGCTGACTCCGCACTGGGCTTACGAGCCGTTCATCAGCGCCGGCAACAAGCAGATCCTGGCCGTACTGGTCGGCGGCATCGCCGGCGTCATGTGCCTGATCGGCGCCGCCATGCTGCTCTACCGCCGGCTCTCGGATCCGCGCATCCGGGCCACCAGCAGCAACGCCGACATCCTGATCCTGGCGCTGCTCCTGGCGCAGGTGATCCTGGGCGTCATCAGCATCGTCCCGACCCTGGGCCACCTGGATGGTCACACCATGATGCTGTTCGGCAACTGGGCCCAAGGCATCGTCACCTTCCAGGGCGACGCCGCCAGCTACGTGGCGGAAGTGAACTGGATCTACAAGCTGCACATGCTGCTGGGGATGACCATCTTCCTGCTGTTCCCGTTCACGCGGTTGGTGCATGCCTGGAGTGTGCCGGTGGAGTATTTCAGCCGGCGGTATCAGGTGGTGCGTAAGCGGGCGTAGCGGTGAGTTGGCCCCTGCCCCTCACCCCAACCCCTCTCCCCGAAGGGGCGAGGGGCTAAAAGGTGCACAACCTCTGACTCAGGTGAAGCCCCCCAAATTCAGCCACAGACATCCCCTCTCCCCTCGGGGAGAGGGCCAGGGTGAGGGGGACGGCGCGCAAGCGCCGAAACCAACGTTAAACGTCGTACCTGAAACGTTCGAAACCGGAGAACCACCATGCAAATGATCCCCACCATCGATGCCGAAGTACTGGCCGATCAATTCCCGCCGGTTCGCGTTGGGGACAAAACCATCAACGAAACCGAGATTGCCCACGAGATGCAGCATCACCCTGCTGCGTCACTCGAGGAAGCCCGGGAATCGGCAGCGACTGGCCTGGTGATTCGCACCCTGTTGCTGGCTCAGGCCGACGAACTTGGCATCGCGACCGATCAGGATGACGATGCCCGCATCGCGGCATTGATCGAACAGGAAGTGGATGTGCCGGCACCGGACGAAGAGGCCTGTCGCCGCTATTTCGACGCCAACCCGCAACGGTTCCGCACCCCCACCCTGCTGGCGGCCAGCCACATTCTGCTGCCGGCCGCGCCGGACGATGCCGAGCAGCGCGTGCGCCAGGAAGAGATGGCCAAGGCACTGATCGAGCAACTGCAGAGCCGACCGGAGCGCTTCGCAGAACTGGCCAAGGACCACTCTGCCTGCGAGTCCCGCAAGCAGGGAGGCCAACTGGGCCAGCTAAGCCCG
Organism: Marinobacteraceae bacterium S3BR75-40.1; assembly: GCA_042862465.1. Taxonomy (GTDB): domain Bacteria; phylum Pseudomonadota; class Gammaproteobacteria; order Pseudomonadales; family Oleiphilaceae; genus JASTVH01. The sequence goes on along the minus strand of JASTVH010000006.1, from coordinate 52,364 downwards.
GGCCAGACCGTGGACGAGTTCGAGCGCCCGCTCTGGAGCCTGCCGGAAGGACTGGCCGACAAGCCGATTGAATCCCGCTACGGCTGGCACGTCGTCCGCGTGGATCGCCGGGTTGAAGGCGAACCCCTGCCCTTTGAAGCGGTAAAAGGCAAGATCCGGGAATACCTCCTGGAAAGCGTCACCCGCCGGGCGTTCCGCCAGTACGTGCAGATTCTGGCCATGGAGCAAGGGGTGGAAGGCGTTGATCTGGAGTTGTCGGGGAGTCCGCTGGTGCAGTAGGCGCCTGAAGGGCGCCCTTGCGAGGAGGTTGTCCCTGTTTCATCCCCTGTAGGGACACTTGCACCGCACTCAACTCCCGCCATCCCCGCGAAGGCGGGGATCCAGGGCGTTTGGCATCAAGGTCGGGCGGCTTCCGATCTGGATACCCGCCTTCGCGGGTATGACGATTGGGGGCTAGCCATGTGCTTTATGAACCATCTCTCCGCATCCCCCCTCAACCGTCGTGCCCGAGAAAATAAACGGTCGTTGGCGAACCTTATACCGCACCCGAAACCCGTCATCCCCGCGAAGGCGGGGATCCAGGGCGTTTGGCACCAAGGTCAGGCGGCTTCCGCTCTGGATACCCGCCTTCGCGGGTATGACGATTGGGGGCTAGCCATGTGCTTTATGAACCATCTCTCCGCATCCCCCTCAACCGTCGTGCCCGAGAAAATAAACGGTTGTTGGCGAACCTTATACCGCACCCGAAACCCGTCATCCCCGCGAAGGCGGGGATCCAGGGCGTTTGGCATCAAGGTCGGGCGGCTTCCGCTCTGGATACCCGCCTTCGCGGGTATGACGATTGGGGGCTAGCCATGTGCTTTATGAACCATCTCTCCGCATCCCCCTCAACCGTCGTGCCCGAGAAAATAAACGGTTGTTGGCGAACCTTATACCGCACCCGAAACCCGTCATCCCCGCGAAGGCGGGGATCCAGGACGTTTGACACCAAGGTTGGGCGGCTTCCGATCTGGATACCCGCCTTCGCGGGTATGACGATTGGGGGCTAGCCATGTGCTTTATGAACCATCTCTCCGCATCCCCCTCAACCGTCGTGCCCGAGAAAGTAAACGGTTGTTGGCGAACCTTATACCGCACCCGAAACCCGTCATCCCCGCGAAGGCGGGGATCCAGGGCGTTTGACACCAAGGTTGGGCGACTTCCGCTCTGGATACCCGCCTTCGCGGGGATGACGGTTGGTGGCAAGTCATGCAATGTAGGTTGGGCTGACGCAGGAAGCCCAACAAAGAGAGGCAGACACCGAAATGTTGGGCTTCGCAAGCTCAGCCCAACCTACCACGACGGTCAGTCGGACACTGCTGAACTCTCTAGATAACCGTCCACCAACGCCACCAACCGCTCCCGCCCAAAACTCGGATCATGCCCCGCATGCACAACCTCCACCGGCAACCGTCGCAAGCGTTCCATGGTCCGCCGATAATCTCCCCGGTCCGCCCCCTCAATCGCATCCAATAACGGCCCATCGTAAATGGCATCGCCGGAGAACAGGGTGCCAGTGTTGGGCTCCCATAGCCCAATACTCCCCGGCGAATGCCCCGGCAGGTGCATCACCTCAAACGCGGTATCGCCCAGATCCACCACGTCGCCCTCCCCCACCAGGCGCGTCGGTTCCGCGCCCTGCAAGCGAAAGGCCTTGGGGTCGAAGCCTTCATGGGGATAGGCATCGATCAGCAGGTCCGGTACGTCGTAGCCCTGATCCTGAATAGCCTCCCGCATGCCTGCCGGCCAATGGTCACTGCACAGTACCGGAAAGGGCTCCGGGGAACGGGCTTCCGCGGCCTCCAGGGGGTGCACCAGACGCTGCTCGAACTCATGCAGGCTGCCCATGTGATCCATGTGCGTATGGGTAGCGACCACGAAAAGCGGCTTGTCGATCAGGGCCGCCATGGCCTGTTTGAGGCTGCTCACGCCCATGCCGGCATCCACCAGCAGGTCCGCGTCCCTGCCCCGGACATGCCACATGTTGCACTGGCCAAATGCAGCGACATGGGGCTCCCAGAGCCGGGTGATGCGATCATCGATCCGTTCCAGCTCGAACCAGCGATGGGCTATTTTCATCGTTCATCCTCTTGTAGTCGGGCGAGCGTTTCGCTGATCGAACCTCTGCAATTCTCTGGCCATTCAGTCATCCCTTCTGCTTTGGGGCGTACTTGGAGTTCGCCTTTCAAAACCGCTAATAAAGATGCACCGCTTGCGGGCACCTGCACTATTTGATTGCAAAAAATCCTTTTATACCAAGGCCCCACGCCTCCCATATACATGCCAATGTGTATATTTAAAGGCATTTACGCAAGCTGGCACAGCGGTTGCTGAAGCCTCCTGAGACGTTCAACGAAGAACCACACGGAGGCAGTCATGCAGCTGCAGCACTTCAAAACCCTCTGGGGTCATGACGGTACACTGGCCGAAGCCATTGAGCTGGCCCGGGAGGCCGAGTTCACAGGGATTGAAGCGCCGCTGCCTTCAGAGCCCGGCGAAGCGGCCAGGTTTGTGGAAGCGATAGCGACCAACGGCCTGCTCTGGATTCAGGAGATCTGCACTGCCGGCAGTTATGTCCCACGCCGGGACGCCACCGTGGCCGAGCACCTGGTAGATTTTGAACGACAGGCCCGGGCGGCGCTGGCGACAAAGTTTCGCCCGCTGTTCATCAACGTCATGGGCGGTTGTGATGCCTGGTCCATCGCCGATTCCGTCCGTTTCTTCAGCGAGGCGCAGGAGATCGCGGAGCAGCTGCAGATTCCCGCCAGTTTTGAGACCCACCGTGGTCGCAGCTTTTTCAGCCCCTGGAACACCGCCGCGATTCTCGAGCAGGTTCCTCACATCGATATCACCTGCGACTTCAGCCACTGGGCCGTAGTCTCCGAGCGTCTGCCCCACATCGAATGGGACTGTATCCTCCGTGCCGCCTCCCAGGCTCGCCATATCCATTCCCGCGTGGGTTACGACCAGGGGCCCCAGGTACCGCACCCCGGCGCGCCGGAATATGCCGAAGCCCTCGCCTCCCACCAGCGTTGCTGGGAAGCGGTCTGGCAGTCCCGTCTGGAACGCGGCGAGACCGCAACCACCATGACCCCGGAATTCGGTCCCGACGGCTACCTGCACCGCCTGCCGTTCACCCGGGCACCGATTGCCGACCTGTGGGACCTCAACCGGTGGATCGCGGACGAGGAACGGGCCCACTTCAAGCGCTGGCAACAGTCGACGTCCGGGCAACATCGAGTCGCCTGATTTTCCCTGAAAGATGGAGCAACGCGTCATGAAAACCCTTGCCTCACAACTCCGCCACTCCGACGGGACCGGCCCGCTGGTACTGGTCCTGGGGTACATCCTGCTCACCTACGTGGGCGGCTGGCTGGCCATGGCCCAGCCCGGGTTCTGGCTGCCGGCGCTGGGAACGCTGGCCTGCGCCCACGGCATGATCATCGCCAGCTACCTGGTCCATGACTGCGCGCACAACGCGATCTTCAAGCGTACCGAGATCAATACCCGCCTGGGCCGCGCCCTGAACTGGGTTACCGGTGGCTGCTACGGCACTTACGAAGATTTGCGCTACAAACACATGCGCCATCACGTGGACAACGCCGACCCCATCTCATTCGACTATCGCCTGTGGCTCAAGGGGCATCCGAGGGTCGAGAAAACGGTTTTTGCTCTGGAGTGGGCCTACATTCCGGCGGTGGACTACCTGATGCACGGGGTCCTGATGCTGGCACCGTTCCTCGGCCTGGGCGACCCGGCTCAGCGCCGGCGCACCCTGACCGTGCTGGTGGTCCGCGGGCTGGCACTGGTGGCCCTGGCGGTCTGGAGCCTGCAGGCGGTGCTGCTGTATGCCGTGGCCTACACGTTGATGCTGATGGTGCTGCGTTTCTTCGATGCCTATCAGCACAATTACGAGATCATCGTGAACCTCGATGATCCGGCCAACCTGCCCCACAAGGGCGACCGCGAGTACGAGGAAAACAACACCTACAGCAATCTGATTTCCCGTCGCTGGCCGGTGCTCAACCTGCTGGTGCTGAACTTCTGCTACCACAACGCCCATCACGCCAAGCCCACGACGCCCTGGTACAAACTGCCGGCCCTGCACAACGAGATCTACGGCAGTCATCAGGTGCAGACGCTGGATCTGGTCTCCCAGATCAAGAGCCTGCATCACAACCGGCTTGAAGGCATCTACGCCGAGACCTATGGCCAGGTGGAAGTGCCCGAGGCGGTGCGCCGTGGTGAGGCCGTACCGGTTTACGGTCTGAGCTTTCTAACCGCTTTCTGAGGCCCGCCATGACTGCACAGTTCCCCGAAAAGTATCGCCAGGCGCTAGCCGGCGAAGCACGCCCGGATCAGGAGCAGGCACAGCCCCGCTACCGGCCACGCCTGTTCGATTTCAACCAGAGCCTGGGGCAGCACCAGAAACTGTGGCTTGGTCTGATGGGCTGGCTGGCCTTTCTGGGCGCCTGGTATGTGACGGCCAACATGGGACTGGCCCCGGACCGGCTCTTCCCCGGGCCAACCCAGGTCTTTGCCTCACTGCAGGAGCTGTTCCTGGAAAAGGGCTTCATGGCGGATGTCTGGGCCAGTGTCACCCGCATTGTCGTCAGCTTCGTCCTGGCGGTGGTGATCGCCCTGCCGCTGGGGCTGCTCATGGGGTCATTCGCCCGCGTGGATGCGGTGCTCAATCCGTTGCTGGGGGCCTGGCGGTACCTGCCGGCGCCCGCCTTCATTCCGCTATTGCTGATGTGGCTGGGCACCGGCAACAGCCAGAAGATCGCCCTGCTGCTGATGGGCGTGGTGTTCTTCCTGGTGATCATGCTGGCCGATGTGACCCGCCAGACCCCCAAGGTGCTGATCGAGACCGCCAAGACCCTCGGCGGTGCCCGTCGCGTGGTGCTCTGGACCGTGGTGCTGCGCCACTCCCTGCCGGGCTATCTGGACACCTGCCGACAGATGCTGGCGGTGAGCTGGACCTACCTGGTCATCGCCGAAATCGTCGCCGCCACCGACGGTATCGGCGCCATGATGATGCGCGCCAAACGCTTCGTGCACGTGGACGACATCATGGCTGGGATCATCACCATCGGCGTGCTGGGCCTGGCTTTCGACATCCTCTTTCGAACCGTTTACCGCTGGAGCTTCCCTTACCTGAGAAGCGAGCGATGAACGCACTGTTTCCCCCAACCCAAAGGTGAAAATCATGAACTGGATCAAGCGTATTGCAACGGCTGTATTGATCGCTGCCTTCTGCGGCCAGGCGGCCGCCAAGGACACTGTGAGGCTCTCGTTATTCTCGTGGCCCGGCTACGGCTTCTGGTTCGTGGCCAAGGAGAAAAACCTGGCCCCGGATCTGGACCTGCAGATCTCCATTATCGAAGATCCTTACGAGAGCTTCTCCCTGATGTCCGCCGACGCCCTGGACGTGACGTCCAGTACCGCGGAATACGGCCCCATCGCCGCTGACAAGGACGTGCCGGTGGAAATGGTCACCTACACCAACCCGTCCTATGGCACGGACAAAATCGTCCTGGCGCCGGGCATCGATTCCGCCAAGGAGCTCAAGGGCAAGTCCGTGGCCGTGCTGGAAGGCGGGCTGACGCAGATCTTCATGGGTATCTGGCTGGAGCAGAACGGCGTCGATATCAAAGACGTGAACTTCACCAACCTGATCATGGACGATGCGGTCGGTGCCCTGGTGGGCGGTGATGTCAGCGCCGCCGAGTTCTGGGAACCGTTCGGCACCCACGCCCTGGAAGCCCTGCCGGACGCCAAGGTGGTAGCCACAACGGCCGAGGGCGACTGGATCCGCAACGCCCTGTTGGGTGATGCCATGTACATGAGCGACAGCTTCCTCAACAAGAAGCCCGAGGTCGCGGCCAAGGTAGTGAAGGCTTACTTCGACGCGGTGGATTACTGGAAACAGCATACCCAGGAAGCCAATGCCATCATCGCCAAGGGCCTGAACTTTCCGGTGTCTGACGTGGAAAAGGTGATCGGTAAGGACGGCTCCATCCACAAGGGCGGGATCTGGGTGTTCGATCGCGAACAGGCGGGCAAATTCATGGGGCTGACCGACGGCGATCTCCCGATGGGCCTGCCAAACGGCCAGATGGCCGAGAACTGGGAAACCATCACCGACTGGTGGCTGAAATTCGGCCTGGTCGACAAGCGTTATCCGATGTCCGCCGGTGTGGATACCACGCCGCTGAAAACCGTCATCAACGAGTAAATGGAAACAGGAGTGCCCACCATGTCCTCGCAACCCGGCCTTCACGTCGACGGTGTCAGTAAGGTGTTTGCCGCCAAGGGTGGCCCCGTGCAGGCCCTGGATGCGGTTTCGCTCAGTCTCGAAGCCGGCCGGGTCGGGGTCCTGCTGGGCCCCTCCGGCTGCGGCAAGTCCACCCTGCTGCGCATGGTCGCCGGCCTGGAACATCCCACGGACGGGATCATCCACCTGAACGGCCGGGCGGTCACCCGCCCCGGCCGCGACCGGGGCATGGTCTTCCAGGACTACACCTCCTTCCCCTGGCTGTCCGTGCGCCAGAACGTGGCCTACGGGCTCAAGATCAACGGCGACGAAACCCTGCTGCGAGAAGGCACGGTGGATCATTTCATCCGCGCCGTGGGCCTGGAACGCTTTGCCGACGCCTACCCCCACCAGCTCTCCGGCGGCATGCGCCAGCGCGTGGCCCTGGCCCGCACCCTGGCCATCTGCCCCGAACTGCTGCTGATGGACGAACCCTTCGGCGCCCTCGACCCCGAAACCCGCTGGCAAATGCAGGACCTGCTGCTCGGTATTGTCCGCAAGGAACGCAATACCGTGCTGCTGGTCTCCCACGACATCGAGGAAGCCCTGTACCTGGGCGATGTGGTGTTCTTCCTCTCCAGCCACCCCGGCCGCCTGCGGGAAGTGATTGTCCCGGATTTCAAACAGACCCTGCCCGATGACCGGCGCGAAACCTTCTTGCAGTCTGAGGACTATCGGCGACTGGAGTTGCACATTCGGCGGCTCATGAGTGAGGAGGGCCGGGCGGTGGCCTGAAGGTACAGCGGCTGCTTGCGGGGTATCTCATCCTCTCTACTCCCACGCCTTTTCTCCACCCCTACTCCCAAGCCTGAATCACCGTGAGCGCCGCCGGCGCTCACGACGTCCAACGTCAAACGTCCAACGCCCCCTACCCAGCAAGTGGTACTCCCAAAAACCACCCCCCTTACCCCCACCAGGGAACAGACCCGAGATCCGTCAATTCCTACGATAGGGATTAATGATAGAGGGAGAAGGCCACCATGCCCCATAGCGACACCATCATCTTTCAACCACTCAACATCGCAGTCCTGACGGTTTCGGATACCCGCACTATGGAGACCGATGATTCCGGGCAATTGCTGCAGGATCGGTTGGAGACCGGAGGGCATGTGCTGTCGGCGCGCAAGATTGTGATCGATGACGTTTACCGCATCCGTGCTGTGGTTTCCGACTGGATTGCCGATCCGATGATTCACGCCGTGCTGGTGACCGGGGGTACCGGTTTCACACCGCGTGACAGCACACCGGAAGCCCTGGCGCCGCTGTTCGACAAGCAGATCGAAGGCTTTGGCGAGCTGTTCCGGCACCTGTCCTACGACCAGATCGGCACCTCCACCATCCAGTCGCGGGCCCTGGGAGGCCTGGCCAACAATACCCTGATTTTCGCCATGCCGGGATCACCGAAGGCGTGCGGCCTCGCGTGGGACCAGATCCTGGGTGAGCAGCTGGATCGCCGGCAGAAGCCCTGTAATTTCGTTGGCCTCTTGCGGCCCCAGGAGCCTGCCACCTGCAGCTCCCGATCAACATCGCATCCGCAACCGGTCAAGAGCTAACAACAACTTTCAGTCTATGAAGTCTCAGTCAGTGAGGTCCAAACCATGACATCTGTAGCCGCTGTCCTCCCCGATTTCCATGCTGCGCCCCAGCACGCCATCATGCCTGCGCATCTGCGCGATCCCATTGATCTGCTGCGGGAGCATCCCCTGTTTGCCCGTCTGGGCGATGACGACTTCCGGGCGCTGACGGCCAAGATGCGAACCCTGGATCTGGGCGCTCACGAATTCCTGTACCAGCAGGACATGCCGGCACAACATTTCTACTTTGTGATCTCCGGCAACCTGCGCCTGTTCCGTCTCGACCTTTCCGGCGTCGAACGCACCCTGGACAGCCTGGTTCCCGGCCAATGCTTCGCCGAAGTCATGATCTTCGCCAACCCGGCCCGCTATGCCTGCTACGCCGAAGCCCTCAAGGCCAGCCAGGTTCTGGCGGTTCCCATCAAGGCCTATCGTGCCCTGCTGGAAGCCAAACCCGACTACGCCCTGCAGGTGCTGACCCATTACGCCGGCCGCGCGGTGTCCCGCTTCCACGATCTGGAAATCATGACCGTGCAGAACGCCCGCGAGCGCGTGGTGCGTTACCTGCTGGACCTGATTCCGGACGGTGAAACCGAAAACGTGGAACTGGAACTGCCGCTGCCCAAGTGCCTTATCGCCTCACGCCTGGCCATGCAGCCGGAAACCTTTTCCCGCGTGCTGAACGATCTCAAGTCCCGCGGGCTGGTGACCGTGCGCCGCAATCAGGTCAATGTGATCGATCGCGAGCTGTTGCTGGACTTCTGTCAGTAAACCGCAGGAGGTTGTATGTCACGCCGAGAGCTGCCTTTGATCTACGCATGCTCGGGTTGTTCGGATGTGGCCCAGCTGGCAAACGATACCGCGCTGAAGCTGGACCACTCCGGTCATTTTGAAATGTCCTGCATCTCCGGTGTCGGTGGGCAGGTTCGCCCGCTGGTTCGCACGGCCACATCAGGCCGCCCCATCACCGTGATCGATGGCTGCCCGCTGCATTGCGCCAAGGCCTGCCTGAATAACGTCGGCGTGGAACCCAGCAACCACGTCAAACTCTACGAATTCGGATTCAAGAAAAACTACGGCAAAAGCTACAGCGAAGCGGCCGTGGACACCGTGTGCGAACACATTCTGCAAAGCCGGCCCCAGCCGCCCAACGAAGACTGACCACCATGATCAACAGCTACACCGATTTCATTCAGGCCGCCCAATCCCAGCCGGAACCGCAGCGTCTGCTGTTCGTATTCTGCAAGGCCGAACTGCCGGACGACGCCTCCGAGGAAGAAAAAGCCGCTTTCGAACGCGGTGAAGGCGGTGCTCTGGCACCCACGATCTGCGTTGACAAGGCCCCGGAGGAAGTCGCCGATTTCGAGCAACTGATGGCGGAGTCCCACGAAACCGGCTTCGGCTGGGATATGGCCTTTGTCGGCGCCCTCTCCGGCCGCGGCGGTATCGCGCCCACCACGGAGGAAGCCCAGCAACCGCTGACCATGATGGTGGAAGCGATTCGCATGGGGCATATTGGAAACTTCCTCGCGGTTAACGCCCGTGGGGAATTGGTGAGTCTGGGCTGAGCCCCTTGCAAAGCTTAGGTTGGGCTGAGTCACCTTAATTCCGTTGCGAGTCCGTCATCCCCCCGTATGCGCACTGCTGTCCGGGAAAAATGAGCGGAACGGTTTCATGCACTGCAGACCGACACACCCGTCATCCCCGCGCAGGCGGGGATCCAGGGCGTTTTGCATCCATGTAAGTTGCCTGCCGCTCTGGATACCCGCCTGCGCGGGTATGACGATTGGTGAGCGCCGCCATTTGAGTGTTCGGCACTCCCCCACCTGTCCTACTTGTTATAACCCCCTGCCCTCCCGCACTTTTCCGGCGCCCCAAAAGAAACACCCCTGAACGTTTATTGCACCAATGCGGTTCCCGTCCGCGCAAAATTCGAACGCGCATTCACGCTTTCCCGCCCCAAAAAACCCGATATAAATTCAAACCATTAGAGCGTATTTCACCCTCTCTGGCCGGTTCTGGCACAGCTTTGGCAGCACTTATAAGCAGAGTGTCATGACATGTTAGGACAAGTGGCGACAAGGACAGGCCGCCCGGTCCAGAACCGCAAGCAACGCCCTGTTGAACCGAAGTTTGCAGTGGTCATGGGGCCCGATCGTCTGATGAGGGTGCAATGATGAAATGGACCAAAACACTGACTTTTCTGGGCTGCGTGTTAGGCGCGCAAGCTCTGATGGCCGACACCATTCGAATAGGAATCGGTCACCAGAGCATGTGCACAGACACCTATACCGCAGGCATCATTCTCAAAGAACTCGAACTGATCCAGAAACACCTGCCCCACGACGGCAAGTACGCCGATGTGGACTACGACTTCCAATGGAAGGATTACACCTCCGGGCCGCCCATCACCAACATGATGATGGCCAACAAGCTCGATTTTGGTGTGATGGGCGATTACCCGCTGATCGTCAACGGCGCCAAGTTCCAGGAAACCAAGGACATGCGCTCGCTGTACGTGGCCGGTACCGGCTACAACCTGCGCGGTTCCGGCAACGCCATCGTGGTTCCCAAGGACTCCGACGTCTATACCCTGGCTGATCTCAAGGGCGAGGACCTCTCCGTTCCCGTCGGTAGCGCGGCCTGGGGCATGGTGCTCAAGGCGATGCAGGACAAGGGCCTGTCTTCCGACGCCATCAACATCAAGAACCAGTCACCGCCTGTCGGGGCCGCGAATATCGCCAAGGGCCGGATTGGCGCCCACGCCGATTTTTGCCCCTGGTCGGAAATCATGGAATTCCGCGGCACGGGCCGAAAGATCTATGACGGCAGCGAAACCCAGGTGCCCTACCTGCACGGTGTCGTGGTACGCCAGGACTACGCCGAGAAATACCCGGAAGTGGTCGTCGCCGTGATCAAGGGCGTGATCGATGCCGGCAACTGGGTGCGCAAGGATCCCCAACACGCTGCGGAAATGCTGGAGAAGTGGACCGGCGTGGAGAAGGAAGTCCAGTACCTCTACTTCAGTAACGGCGGCCATCTGACACTGGACTCGACCATCAAGGACAAGTGGGTCGAGGCGCTGAGTTACGACCACAGCGTTCTGGCCAAGGAAAAAGCCATCCCGCCGCTCGATATGGACAAATGGATCGACGATTCCTATGTCCGCACCGCCTACAAGGAAATGGGGCTGGATTATGAGAAGGCCAAGGCTCAGATCAACGACCCCAAGGCCAGCAACCCCAAGCGTCCCGCCGGAGAGCTCTGGCATGCGGCCAAGGGCATCGAGAAGTTCGACAGCATCAAGGACATGCTCGCCGCCGTGGCCGACTACAGCGCGACCGGGCAGAAGCTCAACGCAACCTACGTCTATGACAACGTCACCGCGCTCAAGCTCTTTGGCGACGTGGCCATCTACGTGAAAGGCGACGATGGGGAAATGACCGCCTTCATGCGTAAGCCCGATGCCGACAAGTTTGCCAGCCGCACCGGCGGCAGCGTGATCGACTACGACGTCGCCGTGGCCAGCGCCGCGGCCGAAAATGACGCCGAAGTCGCCAGTCGCTAACCAACAGGGGCATGGCGACCGGGACGGTCGCCTCCGCTCCCTTCTTCCGAGAACCGACTGCCGGAGTAGCAGCATGTCCGCCAAACCGGAACAAATCACCACAAACACGCCGGAGCCCGAGGTGTCGGCGGCGGTGTCTACGGGGGCCGTCTCCACCGGAGCCGATCCCGCGGCGGCGACCGCAGTGGCCCGAGCGACTGCAGCGGCCGTAGACACCCACGACCATCGCCCCTCGATGCCGAACTGGCTAAAGGCCTCTTTGAACCATGCCCGCAACAACGCGCTGAGCTGGGGCATCCGGACCTTTGCCGTTGCCTTCGCCTTGTTCATCTGGCACCTGGCGTCGACCCAGGGCTGGGATGGCATTCTGAGTTTTTCCAACGTCCCCGCCCCCGCCGTGGTCGGACAGGAATTCCTGGCGCAGATCCAGAACAGCGAGTTCTTTACCCATATCGGGGTCAGCATGCGCCGTATCCTGATCAGCTACAGCCTTGCGGTTGCGCTGGGTGTCGCCATCGGGACGCTGATGGGGCGTTTCCGTCTGATGACCGACTTTTTCTCGCCCTACATTGAAATCCTGCGGCCCATTCCGGCCGTGGCCTGGATTCCGTTGGCCATCCTGATCATGCCCACCGAAGAATCCAGCATCATCTTTATCACCTTCCTGGGGGCGTTCTTCCCCATCGTGCTGAACACGGTCCATGGGGTGGAGCAGACACCGCCGGTACTGGTTCGTGCTGCCCGCTCACTGGGCGCCAGCAACGCCGCCATCCTGCGTCATGTGGTACTGCCGGGTGCCCTCCCCAGCATCGTGGCCGGCCTGGCCATCGGCATGGGCGTTTCCTGGTTCTCGCTGCTGGCCGGCGAAATCATCAGCGGTCAGTACGGTATCGGCTATTTCACCTGGACCGCCTACACCCTGGTCGAATACCCCAAGATCATCATTGGCATGCTGATCATCGGCGCTCTGGGCACGCTCTCCACCCTGGCCATCCGCGTGCTCACCAAACCGCTGCTGCGCTGGCAGAAAGCCGGAGCGAGGGCGTAAGCCATGACTGCGCTGCTGCGTGCCATCCGCCGCCACCCCTGGGCGTTCGCGATGACCTTCGCCGGATTCCTGCTGGGCTACCACGCGCTACTGGCGCTGCTGGTGACCCTGCGCTTCGAAGGTCTGCCCAACTACTTCATGCATTACGACGTGACGCAAAACCTGGCGCTGATCATGGATGGCACCGAGAGCTGGCGCGACCGCCTGAAGCTCTTTTACCAGGAGCCGTGGCTGGAGTTTGGTTACCGCAACCCGGACTACTACGGCATCGCCGAGTGGAGCTACATCATCATGCCCTCCCGGCTGCTCCTGGTGACGCTGACCGCGCTGGCGCTGGGGCTCTCTACCGCGCTCTGGCTCGATGTCCGCAATCAAACCGGCCGGCGTTGCCTCGCAGTCAGCAGTGGTGGCGCCATCATGCTGGGCCTGGGCAGTGCCTCCCTTACCTGGGTGGTGTGCTGCGCCACACCCTCCTGGATCGTGGTGCTGTCCATGCTGGGCCTGGGTACCCAGATCGCGCTGAGCCTTCAGCCCTGGGGAACCGCACTGATTGTCGCCGGGCTGGTCCTGCAATTCTTCGTTGTGGTCTACCTCGCCCGACAGGTGCGCCAGACAACACCACCAACGTTAACCGAATCCTTTTGATCGAGGTGAGCCATGACTGAACCTGCCCCCCATAAAACCACCGAGCCGGTGGGCAAGACACCCAAGCTGGTGTTTTCACGGCACGCCGCCCTGCTGGCCGAAGCCCGCCAGCGCAAAGGCCGCGGCCGGATCCAGATTGACGACGTGAGTATTGCTTTCGGCTCCGGTGCCGATATCAATCACGCCGTCACCGGCGCGCATCTGGACATTGAACCGGGACAGTTTGTCTGTCTTCTGGGGCCCTCCGGCTGCGGTAAATCCACCCTGCTCAATTCCGTCGCCGGATTCGTCGCGCCCACATCGGGCCAGGTGATTCTGGACAATGCCCGCGTCACGGGTCCGGGGCCCGATCGCGGCATGGTGTTCCAGCAGCATTCGCTGTTTCCCTGGAAAACCGTGCGCGAGAACGTTGCTTTCGGGCCCCGCATGGCCGGTGCCGGCGACAGTGACGCCATTAGCACTGCACGCACCTTCCTGGAGATCGTGGGCCTGGCCGCATTCGGCAAGCACTACCCGGCGATGCTCTCCGGCGGGATGCAACAACGGGTGGGTATCGCCCGGGCCCTCGCCAACTACCCGTCGGTACTGCTGATGGACGAACCCTTCGGCGCCCTGGACGCCCAGACCCGCAGCATGATGCAGGAGAACCTGCTCGAGTTGTGGGAGGAGTTCGGCATCACCGTGCTCTTCGTGACCCACGATATCGATGAAGCGGTGTACCTCGCCGACCGGGTGGTGGTGATGAGCGCCAGCCCGGGCCGCCTGATTGCGGACATTCCCGTCACGCTGCCACGGCCCCGGCCCATGGACATCGTCACTGAGCCCGAATTCATGGCCATCAAGAAGCGCTGCCTGGACCTGATCCGCCAGGAAACCTTGCGCGCCTTCGAAGGACAGAACAGCCATGGCGATCACTGAACGACATATCGGTTCGAGCGTGCGTCACGGCCTGTGCGCGATCGCCCTGGCCGCAATGACCACGACGGCACCGGCGGACAGCAAGGCCCTGGATGCGGCATTGCCGCAGGTCGATCTTGCGCCTTTGTCCATCGAGCCCCGCCCGGTGGGCGAATTCGAGCTGCGGGATCACACCGGTCGCACCTTCGACCTCCAGCGGCTCGAGGGTCACTGGAACCTGCTGCTGTTCGGCTTTACCCATTGCCCGGATATCTGCCCCCTGCACCTGACCATCCTCAACAAGGCCTGGGACCGGTTGCAGTCGGCGGGTTACGGAGCGGAGGCCATGCCCCAGGTCATCCTGGTGAGTGTGGATCCCGAGCGCGACACCCTGCAGCGCCTGGGCGAGTACGTCCGCTTCTTCAACGAGGACTTCCTCGGCGTCACCGGCGAGGCCTCTCAGATCGCGGCCCTCGAAGACGATCTCCAGGCCGGCCACCGTGCCTTTTCGCCCGATGTGCAGGGTAATTACAACGTCATGCACACCAGTTCGATCTATCTGATCGATCCGAACGGCCAGGCCGTTGCGCAATTTCGCCCGCCATTCCGCTCGCAGCAGTTGGCCGGCGCCTACCACATGATTCGCGGCGGGGGTACGCAATGACACCGCACGTCCTGGGTATCGCCCTCATCGCCACCAGCTTCGCCGCCAACCCGGCGTGGGCGGACAGCATTGACACCAGCGGCCAGGCGCTGTGGGAACGCTGCGGTTACTGCCACGGCATTGACGGCGTCAGCGGCAATCCCCGCTTCCCGCATCTGGCCGGGCAACGGGAGGACTACCTGCGCAAGCAGCTGCGCGATTTCCGCGACGGCCGGCGCCGCAACGACGACGGCATCATGGCGACCCAGGCCGAAGGGCTGGACAGCGCCACCATCGAGCAGCTGGTCGCCCACTTCGCGAGCCAGACGCCGGCGGTCACCACCGCCCCGGTCTCCGCCACTGGCGGCACGCTTTACGACCAGGGCGATCAAGGCCGCGGCATTCCCCCCTGCCGGAGTTGCCACGGCAGCCAGGAACAGGTGGCCAAACTCGCAGGTCAGCACGCCGAGTACCTGGCCAAACAGCTTGATGATTTTGCCCGAAAGCGCCGCACCAATGCTCCCGAAGAAACGATGGATGTAATCGCCGGCAAGCTCACGGCCGGGGAACGCCAGCAGATCGCGGCCTTTCTCGCCGGCATGGGATGCGAGAACCACTAAATGAACAGCCCAATGAGCCCAACAGCGAGCGAAGTTGTTATGACCAGTTATAAGAAGTGGCCGCCTGCCCGCGTCATCGTCTTCGCGCCTTACACATCCGGGAGGTTGTCGTCATGAGCCTGACCAAGTCGGCACAGCATTCGCCGCAACCGCTGTACGTCCAGATCAAGGAGCAGCTCAAGCAGCGCATCCTGGAAGGCACCTATGCGCCCCACGACCGGCTGCCCTCGGAAAACGAGCTAATGCGCACCTTCGAGGTGAGCCGCATCACCGTGCGCCAGGCGCTCAGGGACCTCCATAGCGAAGGCCTGGTGTTCAGCGCCCAGGGCAAGGGCACCTTTGTCAGCAAGCCCAAGGCGGTACAGGACATCCGTCGCCTGGAGGGGTTTGGCGAGGCCATGGAACGGCAGGGCTACGCGACTTCCTCGCGCCTGATCGGGATCCAGGAGCGCCGCCCCAGCCAGGAGGTGCGGGAAACCCTGGAACTGCCCCGCGGCGAGGACGTGGTGGAAGTGAAGCGGGTGCGCTACCTCAACCGCACGCCGGTCTCCATCGACCTCTCCTACTTTCCGATCGCCGTCGGCCGCCGGCTGTTTGGCCGCGACCTGACCGGCGACATCTTTCCGATGCTGGAGCAGAAGCTCGGCATCCCCCTGGGTACCGCCGACATCATGCTGGAAGCCCACCCGGCTGATGCCGAAACCGCCCAGTGGCTGAACATCGAACCGGGCGAGCCGGTCATGCGTGTGCAGCGCCTGACCTACAACCGCCAGGACCAACCCATTGACTTTGAATACCTCCTATTCCGTGGCGATGCCTACCGGTATCGCTTCCGAGTCGACCGCAAGCAGGAGCCTGCATTATGAAAAACCCAAGCGAAGTACCCGTAACCGACGTGGACGTACTGGTCATCGGCGGCGGCACCGCCGGCCCCATGGCTGCAGTCACGGTCAAAGAACGCAACCCGGACCTCAAGGTCATGCTGCTGGAGAAGGCCAACGTCAAGCGCAGCGGCGCCATCAGCATGGGCATGGACGGCCTCAACAACGCGGTGATCCCCGGGCACGCGACGCCCGAAGACTACGTCAAGGAAATCACCATCGCCAACGACGGCATCGTCGACCAGAAAGGCGTCATGGCCTATGCCGAGCGCAGCTACAGCATGATCCAGCAGCTGGACAGCTGGGGCGTGCACTTCCAGAAAACGGAAACCGGCGATTACGACATGAAGAAGGTCCACCACCTGGGCACCTACGTGCTGCCCATGCCGGAGGGCCACAACGTCAAGAAGATCCTCTACCGCCGGCTGCGCCGCAACCGGGTGCAGGTGGAGAACCGCTACCAGGCCACCCGCCTGCTCAAGGACAAGGAAGGCCGCGTCAGTGGCTGTGTGGCCCTGGGCACCCGGGACGCCGAGGTGATCGCCATCCGCGCCAAGTCGGTGATCCTGTCCACCGGCGCCGCCGGCCGCCTGGGTCTGCCGGCTTCCGGCTACCTCTTCGGCACCTACGAGAACCCGGCCAACTGCGGTGACGGCCACGCCATGGCCTATCACGCCGGGGCCGATCTGGCCAACCTGGAGTGCTACCAGATCAACCCGCTGCTCAAGGACTACAACGGCCCGGCCTGCGCCTACGTAACCGGCCCGCTGGGCGGCTACACCGCCAACGCCGGCGGCGACCGCTTCATCGAGTGCGACTACTGGAGCGGGCAGATGATGCTGGAGTTCTTCAAGGAACTGGAGGGCGGTAACGGCCCGGTGTTCCTGAAAATCGACCACCTGGCCGAGGAAACCATCGAGGAAATCGAGACCATCCTCCACACCAACGAACGGCCGAGCCGGGGTCGCTTCCACGAGGGCCGCGACACGGACTACCGCTCGCGCATGGTGGAGATGCACATCTCCGAGGTGGGCTTCTGCTCCGGCCACAGCGCCTCCGGTGTCTACGTCAACGAGCGGGGAGAGACCACGGTGCCCGGCCTCTACGGTGCCGGTGACATGGCCTCGGTGCCCCACAACTACATGCTGGGGGCCTTCGTGTACGGCCAGATCTGTGGCGAGAACGCGGCCAAGTTTGCCGCCGACCGGGACACGCCGGAACTGGACTGGGATTTCATCCACACCGAGCGCGACCGCATTCTGGCGCCGATGAAAAATACCGATGGCATCCCGCCCAACCAGATGGAGTACAAGATCCGCCGCCTGGTGAACGACTACCTGCAGCCGCCCAAGGTCACCCGCAAGATGGAGATCGGCCTGCAACGGTTCAACGAGATCCGTCGCGAGCTGCCCAACCTCTATGCCCGTGATCCGCACGAACTGCTGCGCGCCATGGAAACCCAGCACATCCTCGACTGTGCCGAGATGGCGGCCACCGCCTCCCTTTACCGCCAGGAAACCCGCTGGGGCCTGTACCACTACTCGGTGGACTACCCCGAGCGCGACGACGCCGACTGGTTCTGCCACGTCCACCTGAGCAAGGACGACAACGGCCAGATGACCTGCCGCAAGCGTGCCGTGGAACCCTACATCGTGGCGCTGGAGGAGGAAGAGAAGGAAGCCTACAACCAGCTGCGCGTGAAAGAAGCGGCCAACGCCTGAACCGACTGATTGCTAAAACGAAAGGAGAGCCAACATGCCTATCGCAACCCAACCGACCACTGTCCCCGTCACCGTGGACGAGGACAAGTGCATCGCCGACAAGGGCTGCACCGTCTGTATCGATGTCTGCCCGCTGGACGTGCTCTGGATCAACGAAAAGAGCGGCAAGGCCCACATGCGCTACGACGAGTGCTGGTACTGCATGCCCTGCGAGGTGGACTGCCCCACCGATGCCGTCACCGTGAACATCCCTTACCTGCTCCGCTAAGGAGGCTGTTATGTCAGAGCTCGAATTTGAAGACGAAATGCTGAACGAGATCGCGCAGAAGCTGAACAGCGACGACGCCGGCATCCGCCGGGTCGCGGTGATGGAGCTGGTGGACTGCGCCGAACGCGAAGCCGTACCGCTGCTGATCAAGGCGCTCAACGACACGGACTCCGGCGTGCGCCAGGAGGCGGCCAAGGTGGTGGACGAGTTCGACGCCGAGGATATGGCCGACACCCTGGTCGAGGCCCTGACCAGCGAGGACGCCAACGTCCGCAACGCCGCCGCCCACTCCCTGGCGGATCTCAAGGACCCCAATGCCGGCCCGGCACTGATCCGGTCCCTGAACAGCGACGACCCGTTCGTACTCCAGGGCATCCTGTATGCCCTGAAAAGCCTGCGCCTGCCGGAGGCCAGGCCTCCGGCCCTGAAGCTGCTGGGCAACGAACACGCGAATGTGCGGCGCGAGGCGGTCGCGGTGCTGGGGTGGCTCAAGGACGAGTCGGTGCTGGATGACCTGATCGAGGTGGCCCGCAACGACGCTTCCGAAGAGGTCCGCCGGGCCGCGGTCGGTGCCGTCCAGTTCGCTCCCATTGCGCGCATCGTTCCCCTGATGTCCGACGCACTGGGAGACGCCCACTGGCAGGTGCGCTGCGAGGCCGCCAACGGCCTCGGCAAGTCCGGCGACACCGCCACCGTACCAGCCCTGATTGCGGCCACACGGGACAGCTACTGGCAGGTGCGGGAAAAGGCCGCCGAGGCTCTCGGCACCCTGGGTGCCGTCTCCGCCATCAGTGCCCTGGGCGTCTGCGCCCGGGACAAGGTGAGCAACCTGCGCAAGACGGCGGTCGGTGCCCTGGGCGAGATCGGCCATGGCGATGCCCTGCCGATTATCGAGCTGGCGATGGACGATCCCGACCCGGACGTGCGCAAGCTGGCGCGCTGGGCCATGAGCAAACTGGAAACGGCGGCCTGACAGCCGCCGGGAGACCTGTCATGACTTTCGTCGTTACCGAGAACTGCATTCGCTGCAAATACACCGACTGCGTCGAGATCTGTCCGGTGGACTGCTTTCACGAAGGTCCCAACTTCCTCGTCATCGACCCGGAGGGCTGCATCGACTGCGCCCTCTGCGTCCCGGAGTGCCCGGTGGAAGCCATCGTGGCCGAGGACGAGTTGACACCGGATCAGGCCCGCTACCTCGACATCAACGCCCGGCTGGCCCAGAGCTGGCCGGTCATCACCTCCCAGAAGGACCCGCTGCCCGAAGCGGAACTCTGGGCGGACAAGACCGGCAAGCACGACATGCTGGAAGAAGGGGAGATCGCGACATGATAGCCACTGCCACTGTCCATCAAACCGAGCCGCCGGCGGGCGCGCCGGTCGCCGTTAAGCACCACCGTCGCAGCCATCGCCTGGAAGTCACCTGGGGCGATGGCCGCGCCGTGGCGCTGGATTCCCGGGCCCTGCGCGCCCACTGCCAGTGTTCCACCTGCCGCGCCATGCAGCTGCAGGGCTGGGATCATCCCGGTCACGCCGTGGTGCTGCGGGAGGTGATCCCCTTCGGCGTGTCGGGTGTGCAGCTGGTCTTCAGCGATGGCCATGACCGGGGCGTATTCCCCTGGCGCTACCTGTGGGAGCTGGACCACCTCATTGGTGACGGGAGATCCTGAGTGGGCGTACCGGTGCAAACCAACGAGGCCCTGGAAACTGCCCCACGGACCCACCGCCTGCGCCACCGGCTGCTGGGCCTCTGGCCCGGCGTGCTGCTGTGCATGCTGGTGGCCATGGCGGCCAATTTTGCCCATCTGCAGACCGGGCTGCCGTCAGTCCTGCTGGCGGTGGGCTTCGGCATGGCCCTGCCCAGCCTGTCCCTGGAATCGGGCTTCGGGGAAGGCATCGAATGGTGCGCCAGCACCCTGCTGCGCTTTGGCGTTGCGCTGATGGGCGTTCGTCTGGGCCTCGATCAAGTGGGCAGCGCCGGCCCGGCGTCATTGCTGCTGGCCCTGCTGTGCATCCCCCTCACCATCGGCTTCAGCCGGCTCACCGGAAGGGCTTTTGGGCTCAATCCCACGCACTGCCTGGCGGCCGGCGCCGCAGTGGCCATCTGCGGCGTGGCGGCGGCCCTGGCGGTGATCGCCGCCCTGCCCCGGGAGCGCCGCACACAACCCCACATCGGCCCGATCATTCTCGGCGTGACGATGTTCAGCACGGTCGCCATGGTGGTCTACCCCTGGCTGGCCCATACCCTGAATTTCAGTGACCTGCAGACCGGGCTGTTCCTCGGCGGCACCATCCACGACGTGGCCCAGGTGGCCGGTGCCGGGGCCCTGATGTCGGACGAGGTCAGCGAGCTGGCCCTGTTCACCAAGATGACCCGGGTGGCCTTCCTGGCGCCGGTAGCCCTGATCGTGGCCTGGTGGGTCCGGGGCGAACAGGCCGGGCGTGCCCGCTTCCCGTTCTTCCTGCTGGGCTTCGTGGCCATGGCGGCACTCGGCAACAGCGGATCGCTCGCCCCACCGATCCACCAGGGAATCGTCGACATCTCAGGCACCTGCCTGCTGGTCACCATGGCGTCGCTGGGCTGCAAGACCATGCTCAGCGTGCTCGGGCGGGCCGGCATCCGCCCCATGCTGCATATCCTGCTCAACACCCTCTTCATTGCCGCGCTCGGACTGTCAGTCGCCGCCCTGGCAGGCTGACCGTCTCCCCCTCACCCCGGCACAACATCGTTGGACGTCATTTTGCTCCAGAGCAAAGCCTTTGCAGACAACTGCCACTACACTACTGTGATTGTTTTGCTCAGTGACCGCATTGATCCTGAAACTTCGTCTGACGGGAACCCCGAATGTCCGATACCGATCTCAAAACCTGGCTCAAGGTCCGTCGCCTTGGCATCGATACCCACCAGGAACCCGTGGTGTACCTGCGCCGTGACTGCAATGTCTGCCGCTCGGAGGGCTTCAGTGCCCACACTCGTGTGAAGATCATCGCCGACGGTCACAGCACGGTGGCCACCGTCAACACGGTCAGCGATGATTTTCTCTCCCATGAAGAGGCCGGCCTCTCGGACGCGGCCTGGGAACACCTCGGGGTGCCGGAGGGCACCACCGTGCATATCCACCACGCCCCGCCCGCCGACTCCCTGAGTTTTGTCCGCGGCAAGATTTACGGCCAGGACCTCAGCGCCGGCCATGCCGAGGCCATCATCAAGGATGTCACCCAGGGGCTCTACTCGGACATTCAGCTCTCCGCCTTCCTTACCGCCTGCGCGGGCAGCCGCCTCAACACCCACGAGATCATCCACCTTACCCAGGCCATGGTGCACAGCGGCACCCGGCTGAGCTGGGGCAACGGACCGGTGTTCGACAAACATTGCGTGGGCGGCCTGCCGGGTAACCGCACCACTCCGATCGTGGTGGCGATTGTCGCGGCGGCGGGTCTGCGCATTCCCAAGACCTCGTCCCGGGCCATTACCTCGCCGGCCGGCACCGCCGATACCATGGAAACCCTGACCACGGTGGAACTGACCGTGGAACAGATGCGTGACGTGGTGGAGCGTGAAGGTGGCTGCATGGCCTGGGGCGGTTCCGTGAGCCTGAGCCCGGCGGACGACATCCTGATTCGGGTGGAACGGGCGCTGGATCTGGACAGCGAAGGTCAGTTGGTGGCGTCGGTGCTGTCAAAGAAAGTCGCCGCCGGCTCCACCCATGTGCTGCTCGATTTGCCCATCGGCCCCACCGCCAAGGTGCGCAGCCGCAATTACGCCGAACGCCTGGCCAAGCACCTGCGCACCACCGGCAAGGTCCTGGGGCTGCAGGTGCACTGCCACTTCTCCGACGGTTCGCAGCCCGTAGGCCGGGGTATCGGCCCGGCGCTGGAAGCCAGGGATCTGCTCGCGGTATTTCAAAACCAGGAAAACGCCCCGGCGGATCTGCGCGAGCGCGGACTGGTCCTGGCCGGTCTGCTGCTGGAGATGGGCGACAAGGCGCAGCCCGGTCGCGGCATGCGCATGGCCAAGGAGATTCTGGAATCGGGCAAGGCGTGGGAGAAATTCAAGGCCATCTGTGAAGCCCAGGGCGGTCTCAAGGAGCCGCCCACGGCGGCCCATACGAGTACCCTGACGGCCACCCGCAACGGCATCGTCGGTTACCTCAACAACCGGGTTATCGCCAAAGTGGCCAAACTCGCCGGCGCGCCCGCCGCCCCCGCCGCCGGGCTGGAGCTGCATGTCCACCTGGGGGAAAAGGTCTCCGCCGGCGCCCCGCTGCTGACGGTGCACGCCGAAACCGAGGGGGAACTGAGTTATGCCATGGAATTCCTGCAGGACCACCCGAGCCTGATTCGGATCGAGGAGGAAGGCCTCTAAATGTCACAGCCGATTTTTTTCCAACTGTTTTACGACAACGATTTGCCGGCCCGGCTACTGGAATTGACCGGATGGGAGCAAGGGGCCCTTTCGGTACACGCCTTCCCGGATGGGGAAAGCCTGATCCGCGTGGATACCCCGGTGAGCGGCCGCCCGGTGATCATCCTGGCCAACCTGCAGGGGCCGGATGGCAAATACCTGCAACTGGCCATGCTCTGCGACTACCTGCGCCAACAGGGCGCCAGCGGGATTCACCTGCTCAGCCCCTACCTCCCTTACATGCGCCAGGACAAGGCATTCAACCCGGGCGAGGCGGTCTCCGCCCAGCTGTTTGCCCGCCGGCTCGGCACGGTGGTGGACGATCTGACCACCATCGACCCGCACCTGCACCGCATCCATGACCTCAGTGAGGTCTACCGTATCCCGGCAACAACCCTGCATGCCGACCCGCTGATCGCGCAGTGGATTCGCAACAACCTGGAAAAGCCGCTGATCATCGGCCCCGACAGCGAAAGCCGCCAGTGGGCCCAGGCGGTGGCGGAACAGGTGGGCTGCGACCACCTGGTGCTGGAAAAAATCCGTCACGGGGATAACGACGTGGAAGTGTCAGCGCCGGATGCCCACCGCTTTACCGACCATACCCCGGTGATGGTGGACGACATCATCTCCACCGGCCATACCATGATCGAAACCGCCCAGCACCTGGAGCGGCTGAAACTCAAGGCACCGGTGTGTATCGGGGTACACGGACTGTTCTCCGGCGATGCCTGGCGGGCGATGCAGAACAGTTACATCGCAGACATCGTCACCTGCGATACCATTCCCCATCCCACCAATCGCATCAGCGTCGCGCAGCTGCTGGCCGACAACTCAAGGTGACGGGCTGGTACGGGTCAGCCTACGGGCGACCCGCCCCACCGTCAGCCCCTGTACCAGCAGGCTGAACAGTACGATCACGTAGGTGACGGTCACCAGCAGGTCACGCTCCTCACCGGTGGGCAACGACAGCACCAGCGCGACGGAAATACCGCCGCGCAGCCCGCCCCAGGTCAGCACCGGAATGGTACCGCGGGTGAACCGGCGGAAAGGCTGCAGTCCCAGCACCGGCAGACTGACTGCCACCAGCCGCGCCAGCAACACCAGCGGAATCGCCAGAATGCCGGCCAGCCAGAGTTGCGTCTCGTAGGTGAGCACCATCACCTCCAGCCCGATGAGAACGAACAGCACCGCGTTGAGCAATTCATCGAGCAGCTCCCAGAAATGATCCAGGTGCTCTTGCGTGGTCGGCGACATGGCCCGCTCGCGCTGGTGGTTGCCCAGAAACAGCCCCGCCACCACCATTGCGATGGGGCCGGACAGGTGCAACGCGTGCGCCAGACTGTAACCGCCCACCACCACGGCCAGCGTGATCAGGATCTCCACCTGGTACTGGTTGATGCTGGCCAGCATGCGGTAGGCCACCCAGGCAATCACGAACCCGAACACGACGCCACCCACGGCCTCCTGCAGGAACAGTCCGGCCACATGCCCGGCTGATGCCTCGCCGGTGGTGAGCATTTCCACCAGCACCAGGAAAACCACCACCGCCACGCCATCGTTGAACAGGGATTCGCCGACAATCTTGGTTTCCAGGGACTTGGGAACACCGGCGGATTTCAGGATACCGAGCACGGCAATGGGATCGGTGGGCGAAATCAGGGCGCCAAAGACCAGGCACCAGATCAAGGGCATCTCAATGCCCAGAAGGCTGAACAGCCCCCAGGACAGCCCGCCGACCAGAAACGTAGAAAGCACGACACCCAGAGTCGCCAGCAGCCCCACCACATATTTGCGTTGCGCCAGAGTTTTCAGGTCGACAAACAAAGCCCCTGCAAACAGTAGAAACGACAGCATTCCGTCGAGTAACGTAGTAGAGAACTGCACCCGGTCGAGGAGTTGGTGCCCCCAGTCCGCCACTCCGGGGATGACCGTGCTGCCGAGCACCAACATGCCCAGGGAGAAAAGCAAAGCCAGGATCATGACTCCGATGGTGACAGGCAAGCCGACAAAGCGATGGTTAAACCAGGCGAACACAGCCGCCAGCGTGACTAATAGTCCCGATATTTCCAGAAGATCCACTACCCACTCCTTCAGGCCATCATCCCGTATTTCCCCTGGCAACCTGTGGATGTTGACAGGGGGCATAACAATAAAACATCAAGTCATAAGCGGTGCCGACGTATTATACTCGGCAGGTGGTTTATCGGTGCCCGACTCGATGAGCAAAACTCGAAATACGTCGAAACCAGGGGACTCAGACACGTTGGACGCCACGAACAAAGGCAACGCCGCATCGCCGCGCGGCTTACATCGACGCTTCCGCTCACTGCAGACCTGCGTTGCCGCCCTGCTACTGGCCCTGCTACCTCTACTGACAGTGGCCGAAGAAGACAGGGCCAATCCGCGCGAGATCATTGTCGACACCGGCCCGTGGCCGCCCTATGTCAGCGAGGAAGCCACAGCCTATGGCCCCATCTCAAGGCTGATCAAGACAGCCTATGAAGCGGAAGGTTATGACGTCATCTTTCGCTTCCAGCCCTGGCAGCGCAGCAAGCACGAAGTGAAATACGGCAACGCCGATATCCTGATGCCTGCCTATTGTTCGGAGGAGCGGCGTCGCGCCTATTTGTGCAGCGACCCGGTCATCAACGGCAAGATGGTGTTCTTTCATCGTCGCGACTTCGAGTTTGACTGGGATTCGCTGGAGGACCTCAAAGACCTGCGGATTGGCGCCACTATTGGGTATTTTTATGGCGACGCCTTTCACGAGGCCGAGGAAAGCGGAAATCTGACCGTGGTCAGAATCCCCAGCGATCAGACCAACCTGCGGCTGCTCATGGCTGGACGTATCCAGCTATACCCCCAGGACCAGGCTGTCGGCTATGCCATGATCCGGGAGCAGTTTCCGCAGAATCGCTGGAATCTGATCACCCATCATCCCAAGGCTCTGCACCGCAACAAACTGGGCCTGCTCTTCACACGTGCCGAGCCTCGCGGCGAAAAGCTACGCCAGGTATTCAACCGCCGGCTCCAGCAAATGCGTGATTCCGGCGTCATGCGCCATATCCTGAGGCCCTTGATCAGGCAGGGTGCGGTTCTCCCCCCGGAATAAGGGCCAGACCTCCGAGCGTCAGAATGTGGCGTTATGGAACACGTTCTGGACGTCTTCCAGATCGTTGAGCATATCCAGGAATTTCTCGAACATCTCGACATCATCACCGGTAAGCTCGGTGGTGGTCTGGGGCAGGAACTGGATTTCATCCACTTCGTAATCCACGTCGCCGAAAGCCTCGGCCAGCGCCTGCTTGGCGGCGGCGTATTCGGTATTGGGCGCGAATACGGTGATCATGCCGTTCTCGCTCTCGATGTCGCTAACATCAACGCCCCCTTCCAGCAACGCTTCCAACACCGGCTCCTCGTCGTCACCGGCGAAGGCCAGGATGGCGCAGTGATCGAACATGTGCATCACGCTGCCCTGGGCGCCGATCTTGCTCTTGGTTTTGGTAAAGCAGGCGCGAACGTCACCGAAGGTGCGATTGGGGTTGTCGGTCAGGCAATCCACGATCACCATGCAGTTGCCCGGCCCAAACCCTTCGTAACGGGCCACCGCAAAGTCCTCGCCACCGCCGCCCTCGGCCTTCTTGAGGGCCTTCTCGATCACATGCGCCGGCACCTGGGCCTTCTTGGCCCGCTCGATCAGGCCGCGCAGGGCGACGTTGCCGTTCGGGTCGGTACCGCCCGACTTGGCAGACACATACAGTTCACGGGCATACTTGCTGTATACACGGGTTTTGGCTTCGGCCGTTTTGGCCATGGACTCTTTACGGTTCTGGTAAGCGCGACCCACTGGAAACCCCACTTTTGGCAAAAGTCCGGATTTTACGCCGCCAGCGCTTACTTGGGAACGACCGGGGCACGGTTAACCACGATTGAAGCACACATTTGAGCGGGTTAGTCTCCCACATACAGAACGACCGGACCCACCGTCATGCCCGCGTAGGCGGGTATCCAGAGCGGGCGACCTTTTAATTCCTGCCGCCCTGGATCCCTGCTCTCGCAGGAATGGCGGCCACTGCGCGGAGCTAACCGGTTCTCACCACCTCAAACACTGACAGGGAGAAACATCATGAACGTGACGTTTATCGGCCTGGGCATCATGGGCTCACGCATGGCCCGCAACCTGCTCAGTCATCCCGACGTAACACTGACGGTCTACAACCGTTCCCCCGACCCCATCCGGGCCTTGCAGGAACAGGGGGCTCACGCGGCGGAGTCGGCGTCACAGGCAGTTCGGGAAGCGGATCTGGTGATCACCATGCTGGCTTCACCGGAGGTGGTGAACACCGTGGCCCTTGGCGATCATGGGTTCCTGTCTGCCATGCCGGAAAACGCCCTCTGGATGGACTGCTCCACGGTTAATCCCTCGTTCACGGACAGGGCGGCCCAGGCGGCAAAGCAGCAGGGCATTCGCTTTATGGATGCGCCGGTAGCCGGCACTCGAGAACCAGCGGAAAAAGGCGAGCTGACCTTTCTGGTGGGTGGCAGCAAGGACGATTTCGCGCAGGTCGAATCCCTGCTCCAAACCATGGGCAGCAAGATCGTCCATGTAGGCGAGACCGGCCGAGGCAGCTCACTGAAGATGCTGGTCAACGCCATGCTCGCCCAGTCCATGCTGGCCTTTGCAGAAACCACCCATCTGGGCGAAAAGCTTGGTTTCTCCCGGGACTTCCTCATGGACACCCTGCCGAAGCTGCCGGTAACCGCCCCGTTCCTGACCGGCAAGGCCGAACTGATCCGCAGCGGCAACTTCGATGCCCAGTTCCCCATGGAACTGATGTACAAGGACCTCCACCTGCTGGCGCAAACCGCCTACGAACACCAGCAGCCGCTCTACCTGGCCAACCTTGCCAAGGAGGTTTACGGCAGCGCGACGGCCAACGGTTACGAACGCAAAGACTTTGCAGCGGTTTTCGAGGCGCTGACAACCAATACAGCTTCTTAAAGGTAGGCCTGCCACCGACACCGGTGCGCAGGCTATCCTCGCGACAATCTAGCCAACAGCTTCCAGCGTGCGGCGCCTGAGCCGGAAAACCAGACCACCCATCTGATCGATCTGCAATTTGAGTTCATTCAACGCCCCTTGCGCATCCGTAAAGAGGTTCATGGCGTTTTCTCCCAGGTCATTGATGCTGACGATGCGTTGGGAAATCTCCGCTGAGGCGCTGTGCTGCTGCTCAGCAGCTGATGATGTGTTGTCACACAGTGACTGAATCCCCTCGATAAACGTCGCCACTTCATCGAGGGCACTGGCTGATTCTGTCGCATTGGTTTCGGTGGTGTCTGCATAGGAACGGCACTTTTGCATGGATGCGGTGGCCAATTGCACGGTGTTTTCGAAGTCCTCAATGGTTTCACCAATCTGTTCAGCGGATGATTTGGTGCGCTGAGCCAGCCCTCGGACCTCTTCCGCAACCACAGCAAACCCACGCCCGGCCTCGCCCGCACGCGCAGCCTCAATGGAAGCATTCAGTGCCAAAAGGTTGGTCTGGTCCGTGATCTCACCAATGGTTTTCAGCGCCGCCCCAACCCCCTGACTCGCCTCAACCAGCTTACCCACCGCCTCCGCCGCCCCTGCCAGCTCCTCAGACAAGGCCTGCATGCTTTGTTTGGTACTGTGTGTCAGTGATTTACCGCTGCCCACTCGTTCGATTGCATGCTGCACCTGGGTCAGGATATTGACTGCATTACTGGCGACGTCACTGGAGCAGGCAGACATCTGTTCGCTCGCTGATGCAATGCTATCGGTGCTAGCGGACTGCTCCTGAACGGCTTTGTGAGCCTGGGTGCTGTGACTGAGCGTAGTATTGGCGCGAGCATCAAGCTGCTCGATAACGTCATGCAAGCGCTTGATCACCGCATCCAGCTCAGCCGACTGCTGCGTGAGAGCCAGTTCTATACTGCCCGCGTCGTCCAGACGGCCGGTGAAGATTCGTTCCGCTACTGTGTCGTCTATGATGGATCGGGCCCGTTTCACTATCCTGGCGTAGGGTCGAGTCAGTACTCCCAGTGCACCGACACCCATCAATGCGATGACCGCGAGCTCTACCAGCTTGACAGTTACAGACTGCTGGACGAAGGTTAAAAGCGCCGCACCGCCGACCATGAGCAATAGAACAAGCGTCAGTTGTAAAAAAAGTGAAGGCCAGCGCTTCAAACGAGGCGGCTCTATAGGGCCTTTTTCCGGCTCACGCTCGCGGACTTTTGCGTACAACACTTCCGCTCTGGTTTTCGCCTCCTCCGACAGTTGTGATCGGATCGATTGCAGCTCCAGAACCTCTCCGCTCCGGTCAGTAATGGGAATGGCGTAAGCCTGAACCCAATAGTGATCGCCATTCTTGCAACGATTCTTAACCGCCCCCAACCATGATTGCCCCTCCTTCAACCGGCGCCACATCTCTTCGAAGGCGCCCCGGGGCATATCGGGGTGGCGAATGACATTATGAGGCTGACCAATCAACTCATCCCGTTCGAAGCCGCTGATCGCCACAAATTCGTCATTGATGTGGGTAATCTGGCCTTTGGAATTGGTTGTGGAAAGGATGTTCGCTTCTCGTCGGACCTCGACTTCTTTCTGAGTTATGGGGGTGTTCTTGCGCAAAGGTAACGTCTCCGTGCTGTTCTTTTTTTACCCTCTGCCACGACCGCGAATGAGCGTGGTCAGGGTGACTGCCCAACCAGAATCCAGTCGCCCTGTTCGCAAGCTTCGCCCTGGCGTACCTGGTGTGTCGGGAGATATACGCCGGAACACAAAATAGGCTCATTTTTCTTGTGTGTATTTTTGTTACCTATACGAATGAGTCGCTTTTTGTTCTTTTGGTAATCTTCTTGGGACTTGAATTGGCCTTCCACGAGCATCAAGACATACATTGCAACCGCCTGAAAAGGCCGTTCAGTTCAAGACAAAGGAGGCCCCATGCAGGCAAGTGTGGACACTGTTGAACGCAACGTTACCGTGATCAACACCTGGCTCAGGGAAACCGCCGACGAGCTCGGCGGCATCGACGAGGAAGATGCCTGGCTGCGCCTGCGGGCCGTGCTGCAGACGTTGCGGGAACGCATTACCGTGGACGAGGCCGCGCACTTCGCGGCGCAGCTGCCGATCATCGCCCGCGGGCTGTTCTTCGAAGGCTGGCATCCGACCGATTCACCGCAGAAGTGGCGCCA
Organism: Marinobacteraceae bacterium S3BR75-40.1; assembly: GCA_042862465.1. Lineage (GTDB taxonomy): Bacteria > Pseudomonadota > Gammaproteobacteria > Pseudomonadales > Oleiphilaceae > JASTVH01. The sequence continues at coordinate 22,515 of JASTVH010000006.1, read as the reverse complement.
CCGGGAGGAGATCCTGGAGGCCATCAACGAGAAGATGAGTGGCCGGGAGCCGGTGGATGCAGAGGCGACGCTGCGGGCCGTGCTGTCCGTCATCCAGCGTCACCTCGAGCCGGGCGAGGTGGAGAAGATCAAGGAAATGCATCCCAAGGAAGTGTGGGACCTCTGGCCCCAGTAATCCGGCCCGCCCACAGGCTAGTCAGCGTGGAGCGGGCTCCGCCGCTCCATTGCCGGTGATCAGTCCATCACCTTGCCCCGCAACTGCTTGATGCGGCCGCGCTGGGATTTCTTGTCCATGCGTTTCTTGCGCGCATTGCGGGAAGGACGCGTCGGTTTGCGCTTTTTCTGCACCTTGGACACGCTTTTGATCAACTCCTGCAGACGCTCCAGCGCATCTTCCCGATTCTGCTCCTGGGTTCTGTGGCGCTGTGCCTTGATCACCACCACACCGTCGTTGGTGATCCGGTGATCCTGCAGCGCCAGCAAACGTTCCTTGTAGAAATCCGGCAGTGACGAGGCGCGGATATCAAACCGCAGATGGATGGCCGTGGCCACCTTGTTGACGTTTTGGCCGCCGGCGCCCTGGGCGCGGATGGCGGTCAGTTCGATCTCGTGGTCGGGGATGGCCACTTTCTGGGAAATCTTCAGCAAGACGCTACGGCTCCGGGCTCAGCCCTCTGGCGTGAATGAAAACGCGGCGCGGGCCGGTCAGTCAGTGCCCGCAGCACTGATGGTACTCATCAGGATCGTGGGAGCAAATCAGCTTGGCCCCGCCCTGTCGGTGCAGCAGCCGCAGCCGGTCCAGATTATCCAGACGTTGCTCGCGATGGGTTTCGGTGAAAGCTTCAAGCAGCGCGATGCCCGGCGGCGGTGTCGCCTTCCGGCCCGCCACCTCGGTGTGGTTGAAATAGGCATCCCCGCAGTGCAGCAGCCATCCGTCTGTAGTATCCACCGCGACACCGCAATGGCCGCGGCTGTGGCCGATCAGGGGGATCATGAGGACCTCGGGCAGCGACTCGGCCAGTGGACGTACCAGCTTGAAGCCATTCCAGCGCTCACCGTTCTCCTTGTGGGTCACCCAGGTCGGGGCGTGGGCCCAGTCGTGGCGCTGGTAGCGGTAGCTTTCCACGGTGGTGGCGGGGTTCATTGCCGCTTCCCATTCCCGCCGGTGCACGTGGACCTGGGCCCGGGGGAAATCCTTGATGCCGCCGGCGTGGTCCGGGTCGAGGTGGGTCAGGATGATATGGCGGACATCATCCGGCTGGTATCCCAGTGCCCGGATCTGGCTGATGGCACACTCCGCCGGATCTGCCATGGCGCCCATGCTGCGAAGCAGGAGCTTCCGGGTGAGGTCGCCCCGGCTGACATCGTCCAGGCCGAATCCGGTATCCACCAGTACCAGCCCTTCGGCGGTTTCGATCAACAGGCAATGGCACACCATCTGCCCCTTGCGCAGCCAGCCCGTGGGATTGAGCCAGCTCCCCTTTCCATTGATGAGCTTGCGGGTGCCGGTGCACAGGGTGGCGGTGTTGAGGTGGTGGACTTTGAGGCCCATGGTTTATTGACTCCTTGTTGCGGCATTGCCCCTTATTGGAAAAACCCACAGTGTCTGCGGCGATTAGCCCCTCGCCCCGCCGGGGAGAGGGGTTGGGGAGAGGGAAACCGAGGCCATGCCTCTGCCAGAGCGTAGCGACTTCGTATGGGCGCCTTCCGGCGCCTCCCCCTCACCCTGGCCCTCTCCCGCGGTGGGGAGAGGGGATGTATGGCGTAAGTGCGGTTGTTACAACAGTTTCTGCGCATCACAGCCAACCTAACGTCAGAATAGACACAGTAAGTACAATCCTAAGCCGTTAGGCAATGGCCTTTCCGCCGCATTTATCAAGGCTTGGGGGTCCGTCGACGTTTCGGCTCGCGCGAATGCGATCAGTTCGATATGTTGGCCCAGGTTCCCTCACGCAAAAGACAGGAGGTCGCTATCACGCAACTGTTGGGCTGGATTCTGGTGGCTGTGGTGGGCACGGCGGTGGTGTGGAAAGGCAGCGGATTGCTGGAGTCGGCCAGTGAGCGGTTGTCTGTCTACTATCGGCTGCCCGAGATCGTGCAGGGGGCGATTGTGGTGGCAATCGGTTCCAGTTTTCCGGAACTGGCCACGGTGGTGGTTTCCACCCTCGTGCATGGGGAATTCGAACTGGGGATGGCGGCGATTGTCGGTTCGGCTCTTTTCAATATCCTGGTCATCCCGGCGCTCTCCGGGCTGATGTCGCAAAACCCGCTGTCCACCAATCGGGATCTGGTCTACAAGGAAGCCCAGTTCTACATGATCGCGGTGGCGGCCTTGCTGCTCACGTTCTCCTTTGCCGTGATCTACCATCCCCTGCAAAGCAGCGACGGCAGCATCCGCGGCGAAATGACCCGCGGCCTCGCCCTGATGCCGGTCCTGCTCTATCTCGTCTACATCTTCGTGCAGTATCAGGACACCATGGACTACGAATCCGATGCTGACACCACCACAATCCGCCCGGGCCGGGAGTGGGCGCGACTAGGGCTGGGTCTGCTGCTGATTCTCGCTGGCGTTGAAGGGCTGGTGCGCTCGGCGGTGAACTTCGGCCGGCTCCTCGACACCCCCAGCTTTCTCTGGGGCATCACGGTGGTGGCCATGGGCACCTCGATTCCGGACGCCTTCGTCTCCGTGCGGGCGGCCCGCGGCGGCAAGGGCGTAACCAGCATCGCCAACGTGCTCGGCAGCAACATCTTCGATCTGCTGTGCTGCATCCCAATCGGCATTCTCATCGCCGGTTCGGCGGTCATCAACTACTCCGTGGCGGCACCGATGATGGGGGTACTGACCCTGGGCACCCTGCTGCTTTTCCTGATGATGCGTACCCACATGATCCTGACCCGGGGCGAATCCTGGGCATTGCTGCTGGCTTACAGTGTGTTCGTGCTCTGGGTGACCCTGGAATCCTTCAGCTTCATTGAGGGGCTCGCACACTTTCCGCCTGCCCCGGGATAAGCGAATGCCCTGTTTAGGGGCTGGTTTGCATGCAGCTGGAAGTTATTGTCTAAAGGCGGGATTGAACCGAAACTGCGTGATATCGCGGACGTCCCCGGGGCCACCATAGCGCTGTATGATCCGGCCGATATCCCCGTTTTTATGCATCTGGTAAATGGTTGAGTCGAAAGCCTGCATGAACTCGAAAGCCCAGGGGTATTTACCGGACTGCATGGCCGGCTTGGAGTAACCGATATACACCGGATCACGCCCGATCAGCGCCGCTTTCCGGGGCTCCACATCCGAGGCATGGTAACGGCCCGATGCCTTAATCTGTCGCATCTGGTGATCGAAGGCCAGGTTCTCCATCATGATGCAGTCGATGTGGCCCTTGACCAGTTTGAGGATATTCAGGTTAGTACTGCGGGCCTCTTCGTAGCGGATCTTGCCCTGATGCACCAGCTTCCAGAATTCGAAACCGCCCCAACCGTCAAAGCCGGCAATATTACCGACGGTAAGGCCGATATAGTCTTGCGGCCATTGACGCTGTTTGTTTTCCACCAGTTCTGCGTTACAGACCGCGATAATGGTTTCGGTATAGAAAGGCTGTGAATAGGGGAACAGATAAGGCCAGTCATGGCCATGATAGAAGGCAGGAGCCAGAGCAAACCCCTCACCTTTTTGCATCATCAGCTTACCGCGTTCCCAGGGTACCGGTTCCAGGGTGACCTGAAACCCCTCCATGCGTGAAAACGCTTCGCGCAGAATGTCGATATAGATCCCTTCGGCTTTGCCGTCCTCGTTTCGATAACTAAACGGTTGGTAGTTGGCATCCACATTGATGGTCACCGGTACCGGCTCGGCCAAGCTCCGCCAGGCAAGGAGCATAAAAGCAATAAAGAGGAGTTCCCGCATTGTAGTGTCCATTCCCTTCCCATCGCGGGAGATTGGAAAGCCAAAGGATCCACTTTCCGTTTATTTTGCTATAACACTTATTTTTTATACTAATGATTGAGCCAGAGCGGCGTAAAGCAAACTTATCCGAAAACCGCCCCGGGCTTTTTTGCCCTGCAGCATCCATGAATCGATCTTAACCCGCCGATAGACGTCGATATGTTATACAGAATGGACAGGTCGGTGGTTAGGCCGGCGGTTCATTCATCACTCCATCAGGGTGACAGCTTGTTATGAAAAAAAGGCTTGCCGTAGCGCTGATTGCACTTCTCTGCCTCTCCGCCCTGACCTGGGCCACCAGTGAGCATTCAAAGTCGCTCCCACCGGGATTGCAGAAAAAAGAGGCACGGGGCGAATCATTGCCGCCAGGCTGGCAGAAGAAGCTCAAGGAAGGCGAAGTGCTCGACAGGGACATCTACCAGCGGGGCCGCGTGATCGATGCCAATCCCACGGACGGCACGGTGACCGTGCGTATTGAGGGCAAGATCATCCGGGTAATCGAGAACACCCGTGAGATCGTCGAGATTCTCGATTCGCTGTAGGTCGCGCGCTCTCAGTCCTCCGCGATCACTTCCTCCGCCCCCACCGGCTGCAGCCGGTTGGGCGAGTCCACCGGTTCCACCACCAGGGGCACCGATATCCGCGTGTGCAAAAGATCCTGGAACGCGTTGGTGTCGTGGAAGTCCGGATCCAGCCAGGCATCGAAATCGGCCTGCCGCAGCATCAGCGGAATGCTCTTGGGGTGGATGTGACTGAACCGGGGGTGCGGGGGCAGTGTGATCACGGTGAACGCCGGTACGGTCTCGTCCCCGAATTCCCAGTATTCGTAGAGCCCCGCCAGCGCAAGGGCATCCTCGCGGCCACGAATGTTGTAGCACTGCTTATGCCCCTTCTCCCCCACCCACTCATGAAAGCCCGACACCGGCACGATCGCCCGTTGCGACACGAAGCGCTTGCGCCACAGGGGGCTTTTCATCAGGTTGGTGGAACGGGCATTGAAGGTGCTGTATTTCGGTGACGGACGGTAGCCCGGCCCCTCGGGTTTGGGCTCGATCATGAGGGACCAGTAGGCATCTTCCAGGATGCGTCCGCAGCCGGCTTCCAGCACGATCTGCCCCTTGCCGCCCGGGGCCACGTTGCGCCGGGTCTCGGGGTACAGGGGCACGCCGAGGATGTCCATCAGCTCATGGACCAGAGGATCGTCGATGACGTTAAAGCGGCCGCACACGCTCAGCCTCCCATGGGGTGATTCTCCTGCCTCAGAGTATCCAGGCTAATGGCATCAAACGCCAACACCTCACCGCCGTATTCCTGCGCGAAGGCCTCGGCATCGGCCTTGCTGGCAAAGGAAGCCAGGGTCGGGCCCATGGCTCCCTTGCGACTGGAGCCGGCCACGTACCAGGCCTTGCGAGCGTCGATCAGGTGCTGGTTGCCGGTTTTCTCCCAGGGCACCTTCGCCATGTCATGCACGTAGACGGTCATTGGCCGGTCGCGATTTTCCGGCTGCAGCAGCCAGCTCATCAGATCCCGGGTGGAGCAGAACTTGTGAGTGGTCTTGCCATCCGCCGAGATGGTTTCCCCCTTGGGGCCGGGAAAACGCTCGATGATCATGCCGCAAACGTGGCATTCGTCGCCCTTTTCAAAAGCGACCGGATCGGCTTTGACCTGCTGCCGGTTATCGGCACTGTCGCAGCCGGCAAGCAGAAATCCCAGAACAAGAAGCGTGGCGAAGAGCCGGTAAGCAGCGCGCATGGATTGTCCTCTTAACGTTAAACCGTCCGCCGGCGGAAGGCCCACCAGGCCAGTCCCAGCGGACACAGGGCCCAGGCCAGCATCACCAGCCACAGGATAAAGGCGCCCAGCGGCAGGTCCTGCCCCAGGCTCAGGACGCCGGCCGCCTGATCGGCCATCTCGAAGGTGCCGATGTTGAGCAGGCGATAGACATCCGTGGGATTGAACAGCAACAGCCAGGGCAACAGATCCGGGCTGAAACTTCCTTCACTGGAGACCAGAACCCCCAGCAGGGCCAGGTCGAAGACCAATACAAACAGGAACCATACCCCCAGGGCCAGACCGGCGGCGCGGGACTTTTCACTCACCAGCGCACTCAGGGCATAGGCGATGGCCATAAAGGCCCAGCCCAGCAGGATGGAGGAGAACACAAAGCGGGCGAAGGCCTCCGCCAGCACCAGCACCTCCACCCCGGAGACGAACAGCGCCACCGCCACGGCGGCGCTGCCGAAGCCCAGCAGTGTGGCGATGCCCAGGGTCAGGCCGTGGCCCAGGAACTTGCCCAGCAACAATTGCCCCCGGCTCAGGGGATAGGTGAGCAACAGCAGCAGAGTGCCGCCCTCGTCCTCGCCGACAATGGCATCGTAGGCCAGCAACAGCGCGATCAGGGGCATCAGGTAGATGGCCAGGCTGGTGAGGCTGGCGATGGTGGCGGGGATCGAAGCGAAGCCCACCTGGCCGGCGCTGGCCGAACCAAACCAGGTGATGCCCACGGCCAGCACCGCAAACACCAGGGTCATGGCCACCAGCCAGCGGTTACGCAGGCTGTCGCTCAGTTCTTTGCGGGCTACGGCCCAGATCGCATTCATGACAGACTCCCCTGCTTGGCCACCGGCCCCTCGGGCATGTAATGCCGGTAGAGATCTTCCAGCGTCGGTTGCTGCACATCCACATCGGTCAGGGTACTTTCCGACAGCAACCGGCGCAGCACCGACAGCTTGTGCTCCGGCGCCACCCGGATCGCGTAACCGTCCCCGTTCAAGGCCCGGACGTCATCAATACGCCACTCGTCCGGCGTCAGCCAGGGGGTTGGATCATCAATACCGTGCACCCGGATCTCCGTGGGCAGGCGGGTCTGGCTGCGCAGTTCCGCCAGCGTACCGCAGGCCTGCAGGCGACCCTTGGCGAGGATGGCGGCCCGGTCAATGTGCGGTTCCACTCCGGGCAGCACGTGGGAGCACAGAATCACGCTGGTGCCGTCGGCCCGCAGCTCGTCGATCAGATCGTACAGGGCACGGGTGGCGATGGGATCGAGGCCCACGGTGGGTTCGTCCAGCATCAGCAGCCGTGGTCGCCCCAACAGGGCCTGGGCCAGACCCAGACGCTGGCGCATGCCCTTGGAGTAGGTCTTGATGCGCTGATAGCGGGCCGCTTCCAGGCCCACGCGATCCAGCAACCGGTCCACCTGGGCGCGCTCCACCCGCTTGAGCCGGGCAAAATAGCGCAGGGTTTCGTAGCCGGTCAGCTGCGGGTAGAACTGCACGTTTTCCGGCAGATAGCCCACATGGCGGCGAACGTCGTTCACGTCCGGGTCCTGCCCCAGCACTCGCAGCTTGCCCTGAGTGGGGCGCAGCAGGCCGAGAATCAGCTTGATGGTGGTGGTCTTGCCGGCGCCGTTGTGGCCGAACAGCCCCACTACTTCCCCTTCTTGCAGGGTGAAATCGATCTGTTGCAGGACCGGATCCTGATAGTAGCGGTAATCCACCGCCTCCAACTGCAGGATACTCATGGGGACTCCTTCTCGGTGGCCTGCGGCGGGCGCATTAACGGATGACTGTCTTTGACTCCCTGGGCCCTGACCACGGGAAAGGCCCGCTGTACCCAGCGCAGGGTATCCACTGCCGGGCTGTGCATCAGCACGCGGGCCTCGGGGTATTTCCACAGCAGCCGGTCGACGTTGTCGTTGGGTTCGTAGGGGACGTCGCCGATGCCATCCTGATCACGGTCCCACCCCAGGTAATCGCTCCAGAAATTGCCCTTACCCTGGTAGGACCATTCCTGGGGCCGGGTGGCCACGTATTTGACCTGCTGCTGGTTGGCGATAAAGGCATTGCCGTACACCTTGTTATCCTCGGAACCGGCCGTCAGGTGAATGCCCAGATCGCTGCGACTGAAGCGGTTGCCGGTGATGGTGTTATAGACAGAGTTGTAGATGAACACCGCCTTGCCCTCGGCGCCCTGGATATTTTCACCGCCGCTGGTGCCCTGGCTGACATTGCGCACGGTGTTGTCGCGAATTTCGGAATCGGTGATGTAGTTCATCAGGATGCCGTAGTTCTGGTCGTTCTCGGAGGTGTTGCCGATCACGGTCAGACGCTTGCTCTGCATCAGCGCATACCCGGTGCGGGTGTTGCGGGTGTGATTGCCGATGATGCGATTGCTGTGGGAATACATGTAATGGACACCGTAACGCAGATCGTGGAAACGGTTGTCCTTGATCAGGTTGTTGTTGGCGGTCTCAATGTAAACCCCGTCGCGGGTGTGCCACACCTCGTTGCCAACGATACGGGCGTGGGTAGTGTTATGCAGGTGGATACCGTTGCCGCGGTCCTGGGAGCGCAAGCTGGTTTCACCCTCGATGCGGTTGTCTTTGACCGTCACCTCCGGCGTGCTGTCGAGCCAGAGGCCAAATCCCGGCCCCTGCAGCCTGTTGCCCACAATTTCGGCACCGGACGCTTCACGTTCAACGAAGATGCCGGAATCCAGATCACTGAGGCTGCGCCCCCAGTTGCGTATCTGGCAGCCCTCAATCCGGATCTTTGGCGCGGCCAGTACCACCGCGTTGCCCTTGCCTTGCGCATCGATGATAGCGCCGGGCTCGCACGTCACGGTGAGCCCCGGCGTCTCGATCCGCAGGGCCCCATGTTCGCCTGCGGCCAGCGTGACCGTCGAGGTGCCGTCCTCGGGCTGCAATAACGTGGGCTGCGCCAGTGCGGCGCCAAAAGCCCAGAAAAGGCTCAGAACAACGAAAACGCGCATTCGGATACTCGGAACAGCGGAGACGCTCCTCCGCGATGGAACAGATGAGGATCAGGGCAGCGTGGACGCTTTGCCGAAGTCAGTCAACGGCCTGCGCCCGTTTGCCCTGGCATGGATACGGGCCGGAAAGGGAGGACTTCCGTGCCCTCCCCTGGCCCTGTGGGTCAGGCTTTCTCGACCAGCATCCGTCCACGCATTTCCATGTGCAGCGCGTGACAGAACCAGTTGCAGTAGTACCAGTGCACGCCCGGCTTGTCCGCGATGAAGGTGACGGAGGAGCTCTGCTGCGGGCTGATCTCCATGCTCACCCCGTGGTTCACCATGCAGAAGCCGTGGGTCACGTCCTCGATGGTGTCCAGATTGGTGACGGTCACGGTGACCTCGTCGCCCTGCTTGACCTTGAATTCGTTCAGGTTGTACTGGGGCGCCACGGAGGTTATGTAGACCCGCACCTTGTTGCCGTCACGGATGACCTTGTTGTCGCTCATCAGGTCGATGCCGTCCTTCTCAGCCCGCTTGCGGGTTTCGGCGAAGAACGGATCGTCCCGGTCCCAGATCTTCTTGGTCTTGATCTGGTCACGACGCACCAGGATACAGTCGTGCGGCTCGGCAAAGGCCGGACCGTCGTGAACCAGCTTCATCTCCTCGCCGGAGATATCGATCAGCTGGTCATTCTCCGGGTGCAGCGGACCCACCGGCAGGAAGCGGTCCTTGGAGAACTTGGACAGACACACCAGCCACTTGCCGTCCGCGTCCCGGGACTCGGTCAGGGAGGCGTGGTTGTGGCCCGGCTGGTACTGCACGTCCAGCTTCTGGCGCAGGTAGTTGACGTTCTTGCCGTTGTAGTTATCGATGGCGTCGGCGATGTTCCACTTGGCCACCTGGCTGTCGATGAACAGCGTGGTGTAGGCGTTGCCGCGACCGTCAAACGTGGTATGCAGCGGCCCCAGACCCAATTCCGGCTCGGCGACGACCACGTCACGCGGGCTGTCGAACTTGTCGTCGAACAGGTCGTCGAGCTTGTCGATCGCGATCACCGTGGTGGTGGGTGATAGCTTGCCGTTGGCAATGAAGTACTTGCCGTCCGGCGAGGTGTTGAGACCGTGCGGGTTCTTCGGTACCGGAATGTAGCGGGTCAGCTTGGAGCCGTGACGGCCGTCCACCACCGGCACGCCGTTGTCACCGTAGGTCTTGTAGTCACCGTTCTTGACCGCTTCCTCGATGCGCTTGACGTTGAACACCACCACCCAGTCACGCTCTTCGCGCATGGTGCCGGCCAGGTCCAGCGCCTTCTCGGAGTTGTAGCAGGTGGAGGCCACGTACTTGCCGGTGTAGTCGGCATCGGTGTTGTCCAGGTTGCCGTCCACCATGACCTGCCAGGCCACTTCCATGGTCTCCGCGTCCACCGCGTTGAACATGGTGTAGTGCTGCTGCATGTCTTCCATGTTGGTGCCGTCATTGGGATGCGGCACGACGTACTCGGCGTTACAGAAGACGTAGTTGGTCTTGGGCACCTTCTGCAGGCGCAGACCGTGAATCGCCTGCACGTTGGGAATGGTGGTGATCTTGTCGCACTTCATGATGTCCAGACGGACGCGGGCCACACGGGTGTTGGCCTTGTCGTTGATGAACAGGTACTTACCGTCGTAATGGCCGTCGGTCATGGTGATATGCGGGTGGTGGGCGTCACCGTTATGGTACTTGCTGCTCTCTCCCAGCACCGCCTTGCTCTCATTGGTCAGACCCCAACCGGTGGCGGAGTCGACGTTGAAGATGGGGATACGCATCAGCTCGCGCATGGAGGGCACACCCAGAATCCGGACTTCACCGGAATGGCCACCGCTCCAGAAACCGTAATACTCGTCCAGCTCGCCCGGCTCGACGATGGCCTTTTCCCGGGCTTCCTTGGCGGCCGCCGCGAAACTCTCCGGAGACATCAGACCTGCTCCGACACCGGTCGCGCCGGCCACACCCGCCATGGCGGTGGCACCGAGGAAGCGGCGACGGCCCAGATCAGTCTTGTCCTGATCGTGTTTGTTCTTGGAATGTTTTGTCATGCTAAACGCCCTCCTTTCGGGTGTTATCAGGTATCCAACTGCCGGACGGGAATCTCCCGTGCCGTGGGGGGTGCTTGTGTGCCCTTGTTGCGCTTGCGTTTCTTGACGATCAGCGGCGGGCATTTGTCGTCGTTGAAGTAGGTCATCTGGCAATCCAGACAGTAGTGGCACTCGGTCGGGTTGATGGTGCCGTCGGGATAGATCGCCTGGATCTCACATTCGTTGGCGCAGACCTGGCAGGGATTGCCGCACTCCTTGCGCCGCTTGAGCCAGTCAAAGATCCGGAAGCGGGTGGGAATGGTCAGCGCCGCGCCCAGCGGGCACATGTAGCGGCAGAAAAACTTGCGGTTAAACAGGTTGATGAACAACAGCACGGCCGCATAGGTCACGAAGGGCCAGGAGCGGTCGAACTTCAGGGTGATGGCGGTCTTGAACGGCTCCACCTCGGCCAGCTGCTCGGCGGCGGCCATGGACTCCAGGGACACGCCAAACAGCCCCAGCAGGACGAGGTACTTGATCGCCCACAGGCGCTCGTGCACTGCCCAGGGCAGCTCGATCTGCTTGATCTTGAGCTTGCGGGAAGCCTCGTTGAGCAGTTCCTGCAGCGCACCGAAAGGACACAACCAGCCACAGTAAACCGCCCGTCCCCACAACAGGATGACCACCGCCGCGGTCGACCACACCACGAACAGGATGGGGTCGATCAGGAAAGTGCTCCAGGAGAAGCCGCCAAATACCGCGTGCACGAACGTCAGCACATTGACGATGGACAGCTGCCCCATGGCGTACCAGCCGATGAACAGCACCGTGTACAGCAGAAAACCTATGCGGATGTTGTGCAGCATACGTGGATAGCGCACCAGCCAGTCCTGGAAGAACAGGATGAACAGCAGCACGGCAATGCCGATGCCCAGCACGGTGATCTGGAAATCACGCTGGTACCAGACCTGCACCCACATGGGCTGGTCTTCCAGGGCGGTTTCCTGCACCTGGGGTTCGGGACGGTTCACGTAGGCATCGGGCACCTGATACGGCACCGAGAAACTGGTAAACACGCTGTCCACCGGCCCGGTCTGCCGGCGGATGAGGAATTCCAGTTCCCAGGGCGCACCGGGATCAAAACCGTAGTGATCGCGGATGATGAAGATCCCCATCTCCCGGAAGTCCGGCATGCCCGCGGCATAGACGTCGCTCAGGCGGTTGTAGTCCAGATCCCGGAAACTGATGGTATCGCCGTACTGGCGCACCTGGATGCGGTCGAAGATGCCGCCGCGCACATAACCGCTGCCCTTGAAGGAGTAACCGTTGCCCATCAGGGCGATGGCATGTTCCCCGGGCTTGAGTTCGCCCATGAGCCAGTCATATTCCTTCTGGCCGAGCAGGTTGCGGCCGACGGTGGGCGGGTTCAGGTAGGTGACGTAGAGATCGACAAAGGTTTCCTGGCGCTCTTCGGGGGATTCCGCCACGTCCACGCCTTCGGCTTTCGTGCCCTGAAAAGCTTCGTCCACATCGCCATGGGTCAGATGCAGGCGGCGGATGGCGCCATTACCGGTCAGGTCCTTCCAGGACGCTTCCTGGAAGTAATCCTTGCGCACTTCCGCAGGCGGCGCGCGGCTGCCATGGGCCTCCTCGACCAGTCCCAGACTGGCCGCCACCTTGTGGGCCGAACGCATGAGGGATTCATTGACCACCATGACCGTCACCGTGGCGCCGGAGATACCGTCCACCGCTTTGGTTTTGGGGTTATCGGAGGAACCGACCACCACGCGCTGATCCGCCGCCAGCCCGATGTACTGGTCGGCAAACTGGAACAGGCGCTTCTCGGGGATGCCCACCAGCAGGATGGGCTCGTGATGTTCGAGCACCGTGGTGCCCGCAATGGAGGCATCCGGCTTGAGCATCACCAGGATATTGATGGGCTTGCCGGAATAGGCGGGAATATCGAGGATGTCGACGGTCTCGTAGGCATAGCCCACAATATCGTCACCCTGCTTGAGCGCCTTGACCGTCAGATCGCTCTCTGCCGGCTCGATCCGGTCCACGCCCGGAAACTGCTGCTCGATGGCCTTGCGCGCCTTGGGACCGAAGGCCTGATCGCCCGCTTCGGCGCCCGCCCTGTGGCGTTTCTGGTTCTGGTTTTGAGCTGCATCAGAGGCAGACGGCCAGGCGAGCACCATCAAACACAGCATCAGGAACAACGGCAGAAGCCAGCGTCTGTTCTCTTCGCGCCCAGCAGGCATAATCAACCTCGTATGCAATCCGCGGGAAAATTAAAGGGGGTACTATAGTGCTGCGACCGGGTGCGACAATTTGACGCACGTCAATCCTTTCCCTTGATTGGTATGCTTATGCCTACAAAGAGGTATGTGGGAGGGAACCGCTAAAACATTCACTTTCCAGGCTATAACAATATAAAATATCCCAAATGATCGTATGAGTGAGTGAATAAGCGTTTTTAGGTTTAGTAAGCATACTAATCTAAAATCCTAAAAGTTAGCTGAAAGAAACCATGGCGTGACTTCTGTTCATGTAGTAGCACGCAAAAAAATCATCCCACTTTTGCGTCCACTCTGTTTTCAAAGCGGACCTTTCTGGACGTTCAGTTAAGCTCAAGCTCTTAAACAAAAGCGAACATTCGAGTCAGAGCTTTTCTTCACATCTGCCTTCGGCGTGTTTGTGGTCGAAACGAGGCACATGAAAGGGTGGATATTCGGTTCAAGGAAGGACTGTCACTGCAGGAAGCGGTGGCTGAGGCAAGGGAAAAGGCCAGGCGGGTAAAGGAAGAAGGCGTTGACCAGACTGCGCTGGATGCGGCCGCAGCGAAGGGGTTCGGCAATGCGCTGTTTGAGTTTGATGAGGATGAGATATACTAGCCCGAACATTTCATAAACACCCCAAGCAGCAGCCACGAAATTTTCTCGGTTAGCCCATTACGCCCAGATATGAGAATTATTAGTAGTATGCGCGCCAATGTCGCTCTGATGTCATCCAGTCACCGGCCTTAAGTGTTTATTATTTGATCAATTCCAGCGTCCGGGCGAGGGAAGGCCTCCCGAGCCCGAGATGGAGGTGGCCACGAGCGCCGACGGCGGCTCAGCCGGTGTTTAACCTGGGCCGAGGCAGGCGATATAACCGTTCGGTGACTGTGTGCAGAAGGGCCTTGACCGGGCAGCTACCTGGCAGGTGGAGCTTGATGCGGTCTTTGTACTGCACCACCCGTACGGCCAGCTTGAACAGCTTGATGATGACCGTCGAGGGCTGGGCCTGGGACAACTCGGTGCCTTGCAACAGTTCGGCGCGCAAGGCGTGATGCAGCACATAGGCGGCGCAGGAGAAAAACAGGCGCAGGTGGTTGGCCGCAAAGCGGCAATCCGAGGTGCGGTCGCTGGCCAGGTCGTTTTTCATCATCTTGATGAAATTCTCGTCCTGGCCCCGGGCGCAATACAGCTCGGCGTACAGTATTTCCGGGGTTGACTCTTCCAGGGAGGTGACGACGAAGCGGGGTTATCGCCGAGGGCCATGGTTTCGGCTTTCAGGACAGTGCGAAACGCCTGTGGCCAGGAACGGGCCTGATAATCGATCTCGTGGAAGGTGCGCGAGCGTTGCGGCGGGGCCTGTTCCGCGAGGCGAGCGTTATGGCAGCGGGTATCGTGCAGCCGCCGGGTGGATTGCAGGTGTGGCTCGGCCAGTTTTTTCAGACGGCTGTTGCCGGCCAGGCCGAACAGGAAATCGGTGTACGGATCGTCGAGCGCCAGTTGCATCAATTCCACGTTGGCGAAATGAGCATCACCACGCAGCAGGATGCGGGTCTCGGGCCAATGCTGGCGCAGCCGTTTGAGCACCCGCTTGAGGATCATTGCGTTCTCTGCCCCCGTCGGGCGTTTGCCGGGGCGCAGTGCCGCGGTAATGAACTTGCCCGACAGACCTTCAAACAGAAACAGTGGCAGGTAGCAGTGACTCTGGTAATGGTGGTTATAAAACGCCAGTTCCTGTTGGCCGTGGGTCTGGTCTTCGGAGTGATCCATGTCCAGCACGATCATCTCTGGAGGCTTGGCGTAGCTGGCGACAAACTGCTCTACAAAGGCCTCGGCGAGACGGTAAAGGTCGCGGGTGTTAACGGCATTTTCCAGGCGCGAGAAGGTCGGTGCGCTGGCCAGATCCTGCTCTGGCTCAAGCGGCTTGCGTTCGGTGCCGAGCTTGAACATCGGGTCACGGCGCAGGGTGTTGGCGTCATTGGCATCGGCATAGCCACAGGCGATCTGGAAGATCCGCTGAGTTAATAGATCGGAAAGTGAGTGGTCGATATAAGAGGCGTGACGGCGGTCGTCGATGGCCTGGGCCAGTCGATGAACCAGGCCAATCTGTTGGTCCACCCCACGCAGCAGCAGGGGGCCAAAGTCGGATGACAACGCTCCGCCCTCGAAATCAGCTCGCACGGTAAAGCCGGCAAAGGGAGGAAAGCGCAGTTGAGTTGGGATAGAATTGGACATGGGCGAACCTTGTTTAGCTTCTTCCGAAGCGTTATTGTCGTAACTCCCATTATATCAATGGGTTGAGCAAGGTTCGCCTTTTTTTATGAATTTTTCGGGATAGATCTGTCCCGGTTTCAACTGTCCGGTTTCAACTGCATGCCTGGCAACTGTTTTCAGGTCTATTTCAGCTTCGTGTGTTCGACTGCTAGAACCCCAACTTGCTCCAAATTGGTACATTTATGATATATCGTACCTGTATTAGCTTAGGGAAAATATTTTAGATTCTGGAGCATTTTTATGGGTTGGCTGACAAAAAAACAAGTTCCTATCCCTCAAGGAGATTTGTCATGAGCGTGAATTATAAAAGCATACTTCGCCGAATTCCCCCCGTCTTCTTTGCGGCGGTCTATATGGCCCTGATGTCTGTGCCTGCAGGTGCAGCCGGGTACGACAATGCCCTGAAGGGCGTTAAGAACTATGACGCTGTCTACGAGGTGAGCCAGGGAGATCCCAAGGTCGTTAACCCCGTTTTCTTGGTAATAAAGAACTCCTACAAAGCACCTGAAGTGAAGGCGCTTGCGAAAGAGCCCAACATCGCCATCGTTTTTCACGGGCCGGTGGTGAAACTGCTTTCGACTGACAGCGCATCATTTGATGAGGCAGAGCTGGCCGAGGTACAGAAATTCCAGACGACTCTTAAACAAATGAAGAAGGACGGGGTGACACTGGAAGTTTGCCGTTACGCGTTGAAAGGGATGGGTGTAGATGAGGCGACGATCATTCCGGAGGTCGACCCGGTAGATAATGGTTTCGTCTCGGTCATCGGCTATCAGATGCAGGGGTACGCGGTTGTCCGAATCCCCTAAACGAAAAATTGGTTGTTGCTGTGCGCGCTAAAACCGGGACAGATCTATTTGAATGCGGGGACAGATCTATTTGAATGAAGGCCGAGACAAAGACGCCGAACCGATGATCTCTGGATTGCGCCACTTTTCTCGGGGCCAGAGAAGCTGGGCCAGTTTCGTCAGAACTGTCCTCAAAGTCAGATCGCACTACGTAATTATTAATAACAATTGTTATCATTTACATTACCAAGATGGGACCTTATACTGCCGCCGTCAATCCAAAGCCTCATTGTAGGCATCCATTTAGACAGATGGCGGAGATAGCATCGTGAAAAAAAGAACGGCTTTTGTTTTTGGGCTTGCGGGTAGTCTGGCGGCACCCATCGTTATTGCCGACGAGACTCGTAATAACGATGAGCAGTTATGGCAGGTAATCGAAGAGCAGCAGATGCGAATCGAGAGCCTGGAAGATTCAATGAAGGCATCTGACTCAAGTCAGGTTGACGGCAATGCCTCCGTGCGGCCCGGTGCCAGGGACTTCCATATCGGTGGTTACGGTTCCATTCGTGCGGAGGCCAACAATCTGGACGCCGATCAAGACACCTTTACTTTTCGTCGCTTTGTGCTGACTGGCGACGGGAAGATAAACGACCGCCTTGAAGCTTACTTCGAGCTGGAATTTGAGCGGTTTGGCGAAATTGAACTGGAAAAAAGTGCTTCAGCAGGAGCTGATGGCTTCTCCGCAGGCCAAGCGGTTGAAGGAACAAATGGCTCAGAAATATCGATGGAGCAGGCCTGGGCAAGATACCGCATCAATGACAGCGTCAATCTGGATATGGGAGCGCTGCTTGTTCCCTTGGGCCGCTTTAACATCAACCATGATGATAATCAGTGGAACTTGACTCGCCGCACGCTGGTAGACAGGGGGGCGCCCGTCCTGCCAACCAAGGCGGCATGGCCGGAACTGGGACTTGGTTTTTCGGGACTTGTGGAAACTCAGGCTGGCCTTGTTGACTACAGACTTTACGCAGTAAACGGCGTCAATCTCGACTTCGAATTCGAGGGCGGAGTGGCGGCGGAGCCTGACGGCAGTTCAACGGTGGGCGTCAGTAAATTTGAAGCTGAGTTCGCCCCTTCCCGTGGGGGGTTCTCCAACGATCTTAACGGGAATAAGGCCGTTACCGGCCGGTTGGCCCTGTTGCCTCAATCTGGCCAGGAATTAGCGATTTCCGGATATTACGGTCGCTATACGCCGGATTTTATGGATTCTGAATCGGTGTGGTCCGTTGCCATTGATGGGCTTCACAGCCTGGGCGGGTTTGAAGTCGAATACGAGGTAGTCCACACCGATTGGGGCAACATTGATGATGTTGCTGCTAGCTTCGCCAGTGCCGCTGTAGACAAGGAAGTGGAAGCAAAAGTAGGTGCTGAAGACCGTGAGACCACAGAAATCGTCAGCGAGATCACGCTCGGTGGGCTCGCTGAAAGCCGCACGGGTTATTGGATAGAAGCTCGTTACCCGTTCTGGCCGGAAGCGCTTGATAATACCTTCCTGGGGCGTGGTTTCAGTAACCCCTCTCTCGAACCGACCGTTCGGATGGAGCAGGTTGTTATTCGCAACCGGATAACCGGTATTGAGTTCTCCAATCGTCAGATCACCGAGCTCGACAAAGAGAAAAGTTCTATTGTTAATCGCGCTACCGTTGGTCTGGCCTATCGTCCGGTCCCAGACTGGGTGATTTCATTTGCCACAGAATATACCTGGACTGACGAACAAACACTGGCCGGTTTAACCAACTTTATTCCTGCTGGTGAAAATGAAGACAGTGTTTTAGCGTTCTCGACGGGCGTAGCCTACACCTTCTAGAATGCCTTGTTGCCGGAGCCAGGCGTGTGTATCGCGCCTGGCTCAGAATTCATTAATAAGGTTGTCCTCATGAGTTACCCGCTCAGGCTCGTGCACCTTCTGCTTTTACTCACTTTTCTGCCGGTTCCCATGCACGCTTTGGCTGATGAGGTTTATAAAGAACCTCAAGCAT
This sequence comes from Marinobacteraceae bacterium S3BR75-40.1, assembly GCA_042862465.1. Classification (GTDB taxonomy): domain Bacteria; phylum Pseudomonadota; class Gammaproteobacteria; order Pseudomonadales; family Oleiphilaceae; genus JASTVH01. The sequence goes on along the minus strand of JASTVH010000006.1, from coordinate 4,389 downwards.
TTTTGAGAGAATCGTTTGTCGGCGATATCCCAGAACCGGCCGCGCTCTGGGTTGTAGGCGAAAAAAAAGAGGTTGCCGGAGACATTTTGGGACACCCACCTGCCGCGTTACGTGAACGATACTGGAAGCAAGGTTCACGGACTGCCTGGATACTAGAGGAAGTCGGCAAAGCACGTCCGATTACCGTCGGTATACTGGTGGAGGAAAATGCCATCCGCAAACTGGACGTACTCGTGTACCGGGAGACAAGAGGATGGGAGGTTCGATACCCCGTTTTCACGAACCAGTTCAAAGGCGCTGAACTTGAGGGCGGCAAAACGCTCGATCAACCGATAGACGGAATCACTGGTGCCACCTTGTCAGTCCACGCGCTCACGAAGTTGGCACGTTTGGCACTTTATTTCAGTCAGTTGGTAGATGGCCCGTGATTTCCTTCAAACGCTCCCGGCAAACCCGGCGCAAATTTTTACTCCTATCGCATCGCTACATCGGTATAGTTTCGGCCTTTTTCCTGATATTGATTGCAACCACCGGCACTGCAATCAATCACTTGAAAGATGTCGGTATGGATGACTATGTTCTAACCTGGCCTCCGCTTCTGAGATGGTACGGGCTGAGCAAGGGACCTCAGGACATCATTACCTTCAGCACCGATAGTGGTGCAATCGTGAGCTGGATGAACAATCAGCTATATCTCGGCAAGGAACCATTAAAGCTTGAACAAACCATCGACGGTCCTCTTTTGGGTATTGCGGAAGGCCCGGATTTTTTAGCCGTAGCGACGTCACGTTCGGTCATATTGTTGACTCGGACCGGCGTACTGATTGATCAGCTTGGGCAAGAAAATTTGCCCGAACGTATCCGAAGATTCGGCTCGAAAGACAACTCCTTTTTTATTGACACGCCAAACGGCCAATTCAAGACGACCGCATCGTTTCTGAGCTGGACTCCGGTCCCATCCGCAAATAAGCAGGTGACGTGGTCAAGTCCACGCGCCACACCTGCGGCAGTCAGGACGCAGCTTCTCGATACTTATCATGGCAAAGGCATCTCTTTGCAACAGTTGTTACTGGATCTTCATTCAGGGCGCATTATGCACATTGGGCCTTGGGTATCTGACTTATCAGCACTTGCTATTTTACTGTTAGCCATCTCCGGGTTGATTAATTGGTACCGTCGCCCGCGCTGAAGCAGCCCTGCATTGCCACGAAGAATCTCTCCACAATACCGGTCGTTCCGACAAAAACTGACACATTGGGCCAGCCGGTGGCCCGGATTCTTCGGGGCTGCCTCTGCCGTTTTTGGACGACTCGGTGTCGTATTGGATTCACCTGCACTGAGCAATTAGAGCCACATTGAATCAGGGCCCTGGCCGATATGCGGCAGCGCGAGGGCGTTCATTGCAGGCAAAGGGGAACCAAAATGGCACAACTACCGAAACGTGCAAGAGTCGTAATCATTGGCCAGGGCGGTATCGTTGGCTCCTCGGTAGCACACCACCTGATCGAGCAGGGCTGGGATGACATCGTAGGACTGGAAAAATCCGCCATTCCCTCAGACATCGGCTCCACCTCCCACGCCTCGGATTTCTGCTTCACCACTTCCCACGACAAGCTGAACATTTACACCACCAAGTACAGCCAGGCCTTTTATGAAAAGCGTGGCAATTACGTGAAATGCGGCGGCATGGAAGTGGCGCGCGTCGATGACGACGAGCGCATGGACGAACTCCGCCGCAAGGTGGGTTCCGGGAAAGCCTTCGGCACAAATGTCAGCATGATTTCGCCCAAGCGGGCAAAGGAGCTGTTTCCATTGCTGGAGGAAAGCCAGGTCCAGGGCGCCATGTGGGACCCGGACGCCGGGCTGGTGGTACCCCGCTCCCAGAGCGTAGCCGGCGATCTGGTGGAAGAAGCCGTGGCCACCGGCAAACTCCAGGCTTTTGCCTACACACCGGCCATCCGCATTGATGTCCAGGACGGCCAGGTGCGTGGTGTTGAAACCCACAAGGGTCACTATTGCCGTGTCGGTGGTTATCTCCGGTGTGGTGGCGCTGACGCTTACTCCTGCCATGTGCGCCTTGCTGCTTCGCCGGCAACAAACTGAGCCCGGTAAATTTTTCCGCGCTTTTAATCGCGGCTTCGACAAGTTAACGGCCGGCTTCACCGCTGTGGTGAGCGGGCTGCTGAAACGCCCGAGTACTGGCCTCGTCCTTCTGCTGTTTTTCTTCGGCACGGCATGGCTGCTGATCGACCGTTTACCCGCCGGGCTTTTGCCAGCGGAAGATCAGGGGGTAGTGCGCGTGCTGGGGCAACTGCCACCAGCCTCGTCGCTGCCGCGCACAGAGGCGGTGCGGGACGCTTTCGCTCAGGAGATCATGGCCATGGATGAAGTTGAAAGCTACATTTCCTTCGCTGGCTTCGACCTGGTCAACGGTGTGATGCGAAGCCATGCGCTAGGGGGCTTTGTAAGCCTGGCGGACTGGAGCCAGCGCAACGACCAGGAACAAAGCGCCTTTGCCGTGGCCGAGCGGGTGCGCGGTCTGGGCGGCAGCGTTCAGGAAGCCAACCTGCGCTCGTTTACGCCGCCGCCGATTGCTGGCCTGTCGCTGACCGGCGGTGTGGAAGGCTATCTGCAAGTGCGGGGCGATACCGACGTAGCGCTGCTGGACAAAGTGGCGGGGGCGTTGCGCGAGGCCACAGCCTCCCGTCCGGAACTGGCCGCCGTTAACGTGATGTTTGAAGCCCGTGTGCCCCAATATCATTCCGTGGTAGACCGGGAAAAATCCAAGGCGATGGGCGTGCCCGCCTCCCGCATCTATGACACCTTACAAAGCACCATTGGTGCCAGCTACATCAACGACTTCTCGTACCTGGGCCGTTTATGGCGGGTTTACCTGCAATCAGAAAGCGAGTACCGGCGCCAGCCGGAGGATCTCCGCCACGTTTTTGTCCGCAGCGACAGCGGCAACATGGTGCCCTTGAGCTCTCTGGTGTCACTGGAACGAAGCCGGGGCGCCGACCTTCTGACGCGATTCAACGGCTACCCGGCCTTGCGGGTGATGGCGAATCCGGCGCCGGGTTACAGCAGCGGCCAGGCCAAGACGGCACTGGAGGAAGTGTCTGCCACGCTCTCTGTGGAAGCGGATAGTCAGATGGCCTGGATTGGCGAAGCCTATCAGCTGGATCAGACCTCCGGTAGCGCTGCCGGCGCCTTCTTCATGGGCTTACTGATGGTCTTCCTGATTCTGGCGGCCCAATACGAACGACTCGCCCTTCCGCTCGCAGTGGCCACCGCAGTGCCATTTGCTGCGTTGGGCGGTGCACTAGCCACGCTGCTGCGAGGCTTTCCCAATGATCTTTATTTTCAGGTGGGCTTGCTGGTGCTGGTAGGGCTGGCGGCGAAGAATGCGATTCTGATCGTGGAGTTCGCGGCGCAAAACCGGCGTGCGGGCATGGATTCCGCCACGGCCGCCATCAACGCGGCGCGCCAGCGCTTTCGCGCAATCCTCATGACGGCCGCCACTTTCATTGTCGGTTCTCTGCCCCTGATGATGGCTGGCGGGGCTGGCGCAGCCAGTCGTCAGGAGATCGGCACGGTGGTCGTGGGTGGCATGCTCGCAGCGAGCAGTCTGGCGCTCGTCTTTGTGCCGCTGGCATACAAACTCCTGGACGATCTGTCCTGTTGGTGGGCTGGCAAACTGAAAAAATCTGCCCAGGATGCCTGTGTCTGATTGCTTCCGGTTGCACCTGAATGTGCTCTACCAGCCAATTCTGACCGGACTGATGGCTCTGGTTGCTGGGAGTGCCATGTCGCTTGCGTTTGCCCCTGTGGGCTGGGCATGGCTTACGGTGATCGCTCTGGCAACGTTTTTTGTCCTGACCGCGCAATCTTCAAGGTTGCAGGCGCTGTGGTCTGCCTACCTCTTTGGCCTTGGCTACTACGGCGTGGGTGTCTCTTGGGTCTATATCAGCATCAGCCAGTACGGCAATGGCCCCGTGGTGGCGGTTTTAGCCACGGCGGCCTTTGTCTCCCTGCTCGCTCTCTTTCCATGGGGCGTCGCGTATCTCGTGCGACGGCTGCGCCCTGAGATGGACACAATCGCGCTCTGGATAGGGTTGCCGGCGGCATGGGTGCTAAGCGAATGGATACGCACCTGGTTCTTAACTGGCTTTCCCTGGCTCTTTATCGGCTATAGCCAGACCGACACCAAACTTGCCACTATCGCTCCTGTCTTTGGCGTGCTTGGTGTGAGCTTTCTGGTCGCACTTTGAAGTGGACCCCGGATTTTGGACAGGTGCCTAAGCTCTGATTCATCATCTCCAACAGGAGGAGAATCATGAGCAAGAAACGCAAACAATACAGCCCATCATTCAAGTCCAAAGTCGCCTT
>JASTVH010000005.1:0-439903 GCA_042862465.1 Marinobacteraceae bacterium S3BR75-40.1 | reverse complement strand
TTTGGCGACTACACCCTGGATCTGAAGCGACCGGCCATTCGGCCATTGTTTGAGTTAGGGATTTCCACCAAGAAACAATAGGATAGGCCGGTTTTGGCGGATTTTTCACGTTTGTCTGCCGACCCTCATTTTCAACTGGACAGGCAACGCACAACTACTGTGGCCGGCGAGCAAGTCCCCGTTCTGCTCAATGACGGTGTACCCATTGACGGTAACTACCGCCAGGTGGATCAGTTTGCCAGTGCCACCGGGGGTAATGCGACGATCTTCGTCCGGCGGGGGAACGATTTCGTCCGTGTGGTGACCTCGGTTCAGAAGGAGGATGGCTCCAGAGCGGTGGGTACATTGCTGAGCCGGGAGTCGCCAGCCTACCAGCGCAATATTCAGGGAGAGGCTTTCAACGGCAAGGTCACCCTCTTCGGGCGCCGCTTCGTCACCAATTACACGCCCATCAAGGATAGTTCCGGCCGGGTGATCGGTATTCGTTACATTGGCACGGAGTATTCTGCGTCGCTGCAGAATCTGATGGCGGGACTGGCGAAACTGCGCGTGGGCAGCAACGGCTATATCTTCATCCTGAATGCCGCTGACGAGGAGCGGCGCGGCGAGCTTGTTCTGCATCCTTCACTGGAGGGAAAGTCCTTTGCGGAAGCCGGATTCGTCAGGACCATGCTTACCGAAGCGAAGGGACGCATTGCGTTTGCCTGGCCGCAGACTGTGGATAACGCGGAATGGACCGCTTTCTATCAAAAGGTGCCCGAACTGGACTGGGTGGTGGCCGCCGCCATTCCCACCCGTGAATTGAACGCGCCGGCTCAGCAACTGGCCACGGGTTTCGTTCTGGTGACGTTGGGGCTGATTTTGGTAGCCGGGCTGATCATTTGGGTTGCAACCCAGCGCATCGTACGCAAGCCATTGTTCCGGGCCATGGACAACCTCAATGCCATGGCCGAAGGGGATTACACCCGGGAGCTCGAAGTGACCCGATCCGATGAGATCGGCATGCTGCAGCGGGCATTGCGCGAGATGCAGCGCAATATCAAAACCATGATCCGGGAAATCCATCAGGCCACCGCGGAACTCGCTTCCGCCTCGCAGCAGCTGTTCGGTTCCAGCCAGCAGATTGCCGAGGGGTCCCGTGAGCAAAACGAAGCGGCCACCACCATGGCGTCAACGATCGAAGAACTGACCACCAATATCGAGCGGTTGTCCGAGGGGGCCGAAGAGGCCCGTGAATTATCCCGGACCTCTCAGGCGACCGCGCAACAGGGGGGCAGTGTGATCAGCCGCGCCGACACCGAGATGCAGCGAATCGCGGAGACGGTGCAGCGCTCGGCCCAGGACATGGGTGAGCTGGACAAGCTGTCCGAGCAGATCACTTCCATCATCCAGGTGATCGAAAATATCGCCGAGCAGACCAACCTTCTGGCGCTGAACGCTGCCATTGAGGCGGCACGAGCCGGGGATGCAGGCCGGGGCTTCGCGGTGGTGGCGGATGAAGTGCGCGGGCTGGCTGGCCGAACGACATCGTCGGCCCACGAGATTACCGGCATGATTGAGCGCATGCGTGAAAGCACCCGGACGGCGGTGGTCGCCATGAACAAGAATGTCGAAGATGTTCAGGGCGTTGCTTCCCTGGCGCAGGAAGCGGGTACCGCCATCGAGGGCATTGAAACCAGCGCCACCCGGGTCGTGGATGTGTTCAGTGAGATTTCCGAGCGACTGCATGAACAGTCCCTGGCCAACGGTGACGTTGCCCAGCACGTGGAGCGGATTGCCCATATGGCGGATAGCAACGACCGGGCGGTTCAGGAAGCGGCGCAGGCATCGGGCGAGCTGGAATCCATGGCAGGACAACTGCGCGAGGCCGTGGCGCGCTTCCGAGTGTAACGCGTGAGAAGGGGAGACCTCCGCCCCTGAGCGGAGGTCAGGGTCAGACCATTTCCTCGCCAGCACCCCCGAGGGAGATTTCGCCGGCTTCCGCCATGCGGCGGGCAATGGTAATAACGTCTTTTTGAGCCGATTCCACTTCGCTGACGCGGACTGGACCCTTGGCTTCCAGGTCGTCTTTGAGCAGCTCGGCGGCGCGCTTGGACATGTTGCGGAAGATCTTCTCCTTGACCTCGTCGTCTGCCCCCTTGAGGGCCACCACCAGTACTTCGGAAGACACCTCCCGCAGCAGCGACTGGATGCCGCGATCGTCCACTTCCTTGAGGTTGTCGAAGACGAACATCTGCTCTTCGATCTCGTTCCCGGTGTCCGGATCCATGTCCTTGATGGATTCCAGCAGCGAGCCTTCGATACTGCGATCCATGTAGTTCATGATGTCGGCCGCACGGCGGATACCACCAATCTTGCTGGTCTGGGTGCCGCCGCCACCGGAGAACTGCTTTTCCAGGATGGTGTTGAGTTCCTGGAGGGCCGCCGGCTGAACGCTATCCAGGTTGGCCACCCGCATCATGATGTCCAGGCGTACCTTCTCGTCGAGAGAGGCCAGCACTTCCGCGGACTGGTCGGGATCCAGGTAGGAGACGATGATGGCCTGAATCTGGGGGTGTTCGTAACGCACGATATCGGCAACCGCCCGCGGCTCCATCCATTTCAGGGTATCGAGGCCGGTGGTGTTGCCGCCGATCAGGATGCGGTCGATGACGCTGGCCGCCTTGTCCTCCCCCAGAGCCTGGGTGAGCATGGCGCGGATATAGTCATCGGAACCCACCCCGAGACCGGTCTGGCCACCAACGGCTTCCAGGAATTCATGCAGGGTGTACTCGACCTCTTCTTTGGAGATATCCCGCATCTGTGCCATGGCCACACCCACACGCTGAACCTCTTTGGGACCCATGTGCTTGAGTATTTCCGCGGCATCAGCCTCGCCCAGTGACATCAGCAGAATCGCCGCGGATTCCACGCGATTCAGTTTGCGCTTGGGCTTGGGTGGTGCGGATGGTTGATTCGTCTGCTCTTCAGCCATGCGTTGTTACCTGCGGTGGGGCCGGCCTCCCCAATTGATTGACGTCAGTCGTAGTGTAGCCAAAACAGATGGCCATGGATATTTTGCGCCCATAACTGGCACGACTCCCTATTGCCATCCAATGTTCCATTTATAGCAATTAATGAGCCAGAAGCGCTATCCTTCTGATAGATTGAGGAAAAATTGGCGCTCAAAGAAGAGGGCCGCTGAATGCGTCTGGGCCCGCCAATTTTCAGTCGCCTGTGCCGAGGCACCATACCTCTGCAGGGCAATGAGATTTTACAAACGGCCTGGTGCCGTGAACTATAGTTTTGACAACAGTGGGACAATAGATGTTTAACCTGAATGAAAGTTTCTCAACACGTTTTCAAAAGTGCCTATTGGCATCCTGAATTGCCCTCCATCCCACGGCCCGACGTGGACTGGATTTTCTGCACTGCCAGTCCGGAAGTGGTGGAACAGCTCCCGATGTTACTCAGTGTACTGAAAGAGGCCTTTCCCAGCGCGACCCTGATCGGTTGTACCACGGCCGGAGAAATCTCGGACGTCAACGTTTTTGAAGGCAGCCTCTGTGCGACGGCGGTGTGTTTTGAGAAAACCGCACTGTCCTTTGCGACAGCCGCGATCGGTCAACCGGAAGACTCTGTAGAAGCGGGCAGGCGGATTGCGGAAAAGCTGGCGGCCCCGGATCTGAATCATGTCCTGGTCATATCCGAAGGCCTGAATGTGAACGGTACGGCGCTGGCTCAGGGAATCATGCAGGGCCTGCCAGACAACGTCAGGGTCACCGGCGGGTTGGCCGGCGACGGTTCCCGATTCGGCCATACGCAGGTTTGGCTCAATCAACCCAACCCCGGGAACCAGGTGGTGGCAGTGGGATTTTATGGCCAGGATCTGGCGGTCGGATGGGGTTCGCAAGGAGGCTGGGATACCTTTGGTCCGGACCGGGAGATCACCGCCTCGCAAGGCAATATCCTCTATCAGCTCGACGGCCGATCGGCTCTGAAACTGTATAAGGACTATCTGGGCGATTATGCCCGGGATCTGCCGGCCAGCGGCCTGTTATTCCCGTTGGCGGTCACGCTCAAGGACGGAACGACGGTCGTGCGTACGGTTCTGGGCGTTGACGAAGACGCGGAAAGCATGACCTTTGCAGGGGATCTGCCCCAGGGGGCGTCGGCGCGTTTCATGAAGGCCAACTTCGACCGCCTGATTGAAGGGGCCGAGGAAGCCGCGACAGAAACACGGCCTGGCTGCCCAGCTCCGGAGCTGGCGCTGCTGATCAGCTGTGTTGGCCGCAAGATGGTTCTCGGGCAGCGTATCGAAGAGGAAGTGGAGGTGACACGGGATGCGCTCGGTGAGCAGGCGGTGTTGGCCGGTTTCTATTCCTACGGCGAAATAAGCCCCAGGCAAGACCAGGAGGGCTGTGCGTTGCATAATCAGACCATGACCATCACCACATTCAGAGAGCTGTAGTCAGGTCGGCCGGATGATGAACAACGACAACAATAAAACCGGTTCCATGCATAAACTCCTGGCCCGGCAGTTGCGCAAGCACCACGCTCGGGGGGCAGTGACGAAAGAACTGGAACCGCTGATCAACGCGATCAATCAGGCCTATCATCAGGCGGATGAAGATCGCGCGCTGCTGGAGCGTTCGCTGGAGCTGACCTCGGCGGAGCTGTCCGAGCGTTACCAGGAACTCAAACGGCAGATTACAGAGATTTCCGAAACGAAGTCACGTCTGGAAGATTCCCTGTCTCTCCTTTACGCCACGCTTGATGCCACCAACGACGGCATCCTGGTCACCGATGAAAACGGTAAGCCCGTCACCTGCAACGGTATGTTCGAAGAGATATTCGGCATGTCACTGTCCGCGCTAACGGCGCAGGCGGATGCGGATTGGGCGCAGCTGCTCCGGCGGCAAATGGACAATGGCGACGAGTTCCTGCGGATCCGGGAGTTGATTCGGCGGTATCCGGGGAAGAGTCAGGAGTGCTTCGTCAAATTGACCGACGGCCGCTATATCGAGTGTTGCGCCAAGCCAAGGGCCAGTGAAGGTCTGAAGATGGGCGCGGTCTGGAGCTTCAACGACGTTACCGATCTCAAGGAGAATGAGCAGCAGGCCCTGTTCCATTCCTATTATGACCCGCTGACCGGGCTCCCCAACCGAACCCTGCTGTACCAGCGCCTTGCCCATGCCATTGAGCGCCGCCGGCACCTTCGTATCGATCTTGCGGTGTTGCTGATCGATCTGGATGGCTTTAAGTATGTCAATGATACCCTGAGCCTCTCCGCCGGGGATCACATACTGAAAGAGGCCGCCAACCGGATACGAGGCTGCGTGGAGGAGCGCGGCAGCGTCGCCCGTTATGGTGGCGATGAGTTTGTGGTGCTGCAGGAGGATGTGCGTTCCACGATGGAAGTGACGTTGCTGGCCGAAAAACTCCGGGCCGTACTGGAATCGCCCTTCGAGGTGGAAGGGCAGTCGGTTCATTTGAGTGCGTCGGTGGGGATCGTCACTGCCCCCAATGACGGGGTCGATCCGGAAACCCTTATTCGCAAGGCCGACATGGCCATGCACCATGCCAAAACCCGGGGCCGCAATAACAGCCAGTTTTTTGCCGAAGAGCTGGAGCGGCTTTCCGCACACCGGTTGAAAATGCGCAACAACCTCAAGACGGCGCTGACCAACCGGGAGTTTCTGTTGCTTTATCAGCCCAAGATTGACCTTGCCCGGGGCGACATCGTGGGATTTGAAGCGTTGATCCGCTGGCAACGGCCCGATGGCACCATCGTGTCACCTGCCGAGTTCATTCCCGAGGCTGAAAGCAGCGGCATCATCGTCGAAATCGGGGCCTGGGTACTTGAAGAGGCCTGTCGCCAGATGGAGGTTTGGCACGGGTTGGGGTTCACTGACAAGTCAATTGCAGTCAATGTATCGACCCAGCAGTTCCAGCAGGGCAATGTGCTGAAAATGGTGGAGCAGGCTCTGGTGGACTACCGGATTACCCCGTCGCAACTCGAGCTGGAGATTACCGAAAGCCTGATCATGGAAGATGTGGACAAAGCCAAACGAATTCTGCAGGCGTTGCGAGAGCAGGGCATCAAGGTGGCTATCGACGACTTTGGCACCGGCTACTCCTCCCTGAATTACCTTAAAAACCTGCCTATCGATATCCTCAAGATCGACAAGAGCTTCATCGACGGCCTGTCCCCGAATTCCGGTGATATGGCGCTCGTGGAGACCATTATTCGTCTGGCCCATCAGCTGGATATGCGCGTCGTGGCCGAAGGGGTCGAAGATGCCAACGTCAAGCAACTGCTGGCGAGCTATCGCTGCGACTACGCCCAGGGCTACTATTTCAGCCGCCCGGCCAGCGCCGAAGCCGTGACTCGCATGCTCCACGAAGCCAGGCAGACATCCGATACAGGAAAGTGAGCCGGTCAGGCAAGGGCATCCACCTGACCGGCCTCTGGCTTAACGTGTGGATCTAGACCGGTTCAATGCGCCGATTGCCAGCGCCTGGCCGCGTCTGCAAGGCCATTGCACGACTCTCGTCGAGGCTATAGTCATGGCTCTTTATGGTGGTCACGTAGCGCCAGTCCGCGCGTGCCGCTTCCGGGGTAAACGTTACCCTGAGATAGCCGCGCTGGTTGATGTTGAGGTACTGCAGGTCATCCACCAGCAACGCCAGGCCCTGTTCGGTCTGCGGCACGGACTGGGGCGGTAGCTGCAGGTATTCCTCAAGCCCCGGAGAGGACACGGAAGAGGTCGCGAATTCCACGCCTACCTGATTGCCGGCGTAATCCTTGAGATCGTTGGCCCAGGCATTGTGGGTATCGCCCGCGAGGACGACCAGGTTCTTGTTCAGTTGTCGCGCCAGCCCCAGCACCCGCTCACGCTCGTAGAAGTAACCGTCCCAGGCATCCAGGTTGTACGGTAGGACGGTTTCAATACGGGCAATATCGGTTGGAGTGAGTGTCGGATCGCCGGCAAGGTAACGGGCCTTGAGCTCACCAAGCTCGGCAAATTTCGGTAGCAGCTGCGCCGGATCCGGATTCTGGATCAGTTGCAACAGCTCGGCCGGCAACGTCATGCGCCCCATGAGCACTTGCTGCCCGAGGACCTGCCAGGTTGCGCTGGATGTGGCCATCTGGTTCTGCAGCCAGCCCCACTGTTCGGCGCCCAGCATGGTGCGGTTGGGGTCGGTCAGGTCGGCCTGGAACTGGGCCTGGTTGAAGTTACCGCTGGCATCGAAGTAGTCGGCATAATCGAGTTGTTGGTCGCGTCCGATGATGCGGGTGTCCAACATGTGGAGCGCCACCAGGTCGCCGAAGCGGAAGCTGCGGAATACGGTTTCCCAGTCGTTCTCGTCGGCCGGACGAATCGGCATCCATTCGAAGTAGGCCTGCAGGGCCGCGAGCTTGCGGTCACTGTAATCGCCTTCCCCGGCATTGTGGTTTTCGGCGCCTTCACGCCAGGCATCGTTCGCCACCTCGTGATCGTCCCACACCGCGATGAACGGCGCGGTGGCGTGGAGAGCCTGCAGATCCTGATCACGGTGATAGAGGGCATAACGTTTGCGATAGTCGGTCAGGGTCAGCAGTTCGACGTCATTGTCCTCGGGCAGAAGACGCCCTAGTTCCTCAGCATCCTCGGTGGCGTATTGCCCGTTTTTGTATTCGTAGAGGTAGTCCCCGAGATGTACCACGGCATCCAGGTTATCCTCCCTGGCGGCTTCTGCGTATGCGTGAAAATAGCCGGCCGGGTAATTGGCGCAGGAGAACACCGCCAAGGTGACCTGTTCCAGCATGCCTTCAGGCAGCGTGCGGGTTTTGCCCACGGGAGAGTATTTGCCGTTGGCCTTGAAACGATAGTAATAGGTGCGTCCGGGCACCAGATTGAGTACGTCCACCTTGACGGTGAAGTCGTGCTCCTGCTTGGCCTGGGTGTGGCCGCTGTGGACCAGGTCGAGGAAGTCGGGATCGGTCGCCACTTCCCAACTGACGTGATAGGGGATTTCATTGGGCATGGACTCGCGCGGGGTGATGCGGGTCCACAGCAGCACGCGGTCCTGCAGTGGATCGCCGCTGGCCACGCCATGGTCAAAACGCACGGGGCGGGGATCATCGGTGACCAGGCAGCCCTGGAGACCGGTGGATACGGCCACGGCGCCAACACTGAGGGCGGATACGCGCAGAAAGTCTCGACGGGTCAGGCGTTTCATTCTTCTTTCCTCTTTTCTTATTTTCTGGAGCCGGGGCAGGCCGGCGCATAGGCGGCAAAAATGGCGTCTTCCGGGCGCCGGGCCGAACGGATGCTTCAAAGAATCAATGTAACAACAGGTTTTTTACAGTCTGCTGACCAATTAGGACATTTCCTGTGACAAATTGCGCCAGCGGCAGGATTTGTGTTGGGTATCACATTGCAGCTGTCCGGCGCGCAAACCGGAAAGGCCTTCGGTCCGAAGAAAGGGGAGAGGCAGTACGCTAGGTTTCCACAATACGTTCGGCAATAACGGACAGGCGGTCCGGATGGCAACGGACCTCCAAGGGTGTACGGGTCATGATTTCCCCGTCACCGGTGACGGTTTTCTGATGGCGGGTCTTCACGGCGCAGTGACGGCTTTTGATCTGTACGACCGCAGACGGGCGCCGCGGCGCGTGTCGGGGAAACCGGAACAGCAGGAAAGCTCCTAGCAGCCGAAGGGCGGATCGCGGACGCACCGCTACAATATCCAGCTGCCCATCATTGATGGAAGCCTCGGGCACCGGGTTACCGCCTCCATAAAAGGCGCCGGTCGCAATCGCAATCGATATCCACCGCCCTCCCATTGAACCGCTATCGCATTCTATTTCCGCATGAAAGCCACGATGGGATTTGAAGCGGCGCAGCAACGTCATCAGGTAGCTGAGAGCACCGAACGTCTGTTTGGTGGCACTGGACGCTTCCCGTACCGGCCAGGTGCCCATGCCAACATGGCAAACGTTGAGAAAGAGATTGTCGTTGGCAAATGCGACATCCACCTGGGTCACCGGGCCCCGTGCCACCAGCTGGCAGGCTTTGTCCGGGTCCAATGGAATGCCCAGATTGCGGGCAAAATCATTGGCCGTGCCGGAGGGCAGAACACCGAGGATTGCCTGCTTCTCCAGGCAAAGGCGTGCAGCCCGGTTCACTGATCCGTCGCCGCCGGCAACCAAAAGATTGTCTCCGGGCACGACCTGATCAAGCCAGTCGTCGTGATCGAAATCGCAGACCCTGAAGTCAGAGATGCCAGCTCTGGCGAGGGACTCTTTCCAGAACCCGGCCCCTCGCTGGCCTGCACCCGCTTTCGGGTTGGCTATCAACCAGATGGTCATGCGGCTTTCAGTGGGCTCCAGTCCTTGCGGTTGGCGAGAAATTGGGGTCTGGGTTTGTTACCGCAGAATGGATCAACCAGGGTGTTTTCAACGCTGTTGTAAACGAAAAACAGGTTACTGCGCGGCCAACAGGACATATTGTAGTTGGAACCATGCAGCGTGTTGCACTCGAACAGGATCAGGGAACCAGCCGGCCCCTTGGGGGCTTCGATGTACTGGTCTTCCATGAGGTCGGTCAGCGTACGGGCGTCCGGTACCCCAATGCTTTGGCTCTTGAGGGATTCCTTGTAGTTGTTTTCCGGCGTTCGGCCCACACAGGGGATGAAGTACTTGTGGGAACCGGGAATCAGCATGAGCGGACCGTTGAACTCGTTGTTGTCGGTCATGACGATCGAGCAGCTGAGGCTCCGCATACCGGGCATGCCATCCTCGCTGTGCCAGGTTTCGAAATCCGAATGCCAGTTGAAGCCCTTGCCCTTGAAGCCCGGCTTGTAATTGATGCGCGACTGATGGATATAGACGTCGCTGTCCAGCAACTGACGTACGATTGCCAGCAGATGCGGGTCGCGGGTCAGGCGGTCAAACCGCTTGGACAGCTCGTGAATTCCGAATATGGAACGGATTTCGTTTGCTCCGGGCTCGGTTACGGTGCCTTCCGAGAGCTTCAGGTCTTCGTCGTGCTGGTATTCCTGCAGCTCTTCGATAAACCCGTCCATCTCGTCCTTGGAAAACAGGGAGTCAAAGAAGAGGAAACCCTTCTTTTCATATTCCTCCAGCTGCTTTTTGCTCAACGGGCCATCGGTACGTCGGTCGCCCTCGGAATGGATGACCGGGTCGAGACGCTCAAATCTGTCCAGTTTGCGCTCGAGCCGGGTCGGAAACTGATCTTGTGTACGGGACATCGCCGCTCTCCTTTTCAGTTCATGTCCCGACTTACCCTGATGCTGGAAGAACCCGTTTTCAACAGAAAAGTATCTGCATTGCGACAATTACGGATACAGGTTTGGCGGGGCCAATTGACCTTCCAATGAAGGACAGGAGACAGTCCACAAAAGTTCAAGAGTCAGCTAAGGTAGGGCCCCTGACGCCCAGCTGGCCTTTAAGCCTTTTTTAATCCGCGATTATTCAACCTGGGCCACAACACAAGGGAGTCGCTTTGATCTTCGGCACTGCAATAGCCCGCCGGCGGCGTGAGCCGGCTAAACGAGCCACCGATACCCTGACAGGGATCGTGATGGCAGTGGTCCTGGCACTGTCTAGTGGTTGTTCCGAGGCGAATTTGACCGTGGCAGTGGCCTCCAATTTTACCGCACCAATGCGGGCATTGATGGACCGCTTCCAGACTCAAACCGGTATCAGGGTGGATGTGGCCTACGGTTCATCTGGGAAACTATTCGCCCAGATTCAGCACGGTGCGCCCTACCAGGTCTTTCTTTCGGCAGATCAGAGCAAACCTGAGGCACTTTTGCAGGCCGGTCATGGGGTCGAGGGGACAGCGTTCACCTATGCCGTCGGTCAGTTGGCATTATGGTCGCCTGATCCAGAGAAGGTGGACGATCAGGGCGCGATCCTGGCATCCGGGGATTTCAGGCAGCTGGCGATCGCGAACCCGAGGCTGGCACCTTACGGGCAGGCAGCGCAGGACGTTTTACGGCATCTCGGACTCCTGAAACGCTATCATGCGAGGCTGGTGATGGGAGAAAACATCGCCCAGACTTTCCAGTTTGTTGATAGCGGCAATGCTGAACTGGGCTTCGTGGCCGTCTCACAGATCATGCAAGACGGGAAGGTGACAAAGGGCTCCGCCTGGCTGGTACCCCATGCGTTGTATTCGCCCATTCGCCAGGACGCGCTATTGTTGCAGGACAGCGAATCTGCGCGGGCGTTGCTGGAGTTCCTGCAAACCCCCGAGTCCCGAGCCCTGATCGAATCCTTTGGTTATCAGACCGAAGCGGGACACTAGAACGAGATACGATACATGGCATTGTCCACGAGCGACTGGTCGGCCATCTGGCTGACCCTTCAGCTGGCCACCGTGACGACCCTGTTACTGTTGTTACTGGGTACGCCCATTGCGTGGTGGCTGGCACGCACGCGCAGCCTCTGGAAAGGGCCGATTGCAGCGGTGGTGGCGTTACCCCTGGTTTTGCCTCCGACCGTTCTGGGTTTCTATCTGTTGGTCGCGCTGGGCCCCGAGGGCCCGGTGGGGCGTCTTACCCAGGCGGTGGGGCTGGGAACGCTACCGTTTACCTTCTGGGGCCTGGTGGTTGGTTCAGTGCTCTATTCGATGCCGTTTGTGGTCCAGCCCATTCAGAATGCCATCGAAGCGCTTGGCCGCCGGCCGCTTGAGGTTGCGGCCACCTTGCGGGCCGGCCCCTGGGACCGGTTCTTTACCGTTGTTCTGCCACTGGCCCGCCGGGGATTCCTGACTGCGACCGTGCTCGGTTTCGCCCATACCGTTGGGGAATTCGGGGTCGTTCTTATGATTGGGGGCAACATTCCCGGCAGCACCCGGGTGATTTCGGTCCAGATCTACGACCATGTAGAAGCGTTGGACTATGCCCAGGCTCACTGGTTGGCGGGAGCTATGGTGGTTTTTTCTTTCGTCATACTGGCGGCGCTCTACACGGCCCAGCGGCACAGCCGACGCAGTGGACTGAAGTTTGGAGGCTGAGCGGATGAATCACAGTGTTCAGGCGCGCTTCGAATACCACCATCCGGATGCCTCAAACGGGGATGCGGCCCTGATTGTGGACCTGGAGCTGCCGGGGCAGGGGGTTACGGCCATTTTCGGACCTTCCGGCTCGGGCAAGACGACCTTATTGCGCTGCATGGCCGGGTTGGCGAGGGCCCGGGGACAACTGGTGGTAAACGACCAGGTTTGGCAGCGGGGCCGCTTTTGCCTGGCGCCTCACAAGCGCCCCCTGGGCTACGTTTTCCAGGAAGCCAGCCTGTTTGAACACCTGACCGTGCAGGGCAACCTGCAATATGCCATCAATCGAGCAGACGGATCGCACCCGGTTATTTCTGCGGAGCGGGCGATTGGGTTACTGGGGATTGGTCCGCTGCTGGGACAGCACCCCGATCAGCTTTCCGGTGGCGAGCGTCAGCGGGTGGCTATGGCGCGGGCACTATTGATCAATCCGGCGCTGTTGTTACTGGACGAACCCCTGGCGGCCCTGGACCTGGCCCGAAAACGGGAAATCCTGCCCTATCTGGAACGGCTGCGCCGTGAAGTCGATATTCCGATTCTCTACGTCAGCCATGCAGCGGACGAAGTGGCTCGCCTCGCCGACCATCTGGTGGTTATGGAGGAGGGCAGAGTCGTGGCTTCAGGGCCTCTCCAAGACGTACTGACGCAAATAGACTTGCCTATTCATCTTGGGGAAGACGCCGGAGCGGTAGTGGAGGCGACTGTGGATGAACAGGATGCGGAATGGCATCTCATCCGGGTAGGCTTCGACGGCGGTTCGTTTTGGGTGCGCGATAGTGGCGATGGGGTTGGTGAGCGTCTGAGATTGCGCATTCTCGCTCGCGATGTGAGTCTGGCCCGCTCACCCCAAACCGACAGCAGTATTCTTAACAGCCTGCAGGGTCGGGTGGAGCAGATTGTCGAGGACGAACACCCCGCCATGGTGCTCGTCCGGGTCCGTATCGGCCAGACCCCGATCGTGGCCCGTATTACACGTCGTTCACGGCACCTGCTGGGCCTGGACGTGGGACAAACCGTGTGGGCGCAAATCAAGTCCGTGGCTGTGGTGCGCTAGAGGATGCGCTTTCATTACGGCAACACTTTACGGGTTGCCCGGTTAAGTGTTAATTCATAAACCATGATCAGCCGAATGCGTCAGCGCAAAGCTTTACAAACCAAACTCTCCCGTGCGACCCGCTACGAGGAATGGCTGGCTGCGGCCGAAGGCCTGGACGAACTGGACGGACTGCTGGACTGGCGTGCGGAGCCGGGCACCGATCTGTTCCATGAAAGCCTGTTGCGGCGTCACCTGAACCAGCTGCGCCATTTTCGGCAGGAAGGGAATGCCGAACAGCTGATCGACCTGCTACAGGAGAGCCTTTACCGGCACCTGGGGGAATTGTCTAACCCCGCCCTCTATAGCGTGGCCCGCTCAGGCACCAAGTATGTGATTCGCGAGTTCCTCGATGAAGTGGAACTGTCGATGATTTTTATCTGCGATCACCCGGTGCGCCACATCGACACCGAGAAAAAACTTCAGCTGTTTCGGGAAGCGGAGCAGGTGTATGGCCGGCCGGCACTGATGCTTAGCGGCGGCGCCGCCTTTGGCATCTATCACCTCGGTGTGACCAAGGCGCTGTGGGAAAACGGTTTGTTGCCGGACACCATCGCCGGTTCCAGTATGGGCACTATCGTGGCCGCGGCGATCTGCAGCCGTAACGAACAGGAACTTGCCGAATTCTTCGGTCACCCCGAACGCATCCACCGTGATGCCCTGCGCTGGATGGCGCCGTCACGCATGTGGAATCTGCGTTGTGCCATGGATCAGGACCAGTTGCTGGAACATATCCTGACCAACATTGGCAGTGCCACCTTTCGGGATGCCTATGCGCACAGCGGACGGTCACTGAACGTGTCGGTCTCGCCCACCCGCATTCGGCAAAAGCCGCGGCTGCTGAACTACCTGACGGCTCCCGATGTGTTGATCGAATACGCCGCGCTGGCGTCCTGCGCGATTCCAGGGATCTATCAGCCGGTCACCCTTAAATCCAGGCAACACAACAAAGTGCGCCCCTATTTGCCCACGGAACGGTGGATTGATGGCAGCGTGCATGGCGATATGCCCCTGATGCGCATGGCACGCCTGCAGAACGTTAATCAGACCATCGTGAGCCAGGCCAACCCCCATGTGTTGCCGTTCATTACCCACTACCACCGTCGTGGCCGCCCAAGGATGTTTCGCCGTGCGGTGGCGTCCTTCATCCATGCCAATCTGGCAGAAGGCCTGGAAGTGGCGCGCGACCTGGCTTCAAGCTCCCGGGTGCATCCGGTGCTGGAGCAGGCTCACGCCCTGAGCCGGCAGGAGTATACCGGGGACATGACGATCCGCTTTCCCTTTGATCCCTTGCGATACCGCAAGGTGGTCAGCAACCCGACCCTCGACGATCTATTGCAGTACATCCGTCTGGGTGAACAGGCCACCTGGCCGCGCATTGCGATGATTCATGATCGCACCCGCATCAGCCGTGTGTTCAAGGAATGCATCCATCGCCTCAAGGTGGAGGCCGGGCGTTACCGCTACCGTTCCGATAGCGCAAAAGCCGGTTAGCCGGTTCGGGACCGGCCAGCCGCCATCTTCAGCGCTGCACCCCAAGGGCATCCAGACGCCGCACCAGTTCTTCACCGACACTGGAACCGGCCCGGTAGAAAACTGGTGGCTCGCCCATTGGTGCCGGCACCCATTCCCAGTTGCCGCGGGCCGGATTCAGCCAGCTCCACCAGGGCCCAGAAGCATTGCCGTTCTTACCGTAACGTTTACCACTCCAGAGGTGGATCCAGGTGGTGTTGCCGGCATCCGGGAAGTAGACCTTTTTCCAGCCGTTGCTGTAGGCCTCCTTATTGACGATCGGTGCGACCAGGATCTCGGACCCGAGCATGAAATGGTCTTTCAGAGTCGCCAGCTCGTCGTCGTTCGGGTAATGCAGCATCGGGTGACGGACCAGGGGCCAGCCTTTTTCTGTAGCCTCGCGCATCAACTGTTTGCGGTAGAAACCAAGCGCCTTGTAGACACGGGCGAACCGATCAAACTGCCGGTAGGTACGGTCGTTGTCATAGAACTGCGCGTTGTCTTCGGGCTTGAGACCTTCGTGGGTCCGGAAGGCAGGGGTGAAGGCCGCGTATTCCATCCAGCGCAGCAGCAATTCCTCTTCACGGTTGTAGCCGATACCACTAAACGAGGCGTTGGTGTAACCGCCAATGTCGGCGTGGTTGAGGCTGATTCCCGAGAAACCGCCGGTCATGTTGGCCAGGATGGCGGTCTTGAAACCGTCGTACTTGTCCCAGGTCACCAGCTGGTCGCCACCCCAGAGCAGGGTACTGTATTGCGGGGTGCGGGCGGCGCCGGAGCGGTTGAAGAACACGATGTCATCCCCAAGACCGGCTTCTTCAATGGCTTCGCGACCAATCCGGGCCCAGTCCACACTGTACTGGTTGTGGTATTCCTCACCGCTGCGGCCGTCGTACATCCGTGCCTCGAAGGGCAGGGCTTCGGCAAAATCGTGCATCCAGCCACGGCAGCGGCCTTCTCCGACCAGTTGCTGCTGAATAACCGCCTTAATCCACTGCACGGCGCCCGGGTTGGTCAGATCCACCATGCCGGCATCAAAGTCGGTATTGGTGACCTTGATCACTTGCCCCTGGTCATCCTTTACCAGAAAACCCTGCTGCGCGGCTTCCTGGTAGAGGTTGCGGCGTAAATTGCCTTTTTCCGAAGCGTCCACCAGGAAGGGATTGATATAGCAGAGCATGTGTCCACCGCGGCTTTCGACCCGGTCCGCCAGCTGATTCCAGTTGGGGTAGCGGTCCCTGTCGAGTTCCCAGTTCCACCACAGTTGGGAGCCCAGGCTGGTCTGGCGCTTGCCGACCCAGTCCTGCAGCCAGACACCCGCGACAGGCGTACCTCGGCGTTCCAGCTCGTCCAGCACGTTCTGCACCTTGGCCGTGCCACCCTGCATGCCAACGATAGCCCCTTGTTGGAACCAGTCGGGCAGGGGACGCATGCGGCCGGTGTAGTCGGTAAAGCGTGTAATTAGCTCCAGCATGCTGTCGCCTGCAAGTATCCGGCCCCGCATGTGGCCGTTAAAAAGGCGGACACGCACCTGCTCCGGTGCTGTCAGGTCAAACACCGTGTAATCGGTGTTTTCCAGGAACAGGGACTTGTTGGTGTTGGTGATGTACTGCGGCACCGCGTAGTAGGTGGTAAGGGCATTGCCCCCGGACCCTTCTGATCCGAGATTGACCGCCTGGGTGATCGGCGTGTGGCCGCGTCCCACGCCGCCTTCCTGGGAGAGGATCGGTACGGCCTGACCTTTGAGGTTGAGATAGGAAAACTGTTCCCCAAAGCCATAGAAACGTTCGCTCTCGCTGGAGGCATACACCAGTTCGGAGTAGTTGACGGCGGGATTGTCGAAGACCAGCTGGAATTGCAGATGACCTTCACGCACCTGCTGGAAGCGCAACAGGTAATGCGTATCACAGCCATTGCCACCGCCAAGATGGCCGGAGACGGAAACCGCGCCGTTCTGTTGCTCAATGCTGTCGATGGTTTGCTGGTTACAGAGTGGCGCGAGATTTTCCTCCACCAGGAAGGAGCCCCGGTTTTCCTCGGCCTGCAGATCCTGGACGGCACCCATAACGAAGGCTGCGTCAGGGACACTTTGCCAAAGCGTCCGCCCCCGTTGGGTAACGCTGAGTGAGCCATCTGCCAGCGTTATCCGGAAATCGCCGGTAGTCAGGCTGGTATTGGTCACCTGCTGCATGAGCGCGGCTTCGGATGTCAGCGGGTGCAGGGTCAGAATGCCGGTAAGCAGCCAGGGCCAGTGCGGGGAAGTATAGCGACGCATCATCAGTCCTCTTGTTTTTTGTTGTCCCGAGGGTATTCGTAATGAGTTGGCACAATCGTACCGGTAACGCGCCGGGAAGGGTGTGAAGCAGAGCGATTTTGACCTGATTTGACCCAGTTCGACCCTGGGAAAAAGAGCGTCTGATGAGGGCCTAGATGATAGGACAGGGGAGAAAAAAGCCCCGCAGTGCGGGGCTTGGGTATTACTCGGTATGGTTCGTGTTGCGACGTTTACGAGAAAGACCAACGCCCACCAGGCCAAGACCAAACAAAGCGACGGTGCTTGGTTCCGGCACTGCGCTTACATCGGTCACGCCAGCGACGAAATCGTTGAAATCACCGTTGTCCGATCCTTCCATGGCCACCACGAGATCTGAGCCAAACAGACCTTCCTGGGATGTTCCGGTGGTGTCGTAAAGGATCGCGTGGTCTCCATCCTCGTTCATGGCCGGATCGGAATAGATGATGTTGTCATCTTTCTCAAGGTAGAAACCGAAAACGGAGCCAATGTTGGCTGTGGTTCCATCGGTCTGGTTTGTGGCGGTGCCGCTGGTAAGGTCAAATGCGACGGTTGCGCCGGATACGTCACTGCTGTCACCGCTGAAGACTTCCAGCATTTCGCCACTATCCTTGCCGAAAATGCCAAAACCGTCCTGGGCTTCAGTATCAGCGGCTTTAAGCAGCAACGTGAAATTGGCGTCGTCCTGGTTGTGATCGACGTCGGTCAGCTGCGCGTAGGCGTTGTAAGAGTCAAAGTAACTGCCTTCCGGAACATCCGGGAAAGCCTGATTGCCGCTGTCGTCCTTGAGATCTGCAAGGTCGACGGGTGTAGCATGGACTGTACCTGCTGCCAAAACCAATGCGGATCCTGCAAGTAGCTTCTTAAATTCCATGACTAACTCCTTGCGTCATTATTTGAGTGATAGAAGGCTTTGAGCCATCCACCCAAGACTACGCACCTTGCGTGCCAGCCAAATAATATCCTTGCATATCAGTATGATAGGATATGTCTGGTCGGTAATCTGTATGCCTGATCGACCCATTGTTGGTAAATTACGGGGAGTTAAATTAGGGTTTTAACCTACATTGGGAGGAGGATGAAAAAACTCACTTATTTATTGCTGTAAGCAATAGCTTCCCATAAAAAGCTCAAATAAATTCATAAAAATCGATGGGTTACGATAAAAAGCTGTAAAAAAACCTGACGACGGGGTGTTTTTAATGAAGTGAGGGTAATACTTGAGGCGCCGAGAGGCTAACAATCACATTGGCCTCCTGTAAACCGCAGCAGTCACAAATCTTTGCTACGGGCTGGAATGGCATCGAACAACAATTTTTCGTTGAGGGAATAGTCCACCGGTACATCGACAACGTGCACCCCACCAGCTTCGAAACAGCGCTCCAGCACACCTTGCAGCTGCTCTGTCGATTCAACACGATGCCCGCCGGCGCCAAAGCTTTGCGCGAATTTTCTGAAACAGGGGTTGGTGAAATCGAGGCCAAATTCCGCAAGCTTTTCGTGCTGCTGTTTCCATTTGATCATGCCATAGGCATTGTCGTTCAGAATCATGATCACCAGGTCCAGCCCCAGTCTCACGGCGGTTTCAAGCTCATGGGCAGTCATCATGAAGCCGCCGTCGCCGCATATTGCCAATACATTACGCTCCGGGTAGACCAGCTTTGCTGCCATGGCTGAAGGGAGGCCCGCGCCCATGCTGGCGAGCGCGTTATCCAGCAGTACCGTATTGGGCCATCGGGCAGGGTAGTTGCGCGCAAACCAGATCTTGTAGATACCGTTATCCAGCGCCACGATCCCTTCCTCAGGCATGACCTTACGCACGTCGGCCACGATCTTCTGGGGCAGCATCGGGAAGCGCTCATCATCGCAACACTCCCCAGTGTGGCGATGGAACGCTTCGCGGGTTTTCATCATGGCGGTGAAATCCCAGTGGGATTGCGGCTCCAGGCGTTCATTGAGTTGCCAGATGCTGTTGGCAATGTCCCCGACCATTTCCGCATGAGGGAAGTAGACCGTATCCACGCTGGCTGATTCGAAATTGATGTGGATGACTTTGCGTTGGCCGCTGTACATGATAAATGGCGGTTTTTCGACCACGTCATGGCCAACATTGATAATCAGGTCCGCTCCCTCGATGGCCCGGTGCACAAAGTCGCCGGAGGACATGGCGGCATTGCCGAGAGAGCGGGGATGGAGATCATCCACCACGCCTTTGCCCATCTGTGTGGTGATAAAGGGAATGCCCTGTTTGTCCACGAAAGCCCGCAGCATTTTGGCGGTGCGTTTACGGTTGGCGCCGGCGCCGATCAGCAGCAGTGGATGCTGGGCCTCCTGCAACAGACCCAGGGCGTGGTTTACCGCCTTTTCCTCAGTGATGGGGCGGCGGCAGAAACTGGCGCCAATCGGCGCACCTTCGGCATCCTCCTTGGCCACGTCTTCAGGCAGCTCCAGGTGGGCGCCTCCAGGGCGCTCGTTCTGGGCGACCCGGAACGCTTCGCGCACCTGAGGGGGAATGGCATTACCGCTGACGATCTGGCTTGTCAGCTTGGTGATGGGCTCCATCATTTCCACGACGTCGATGACCTGAAACTCGCCCTGATCCCGCATTCGGATGGGCTTCTGGCCGGTGATCATGACCAGGGGCATGCCTCCGAGTTGGGCATAGGCTGCGGCGGTCATCAAGTTGGTGGCACCAGGACCCAGCGTGGTCAGGCAGACGCCAGCGCGGCCGGTCAGTCGGCCATAGGTGGCTGCCATAAAACCCGCTCCCTGTTCGTGGCGGGTCACAATAAAGTGGATGGATGAGCGGGAGAGTGAATCCAGGAAATCCAGGTTTTCCTCACCGGGTACGCCAAAGACGTACTCGACCCCCTCATTCTCAAGACAGCGTACAAGCAGATCGGAGGCTTTCATTCCCTGGCTCCTCGCATAGTCGATTCGCAGTGGTATGGGTGGTGGATGCTGTTATCCACGATACACGCCTTGAGCGCCAGGATGAACGGAGCAGGCTAAGGGGGAGGAAAGGGAATCGTCAAAAGTGGGCCGGACGGAAATGAAAAAGGGGACCGAAGTCCCCCCAGTGGGTGGTTAGAAGGAAGCGCCCAGTTGCAGCCAGACCTTGTCGGTATCGGTGGCATACTCGTCGGCGTTGTAATGGGCAAACTTCAGCAAGCCGGAGTAACGGTCGCCGAAGGTGGTGCTGATCGCCAGGTCCAGTTCATCGCCGTAATTGGCGCTGCCTTCATCGGCATCGAACTGGTGGTAGCTCAATGCCACTTTCGGGCCCAGGGCAGCGCTGGCTACGGTGACATAGGTATCGACCAGACCGTCGTTGGGAGTTGTCAGGAACTTGTCAGCCCATCCGTTGAACTTGTGCTTGGTACCCAGCGGCGTCTGGAAAGCGCCCTGGCCATCATCCGAACCCAGAACTTCGTAACCCAGCGTTACCTTGGCCAGTTTTGCGCCGGCGCTGAGATTGGCATGCCAATAGGTGGTATCAAGATCGGTGCCGGCATCGTCGGTGTTCTGGGTGGCATATTCCAGGGCATAGCCGAATTTCACCGGCTTGGTATCGGCGTCACCGCTCAGCCGCGCGCCATAGGTGTCGCTGATGTCGTTGAGCAGGTAGCCGTAGGCACTGACATTGGCCAACGGGATGGTCGCATTGTGAACGTGGATGACTTGGTGATCTTCGCCGCTGATGTCTCCGCCGAGGATCGTATTCACGTTGGTGACGTTGGCCAGGGTAATTGTGGTCTGCGGCAAAGCCTGGTTGACGATGGCGACGGCATCATAGGTTTGCTCATTCTGGCGCCAGCCCACACCGCCGACAAAACGCTGATTGTCGAGGTTGATCCGTTGGCGACCCACCCGTAGCAGGGTTTTTGCAGGCGCCGCATAGTCCAGGTAAGCCTGGTTGACTTCCGTGTATTCCGGATCAGCCACGACCGCGTAACGCTGACGCTCGGGGTCGCCACTGAGATCGTTGTAGTTGTCCTGTAATACTTCGGTGACGTTATCGAACTCCAACCGCCCCGAGAGTCCGCGGAAAGTGGCCGTATCGTAGGTCAGCCGTGTGCGCAAGGTGGAAGCCTGGCCTTCGTCCAGGTTGCCGTCCTGATCAACAAATTCGTAGCGGTAACGCAGATCGAGCTTGGATTGTCCTTGTGCCAGTGCATCGCCAAGGGAGCCGACATCGGCCTGGGCCATGCCGGAAAGCGATAAGGCAATCGCGGCGGCAAGCAGGGAAGGTGTGGTGCGTAGTGAAGCTACCATGGGACATATCCTCCAGGGTGAGGGTGGGAAGCCTCCCGCAGGCCTCATCAGGGCTGCGGGTAATCATTTCCCTGCAACTTATGCCTGGGGTCCATGAATGGCATTGATAATGATCAACCCGCCCCCGCCTGGGCGATTGCCAGTATGCTGGCTTGCAGCCCGCGCCATTGGCGGGCGCGCGGTTAGGGGGCGATATTGGGTAACAAGATCATTGGGGGTAGGGGGACGCTCTCTTTGGGGGTAGCCGAGAGTCGCAGGTACGACGCCGACCAGATCCTGTAGAATGCGGCTTCTTTATCGCAGCGAAAAGGGATGCCTTGATGTTCCTGTATGAGATCGAACCACGCTTCAGTGACACCGATGCCCTGGGCCATATCAGCAACACGGCTTTTCCAATCTGGTTTGAACAGGCCCGTACGCCGATATTTCGGCTTTTCCATCCCTCCCTGGCCATCGAAACCTGGCCGCTGATTATCGCCCGACTGGAAATTGACCTGCTGGCACAGAGTTACTGGGGCAAACCGGTCGAAATCCGTACCGCCATCGGCAAGGTGGGCAATTCATCCTGCCATGTGGTGCAGGAAGCCTGGCAGGAGGGCCGGCAGGTTGCGCGGGGGGTGGCGGTGCTGATTCACTTTGACTACGAGCGTGAAAAATCAGTGACCATTCCCCATGAGGTGAGACTGCAACTGCAGGAGCATCTTGTCGATCAGTCCGCGAAGACCTGAGCACCGCTCGATGGGCTGCTGCGCGGCCAATACTTTGCCTGGCCCCGCAGCGCTATCAGGCGGTGACTCCCGCTAATCCGCTTTCTTGCCGGTTTTTTCCGGCGCGCCAAACTTTCGAGCCTCCCGGGCAAAGGTGGCCAGGCGCTCTTCCACGCGGGCATTGAAGCTGTCCTTGGGATAGCTACCTTTGGCGTTGCGCGTCCCGGAGGGAATACCGGTAAGCAGTTCCAGCGCCTCATCCACCTGACTGACCGCAAAGACCCTGAAACGCTGCTCGCGGCAAGCCTGCACCACGTCGTCTCGCAGCATCAGATGCCGGGCGTTGGCGGCCGGAATGATCACGCCCTGCTCCCCGGTCAAACCGCGACGCGCGCAGACATCGAAATAACCCTCGATCTTTTCGTTCACCCCGCCGATGGCCTGTACTTCCCCGTGCTGACTGACTGATCCGGTCATGGCGAACGACTGTTTGATGGGGACGCCTGCAAGCGCGGACAACAACACGCAAAGTTCAGCGCAGGAGGCGGAATCACCCTCCACCTCGCCATAGGTCTGCTCAAACACCAGACTGGCTGCGAGGGACAGCGGGCTGTCGGCACAATAACGGCTGCCCAGGAACCCTGACAGGATCAGCACCCCCTTGGAATGAATCGGCCCGCCCAGCGAGACTTCCCGCTGAATATCCACCACCTTGCCGCTACCCAGACGTACACTGGCGGAGATGCGCGTGGGCACGCCGAATTCAAAGTCGCCCAAGGATACCACAGAAAGTCCGTTAATCTGCCCCACCACGGCGCCCTCGGTCGCGATGAGCAGCGTCTCTTTTTCGATCAGCTCCTGATGGCGATTGCGCAGGCGGTCGGACCGCCGAATGCGGGCGTCAATGGCTTGCTTGATGTGGGCGGCCTCCACTAGGTTGTCTTGCTGCCTGCGTGCCCAGTAATCAGCTTCGCAGAGCAGGTCCTTGATATTGCGGATGCAGATGGACAGCTTGTCCTGGTCACCGGCCATGCGTGAACTGTGCTCCAGCAGGCGGGCCAGGGCGCTGCGATGGAAGGGCAGGAGATGTTCACGGCGGGCCAAAGTGGCAATAAGCCGGGCCTGCAGGAGCTGGGTTTCCGGCGACCGCATTACCTCATCATCGAAATCCGCAGCCACCTTGAATAGCTCGCGGAAGTCGGGATCGTAGTGGTACAGCATGTAATAGATCAGCCGTTCGCCAATCAGCACGACCTTGACGTTCAGGGGGATTGGCTCGGGCTCCAGGGAAATCGTGCTCATGAATGGCAACATCTGCGCCGGCGATTCGATGCGTATTTGCTGGGCGTAAAGGCACCGCTTGAGCCCCTCCCAGGCGAACGGCTGCATGAGCAACTGACGGGCATCGATCACCAGGTAGCCGCCATTGGCCAGATGCAGGGCGCCGGGTTTGATCAGCGTAAAGTTGGTGACCAGTGTGCCCATGCGGGATTCGTGCTCGACGCGGCCCAGCAACTCGGGATAGGCAGGGTTGTCTGCCATCACCAACGGCGCGCCCTGGCTGTGGCTGTGATCGACCACGACATTGACCCGGTAACGCCGCAGGGCAGGCGTGTCCGCACCCTGACCGTCGTTGGCAGAGAGTAGGGCGGGCATGGTCTGCTCTTCCGATGCCACGAAATCTCCAGCGTTTTCCACCACCGATTTCTCCACAGCGGCCAGATAATCTGGAATCCCGTCTATGGCCCGATAGCGGTGATGCAAGACCTGGATCAACTGGCCCACAATGCCCTGAATCATACGATGATCAAGGGCCTGGATCTGTTGCTGTTCTTCACGCCGCCATTGAGGGAGCTGTTCAAGGAACTGAGCCAGGCGCTGACGATAGCTGTCGATGATGCCGGTGATTCTGGCCTGTTCCTCATCGGGCAAGGCCTTGAATTGCTCGGTGCTCATGGCCTCATCATCTTTTCGGGGTACGAAGACAAAACCGGTGGGGGTGCGCACCAGAGCGATGTCCTGAGCCAAGGCATCCTGTTCGATCCCCTTGAGGGCCGATTCACGCTGATCCTTGAAGGCCTGCTCCACCTCATGGCGTTGTGCGCGGTATTCGTCGCTCTCGAAAGTGGCGGGAATGGCCGACAGCAAGTCCCTGACAAGGGCATCCATATCGCTGCGAAAGCGTACGCCATCCCCAGCGGGTAGTCGCAGTGCCCGGGGCTTGTGGGGGTGTTCAAAATTATGGACGTAACACCAGTCCCAAGGCATTTCCTGCCCTGCGGCCTGGTCAGCCAACAGATTTTTGACGATTTCGCGGCTGCCGGATGCCGCCGGCCCGAGGACAAAGAGGTTAAAGCCGGAATGGGGGACTCCAATCCCGAATTCGATCGCCTCCAGGGCCCGTTCCTGACCGACAACCCCGTCGAGGTTTTCAAGTTCATCGGATGTCTCGAACGACCAGCTGGAGGTGTCGACGGATTCGAAAAGCTGCTCCGGGGAAAGCGCTTCTTTGGCGTTCATTTAAAATCGCCCTGTGCCAGATAATGGGTTCAAAGCAACCATGTTTGCATAACAGCAGCGACAGACTATTGACCCGAGTCAACCCACCCGGGGTTGAGACTTGCTGCTGGAAGCCGTACGCAAGCGTTCGATACACAAAAGGACTACACTGGTAGGAATCACGTTAAGTCATTGAGGTATTTGACGATCATGACAAATCCAGCAGATGCTTTGAACCTGTCCAGGGAAGCCGAAGAACGCGGTCTTCACACCTTCGAACTGGGCGAGGATGAGGTCACCCTGGGCACTGTGCTCGAATCTGAAGACAGTGAAATCCTGCTGGTGGTCCAGTCCGTGGATGGCTCGGTACCTGCCACCTGGGAAGAACCGGCCATTCTCGTTGTGAGTATGCCGGATGGCTACCGCTGCGGTGCATTGATGGATCGCACGGACTGGGCCGTTGAAGCGCTGCAAGAGAAGGATTTTATTCGGGAGCTGCTAACGGAAGTTGCCGCGCAGCGGGATGCTGCTGAATCCGGCGAAGGCGTCGATCCGGCGGGTATCGACACCCGTCTGGCCAAGTGGGGTGTGTCAACACTGGTGGCCGAAGCCAGTGAATAGCTGGCTGGGTCGAGAGGAACAGGTTTTGGGCCCGCAAAGCAATAAAACCTTCTCTGGACGCGGGCCTGCATATCCACCATGATGACAATATACTGAAAAGCAGAATGAATGCTTTTCGAATCATCGCGCAGGATACCCATGCAGGGAGGTTTTTATGAGCTACACCATTGACCGCATCATTACGGATGCCGACTTTGAAGCCGTGGACGAACGAACCCGGAAAGCCTTGAGTGAAGCAGGATTTGGGATTCTGACGGAAATCGATGTCAAAGCCACCATGAAGAAAAAGCTCGACAAGGACATGTCAGCCTACCGGATTCTGGGCGCTTGCAATCCCAACATGGCCTGGCAGGCTATTGGCATTGAGCCGCGCGTAGGCGCCATGCTGCCCTGTAACGTCATTTTGCGGGAGGTGCCCGATGGTGTTGAAGTCAGTGCGATTGACCCCGTGGCATCCATGACTGCCATCGACAACGCGCAACTCAAAGACGTGGCCGGCCAGGTTAGGGACATGTTGTCCAAAGTCGTGGAAGCCGTGTAAACCCACCCCCTGTTTCTGGTGGCCCTGAGGTAGCGCTTTCTCAGGACGACCCCGTCGCTACCTTGCAAAACGGCCAGACTTGGTAGAAGTGGCGGCACTGGAATTCGGCTTCACATTCGGACAGCTGGTCTCCATAGCGTGACGCGCGGCTGGCAACACGTTGGGAGAGGGCGGTGACATCAGGTTTGGCTCGGAAGGAAGCACGCCGGTAGCCGGAACGGCCTTCGTGGTAGGCCAGGTACAGGTGGCGGGCATTGCGCAGGCTGATGCCCAGCTGTTCGTGTGTCAGCCGGTTGTACCATCCAATAAAATCCAGCGCGTGTTTCATGTGCGTGCGTACCACGAAAAAACCATCGTTCTGAGCCTCCAGATATTCGGCCCATGTGGGATCCAGGGCCTGGGCGTACCCATAGGCCGTGGAAGGGCGCGTCCAGGGAATGAACCCCATCAGCTGCGTGCGAGGTGGCTGGGCATGGCTCTGGAAGGCCGATTCGTAAAAGACGAAGGCCATCTGGGTGGCGATGGGCGTTCCCCAGCGGCGTTCCGATTCCGCGGCGTAGTCGTACCAGTCGGGCTGTTCACGGAAGATGGCACACAGGTTGTCCGCATCCCGGGGTGGATCCGGAGCGAACAGGCTGAAACTCAGCGAGACCCAGCAGGCCGCAAGGGTTGCCAGGACCGGAATGGTAAGCCTTTTTTGCCAGCGCCTTGCCGTGGCATAACGCCGGCGCCAATGAGGAGGCCATCGCATGGGAAGAGTGTGCTGCTAACAGGTATTGAGAAGTATAAACCTGCAACGCCTTGTCGTCCTTGCTAACCCACTCTGTATGAACTCATCGTCATCTATCCTCCCAGAGGTAGCCGTCGGATTTCTCACGCTCAGGCCCTGGGAGTGCTGTGGTTTGATTCAGGATTTCCGGTCATCCCGAATCGAAACCAACCCCTCACGGTAACCGGTCACGCTGAAATCCGGGAATCGGGTTTTAAACTTGTCCGAGAGGAATATGTTGTCCGCCTTATAGCGGGGGAGCAGCTCCTCAGTCTCCCTGACCGTCTTGTTGATCCGTGAGACCAGCCAGTGTTGCCAGCGCTTCAGTACCGTGTAATGGCCCGGAACACCAAAAACCTCAGACGCCAGTTCAACGAACTGCCGATAGGTGAGGCGGTTGTCGTCGCAGGGCAGGTGCCAGGTCTGTCCGTAGGCGTCCGCTGTGTTACCAAGCAGGGCCATGGCGCGGCTGGCATCCGGGGTGTAGATCAGGGTGCGCCGGGTGTCGTCCCGTAGAAAAACCTTGGCGGGCTTTCCGGCCAGGAGATTGTCGATGACCGTCGTGTTGGTGATGCTTTGGGTTTTTCCCGGTCCGTAAAATTCCGGGGCCCGGCAAATCAGCGCCTCCACGCGGCCCTGAGCCATGGCATCCAGCAGTATTTGCGTTGTCTCGGCGCGGGCTCGACCTTTCGGGCCATTGGGCTTGAAGGGCGTGCCTTCATGTTGCGGTTCACTGGTTTGGGGATACATGTAGGTGTTGTCGAAATACACCAGTTTCGCGCCTTCGGCCTCACAGGCATCAATCACGTGGCGCATCATCACGGGCCAGCGTTCCAGCCAGATTTGGCTGTCGATCGGCAGGCCAACCGTCATGTAAACGACGTCAGAGCCTTCCACCGCCTTGCGGGTCTGCGCAGCATCCATCAGATCAGCGCTGACTATCTCGTCGGTGTCGTGGATCTTTTCGGGTTTGCGACTGACCAGGCGGATATCGTTGGTGAAATCACGCTTCAGGTTCAGGGCCAGCTCGTGCCCGATTTGCCCGTTTGCTCCCAAAATCGTTTGCATGCGCTCTCGCTCCATTTCCGCCTGATTGATGAGGGCTGATGGTACGCTTAAACCTGTCTTTAAAGTCAACAAACGTACGCCTGTTTGTTCACTCCAATTGTTGGCTGTGCTTCAGGTAGCCGTGCAGGACGGCATTGAGGTAGTTTAGGAACTCATAGATTAAATTCGGCCGGTGGAGATCAGTAATGTCGCACAACGCATTGAAGGCATGGCACAACGTCGTAAAAACGCGAAACAGCCAAACTCTGGATGAGCTGCTGCATGATGACGTCGTGTTTCATTCACCGGTGGTTCACACACCGCAGAAAGGCAGGGCGATTACCAAAGCTTATCTGACTGCCGCATTCCAGGTGTTTTTCAATGACACTTTCCACTACGTGCGTGAAATCGCTGACGATGAAAATGCCGTTCTGGAATTCGAAGTGAATATCGGCGGCACCTACGTGAACGGTGTCGACATGATCCGCTGGAATGACGAAGGGCGCATTACCGATTTCAAGGTGATGATCCGTCCTTTACAGGCCATTCAATTGATTCACGAGCACATGGGCAAGATGCTGGCGCGCTCGTCCGATCATAAGCCGTCATGACGCTGGCTTTTGCTGAGGGAAGCGGTGTGTGGCAGCTGAAGGCAAAGAAGTGTTGGGTAGTGGGTAAGACATTTCGCACAAGCACGGTCGCACCTCTATATGGGATTTAACATAATATACATTATGCGCATTACGCCATGATGTGAATGTGGCCCAATTCATCCAGCCCCTCCAAAGAATGTCCCTCTCTACAGCGGTGCCAGGGACATTCCGGTTTCAGGCACCGCTATCCAGATATCGAAAAAATCCCCCATCAATCACCGGGGTTACTGGCCAGTTCCTTCAACGCTTCCATGGCCTCGTCGACTCGCTCGCTGGGTACGAACATGTGGTCATGGTAGAACCCGGCAACCACGTTGGTGGTGATGCCGCGATCAGCGAGCAGACTGGTCACGACGGACGTCAGGCCCAGGGCTTCAAGGCTGGAATGGCCCTTGAGCGTAATACGGCGGAAAACCCGGTAGTAATCCAGCCCCTCGGCTTTGGCCTGTTCCAGCGGAATGACCAGTGTCAGCCCCTCCAGTTCACGGATGCTGACGATGGGCTTCAGCTTCTCCAACTCCCCGTATTTTGCGCGGGCCACTGTGCAGTAGACGTAGGAACACGGATCCACTTCCGGCGATAGCTGCTTGATCAGGTTCTGGAGAAACGCTGTTTGTTTCATATCTTGATGTCCTTAGAGCGAATGACCTGGCTCTCTCCTCGGAGATAACAGTCGGGTTCAGCGATTTTGCCTTGGTTCAAAGGGCTAAGCATACCCTAAGTTTTGCACTTTATCGTTCTTCCCTGGCTTTGGGTCCAGCGACGATGAAGTAGATGTATGGTGTCTTCTGAACAACGAGCAACGCGGTTTGTAGGGCTCAGGCCTCTTTTAGGTTATTCGGCAGTGGTTGTTCTGATCTTGATTGCGTCCGGTTGGTTGCTCCTCGCCGGGCTCAGCGATGTACCCGCCTCCAAGGCTACTGAATCTCGCGTGGCTGGTATAGCCGCAGAGATGTACCTTGATGCCGATTACGTCGTTCCCAGGCTGAACGGTTCACCCTTCCTGGAAAAACCGCCCCTGTATTCCTGGCTGACGGCGGTGGTATACCATTTTCTGGGCATATCCAACCTGTCGGCGCGACTGGTTTCTGTGCTTTCCGCGATCGGTATTCTGCTTGTTTTAGGGGGCTTTCAAAGAACGCAGCTTAAACGGCCCATCACCGATACGCTCTATACCCTGTTCATACTGGCCACCATGGTGTCTTTCTGGTCTGCGGCGCGAACCTCCAGTCAGGACATGCTGCTTGCATTCGGCGTGACACTTTCGCTCCTCAATGCCTACCGGTTCTTGCGTCACAATGACCTTAAATGCCTTTTCCTCGCGGGATTGGGCATGGGGATCGCCGCCCTGAGTAAAGGAATTTTCGGCGTATCGATGATTTTGATGCCCCTTGTCGCCTATGCATTGGTCGAACGCCTTTCCAGTGAGCGGCCTTCCGGCTACAGGGCGTACGGCATTTTGCTTTTGGGTTTTACCCTGGGCGGAGTTCCGCTGTTGCTCTGGCTGGCGATGCTTTATGGCGAGGCCGGTTGGAGTGCCCTTTACGACGTGGTCTGGACCAACAGCTTCGGGCGTTTCCAGGGCGCGAGCGGGGGGCATGTGGTTCCCTGGTATTATTATCTGGTCCGTGTGCCCGCTCTATTCCAGCCCTGGTTTTTCCTGGTCGTTCTGGGTGTTGCCTCGTGCCTCCGGGCAAAGAGGCGGTCGTCGTTTGATGTGTTCCTCTTGTGTTGGCTGATTGTCCCCATTGCCCTGCTCTCGCTTTCAAGCTCAAAGAGGACCATCTATCTGTTGTCCCTGTACCCCGCTGCGGCGCTTGTCGTCGGCAGAGTGTTTTATAGCCTCAGGCAGGGCGCATGGGGAGCCAGGGGAATCCGGTATGCAGCTATTTTTCAATGGGTTTTGGCGGCGCTTTTGGGAGGCTACGTCCTGTACGAACTGGCGGTGTTCCGGGCATCCTGGCTGCCGTGGATGGTAGCCATCTGCGCCGTGGCCGTTCTGTGGTTCGCTTATCAAGTCCGCTACCCATATGATCTGCGTAGGTCGTTGATGACCAACCTTTTGGTGGTTTACACCCTGCTCGTTTTCTATGGCAGCTTCTTGAACTCCGTGTCGAATCAGGACCGGTCCTTTCAGAACCTGTTTAAGGACCGCGCTGTTTTTGCCGGCAGCAGCTTGCGTGACCTCGTGGTGAACGAAGGCTTTGCACCGGCTCTATACAGACCCCCTGAGCGCCTGTCCGGAGCTGTGGTTTTCTACCTGCATCGCACCATCCCGGAGTTGAACTCACCGGAAGAACTCAATGCCTTTTTTCAGCAACACCACAAATACCTGGTGATCTCGGAGGATAATGAATTGCTTGCCTTTGGGGACCACACAAAGTCGGCCAACCTCTCGAGAGAAACGGTTTATATGACGTCGTCTTATGGCCAGCACTCGCCAAACGCAGGAACGGCGTCCAGCATTGGTGGACGGGCCGCGCCCGGGGTCACGGATGAAAGCACGCAGCTTCATTCCCCGCAGGACGTCGCGCAACCCAACGAAGAGGATCTAGCTGCCCTGCCCGCGCATCCGGCGTAAAATGGCGAGAGTGATCAGTCACCAGTGGGTAATGGCGACCTCAATTCCGGTCAGGTCTCGCGCATCGGTTTCATTGCCTCTGCCCATTTCAAGAGCTCTTTGAGGAGCACTTCGGCGGACTTCTCGTGGTGCTCATTCGGCTTGAACTCGCCGTCATCACCTATCAAATCCCAGGGCATCTGCACCATGACGCCTTCAAACATGGGCATCATCTTGACGGCCGTCACCCACTGTTTGGCCAGCTGCGCGGAACGCATGCCACCAGAGACACCCCCGTAACTCACAAATCCCGCTGGTTTGTAGTTCCACTCCTTGTAGACGTAATCCAGCGCATTGGTGAAGGAAGGCGGCGGGCAGAAGTTGTATTCGGGAAGCACAAAAATATAGGCATCCGCGCCTGCGACACTTTTGGACCACGCCTTCGTATGGTCGTTTTCGTATTTCTGCAACCGGGGATGGTTGGGTTCGTCATAAACCGGCAGTTCAAAGTTGGCCAAATCAACCAACTCGCAATCAAACAGTGCCTGCTTCCGGGCGAAGGCATCAAACCATCGTGCGATGGACGGGCCGACCCTTCCCGGGCGTGTGCTGCAAATAATGGTCTGCAGTTTCAAAGCCATCGTATCCTCCTCCGGTTTGTCGCTCACCCTGAACTCTACGTCAGAAACACGCCTTCGGCTTCCCCTATTGGAAACATGTCTGGACGCCCTCTTTCAAAGATTACCATTCGTTAGCTTTCTCTCTAACCGGTTGAGACATCGCGCTGGCTGGTTCAAGTTGGGAGTGTTCCAAGTATGGATAGGGAGAAGCCATGTTCGGATCACCGCGATTGATCTACGCCATTTTTACCGTCATTACCCTTTTGCTCGGCGGTATGCTCTGGTTTTTTGGCTTCTTCCTATGGCTCTGGCTCTGGGCGGTGCTGGCTGCATTGATCGTCCTCGGAGCCTATGATCTGCGTTCCCGGCACAATGTGCTGCGTAATTACCCCATCATTGGGCATCTTCGCTATCTGCTGGAGTTTATCCGGCCGGAACTGCGGCAATACTTTTTTGAATCCGAACAAAGCGGTCGCCCCTTCAACCGGGAACAACGCAGGATCGTCAACGGGCGGGCCGACGGCAATGCGGATACCGAACCGTTCGGGACCCGGCGGGACGTGCAAAGTGCCGGCTTCGATTTTGTGCAGCACTCGATTGCGCCGCAGCAGGTGGACAAACGCTATGGGCGGATTAAGATCGGTGGCCCCCAATGCGCGCACCCCTATGATTCCTCCCGTCTGAACATTTCTGCCATGAGCTTCGGTGCGCTCTCCAGCAACGCCGTATTGGCAATGAACAAAGGGGCCAGGATGGGCGGATTCGCCCAGGACACCGGCGAAGGCGGTATCAGTCCCTACCATCGGGAACATGGCGGTGATCTGATCTGGGAGCTGGGTAGCGGTTATTTTGGGTGCCGCAAGAAAAACGGGGATTTTGATCCCGAAGAGTTTCAGCAAAAGGCCACGACGGACCAGGTCAAGATGATTGAGATCAAGATTTCCCAGGGCGCCAAACCCGGTCACGGTGGCTTGTTACCGGGCGCCAAGGTTAACCGGGAGATCGCCCGAACACGGGAAATCGAAGAGGGAGAGGATTGCTACTCCCCGGCGCAGCATCCGGAATTCGATACGCCCGCGGGCCTGTTGGAGTTTGTCGCGCGCTTGCGGGAGCTTAGCGGCGGCAAGCCGGTCGGATTCAAGCTGTGCCTGGGGAAACGGCATGAGTTCATGGGCATCTGCAAGGCCATCGTCGAGACAGGCATCCAGCCGGACTTTATCACCATCGATGGTGCTGAGGGCGGAACCGGTGCCGCTCCAGCTGAATTTGAGGATTTTATTGGCACCTACATCAATGAAGCGGTTCCCTTTGTCGACAACTGCCTCACCGGAATTGGAAAGCGTGACGAGATTGTGGTGATTGCCAGCGGCAAGGTGGCCCTGGGCTTCGACATGGTGACCAAACTGGCGCTGGGTGCCGACATGTGCAATGCAGCCCGGCCCTTCATGTTTTCAGTCGGCTGCATCCAGGCTCGGCGCTGCCACACCAATACCTGCCCTACCGGCGTGGCGACGCAGGATCCGGCGCGGGCCAAATCCCTGGATGTGCCTTCCAAGGCAGCCCGCGTCCGCAACTACCATCACGCCACAATCAAATCCTTTTTGGACATAACCGGTGCTCTGGGTCTGGCCTCCCCTGATCTATTGCGCCCCGGCCACATTTACCACCGCCCGGAATATGGGCCTGCCTGCACCTACCGCGAAATGCACCCGAAGGTGGAAAGCGGGGATTTCCTGTCTGACCGGGTGCCTGACAGTTATCGGGAAGACTGGGAGGCTGCCAGCGCCAAGCAATTCTAGGCCACACACTGAATCACGGTCATTCACGGCATATTCAGGGAGAGACAGCAATGGGGAAAACAGTCAGTGATTTTATCGTCGAACGTCTGAAAGACTGGGGTATCGAACGTGTGTATGGCTACTCCGGTGATGGTATCAACGGCATGATGAGCGCACTGCGCCGGGCGGAACCGGGGGTACGGATGATTCGGCCCCAGCACGAGGAAATCGCCGCATTCATGGCCTCGGCCCATGCAAAGTTCACGGGCCAGCCCGGCGTATGCATTTCAACGTCCGGCCCTGGCGCCGTGCATCTGCTAAACGGGCTCTACGATGCCAAAAAGGACCATGTGCCTGCCGTGGCCATCGTCGGTCAGCAAGCTCGGATGAGTCTGGGTACTGACTACCAGCAGGAAATCGATCTGACGACCCTCTTCAAGGACGTCGCGGGTGATTATGTCCACATGGTCTCCGATGCGCCCCAGGCGCGTCATTTGATAGACCAGGCCATCCGTATCGCCAAGGCTCGCAGGACCGTCACAGCCATTATCGTGCCCAACGATGTTCAGGACCTCCCAATGGAAGATCCACCGGCAACCCACGGCGCCGTTTTTTCGGGGGTCGACTATCGCCAGCCCCGCTGGATGCCGGCCGAAGCAGATCTCGATCAGGCAGCGCAGATTCTGGATGAGGGCAAAAAGGTGGCCATCCTGGCCGGGGCCGGCTGTAAACACGCGGTGGATGAAGTCCTGGAGCTTGCGGATAAACTGGGCGCTGGCGTCGCCAAGGCATTGCTCGCGAAGATGATGATTCCCGACGATGTGGACTACGTCACCGGCACCATGGGGCTCCTTGGAACGCGGCCCAGCCAGGACATGATGAACGACTGCGATACGCTCCTGATGGTGGGTACCCGCTTCCCCTATGCGGAATTTCTTCCGGCAGACGGCCAGGCACGGGCGGTGCAGATTGATTTGGATGCCGAGGCATTGGGTCTGCGATATCCCACCGAGGTCAATCTCCAGGGCGATGCCGCGGCCACGGTGAAAGCACTGACAGAGCGGGTGTCCCGGAAAGAGGATCGTACCTGGCAAAAAAGCCTGGTGGACAATACCCGGGACTGGTGGGAGCTCATGGCGGATCGGGCCCAAGTAACCGCGAAGCCGATCAATCCCCAGCACGTTTACTGGTCACTTAACCAGCGCTTGCCCGACAATATTGTCGTGACCAGTGACGTCGGCTCAGCCACCAACTGGTATGCGCGTTACCTCAAGGTGCGGCGTGGCATGGTCGGTTCTGTGTCCGGCGGTCTGGCCTCCATGGGTAATGGGGTCCCCTATCTGGTGGCCGCCAAATTCGCCTACCCCGACCGCCCTGCCCTGGCGTTGGTGGGCGATGGG
The DNA here is from genome assembly GCA_042862465.1 of Marinobacteraceae bacterium S3BR75-40.1. GTDB lineage: Bacteria > Pseudomonadota > Gammaproteobacteria > Pseudomonadales > Oleiphilaceae > JASTVH01. The sequence goes on along the minus strand of JASTVH010000005.1, from coordinate 405,485 downwards.
GCCATGCAGATGCTCGGAAACCAGGCCCTGATCAGCGTGGCAAACTACTGGCGTGAATGGAGCGACCCCCGCTGCATGATTCTTGTGCTAAACAACCGCGACCTGAACCAGGTCAGCTGGGAACAGCGGATTATGGAAGGCGACCCCAAGTTCGAAACTTCCCAGGATATTACCGACTTTGCGTATGACAAATACGCTGAACTGTTCGGGCTAAAAGGCCTGCGCATGGAATCCGCCGAGGATGTGGACCGGGTCTGGGATGAGGCGATGGCGTCGGATCGGCCAGTGGTAATCAATGCCTACGTGGACCCGGAGGTTGGGCCCCTGCCGCCGCACATTAACACGGAACAGGCCAAGGGCTTCCTGGCTTCCATCTTCAAGGGGGACCCGGCGGCCTATCGCATGATCAAACAGAGTATGAAACAGATGTCGGCGTCTGTTTGAAGGCCAGGAGACCGTCAATCCGATTACGGATCCAAACGAGGTTGCAGCCATGCCATCAGACACACAACACCCCCGTCACTTTGCCCGGCGCGTTGAGGACCTGTCTGAATCGTCTATTTTCCGCATCGGGGCGCGCGCCAAGGCCCTCACGAAACAGGGCCACGATATCGTCCGCCTGGACGCGGGCGAACCGGATTTCAATACACCGCAGTGGATCATCGATGCGGCCAAAAAAGCGCTGGACGACGGCTACACCCGATACACACCGATTGCCGGACTGCCCATCCTGAAAGAGGCGATTCGCAACAAGTTTGAGCGCGAAAACAATCTCTACTACGAAGACAGCCAGGTGATGCACACCTGCGGTGCCAAACAGGCCTTGTTCAATGCCTGCCTGACGCTCGCGGGGCCGGGAGATGAGATCGTCATTCCCTCGCCCCACTGGGGAAGCTACCCGGCCATTGCGAAAATCGCCGGAGCCAAAATCGTTGAGGCGCCGACTCGGCACGAAGAGGGCTTCATCCTGCAGCCGGAAACCCTGGAGCGCTGTCTGAGTGACCGCACCCGAGTGGTCCTGCTCAACACGCCCAATAACCCCACGGGGCAGATCTACAGTCGCGAAGCCTTGTCGGCATTGGGCAATGTCTTACTTAAGTACCCCAACGCTTTTGTGGTTTCGGATGATATTTATGAACACTTGAGTTTCAATGACCAGCCGTATGCCAACATTGTGAATGTCTGTCCCTCGCTCAAGGACAGAACGCTGGTGATCAACGGGGTTTCCAAGGCCTACGCCATGACTGGATGGCGTGTGGGTATCGCCGCCGGGCCGGAGGAACTCATCGGCGAGATGGTGCAGCTTCAGGGGCAAACCAACTCCCATACGGCGGCGGTCTCCCAGGTGGCAGCCGCCGCTGCCCTGAATGGCGGACTGGATGACGTACACAGAATGACCGAGCAGTTTGCCCAACGGGCCCATCTGATTCGTGATGGCCTGGAAAGTTTAAAAAACGTCCCCTGCCAGCCGGCCCAGGGCAGCTTTTATTGCCTGCCGGATTTTTCCCGGGTCATTGAGGGGCTGGACAGTGTGGAAGACGATCAGCAACTGGGAGACTGGTTGCTGGACGAGCTGGGCATCGCCATGGTCCCCGGATCGGCTTTTAACGCGCCAGGGCACATGCGGCTGTCTTTTGCGGCAGATGAAGAGTCCTTGCAGCGGGGGCTTGACCGCCTCAAGCAGGCGCTCGCCTGAAAACAGTGCCGCCTGGAGACGCCCGGCACCATGGGCCGGGCCTTTATCTGTTACATGGAATAGCCGGGCTTTTTGTAGAGCGTTTCCGACTTGCCCCTGATCTCCGGGTCATAGACCGCCTCTTTCCACTCCTCGGCGGGCACCTCTTCGAATCCGATGGAGATGGACTGCTCTCCGGACTGCAGGATGTCCACCATTTCGCGGGTAATGGCTTCAGCAAGTCGCTGTTTCTGCTCCTCGGATTTACCCGGCCATAATTTCACGACGACATGCGGCAAAACGCTCTCCTTTCCTATTGGGCTGGTCTGACTGACATTACGGTATGCCTGGCTCAAATTAGGCAAGTTGGTACTGTATTCGTGAGGCTCTGACCAATGCCTTACTCTGCTGCACAAAGGCAGAATTCGTATTCTTCCCGGGTGGGGTGGAAGGTCCGTGAGAACTGACGAAAGTCGATCTCACTCCAGTCGTTGGCGGTGGTTTGCGCTAAAAACCGACCGGCGTTCTCCTTCGTGGCCAGATTCATGGGGGTTCGAATCGTGGTTCCCATGGTCGGCGCAAAATCCTTACCCCGGGCATAATCATAAAGCAGCACGATCGCCCAGCCACCTTCCATGAAATGCCCGCCAACCGAGGCAGTCAGATGATCGTTGGCGACAGCTCTAAGGCCTTCCGTGGTCCAATCGACACCACCGACAAAAACATCCTGTTCCACCGTGCGCCCTGCTACTCTGCTGGCCTCCACAGCGCCGAGAGCCATCAGATCGCTGGCGGCCCAGATGACGCGCGTTTTGGGGTAACGGCGCAGTAGGGTGTGGGCCATGTTGCGGGCGATCTGCCTATCCCAGGAAGCGTAAACAATCTGCTTTAACTCCACATTTCCATGGTCCCGCACAAAATTCTCCAGGCCCCGATTACGATCGCGGGTGGCCTGGTTGTCCCGGGAGCCGCTCAAGGCGACGAGTTCGATGGGATTGTCGGTTTCGTGGTCCTGTGCGCTTTTCACCAACGCTTCGGCGAGTGTGTAGCCGGCCTGCTGGTCATCCGGAAACAGATGCCCGAGCCAATACCGATACTTTTCGCGGGGTTCGCCAACCCGAGCGCGGTCCTGCTCCGGGATGTCCGTGTTCACCACCAGAGACCCTACTTTGGCATCCTCTGCTGCTGCAAGAATCTGCGGGCCCACCTGGGCCTGCATCTGGAAAACAAGGAAATCCGGTTTGTCGGGTGATGCGAGAATTCGCCTGGCAATTTCGAGACTCTTGAAGCGGTCATGATTGGAGTACACAACCTCCAGGTCCACTCCCAGATCATCCGCGGCGAACTCCATGAACGACGTGAATTGACTCCAGAAAACCTCTTTTTCAGTCGCGGGATTGAGAAAAGTGATTTTGAGAGGCCGGGCCTGAGCGCCCAGGGAACAGAAGAAAAAAGCCAGGCATAACAACAGGCGCCGGCGGGGAGTCTTTATGAGGTCAACCATAACATGGCCGTTGCCCGGTGATTTTAATAGGCTAAACATCCGTACCAGGGCAAGAACTGAATGCCAAGCCACTTCTTTTGAAACAGGTACCCATTATAGACCCGTTTATCGGGTGGGTCATGGAGTTGCGTGGGAAGGGTTCAGGAGGACCGGGCCGTAGGCCCCTCAGTGGCAATTGACCAGTTGGGGCATGTTCAACTCGCCCTGGACAACCTGCTTGGCAGACGCTCGAAGGCAGACCGTTTGCTGTTCGTGATCCACCACAACGTTGACCCGACCGCCGGGCATCTGAACTGTAACCCGGGGACTGACCATCCCGAGTCGATGGCAAGCAATGGCAGCCGCGCAGGCGGCGTTGCAGGAGGCCAGGGTATAGCCATCGCATTGGGTCCAGGCTTCGAGCATCAATGTTGTATGGTGTTTGACTTCCACACACTCCACATGGGTGCCCCTTGGGAACAGCGGATGCAGTCCAATAGCATGGCCCAGTTGCTGAATCACAGAGGGCGTGACCGGCTTGCCAAGAATGACCGCGTGGGCGCAGCCCAGATTAAGGCAGGTCATACAGACGTGATGACCGCCAATGCTGATGCGCTCATCCAGAATTCCCGGCAACTCGGTACGAACCGGCACCGCTTCCGATTCGAACAGATAGTGCCCCATAGACAGGCTGACAGAGTCCGCCTCGGTGCCGCGGTAGTCGACGATGATACTGCGCAGACTTCGACTCAAAAATATTTTCGCGGAATTGCCAATAACATAGCCAGCATCCTTCAAGTACTTTGCAAAGACCGGCAACGCATTGTCTGCCTCGTTATGTTCCTCTCCACCCGGGCCAAAAACTCGCAGGCATAACCGCCCTGATCTCAGTTCAGGTCCGTACAAGAGACGTTGGACGCCAGCCATTCCAGGTTGGTCGAAAATGGCTCGGAGTGTTGGATAGTCCAATTGCAAAGAGGAGTTTTTGCTGGGGTCGAGCACAATGTAGTCGTAACCCAGAGCGTGGTACTTGCAGTACTTCATGCCCTACTCTCCAGTTACAGCGAGGCGCACCTTAAACATCATGGGGCGTGGAGGTGCCTTCAGTCGTCGTCTTCCAGATTGATCCAGCAGGCAAACAGCGGATAACCGTCAATCACCATCGGAGGGCCTGCCCGGTGGGATTTCAGTCCGGTCCGGCGAAGCAGACGTTCCACTCCAAGCGGCGAAACCGTCAGCAATCGCTTGGCGCCCTGCTCTCTGGCGCATCGCACACAGGCAAACAGCAGCTCAACCGCGGTTTTGGAGGAGAACTGTCCGGGTTTGGACGTCGGCCGGTCCTCAAAATCCACAGCCGCAAAACGGGAAAGCTCCCAAACGTCCTCTCTGGAGGGCGGTTCCAGCCCATTGAGCAGTTCCGGGAATACGTCAGCCAGCAAATAGGGTTCGGTGGTGGGTAGCAGTCTTGCACAGCCGTTGATCTGCCCTTCGCCATCCTTTGAGACCACGTAAACCGCCCGATGTGTGTCGAACTGATCGCGCTCAATGCCTTCCGGGGTATCCAATTGCCACCCGAGGTGTTCGATAAATACCTTGTGACGGTACTGCCCCAGCTGCTGGTTCATTTCCGAAGACAGTGTCTCAGCTGTTCCCGTAATAAAGTGCATACCGGCCTCACCAATAATTGGCTAACAACAAGGCCGTATTGCATCGAATCGGTTGGGCGCGCATAACTGTCAACATTGACAGGCTGACGCGTTTTGAGTTGAGGTTCAGGCTCTCCCGCCTTGTCCGCAGGGCGAAAATCGCCAAATGAGGCTAGGTCTTGTGATGGTCAATCATATCGAGAACAGGAAGTTGCCAGTTCAGGCTATCCACGAAGGCTTGCAGTAAACGGGTTGTTTCGTGCCTTCCCAGGTCGTGGGCATTGTCATCCATGAGCATGATGTTGGTGCGAGGTTCGTTAAGGCGTTTGCATTCAAGCTGGCCGTAGCTGGCGCTGAGTTCCCAGTCCCAGCCAAGCGTCAGTGCCGGTCGGGTATCACTCACCCATTCCGTGAATCCGGTAATGGGTGAAAAACGGGCGCCTTCCAGAATGGGCTCAAGCGTGTCGCGCTCGTCCAGCCCGGAGAGAAGATGATTAAGCCTGATTTGCTTCAAAACCGGCCATTGCAGCCGCACCTGACCATCCTGACAGAGTTGGAGCTGGGATTGCGTGTTGTTGACAGTTAGACTGTCTGATGAAGAACAATAATGATTGGTCATGCTAAATCGCCCGTTGATGCGTGAAATAAATCAATAACCAGGAACACTGAACGGGGGCCGAACCCGGTAACCTGCGAAGTCGTTGGTCGGGGGCAATCACCAGAGCCCAGCTCGGCCATGAGGTCGCAGCTAACCCGCACGTTATGGATGTTCCGCACGATTACAATAAACCGCGAAAAAGCCTGGCAAACCGGCACTTTCATGGGCCGGAAGCGGGTGGCGCCAGTCGACGATGTGGAGGTTTGTCTCAGTGACTCCATGGCAGGAAGACCAGCTTAATTCATTGCTCAATACCACGAACGAACACCATGTTCTTGAACAGCTAACGGCGATGGCCAGGGATCTGGGCTTTGAATACTGCGCCTATGGGTTGCGCTCACCGCTCCCCATTACCCAGCCAAAGACCATCATGCTCAACAACTATCCCGATGCCTGGCGAGAACGTTACGCCGATCGCAACTACCTGGCGATTGACCCGACCATTCATCACTGCCTCTTTTCCAACCGCCCCATCGTCTGGCAGGAATCGGTGTTCGCACCGGCCCGGGAGCTCTGGGAGGAGGCGCGCGCCAATGGTTTACGCTATGGCTGGGCCCAATCCTCTCGGGACGCCCAAGGCATGGCCGGCATGCTCACCCTGGCACGCGCCGACGACAAACTGACCGCCTCCGAGCTGTTTCATCTGGAACCGCAGCTGAGCTGGCTGACACAGGTGGCCCATACCGCCATGTCCCAGTGTCTGGCTTCCGAGTTGGTCCCTGAAAGCACCGCGAGGCTTTCGGCCCGTGAAACAGAGGTCCTGCGCTGGACGGCTCTGGGCAAGACCGCCTCCGAAGTCTCGGAAATCCTGAGCATTTCCGAACGTACGGTTAACTTCCATATCAACAACGTCCTCTTCAAGCTCGACGCAACCAACAAGACGGCGGCCTCCGTGAAGGCAGCCATGCTGGGTCTGTTGTAACAGGAGAAGAACCCGTCACAATCCTGCGGTTTTCATCCCGGAGGATGGAGCATGATACGGGGATGGGATGGTTGCAAGACGTACCTGATGGTATTGACAGGGTGATAGGGGGCAGGCCAACGAACGGCATTCGTCGGCCTGAGCATGGAATTGGCAGTGATCCGTATTTGCTTCAGCGCAAGCCGAGGTTTACGGCGTCCTGCTCGATGCAGCGGTCGAGAAGCTCCAGGTAGTCGGCCTTGGTTTTTACCTTGGTCTGGTGGTGCGCTTTCAGGTCCAGCTGCTTGAACTGCGCCGCCCTTTCCTGTGCCTTTTCCAGCAACGCTTCCGGTTCCACCAGTTCGTCGAGGAATCCGGCCCGGACCGCACCCTCTGGATCAAAAATTTCCGCATTGACCACTGAACGGTAGAAATAGGCGGGCACCAGACGATGACGGGCGATTTCGATGCCGGCGTGATGCATGGTCATGCCGATCGCCACTTCATTGAGTCCGAGTTTGAAAGGGCCCTTTACACCAATGCGGTAGTCAACTGACAGCATTAAAAACGCACCCTTGGCAATTGCATGGCCAGAACAGGCACCAATGACCGGGAGCGGAAAAGCAGAAAGCCGCCGTGCCAGGCTTGACCCCACCTTGACCAGGGCACCTGCCGCTTCAGGGCTCTTGCTCATTTCCTTCAGGTCGTAACCCCCGGAGAAAATGCCCGGCTGGCCGGTAAGCACGACCACTGCCTTATCGTTTTCCGCCTGATCCAGTGCCTTGTTAAGAGCTTCGAAAACTTCATGGCTCAGGGCGTTGGCCTTGCCATTTTCAATGGTGATCGTGGCGATACCATCGTTTAGCTTGTAATCAACCAGCTGACCCACTTGTGTACCTCCCGGATTGGTTCCTGATGATTGTCTTTTCATTGAGCGGGGATTGTAGCGGTTTCCACGCTCGATGAGGATCCCCGGGCACCGCTTGCTTTCCGGGCCTGTGCACTGGCACCGTGAAATCTGGCGTGCGCAGGTAGCCCCAACTCCTCCCGGGCGCACAAGGACTCATCACACAGTGCAGGAGCGTAGCGTCATGACAGCGACTGGCTTCGATCCGGCGTTCAAACAGGCATTGGAAGACAAGCTCAGCGGTAGCGTCGATTTTGATGCCGGAGCGCGAGCGCTCTACGCGACGGATGCATCCAATTACCGGCAGGTGCCTCTTGGGGTCGTCAGGCCCTTCCATGGCGACGATGTCGAAACGGTGGTGGCACTGGCTCATCAGTATCAGGTTCCCCTGTTGATGCGGGGCGCCGGTACCAGCCTGGCCGGGCAAACCTGCAACGCGGCGCTGGTGATTGATACCTCGCGCTACATGCACCGCATCACCGGCCTCGATCCCCTGGCCCGCAGCGCCATAGTGGAACCCGGAGTGGTGTGCGATCAGCTGCGCCAGGCAGCCGCAGAACACGGCCTGACCTTTGGCCCGGATCCCTCAACCCATACCCATTGCACCCTGGGCGGCATGATTGGCAACAATTCTTGTGGCGCACACTCGGTCATGGCCGGTAAGACGGTGGATAATATCGAGTCCCTGGATGTCCTGACCGTTGATGGCGCCAGGTTTACCGTAGGCCCCACCCCGGAACACGAGCTTGAGCGCATCATTCGCCAGGGCGGACGTCGCGGAGAAATCTACGCCGGTTTGAAACAACTGCGGGATCGCTACGAGGATGCCATTCGCCAGGACTTCCCGGACATTCGGCGACGGGTTTCCGGTTATAACCTGGACGCGCTGCTCCCCGAGAACGGCTTCAATGTGGCTGCTGCGCTCATCGGCTCGGAGGGTACCTGCGCGATCACTCTCTCGGCAAAAGCCCGTTTGGTGCCCAGCCCTGCCCATCGGGTATTGGTGGTATTGGGTTACAACGATATCTGTGAAGCCGGCGACCAGGCGCCTCAGGTCATGACCACCGGGCCTCTTGCCCTTGAGGGGCTGGATGAGCAGATTGTCAGCGACATGCGACGCAAAGGCTATGGTCTCAAAGCCCTGCAGGGTTTGCCTGAAGGCGCGGGCTGGCTTCTGGCCGAATACGGAGGAGACACCGCCGAAGCGGCTCGGCAGGCCGCGCAACGAGCGGTAGACAAGGTTCAGGCCGACATCCGTGACTGGCGCATTTACACTGATCCTGCCGAGGCCGACCTGGTCTGGTCCGTGCGCAAGAGCGGCGCAGCGGCGACCAATGCCCTGCCCGGCGAGCCCGAGACTTACCCGGGCTGGGAAGATGCCGCCGTGGCCCCCTCCCAGGTGGGCCCATACCTGCGGGACTACCGTAAGCTGCTCGATCGCTATGACTACCGCTCCTCACTGTACGGCCACTTTGGCGACGGTTGTATCCACGGTCGCGTCACCTTCGATCTGTCGTCGGAAGAAGGCGTGCGCAAGTGGCGACGTTTTTCTGAGGAAGCCGCCGATCTGGTGGTGTCCTATGGCGGGTCGCTATCGGGCGAGCACGGTGATGGCCAGGCCCGCGCGGAGCTGTGGCCGAGAATGTTCAGCCCCGAGCTCATGGAGGCATTCCGTGCGTTCAAGGCGCTTTGGGATCCCCGAAATCGACTCAATCCCCACAAACTCATTGATCCTTACCGGCTCGATGAAAACCTGCGAACCGGGCCGGACTACAACCCGCAAGATCCACAGCCACTGTATTTCCGGTTTCCCAATGATCAGGGCAGCTTCGTGCAGGCGGCCGGTCGCTGTGTTGGTGTCGGCAAATGCCGCAGTACCTCCGGCGGCATCATGTGCCCCAGCTATCGCGGTACCCTGGACGAACGTCATTCCACCCGGGGGCGCGCCCGATTGCTGTTTGAAATGCTTCGGGGCGATCCGCTGCACCAGGGCTGGGAGAGTCGGGCCGTGCATGACGCCCTGGATCTATGTCTGGGTTGCAAGGCTTGCCGCCACGAATGCCCGGTACAGGTTGATATGGCAAGTTACAAGGCTGAATTCATGGCGCATTACTACGAAAACCAACGTCGCCCGCGTCAGGCCTGGGTGTTTGGATTGATCCACGAATGGGCCCGGGGCATTGGCTACGCCCCCTGGCTTTTCAACACCCTGGCATCGATTCCCGGCATACGCGACACCATGCGCTCACTCGCAGGCATCGCCAGGGAACGGGCTTTACCGCGCTTCTCTGCCCGTCCTTTTACCCGAACCTATCGTGCCAGCTCCGGATCCGCAGCAGACCGCCCGGCAGTGGTTTTGTGGCCGGATACCTTCAATAATTTCATGGATGCCCCGGTGCCCGCAGCCGGGGAACGCGTTCTGTGGGCCGCGGGCTTTGATGTTCGCCTCCCCGGCCGCCCTTTATGCTGCGGGCGCCCCCTTTACGACTATGGCCTCATGGCTCGAGCCAAACGACGGTTGGAACAGGTCATGGCCACGTTGTCGCCTGCCATCGAAGAGGGTCTACCCGTGGTGGGGATGGAGCCGTCCTGTATAAGCGTTTTTCGCGATGAGCTCCTGAACTTTTTTCCGGACGACGAGCGCGCCCGCTATCTGGCTGACAATACTTGGCTGCTGCCCGATTTTCTCAACCAGCAAGAGGGCATCCAGTGGCCACAAGTGGAAGGAAAGGTCCTTTTGCACGGCCACTGTCACCAGAAGGCCTTCGATGGCATGGAGGGTACCGAAACGCTGTTGAGGCGAATGGGCTACGACATCACTATGCCGGATACCGGTTGCTGTGGCATGGCCGGTGGCTTTGGTTTTGAAGCTGACAAGTACCCGGTATCGCGACGCATTGCCGAAAATGCATTGCTGCCGGAAGTTCGGGCGACGCCTGCCGATACCGTGATCGTCTCGGATGGTTTCAGCTGTCGGGAGCAGATACGGCGGGAGAGCGGCCGACCCGCCATTCACAGCGCACAACTGCTGGACCGGACTCTCAGTCGTAATGTATGAGCCCCAGGATTAAGGCGCAAACGGTCCGGGATAGACGGTGGCAGGGCTTCAGGCACGATGACAAAAGGGTAATGCACGCAGACCAAAAATCGATAAACATAGGCACATTTGCGGCTAACGTGCATGAACATGTTGGAATTGTTAAGAAAACAAGACCTAATTCTTCACAAACAGGACAACTGTCGCTTTGACCGTTCTTGCAAAAGATCTGTAGCCGCTGTATCTGTTAACAGAGTCAACTGACCATGCATGCCTTTGCGTGCAGAGGACGCATTCATGCCAACCTGTATTCGGTTGAGGGCACAGGGATACCCCCAACAACCGTTAACGAAAAGTTGGCCGATTGATTTCTTAAGGGACTAAGAAATGTCATTCAATTGGTACTCGATAGGGTTGACGGACCTGAATCTGGCGTCCGGTGCGCCCCCTTCCACCGCTGAGCCCCATTTGCTTTCCCAGGGCGACGGTTGCCTCATCGTTGCACAGGGTTTGAGCCGGGACATCCTGGCCGCCTCCTTTAATCACAGGGACTATTTCTCGCAAGAACTGCTAGGGCGTCGGCTCACGGAAACCTTTGACCGTGAAACCTGCCGCTGGATTGAAACCCAATGCAATCACGAAGCCCGTGAACAAAACCTCGCTTACCATCCCTGGACCAGCCATGGCCAAAGCCACGCGCTGACCGCCCATCGACGCAACGGCCTGTGGATCATCGAACTGCTCCCCTTCCCTGAGGAGAAGCAGGCATCCGGTGCATTTGCGCGGCAGTTAGCCTCGCAGCTGCAATACCTGGCTGAAGCACGCTCCCTCAAAGATGCCGCCAACCGCTGCGCCCGTGCGCTACTCCATTTACTCAGTTTTGAACGCGTTTTTCTTTATCGACTCGACCAGGAAGGCAGCGGGCATATTCTGGTCGCCATGGCCCGGGACGGCGAGCTTCCGGAACTGGAGGACACCGTCATTCCGGCCAATGGTGTACGCCATCAGCCGCTGCCCCGTATCAGCGAGCCTCTGGTTCATCACTTACAGGACACGGAAGCCCCACCGGTCCCGCTGGTGAGCTTCAAATCCATGCCTGAACATCTTAATCTGCGGTACGCGCACCTGAGCCCTGAGGTTCCGAGCCCTCTGTACAGGTTTCATCGACACAGTTGCCGTTCGGTCACCAGCGCAACGGTCACTGTGAATGATCGATTATGGGGGGCGTTCGTCTGCCAGCAGACAACGCATACCCGACCGCTTTCGATCAAGGAAGCGCACGCCATCCGCACCATCAGCGATGCATTCGGACGCCTGGTGAGCACCATCGAATCCCAGAACTACATTGAAAAGATGGAGCAGATCCAGGACCTGGCCGAACTCTTCAAACAGAAGTGCAACCCGGAAACCTCGATACTCGACCTCATAGACGACTACGCCCACACACTGATGTGCCTGTTCGAGAGTGATGGCCTGCAGGCGCAAATGAATGGCCGCTTCCACTGCGTGGGTACAGACTACCGCCTTTCCGAAAACGTACTGGACCGGGTTCGCGGCAAGACCCGGGAGGGGCTGTTCATACACGACAGTCTCGACTATCTGCTACAGGACGGTAGCGAACAGGTGCCCCCGGGCCTGATCTTTATCGGGTTGAGCAGCGATTACCACGACTACCTTTGCCTCTTTCGCCAGGAAGCGCCCTATCCCGTCAAATGGGTTTCATTACCGGAAGAGCGTACTCCGCCTGCCGTGGACTTGTCGGGATGGTCTTTCTGGCACGAAGAGGTCAAGGGCGTTGCCCGGCCCTATCAGGTCACCCACCGCGATATGGCGCAGTTGCTGCGCAACACGATCATGCTCGCCACCCTAAGGGAACAGGGGCACATTGGCCCGTTTCATCTGCGCTCCCAGTCCCATTATGATGCCCTCACAGGCCTGCCAAACCGCCTCGCCTTTGATGTGACCCTGCGTCAGTCATTGGAAGAAATCGAGTTCAGGGGCACCCGCATGGCCTTGCTGTTTGTGGATCTCGACAACTTCAAACAGGTCAATGACACCCTGGGCCATAACTGCGGCGATAAACTGCTGGTGGAGGTCAGCCATACGCTGCTCGACTGCGTTGGCAGCCAGGACTACGTGGCCCGCCTGAGCGGCGACGAGTTCACGATCATTCTCAATGCCAGCCCCTCCCGCGAGCGGATTCAGCGCGTCTGTGAGCGTATCGCGACTCACCTGGAAAAGCCTTTCGAATTCGAAGAAGGGCGTTTTAGCATCGGTTGCAGTATCGGCATCACCGTGGCACCCAAAGATGGTATTGAAGCGTCCGTGCTAACACGAAATGCCGACCTGGCGATGTATCACGCCAAATGGGCCGGCAAGAATCGATACTGTTTTTATGAAAAGGAGATGCGCCGGCGGCTAAAGCGTCGCGAGCGGCTGGAAGAGCAGTTGGAACACTCTCTGGAAGATGGCAAGTTTCTGTATCACTTCCAGCCCATCATGGACGTCGATTCAAACCGGATGGTGGGGGCCGAGGCCCTGCTGCGCTGGAAAAAGCCCCGCGGCACCATCCAGCCTGCCAGTGTCTTTCATGACATTGCCCAGGAACACGGGTTGATCAACCGGATAGACGCCCACATGATTCGTAGCCTCGTCGGCCACCTGGAGGTGCTCAAGCGTCAGTTTCCGGGGACCTACCTCACCTGCAACCTGTCGGAAAAGGCGTTTCTGGATGGTCATATCGACGATTTGATCACGGAGCTGGAGAAGCAGCCCGACTTGATGAGCACGATCATGTTCGAGCTCAAGGAATCGGCGCTGATGGGGGAAACGGAACGTGCCCAGGAAGTACTGCAGCGGATTCAGGCTTTGCGTGGACGTGTGGTGATCGATAATTTTGGCACCGGAACGGCGAGTCTGGTGTGTCTCAACGACTTTCCCATTTCCGCAATCAAGATCGACCGCGCATTCCTGGAAAACCTGGATCTGGAAAAGGTCCGGCGCCTGCTGATGTCAATCATTGCGATCACCCGCAACCTGGGCATTGACGCCATTGCAGAAGGCGTGGAAACCCCGGAGCAGGCCGCCTTCCTGAAGGCTATCGGCTGCCACATTCACCAGGGTTTTTTATACGGAAAACCAATGGCCTGGGAACAGGTTTTCACGCACTTTCACTGATGTGCGGCGTGCCAGGGCAAAGGGCATCCCCTTTGCCCTGCCGCTTGCCCTACAGTACTTCGAACGTCAGGCCCGCATTACTCTGAAGACGCTGCAACAGCGCATCGCCGAAGATTGTGGACGGTGTCCAGAATCCACCGGGCTTGTCTTCCTTGGCAATGTCCAGCGCCAGACAGGCACCCGCCTGGCCCAGCATCTTGGAGGTGGAGCCGTAACCGGGGTCACGATCGCCGGTCACTTTGGTCCGCAGGGTTTGGCCATCGTGGGTCTTGCCAACAAAGCGCAGGTCATAGAAGCCTTGCTCCTGCTCCTCCTCGGACGGCCCCTCACCCGGCTTGGGCACTACAAAACGCTCCAGCAACCAGCGCGTTGGCTTGATCGCAGCTCCCAGCATGAAGCCACCCATTCCGGCCGCTATGGAGGTTGCCGTCATCCGGCCTTTGAAGCCCTTGCCGGTCAGCATGGCTTCCTCGTATTTGAAGGCCTGGCCATATTCAGCCCCACGCAGAGCGTTGGAACGGAACACGATGCGGGTGTTGATGGCGGCCATCACGAACGGTGTCACCCATGCATCGAAGTCCTGATCGTATTCGGGGCCCTTGACGTTATGCTGGCGAGTACTGAAATTCTGTTCTTCCGAGCAAAGCGAATAGGGGTTGGCCAGTTCCTTGCGCAACTGCGGATTGGCACTGGCTTCCTTGACCACGTTCATCAGGCTGGCGACCGTGCCGCCTGACATGCCCCCTTTCATGACCTTGACGCGCATCTTCACCTCCCCACAAGGCTGGCCCAAACGTTCCTTGGCCTGTTGCTGGAGGAAATAGACGCCCATATCGGAAGGAATCGAATCGAAGCCGCAGCAGTGCACGATACGAGCGCCGGAGGCCCGGGCCTTGCGCTCGTATTTCTGGATCATGCGACGAATCCATTGCACCTCTCCGGTGAGGTCGCAGTAATCGGTGCCGGATTCGACGCAGACTTTTACCATGGGCTCGCCATACAACGCATAGGGCCCGACCGTGGAGATAACCACCCGGGTTTTTTCGGTCAGCCTGGCCAGTGAGGCTTCGTCGTTGGCATCGGCGATTAATGTGGTCAGGTCAGACGCCTTGTCGCCCAATTCAGACTTCAGGGCTTCCAGCTTGCGGGAAGAGCGGGCCGCCGCGGCCCATTTGAGTTCGCCGTCCACACCGTAGGTGTCAACAAGATAGCGACAGAGAATCTTGCCGACAAAGCTGGTGGCTCCGAAAACCACCACATCAAACGCTTTCGTGCTCATGGGGTATCTTTCCTTGTTGAGATTGAATGTACTTTTCCAAAGTTGCCGCCGAGCATACCACTACGTCGGCGTTCGATTCATGCGTCCCTGCGGGCACCCGATGGAATATGCTGTAGAAAACAGGAACCGCCACCAGGGCATACGTAAGGGGTAAGTGCTATCTCATTGTATTCACGGCCCTATCTCACGGCTTGTCGACACAGCCCACATGGGCGGTCAGGTCCACAATGCGTTGGTGCAGGCTCTGGATATCGGGGTCGTCGGAATCGGTGACGCCCAGCACCCGGGACAGGAACAGACCGCGAGCCGCAAACAGCAGTAGCTGCGCAAGGTCCGAGTCCTGCGACTCTTCACGCACGATATCGCGCGTGATCTGGTCCTTTTCCCTGACCGGCTCCAGAAGCGAGGGGTCCTCAGCCAGGGCGGCCAGCATGGAGCGCGATAAGCGGTCTTCATCCTGCAGAAAAGCAAACAGCGCCTCGATACGGGCCCGAAGCTGGGCATTCGGTTGACCGGCATAGTCCTTTAGGCGCTGGTCGATCAGATCCTCGTCGCTGTTCATCATGCGCGCGAGCATGGCTTTGAGCAGGCTCTGTTTGGTCCGAAAATGGTGCAGGACTCCGCCCTTGCTCATCTGACAACGTTCCGCGACCGCATCCAGCGTCAGCTGGCGGGCCCCCTCCTCACGTACGATGGCCTCGGCGGCTTCGAGCATGCGTTCTTTGCTGTTTCTGGCCATGGCTGAACTATCGGCACATACCGTCCAGACGGTTGGTTTTGGCATCCAACCTAGCAGGTTTTGACAGGTCGGGCTACAGCGGAGGGAGGCGTAGCCGACGATTTATGACGGCCTCGTCACGTACATCTTGGCCAGCTAAGCCATGTACACGACCAGTGGCCCCGGGCGAGGCGGTTTTTTGCATAGGGATACAAAATGTTGCAGATAATCACTGCAAACACCGGGGAGATCGCGGTAGGGTGATAATATTCGCGAGGAATTGTTATGGCAGTCAACGCACTCAATACCGCCGTCAACGGCCTGCAGACCCAGAAAACCCGGTTAAACGGTTTGGCCCAGGAGATTGCCTCCGGAGGGCGCGTCACTCCCCAGCAGCCTGCTGCGCCTGAAAGCCAGCCTGCGACCCGTGATCTGACCGCACCGGTGGTGGAACTCAAGCAGACCGAACTGATGTACAAGGCCAATGCGAAGGTCTTCGAAACCGCGGACGAAACCCTGGGCACCCTGCTCGATATCGACGCCTGATCCGCGCACCCTTTCGCCCTATTCCCTCTCTTCCGCTCGGCATTCCGCCGCTGCGGGATTCGTGTGACAACGGATCTTGCGCAGCAATTTCAGCATTTTCGGATGGTAGACGTTGGCCACATCCGGTCCCGCGTTGCCATCGAGAATATCCAGCCTCACCTGCCGCAGCATTTCCTGATACTCCCGTTTGGCGACATCGGGAATGTCGATCCAGCGATCATCCGGAATGGCTCTTTCGTAGCGGAAGGTAATCCGAAGGGCGTCGCTGAACAGACTCGCCACCAGCTTGCGTGAACGTTTTACGAATCGCTCCGGGAAAGCATCCTTGTGTGCCACCAGTTGCGCGGTGAACTGCCCCAGAGGGTAACGCACGATCCCGCCTCGGGCGCCCATGCCCTCGCTCATTTCCAGCACCTCGTAAGCCGCTGCCGGGGCATAGCTGATGTCGGCAGCGCCGCCGTTAAACAATTCGGCGAACTTGGAGATGGGGGTGGGCACCGGTTGGGCGTGGACGTATTCCACCATATGACGGGCATCAGAATGGTTTGGAAAGACGGTAATTCGTTGCCCGGCCAGCTCCTCAACCGTATCGATGCTGCGGTCTTTCACATACAGGTAGACGCTACCGAGGGGCAGCACGCCGAGCACTTCGTACTCGTCGTTCTGAAGCAAGGGCGAGAGGCGGCGGTTGGCCAGCGTATAAGTCAGCACCTTGAGGTCACCGTAATGGGGCACGGCGCCTATGGCACTCACCGACCCGGTAAACCGGTTGAATTGCCTGACCCCAACATCGCTAAGCGAGACAAGATCGCACTCTCCGCGGCGAAAAGCGGCAATCGCATCGAGTTCTTCACGGTAGGCTTTCATGTCGAGGGCCACGCCAGCGCGCAGAGCCTTGATGCGGTAATCCTTGAACAGATTGAATACATCCCCGTAGCGCCCGACCACATCGAACACACAGAATGTTTTTTCAACCACTGGCTTCGCCATGACAGGAAAAGCGAGCACCAGTGAAAGGACAGCGAAAAGCGGAAATGCACGCAGGGTCGTCGTTTTTATTTTCATGACACTATTTGCAGAAATGAAGAATTCGAAGTCATGGTTACAATTTGTTACGCGCCTTGATATGGCCGAGATGCGCCAACGGCGCCGGCGATCAGGCGAATTTTTGCTCAATTGAGAGCAAGGGGGAATCGGGTTCAGGGAATCAGAGGCTGGAGCTGGTCGAAATGGTCAATACAGCAGTCCGCTTCCGGCTCGAAGCGGGCATTCCTGGCCGTCCGGTAGAGGGTGGCGATCATCCCGGCATTGCGCGCAGCCTGCAGGTCATAGGCAAAGTCTCCGACGTAGAGGCAGCGCTTGGGGTCACATCCGGTGATTTCAGCAAGCCGTAACAGGCCTTGCGGATCGGGCTTGGCCGCGCAATCGTCCCGGCAGAGCACATGGGGCACCGTCATGCCGAGTTTATCGGCCATGACCTCCACCGCCTTGCGGCTGTTTCGGGTCAGGATGCCGGTTGCCAGCGGGGAGGCCTGCAACGCGGCCAGGAGTTCGCGGGCGCCAGGCATCCAGGTGGCGGCCATGGCGCCGGCGTGCTCGTGACGGTCTATAACTGACCAGGCTGCGGCGACCTCCCCTTCCGGTAAGGTTGCCATATGTTCGATCAGGCCGATGCCCTGGGGAAAGCCCAGTTCCTCACGGATGGCCGCAAAATCCAGGTGCGAATCCACCAGGGTACCGTCCAGATCAAAAAACACCGCCTGCAGCTGATACAAGGCGCGGGGAAGCTGTGCGCTCATGAGGCCTGTGTCCAGAAATCCGTCAATAATCGCGCACTTTGACGAGGCACCTCCACCATCGGCAAGTGCCCGACGCCCTCCAGTACCGTAACCCGAGCGTGCGGTATCAGTTGCTTGTAGACCTCGGTACAGGAGGCGTGAACCACTGCGTCCTGATCGCCCCAGAACAGGTAGGTCGGTTTCGAGATTCTGGGCGCCAGATCGATGATGCTTTGCTCCGGCGTGAGCATGTCGTGGAAGATATGGTGCCCGGCGTTATTCCGTCGCATCATGCTGGAAGCCACCACCGGCGCCAGCACCGTGCGCCAGATGCGCTGGCGCTTGTGGGTGACCAGCCGGAACAGGCGATCCACCTCCCGGTAATTACGTGGAACCAGCCGGTTCTCCCCTTCCAGCAGTCCTTCGTCAATGGCACTCGGATGCGGTGCGCCGACGCCGGCGGCATTCATCAGCGTGGCGGATACCACCACATCCGGATGTAGAGCCGAAAGCGCGGCCACTATGCCGCCCCCCATGGAGCTGCCTGCCCAGTGGGCCGGAGCCAGGTCCATATCCCGGTACCAACCGGCCAGCCGCTCGGCCTGGGTGGCGTAGTCATAACGCCGGTCCATGCCATAATCGCTCTCCCCAAAACCCGGCAGGTCCGGGATCAGCAGGCGATAGCGGCGTTTGAGCCAAAGCGCCATGCTCAGCCAGTTTTCCTTGCTGGCGCCAAAGCCATGCACCAGGACCACCGGAGGGGCTTTGCGTGAGCCAAGTGCCCAGTAAACCATCCGGTGGCCGTCGACGCGCGCTGTCTGTTTTTCCAGCCCCGGCAGCAGATCGGACAGACGCAGCACCCGCTCGCCCAGGCTGGTACCGCCTTTATGGGGGGAACGTTCCGCATGTCGCTTTACCCACTCCACGTAGAGCTGGCCGACCCGGGCAAGATTTTCCCGGGAGTGATCCACCAGGGGTTGCCGTGCTGACTTACCCATTGGCTTTGACATGGGGTTTGGCCGGCTGTTTTGAGGCGCGGCGAATCGCGAAAGTCACCAGGCGCTGGTAAGCGGTCGGCAGCAAACGCTGCATGGTATCGATAGCCTTGGCATCGGTGCCCACCAGAACGCGACGCTCATCATGCTGCACGGCCTTGAGAATCTGTTCGGCGGCACTTTCCGGCGTGGTTCGGAACAGCTGATCGGCAAATTCCTGACGCAACGCATCAGCGTCATTCGGGCGTCCCAGCAACTCCGCCATGTCCGGGCTCATGCGGGCATTCTTGGCGATATTGGTCTTGATGCCGCCGGGATGCACACAGGTGGCAGAGACGTTTTCCTGTTTCAGGTCCAACTCCTGTCGGAGGGATTCGGTAAAGCCGCGAACCGCAAACTTGGTGGCGTTGTAGGCGCTCATCCCCGGCTGTGAAAAAAGGCCGAACACACTGGAGACGTTGATGATGTGGCCGCCGCCCTTGGCCTTTTTCAGATACGGCAGAAAAGCCTTGGTCCCGTAGAGGACACCTCTGAAATTGATATCGAAAATCCAGTCATAATCCTCGTAGCTGGTACCCTCGACGCTGCCGCTCTGAGCGACGCCGGCGTTATTGAAAATCATATTGACCCGACCGTGATCCTTCACCACCTGATCAGCCCAGGCGTGCACCGCATCACGGTCGGCCACGTCCAGCACCTGGGTGGTGACCTTGACGCCTTTCTTGCGGGCCTGGGAAGCCGTGACGTCGAGCTCGGCCGCGTTGATATCGCTGATGGCCAGATCACAGCCCTGCCCGGCCAGATTTAGCGCCAGCGCCCGGCCGATGCCGGAAGCGGCGCCGGTAATGGCCGCAACTTTATTGTTGAAATTTTTCATGCGGTTACTCCGTTGGTGGATGGTGTCGCCGTCGTTTTCGGGGAACGTGCCTCCCGACCGGTATCGATCCGGTAGGCTTCCTTGTCAAAGTGGCGGGTCTGCTGACGATAGCGGAACGTAAACCCGGGCCACAGGGTGACATTCTTGCCTGTCTTGGGGTGTAGATACCAGCTGGAACAACCGCCTTCGGTCCACACGGAATGCCCCACATTCTGCACCCGCTCACTGTAACTGTGCTGTTTTTCCGGCTTCACGTCCACGGCGCGCACATGCTCTTTACGCATATAGTTCAGCGCATCCAGGGCATATTGGATCTGGGATTCAATCATGTAAACCATGGAGCTGTGCCCCAGCCCCGTATTCGGCCCCATCAGCATGAAGAAATTGGGGAATCCGGACACCGTTGACCCCTTGTAGGATTCCGGCCCGTCTTGCCATATCTCATTAAGGTCCTGCCCGCGGTCACCCTTGATCAGCCCCTTGGGCACCGGATCGGTAGCCTTGAAACCGGTACCGAAGATAATGGCATCCACCTTCCGGTGTTCACCTGTTTTGGTGATGATGCCGTCTTCGGTAATCCGCTCAATGCCGTCGGTTATCAGATTAAGATTGGGTTGAACGAGGGCCTGATAGTAATCGTTGGACATCAGGATGCGTTTACAGCCAATGGCGTAGTCCGGTGTCAGCTGCTTGCGCATCACGGGGTCGGCGACTTCACTACGCAGGTACTTCAGTGCCCACCGCTCAGCCAGCTTCATGATACGGGGATCAACCGCCATCCCCAGTACTCGCACTTCCAGTGCACAATAAATCGCGGCACGGATGCCCTTCTGCGTAAACGGCAAATGACGAAATAGCCGGCGCTCATTCTCGGTAATGGGACGATCCGGTTTGGGCAGGATCCAGGGAGGCGTGCGTTGGTAGAGGTCAAGCTGTTCCAATTGAGGCTGGATCTGCGGTACAAACTGGATCGCCGAGGCCCCGGTGCCGATCACCGCCACCCGTTTGCCTTTGAGATCGTAGTCGTGATCCCAGTCCTGGGAGTGAAAGGTCTTGCCCTTAAAGGAATCGATGCCCGGAATATTGGGATAGGCCGGAATGGCCAGTCCGCCCATGCCCGAGACAACCACATTGGCGGTGTACTGCTCGCCATCTTGCGTGGTTAACCGCCACAATTTGTCGCTGTTATCCCATGCCGCCGAGGCGAGCGCGGTGTTGAAGTGGATATGGGGCAGCACCCGATATTTCTCCGCGCAGTGCTCCAGGTAGCCCTTGATTTCCTTCTGCGGGGCAAACATGCGCGTCCACTCCGGATTGGGCTCAAATGAGTAGGAATACAGGTGTGATTGCACATCGCAGGCGCACCCCGGGTAGTGGTTGACGCGCCAGGTCCCGCCGACGCCTGCTTCCTTTTCGAACACACGGAAGTCGTTTTCGCCAGACTGCTTGAGACGAATGGCCATGCCCAGGCCGGAAAATCCGGTACCAATGATGGCTACACGGGTATGTTTTGCCTGGATGGTGCCGGCGTACTTCGGGTCGCTCATGTGCCCCTCCCTTTTCGGGTCTGCTACGGGTACCGCTGCAAATGCCGCGGCGTATACAACTGTCTACTAAAGGTATACGAGTGTATACTTATGACGCAACAGGGATTACCATGAACCACTAATCATTTCAGGCCAAAACGGGAAGACAGTCCCATGGATGCAAAGGTATCGACGCGCTCCCAGGGCTCAGGCAAGCAGCGCCTGGTGGAAGCCGCCATTCGTCTGGCCGCGGATTCCCGCAGTATTCACGCCATAGGGTTGCGCTCCCTAGCCAGGGAGGCGGGGTTGAATCCCAACACCTTCTACCGCCATTTCGACTCGATCGATGATCTGGCCCTAACCATCATCCAGAGCACTGTGACCGAACTGCGCGAGCCCCTGAGCGCGCTGCGCCGCCAGGCCGCCGATGCGGCCGAGGATAAACAAACCCGCCGCCGGCCGGCCATCGGCATCCCCTTTGACATCGTCCGGGGTCAGCGCGTGACCCGTGAAACGGTCCGGTTATTTTTCGATTACGTGGAACGAAATCCCAGCCCGTTCCTGGTGGGCGCTCGGGAACTGCATGGCCCTTCGCCGGTGGTACGCGATGCCCTGCGGCGCGTGATGGCGGATTTCACCGCCGACATGGTGAGGGACATGAAGGAGCTGGAGCTGCTTCCCAATCTCGACGACCCCGCGCTGGAACGGGTATCGGCCACCACGATCCGCATGATGTTCCATCTCTCGGTGGACTTCATCGAGCAGCCCGACCGGCGGCAAACCATCGTCGCCGAGGCGGAAGACATGATCCTCACCCTCCTGGCCGGTGCCGTCACCCTCTCCTATCTGCCCCGCTGAGCCGCCGTTGCGGAGCGCCCTGCCCCAGGGCGGCAATCATGGCCCGGCCACCACCCCTCAATTAGTCGAAACCCGCCCCGGTCCGCTTCACTCCTGCGCAAAGGTTTCTACAATGGGACGGCGCGGGCATAATAGCCGGCCGGATCCACGGTTCCCGCTATCCGGCGGAAAGGACCCACAGTTTCTCTGAAGAGGGTGTTCCATTTTGGAAGACTTTGAAGACATCAGGCCCTACGAAGACAACGAAGTGCAAACGGTAGTGGCACGTCTGCTTCGTGATCGCGAGTTCCTGAACATGATCGGGCGTTTCCGGGCGCCACGACTGCAGAACCTGGCACCAGGCCTGACACGGACGGTCGTTCGCCTCATGCTCAGCACCCGCTTCCAGAGCAGCCGTTCCGTTCGCGGTCTGCAGGAACGGATCGTGCCTTATATGGCGCGCGCGGTGCGTAACACCACCGACGGCGTGACTTTCAGCGGCCTCGAGAACCTGCCGACCGATCGTGCCTGTCTGTTTCTGTCCAATCACCGGGACATCGTCTTCGACCCTGCCATCGTCAATTACGGCCTGTGGCAGCGTGGCCTGGACACTACGCGGATTGCCATTGGCGACAACCTGACGGCGGAACCGCGGGTAGCTGACCTGATGCGACTCAACAAGAGCTTTATCGTGAAGCGCAATCTGTCCAATCCGCGTGAGATGCGGGATGTTTACCTGCAATTATCGCGCTTCATCAACCGCTCGATCCGGGACAATCACTCCATCTGGCTGGCACAACGTGAAGGCCGTGCCAAGGACGGTATCGACCGCACCGATCCGGCCATCATCAAGATGCTGGCCATGGCGCCCAAACGTGAGGGCGAGGCTTTCGCGGACACCGTCAAACGCCTGAATATCGTGCCTGTGGCCATTTCCTATGAATACGATCCCTGTGATATCCGCAAGGCCCGTGAACTGGCGGCTCGGGCCCGTGGTGAAACGGTGGCCAAAGGGCGCACCGATGACATGGAAAGCATCATCGCCGGTCTGGTGGGCTACAAGGGGCGGGTTCACGTGGCCTTCGGCGAGCCTATTGCCGGCGAATTCGACAACCCACGGGAAGTAGCGCCCGCGGTAGACCAACAGATCATCGAGCTCTATCGGTTGTTCCCCATCAGCAAACTGGCCTACGACCTCTATCGCGGTCGTTTTCCTGACCCAGCACTGGCGCCAGTCAGCGAGGAACTGGACTGGGGCAACACCGCACCCGCGGAACGCACACTGCAGGCGCGCCTGGAAACCTGTGATCCGATACTTCAGCCTTACCTTCTGGCGATGTACGCCAATCCCCTGCTTCGCAAGTACCTCGGGGATGAATGGGCGCTCGAGCCGCCGGCTGTCTGAGTCCGGAGGCGCCTCGCTTTCAGGCATTAAAACAGGATCAACCACCCCGGCAGCGTTCGAGGTTGCAGGAACTCAAGCCGCGCAGGTCTGGTTACGGCCGTTCATCTTGGCGCTATAAAGGGCTTCGTCTGCCAGCGCGAGAAAATCCTCCGGCGCATAGTCCTCGGTTGGAATCATCGCGATATAGCCGGCGCTCACGGTCAGCGTTAACGGTTTGTCTTCCGTCGTGAGAATGGTTAGTTGCTCAACAGCTTTGCGGATGCGTTCTGCCACGTGGCGGGCCCCCTGTTTGTCGGTATTGGGAAGCATCACCACAAATTCCTCGCCCCCAAAGCGAGCCACCATATCCGAGGGTCGGTGAATCTCGCCTCCCAGCGTTTCTGCCAGTTTCGCCAGACAGCGGTCGCCGGTCAGGTGGCCGTGGCGGTCGTTGATTGCCTTGAAGTGATCGATATCCAGCATCACCACACCCAACGGGATCTGCTCACGGCTGGCACGACGGTATTCCTCCGCAAACCGTTCATTGAAATAGCGTCTGTTCCATAACCGCGTGAGATCGTCGGTATGGCTCATTTCCTTGAGACGGGTGTTGAGCGTTTCCAGTTGGTACATGGCCTGTTCCAGCGCTTCGGTACGCTCGGACACCCGACGTTCCAGGGTCTCGTTGAGTTTACGTTGCTGTATCAGGGCTTCTTCCCGAGTCCGGCGTGCGATTTTTTCCTGCCGCAGCGCTTCGGCGTGGGCCTCCATCCGCGCTCTGCGCTGACGATTGACGTACTCGCCCAGTGCGAAGGAAATCAATACCACCTCCATTGCCGTGCCCACCTGCAATATATTCTCGGTGAACGCGTTGCGCGGCAGGATCTCGAGCTTGTTAAGTCCAATGCATACCGCGCCCAACAAGGTGGCAAACCAGGCGATGGTGAAATAACGTGCCGCGGTATCCCCTTCCCACCAACGAATGATCCCCAGCACCAGGGCATAGGAATTCAGTGGCAACGTCAGCATGATCAGGGCAACGATGGAAACGGAATACGGAACCCACATCGCGATAACGGCCAATACCCCGGAAAGCATGGCGAACACCACAAACACGGCCGACGACATTGGACGGCTGCGGGCCAGTTCCAGGAATTCCCGGACAAACAGGCTCAAAAAAAGCAGCACCAGCCCCAGAGCCACAGCCAGGGCCTTTTCATTGAGCAATGGATGCCCAGGCCACAGGTACTGATAGGCGTAGCCACTGATACTGAGCTGGAACACGATAAAGCTGACGATAAAGGCCACGTAATACAGAAAACGCCGCTCCCTTATGGCCAGGTACAAAAACAGGTTGTACAGCGCCATGACACCCAGAAATCCGTAGTAGATGCCTTGCGCCAGGTTGGTATCTGCAGTGTGCTCATGGAGGGCTTCCGGCTCCCAAAGGGTCATCGGGAGCTGCATGGAACTGCCGGTTTTTACCTGGAAGAAGAGGGTTTTTGTCTCCTGGGGTGCAAATTCCAGAGGTATAACAAAAAGACGATGGTTCAGCGGGCGTTCAGAAAACGGATGTTCGTCCCCCACCTCCAATGAACGTATTTGCTCCCCTTCCAGCACAACCACTCTGACATGGTCCAATACCGGGTAATCGATGCTTAGATAGCGCGAAAGAGGATAGCGCCGGTCCGAATGCAAGCGCAGTGCGAACCACACCACGTCATTGGTGTAGCCCAGGTTCACAACACTCTGGTTCGTGGATTGCCAGGGTGCTTCGCGCCAGTGGGAAAGAAAATCACCATTGCTTAGCCCTACCGCTTCCTCCCGGGCATAAGCCAGATGAGAACTCAGCACGACGGAGGGCGCACTGTCGTCAATATTAACGACGGGAAGCGGTGTCCCGGCCCAGCCAAAGGCGCTGAACGCACAAAGCAGCGTCAGGCATAAAGCCCTCCACAGCACATCTGTTTTGCTACAGCAGAAGTCCACGCTTCGACATCCTCAGGCCGCAAGTGACCCTAAGTATAGATCACGAATGCATGTCCCTATTTTTCTGGAACATTTTTAAACAGCAGGCCCTGAAATGCGGTGCCAGGCATTGCTAGCGCGCGCGCAGCACGAGACATTGAGAGCCGCATTGCCTATCATGCGTCAAAATAAGCCAAGTCGGCTCAGGCAAAACGGGATGCGCCAAGGTACGATGGAGCGTGCTGAGTTGGCCTGCATATCGACAATAACCAGATCAACGTTGGCTCGGCACAATGTCTATCAAATACACAGTGCTGGCGTCCGTCCTCATTTCCGGGACGGCGCTGCAGGGCTATGCCCAGGATTTCCAGGACGACGCGTCCCTTGAGACCTCCCCCTCCATGCTCGAGTTGGGCCCAGGCGCGAGCATGCCGGAAGTGCTTTCGGCAACTCGGCTTCGCCAGCCCAAATCCCGGGTTCCCGGCACCGTAACCATTCTTCGGGGCGAACTCCTGCGGGAGCTCGGTGTTTCACGCCTTTGGGAAGCCTTTTTGCTGGTTCCGGGCATGACGGTGGGCTATGTGTCCAGCAATGTCCCCATTGTGAGCTACCACGGTACGGCAGCCAATGAACAGCGCCGACTGCAGGTATTGGTGGACGGTCGTGCAGTCTATAAGGCGAGTCTTGCCAATGTGGAATGGCACAATGTTCCCGTCCCGCTGGAGGAGATCGACCGCATCGAGGTGATCCGGGGTCCCGATGCTGCGGCCTATGGGGTGAACAGCTTTCTGGCTGTTATCAATATCATCACGAAAAATCCACAGGACACCCATGGCGTACGCGGCAAGGTGGCAATGGGTAACCGGGGTTATGAAAACCACTATGCTTCGGTGGGCGACGGTAACGATCTTGTCGACTGGCGCCTCAGTTACAGTCGTAGCGAAGGTGACGGCTTCGACTACCGCTACTACAACACAGATGACGAAGCACTGAGTCAAAAGAAACAGACCTTTGATGACAGTTTCGGTTTCAATACCGTCAATTTCGATTCAATTTGGCAATTGACCGACGATGACTCCCTGGAAGTCCTGGCAGGGGCCCACAACGGTTACGACCAGCGGGATCGTGAGGAATTTGCCGGTGATGGGTTGATCACCGACCCCAAGATCCAGTCCCACGACTGGCACGGCCAAATCAAATGGAATCACAAGGTCTCGGAGAAATTTGAATTCCACCTGCAGTATTACCAAACCCAGTATGACCGCAATGAACCCTGGGTTAATGCCATAACCAACGATCTGATGCTCTACCTGTTCGGGATCACCGAAGACTACGAGGAAATGAACCACTACAGCCATCCGGCGGACCTGTGCGAGCGCGCAGCCAGCGATCCCTCAATACTCCCGGCGCAGGACCCCCCAGTCGCGTTTTGTACCTTTACCAACCAGGATATCCGCGAAGAACGCAAGGACGTGGAGCTCCAGGGCACCTATCGCTATTCGCCGGATCTCCAACTCGTGGCCGGGACCAGTTACCGGGAAGACAACTCTGAATCGGATACCTATCTCAACGGCACACGCTCCAACTACATCGGTCGCGTATTCGGTAACCTGGAATACAGCCCCGCATCCTGGTTGACTACAAACATTGGCGCCATGTGGGAGGACGACAATGATAACGGCAACTTCCTGTCGCCCCGCTACGCTTTCAACTTCCATCTCACCCGGAGTCAGACCGTTCGCTTTGTCTGGTCCAAGTCCTATCGCACACCCGATGACCTGGAACAGTCAGCGGATTGGGGCTACCGCCTGACGGGTATCACCGTATCGCCCGCCCTGTCCCAGGAAACGCAGGAGACGATTGCCGGTCTGGAAGGCGAGCGCCTGCGTTTGGGGCCGCCGGCTCCGGGTGGCCTCGAAGCGGAGCAGATTATTTCCCGGGAAGTCAGTTACTACGGACTTTTCCGCCTTCCGGTAGGCTCCCTTTCACTGGAAGCCAAAGCCTTCCACGATTCCATGAACAACAATATCAGTGGCATTCTCAGTGCCTCGGATACCGATAATCTCGAGAACAACATGCACCACACCCAGGATGGGATTGAGCTTGAAACCATGCTGGAACTGGTCGATGACACCTTCCGTCTCACCTATGCGTACCTGGACCCGGACAGCGAATATATCGGTTCCGACAAGCGTTCACAGCGCTTCTTTCGGTTGGAGACGCGAATGTCCGCCCAGCACAGCGGGTCAGCATCCTGGATTCATCAGTTTCCACGGCAAGTGTCCCTGGCCGGGACTTTTTACTACGCGAAACAGGCCGACTATCCCGAACAGCACCACAGCTGGCGTTACCAACGACTGGACCTGCATGCCGCAAAAACGTTCCTGTTCCCTCGAACCTATTTGGAGCTTTCGGCGACAGTACAATATTATCCACTACATGATTACATCACCGTTGTAGACAACAACTTCGACAATACCCCCCACTTCATCGTGGCGGCCGATCTTCGTTTTTAACCGTAGCGGCCACCATCTTTCAGGGTGGCGGGTGGTCAAGGGATATCCATGCAAGACACCAGGGAGCTGAGGACGCTATGCCGAATCCAGGCGCACCATCGCCTGGTTGGGGCATTGCTGTTTCTTTGCCTTGCGTGCTTCAGTACGGCGGCTTTTGCTGAAACGCGTATTATGCTCGCTGGTTCCGGAAACCTCGCTTTCTCCGAAGCGGTGGCCAATCGCCTGCAGCAACGGCTTGGCGACGCGTACGATCTGGTGCCCTATGAAAAAAATCAGAAAGGGGCCCTGATCATCACGCTGGGGGCAGCACGGCTATCGGAAGTGATTGCCGCCAATCCCGATGCTCCCGTCCTCGCCCTGTTTGTCACCGAAGACGATTATCAGTCCATTGTTCCGGAAGCCCGGCGAAAGCAGGTTTCTGCGCTGTATGACAATCCGCCACTGCTTCGGCAGGCGATGCTCGGCAGGCTGATCCTCCCCAAGTCACGGCGCGTCGCCCTACTGGCCACCCCTGCCAAACGACTCGACTACCAACCCCTGCTCGAGCAACTTGAAGATCGTGGCTTTGAGGCCCGGGTTTTCGTGGTGGAGTCCAATGACACGCTCATCAACACACTGTCACGAGCACTGCTGTTTGCCGATCTGCTTCTGGGCACCCCTGATCCAGCCGTGTACAACCGCTCCACCATCAAACACCTGTTGCTCACGGCCTATCGCCATAACCGCATTCTGATTGGCCCCAGCCGGGCCTACGTCAAGGCCGGTGCGCTAGCGTCCACCTACACCTCGGTCAAGACCTTTCTGGACCTGACTGCATCCCGAATCCAGGCGTTCGTGGAGGACGGCGAGCTGCAGAGTGCAGGCTACCCGACAGAATTCGAAGTGGCCCTGAATAACCAGGTGGCCCGTTCACTGAATATCCTCCTCCCCGACGCGGAAACCCTTCAACAAGAACTCCTCGAACTCGAGGAGGACACGCCATGACTAAAACGCGAAGTTACTGGACTCTCTATCGCCGACTGCTTCTGCTAGGAACGCTCCCGGCGCTCGGTATGTTTCTGGTCTTGCTGGTGTTCTTCACCTCAGCACGTATCGACGATGCCCGTCAGGAGATCTACAACAACGGCAAGATCGTGGCAGATAATCTGGCGCCGGCCGCCGAATACCCGGTGGTTACCGGCAACGAGCAGGCACTCGATTCATTGCTGCAGTCGACCCTCGAGCGTTCCAATCTGGCCTGGATCCGGGTGGAAGATGTGTTGGGCGATGAGGTGGGGTATGTCAAAAATCAGGGTTTGATCGATAGCAAGGCCCCCATCAAAACCTTCACCACGGAAATCGTCCAGCAACCCGTCGAGCTGGACCAGAATGAAGAGCTCTCCTGGTTTGAGCCCGACTACGGCCTGGGTCCCTCGGGTGCCGTTAAGGTCGGAACCGTCGAAGTGGGTGTGTCGGAAAGGCCTCTGACCCGAGAGCGTCAGGAAATCATCTGGACCTCGATTGGCCTGGGCACGGCGCTTCTGGGCCTCACACTGATCTTCATCAATCGCTTCGCCCACCGTCTCAGTGCGCCGATCAGCCGTCTTTCAGAGCGTGTGCAACGCATCAGCCGGGGCGAATATCAGATCGAAACTGAACCGATGACAGTCGCCAGCGAGCTGCAGACACTGCAAGACGCGATCGTGACCATGGCCAGCGACCTTGAAGACGCCGACGTGAAACGCCAGCAGACCATTGGCCAGATCGAACAGGCTCGCAACAATGCCGAGCGTGCGAGCCGCACCAAGTCCGAGTTCCTGGCCATGATGAGTCACGAGCTGCGCACGCCCCTCAACGGGATTCTCGGCATGCTCGATCTGATGGCGGAAACCCCGCTTAAACAGGAACAAAAGGATTACCTGCTCACGGCCCGCCAGTCGACCGAGGATCTGCTCACGATTATCACGGATTTGCTGGATTTCTCCCGTATTGAGCAGGGCAAGCTGGCGATCCAGCACCAGAAATTCAATGTTCGCGATCTGCTGGAAAACTGCTCGGCGTCGTTCCGGCATGAAACCCAGGAGCGCCACCTGGAGTACGACATCCTGTTCCGTGGCGACTGGGAAGAACCGTTGGAGGTCTATGGCGATCCTGCCCGGCTGCGTCAGGTCCTGGCCCATTTGCTGGGTAACGCGATCAAGTTCACCGATGAGGGCTTCGTCAAGCTTTCGCTCCACTGGGAAGAGGTGTCCGAACGGGAAGGCTTGCTGACCTGTGAGATCCAGGATAGCGGCGCCGGGATTCCCAACGAACGCATTCGGGAAATGTTCAATACCTTTGAACAGCTGGATCGATCCAACTCCCGCGCCTATGGCGGCACCGGTCTGGGATTACCCCTGGCCCAGCGCCTGGTTGAGCTCATGGGCGGTCATATTGCAGTGGATACCGCGGTAGCATGTGGCAGCACCTTCCGCTTTGTGATTCCCCTCGAGATAGCCCCACGGGATGACCACCAACTGCACGATTACCGTCCAGCCAAAGCTGATGCCAATGAGGCGTCCGGTAATGCCCGCTATGCTTTGGTCGTTGAGGATAACCCCGTGAACCAACGGGTTGCCCGCCGTTTGCTGGAAACCTTTGGTTTTATTGTGGAGTGTGCCGACAACGGGGAGCAGGCCATTAATCTGATTCGACGCAAGGGTGCAGAGAGCAATCGCGCTCCCTACGACGCCATTCTCATGGACTGCCAGATGCCGGTCATGGACGGCTGGGAAGCGACCCGACGGATTCGGGAATGGGAACGTCAGCGAGCGCACGGTCCCATGCCGATTATCGCCCTGACCGCCGATGTGCTGGATGGCACGGAAGCCTCATGCCAGGAAGCGGGAATGAACGACTACATTCCCAAGCCTGTGCGCAAACAGGTGATACGAGAAACGCTGCAGCGCTGGCTGCATGTATGACAGGCGCCCGACGTCAGAAAGCTCCGACGTCGGACGTGACGGGGTTAGCGTTCGACCACACGCTCCGGTTCACGCATGGTCACGAACTCTTCCGCAGAGGTGGGATGGATACCGACCGTGCGATCAAAGATGGCTTTGGTGGCACCCGCCTGTAACGCCACCGCCATGCCCTGGACGATTTCACCGGCATCCGGACCCACCATGTGGAGGCCCAGCACCTTGTCACTGTCGTCGTCCACCACCAGCTTCATCATTTCTTTTTCGTCCCGGCCCGACAGGGTGTGCTTCATGGGCTTGAACTCGGTCCGGTAGATTCTCAGCCGATGTGACACTTCCAGGGCTTCCGCTTCGGTCAACCCGACTGTGCCGATATTCGGATGGCAAAACACCGCCGTGGCAATGTTGCGGTAATCCATCTGTTCATTGCCACCGGCAAACAGATTTCGTGACAGCACCATGGCCTGAGCCAGGGCCACGGGCGTTAGCTGCGGCGTTCCGATGACATCGCCGAGGGCGTAAATGGAGGGAACGGAGGATTGGAAATGATCGTCCACTTTCACGATGCCGTTCTCCCCCAGCTCGACTCCCACCTCTTCAAGCCCGAGTCCGTCTACCAGGGGTTTGCGGCCGGTGGCGGACAGGACCAGGCCCGTATCCAGAGTGGTGCCATCGTTGAGGGTCAGGCGATAGCCTTCGCCTTCAGGATCGACTCTTTCGATGGTGGTGTTGAATCGGAGATCGATACCCTTCTTGGCAATCTCCTGGGCGGTGAAGGTCCGGATGTCCTCGTCGAATCCCCGCAGGAATAGATCGCCCCGGTATACCAGCGAGGTTTTGACCCCCAGGCCGGCCAGAATGCTGGCGAATTCCACGGCGATATAGCCGCCACCCCAGACCACGGCGGTCTCGGGCAGTTGCTCCAGATAGAACATCTCGTTGGAAGACACCAGGTGTTCCCGGCCGGGAATGTCCGGTGTCCAGGGCCAACTCCCGGTGCAGATCGCGATACGCTCCGCTTCGATGCGCTGCCCGTCGACTGTCACTTCGTTACGACCGGTCACCTTGGCGGTGCCATTGATCACGGTGACCCCGGCATTGTCCAGCAAGCGACCGTAGATCCCGTTAAGGCGCTCGATCTCCCGCGTTTTGTTATCCCGCAGGGTCGCCCAGTCAAACGCCACGGAGGACTGCGGAATATTCCAGCCGTAACCGGCCGCATCCTCGGTTTGCTCAGCGATATTTGCTGCGTAGACAAACAGCTTCTTGGGAACGCAACCGACGTTGACGCAGGTTCCGCCAAGGTACCGGTTTTCCACCACCGCAACCCGGGCTCCCTTTGCAGCGGACATCCGCGCCAACCGGACACCGCCGGATCCTGCTCCTATCACAACGAGATCGTACTTCTGCGTATCGCTCACCGGACCTCCTCTTTTCAACAGAATGTAACCTATCGGGACATGCGGGTGTGGCACCGAAACTTCAAGTCAGCCCTGCCGAACCCGGATCAGACCCTCAGGTTCAGCCTGCAAATTCCTTGAGCAGGACGTGTTCGGTGACATTCCCCAAATGCACCTCCCCCACTTCATGGAATCCCATGGAGCGGTAGAATTCGAGATAGCGGCTATTACCGGTATCCAGTACAAGACCGCCAGTGCGAGGATTTTCCTCACACATCTTCTCTACGGCTTCAAGCAGCAAACGGCCCATTCCGCGATTCTGATATTTGGGGTGAACGCCCATAAGGGGCAACTGGTGCACCTGCTTTTCCGGCAGGACACGCTTTATTTGCTCGTGGTACTCAATATAGCGACGGGTACAGGACAGTCCTGCGGTCAGGATCATACGCAGGCGCCAGGAGAGCTGATTGGCCAGGTCGAGACGAAGGTCCGGGCTGCCAATGAAGGCCACACCCACCAGGGTTTCATCCAGCAGCACGCCAATAGCGTCCTGCTTCAGATCCAGGTAAAGATTGATCAACTCACGAATGGTTGCCCGGATACGCTTTTCGTAGCCGGTGCGATCGGCATCGAACAGGTACTGGAACGTGGGTTCGTGGCGGTAGGCCTGATACAGGACGGACTTGGCTTCGTTCAATGCCGAAGCATCCAGACGGACAATTTCGGGAACCGATTTGGAAAGGCTTTCGGCCATATGCTGCTCCTGCAACTGTGTTTTTTACTGCTTCTCAGGGTGTCATCAGCGTCAGCCGGGCGGTAACCTGGCCCGGATTATCGGTACGATCGAGGGAAGCCTGCTCGACTTCGATCCCATACTGGGTATTCAGCTTCTCCAACCAGCCCGCCAGGCCGGTGAATGCGACATCGTCGAGCCAGACCCGAATGCGCTGTTCGCCGCTGGGCTCAAACCGCTGCAGGCTCAAGCCCGATTCGTTGGCGGTGGACGTCACGGTGCTAAGCAGAGAGCGGGTGTCGTCAATCTGTGATGCGCCCTGCCCCTGGCGCTGCTTGGCCACCTCGGCCACACGGCTTTTATTGGCCTGGACGAAAGCAAGCAGATCGCGGGCATTCTCCAGCCTGTCCTGTTGCTCCACCTGGAACTGGTGGGCCGGGCGCCAGATCAGAAAATAAACCACAAAGAGCAGCAACGCGATACCCAGCAACTGCAGCGCCTTTTGGTCGCGTCGCGGCAGGTGATCGTATTTTGCCGTGAATTTCTGAATGGCCGGTATCCGTTCAATACGGCTCCACATGCCTTATCCTCCCGAAATCGTCAGGCGCCCACGGGTGCCGTTCTCGTCATTGACCACAGAGCCTATGCGTGCCTGCAGGCCAACGCTGGCAACCCCATCCTTAAGCGCTTCAAAGCGGCCATACTCATCTGCCCGCAGCTCCAGCACCAGTTCCCCGCGAGCACGGCTGTAGTTGATGGTATTGAAGCGAATATCATCGCGGTTCGGCATAGTGGAATACTGATAGCCGGCGTGCCCCAGCAGAGTCAGGAAGTCGTTACCGGGGCCGTTCTGGTCTGCGGCCCGCAGCTGGGCTTTCAATCGGCTCCGGATGTTCATGGCCGAGGCCTGCGTATCCCCTGGGAAAATAGAGCGATAAATGCTGACTGACCGCGATTCCAGATCTTCGGCCTGACGCTGATAGTAAAAACCCTGGCCCAGATCCAATCCGACCTGAAGCACGAACCAGAGCGCCGCCACAGCCGCAGCAGGACGCCAGAGGCGCCAGTTTCCAGCCTTGTCACTCCGGACCGAGAATGCCCCCTGACAGAGATTGAACGGGTGGGCCGCGTCACGATGGAAAGCCAGCGACAGTAGTGTCATGGGGCTGGTCTGCAGCGTTTCGCGATGGGCCTGCACCTGCTCCAGCTGATCCAGTGCCGCCAGCTCCAGGTGATGCGTTTCCAGATCGTCCGACCTGCCGTACACGGAGATGGTCCGCGGTTCAGCATCCAGTGCGCCTTCATCGGGCAACTGCTGTGACACCAGGGACTCCATGAACACCGCCAGACCGGCGATCGGGATGCTATACCAGGCGCCTTCGGCCGAGGCGACCAACACTTCCTCTCCTTCCAGACACAAGGTCCAGTCGCCACCTTTTACCGGAAGCAGTGCGGCATCAGGGTAAAGGGCTTCAAGCTGCGTTCCGTTCCAGCCACTGAATGTCTCGAAGTAAGCGGCCATCCGCTGACGATCCACAGCGGCTACCTGCCACTCCTTGCCTTTTCGGGGGCCCAGCGCCAAATGGACGCTGTCGATATCCTGTGCCAGCTGTTCTTCCACGGCGAAAGGCAGTGCCTGGTGAACAAAGCGTGCCTGCTTTCCGGGGATATGGGCCAGACAGGATGTCACATCCCGCGCCGGCAACAGACCGATCAGGCGCACCTGCGGCAGATCATTGCGCGCCAGCGTCTGCTCGATGTCTTCCTGGCTGCTATCCCCGCCTTCCGCGAGAATTTCGCCACTGGCGTCCACCAACAGCCACTCATAGCGCCACTCATCCCCCATCCCGGAGTTGCTGACGTGTGGCCTTACATACAATCGGTCTGACATGATTCCGTGATCCTGAACATTCTGGAAAAAGCCCGGTGTTATTATTGCTGTTAAGGAATCTCTGATTGAATCCTGACGACCTACCGGAAGACTACCAGGACTGAATCACAGGCTCCTAAGGGTACCTTGCCCTTTATGACCTTTCACTACTCGCCCAGGTTTTTGAGCGGTTTGGTTATGATAGAGGTTTCCCCGGCATCGCGCGAAATCACCTGCAGCTCGCCCTTGTTATTGCGATAGAGCTTGGTGACCAGCCGATATATCTGTCCATTCAAATTGACTCGCACTGCAGATTCCATAAAGTTGCTGTCGACCCGCAGTAAATCCTTCTTGATGCCGGTACCGGCGAACTCCGGACGGGCGATGAAATCCTGCACGTTTTCAAACCGGAATTTCTTATTCTCGTCCCGGATATCGTCATAGATCACTTTGGCCTGCTGGAACGTCATTTTCGGCACCAGGCTCTGAATCACCTGGATGGACGCGAAATTGACGTTGATGCCCTGGTTATGGGCAGGTAATGCCGAAACGTGCGGTTTGAGCACCGCGAACCCCTCTGGCGTCATACCGTCAATCAGACGTAATTCCGAGACGTCAACGAAAGGAAAGTTGGCCGCCCGATACGGCGGGTTCATGCCAAGATAGATACCATCCTCGGCGCCCTGCCCGCTGCTAACCTGATCGTTGTCGTCGATCCAGTCAATGATCTTGTCGACATTGACCGCCTGCAACCCGGGAAGCATTCCAATAAGACGGTCAAGACGATCACGGACGAGGGGATTCACCTTGCCGTTAGCATCCACCAAGTCATTGAGATTGATCTTTCCCTGCAGATCATTGATCTGCATTTCCACGGCACCGGCGCCCTGTTTAACCGGCAGCGCTGCCGAATTGGCGGCCCAGAATTCACCGGGGTCATCCACCATCTCGTTGTTCTCATCGTCATCTTCCCAATCCCGATACAGCAGCTGTCTTGCAAAGGCTTCGCCCCCCAGGGCAAAGCCACGGGCCTGGCGCTGGTCAAGGTAATGACTGGCTTTGTAGATCATCAGGCTCTGGCTGCTGAGCATTCCAGCAGCGAGCGAGCCAACCAGGGCAAAAGCCAGCAGCACCATGATCAGGGCCATGCCTTGCTGGCGACGTGGCAGGCGCGGTGACCGGACCGGCATCACGAGCCCCCTCCGCCCGTATTACCGCCTGCATTGCCAGTGCCGGACCCCGTTTGCGGTGAACCGGAGGATACACTGCCTGGCTGGAAGCTACCCAGATCGAACAGTCTGCGAATACGCCCGAAACGTTCATGCACGATGACTACCTCGACCGCCCTGGGCAGTGGCTGTTCTTCAGGTTTGGCCTGGGAATTGGTCAGCATTTCGTCGGACGGCCACTCAGTCTTCCAGTTGTCGTCCTCATCCAGAAAGCGCAGTTCAATCGCCGTAACGCCCTCCATTACCTTCTGATCCAGTGGATTGGAGTCCTGTGCGCGGTCCAATACCTGCCAGTAGTAGCGATGTAACACATTACCTTCGAGCGACCAGGCCACCCGTTGCAGTTTGCTGCGGGTTTCCTGAAGCGGGTTACGCCAGCCCGTGCGGGTCAGTTCCAGATCGCCCTGATTACCTCGAGTGGACATGGCATACTGGTATTCCCCATAAAGATCCCGCACCGGACGCGTTACCGACTGGAAGATATCCCGCTCCATGAGAAGCACGCCGCGCTGAACGTCCTCAAAGACATTCGACACACGGTCGACCCCCTTCTTGGCATCAATGGTCGCAGACAGGATCTGCCAGATACCGACCCCGATAATGGCGGTAATCGTGATGGCCACCAGCACTTCCAGCAGCGTAAAACCGGACTGGCTGACAGACGAGCTCGGAGGGATGCGCGAGTTTGGAAGTTTGCGAATCAGTGCCATCAGTGCTCCCCCAAAAAGCCTTCGTAAACCAATTGCTGATGGGCATCTCCACTGGTCGGATCAATTTTGGAGATGGTTAACTCCACCCGACGCATGGTTGCATCCTGGGTGACGGCAATCTGGGTTTCCACCACCCAGTCCTGATCGGCATAGGTCAATTCGTCACGGCTGTTCCCGGGCGACGGGAAGGTATCGCTCAGGCGCATTTCAGCCAATTCATTCTGGGCAATCCAGGTAGCAAAGGTTTTCGCTTCTATCCGCTCATAATGGTCGAAGTAAAGGCTGGCGGTACGCTGTATGGTGGTGGCCAACAAACCGAAAATCAGTAGCGCTACCAGAACCTCGATCAGAGTAAAGCCCCGGGCACCCGTCATGTCAGGACTCATCGTCATGGGGCTTGATCCATTCGATCCCGTTCAGGCCATCGCTGACCAACTTGTGCATGTACTGATCCTGGTCGCCCCGCGCAAGCCAGAGACGAATCTGGAAAGGGGTGGTTTCACCTGAGGAGAACAACACCAGATCGGGGAGTTTTTCCTTATCGCCCTGAACCGGCAGCCGTGGCTGATCCGCCGCCGGTTCGATCTCCATTTTCAGCCAGTCGGGAACGGTCCAGCCCCGGAAGGGATCGTTTTGCATGGGTTCCCAGGTACCGCCTGCGGGCGAATCCTGGCCCTGCACACTCACTTCAGGAGGCTGGTAAACCAGGAAACGGACCTCGCCCTTATCGAGTTTAAGGCCAATTTCCCGGCTATCGAGCACCGCCTCATCACTGGCAGTCTGCAGGGTCAGGTAGAGTTTCCTAACCTTCTCCTCCAGCTTGTGCCGTTCCGGCGCGTCACCCACGTTCAACACTGCGATGGTCGCCATCAGTCCCACAATGATGACCACCACCAGTATTTCGATCAGCGTGAAGCCCCGTTGGTGACGCAAAGGAAAGGCCCTAATCAGTTCTGTTCGACGTCGTGGACGCTGAGATCCGCATCAAGGCCTTTGCCGCCTTCACGGCCGTCGGCGCCATAGGAGTAGAGATCGTAGGGCCCCTGCAAACCCGGGCTGATGTACTGGAACTGGTTACCCCAGGGATCCTGCGGGACCTGATCCAGATAGCCGCCTTCATTCCAGTTCTTGGGCTCCGGGTACCCGGATGGTTTTTCCACCAGCGCCTTAAGCCCCTGTTCGGTGGAGGGGTACTGGCCATTGTCCAGCTTGTAGAGCTTCAGCGCATTCTCGATATTGGCCAGCTGGGTCTTGGCGGTGGTGACCCGCGCCTCGTCACTGCGCCCCATGATATTGGGCGCCACAATGGCGACCAGAAGGCCCAGGATGACCATCACCACCATGATTTCGATCAGGGTGAAACCGCTTTGACGTTGAGGTTGTTTCATAGTTATCCCACTAGATTACTCATGGTTAGAATCGGGAGCATTATCGACATCACGATAATCATGACAATACCGCCCATGACCAACAGCATCATGGGCTCAAAAAGACTGACCAGGGTGGCGATCTTGCCCTGCAGATCGTTTTCCTGGTTGCGGGCGGTGCGCTCGAGCATCTGATCCAGCTCACCACTGGCTTCGCCACTGGCGATCATATGGATCATCATCGGCGGGAAATAGCCCGTCTGCTCCAGTGATTTGTTCAGCGGGGCCCCTTCGCTGACCCGTTGCGTCGCTTCCAGAACGCGCTCCTTGAGTGCTTCATTGGAAAGCACTTCGCCGGCAATGCGCATCGCCTCCACCAACGGAACCCCACTGGTACTGAGGATGCTCAGTGTGCTGGCAAACCGGGCGGTTTCAACGCCCCGCACCAGCCGGGAAATCAAGGGCATGTTGAGCAATGCGGCGTGAAAACGCTTGCGGAAGCCCGGTCGTTTCAGAGCCACCTGGAAACCGATGATCGCCGCTGCCAACAGGATCGCCAGATAGATCCCGTAATCGGTAAAAAAGTCGCTGACCGCCAGGATGGCCTTTGTCAGGGTCGGGAGTTCCTGCCCCTGACGCACAAAGACTTCAATGATGTCCGGGACCACATAGGTAAGCAGGAAGATTACGATGGAGATGGCCACCACGGTCAGGATGATGGGATAGACCGCCGCCAGCTGGATCTTCTGGCGTGATTCCTGGCGCGCCTCAGTGTAGTCGGCGAGACGATTCAGGACCAGATCCAGGTGACCCGCATGCTCACCGGCCGCTACTGTCGAGCGATAGAGCTTGGGAAAAGC
Organism: Marinobacteraceae bacterium S3BR75-40.1; assembly: GCA_042862465.1. Classification (GTDB taxonomy): domain Bacteria; phylum Pseudomonadota; class Gammaproteobacteria; order Pseudomonadales; family Oleiphilaceae; genus JASTVH01. The sequence continues at coordinate 366,469 of JASTVH010000005.1, read as the reverse complement.
GCCGGGGAATTCCCCCAGGCTATCTGCCAGGGTATACCCCTCCATCACCTTGGCCCGAACCGCCAGCATCATGCTCTTGATACGAGGCTTTTCAGCCTGGCTGGCCACCGCAGCCAAGGCCTGCTCCACCGGAATGGCCGACTGGATAAGCGTGGCCAGCTGACGGGTCACAAGGGCCAGGTCACGGGCGCTGAGCCCGCCGCCGCGCCGGAACAGTTGTTTGCTGCCCTGATTGCGCTCGCTGGCCACGTCCACCTGCAACGGTGCCCAGCCCTTTTCCCGCAGTTGCTGGCGCACGGCTCGGGCACTGTCGGCCTCGAGGACCCCCTGTTTCTGTTTACCCCTGTTGTCCAGGGCCTTGTATTCAAACGCGGCCATCTACTTCCCTCGTTTGCCGCGCACCGCTATGACTATCCACGATGCGTTACCCGCAATACTTCCTCGATCGAGGTGGTACCTTTCAAGATCTTGGCGACCCCGTCCGCATGGATGCTGGGGCCCTTTTCGCGCGCCTGTTTTTCCAGCTCCAGTTCGCCGGCCTGTTTATGAATCAGACTGCGCAGCGTCTCATCCACTTCCACGACCTCGTAGATCCCCATTCGCCCGCGGTACCCCAGCTGGTTACAGGATGGGCAACCCACTGGACGGTAAATGGTCGGCGGGTTCGCTGGATCCTGCTGCATGAACTGGCAGTGTTCCTCGCTGGCCTTATAGGGTTCCTTGCATTCCTCACAGAGAATGCGCACCAGGCGCTGGGCCATTATGCCGACCAGACTGGAGGAAATCAGGAAAGGCTCGATCCCCATGTCCATCAACCGGGTAATGGCACCGACAGCCGTGTTGGTATGCAGCGTGGACAGCACGAGGTGGCCGGTAAGACTGGCCTGCACGGCAATCTCCGCCGTTTCCAGATCCCGGATTTCACCAATCATGACCACATCGGGATCCTGACGCAGGATCGCCCGCAGGCCCCGGGCAAAGGTCATGTCCACCTTTGGGTTGACCTGGGTCTGACCGATGCCCGGCAGGTTGTATTCAATCGGATCTTCGACGGTCAGAATGTTGCGGCTGCGGTCGTTGATTTCAGTCAGCGAGGCATAGAGTGAGGTTGTCTTACCCGAACCGGTGGGACCGGTTACCAGCAGAATGCCGTAAGGCTGATGGATCATCCGCTTGACCAGTTTCAGATCCCGCTCTGCCATGCCCAGGGACTCCAGGCGCAGACGGCCGGCCTGCTTGTCCAGCAAACGCAGCACAATGCGCTCGCCATTGGCGGAAGGCATGGTGGATACACGCAGGTCCACCTCGCGCCCCCCGACCCGCAGGGAAATACGCCCATCCTGTGGCACCCGCTTTTCGGCGATATCGAGCTTGGCCATAACCTTGATACGGGACACCAGCAGCGGCGCCAGTGCCCGCTTGGGCTGGACCACTTCACGCAGTACGCCGTCGACCCGGAATCGCACCACCAGTCGCTTCTCGTAGGTTTCAATGTGCACGTCCGAGGCGTTGGTCTTCACCGCTTCGGTGAGGATCGCATTGATCAGGCGGATGATGGGCGCATCGTCCTCCTGCTCCATCAGATCCTCGGTTTCAGGGACCGAATCGGCAAGGCTGGCCAAATCCATTTCGTCCCCGATGCCCTCCACCATCTGCATCGCTTCGGCGGAATCGTTTTGATAGGCCTCGGTCAGGGCGTCGTCAAAGTCTTCCGGATCAATATTGAAGAACGCTACGCGTCCGCCGGCCAGGCGGTTGGCTTCCGCAATGGCGTGTGGTGAAGCGCCCGGCTTTACCAGCAGGCGTGCCTGACCCTCGTCATCGGTGGTCAGGATGACCCCATGGCGCTTGGCAAAGGTAAAGGGAAGACGAGCGCGAACCGTGCCCCCTTCCTCGACTCCCGGGTGGACAGACTCTGTATTCAAGGTCGACCTCATTTCATTCCATGTCAGAGCCCGCGAAAGGGGTATTGGCGTCCACCTCCCGCGTGCTTGAATCGCCGGTTTAACGCTCTGGGCATGAAACAACCCGAACGTAGGTTATTCTTGAAATCAACTCCCCGTGTCGCCACGGCCCGGCTGCGGCATCCGTGGCTTCTGCCACGAAAACTGGACTACGGTATTACTGCCGGCTGTGAATGGCAACTTTAAGCGGCTCAACTGTTGATTATGTCACGGGTTCATTACAATTCAGTACACGGTTTCAAAAATCGGCAAGGCGACCAAGGGCTTATCAAGATATACTGAAATCAGTCAGGGAACCTCTGAAAAGACCCGGGCCATTCTAAACCCCGGCCCAGGGTGCTGCAGGACCACCGGCGGCCTGTATGTTTGGATGGCCACACCCTGCGAAGTTCCCGGCCCCTGAGGGAACACCCCGTGAACGCCCGATTTTTCAACGGAAGGATCACATGCAATTTCTTCTACAGCGCGGCCCTCTACTTCTCGCAGGCCTGCTCGCCGCCCTGATGGCGGGCACGCTGAGCTGGGAGGGGTACCTGTTCTGGAAAGATCTCCAGTCCACGCCCCGGCAACCTCACCCTTCCGCCCAGGCGGCCGGTCAGCGGAGCACTCGTCCGGACGTGAATCTTGCCAAACTCCAGCTTTTCGGTAATCCCACCCGGCAGGCACCCCAGAAACTGGAAACCGCCAAGCTGCCGGAAACCAATCTGCGCCTTGTTCTGCGCGGCGTGATGGCAACCGATGAAGAGGCCCCGGCTAGCGCCCTGGTGGAAGGGCCAGATCAGGAAACTCAGACCTACAGTGTCGATGCCGACCTTCCTGGTGGCGCCCGCTTGCAGGCGATCTATCCGGACCGTATTGTGATTGAACGCGGGGGGAGACTGGAAAACCTGTATTTTCCAAAGGATGCCGAAGACTCCGGTATCGAACGTTACAGTGCGGCTGAAGAGGTTGCCAGCGAACCGGAACCGGCGTACAACACTCAGCAGTCTGTTTCCACGCAACAAACCCAACCGGCCCATGCTGACATCAGCGAAGAGCGAAAGGCGGAAATTCGCGCCCGACTCGACAAGTTAAGGGAGAGACTCCGGGCCAACTACTAGTGTACAGCGCAACGCCGCAGATGGACTCATAGCGGCCCGCTGACAGGATGGCTTTATATCTGACAGCACACCAACTTGCGGATGAAGTATGCTCCTGACTCGATTCGCATCCAGGCGGTTGATGTCGAACCTGCTGGCGGCTTTAGTGCTGCTGTCCTCGTTCGCATTCGCGCTGGAGCTGGCGCCGAAACTGCTGGACATGGTGCAGAAGCAATTCGGGAGTGATGCGCGTCAGCGGCTGGAAAAATGGCAGGAACTGTCCGAAATCAGCCGGAACGCCCCGGAAGACCGGCAACTCCGCCTCGTGAACGGTTTCTTCAACAGCATTCCCTTCATCAGTGATATCGGCCATTGGGGCCAGGAAGATTACTGGGCAACGCCGGTGGAATTTCTAGCCACCAACGGCGGCGATTGCGAGGACTTTTCCATCGCCAAGTACCTGACCCTGCGCTCGCTCGGCGTTCCCGACGACAAGCTGCGCATCGTCTACGTCAAGGCCCTGGAGCTGAACCAGGCGCACATGATCCTCGCCTATTATCCGACACCCGATGCCGACCCACTGATACTCGACAACCTCGTTGACGACATCAAACCCGCCTCAGAACGCGACGACCTGCAGCCAGTCTACAGCTTTAACGGCGAAGGCCTGTGGCTCACCAAGCTCCGCGGCAAAAGCCGACGCATCGGCGAAGCCAAAAAGCTCGACCGTTGGGTTGACCTCAACAAGCGCCTGATCGACTCCCTGCGATAATCCATTTCCAGAATGGTGTTTTTCGCTTGCGCCCGATTCAAATTCTAGGTTAACGTTTACGTAAACGTATGGCTGAGGCAATATCTGATTTCATGAGCAAGAAAAAACGCACCTATTCCATCCGCGATCTTGCGACCGAGTTCGACATCACCACGCGGACCATCCGCTTCTACGAAGAAGCCGGCCTGCTTGATCCCAAGCGTGAGGGGCAGACCCGCATCTACAGCGAGGCCGACCGAGTCAAGCTCGTGCTGGTCCTGCGCGGTCGCCGTCTCGGGTTCAGCCTCGCCGAATCCCGCGACATCATCAATATGTACGATCCCGAATCCGGCAACGCCCGTCAGCTCCAGGCGCTGCTCGACAAGATCCAGGATCGCCGCGATCAACTTCAGCAACAGCTGGACGATATCGCGATCATGCAGAAAGAACTCGACGGCGCCGAACAGCGCTGCCGGGAAGCCTTGCGTATAGAACAGCAACAGACTGACGAGAACACCGGAGAGGCCCTATGAAAACGCCCTACACCACCCTGAACTTTGGCCTGGACGAAACCCTGTCCATGCTTCGCGATCAGGTTTACAACTTCTGCCGTGACGAAATCGTTCCCGTGGCAGACAAAACCGACCGCGATAACGCCTTCCCCAACGAACTCTGGCCTCGACTGGGTGCCATGGGCCTGCTGGGCATGACCGTGGATGAGCAATACGGCGGCAGCAACATGGGCTATCTGGCGCACGTCATCGCCATGGAAGAGATCAGCCGCGCCTCCGGGTCCATTGGTCTGAGCTACGGTGCCCACTCCAACCTCTGCGTCAACCAGATTCACCGCAACGGCACCGACGCCCAGAAAGAGAAGTACCTGCCCAAGCTGGTGAGCGGCGAGCATATCGGCGCCCTGGCCATGAGCGAGCCCAACGCCGGTTCCGATGTGGTGTCCATGAAGTTGCGGGCGGTGAAAAAAGGGGACCGTTTCATCCTCAACGGCAGCAAGATGTGGATTACCAACGGCCCGGACGCACACACCTATGTGATCTACGCCAAGACCGATCCCGATGAGGGGCCCTATGGCATCACCGCCTTCATTGTCGAGCGCGACTGGGCCGGCTTCAGCCGCGGCCCCAAACTCGACAAGCTCGGCATGCGTGGTTCCAACACCTGCGAACTGATCTTTGAGGACGTCGAGGTCCCCGAAGAGAACATTCTGGGCGGCTATAACCAGGGCGTGCGGGTACTGATGTCCGGCCTGGATTACGAACGTGTGGTCCTGTCCGGCGGCCCCACCGGCATCATGCAAGCCTGCATGGATCAAGTGGTGCCCTACGTTCATGAACGCAAGCAGTTCGACCAGCCCATCGGGGAATTCCAGATGATCCAGGCAAAGCTGGCCGACATGTATACCGAATTGAACGCCTCGCGCAGCTACCTGTATGCGGTGGCCGCGTCCTGTGATCGTGGCGAAACCACCCGCAAGGATGCCGCCGGGGCCATCCTCTACTGTTCCGAGCGTGCGACCAAAATGGCCCTGGAAGCCATTCAGATCCTGGGCGGCAACGGCTACATCAACGAGTTCCCCACCGGGCGTCTGCTGCGTGATGCCAAACTCTACGAGATCGGCGCCGGCACCCAGGAGATCCGCCGCATGCTGATCGGTCGCGAACTGTTCCGGGAAAGCCGCTGAGGGCTGCCATGAGCAAGATAGAAAGCAAGGTCCACACGCATTCCAGCGAGTTTCAGGAACGCAAGCAGCATCATCAGCGTCTTGCCGGCCAGTTGCGTGAGAAGCTCGCTGACATCCACGAAGGTGGTGGTAAAAAGGCCCAGGCGCGGCACAAGGCCAAGGGCAAGCTGCTGCCCAGGGAACGGATCAACCGGCTGCTGGATCCGGGCTCACCGTTCCTGGAGATCGCACCGCTCGCGGCCCATGACGTCTACCATGAGTCGGTTCCAGCTGCTGGTGCGGTGGCGGGTATCGGCCGTGTTTGCGGCGTCGACTGCATGATCCTGGCCAACGACTCCACCGTAAAAGGGGGCACCTATTACCCGCTCACGGTCAAGAAGCATATCCGTGCCCAAACCGTGGCCGAGGAAAACCATCTCCCCTGTATCTACCTGGTGGACTCCGGCGGTGCCAACCTGCCAGAACAGGACGAGGTGTTCCCGGACAAAGAAGACTTTGGCCACATTTTCTATCGTCAGGCCAACATGTCCGCCAAGGGCATCCCCCAGATCGCAGTGGTCATGGGGCTGTGCACCGCCGGCGGCGCCTATGTGCCGGCCATGGCGGACGAAAGCATCATGGTCAAGGGGCAGAGCTCGATCTTCCTGGCCGGGCCGCCCCTGGTAAAAGCCGCTACCGGTGAAACCGTCTCAGCCGAGGAGCTGGGCGGCGCCGATGTGCACTGCGGCACCAGTGGCGTGGCCGATCATTTCGCCAACGATGAGGTGGAGGCCCTTGAGAAGGCCCGGGCCTGCGTCCGCAACCTCAACCGGCCTCAGGGCACCTATCTTGATCGCCGCAAGCCCCGGGAACCGGCTTATCCGACCGAGGACATCTATGGCGTACTGCCCACGGACCTGCGCACGCCCTACGATGTGCATGAGGTGATCGCCCGCCTCGTGGACGGCTCGGAGTTCGATGAATTCAAGGCCCGTTACGGGGCCACCCTGGTCTGCGGATTTGCCCATATCCAGGGCATGCCCGTGGGGATACTCGCCAACAACGGCATCCTGTTCTCGGAATCGGCGATGAAAGGAGCACACTTCGTGGAGTTGTGCTGCCAGCGCAAGATTCCACTGATTTTCCTGCAGAACATCACCGGCTTCATGGTTGGCAAGCAGGCGGAGGAAGGCGGCATCGCCAAACACGGTGCCAAATTGGTGACCGCGGTGGCCTGTGCCCAGGTGCCCAAGTTTACTGTGATCATCGGCGGCAGCTACGGCGCTGGCAACTACGGTATGTGCGGCCGGGCCTACAATCCCCGTTTCCTTTGGATGTGGCCCAACGCCCGCATTGCGGTCATGGGGGGCGAGCAGGCCGCCGGCGTACTGGCGGACGTCAAGCGCGCCCGCATTGAGCGCCAGGGCGAGAGCTGGTCCCAGGAAGATGAGGACGCTTTCAAGCAACCCATTGTCGATCAGTTTGAGCGACAGTCCGACCCGTACTACGCCTCGGCCCGGCTATGGGACGATGGCATCATCGACCCGGCCCAGACCCGTACCGTGCTCGCTCTGGCCCTATCAGCCTCGCTCAATGCCCCAATTCCCGAGACACGCTTCGGCGTCTTCCGCATGTGATGGAGAGAACGATGACCGATACCGAAGACACAGTTCGCCTGACGCTCAATGACCAGGGCGTGGCTCGACTGACCCTGAACCGCCCGGACAAACGCAACGCCTTTGACGCCGGCATCATCGCCACACTGACCCGGCATCTGGAACAGATTGCCCGGGACGAGCGTGTCCGGGTGGTGGTGCTGGACGCGGAAGGCCGGCATTTTTCAGCGGGTGCTGACCTGGGCTGGATGCGCGAAACCGCTCAGCTCGATGAGGCGGACAACAAAAAGGACGCTCTGCGCCTGGCTCAGCTGATGCATCGCCTTGACACCCTGCCCCAGCCTACCGTGGCACGGGTCCAGGGTGCGGCATTTGGCGGCGCCCTGGGGCTGATCTGCTGCTGCGATATCGCCGTGGCCACGGACAACGCCCGGTTCTGCCTCAGCGAAGTGCGCCTCGGCCTCTCACCCGCCGTAATCAGCCCTTACGTCATTCGCGCTATCGGCATCCGCGCCGCCCGCCGCTATATGCTCACCGCGGAAGTGATGGACGCCGACAACGCTCGTCGCCTTCAGCTGGTTCACGAAGTGCAGCCTGAAGCCCAACTGGACGAGCGTATCGACCAGTTGGTGGCGGATCTGGCCGCGGCCGGCCCGCAGGCGCTTCACGCGACCAAGGGACTGATTGCGCGGGTGGATGACGCCTTCCCGGACGACCAGCTGCGCAACGATACGGCCGACCTCATCGCACGTCTGCGCACCGCAGAAGAAGGCCAGGAAGGCCTCACCGCCTTCTTCGAAAAACGACAACCGGCGTGGCGGGAGGAACAGTCGTGACAATCCGCAAGATCCTGATTGCCAACCGCGGGGAAATCGCCCTGCGTATCATGCGCACGGCCCACGACATGGGGATTGGCAGCGTCGCCGTCTATTCCGATGCCGACGTCGATGCCCCCCACGTGGCCGCCGCCGACGAAGCCGTGCCTATTGGCCCGGCCTCGCCCCGTGAAAGCTACCTCAACATCGATCGTGTCATCGAGGCAGCCCAACAGACCGGCGCCAACGCGATCCATCCGGGCTACGGCTTCCTCTCGGAAAACGCCACCTTTGCCCGACGCTGCGAAGAAGCCGGCATCATCTTCATAGGGCCTCCCATCCGCGCCATTGAAGAAATGGGTTTAAAAAGCGTTTCCAAACAATTGATGGAAAAGGCGAATGTCCCGCTGGTTCCCGGTTACCACGGGGAAGGTCAGGACACCGACCTCCTGGTTCGCGAGGCCGAACGCATCGGCTTCCCCCTGCTGATCAAGGCCAGTGCCGGCGGTGGCGGCAAGGGCATGCGTGTGGTGCGCAGCCAGGAGGCCCTGCACGAAGGGCTGGAAGGGGCGCGCCGGGAGGCGGCCTCCTCGTTTGGCAACGACCATCTGCTGCTGGAACGGTACGTCGAGCGTCCCCGTCACGTCGAGGTCCAGATTCTTTTTGACCAGGCTGGCAACGGCGTGTACCTGTTCGATCGTGACTGTTCCATTCAGCGGCGCCACCAGAAGATCATTGAAGAAGCGCCCGCGCCAGGTCTCGACGACAAGGTGCGCCAGGCCATGGGCGAGGCCGCGGTACGGGCCGGTCAGGCGGTGGATTATGTAGGAGCCGGCACCGTGGAATTTCTGGTGGACGCGGAGCAGCGTTTCTACTTCATGGAAATGAACACGCGCCTGCAGGTGGAACACCCGGTGACCGAACTCGTCACCGGCCTCGATCTGGTGGAATGGCAGATCCGGGTGGCCCAGGGCGAACCCCTGCCCTGGGCGCAACACGACCTCCGTCAAAAAGGACATGCCATTGAAGCACGTCTCTATGCCGAGGACCCTGACCGGGAGTTCCTGCCCACCACCGGGCGCATCACCCACCTGTCTGTACCGGCCGATCTGGAAGGTGTCCGTATCGATACCGGGCTTCGGGAAAGCCTGGTGGTGGGATCGGATTATGACCCCATGCTGGCCAAGCTCATTGCATGGGGCCCCAACCGCGAGAGTGCGCGTCAGCGACTGGTGGATGCCCTGTCGGCCCACCGTCTGGCCGGGCTGAAGACCAATACCGGTTACCTGGTCCGGGCCCTGGATACCGCCGATTTCCGTGATGCCGAACTCACCACCCTTTTCGTGGAGGATCACGCCGGCCAGCTTCACCGCAACCCCTTTGATACGGAGCAGCAGCTGGTCAGCGCTCTTGTCGGCTGGATCGACGACGCCTGGAGCTCCCGGGACCCACACGATCCGTGGACGTCAGTGCCGGGCTGGCGCCTGGGCGCCTCCGACTGGCAACAGGCCGAGATTCGCCTGGACGGCGAAAATCATATCCTCCAGTACCGGCTTGAGGATCGCGCCCGTCTCCGCTATCGCAAGGAAGACAGCGACACCGAGGTCCTGGTGCGCTGGCAACCGGAAGCGGATGCGCTCCGGGTTCGCAGTGACGGCCGCAAATGGTCCATCCATACGGTGTTCGATGGCATTGCAACCTGGACAGTGTTTGCTCACGGTGAACAGTGGAACGTCAGCATCAACCACCCGGAAATGGCCCATGCCGAAGAGGATGAAAAGGCATTGACGGCGCCCATGCATGGCCGCATCACGGCGGTGCCCTGCGCCGAGGGCGATGTGGTGGAAGCCGGTGCCGCCCTGGTTATCATGGAGGCGATGAAGATGGAACACACCGTGCGCGCGCCTGCCCGTGGCAAGGTTTTGGAGCTGATGTGCGCGGTCGGCGACAGCGTGGAAGCGGAGCAGGTTCTGGTGGAATTCGAGCCGGAGGAAACGGACGATGACTGAGCATGTCAGAATCGTGGAAGTGGGCCTGCGGGACGGCCTTCAGAATGAAGCCAATGAAATTCCGGCATCGCAAAGGACCGACTGGTTCAATCGCCTCGCCGATGCGGGACTCCGGGATATCGAAGCCGGCAGCTTCGTCTCGCCCAAATGGGTGCCCCAGATGGCCGGCACCGCCGAGGTGATTGCCGGCATACAGCCACATGCGGGGCTGCATATCCATGCCCTGGTGCCCAACCAGAAAGGCCTGGAAGCCGCCCTGGAGAGCCAGGTGGACACCGTTGCGGTCTTCACGGCCGCGTCCGATGAGTTCACCCGCAAGAACATCAACTGCAGCATCGACGAGAGCCTGGAACGCTTCAAGCCTGTTATGCAGGAAGCCAGACATCAGGGCCTGCGCGTGCGTGCCTATGTCTCCTGTGTCGTGGGCTGTCCCTATGCCGGAGCCATTGCGCCGGCTCAGGTGGCGGAGGTGACCCGGCGGCTGCTGCACCTGGGCGCCGATGAAGTGTCACTGGGGGACACGATCGGCGTAGCCCGGCCACGGGAAATCCACAATCTGCTGGATGCCATTTTTTCAGTGGCCAATCCGGAGCGGGTCGCCCTGCACTGTCACGATACCTACGGTCAGGCCCTGGCCAATATCATGGCGGGTCTGGAACGGGATATCCGCATCTTCGACAGCGCCGTCGCAGGTCTGGGCGGCTGCCCCTATGCCCGCGGCGCCACCGGCAATGTCGCCACCGAGGATGTGCTTTACTTGATGCAGGGACAGGGCCTGGATACCGGAGTCGATCTGGACGCCGTCGCGAGCCTGGGTGCAGATATCTGTCACACCCTGGATCGGCCCAACCGTTCCCGCGCCGGCACCGCCATCAGCCAGGCCCTTGCAGCCAAGGCCGCACACTGAACGCCAACGAAGCCGAAACGGACAGGACATCATGACCGAACAACCCCTCTGGATCCCTTCGAGTCAGCGTATTGAAAAAGCCCGACTGCGCGACTTCAGTCGTTATCTCGACCAGCAATACGGAAAGGTGCCGGAAAGCTACGAGGCACTGCATCAATGGTCGGTAGACAATCCCGAAAAGTTCTGGGAAGGCATCTGGCAATACTTTGATGTGCGTGGAACGTACAGCCCCGGGCGGATTCTGGAAAACGGCGACGCCATGCCCGGGGCCAAGTGGTTCGGTGGCGCCAAACTGAATTTTGCAGAGAATCTGTTGCGCGGCGAGGACGATGCCCCCGCGCTGATTGAACAACGTGAAGACGGCCGTGGTAGAGCGGTAACCTTTGGCGAGCTGCGCGAGCAGACCGCCCGGCTGGCGGGTACCCTGCAGGCTTCCGGAGTGGTCTCCGGCGATCGTGTGGCCGGTTTTGTACCTAACGGTATCGAAGCGGTGGTGGGCATGTTGGCCGCGGCGCGACTCGGGGCGGTATGGTCTTCCTGTTCCCCCGACTTCGGCTTTCAGGGGGTCCTCGACCGCTTCGGACAGATTCAGCCCAAGGTGCTGATTGCCATCAATGGCTACCAGTACAACGGCAAACAGATCGACACCCGCGAGCGGGTCAAGCAAATCGTCGACGCCCTGCCCGACCTCGCCCGCTGGATCACCATAGACAACATCGGCGGCCTGTCCTTCGAGGCCGACGGCAAAAACATGACCTGGGACCAGGCGCTGGAAGAAGAACCGGCTGCCGGTTTCACGCCCATGCCGTTCGACGCTCCTCTCTACATCATGTATTCCTCCGGGACCACCGGTGCCCCCAAGTGCATTGTTCACGGGATTGGCGGCACCCTTTTGCAACACCTGAAGGAGCTGGCCCTGCACACCGACATTCGCGCCGGCGATCGGGTCTTCTACTACACCACCTGTGGCTGGATGATGTGGAACTGGCTGGTGAGCAGCCTGGCACTGGGGGCCACCGTCGTGCTCTATGATGGCTCCCCTTTCGCCCCGGGCCCGGAATCACTTTGGGATATGGCAGAAGCGGAAGGCATTACTGTCTTCGGTGCCAGTGCCAAATACTATGCCGCCTGCGAAAAAGCCGGACTCAAGCCGGCCGAAAGTCATAATCTGGACCCGCTCAAGGCAGTGCTTTCCACCGGCAGTCCACTGTCCCATGAGAGCTTCGAATACATTTACCGCGACATCAAACAGGACCTGTGCCTCTCCAGCATTTCCGGCGGCACCGACATTGTCTCCTGCTTTGCCCTGGGTAACCCAATCCTGCCGGTTTACCGCGGTGAACTGCAATGCATTGGTCTGGGTATGGATGTGGCCTTCTATGATGACCAGGGCAAGGCGCTAGACGATGGCAAGGGTGAACTCGTCTGCCGAAAACCGTTCCCCTCCATGCCCCTGTATTTCTGGAACGACGCCGATGGAGAGCGTTACCGCAAGGCCTATTTCGAAAACTTTCCGGGAGTTTGGGCCCACGGTGACTTCGGCGAAATCAAACACCATCCCTCCACAGAGACCACCCCGGAACAGAGAGGCGTCGTGATCCACGGCCGTTCCGATGCCGTACTGAATCCCGGCGGTGTTCGCATTGGCACTGCGGAAATCTACCGACAAGTGGAAAAAGTGGATGCCGTACTGGAATCCCTGGCCGTAGGCCAACAATGGAACGATGACGTTCGGGTTGTGCTTTTCGTGCGACTGCGTGACGGCGAGACGCTGGATGAGAAGCTGGAAAACGAAATCCGCACCACCGTTCGACGAAACACGACGCCGCGCCATGTACCGGCCAAGATCGTCCAGGTGCCCGATATCCCCCGTACCATCAGCGGCAAGATTGTTGAGCTGGCCGTGCGGAACGTCATCCACGGCGAACCTGTCAAAAACAAGGAAGCCCTGGCCAACCCCGGCGCACTGAAATACTTTGAGAACATCGCCTCTTTGCAAGAGGATTGAGTGCGTCAACGGGTCAAGCGCCTTGATTTGGCACCGGGAAAGCCTCATTTTTAATGAGAGAACGAATTCGCAGCATTCAGCAAAGGAGAAACCTGATGGCGCTACATTTAGGTGATACTGCACCGGATTTCGAACAGGATTCGAGTGAAGGCCGCATCCGTTTCCATGACTGGCTGGGTGACAGCTGGGGTGTGCTCTTCTCCCACCCTGCCGACTTCACCCCCGTCTGCACCACGGAATTGGGGCTGACCGCGAAGCTCAAAGACGAATTCGACAAGCGAAACGTCAAGGTGCTCGCTTTGAGCGTTGATTCCGTGGACAGTCACAAGGAGTGGGTCAATGACATCAACGACACCCAGGGATGCACCGTCAATTTCCCAATCATTGCCGATGCCGACCGCAAGGTCGCAGAACTCTACGACATGATCCATCCCAATGCGGACAGCACACTGACGGTACGCTCTCTGTTCATCATTGATCCCCAGAAGAAAGTGCGGTTAATCATCACGTACCCGGCCAGCACCGGGCGCAATTTCAACGAAGTTCTACGCGTGATCGACTCCCTCCAACTGACCGACGAACACCAAGTGGCCACGCCGGGTAACTGGGAGTCTGGCGAGGATGTGGTGATCGTACCCTCCCTGCAGGACGAAACCGAAATCAACCGTCGTTTCCCCAAAGGCTACAAAGAAGTACGGCACTACCTGCGCATGACGCCGGACCCCAAGGTCAACTGGAGCGGGCAGTAAGCCTCAAAGCAAAAAAGCGGGCCCTGGCCCGCTTTTTTTTCAACCACGCCACCACGCTGGCTAATCAAGAATCCCGACGCCGAAACCCGGCGGCCATCAATAGCGACATTCCCAGCAAACCCAATGTAGCCGGCTCAGGTACGCTTTGTGCTTTTGCTGAGTAGGCATTGCCTTCGGGTGTTGTTCCCGGGGAAAAAGCCGTTGAGGCGAGGTCCGTGTGAGCAACGTATTCACCATTAGCTGACAAGGTCAGTGATCGATTGTCAGCCCATTCGTCACCAAAAGCCCAACGCAACGTTCCAAAACCACCACCTGAAAGCAGGATTTCATCGCCACCGTTATTGAGACTCAATCGACCGCTGGAAGCCGTCTGAATCAATGCGCGCGAGGCGGACAGATCAGGATCGCCGCCACCAAACACCACAATCGCCTGGTACGGCTGCAGGATCGTACCTGCGGAAAACTCATGGCGTACCTTAACGCTATCGCTCAATAGCGCGCCAGACAGATCCAATACGGTATCGCCGTCGTTCAGAATTTCTACGAATTCATCCTGAGACGAAGAACGGATTCCGTCCCCGTTGGCATCACCTGCCAATCCGCTGGCCGGATCTGCCAGAACTTCTGTCAGGATGGGCGCCGCAGTGGTTACCGGGCTGATTATCGCCGTCAGTACAACTGCGGAGAGAAAAGACCCCTTTCCTTGGGCCGTCTGCTTAACTGCTGCGTTCTTCCTTTGCATGTTTAAATTTCACCTTTGCTCTCATCCGTGAATAGCGCGGTGGGTGTGGTTGCAAGCCGGTAGATTAGCGACCTATGAATGCGATTGCGAACGGGCAAAGAATGGCTTGGTTTTGGGGAGAAGGGATGACGGGCGATGTTTGGCCGCGGAGGAACGCACCCGAGGGCGTTTCAAGTTGTAGAGAGATGGAGCAAAAAAAGGAGCCCGCAGGCTCCTTTTCCAAGAACATCCGAAAGTTACACGACTTTCTTCAGTTCCTCTTCCAGTTGCGGTACCGCCTCGAAAAGGTCGGCTACCAGGCCGTAATCGGCCACCTGGAAGATCGGCGCTTCCTCGTCCTTGTTGATCGCAACGATCACTTTAGAGTCGGACATACCGGCCAGGTGCTGAATGGCACCGGAAATACCCACGGCAATGTAGAGGTTCGGCGCGACGATCTTACCTGTCTGACCCACCTGCATGTCATTGGGTACGAAGCCGGCGTCAACCGCTGCACGGGATGCACCGATAGCGGCGCCCAGCGTGTCAGCGATGCCTTCCAGCATCTTGAAGTTTTCACCGCTCTGCATACCGCGACCACCGGAGATTACGACCGGCGCGCTGGTCAGGTCCGGACGATCGGACTGGGCCAGTTCTTCGCCTACGAACTCGGAAATGCCAGCATCGTGAGCCGCGTCAACCTGCTCCACGGAAGCCGAACCGCCTTCGGCAGCGACCGGATCGAATGCAGTACCACGTACAGTGATGACCTTGATGCTGTCAGAGGACTTCACGGTAGCGATAGCGTTACCGGCATAGATCGGGCGTACGAAAGTGTCTTCGGACTCGACGCCGGTGATGTCAGAAATCTGTGCCACGTCCAGCAGCGCAGCGACGCGCGGCATGAAGTCCTTGCCAGTGGTACCGGCAGAGGCCACAACATGGCTGTAGTTCTTGCCAAGCTCGGCAATCAGCAGGGACAGGTTCTCTGCCAGCTGATGACCGTAAGCAGCGTTGTCGGCACACAGAACCTTGCTGACGCCTTCGGCCTTGGCAGCCTCTTCAGCTGCCGCACCACAGTTTTCACCGGCAACCAGAACGTCGACATCACCGCCGATAGCTTTAGCCGCACCCAGTACGTTCAGCGTGGAGCTGCTCAGTGCGCTGTTGTTATGATCCGCAATTACCAGAATGCTCATTTAGATCACCTTCGCTTCGTTCTTCAGTTTGTCGACCAGCTCTTCGACACTCTCAACCTTGATACCTGCCTGACGCGGCTTCGGTGCTTCCACCTTCAGCGTGGACAGGCGCGGAGCGATGTCGACACCCAGATCGGCCGGTGACGTGTTGTCCAGCGGCTTCTTCTTGGCTTTCATGATGTTCGGCAATGAAGCGTAGCGCGGCTCGTTCAGACGCAGGTCGGTAGTGACCACGGCCGGCAGGTCCAGCTTAACAGTCATCAGACCACCGTCGATTTCACGGGTTACGCTGACCTTCTCGCCTTCCACCTCAACCTTGGAGGCGAAAGTGCCCTGAGGCATTCCGCTCAGCGCCGCGAGCATCTGGCCGGTCTGGTTGTTGTCGGTGTCGATGGACTGCTTGCCCATGATGACCAGCTTGGGCTCTTCCTTATCGACAACAGCCTTGAGCAGCTTGGCGGCCTCGAGAGACTGCACTTCCTCATCGGTTTCGACCAGGATGCCGCGATCGGCGCCCAGCGCCAGAGCGGTACGGATCTGTTCCTGGGCCTGCTTGGGACCGATGGATACGACAACGATTTCAGTGGCAATGCCCTTTTCCTTCAGGCGAACCGCTTCTTCTACAGCGATTTCACAGAAAGGGTTCATAGCCATTTTTACGTTGGCAAGGTCGACACCGGTGTTGTCCGGCTTAACGCGAACCTTCACGTTGTAGTCGATAACTCGTTTTACAGCGACCAGAACCTTCATAGATTCCTCGTTCTTCTACGATGGGTTTAGTGACTCACTCAGCCGTCACCCGACCAAAGCCGGGGTCGATACCGCGCATAGCCGTTGAACGGAGACACCCTGTATAGCCGCTCCGTCACCTCGCGTAGGTTGCACGGATGAGGCAAAACATGCCCTGCCTCACGACACCACCGGATCGTCTCTTGGACGTGCCTTCCAGCGGGCGGGCCAGGACGTTGGTGCTTCCTGCCTCATGGCACGGAGCCGGGAATTGCCGGCGAAAGCCTGCAGCCACGGCGCAAAGCGCCCTAATACTGACCGCAATTCGGCAACCGGTCAATACCGCTTCCGGATTAGAGCCAGCGTCACCCGGGCCAATGGATCAGGCCACTACCGCAAACCGCGGATTTGACGCCTACTCTACTGTCACGCAGCAACCGCACTGACGCGAGCAATTCAAACAAACGTTTGTTTGAGAGTCCAAATGTTATATCCTAAGGCACTGAATGTCACCCCGCCGGGTGCGTCTGCCGGTCATTTTGAAGGTTGACAGCCTGTCAAACGGGCAGATCCCCTCTCACGGCGACGCACTTTCGGCTAGAATGGTGGCCCTTAAGAGTGCGGCGGCCTTTTTTGGCCTGAACAGCACTTGGTTAAAAAGCGGGGTACGGTCAAAAATTCCGCCCCCATTACCAAGGCAGGATTCTTCGCAACTCAAATTCAAACCGCGAAGACGGGGATGTAAAAACCCCGGGATCCTGAGGAACCAGCGGTGCACGCGCTTGTATGGTTCCCAAATTCATGAGAAGCCTGAGGAGACCAAAACGTGGAACGCGAATCGATGGAGTTTGACGTTCTGATCGTCGGCGCGGGCCCTGCGGGGTTATCAGCCGCCTGTCGGATCAAGCAGCTCGCCGAAGAGGCCGGTGAAGAAATCAACGTCTGTGTCGTCGAGAAAGGCTCCGAAGTCGGCGCTCATATTCTGGCGGGCACCGTTTTCGAACCTACGGCCTTGAACGAACTCTTCCCCAACTGGAAAGAGCTTGGCGCACCGCTGAACACGCCAGTAACCCGTGACGACATTTTTGTCATGCGTAGCGAAAGCAGTGCCACGAAGGTGCCCAATGCATTCGTGCCACGCAATATGCACAACCACGGCAACTACATTATCAGCCTGGGCAATCTCTGCCGCTGGCTGGCTGAACAGGCTGAAAACCTGGGTGTCGAAGTCTATCCGGGCTTCCCTGCCGCCGAAGTGCTGTATGACGACAACGGCGTGGTTCAGGGCATCATCACCGGGGACATGGGTGTGGCTCGCGATGGCAGCCACAAGGACAGCTATATGCCGGGTATGGAACTGCGTGCCAAGTACACGTTGTTCTCCGAAGGCTGCCGCGGTCACCTGGGCAAAGAACTCATCCGCAAGTTCAAGCTGGATGAAGGCAAAGATGCCCAGCACTATGGCATCGGTATCAAGGAACTCTGGGACATTGATCCGGCCAAGCACGAGCCTGGGCTGGTTGTTCACGGCACAGGCTGGCCGCTGAAGGAAAGCGGCAGCACCGGTGGCTTCTTCCTTTATCACCTGGAAAATGGACAGGCCTATGTTGGCCTGATCACCGACCTGTCCTACTCCAACCCTCACGTCAGCCCTTTCATGGAGTTCCAGCGTCTGAAACTCCACCCGGAAGTCAAGAAGCACCTGGAAGGCGGCAAGCGCGTCTCTTACGGCGCCCGCGCCATTACCAAGGGCGGCTACAACTCACTGCCCAAGATGACATTCCCGGGTGGCCTGCTGTTGGGCTGTGACGCCGGTACCCTGAATTTCTCCAAGATCAAAGGCTCCCACACTGCCATGAAATCAGGCATGTTGGGTGCAGAAGCAGTTTTTGAGGCGCTTAAGGCGGGTCGTAACAACGACGAGCTGGCCAACTACACTGAAAAGTTTGAAAACAGCTGGCTGTTCAAGGAGCTGTACGACGAGCGGAATTTCGGTCCGGCCATGCATAAATTCGGCAACATTATCGGTGCCGGTATCGCCTTTTTCGAGCAAAACATCCTGCGTGGCAGTCTGCCCATCACCTTCCACGACACCACGCCGGATTACGCCACGCTCAAGCCGGCCTCCGAGTGCAAGAAGATCGATTATCCCAAGCCGGATAACACGCTCACGTTTGACCGCCTCTCTTCCGTGTTCCTGTCCAACACGAACCATGAAGAAGATCAGCCGATTCACCTGAAACTGTCCAACCCGGACATTCCCATCCAGGAGAATCTGCCGAAATTCGATGAGCCGGCTCAGCGATACTGCCCCGCGGCGGTATATGAAGTGGTCAAGGATGATGACACCGGCGAGGATAGGTTCGTGATCAACGCCCAAAACTGTGTCCACTGTAAGACGTGTGACATCAAGGATCCGGCCCAGAACATTACCTGGGTGACACCGGAAGGTGGCGGTGGCCCGAACTATCCCAATATGTAAGACAAATACAGGCGGCCCTTGGGTCGCCTTTTTTTATTTCCATAATCACGTCAGCATTAACGAAAAATCGTTTGCGACCACAAGCCAGGTGTCAGCCTTTCATACAGCTTAACCCTTCCTTGTCCGATTCCCGTTCAGCTCATTCACCGCAAAAGTAGATGCTGCCATAGCCTGAGCGCTACCGCTGTCTAGCATTTATGCAATTATCACTGCATTCAGCACCGACATGGTTAATTGTTAACCAAATCCGCAATCAAATACGATCACCCCTCCCCTAGATGTCGATTCAATTAACACCTATTCATTTTACGAATAGCACAACCCCCTAATAACAGGGTGTTCGGGAAAGTGGTACATCTATTGCATTCGATCATATGTGGGTCCGCATAACCTAATAGCAGCCTACTTTTAGACAAACGAGCGTGAGAGCGCCTTGTTGGTAACGGATCAGCGAGATTCATCGCCAGCATTGTTTTTGGATTGAAATCAGGAAGGGACAAGGAGTAATCCAATGAAGAGAATGACAAAACTGCTTTCAGCGATCGCAGCAACTTCTCTGTCAACGGCAGCATTTGCCGTACCTATCAACACGAACATTGTTTCAGTTGTTGATGAATCGGGGTCCATGAACACCGAGCACGCCTGGATTGGCGGAATGATCGAAGACCTTGACAGCAAACTGCAGGCTGAAGCAGGTAGCGATTCCTTTAACGCAGAATATGGCCTGACAGGATTCGGTGCCAGTTCAGTGTCGGGTCACAAACATACCGTTGGCGGTGGTGACTTTGGCACAGCATCCGAGTTTGATACCGCAACATCCTCACTAACGCTTTCTGGCGTGACTGAGGACGGCTGGCAAGCTCTCGACTTCGCCATGAAAAACTACAACTACACCAGTGGCGCACTGGCCAACTTTATCCTGGTGACTGACGAAGATCGAGACAATACTGACGGCTCACTGTCCTACAGTAGTGTTCTGAACGACTTGAAATCAATGGGCGCCCTGCTTAACGCTGTAGTCAATGTCACCTTTAAGTGTGGTGATGGCACTCAGGCTCTGGGCATGGACTCCGATGGCAACGGCTACGTAGCAGATGGTAGCGGCGGCTTCACCAGTTGCAACGGCGCAACCGCATTCAATAACTATGGCGGAGGAAGCTCCATCTCCGATTACGTCGACCTTGCCCTGGCGACCGGTGGTGCGGCTTGGGATTTGAATCAGCTGCGCACAAACGACAATAACCTGTCTGCGTCATTCACCGCAGCCTTCACCGATATCAAGGTTCAGGAAACAGTGGATAATACCCCCACCGTCCCGGAGCCGAGTACTCTGGCACTACTGGGTCTGGGATTGGCTGGTTTGGGCCTCCGGAAGCGTTCAGCTTAAACCTGTAGGCCACAAAGCGACGTCATTCACTGCCTGACAGCGCAATGACGGCCGCAAAAAACGCCCTTCAATCATCACATTGTCGGGCGTTTTTTTGTCCTTACAAAAAGGTGAAGCACAAAAAAACGGCCGCCCTGGGGCGACCGTTTTTCTACGCGTCAGACGACTAGCGACTGACTTACCGACGTCTTAGTGCACGTGGCCGTGCTCTTTCTCTTCGTCGGTCGGCTCACGAGTGCCAACGACTTCAACGTCGAAGTGCAGGGTCTCACCGGCCAGCGGATGGTTGGCATCGATGACGACCTCTTCCTCTTCAACGGAAACGACACGTACGATCTGGGGGCCGCCCGGAGTCTGAGCCTGGAACTGCATGCCCGGCTCTACCTTGTCCACGCCTTCGAAAGCGGAACGGGGTACCGGCTGAACCAGCTCTTCTTTCTTCTCGCCGTAACCTTCTTCCGGGCTAACGGTAACCTTTGCCTGATCGCCCTCGCTCTTCTCAACGAGTGCGTCCTCGAGGCCACTGATGATGTTCTGACCACCTTCAAGGTAGCTCAGCGGCTCCCGCTCACGGGAACTGTCCAGAACTTCCCCCTGATCATTGGTCAGCGTGTAATGAATCGTGACTACACGAGGTTGCGCCATGTTTTCTCCTTCACTATGCGACTTGCTGCATTTGGATAAGACAGGCAATCGAAAGTGTGCGTGAACAGCAACACTGATCAGAGGGACTGACGACCACCAATTGGGTCGGTATAGACTGAACATAGCAGGCCTTGCCTCGTTACCGGGTGCAGCTTGCGTCGGTACCTAGACAGGCCCATAGCCTTTCCGATCCTGACATTCTAGGCAATCGAGGCGCCCAACGAAAGGCGCAACCTCCATGCCAACTCTATTCCGCGCTGCCCAAAGGCCAGAAATCGCCCTGACTCCAGACACCTAGCTCGTTTCTACCACCCTCATGCGGCTCCGCCAGGTTAACCAGATGATAAAAGGCATTGCGCTCAACCAGCGCTGTCAGGTTGCGTCGCACCCGAACATAGGGGGCAGGCTCGCCATCGCGTTCGAGCACCTCCAGGGGGTGGTTGGCGCCTACGGCCACGGTTTCGTCGACATTGGTCGTTAACCAGATCACTTGATCGCGCCCGTTGCCCTCAACATTCACCGAATGAGCCACGAACGGCGCGTCCTCGACCCGGATGCGCCATTTTTCCACCGGCGTCACCAGGTAATACTCGCCGTCGTCGTCATGACGCAATATTGTGGAGAACAGCTTCACGATCTCTTTACGGGCCAGCGGTGACCCTTTGTACAACCAACGGCCATCCCGCTGAATAACCATATCCATATCGCCGGACAGGTCGGGATTCCATTTATCGACTGGCGGGTGTGAGTCGGTGATCGCGGTCCCGGATTTGATCCGCTCCGCAAAGCGCTCCGCATCGTTATCGTGCTCTGTCATCACAGACCTCCTTATAGGCCCCGTTGCCATTCAGCGCGCAGAGGCACCGCCCCCGGCTGGTTGATCGCCAGATCCAGTTGCCGGAGCATACTGTCCCTGTCCTGGTTGAGGCGCCCTTTCAGCACCAGGTAATTGGAGGCATGGTCACTGCGGAACACGGTGTCCTTCAAGTCAAGGTGCTCCAGAAACAGCCGAAGTTCGCGGAACAGATCCATCTGTTGCAGGGGCGTGAATTCCGGAAACTGGGCCTTAAAGCGCTCAAGCCCGACCGGGAAGCTCACAACCAGTGTCGACAGGTAATCCGGCTGCGCCTCGTTGAGCACACGTGCTGAGTTGATCGCGTGCTGCTCGGAGTAGACCTCTCCACCGAGGCCGTTCAGCACCATCACCGAACTGGTGATACCAGCCTGATGGATTTTCTGCAGGGCCTCGAGGGAACTGGCGTAGGTTTCGCCTTTTTGCACCTTTTCCAGCACGGTGTCGTCACCGGATTCCACACCTATATAGAGGATCTGGAGACCCGCTTCCCGCAGAGCCTGCAAATCCGCGACCGACTTTTTCCTGAGATTCCGGGGCAGACAGTAGCTGCCTACCCGCTCCAGTGACGGAAACGCCTCCCGGAGCCAGCCAATGATGGCCAGCAGGCGCCTTGTGGGCAGCACCATGGCATCCCCATCAGCCAGAAACACCCGGCGTACAGGGCCGAGGGTGCGTGCGGCGCGTTCAATGTCGGCCCGGATATCCTCGTCACGACGGGCACGGAACTTCTTCTGCGGCTGCGTGTACATCTCACAGAAAGTGCACTGGTTCCAGGAGCAGCCGTTGGTGACCGGCAAAATGAGTGATTTACCCTCGGAGGGCGGACGGAACACCGGTTCTATGTAGTCGATAGGAAACGATTGCATCATGGGTAATCTGTGTGACCTTTGCTCAGAATTCGTGGCCTTGTGTAGAGAGCCAGTATACGCAATGGCTCGCCAACGGATAAGGGGATACGGTAAGGTCCGGGAAAGCATTGAATACCACGAGGATAGCCATGGATCTCCAGGACGAATTCCCGCACGTTTCCGATATCTGCTACCTCAACCACGCCGCCGTGGCGCCCTGGCCGGCCCGTGCCCGGGAGGCCGTAACGGCCTTTGCCCAGGAAAACGTCATTCGCGGCGCCCAGCACTATCCGCGATGGCTGACTGTGGAGCGCGAGTTGCGCGAACGCCTGTCACACCTGATCCATGCGCCGGCACCCGAGGATGTAGCGCTGGTGAAGAACACATCCGAAGCCCTCTCCATGGTGGCCTACGGTCTTTCCTGGAGCGACGGCGACGAGATCGTCATCACCAATCAGGAGTTTCCGTCCAACCGGATCGTCTGGGAATCGCTCGCGGATCAGGGGGTCAAGGTGGTGGTGGCTGATCTGGAATCTGCCGGCAGCCCGGAAGAGGCGATTGAGGGCGCCGTTTCAGACAGGACACGGCTGATGTCGATCAGCTCGGTGCAATACGGTACCGGCCTCCGACTGGATATCGGCCGACTGGGGCGTTTCTGCCATGAGCAGGAGGTCCTCTTCTGCGTCGATGCCATCCAGAGCATCGGCGCCGAACCGCTCGACGTGCAGCGGGATCACATCGATTTCACCATGGCGGACGGCCACAAATGGATGCTCGGCCCAGAAGGCCTGGGGCTGTTTTACGTTCGGCCCGCCCTGCGAGATCGGCTCAAGCTGTACGAATTTGGCTGGCACAGCGTCAAACATCGCGGGGATTTCGACCGCACGGACTGGGAACTGGCGCCAGACGCCCAGCGATTCGAGTGCGGTAGTCCCAACCTGCTGGGTGCTCATGTGCTGAACGCCAGCGTGTCACTGCTACTCGAGAGCGGCCTGGACCACGTCCGTTCCGAGATTGGTGAACGCGTGCAGTATTTGCGGGAAGCCGTGAGTTCAATCCCGAACGTGGTGTGTATTACGCCGGAACCCCCAGAGCGACGGGGCGGGATCTTCACTTTCCGACTGGAAGGCAGGAATAACGAAGCCCTGCAGAAAACATTGATGGGCAAAGGTGTTGTCTGTGCCTACCGGGGTGGCGGTATCCGCTTCTCTCCGCACTTCTACACCCCGTACGAAACCATCGACAGGGCGGTCGAGAGTATCAGGCACGAGGCCAGCAGGCACTGACACCGCCCTGCCCGATTCCTCTCAAATGACATCTTCCACACGAATCACCGAGGGCTCCAGGGTGTCCTCGGTCATTTCAATCTTCAGGGTCACTCGCTTGACCCGGTATTCCCGGGAATAGGCGGGGATCGCCACATCCTGGGCCCCGGGTACGCCGCGCGCGGAGGCATTGGTGGTCACCTGGGCCGGCCGGTGCTCGACCGTGATATCGCCATCCACCTTGACGTCCTTGAGGCGGAACGCCGGGTAACCGGCTTCCCGGCTGAGTTCCGCGGCCCGACGCAGGGCGTATTGCTGCACTTCCTGAACCGTCAGATCCTTGTAACTCTGATACGTCACCTGCCACAGGGTGCCCTCAAGATGCTTCTGGCTGTAGCCATGAGGATCATTCCCTTTCTGCGCCTGATAAAGCGAAGTGCAGGCACCCAGCAAGAGCGCCAGCAGGATGATCAGTAAACGGTCCGCAACTCCGCGCAAAGACATCAGCTAAGAATCCCCCAGTTTTTTAAACGCATAGCCCCGACCTGAACCCCATGGCCCAGGCCCATCCGGATGTTATCAGGGCAGGATATGTTGTTTCAGCTCGGCACAGCCAGGCGCGGCCACCGGCATTTCCAGTATCAGGGCCTGGCTGGTCATGAAAGGCATGCCGCGACGATGCCCCTCTACCAGCAGGCTGGTAAAGACACCGACAAACGGCATGTGACTGACCAGCAGCACGGTCTCGGAATCCGGCAGCGCCTGCAAGGCGTCCATGCAGGCGGCGGGATCGTCATCCGGTGTCAGGAAGGGTTTGGTCTCCAGTAACGAGGGCCAGGCTGCCACCACGGTTTCGGCAGTCTGTTGGGCCCGAACCAGGGGGCTCACCCAGACCCGGTCGGCTTTCCAGGGTAAACCCTTCAGCTGTTCCGCAACACGCTGCGACGCCGCCACGCCAGTACTGGTCAGACTGCGTTCGAAGTCCGAGCGGTGGGGGCCAGCCTCACCGTGGCGCATGATAATCAGCCGCATCGCTTCCGCTTCCTTTTCAGCCCTTCGACTCTACAGCCCTGCTCCGCCTTGTCGAGGCAGAATAAACTCCACGTCGGAATTCTGCACCGAACTCATCAAACGGTGAATCACCTCCGAGATGGAGGCATTATTGTAGAGTATCTCATACAACCCGTTCACCAGCGGCATGTAGATCTCGGTCTCCTCTGCCCGCTCTTTTACCAGCAACAGGGTGTGGATCCCTTCAGCCACCTGCCCCAGTGCATTCACGGCATCGTCGAGAGAGCGTCCTTCTCCTATGGCATGGCCGATACGGTAATTACGGCTCATGTTACTGGTACAGGTGACGAACAGATCGCCCACGCCGGCCAGCCCCAGGAAGGTCATGGGATTGGCCCCCAGGCTCACTGCGAAACGGCTCATTTCCGCCAGGCTGCGTGTAATCAGCATGGCCTTGGTATTCTGCCCCAGCCCCAGGGCTTCCGCGAGACCGGACACAATGGCATAGATATTCTTCAGGGCGCCGGCCAGCTCCACACCGTACGTATCGACGTTGGCATAAACCCGGAAATAGTCGCATCCGAGCAGATCCTGAGCGCGGCGACGGACTTCCGGATCCTTGCCGGCAATGACCGTGGCGGTCAGATCACGCTTGACGATTTCTCCCGCCAGGTTGGGACCGCTGAGCACGCCGATACGGGTTTTGGGAATCTCCTCCAGCAGGATTTCACTCATCAGTTTGAAACCACGCTTTTCGATACCCTTGGTGGTACTGATAACGATCTGGCCTTCGTGGAAGAACTGTGCCGACGAAACGATCACGTCGCGAAACGCCTTACTCGGGATGGCCACGAATACGGTATCCACGGAGGTAATGGCGTATTCGATATCGTTGGTGGGACAAACGCCCGATGGCAGCTCCACATCGGGCATATAGCGGCTGTTGATACGCGTTTCAGTAATGGTTCTGGCCTGCGCCTCGTCACGCATCCAGAAGAGCACTTTATGGCCGTTTTCGGCCAGGACCTTGGACAGAGCGGTCCCGAAACTGCCGCCACCCAGGACGGCAATGGTCTGTTGTTCGGACATGGGAAAATCCATTTGAAACTGGTGCTCCGGCGGCGTTTGGGCCTGGCCGAAGCGCTATGATTCCTCGCATTCCAGGGTTTGAACCAGGTTGCGGAACTCTTCCCGGTTCTTCTGGTTCATGCTCATCAGCACACGATGGGCGTCCAGGACATTGTCACGCACCTGGCGCTCGGAGGCCTGTAGAACCGGGATTTCTTCCAGTTCCTCAATCCGCTGAGCCGGTTCGCGCACGATGATGAAGATCTTGTCGAACCCCATGGAGAGGATAATACGATTGATGTCGGGATTGGTAGAGATGAGCGTGGGCAGGAAACGGCTGCGTTCTTCAGCCGCAATGGCGATTTTCGCCAGCAACCCGAGCGTGGTGCTGTCAATCACCTCGGTTTCGGTCAGATCGATCACCACCGTCTTGAAATTCGGGTTACTGACCATGGCGTCGATGATGTTGTCCAGCGTAGAGCACAGATTGAGGCGAATTTCCCCAATGAACTTCAGCACATAGATGCCTTGATGCTCTGCCTGCAGAATCTTGTAACTAGACATGGTTCACAGCCGCCCTATCGGTCACCGAGACAATCGCTATGTCGTCAGGCAGTTCATTCAGCGCTTCCAGCCCAAGCGCCTTCTCCAAAGCCGCGACAGTGTGCCGTCCCTCAGAGACGACTTCAAGTAGACGATTTTCCTTTTCGTCCAGTCCCTTGGCATCGATGACCTCCAGTATGCCATCGGAAAACAGGAACAAGGTGAAATCCTTCGGCAGTGCCTGTGTGTAGATATCCCACTGCGGCTTATCGAACAGCCCCACTGGAAGCCCGTTACCCTCCAGGAAAGCCGCTCCCTGCGGCGATACCAGGATTGGCATCGGGAAATGGCCGCCTACCGCGTAGGTTAGCGTGTAGGCCTGGGTATCCAGCAGCCCCACGAACAAGGTGACGTGCTTGCCAAGGCTGGTGTCCTGCAATTCCTTGTTGACCCGCACCAGAAAGCGATCCGGATACAGAATATCGTCACTGGAACCACGACGGAGATTGCGCTGCAGACGGTTGGTGAGATTTTTAAGCAGCACGGTGACGAATGCCGAACTGGCCCCATGCCCGGACACGTCGGCGATGTAGACCAGGGCCTTGTGATCGTCGAGGCGCACATAGTCCAGGAAATCTCCACTGAGATAGAGCGAAGGCTTCACGATATGATCGAATTCCAGGCCACAGAACTGACGCTGATGTTCCGGCAGCATCTTCATCTGAACCTTGCGGCCCGCCCGCTGATCCGCCTGCAACTCCGCGATACCGGCACGCAGGTCGCGGTTGGTGGATTCCAGTTCCTGGCGATACATCTGGTTGAGGCGGGTCAAACGGACGCGCTCAAAAAGCTTGCCAAGCATCTCGTCGATGGTGGACCGATCTTTGAAAGGTTTTATCAGGAAGTCTTCCGCCCCGGAGCGCATGGCCTCGATCACTTCCCGCGCATCACGGGCATGGCTGAATGCCACAATCGGAATACGAGCGTCCTCAATGGCACCCTGCTGGGAAAGCGTCCGGATGGCTTCGGGGGGCAAATCGGCAAAAATCAGGTCCGGTACCGACTCGGCAAGCATCGCCGCGGCCTCTTCGATCGCGCCCGCTGTCCGGACGTAATAGCCCCGATCCTCCAGACACAGCGCAAGGTCGTCTCGGGCCTCACTATCGCTGTCGATAATGAGGATGCACTCGGAATGAGACTTCATATCAGCTCGCCAAAGGAACCCCGTCGGCCGGAGTTCGTCTTAAAGTCGTTATTTGAGTCGGTCCGCCAGTGATCTATATTGTTGAGCTTAGGCACCGATATTAGAGTTTTCATCCTAATGACGGCTGTTTTAACGACTTGTTTCACAATTCCTTGCGATTTCACAGTTCGTTTACAGCAAAAACCACGCTCTACAGAACTGAAAGGACCCCTTCAGCCCTATGCGAAGCGCTATAGATGACCTGCTCGGCGCCTATGACAAACTGATCATGGATCCGGTCCACGGCGGCATTCCCCTCCATGTTCACGAAATCCAGATTGTCGACCATCCGCTGTTCCAGCGCCTGCGCAATATCTGCCAGAACGACATCCTCAATCTGGTCTTTCCAGGCGCCACCCACTCCCGCTTCCTGCACAGCATCGGTGTGATGCATGTCGGATCGCGCATGTTCCGCGCCATGATCGATGCTTACCTGCGCGAACGGCAACTCAGCCGCAAGGTGGAACTCACCTTCAGCCAGCTCGATGCCATCGACTACATTTCCAAGGTCATCCGGCTCGCGTGCCTGCTGCATGACAGCGGCCATAGCAGCTTTTCCCACCAGTTCACCAAAGCGGCCAAGATCCGGGAACTCATGAGTCGCCCGGAACGGTTCGACGAATTGTGGAAAGGCGTGGATATCTCCACCTTCTATAAACAGCGGCCGGAAGAGCTGGAACATGAGCACTATTCCGTGCGTGTGGCCCACAAGATCTTCACGGATATCGACCTGGCCGATTACGGCGTTGAGATCCAGGATGTTCTGGGCGTCATGGAAACCACGCATGCTACGCCCAGCGATACCTTCTGTCACCATGCCCGCACCTTCTGGGCATTCATGGCCGGGCCAGACGCCGAAGCCGGGGCCCTGCAGCACACCTCCACCCCGGGGCTGGTGATGGATCTGCTCTCCTCCATCGTCTCCGGGGAAGTGGATGCGGACAGGGCGGACTACATGCTTCGGGACGGCTTCCATTCGTCGGTGACGATCGGTGGCTTCAATCTCGACCACCTGCTGAGCAACCTGCGTTTTGGCTGGACGGTGGAAAACCCCTGGCTGGGCCTGGCGGTGGCCCGCAAGGGGCTTGGGGCGCTGGAGGATTTTGTCTACAGCCGCCATCAGATGTACCGCCAGGTGTATGCCCACAAAACGGCCCTGGGGTTCGACTGGCTGCTGCGCGAAGCCATCAATGAAGTGCTGGAAGACCAGGACACTTTTGCCTGGGTTGACCACTGCCTGAGCGAGATCAACGACTTCACCGAAGTGACCGACACATTCTTCTGGGAAGCCTTCCGGCGCAAGGCCCGCCAGCAACCGGTCAGCTATTCCAAATGCATCGTCGACCGCATCAAGCTGGACCACATCGAGACCTGCGAGGACCTGAGCACAGAGGCGGTGGAGCAGCGGCGCGCCGAATTGGCCCGGGCACTGAAGGTTGACGAAGCGGATGTCGTGACCTGTGAAATGAAAGCGAAGTTTTCCAAGATCCGTGATCATTTTACCGGCATCAAGGTGCTGATGCGCGATCCGATCACTGGCAAACGGCGCCTGGAACAGATCTCTGACGTCAGCACCTTCTTCCAAAAGTTTACCGACAACACCATTACCCACTTCTACCTGAAACCCGACCTGATCCGGAAGTCTGACTGACAACGTCAGACTGTCCTTACAGGCGCTCGGGCAGCCGGGGGCGGTTTAAATCGCGTTGCGAAGGCCCAGATTGCAGGGGTGCGGCTGCAGATACACCTGATTGGACAGGTAGTGCCCTTCCGGCATCATGCCCACGTAGTGCTTCAACAGCGTAATGGGGACCACCAGAGGCACGTCGCCGTGGGCATACTGCTCGCGCACCGCATGCAGTTCCTCCAGGGCCGCCCTCGGTACAAATCGGCGCAGGAACCGATTGATGTACTGCAACACGTGCGTGTGCCGGCGCCGGGTCGCGGTGCGACCAAGGGCCTTCATCAGCTGGTTCAGGTATTCCCGGGAGACCTGCTCCGCGTTGTTCTGGTTCAGACTGGCGACGAGGCGCCCCATGGCCTGCAACGCGGCCGGATCGTGAGCCATGATCAGTAGCTTGTGCCGGCTATGGAAGTCCACCAGGCGCCCTGCCGTGGGCTGATCGCCGAGCGATCGCTTCCATTCGTGCAGGGTGAATACCCGTGTCAGGAAGTTCTCCAGCAGATGCGGATCGTTAAGGCGGCCAGCCTCCTCAACCGGCAGCAACGGATTCTCAGTCATAACGGCTTCAGCCCACAGGCCTGATCCGGCACCGTTCGGGTGGCGGTTTTTTTCGTACACCTTGGTGCGGAACACGCCACAGGTGGGCGATTTCTGCATAAAGATGAACCCGGAGAGGCCCTCAAGTTGTCCCGCTTGCTGCTCGGCCCAGGCTTTCATCGGTTCCGTAAAGTCCCGATCCGGATCCTTGGTTCCTACCATTCGCTTCTCTTCGCCTTCCCAAACCAGCCGCACAGGGTCCCGGGGCGTCCCCATACCAATTGCCACTTCCGGACAATAGGGGACAAACTCGAAATACTGACTCAGCATGTTGGTGCAGAATGCACTGCGCTTGTGTCCACCATCGAAGCGCACCTGCTTCCCCAGCAGACAGGCACTGATCCCGACTGGAATCTTTTCCTGGGGTCCGGCATTACGAAACATGCGGGTATGGACCGATTCAAAGCGGGTCATCTTCAATCCTCCTTTCACCCCCATCGGGCGTCTCCCTGTTTTTACGATGACGGTTTCCTACTGGATCAGGGCACGGCCCGTTATTGACGCAACCTGGCAATCAATTCCGATGCACTCTGAAACGCGCCCTGCACGTCCCCTGTCGCCAACCAGTCACCGCAGATCCCGAGATGCTGCTCCTCGTCCCAGCCGCATAACCGATGGGACGGCTTTTGAGGCCGGGCGTATAGCCAGCGGTGGACACGATAGGTGATCGGCGGATCGCGCCATTGCAAGGTGTCGAGGGCAGCCGACATCAACAGCGTCGCCACTTCATCTGGCGGTGTCTCAACCTGCCGTGCCGACCAGCCCGTGGTTGCCTGGACCACCCACCAATCCAGCTTGTGAACCCGGCCCGGCTTGGCGCTGTCGTGCCAAAGTCCGGCAACAACGCCAGCCGCATCATCGGCAAGAGCCGCCGGCGCCTTCTGGGGGTGGTCAAACCCCATTGCCAGCACCCATTGAGGCTGCAACACCGCGTCGGTAGCCAGTTGGGAAAGAAAAGAATGGTTGTGTAACAACGCCTGTGCCTGTGCTGGTGGGGCCGTCACGATAACTGCGTCAAAAGGCCCATAACCCCCACCCTGGGTGTCCTCCAGCCACCAGGTTTCGTCCACCCGACTCATGCTGTCGATTCGACACTCATAAACTGTATCCAGGCCCTCGGCCAACGCTCGGGCAAACGCGCTCATGCGGGGTGATCCCACATATCGCGGTGTTTGCAACAACGCGGCCCTCATGGAAGGTTTCGCGAAAACCGGCGCGAGGTGCGTTTCCGCCAGGTCGCCCGCTGCGAGAAAGGGTTCGAGAAACCGGGTAAAACCGGGGCTAGAGCACTCAAAAGCCTGGGCGCCGATATCCACCGAGGTTCCATCGCCCAGACGCCGGCTGGAGAGGCGTCCCCCCGGCCCCCGGGCCTTCTCGAACAGCCTCACTTCACTGCCCTGCTCTTTGAGCTTTTGTACACAAACAAGACCCGCAAGCCCTGAACCAATAATTGCGAACCGTCGTAAATGACAACCAGACATTGACCTGTTCCTTGAACCTGAAGGGATACTGTCAGCGAATCCGAACGGCTACCCCGTCGTTAACTGTTTTAAGAGGAAGATTGGTGTGACATCCATTGGCCGAAGCCTGATCAGATGGTTCGATTCCCATGCCTATATGGATCAGCTGGACGAGCACGATACACGCTTCAATCTGTGGCGCGTTCTGCCCTTCATTGCCCTGCATCTGGCCTGTCTGGCGGTGATCTGGGTGGGATACAGCCCATTCGCCCTTCTGTTTGCGGCGGCCTTCTTCTTCGTACGGATGTTCGCCATTACCGGCTTCTATCACCGCTATTTCTCGCACAAAACCTTCAAGACCAACCGGACCTGGCAGTTCCTGTTCGCCGTGCTGGGTGCATCAGCGGCCCAGCGCGGGCCCCTCTGGTGGGCAGCCCACCACCGGCATCACCATCAGCATTCGGACAGTTCGCAGGACCTGCACTCACCCGGCCAACGGGGTTTCTGGTGGTCTCACATCGGTTGGTTTACCTGTGACGCCGGCTTCCGCACGGAGGAACGTCGTGTCCGCGACTGGCTGAAATACCCTGAGCTGCGCTTCCTGAACCGGTTCGATTCCCTAGTGCCCCTGTTCTGTCTGGGCGCCATCTACGGGCTGGGCGAAGTCCTGGCGTATACGGCCCCCTCGCTGGGTACCGACGGTCCACAATTGGCAATCTGGGGCTTTTGCATATCAACCATCGTGCTCTTTCACGCCACAGTATCGATCAACTCTCTGGCCCACGTGTGGGGATCCCGGCGGTTCGAGACCGCCGATGGCAGTCGCAACAATTTCTGGCTGGCCCTCATTACCCTCGGCGAGGGCTGGCACAACAATCACCATCGCTGGCCGCAGTCTGCCCGGCAGGGCTTCCGCTGGTGGGAAATCGACATCACCTACTATCTGCTGTGGCTGATGGAAAAGATGCGCATTATCAGTGACCTGAAACGGTTACCGCCCAGTTTGCTTGAAGAGGCGCAAACGATTGACAGGCAGCAAAAGGATATTCGCCATGCACGCACATGAGCCCGTTGTCCGTCGTTTCCAGACCCTGTACCAGGCTATGGGTCCTGGCCGGATTCCCCCGCTGGAACCGGTTTATGACCGGGACGTGGAATTCGTGGACCCCCTCAGCCACGTCTTCGGCCTGGAAGCACTGGATCATCACCTGAACACGGCCTACCAGAATGTCATCGCCTGTCAGTTCGACTTCGGTGCGCCCATCTTTGATGCCGAACGTGCCGCATTGCCCTGGACCATGCGACTGAGTCACCGGCGGTTACGCCGAGGGCAACCCATCGACGTGGAAGGGATGTCCCACCTGAGAATCGTGGATGACCTGGTGGTGTTCCACCGGGACTATTTCGATGCCGCTCAACTGCTGTACGAGAACATTCCAGTCCTTGGGGCGGGTGTACGCTGGGTCAGGAGATATGCATCATGACCCCCATCGAGCAGAAACTGACGGTCTGGCTGACCGGCGCAAGTTCCGGAATCGGCCTGGCACTTCTGAAGCAGTTGGTGGCCAAGGGGCACACCGTCGTCGCGACCGCCCGAAGCGTCGACAGCCTGGAAAAGCTTCGCGAGGAACACGGTGAGCAGGTCATTCCCCTGGTTGCCGATACCACGGCGCCCGAACACATGGCCCGCTGCGCCGAGTCACTTGCCCGAATACCGGTGATCGACTGGGCCATTCTCAATGCCGGCACCTGCGAATACCTGGATGTGCAACAGTTCTCGGCCGAACTGATTGATCGGGTGATGACAACCAACGTGGTAGGCACCGCCCGCTGTGTTGAGGCCGTGCTGCCGCGCTTGCGTGCCGCCCGCAATCGCGGTCGCCAGCCCCGTCTGGCCATCGTCAGCTCGTCAGCCTGGTGGTTCCCCTTTACCCGGGCCGAAGCCTACGGCGCATCCAAAGCCGCGCTGAGCTACTTTGGCCAATCCCTGCGGGCCGACCTGCATTATGAAGGTATCGCCGTCAGTGTGATTTCCCCCGGCTTTGTGGAAACGCCCCTCACCGCCCGCAACGACTTCAGCATGCCTTTTATCATCCCGGCTGAGGAAGCCGCGCGAATCATCGTCAAAGGGCTGGAAAAAGGACGCAGTGAAATCGCCTTTCCCAAAAAGTTCACGGTGACATTGCGTCTTCTGGGGCTGCTCCCTGGCCTGCTGCGGGATAAGCTGGCAGCCTCGCTGTCCCGAAACACCTCGGAGAATCAGGCTTAATGGAAAGAAAAGAACGCATTGCGGTGGTCGGCTCCGGCATCGCCGGGCTGACCAGCGCCTACCTGCTGTCCCGTCGTTATGACGTCACCCTGTACGAAGCCAACGATTATGCCGGCGGCCACACCCACACCCGGCCTGTGACCCTGGACGGCACCACCTGGCCGGTTAACACCGGGTTCATCGTATTTAATGACTGGACCTACCCCAACTTCATTCGCCTGATGCGGGAACTGCATGTGCCCTACGAGGCCAGTGACATGAGCTTCTCCGTACAAAGCGAAGGAAACGGCCTCGAATACAACGGGACTTCACTGAACGCCCTTTTCGCACAGCGTCGCAACCTGTTCAATCCACGCTTTCTGGGCATGGTTCGGGATATCCTGCGTTTCAACCGGGTCACACGCCGCGATCTGGACCAGGATGCCATCGGCGCGAACGAAACCCTGGGCGAGTATCTGGATCGTTACCGCTTTGGACGCTACTTCCGCCAGCATTACATCATTCCCATGGGCGCGGCCATCTGGTCGGCACCGGAGGTCATTACCGAGCGCTTCCCGGCCCGCTTTTTCCTGCGCTTCTTCAATAACCACGGCATGCTATCCGTGGACGATCGGCCCACCTGGCGTGTGATCTCCGGCGGTTCGGCCCAGTATGTGACGCCGATTCTGAAAGCGCTGGGCGATGCGGTGCAGCTGAATACGCCCGTCACTGGTATCGAGCGGCACACCAACAAAGTCACAGTGCATTCCGCCCGCGGAAGCGAGGACTTCGACCAGGTGGTGATGGCCACCCACAGCGATCAGGCCCTCAGGCTCCTGCAATCACCCACCGAAGAGGAAAAGGCGATATTGGGCGCATTGCCCTATCAGAACAACGAGGTCATCCTGCATACGGACACCCGGCTGTTACCTCGCAAACGGCTGGCCTGGGCGGCCTGGAACTACCACCTTCCGGAAGCGCCGGACCAGCCCGTTTCGGTCACCTACAACATGAACATCCTGCAGAACTTCAAGGCGCCGGAAACCTTCTGTGTCACCCTGAACCGGACAGACCGGATCGACCCCGGGCGCATTATTGACCGCTTTGAATACGCCCATCCCCTGTTCACACTGGAAGGCATGCAGGCACAGGAGCAACACGGGATGATCAGTGGCCATAACCGGACCCATTACTGTGGGGCCTACTGGTTCAACGGTTTCCATGAAGACGGCGTGAATAGCGCCCTGAGGGTGACCCGGGCACTGGGGATCGACTGGTAATGAGCAGCGCGTTTCTCGAAGGGTCCATCCGCCACCGGCGGCTCAATCCCGTTCGCCACAGCCTGAGCTACCCCATCGGCCTGTACGCGATCGACCTCGATCGCTGGCAGCAGCTGGAGACGTTGAGCCCCTGGATCTCCACCCGCCACTTCAACTGGGTCTGGTTTCGCCGCAAAGACTACTTCCTCCCGGGCGAGCCCGATCTGAAAAACGCCGTGGCCCGCCATGTCTTCCGGGAAACCGGCTGGATGCCGGATGGCCCCATCGAGCTGATTACCCATCCCCGGTACCTGGGACACAGCTTCAATCCGGTCTCATTCTATTTCTGCTACGCGGCGGACGCGCGCCCCGAAGCAGGCGATCTGCCCCGGGCCATTCTGGCGCAGATCACCAATACGCCCTGGCACGAACGCCATACCTATTGCCTGTATGATGCACCCGCCCTGGAAGGCCGAAAAGGCTGGCACACGCTCCGTTTCCAGTTCAGCAAACAGTTTCACGTGTCGCCCTTCAACCCCATGGGCCAGCGCTACGACTGGCTGTTCAGTTTCCGCCCCGGCGAGACCCGTATCCATATGAACGTACTCAGCGATGACACCAAGGTTTTCGACGCCACCCTGGTGGTCCAGCGCCGCCCTCTGGATCGTATAACACTGCAGGACTCACTCCGGCGCTATCCCTGGGAGAGTCTCAAGGGTGTGGTCGGCATTTACTGGCATGCCCTTAAGCTCAAGCTCAAGGGAGCGCCCTTTTATACGCACCCGGACAAAGACAGCAGTAACCGACCGCCGGACTGGACGGCGGACGCCGGAAACGCACAAACAGGCAAGGTAACGTCATGGAGAATATAACCACCACCGCTATGGGTACGCAGAGCCGACGCAGTATTGACGGTCTCGCCCGGCATTTGGTGCTCAGGCAGCTCTCACATCTGCAACAGGGTGTACTGGAAGTACAGGACGAACGCGGCCATGAAGTGCTTGGGGATGGCAATGAAGCGTTTCCCAAGGCCGAGTTGACCGTGCGTGACAATAGCATGTGGCGGGATTTTCTCACTGGGGGCAGCATCGGTGCCGCAGAGGCCTATGTGGCCGGCGATTGGGACTCGCCTGATCTGGTCGCTTTTCTCCGACTGTTCGTGCGCAACATCGACCAGCTGAATGCCTTCGAAGACCGCTTCGCCTGGATCTCCAAACCGGTGCTGAAGTGGCTCCACTGGCTCAATCGCAATTCCGTTGCCGGCTCACGCAAGAATATCGAGGCCCACTACGACCTCGGCAACGATCTGTTCGAGCAGTTCCTCGACCCCAGCATGATGTACTCCTCGGCCCTGTTCCCGTCGCCCGGGGCGACCCTGGCCGAAGCCCAGCACCACAAGCTCGATCGCATCTGCCAGAAACTCGACCTGCAGCCGGGAGACCGCCTGATCGAAATTGGCACCGGCTGGGGCGGACTGGCGATCCACGCCGCCCGCCACTATGGCTGTCACGTAACTACCACGACCATCTCCCAGGCCCAATACGATTGGGCGGCATGGCGCATCAGTGAGGAAGGTCTGGAGGATCGCATTACCCTGCTCGCCGACGACTACCGCGATCTGCAGGGCCAGTTCGACAAGCTGGTGTCGGTGGAAATGATCGAGGCGGTTGGTCCGGACTACCTGGATGGCTATATGCAGCAGATCAGCCGTCTGCTACGCCCCGGCGGCACCGCCCTGCTGCAGGCTATCAACATGCCCGAGCAGCGCTACCGCCGCGCCCTGAAAAACGTTGATTTCATCCAGCGTTACATCTTCCCGGGAAGCTTTATACCTTCTTTTGGCGCCATCCTGGAATCGGTACGCAAAACCACCGATCTGACACTGTTGAATCTCGAGGATTTTGGCCTCGATTACGCGCGCACCCTAGAGCTGTGGCGGGAGCGTTTCACCGCCAATGCAGACCGAATCCGCACACTCGGTTACGATGACCGTTTCCTGCGTCTGTGGACGTTCTATTTTGCCTACTGCGAAGCCGGTTTTGCCGAAAGGGCCATTGGTGTAGCCCACCTGGTCTTCCAAAAGCCGGGCCACGCTGTCACCGGAAACACTCAAACCCTATGAGCCACGCTCAAACCGCCAAGAACGTTGTCAATTTCGTGATCTTCCAGACCGCCTGGTTTATCTGCGTGCTCCGCCAGGATGACGTGGCCGCAGGCATCACCCTGGCGCTTGTGGTGCTGCACCTGGCAATCATCAGCCAGCACCGGGAACGGGAATTGCGCTTCCTCATCATGGCGGCAATCCTGGGTATCAGCGTGGATACCTTCTGGCAAAACCTGGGTGTACTGTCGTTCCCGGCTCACCAAGGCGCCTATGCCTCGGGCATGCTGCCTGGTTGGATGCTAACCATCTGGCTGATTTTCGCGACCACCCTTCATCATTCCCTGCACTGGATGGCCAAGTCTCGCGTTCTACTGTTGGCCTTGCCGCCGGTCGCCGGGCTGCTCGCTTATATCTCGGCCCAGGCCCTGGGTGCGGTAGAGATCGGGCACGGGGCCTGGGGGTACGTGGCCATTGCTATCGGCTGGCTGCTGGTCTTCCCCACCCAGGTCAAGATGATGGAATGGATGGAGGCGCGGTCAGCCAGGACCACCACCGCATAGGAGCTGAGCAATGAAACGCTGGCTCGCAAGCCACATCGGGATTGTGTTCGGGACTCTGGCGGCCCCTCTGTGGGCGTTGACCCCCCAGCAGTTTTCCGGCACCGCCTATGCGATGGATGACAACCGGAAACTGTATCAGGAAGAGCACACCATTGAGGGGCGCTGCGATATGGGCACTCTGATTCCACGAAACCATCGGGTCACCTACCGCAGCCCGGACGGAAAGCAATTCGCGCTGAAGACCCTCGACTATGCAATCAGCCCCCAAAGACCGAGCTTTGAAAAGACCGATGAGCGGTTCCAGGAACGCATGCAGGTGACCAACAAGGCCGACAGGGTGGCACAGATCAGCTGGGACGGCCCTGGCAATAGCCCCATCCAGCGGTTTGAGGTTAACCTGGGCAAGCAAACCGTGATCGACGCCGGCTTCGATGCCTTCCTCCGCACCCATCTGGGCGCACTCCGGGAGGGCTCGGTGTTATCGTTTGAGTTTTTGGGTCCAACCCGGGGAGAGACCTTTCCTTTCGAAGCCCAGCAAATCGATCCCCCCGGCAATCTGGAAGGCACGGTGGCCATTCGCATACGGCCCGCCAGCTTCCTCGCGCGCTTCTTCGTCGACCCCATCATCCTCGGTTATAGCGCTCAGGGCCTGCTCACCGACTACATGGGGCTGACCAATATCCGCCGGGACAATGACAGCTTCTATCAGGCCCATATCCGCTACCAGCATCCCAATCCGCCATGCCGATAAATTTTTGCCCGGCTACGCCACATTGGCAAACTTTGATCTGACCACCCAAGTCCTCCGGGCTCCTGTGTTACACTCTGGCGTCTTTATGGGACCCGCTGCCGGACATGGGCTCCGGCGCGACCAAAGCGTCTTCTGAACGGGCAACCACAGGATCAAGGAATCGATGCGCATCGTCAGCTTCAACGTCAACGGCGTCCGTACCCGCTTTCACCAACTGCAGAAACTGGTCGACGATTTTGCGCCGGACATTATCGGCCTTCAGGAAACCAAGGTGGCGGACGAGCAGTTCCCGAAAGACGACATCGAAGCCATGGGCTACCACG
This sequence comes from Marinobacteraceae bacterium S3BR75-40.1, assembly GCA_042862465.1. GTDB lineage: Bacteria > Pseudomonadota > Gammaproteobacteria > Pseudomonadales > Oleiphilaceae > JASTVH01. Next base: position 327,910 of record JASTVH010000005.1, on the reverse strand, counting down.
TGGAATATTTTGGGCAGAAAGGCCATTACGGCGTGGCCCTGATGTCGAAAGTCCCCCCGGTCATGATCGAAAAGGGCTACCCGTGGGATAGCGAAGATGCCCAGCGTCGCTTTATTGTCGGGCGCTATACGGTCAACGGGCAGACCGTCACCGTGGCCAACGGTTATTTCCCACAGGGTGAAAAGCGCGACCACCCCACCAAGTTTCCCGCCAAGGAAAAGTTCTACCAGGATCTGATGCGCTGGCTGGATAACATTCCCTCTGAGGACGAACCGCTGGCGGTGATGGGTGACCTGAATATTTCCCCCGCCGATCAGGACATCGGCATTGGTGAGCAGAACCGCAAGCGCTGGCTGCGCGAAGGCAAATGCAGCTTTCTGCCGGAAGAGCGCGACTGGCTCAAGCAGGTCAAGTCACGGGGGCTGGTGGATGTCTACCGGGAGGTCTATCCCGAGATCGACGACCGCTTCAGCTGGTTTGACTACCGCAGCCGCGGTTTCGAACGGGATCCCAAGCGCGGGCTGCGGATCGATCTGATCCTCGCCAATGCCGCACTGCGGGAGCGACTTGAGGACGCGGGGATCAGCTACGATATCCGGGCGATGGAACGACCATCCGATCACTGCCCCGTCTGGGCCTCGTTCAAGGACTGAGTACAGGGCCCGGGCAGGACGCAACGGCATGAAAATGAAGACACGCGAACGCATACTCCACACCAGCCTTGAGCTGTTCAACCACTGTGGAGAGCCGAATGTCACCACCCTGCAGATTGCCGATGAAATGGATATCAGCCCCGGCAATCTTTACTACCACTTCAAAAGCAAGGGCGAGATTGTCCGGGAGCTTTTCGAGTGGTATGAACACCAGATCAACGAGCTCCTGGATGTTCCGGAAGTCACCATCACAGTTGAGGACCAGTGGCTGTTCCTGCACCTGATCTTTGAGACTGTGGCCCGGTTCCGCTTCATCTATCAGGATCTGGTCAACGTCCTCTCTCGCTACGACGACCTGCAACCGCATTTCAGGCGCATCCTCGCGCGCAAGCGCACGGCCTCGCTGACCATTTGTGACAGTCTGCGCCAACAGGGCATGCTCAACGCCAACGATCGCGAACTGGAAGCACTGTGCGAGCAAATCTCGCTCACCATCACCTACTGGTTGAGCTTCGAGGTGCTCAGCCATCTGGATGACAAGGACAAGGTGGATCTGGGACGGGGGGTGTATCAGGTCATGTTGCTGGTGGCGCCCTTCCTGAGGGAGGAAGAGCGCGGGATGCTGGAAGCCATGGGGCAGGAATACCTGTAACGGAGCGACCTGCCCGGGCGGAACCCCTTCGGGCTTACTGGCCGCCCTGTTTCTTCTTCAGTTCTGCCACTTCCGCTTCCAGCGCCTCGATCCGGTCGCGCATTTCCAGGATTTCAGTATGGGAGGAAATGCCCAGCCGCTGCAGCGCACGCGAGACCCGCTGGTCGAATACGCTTTCCAGGCGATCCCAGGATTCGGTGGCGCGGTTCTTCACCTCGCCAACACGGCTCTCCACCGCCTTGACCTGACGCTCCACGGCGCCGCGTGTCTTGTTTTCGATATCCTCACCCTCACGAACCAGACGATCAAAAAAGCGACCGGCGTCTTCTTCGGCCTTGGTATAGGCTCCCAGCCCCGCCAGCCAGATTTGCCGCGCAGATCCCTTGATCCGATCGGCCAGCTGGTTTTCAGTTTCCTGCTTTTCGGTCGCGTTCTCGTCGTTCGGCTTCTTTGCCATGGGCTTTCTCCCAACTGATCGCTTTCGTGCCTTCTATCGTGGACCCAAGACGCCTATCAAGGCCAGTGAAATGCACCAGTGACGCCCGGAACTACAAAGCTGCGCGGATTGTATTATAGATCGGCCTGTAATTGCAGAATCCTTTTGTGCCCTGGTGGCAGCGTGGCTTATTGAAAAGCGGTCTGAAAACCCGAATGCATTATTCGAAAATCGTATGCATCGCCGACAGATAAAGCTTGTTGTGTGCAAAATATGATCAATACTAGTAAGACCGGGTTTCGCAATGGAACCCGGTACTGGAAGTCTTTCATGGATACTACTCGCACGCCTCTGCCCGGCCCCCTGCGCCGGGCTTTTTTATGGTTCTTCGCACTTCAGTGTGAAATGCGCTTTCGAATGCTCTCCTCCGAGGCCAAACATACCCCGTCATACCCGCGAAGGCGGGTATCCAGAGCGGCAAACCGCCAATCTGGAAGCCATACGCCCTGGATCCCCGCCTTCGCGGGGATGACGGATTGGGCTGTCATGAAAGCGCAGGCGGTCGCGTTCTTGACCCTCTGGCAGCGTTCACTCCAATCTGCGATGAACCTTTTTTATGACGTCGGTCGTCGATCGTCGAAAAGAAGATGTTTCCTCGCGTGTTAGTGATCAGTTGTGTTGATGAGGAGTGGCCGGTTATCCAAATCTGTGCTTTTGCTTACGACGTCAGACGTCCGACCACCGACGTGCAAACTGACATCAATCATGTGGGATTAATTGCCCAACCGCTTACACTTGACGCAGCGACCCCGTATAATGCCTGACTGTCCTACAAAAAAAGAACAAGGCGTCATTTTTTGCAGTCCATGGCCGGCAACGCTGTATCCAGAAGGAATCCTGAATGAGTCTCCGCACCTTTCTCAAAGAGAAACTGGTCTCCCGGGAAATCGACGAAAAGATCGATCAGATCGAGAAGCCCGTCGGCACCCTCGGTTACGATCCTTGGGGTTACAACAAGGAAACCGCCAAGATCGGTATGGCGCTGGTGCGTCAGCTCTATGAAAAGTATTTCCGGGTGGAAGCCCACGGCGTAGAGAACGTCCCCGATCGCGGCCCCGTGCTCATTGTGGCCAACCACAGCGGCCAGCTGCCGATAGATGGCTTACTGATCGGCTATGCCATTGCCTCACGCCCTCGCAAGCCACGAATGCCACGCGCCATGATCGAGCGCTTCTTCCCGACGGTGCCGTTTCTGGGCAACCTGCTCAACGAAGTCGGCGCGGTACTTGGCGACCCCATCAACTGCGCCAAAATGCTCGCCAACAACGAGGCCATCATCGTGTTCCCGGAGGGTATCCGCGGCTCCGGCAAGCTCTACCGCGACCGCTATCAGCTCAAGCGGTTCGGTAACGGCTTCATGCACCTGGCCATGAAGTACAACGCCAAAATCGTCCCGGTCGGTGTAGTCGGCTGTGAAGAAACGATTCCCGCGCTGGGTAACATTGCGCCGCTCGCGAAGATGCTCGGCGTCCCCTACGTGCCGGTAGCGCCGCCGTTCGTGCTGCCCGCCAAGGTCTATCTCAACTTTGGAAAGCCGCTGACTTTCAGTTCCGACGAATCATTGACGGAAGAACAGGTCACGGAACGGGTGGACAAGGTCAAATCAGCCATCAGTGATTTGATCGATCAAGGACTGAGTGAACGCAAAAGGCTGTTTTGATGAGCAAGCAACAATCCCGCAAGGCTTCCAAACCCCGTATTCTGATCACCGGCGCTGCAGGTGCCCTGGCCCAACAGGTCATCAACCGCTTACGCAAGGATTACTCCCTGGTCGCGGTGGACTTCCGTGAGCAGGTCTACCTGGGCGAGGATGTACCCTGCTTCTGCATCGATTTCAACAAGCGCGTGTTCGAGGATCTCTTCAAGCAGTATCATTTCGATGGCGTCATTCACCTGGGCCGCATCATGTCCAGTCAGGAAACCCGCATGCGGCGGTACAACGCCAATGTGTTGGGCACACAGAAGCTGCTGGACCTGAGCCACAAGTACGGCATCAAGCGCGTCATCGTGCTGTCCACCTATCACGTCTACGGCGCCAACGCCTACAACCCGGCGCTGATTGACGAGGGTGCGCCCCTCAAGGGCGCCGAGCTGACCATGGACCTGGTGGACTCGGTGGAACTGGAAAACCTGGCCACGATCTACCTGTGGCGTTTTCCCGACCTCAACATCACCATTTTGCGGCCTTGCAACATCGTTGGCCCCGGCGTACGCAACACCATCAGTACGCTGCTGTCACGTCGCCGTGCTCCGGCGATGATCGGCTACTCCCCGATGATGCAGTTCATCCATATCGATGACATGGCCGATGCCATCGTGCTTGCCTACCAGCACAATCATCCCGGCATCTTCAATGTCGCTCCCGAAGACTGGGTGTCCTACCGCCATGCCCTGGACCTGTGTGGCTGCCGGACCGTTCCCATTCCGTCTGTGCCCCCCGGCCTAACCCGAACGCTGCTGAAAAGGCTCAACATGCGCAGCTTCCCGTCCTATCTGATGAACTTTTTCAAATACCCTGTGGTCATCGACGGACGCAGCTTCCGGGAACAGTTCGGCTTCTCCCCAAGGCGCCCCCTCAAGGAGATCTTCCGCTACTACCGGGAGAACAAGGATCCGGTATAGCCGACCCGGGCCGCATTAAAAGCGGCCCATGATGCTCCAATCCGTCCCGGGGTTTTGCTAGTCTGATAGCAGGTGATCAACGCCTGCGTTAAAGCCATTTCCCGGATTGGCGCATAACATCATGATATTTCTTATTATACTCAAGCAATGGGTTCAGGATCTGTTGCTCTTGCCCATCCCGCACTATGTCTTCGACCGGCGGCCGGACAGCAGCCACCATTCGTTGCGGCGCAATACCAGCAGTTACCGCCAGCGCAAGGACCGGGCCCGCTGCATCTGGCTCGCCTTTGCAGTCATCCTGTTTTTCTTTCCGCTATTACCGGTTCTGGTCGGCGGGAGTCTGCTGAGCACTTTCCTGTCCTTCTGTCTGCTCGATGAAACGAGTGGGAGCTGACGCGGCCCCGGACCTGCTCATCCTCACGCGACTGGGTTACACTGGCCGTCGATGCACCTTTTACAACGGCCTGGAAAACAATAACCGTGTTTGAGTTCAACTTCGTAAGCCACCTGACTGCTGCTATCGCTTTCGGGCTGCTAGCGGTGCACGTGGTCACCCGCTACATGCGCCGCCATACCGACAAGGCCCTGTTCATCGCGGCCCTGATATCAGCCATCTGGGGCGCCATGCTTGCTGCACAGTCGGTTTCAGAGCAACCCCCTTTTGCAGTGCGCTACCTCACTGAACTGGCCCGGGACGCGGCCTGGATTTTCGTTCTCTTTGCCCTGCTCAAGGATGGGCGCTATCAACAGGAATTCCCGCAACGACTGCGCACCGTTATCGGGTCTTCAGCCACGGCCATTATCGCTTTCCTGGTCGTGACCACCCTGTTACAGGTGATCGCCCCGGATTATGGCGTGAATGCCCGGGTTCGCCTGCTCGGCCACATCAGTCTAACGCTGCTTGGGCTCAGCCTGGTGGAGCAGATCTGGCGCAACTCGATCATGTACAGCCGCTCCAGCATCAAATACCTCTGCTTTGCGATCGGTGGGCTGTTTCTGTATGACTTTTTCCTGTACGCCGACGCCCTGCTCTTCAACGAGATGTCGTCTTCGCTCTGGGATGCGCGGGGCGGCGCCAATGCGCTGATAACCCCGTTACTGGCCGTAAACCTGATCAATGCCCGCAAACAGCCCGTCGAACTGCAGCTGTCCAGAAACCTCGTCTTCCATGCCGGTACCCTGACCCTGGCTGGGGTCTACCTGCTGTTTGCCGCCGCCGGGGGCTATTACGTACAGACCCTGGGCGGCTCTTGGGGCGAAGCATTGCAGGTGCTTTTCCTCTGCTTCTTCATGCTGCTGTTCGTACTGCTGATGAGTTCCGCCCGCTTCCGGGCCCGGCTAATGGTCTTCATCAGTCAAAATTTCTTTGATTACAAATACGACTATCGCGAAGAGTGGCTCAAGATTACCGAAGCGTTCAGCAACCTCACTGAAGACCCGCCCCTGCCGCAACGTGTCATTCGCGTTCTGGCGGATCTCGTTGAAAGCAACAGTGGTGCACTGTGGATGAAGGATGACGAGGGGCATTTCATTCTCAGTTCCACGGTGGGCATGACACCCCACAAACACACCCAGATCGATGACGACGCCGACATCGTGACCTTCTTCCGGGAGCGCGAGTGGATTCTGGACCTTAAAGAATACAAACAGGACCCGGTTCGCTATAACCTCCTGGAAATCCCCGATGCCATCCTCGGCTTCCCCAATCACTGGCTGGTTATTCCCCTTTATCTGGGGCGTGATCTGTACGGCATCGTGCTGGTCGGCGAGCCGTTTGCCCGGGTTGAGCTTAACTGGGAAAACTTCGACCTCATTCGGGTGGTGGCCCGCCAGGTGTGTAATTTCCTCGCCCAGGCAGATGCCCAATACCGCCTGTCCCGGGCCATGCAGTTCGAGGCCGTCAACAAGGCCTCCGCCTTCATGGTGCATGACCTCAAGACCCTGATTGCCCAGCTCTCCCTTCTGGTCCGCAACGCGCCCCGACACCGGGAAAACCCGGCGTTTATCGACGACATGATTCGAACCACCGAGCACGCGGTCAACAAGATGTCCAATCTGGTCGACCACATCCGCCGCCCGGATTCCGAAGAACACACAGAGGTCGTCAACCTGGTTTCCATGGTAGAAACCCTGACCGAAGCGCACCAAAAGTCGGAACCGCATCCGTATTTCAGCCATTCCGGCGAGCCCATCTGGGTGAAAGCCGACCCCTCACAACTGCGCTCTATCCTGGGGCACCTGATTCAGAACGCCCAGGATGCCACCCCGAAAGACGGCGAGGTGTCGCTGGCGCTCAAGGCCAGCCAGGACCAGGTGGTCCTCTTCGTACAGGATACCGGTAATGGCATGAGCGAAGAGTTCATCAAGACGCGCCTGTTCAAGCCGTTCGAAAGCACCAAGGGGCTCACCGGCATGGGAATTGGGGCCTATCAGGCGCGGGAGTATATCCGCAAACTGGGCGGTAATATTGACGTGACCAGTGAACAGGGCGTCGGCTCTTGCTTCTCAGTGAGGCTGCCTTTATGCGAGGCCCCCTCCGTGGCGAGAAGCGCCTCGGCGTGATCCGAAAAAAAGGGGCACAAAAAATGATCTCGGTCACGTCTGGCGGTAGGTGGGCCTGTATTCGGCAGCCCAAACCGTTGCTATATTGGGCTTCAATAAGCAGAATACCTCGATAAAGCCCTCTTGGAAGCTCTCTTGTATAACCGCGCCACGCCCTCCCGGCCGCGCATGCCCGGTAGGGACTGGTGGCGGAAAGCAGTTGACCAATTGCGGCACTCGGCAATGGAAACAGCATTAATATCAGGGAATTGCAGTGGATAAACGTTTACTGATCGTCGAGGATGACCCCGGGCTGCAAAGCCAGATGCGGTGGAGTTTCTCTGAAGACATTGAAATCCACGTCGCAGAGGATCGCGCAGCCGCCATCGCCATGCTGCGCCGACACGAACCCCAAGTGGTCACCCTCGACCTGGGCCTGCCTCCCGATCCAGGGGGCGCGTCCGAAGGCTTCCTGCTGCTGGAAGAAATACTGAACCTGTCACCCACCACCAAAGTCATCGTCGTGACCGGTCGGGAAGACAAGGAAAACGCCGTCAGGGCCATTGGCCAGGGCGCATCGGATTTCTATCAGAAGCCGCTGGACGGCGACATCCTCAACTTCGTGGTCAACCGGGCCTTCCGCCTGTTTGCCCTGGAGCAGGAAAACCGTGAGCTGGCGGATTGCCGGACCGACTCGCGCCTCAACGGCATCATTGCCTCCAGCCCGCAAATGCTGCAGATTTGCCGCACCGTGGAAAAGGTCGCCCCGGCAGACGTGACCACGCTGATCCTGGGCGAGACCGGCACCGGCAAGGAAATCCTTGCTCGCGCCCTGCATGACCTCAGCAGCCGGGCGAAACAACCGTTCTGTGCCATCAACTGCGCGGCCATCCCGGAAAACCTGCTGGAAAGCGAACTCTTCGGGTACGAAAAAGGCGCCTTCACCGGTGCCAACCAGACCAAGAAAGGCAAAATCGAACTGGCCCACGGCGGCACCCTGTTCCTTGATGAAATCGGCGACATGCCGTTACCCCTGCAAGCCAAGTTGCTGCGCTTCCTGCAGGAACGGGTTATCGAACGCGTGGGTGGACTCAAGCCGATTGATGTCGACGTGCGGGTGGTTTGTGCGACTCACCGCGACGTCCAGGAACTGATTTCCTCGGAATCATTCCGTGAAGACCTCTATTACCGCATCAGCGAAATCACCCTGAGCGTCCCTCCCCTGCGCGAGCGTGAAGGCGATCCCATCGTCATCGCACAGGCTCTGCTCAAGGAATTTTCGAAACAGATGGACCGCCCAAACATGTGCTTTTCCGAAGATGCCATGCGTGCCATCAAGGAACATGAATGGCCTGGTAACGTCCGGGAAATGATCAATAAGGTCAAAAGGGCTACCATCATGGCCGAAGGACGCCGGGTCACGGCCAGCGATCTGGAGCTGACAAATAACTCGGAGCATGCCGATCCAGCCATTCTCAACCTCAGACAGGTCCGCGAAGAAGCCGAGCGCAAGGCCATTCAACAGGCCCTGCAAAGCTCCGGTTATAACATGGCCCAGGCGGCCCGCCTGCTTGGGGTGACTCGCCCCACGCTCTACAACCTGACCGACAAGTACAGAATAATAACCTCACCGGCCTAGCCGGACGCCAGGATTCAGACAGAAAAAAAGGGATTCATAGATGAAGGTCAAGCGCGTACTCACGATTGCCCTGCTCACCTCGCTTCTTACCATCGGTCTTGCCGGATGCTCCGGAGAGAACGGAGACATGAGCCAGGATCAGGTGCAATTTCTCAGCCACCTGGATCAGGCCCGCTTCTTTCAGAATCAGGGGGAGCTGAAAGCCAGCATTCTCGAGGCGCGCAGCGCTATCAAACTCAAGCCCCGTAGCGTTGAACCCTATCTGATCATCGCCGAAAACCTCCTCACAGCCGGTGACGCGTCCAACGCCGAAAAACAGCTACAGGAAATACTGGATCATGAAGGCAGCACCCAGGCCGACCAGATCACCCTCAATAATCTGTACATCGCCTTAAGCCGCGCCCAGTTCATGCAGGGCAAGCAGGAGGAGGCGCTCAAGACGCTCGAGAAAGTCTCCGAACCTGATCGCAGCCAGGTCCTCGAAAGCCTGATCCTGCGCGGCGACATTCAACTGGCCCAGCGCAACACCGATGCAGCGCGTGACGCCTACCAGCAAGCCCTGGATAAAGACAGCGACGCCGTGCAGGCGATTGTCGGCCTCTCCAAGGCAGCCTATCTGAACGGCAACGAAGATCAGGCTCGCAAAATGGTCGAAGACGCTGCAGCTTCCCACCCGGATTCTACGGAACTGGCGCTGTGGCGCGCCCAGATGGCGCACCGTGAAGGCCGCTTGGATGTAGCCCGTGAAGCCTATGGCAAGGCCCTGGAAGAGATCGGCAAGTACGACATCATGACCTACCGAAAATACCAAACGATGTCGGCCCTCATTGACGTCCTCCGCCAGCAGGGTAACGCAGCCCAGGCGATGGTCTACGAAGAAATTCTTGCCAAGTCGGCGCCGGGCACCATCAAAAGCAACATGGAATCAGCCTCCAAGGCGTATAACAAGGGCGACCTCGACAAAGCAGCGCAACACCTGGAAGAGGTTCTCAAGCAGTCCCCCAGACATTCCCAGGCCAAGCTCATGCTCGGTCTTGTGCGCTTTCAGCAGGGTCGCGCCAAAGATGCCGAAGCGCTCCTTTCCGATGTGGTGAACCTCAGCGGCGATGTGGACATGGACGATGACGCCAACAAGCTGCTGGCGGCGGCCAAGATTCAGCTCCGCCAACCCGGCGAAGCCCGCAAGATTCTTGAAAAACTGGACCCGGACCAAAAGGATCCTGGCGTTCTTGCCCTGGTCGGGATCGCGTCGCTGGCGTCCGGCGACACCGAAAACGGGGAGGAATATATTGAGCGCTCGCTCGAAATGGAGCCAGACAACATCAAACTGCGCATGCGCTATGCCACCCATCTTTTCCGGACCGGCAGTCAGGAAAAGGGCATTGAACAAGCCCGGAAAGCGGTGGAGCAGGCCCCTGAAAACGACAATGCGCATCTGTTGCTGGTCAGCATGTTGACCCAGACCCAGGACTATAAAGCCGCCCGCACCGCGCTCTCAGAATGGCGAAAATCACACCCCGAGAGTGCTATGGCGTCCATCAGCGCCGGCAACATCGAAATGGCCCAGGGCAACCTCAACGAGGCCCGTAATGAGTATCAAAAAGCCCTGAAACAGGCACCGAACAATGCCGAACCGCACCTCGCGCTGTTCCGCCTGGAAGCCAAGGCGGGCCAGGACAACAAAGCCTTCGAACAAATCAAGCAGGCCATCACAAAGTCACCGAATTCCCGGGGTGCGCTCCAATCCCTGGTCGCGTTTACCGGGTCAGATCCGGACCGCCGCAAGGCGGCCATGGAATTCCTGACTGAAGTCTCTGACAGCAATAGCGATGCACTCGGCCCCCGCCTGGTGCTGTTCGAATACCAGCTGCGCCAGGGTCAGTTTGACCAGGCCAAAGCCATTGCAGACAAGGTACAGAGCATCGCCGGAGACGAAGAACAGGCCGCCAGGATGCTCGCACCGGTTTATGCCAATACCTTCCGTTCACTGCGAGGCGCCAAGAAAACCGATCAGGCATCCCAGGTCCTCCGGCAGGGTCGCCTGCGCTTCCCTGAAAACCTTCAGCTGAGCTTGCTGGAAGCCGGTCTACTGTTCAGCAGAGACAACGAGGACGAAGCGTTGTCTCTGCTGCGGGACGTCAAACTGCAGCACGCCGATGCACCCCAACCCTATATGCTGGAAGCGGACTACCGCATGGGCAAAGGACAGTACAGCCAGGCTGTCGAGCTCTATCAGATGGCCCGTGACAAATCCGACTCCCCGGAGGCCACACTCAAGCTCAGCAACGCCCTGCAGAAATCCGGTCAGGAGAAAAAGGCGATCGAACTGCTGGAGTCCGCCGGCAAGAACTTCGACAGCTCACCGCAGGTCCATCTGGCGTTGGCCATGGCCTATCAGCAGAACAGCGAACCCAAGAAGGCAATCCCAGTCTATGAGCGTTTGCTTGAGCTGACTCCCCGCAATGTGGTGGCTCTGAATAACCTGGCCTGGATCTACCAGGAACAGGACGACCCCAAAGCTATGGACCTGGCGCAAAAAGCCTACGAATTGAGCCCGAAATCCGCGGCAGTGGCCGACACCTATGGCTGGATTCTTTACCAGGCCGGCAAGGTCGAAGACAGCGTACCGGTGCTGGAAAACGCTCATAAGTTGGCCCCGCAGGCGAAGGAAATTGCACTTCACCTGGCCGAGGCCTACAAGGCCAACGGGCAGAACGACAAGGCCAAGGAAGTGCTGCAAAAGATCTAGGCTCACTTCAAAGCAAGTGTCTGTTACCCACCGAGCCCCTTTTAAGGGGCTCTTTTCATCGTACGCCTCCTACTGCCTTTACCCCGGTCTGAACGACCACATCGCTCTTTGAATCCCCACTCTTATAACGCGCTTTTTTCGTACATTCGTTTAAGAAATTAGTGCGATTCTGCTCATGCACAAATATTCCTAAACGAGCATAGAAACTCAGGTTTGTAGCGCGAATACTGTAAACGTATGTAACGAAAAAAGTGCAGGTTCGAGCATGATCCTGGCTGAAGAATACCAATAAGCCTGAGTTCAAAGGGTGGGCACCTTGGGGTTTCGCAGGATTATCGGCCTTCAAAAAAATCAGGGGGAGTTTGCGGTGGCAAGCACCAAATCTATTTGATACGTGCCTACTGACGCGGGAGGCTAATGGCTATGTCATTGATTAAAAATATAATAGTCCTGACGATTACCCTATTTTTGGTCGGCTGTCAGGTCCTTGCACCTGGACCCGACATAGAGGGCCTTCCGTCCACGTCTGCCGACTTAAGGAAAAGCCAGGCAGGTGTTGTCTACGCTGAGTATTGGGAAAATGTTCCAGGTAGCAAGGTGTCAGATCTCACCTCCCTTCCCTCTTACCCTGATAACCCAGATTCTGTCATCGAACTCACCCAACTCAGCGGTCCCCAGAATGTGGGCTCCGATTACGGTGTGCTCGTCCGCGGCTATATTATTCCGCCGTCGTCTGGGGACTATCAGTTCTTCGTTAATGGAGACGATCAAACTCAGTTTTTCCTGAGCAGCGATGATCAACCGCAAAACCTCGAATTGCTTGCCTCCGTTCCGGATTGGACCTATGAAGGTGAATGGAATAAGTATCCGGAACAAACGTCAGACCCGGTACCACTCGTAGCAGAGCAGCGCTACTACTTCGAAATCAGGTTCAAAGAAGCCGCAGGAGGCGATCGCTACACTGTAGAATGGGAAGGGCCAGGTGTTTCTCGGCAGGTTGTTCCAGGCTCAGCCCTTTACAGTTGGGTTTCCACGGTTTATTCCACAGACCCACAGTATGAGAAAGGCTTCAATCTGGGGTATCGAGTCGGTTACACCGACGGTTCAATCAATCTGACCTATAACCCCTCTTACCCTCCGCTGGACGAAGACTCCGACAAACTGTACGACAACTGGGAAATCACCTATGGCCTGGATCCTCTTAATCCCAAAGATGCGAGCGCCGATCTTGACGGTGACCTCTTGTCGAACACCGATGAATATATGTTGGGGACAAAGCCCGATATAGCGGACTCGGACAATGATGGCATACCGGATGGAGCCGAATTCGCGTACGGCCTGGATCCCCTTGATCCCGCCGACGCCGAATCCGACATGGACTCTGATGGCTACACTAATCTTGCCGAATACCAGGCGGGAACAGACCTCAATGACGCTGCATCTCAACCAGTGGTAGAGGAGCCTGTCGCCACTCAACCCGGAATAGTGTTGTCATACTGGTATGCCGTTCCCGGCAGTCAGGTCACTGATCTCACTGCCATAGACGCATACCCAGACAGCCCTGACGATCAAACGGTCATAGAAAGCACAGACATCCCACAAAATATCGGCTCTGATTACGGGGCACAGATTGAGGGTTACCTAATCCCCCCAAAAGATGGGGACTACACCTTCCATCTATCCAGTGATGATGCCTCACAGCTTTGGCTAAGCTCTGATGACACCGAGCAAAATCTCTCCAAGATCGCCGAAGTACCTGGTTGGACCAAATATAACGAGTGGAACAAGTACGCATCCCAGGTTTCCGATCCAATCAGCCTGACTGGTGGGAAACGGTATCTCTTGCGTGGGTTGCTAAAAGAGGCCGCAGGTTCCGATCATCTGACAGTTGCCTGGGAAGGCCCGGATTTTCCCCAGGAAGTGATATCGTCGCAATACCTTGCAACGCCCTCTTCCTCTCCCGCAGCACCCGAGAGCGTGACAATGGTTCAGGGATTGGCGGGCCAGTATTTTTCCGGCAAGAACTTTGATTCCTTTGCCTATAGCCAACAGGATCCCAACATCGACTTTGACTGGGGAAAAAGTTCACCAGACGGACTACCCAATGATGGTTTTTCCATACGCTGGATTGCTGAGTTACAGCCGGCGCACTCATCCGGTAGCGAGACCTACAGCTTTAGAACCATTGTGAATGACGGTGTGCGGCTCTGGGTCAATGGCTCACTGATCATAGACGATTGGCGCAGTGCAGGCCTGACCGAAAACACCGCAACGGCCTCACTGCCGGCAGACAAAACCACATCCATCGTAATGGAGTACTACGAAGACACACGAACTGCTGAGGCAGAGTTGCAGTGGCAACCCCCGGGGCAAAACATGAGTGTGATTCCGGGGCAGCAGTTTAGTGTGATCGACTACTCCCAGGCTCAGAATCTTGATTCAGACGGCGACCAGATCCCGGATACCTGGGAGCTACAATATGGCCTGAACCCTTACCTCAGCGACGCAGATGCTGTCTACAATCAACAAAATGTGACTGCGCTTGAAGCCTATCAACAAGACCTCAATCCATGGACGCTCGAAACGACCAGCCAAGGCAGCACAGACAAAACAAGCCTGACGGGAACGGTGACACTGAGTTGGACTGCCCCAACCCAACGAACCGATGGTTCTCCCCTGTCTGCCAGCGAGATTGACAGTTATCTTATCCGGTACGGGCAAGTGGCTGATGCTTTGGACAATTCCGTGTCAGTACCCGCTGGCACCACCAGCTATACCCTTGACTCATTAGCCTCAGGCACGTGGTATTTCACTGTTACCGCTATAGATACAACGGGCCTGTCCAGCGCGCCGTCGGAGGAGAAATCAGCGACGATTCCCTAAACCATAGCTATTCCTGTAGCGCCTTTCAGGGAGCCGTTTAGCGTAACCCCCACCCTTAATGCTAAACGGCTCCCCGCCACATCGGTGTGTCTGGATTACCCCATAAAGTCACCAACGGTTTCCTCCACCAACGAGCGGAGATCAGGGCGCTTTTCCCAGGCACGCGCTACAAAATACGCATCCCCAATGGTCGATGTTTGGAAATACCAGGAACTACCGGTTTCATGTTTAACACGGTGGTCGATCACCTCTGCCTGCTCATGGCTTACCGGAAGGACTTCAACCTTGTCCGAGAAGCCAGCCATGCCCTCGCCGGTCGCTTTAAGATAGGCCTCTTTCAAGGTCCACACCCGGAAAAACCTGCTGCGGATGGATGCCACACTGCTTCCAGATTCCACCCATTCTCGCTCCCTTGATGAGAAGAAACGGGCGGTCAGTAGCTGCTTCACATTTAAATCAGTCATGCGCTCAACGTCGATTCCGCATTTCACGGCACGCGGCCCGGCCAATAGTGCAACCGCACCGTGTGTATGGGACAGACTGACACTGGCAACTTGCGACTCCCCATCAAGAGAGACAATGACTGGTTGGCCCGTTGATAAATTCGTGAGCCTTAGTTCGCCAGGGTGCGCACACGACAACTCGGAAAGGCATCGGCGAACCACGTATCGGGACACCAAAAATTCCAACCGGTCTTCTGTTCGCCTATACCGTGACAACTTTTCCCGCTCGGCCCGATTCAATGGCGCGATGAGTTCAGCGCGTTGCTCTGCGACCAAATCAGGCTCATACGGGCATATCCAACATTTCATACGTTACTGGCTTCCATAAAAGCATTATGGATTCGGTCATGATGGGGCACTTTTACCACAAGTCTTCGCATCCGTTTACGTCAGATTTTGTGGCGTTGCTTCTTTTTAACGCCGTTCCCTTTTCCAGGTCATTTTTTCCGTTATCATGAAACTCCCGGAAATAAGAAGCACCATGCTTAAAATTTTTTGGCTAAATAGCCATCAACAGGACGTTAGCTACCTATGATTCCCGCTCTGCGCTCTCAAGCTTCTCTGCTAATCCTGATGCTCGGCCTTTTTGCTATAGCGTTCTGGCCAGAGCTCCATGATTTCTTTGTGCTGTGGGAAACATCCATTATTTACAAGCATGGATTCCTGGTTGCGCTGGTCACCGGTTACCTCATCTATAAACAACGCTCGGAGCTGGTAGCTTTACCGTTCAATCCGTCACTCGCGGGCCTGGTAGCACTGCTCGCACTATGTGCAATCATGCTTTTGGCCAAGGCTGCGGATATAAAAACCATACGGCTGCTTCTTATCCCCTTCATCGCCGTGGTATGGGGCTACACGTTGTGGGGAAAAGCTTTCGTCCGCGTTGCCGGAACTCCCATAATGCTCTTAATTTTCGCCACGCCCATTTGGGATGATTTTTCACCTGTATTTCAACGAATTACAGTAGCTGCCAATACCCTGCTGCTCTATTTCACCAACATACCGGTTACCATCAAGGAATTCTATATCACCATTCCCAGCGGTACGTTCCATGTGGCCGGCGGCTGTAGTGGCGTGCGTTACCTGATGGTGGGTCTATTCCTCGCACCTGTGTACGGGTTCCTCAATTACAAAAACGTAAAACGTACGTTGCTGTTAACAGTCATCGTTGGTTTCTTATCAATGCTCTCTAACTGGCTGAGGGTTTTTGGCATTATTCTGATTGGCCATTACAGCGAAATGCAAAGCCCCATTGTAAAAGACCATGAATTGTTCGGTTGGGTTATATTTGTTGTATTCACATTGATGCCGTTCTTTTTTATCGCCCGTAAATTGGAACCTGTCGCAACACCTTCAAATCTAGCGGCTGACAAACCGGCTCCTGAGAAGCAGCAACATCGTTTTTTCAAATCCTGGATCATTGCTTCATCGGCTGTGGTAGCGTTCATACCGGTTTTCTTTTTTGTACAAACTGATCTGTTAAATAAGGGTACGCCCGAAACGTTACCGAACCTTCCCCGCGTCCAGTCGCCATGGCAGGGTCCACTCTCAAACATCAATATTTGGACGCCCTCATTCTTTAATGCCGACATAGATAAAGGGGGGATTTACGTATCGGAAAGCTTCCAAAAGCTCCAAGTGTATTTGGTGGCTTACAATCAGCAACACCAGGACAGTGAACTCATCTATTATCGAAACAAGATCTATGACCCAGAAAAATGGGAACTGGTCTCCTCAGGCGTTGAAAAGGCGCCTGAGAGCCGCCTCGGCGCCACTCAGGTAAAAGAATTGCTTTTAAAAAACAGATCGAACAACGAATGGATCATTGTTTGGTGGTGGTATGACACTGCTGGCTTTAAGAGTGTATCCAAATTGGAAACCAAGCTCGTTGGAGGCCTGAAGAAGTTGGCCGGACATAATCAGGGAGAGTTTTGGGCACTGGCAGCAAACTGTAAGTCGCCATCCCCGGAATCATGCAAAAAGCAGCGGGAGACTTTCAGATCATTTCTAAATGACCTGTAGAACTACCCTATCGCTCATTTGTGGATCTGGGAGACGATCATGACCGCCAGGGTTTTGTTGGGGATTTATTAGATCTAACAGTCCAAAAGTATTCCGGTTTAACTTCAACAGCCTGCTAATAGCAATGGCTTGTCAGCCCCCTTTTGCGCCTACAAGGGTGCGCAAATAGCCAACCAACGGGCGAAAATTGCCAGGGCTCAGTTTATATGACTCCAAATAGGCGGCTTTGGCCTTTTGCTCGTAATCTTTGACCCGATAATTCCATGCCAATCCACACAGGCGCCGGGAAAGATTTCTTTTGACGAACTTCCGGAAGCCAGGGTCTTGGGCCTTGCTGGCGATTAACTCCTTTAGCACTTCCACATCAGCTTCATGACACGCCAGATGGTTCATGGAGAGGTTATCAGCACCACGCCCTACGCGAGTCTGCGGATGGTCGATATAGATGCCACCGACTTGCTGAGCCAGGCCAAGAAAAAACTGAAAATCCTCAGAGATCGAGCGGTGCTCTGGCCATTGGAGCGTGTGTTGCGTGAGCTCCTTGCGTAGCACCAGTGTACAAGGCGACATAAAGTAGCCTTCGACAAGAAGGTTCAATACGTCCTGCTGCGACAACAGATAGGCTTTTTCTCCAATCTGGTTATGCTCGAAACAGTAGCTATAGATTCTTTTGAAAAAAAAGGAGTTGGTTTTCTCAAAAAGGTGATCCGGCGCACCTATATTAAACCGTGAGAAGTCGGTAAAAACAAAACCCGACTCTGGCTCCTGCTCCAATAGCTCAATCGATGTCGAAAGCTTATCCGGTTCAAAAAGGTCATCGCTGTCGAGAAACGCGATATAGCGCCCCGAAGCCTTTGCCATTCCATAATTCCGAGCACTGGAGACACCGCCATTGTTCTTTTGCAAGTAGGTGATCTGGGGGTACCGGGAGGGCACGGTCTGCGCAGCGTTATCAGTGGAGCCGTCATCCACCACTATGATCTCGACCTCGCCATCAAAGTCCTGCGAGAGGATGCTGTCGATTGTTCCAGCTACAACATCGGCACGGTTGTACAGTGGAACAATAACCGAAACGTCAGCCATAGATTTTAGTCCCTATTATGTCGACAGCGCCTAACCATACAAGCACTCCAACGGTTTTCCATTATATTAATCTGGCTGCAGATTTGGCTGTACCGAAGCTAACAAGGGAACCCGCTCGAGAAAATTTGGTGCAATTGATGGGAGGCCGTGTCTGACTCGTTTTTATTGTTTTGTATGTTACGCTTTTCCGCACTATCAAATGATTCGAAGACACCTACCTAAACATCATTCACCAGCATCCCCCCTTCCACTCGTTTTCGCTTAAGGTCATCGAACTGATAGCCGAAAAATTTAATATCTCTATCATAAAGCGAAGCTACCCGTTCAATAGCCTCGCTTGAATATACTGAACGATAGTCGCTGCGAGGTGAAGCATTTGTATGCTGCAAGGATGCTACCGGGTTCACACGGCTGGCAATTAACTTGAAGTCTTCATGAATTGTTTCAAAGTAGCCAAGATAATCCACGAGTAGCCGGTCCTTTGCGTCAAGCACAAACCAATTCTGTGGCCAAAGGTGTATGTGGCTATTGAGGCGCTCGGGAGTTAACCAATCGAGCACAAACTCATCAAATGTGCCGACGTCTGCTAGATTTTTTTTCGCCCAGCGACGATCGTATTCATCCCAACCGCCATTATTCAAATAGGAATAGGCTGAATACAGCCTATCCCAGGGGTTACGAACGAACGTAAATTTGAAATATCGGTTAAAAGCTTTGCGCCCGAAAATGACTCGGTATTGCCAAGCGGTATAGTGGTAGGGCAAGGCATCAAACAGACTCAGCGCAATGGACGTACCCGCTGATTTTGTAATATGAACAAATATAGCTTCTCGCTCAACACATCCTTTGAGGGAAAAATCCGCCTTCGGATGGCGATTAACCCGCTGCGTCAGGTGTTGAAACTCCTTTGGATGACGGAGCTTGTAAATCCAGTAACGGCTTTCCTCTGAGAGGGCCCGATTGTAAAG
This sequence comes from Marinobacteraceae bacterium S3BR75-40.1, assembly GCA_042862465.1. GTDB lineage: Bacteria > Pseudomonadota > Gammaproteobacteria > Pseudomonadales > Oleiphilaceae > JASTVH01. Next base: position 309,099 of record JASTVH010000005.1, on the reverse strand, counting down.
TGTGCGCAGCACTGACATATGGCTCTTCCCTTCCCTAGCGGCCGCCATTATATCGGACGCACCATCCCAAAACTACAACCATATAAGGCACTGTTCTTATCACAAAAAGACTTTTAGCCGAACGTTTCTTTAGGCTTGATTGTTGAGTAACACCCGCTGCATACGGTCTATATCAGACGTACGAACATCTTCATGGCAGGGCAAAGTCAGAAGTCTATCAGCAAAGTCATCAGCCGCTTCAAAGCTCGCGTAGGGGTTTGCAATATGTTTTTTGATTCCAGGTATCCGAGGCAATGAAACTGCGTAAAAGGCATTTGCTCCGATTCCCGCATCATTCAATGACCTGAGCTTGTCATCACGCTGCTGTCTATTGGGCGCCAAAAGCGGGTATCTCAACAACGGCGCGGCCTTTTCCGCACCAGTCGCACCCTTTGCGCAATAACGTGAAAGCAACACCCATCCCTTTTTTTCCAGCTGTGCGAATTTATGCGTGTAGCTATTTTCCAAGCCCTTCTTTCGCTTCAGCATACTGATGCCTGCAACTAGAAGGTGCTTGTCGAACCGACGGCGGTAGATCGAGCCGAGTTGATTAAAGCTAGTTTGACCCAACTTTAGAAAAGGGAGCTTTTCCAATACTCCATAGATCATTCGATGCATGAGCGCGTTAAAGACCACTCGCTTAATATGCCAGACGGGGCCGGTGATCAGTTTTTCTGAAGGAAATGCCTGAGTCACAGGAGCGCTCAGCTTCTGGTGATCATCCCTTACCAAAAGCGCTCCACCACCCATCAGATTAATTGGTTTACCTCGGCCAAAACTTACTATGGCAAAATCTGCGACTTTTAGCTGCATCGTTGAAGGAGGGAAACGCTGGGCGGAATCCTCGATTAAATAAATTCCCGCTCTGGATGCTATCTCCCTAATTTGCTCAAGTCTCTCTGAAATACCGAGAAAATCGACTGCAATGATCGCCACCGTTTGCCCTGATAAAGACGCTTCAAGCGCACTCAAATCCATCCAGGGTGTGCCGCCTTCAAGATCCACAAGACGCGGCGTGCACCCTTGGGCTATGACAGCTGCTACCAGATCAGGACATCCATAAGCAGGCAAAAGCACTTCGGGTTTTCTGACGTCCTGGAATGACGCCAAAGCACATTTAACAGCAACACTCAGTGCGGAAGTACCCGAATCAAAACATTCAAATAGGTACCCTGCCCCTTCAAGAGGCCCCAGATCACATTCGCGTCCGGGTTTCGGTACTCGACTTCCAACCGGTCTTACCTTTGTTAAAGACATGGGAGGCTACTCGCAGGAACATTCAGCGCTGAGAGGGGGTCCAAACCGTCATTCTTTTGCCTTGGGCAAACTCTATAGATGCTTTTGCTATTGCAATATTGACCTGGACAAAAAAATACGGAATTTTCACAAAGGTTCGGCTTAACAGAGACTGTTTGAAATGGCCGGCAATAACCACACCATAAAACAGGTACTGACACCAGGTTGCCAGGCTATAAATACCTCCTTTGTAGTTCAAAAGGAGGCTTGCCATAAAAAGAACCATCAAGCACCAGGGAACAGCCCATCTCATCAACTTGTGGCTAATGACCTGGAACGAAAACCATCCGAATCTGGCTGGGTTCAAGACCTCCGGATGACGCTCAAGAGCGGTCATCCCCCGTATGACCGTACGCACCTTTCGATTGTATTCCTTCTGCGGATCTGAAACGTCCGAGTAATAGCCCAAAACATCAGGAGCCGTCACCGCAACCATACCGGATTTGGCGCAATTCAATGCTGTATTAAAGTCACTGGGTGATTCAATGTCCCAATCTAGGCAGACACTTTTACGCGCAGCGAAAAAAGAGCCACTGAGCCCAACCAGTCCAGACCGATGTGACTCGAGTTTCCTTAACCACATCTCGTATTTGACATAGGCCCCCTCACCGGCGACCTGTCCGTCGCGACTCACAAACCGGTCCTCACTGGAGACCGCCCCAACATCATTATTCTGAAAGTAATGACTTAAACGCTTGAGCGCTTCATTGGGAATTTCCGTGGCAACGTCTGAAAAAACCAGTATTTCTCCAGATGCTCTTTGAATCGCCTGCCACTGCGCGTATTCCTTACCTTTCCGCTCCTCTGCTCGCGCCAGCACCACGTTGTCATGGCTATAGGCCTTGACAATCTCATCTGTAGCATCTGTTGAAGCATCTGACGCTACAATGATCTCCAAATCCGGGTATTGCAGCTCCAAGCAGTTTTTTAATTTGGTCTCGATACGAGATTCTTCGTTGTGAGCCGTTACGATCAAAGAAATACGGGGAAAAGCAGTCTCCCCTTTGGGCTGTTCAGGCTTTCTTCGAACCGGAACAACAGACAACAGGAGCGGATAGAGGAAGTAGCTGTACACAGCCCCAAACAAGCTCAACCAAAATATCCATTCAATCATCAATGTTCGATCCTTCAGCACAAATTGAAAACGAGCATACTACCTCAAATCCCAGCGAAAAAAATGCCAGTCACCTGGAAACGCATCCCCCCAGCCCGGCTAACCGCTTGTCACACACCAAACCCGTTTTTAACTGACCATGAGTGAAATATCAGTAACAAGGCTTTCTCGTGCAAGGCAAGCGATATAAACCAACCACAATACTAGGGTAATGACTTAATCACCCAACGATGCCAAAATGTTGGTCGCCAAAGAATGGCAGCCAGAAGGAGTGAGTCAGGGACATATGCAAGTTGTAAAGAAAGCCATCAAGTTTTGGCTCGATGCATTTTTTGCACTCCGGGCATTGATCGCTCTCAAGCGACTCAAACAACCCACACTGGTAATTCTCACCTACCACCGGATTCTTCCCGAAGATGATCCACACAGACATTTTGAACAACCAGGGATGATTACCTCTCCCAATCATCTACGAAACAACATTCAAACCCTTCAGTCGCTGGGTGCCAAAGCGGTGTTTCTGGATGATTGGCTTGACCAGCGCGAGCATTCGCCGGAGACCCTGCCTCAACTCGCATTTGCCGTTACTTTCGATGACGGTTGGCGCGACAATTACGCACATGGCCTCTCGATATTGCGAGAAACTGGCACGCCTTCCACCATCTTTCTGGTATCAGACCTCCTCGACACCGAAGACGTCTTCTGGCCGGAACATGTCCTCTATATTCTGACGACAGTATCTCCCGAGACATTGAAACAGTGTCCGGACGGCTCGCTGGACTGGCTTCAGCCGTACCTTGGAAACCTACCGCTGGGTAACCGAAAAATATCAATTGAAGAAGCAGATAAGGTTATCAACCGGCTCAAAACCCTTAATGACAGAGAGATTAATCAGCATCTTTCAAAGTTATTCAAACAGTGCCCCGAACTGCAACCACACGAATCAAGCCCTTTCATTCTTACCAGCTCCGACATCCAAGAATTAGCTCAGTCAGGGCTTGTTCGATTTGGCGCACATACGCGCCACCACTACCGCTTAAACCGGCTGGAGAATACAGCACAACTGGAAGACGAAGTCGTCATTTGCAAGCACGTGCTTGAGGACCAGCTCAGCACCTCTATCAAGCTTTTTTGTTATCCCAACGGCGATATCACATCCGAAGGCGAAGCATTAGTTGAAACACATTATGTCGCCGCCTGCACAACCAGCAGCGGATTGAACTCAATCCAAACGTCAGCCTACAAATTGCGCCGACTTAACTTGCACGATGGCAATGCTCCTCACAGACTTGGTTTGCTCGCCACACTTGGACGGGGAGCACTTTGACGTTGTCCCATCCCATGAAGAACGATATTACCGTCACACACGTTATTTCCGGTGACTTGTGGGCAGGAGCCGAAATGCAGGCCCACCAACTTTGCCGGGGTCTGAAGCGAAGCACCGGGATAACTCCGACCGCAATTGTCTTTAACTCAGGCACATTATGTGACCGTCTCCAAGAAGACGGTATTCCTGTGACAGTTGTGGATGAGAAAGTCTTGTCGCCTTTCAAAATGATTGTCCGGATGCGTGCGCATCTAAAGAAATATAACAGCCAACTAATCCACACACATGGATTCAAGGAAAACGTATTGGGGGCAGCAGCCCGATTGATGGCTGGGGTCCGTCATTCAGTAAGAACGGCTCATGGTAATCCCGAAACACGCGCTCCCTATCACCGAATCGATAAACATCTTACAAACGGTTTGGACAACTTGGTCTCACGCTTTTATCAGGACGCCATTATCGCAGTCTCCCTGCAACTATACGATATGCTCTCTCAACGTTTCGGCCGCAAAGTACATCATATATCAAATTTCATTGATATCGACCAATTACGTGATGACTATCTACCCCAAAAAAATAAAAAAAAATCAGCAAAGGATTCTTTAAAATTAGGAATCGTTGGCCGAATCGTTCCAGTAAAACGAATCGACCTCTTTGTAGATACTATCGATTTATTAGTTAACAAACACAATCTTAATGTAGAAGGCTGGATTATCGGTGACGGCCCTTCACGTGCAGATATTGAGCGCCGTATCCACCAAAAACGATTGGAAAAAGAGATTACGATCAAGGGCTTTCAGAGCCCAGTTTATCCTTCAATGACAGAACTTGATGCTCTTTTGATGACGTCAGATCATGAAGGACTCCCGATGACACTAATTGAGGCACTCGCTTTGGAAATTCCAGTCATCGCACACAATGTTGGCGGAATACCGGAAGTATTAGATGGCGGTAAAGCAGGCTATCTGGTCGAGCATCAAGAAGCGGAAAAATACGCAAACGCAGTTGTAAGCACGCTCCAAAAACATGACTTTCGAGAACTGTCACAAGACAATATGTCGGGCCTAAGGACTAAATTTGGTGTACAAGAAAACATTAAAAAATACATCACTCTATATTTAAATATTCTGACGCCATGATAGGAAAGAGAAAATCAATGGGATACCAACATCAACCCCCATCAAAAGACGGTGCAAGTACTCCGCCTCGGATACTTCTTTTATATCATTGCCGAGCGAATACAGGCTATGCCATAGAAACACTGGAAAAAATATTCTGGGAGATGGCGCTAAAAATAACCGGGGATCCGCGTAATATATTTTTGTGCTACCCGTCGTATTCCCATGGATATCCAACTTACGCACCTTCTACTTTTTCAAATTATATTGAATTCGACCCTACAACCAAAGAAAAAACCGAGCTTGATAGATTTGGAAATTTCATACATGAAAATAAAATAAATATAATATTTGGTTTTGATCAGCCACCCAAACGGTCCTATTACAAGATAGCACGGCGCTCTGGGATTAATAAGATCGTGTCCTATTGGGGAGCGCCGATGAGCAGTTTAAATTATGGTATAAAGCTGTTACTTAAAAAAATTGAAATAAGCCTCTATCCTAGCCAGCCAGATCTTTATATTTTCGAATCAAAGGCAATGCAAGAATCGGCGTACAAAGGGCGCGGAATACCGATATCCCATACGGCAGTCTGCCATCTTGGTATTGACACTAGTAAATACAAACCCAAAAAGGAAGACCAATTTTACGCTCACGACCAGCTTTTTATAGACAAAAGCCAAAAACTGGTTTTTTATTCAGGGCATTTCGAGAAAAGGAAAGGGGTTGATGTCATAGTCCAGGCTGCAAATAAGATAACAAAAGAAAGGGATGACATTTCTTTTATTCTTTTCGGAAACCAGCCTGGAGAAGAGCGCCCTTATGAGGAACTACTTTCTAACAAAGCCAAAAAGCATGTATTTTTTGGAGGTTATCGAAGAGATCTCAATAAATTACATAGGAGCTGTTATGCCGGTGTAATCGCGTCTACTGGTTGGGACTCCTTCACTGTATCATCATTGGAGATGCAAGCATCTGGCTTACCTCTTATGGTTTCAGATTTGCCTGGCCTAAACGAAGCGATCGAAGATGAAGTGACCGGTTTTAAATTTCCAGCTTTGGATTACAACGCGCTTGCTAACAAATTGATAAAACTTGCAGACAATCCACGCCTGCAGAATGAGATGGCTCAGAATGCAGTCGAACGAATCAGCCAACAATTTAGCCAAGAAAAACAAATAGAAAACCTGAAAAGACTGGCAACCGTATAAAATATACATCTAATACAGGTTATCAACAAAGGTTAAAGCAATGGAGTGGCCTTTAGTTACCGTAATCATAGCAGCCTATAACAGAAACGACATTTTGAAAGAAGCAATAGAAAGTATAGATTATCCAAATAGCGAAATCATTGTCGTAGATGATGGGTCGACCCCTTCCGTAGAGGATGAGGTCGACCTCTCCATTTATAAAAATTGCAGGCTAATTACAAAGGAAAATGGGGGGGTTTCAAGTGCAAGAAATGTCGCAACCAAAGCGGGGCATGGGAAATACTTTGCGCACTTGGACTCAGATGATGAGTATGAACCTGGGAAGCTACAAAAAATAGTACAATTGATGGAAAAATATCCAAAAATAGGATTTGCATTCCATGATATTAGTCGCTTTCGTAGAAAAGATGGTCGTAGAGAAAGGTATGAGAATTTACATTCTGACTATTTCCCGGCTTATAACAAACTCTGTTCTACTAAGAATTGCATAGATAAAAATAGTTATGTAATAGAATCGAGGTTAGCGTTTAGGCTGCTCACCTCAGGAAACCCGATATTTCCTAGCAGCGTTGTTATGCGTAGTGACCTTGTCACTCAAATAGATCCATGGAATGAAACCCTTAAAGTATGTGGAGATATGGAGTATTTTGCACGAGCGTTAACTCATACTGATGCTATATATGTCTCGACCCCGCTAACGAAAATGGGCATGGGAGAAAATAATCTGTCTAAAAACCAATTTCGCCAGTTAAAGTCGGATACAAATATTCTCTTGAGTCTAAAAGCGAAAATAACACACGAACCACATCATAGCGCTCTTAATGCGTCAATAAAGAGCCGTTTCTTAGATCTAGGCTGGAACTATAAGGCTCAGGGACTGCTTGAAGATGCTGAGCGCGCCTATACCACGTCCTTTTTAACGAAACCCAGCTCTAAGGCCGCAATTAATATTCTGATTTTAAAGCTACGTAGCCTTTTTAAAACGGAACGCTAACAGTGAAATTCTTATATTGTTTACATCAAAGCTAGAACCCAGTAAAAACACGAATCCAAGCAACGTCAGTATTAACGAGCCTGGCTCATCGACTTTATAAAAAGACGTAATATCACCGCGAGCACGATCAAACTGCTGGCTATCTGTAAACTCTAAACTTCCAGATAAAAAGCCATCTTGAGGAAGCTCTTCTATGGATCTAAGATCGGGAAGCTCATCATCAAAAACGAAATTACAAGGGAAATTATCTATAAGAAACAACCCACTCGGATGCGAGGCCACAGGCTGGGCCATCCCAATAGTAGATAGAATCTTCATTGTCTTGCCTTCTGACCGAACAGATACAGGATTAGCTTTCGAGATTCCATAGATATTGATATTCGTCTCGCCAAACACCAAACTCAGTTCAGTGACCCCTCCGCATAAATAAGCACTACAAGGGTATGCATCAACATCATCACTATCTTTTATGGCGTCTTTATCCCAAACCAATAATCCTGAAAAGCTATCATTCTGACCAGGATACCACTCCTGAAACCCCTCCCAATCTGGAAAAGTCCTGCTATCAGTAAGCTCTGTAAATTGGCCTGAAAAGCCATAAGATACGGGTGTGGCAAGCGCGACCTGCGCCTCAACCAAAACAAACCAAGCTACAATCAATAGTTTTTTAGCCATCTTCCCTGACCCCTCAATTGAAAAAAAAGAAACCTGACTCAACCGCTAATCCTACACGGTCATGGTTCGTTTACTACAATTATCCCATACTAGGCAATTAATGTTCCTAACTTAATAAAGCCCTCCAAAATATTTAGAATACAGTCAATAAAGGGACCTGCCAACTCATTCCCTAACAGACCGATTGAAACTGGCCTGTTAGGAAACTACAGCTATCTAGGCCTCTCCTTTCCTTATACTCCTTAAACAGAGCCCTATCAATCCAGCTGCCAATAACAGATTAGGGGTAGGAGCAGGAACGTTGAAAGCGATTTTTTTGACCGCAAGCATACTGTCAGAGCCACCTACAATGACCGAATCAACCTTATTATCACTCATATATACTGCTTTCTGCTCTATGTAGCCTCCTTCCGGCCCCTTACCGACGTAAGTATTTTGGAGGGCGTGGTTCTTCCATGGTTCCACCGTCCCATTTTGAAGGATCGTCCAAACGGAAAAGGGGTCTGGGAAAGGACTCATTCCGTTCAACGTAATCTTGTCGATACCTCCTTTTACGTCTAACCGTATTCCTTGAAAGAGCCCTGCATCCTTAATATATTGTTCATCAGATATATGCAATATCTGATGGGTCATATCACCCAAGATTTTTTCGTTATTAATACAGGGCCAAAAATTGGAATCGCTACACCCTAAATTTCCGGACTTCACATATAACGGCGAATATTCCTCAGGTGATCCTCTTCCTGTACCTTTAACAAAAGAAAGCTTCACACCAGAAAAAGAGCTTGAAACATCTTCGCCCAAACTAAAATCATCAGCATCGATAACTACAGCAAACGATACCTGGCTTAGTAGCACACAAAATACGGGCACCCAAACTTTCAATAGCCTTCTATAAAGTAACATATCAACCTCCATGGTTTTTATTGGTTTACCGCCCTCTTATTTCTGCAAAAAAAATACCATGAACTATCTTCTTGCTGTATTGTGGCAAGTTGCGCATATGGGACGGATTACTCAAACAGACGGCCACAATATATGTGTATAGTTTATTGACATATATTGGGTCAGGTAAAGCACTTAAGGAAGGAATAAGGAGACGTGATAGCTAGTAGAATGGAGGCTGATGCAGTTATTCGCAATAAAGTGCTTTTTTGCTAAACGATGGCGCGGGAGCCGCGCGCATAAAGATAACCGAACGTTAAAAGTAAATGAAAAAAACGCCCTTCGAGTCCTAGTCGGGCACTGGTCCTATAAAACGACAAGGCAATTGCGAATAACACGACCACTACCACAGTTACCAAAGCCAATGATCTCCAGTGTAGTAGTAGTGAAATGACAATAAAGATATGCAATAGAACAAATAAAAACGAAGCTAATGCTACCTTAGAGCTAAAAAACGCTGATAATGATCGAGCATCCCCTTTACCGTGCCAGAACTCCCTTTTGATAAAAGCTGAAAAGGTACAGGGATATCCTTCATGTAATGCTTTCATATCTGCGTGATATTCAATAGATCCTTCATCTTTTTTAGCTCTAATGCAAAAGTCATAATCTTCCCCCGTAGCAAGCTTTTCATCAAAGCCTTTACAAGCTGTGAAAAAAGCCTTTGACACAACCATATTCCCAGTACCTACGTAATTTACATCCGCGCTTTTCTTTTTATTTAGTAGCGGTTGAAACCAGTATTTATGGATTAGGTTTTTTGGATCAGAAACATCGAGAGCCCCACCAATAACGATTTTTTCACTCACAATCTTTGGGTAGGTAGATTTTAAATCGCTCAACCACTCCTTGGTTATTAGAACATCCGCATCATTGAAAACTAATACCGCACCGTTTGCATGCGAAGCCCCGAGATTTCTAAGCCCTCCAACAGTTTTTTCGCTATCTACAAATACGGCATCTGCCAAACTGCTAGCTATATCTCTTGTGTTGTCGGTGGACCCGTTATCAACGATAATTATTTCATGGCTGACACCATCCATGACGTCACGAATCCGATTTATCGTTTGAGCAATCCCTTGCTCTTCATTCAAAGTCGGAATAATAAAACTCAGCTCCATATAATCATTGAACCTGCAACTGCACTGCCGCAGGGGGCGCCTTCCATTCCACGGAATTGGTACTACCTATATACGGGTGCCCTTCGGAGTCATAATTATTAGGTTTATCAGAAGTCATTATGATGTTATCAATGTATAGGGACTGGGTTTGAGGAGCCTTTCCATTCCAATAGGTGAAGAAGAACAAGGAATCTGCCCAATCAGGACTATTCGTCAGTGTCTGAACATCTTCTCCATTCCAAACCAACTTATCGTCGATCCATAACCTAAAGTAGGCAGTCCCACCCTCTGATATGGGCACCGAATCGAATGACGCTCCAATCTCTACCTTGAACCACTTTCCCCTAGGCAGTAGGGTTTCCTTCTCTGCCTGAGTTCCTATGTATCTCCAGCCTCGGCCCGCAGCTCCTTCCTTAATGTAGCGATACACTGCGCCGTTAAAGGAGTCATCGTCCATAATCTGGAAGTCGTTGAAACCGCCAATAGTATCCGGATCAGCAGCACGGGTCCTTACTCGCAAAAATTTAAGTGCGCCATTACCCTCTGCATAAAAGACAAAATCTTTAGGGACATACATATAGAATGACGCCCAAAATTGATCTCCCTTATAGAGATCATCTGGAAAGTTTAGAACCCCACCCCAGTAGCCGAACCCGGTTTCACCCTCCAAAATCGTCATCTTGGCACTGTTGGATCCATCAAGAGAGACATCATTGGAAAACGTTGTTCTACCAGCCGCACCATCAAATGTTGTCTGAGTTTCAGCTTTTGCGCCTACTGTACCGTCGTTGAAGTCAATCGAACGAGTCCACGCCGTCGCGTAACTAGCAGCAAAAAGCATCAAGATTGCGGGTATCAAAGTTTTAAGATTCATATCAGCATTACCTAAGATCAAAGCCAGCGATCCACTATTTCATAGTCTACGATTTTACGGATTTTAACAAACCACTGTTTATTACTTTTTGTGTGGTTGAAAAGCACGTCTCATAACCACAAAATGTTACAATCTTAAACAAATTCCTTTTTAAGTGAAAACAACCTCGGGCTTTCTAAAGCTCTTCAGGATATCGCAAACCATACGACTGTGGTCTTGCAGGCTAGAAGCATAACGATAACCATTCTCTGCAAGCTCATCGTAAAACTGCTGGTCATTACTCAAACGACTTAGCGCCGAAACTATGGCGCGAGGATCATTAGGAGGGACCATAATCGCTTGAACATTGTCATCCAATATACCTTCAGTCGAACTACCCTTGGTTATAACGACCGGCTTTCTAAACATCATGGCTTCAAGATAAACACTAATACCTGCTGGTTGAAGCGTATCTTCAATAATAGGTATAACAACACAAAAGCTCTCTGCCATATAACGATACCAATCGTCCCGCTTTAGAAATTCTCTGATTATCGTTACGTTCGAGGGAATATCATTAGCCGTAAATCTAGTATTGTGCGCCGATTCCATGTGTTTCGGCAGCAGTATCTTAATCTCAGTATCCGTTAGACGACCTGCTTTCACCAACGTGTCAATATCTCTTTGGCTTGCGCCACAACACAACGCATATCCATTATTACGTATTTTAAAATTATTATGTATCTTATAGTTGTTTGCTTTAAAAGGAATATATATACACTTATCCTCTCCCACTCCATAATAATAACTGTAGCCAGACCAGCTTTTGTTTATCATCATAAAACAGTCCACAAACTTCAGAAAAAACCGCTTAATAAATGCGATAATCTTTTCTTTTCGGGACCTAGGTCGCTTTAGAATCAAGTCAAATATATATATTTTATTACTTGGCCTCAGCAACTTAACCATCATAATAGCTAATAGTGTCAAGGCCGTTCCAGAAGTAAACATTATTGCATCATAGTCCCGAGACTTCCTAACCAACTGATACAATGATGAGATAAATTTTGAAAATGTAGATACATCAAAACGCTGAAAACCAGCTTCTACCCCTTCAACAGAATAGCCTGTCATATCTAAGGTTGAAAGAACCTTAATTGGCTTACTTTGCTGTTCCATATTCTTCCTTGCTGGCATAAGCCCATTTAGGTGCACTAGTTCCGTAACGTTGCCGGATAAACTTCAAATCTTGCTCAACGACGTCCAATAAGCTCTCATAGAGCTCAGACGGAATATTGATATTTTTATTATCAGCATTTGATCTCGTATCCAAAACCGGAGATTGCCACGTCTCATCTATTTCCAGATATCGACATATCGATTGTAAAAACGCCTCTGGATTAGCGACCAAATTGTCGTAGAAAAATACCTTAAAACGTCCCTCGAAGTAGGATTCCCATAATGGAATGATTGACGCATAGGCAGACCTGATACGATTGCTGGGTTTCAGCAATTCTTGCCTCAGGGAGGCTATATCCTCATCGAGTTGCTCGCCCCGCCAGCGATAATTCATCTTGAGGCCGGACCAAGCCCTTTCAATAGGATCTCTCAGAATGAGAAAAACCTTACAGTGCTTTGGTACTGTAGAGTGCACAAATTCCACACCCGCTCGGTCCAATGTGGAGTATGCCGGCGTCATTTCACCGCGTGCTCTATTTACCTTTATTGGAAATAGGTTCCGATACCATTCCGGCCCCTTAGGCATAAAATTGTATCTTACCAACCAATTAAAGGTTTCAATAGTTGGCCTGGTTTTAAGAAAGCGCATTCGATCAAAAGGGCCACCCCAGGGATAACCTTCTACGCCGGCCAATTCTGGATGCGGTTTGGCAAAGTTAAAATAATGGAGCTCTTTAATGACCGGAAGCCACACCTCAGGGTGATGGATAAGCTGGTCATATAGCCAAGTTGTACCGGCTTTCTGAGCACCGATACAGATAAAATCAGGGCCGGCTCGTCCTGTGCTTTTCATCCTATAACTCCCACCGGTTGTAATGCCGGCTGGTCAGCCGCTCCAGTTCGGTTATTCTTTCTTCGAAATAGGCTTTAAGTCGGAGTCGAACCGCCTCTTTGTCCTCGGCAGTGAGTACATCTGTCGCTTCCGTCTCCGAAAGTTTTGTCCCGAGTTTCCGCAATCTCTTGGGGACTAAACCTGCTACCACGCCCCATCCAGAGGAATAACGAAGACGATTAAGGACCCCCCTACCCCTGGCTTTCTTGAAACGTTGGGGGGCCTGATTAGCCGCTATGGTCTCCCCTATCTCAAAAGTCTTGTCTATGCCCAACCAATCAAAGATATGGGCCATCTCCTCTTGAGTGTTGCTTACCAGGTCTTCGAAAGTAAGCGTATACACCTGTTCTTTACCAAACAATTCCAGATATGGCTTCAATTGCATGGCATAGTCCGAATACGCGACGTACATCGGATCTTTTTCAATAGCTTGGATTATCGGCCTGGTTTCACCATAAAAATGAAGATCTCGCACCGCGTGCCGGTAATGGCTGAAAAGGCGTTTAATCGGGTCCCGCATGACATAAATGATTCGGGCTTCAGGGTTGTATCGACAGATCCTTTCGGCCACGCCAGTATAAGTCGGTAGCTTGGTATAATGCGTACTCGATTCGCCGCGATAAGCTACCTGGCCAGCATTTTCGAAAAGCGCCTTATACTCGTCTTCCCCTCTACCATTCCACAGTTCCGGGACGAAAAAACCAGGCTCTTTTTCCGGAGACATATAGATGGCCGGATGGCGCTCGAGATACTCATGCAAGGTAGTCGAACCAGACTTCATAGCGCCCACAACGAATAGATTAACACGGCTCATTTTGTTTAACTCGCTATGTGTTGCCGTCTTTTGAAAACAATTCTTGCAGTCTCTCGAATGCGATGGAGAGGGACCACTCCCAACATCACCGCCAATACAGGAAACGCAAGCGAAAGAATCAGTGCAACCGCTGAAGGCCACCAAAACTGTATAAGATAGAATTTAACCACGATCAGAGCCCCGGCCAGACATAGCGCCATAATCGGTGGATACCACCGTAATCCCATATTGAACTCCCTAACCGAAAAGCGGTGAATGGCGAGAAGCCTTAAAAAGAACGTCAGCGTCGTAGCTATAGCTGCGCCGAAAAGTCCGAAAATGGGTATGAGGATAGCGTAGGCAGCGAGACAGAAAACTGCCGTTACGAGAGTGATATTGCCGAAATAATGGGTTTTGGCTTTAACAAATAAACCCATATTGAGAAAACTTGTCCAGGCCAGAAAAACATACCCTAAGAGAATGATCGGTACGATATCCGCGGCCGCCCAATATGCTGGATCGGACATCAGTCGCAATACCGGATCAACCCAAACACTGATTCCTAAAGCCACATAAATGACCAGTACCGAAACCAGAGAAAATACTTTTTCAAAGACGGGATGCTGGTGGGGCGTCTTATAGATTTTGTAGCGTTCGGCATCCCACATGGTCTGAAAAGGTGACCAACCCAGTGCAAAGAGCATAAATCCGAATTTGTAAGCGAGTGCGTATACCCCTACCGCGTCCAGATCCATATTAATTCTGATGAAGTAGCGATCACCATAAGTGATCGCAAACATGCTGACTGCTGCGAGAATAATCGGTGCACTGAAAGAAAGAAGTTGCCTGGCCAAAGCCCAGGAAAATGTGAATCGGCGATACCACAACACGATTAACGTAATGGTTACGGCGCCGATGAACGAGGCGGACACAGACGCAATCGCCACGCCTTCCACCCCCATTTCCAGATACACAAGGAATAGCAGGTTCAAACTGATTTGCAGGAAAAGTTTCCAGAGGGAAAAACCGAGAACGTGAAAAGCTTTTGATTCAGACCGCAGGAACGCCAACGGTATCTCAAGCAATCCACCAAACAGCAGAGTCAGTGAAAACAAGGCAACTAGATGGCTGTATTCCTCACTTCCGAACAACACGCGGCTGAGCACCGTGGAGGCAAGTACCAGCACCAGGACCCCACCCACATGAGTGCCTGCCACCATACCGTAAGCGCTTCCAAGCACTCTGGACCGCTCAGTTTCAGAATCGGCGAGGCCATAAAACCTGAGAAAACTCTGACCGATCCTGGCGCCGAAAAATATGGCACTAAATTCAATCAACATGGTTAAGAGTTCAATCACGCCGTAATCTTTTGGCGCCAGGTACTGCGTGTAAATAGGCAACAACGCGAAACCGGCAAGCGCGCGAGCGACCATAGCCAAGCCGTAGATAACAGAATGATTCAGAAAACGTTTGCCCAATTGGCTCTGGGTCTCGTTGGACGCATTCTCACCCATTAATTCGCGCTCCAATAACCCGGTTGTAGATGGCTTCCATGCGTAAGGCATAATCCTTCGGAGAGAATTTCTGGATTATCTTTTTGCGGCCACTGCGCCCCATGCGTTCACGCAGTTCATTATCGGACGCTAGCTGGTCCAAAGCATTAGCCAATGCCCTGGTGTTCGTCGGGGAAACAACAAACCCGTCGATACCCTCGTCCACCAGCTCCCTTGGTGCGCCTAGATCGGACGCGATGACGGGTTTAGCGCATGCCATGGCTTCGGTGACTACCAGCCCAAAGGGCTCAGGCTCGATAGAAGAGTGAACGATAATATCAGCCGCTTCATAAAGTGCCCGTACCTCTTTCACGAATCCCGTAAAAGTCACGCGCTTTTCCAAGCCCTGATTGGTCACAAACTGCCTCACTTCCTGCTCATAACCGGCCCCAAAACCCTCGGTCGCGCCACCAACGATCAGCACTCTTACGGAATCGATGTTTTCCATGGCTGCTACGGCTTTCAGAAATTCCATTTGACCTTTCCACCGTATAACCCGACCAAACAGGGCTATTACACATTCCCGGTCTTGGATTCCCCACCGTTTACGCGTGCTTGTCCGCAGTTCCGGATTGGCAGGCGTCATGAATTGATCCGCTACCGGATTATGCTCTGTGACGAGCTTGTTCTTGGGATACCCCTGCTCTAGCGCCGCGTGCGACACATAATTTGAAATGGAAAGGTATTGATCCACTCTGAATTGCAATAACCGCTCCAACAGGCTGGGCGGTTCACTCGGAATGCCATGAAAATGCCAAACATAGGGCGTGCGCGTGATTACCGCCGCAAGTAATACAAAAACGCTGTTATTGGAATGGATAACATCGATACGGTGTTTTCGAATCAATCTGCAAAGCCGCAATACATAGGGAATATTGCTCGCAACGTTGATCACAGTAACCACGTAGGCCATGAGCTTGCGAAGCCACTTGTTTCTGATGCGGGCAATTCGACTCTGGTTTCGAAAATGGTTTACATACGTATAACCGGGCGTGCAGGACTCCACGCGGATATTGCCACAATCTATCCATTCGTCGACCCGGCCCTGAATAGCTGAGACGATGATCGGCCGGAAGTGGGGCTCAAGGTTGTGTGCAATACTCATGAGCACCACCAACGCACCGCCAAACGACAAGCCCTGGTCAACAAGCAACACGTTGCGCTGCTTTTCCTTGGAGTTACTCTCGCGCATTATGAATCCTGAGCATCCTTAGGGTTAGCCTTGAGTGCTCCGGATTTGATTCCGTTCTGGAAAGACACCTGCATGCTTGCGACCAGTGCAAAGTAAATCCATAGGTAGGGGTAGTAAAGGACGGTGACAAACGAAGCGCTGATCAATAAACCAACTAGCCCCAAATCGAAGCCAAAACTCATAAAATAGTAGAAGCGCTCGTTGATTTCTTTCGCCTGACGCCTGATTTCGCGAGTTGTTTTCAGGGAATAGAAAATTAAAAGCCCCAGAAGGAATAAACCGGCATAGCCCAGTTCCGTGCCGCACTGAATGAACACATTATGCACCATTCTGCTGCCCTCATACTTGGGCGTGAAATGGCTCGCGTAGTATGGCTCCCAAGCATTGTGTCCGACGCCCAACAGCGGAAATTCGTTGAGGGTTTTCCAGCCGTCTTCCCATCGTTCGATGCGATGTAGGGAGGTTCTGTCCTCTCCCGCCGTGTCGAAGCGGGCCTTGAAGCCTTCGGGCACGACTTGCCAGACGACTAACCCAATCAAAGTGACAGCAATCAGTGTGCGGGTGAAATATCGGGTTTTAGCCAGTGCCATTACCCCGCTAGCTGCCAGCCCCAACATGGCACCTCGGGAGGAACTGGCGACGATGGTACCGATCCCCGTTAGAGGCATGCTGAAAAAAACGATCTGCCACAAAGGCCGCCAATAGCGCCGTAATCCTATAACGAGGGCAGCCGCCATAGGTACGTATATACACATCTGGATTCCGACTTCACCAGAATTCTGGAAGAAACCGGGCGCCCCGGTGACGCCCCATGAAGCAAAAGAGAATCCCCGTTGTGCCCAACTGATAAAACCGTGTTGGGACATCTTGAGGCTATAAACCATAAAGGAAAGGAAGAAAATGAAGAAACGCGCGGGTGTCGTAATAATTTTGACGATCAGAAAATAAATAATCAGCCAGTTGTAGAAGGTCCATAGGCGATCAAAGGAGACAGCCGGATACTGAGAGAACAGAGAGGACAGAAGTACGACCCCAAAATAGGCGACCATAAGCTTGTTGAGCACATGCGGTGCAGGCCGCTTTTTTTGTTCCGCAAGCAATCCAACAAACGCTCCAGCCAGCAAAACCGGCACCCAAGGTAGAAAGTCCAACCAAGTCCATATCGACTGAGGGCGCACATACTCGAAAAACAGGTAGGTACAGATCAGGATAAAGGCCCACCCTTCGTGGCGAATCGTCTGGATCATATATTTTATGTCCATCCGATACAGGCGTTCCTGATCCGGTGGCGTGTTCTTGTGGCCGGCTAGATTCCGGCGACCACCTTTTGCGAAAGAAGCGGGTCGATTCATGAGAACAACTGTTTATGCAGCAGGTCGACTTTATGTTCGATAATTGAGAAAACGGATCGAAATGCCGCCTCAGGTTCGCCGTAGGGATCGGCAATCGATGGTCTTCGGTCATTACCCAACATGCCCAGGATGATAACCGAAGCGCCACAGGTTTTGGTCAGCGCCGGGACCATATAGGGTTCCATGACGACCAGAAGATCCTCAGCAGACAGCGTCAGATCCTGCACCTTTTGGCTGGCATGCCCCGTCAAATCGATACCTCTCTCCCTCGCGACCTGTGTGCCTACTTCGTTTGCCGGTATGCCCCCATCCGTGGCCAGGCCACAGCTGATCACGTTGATGGAGGTGTCACCTGGTAACAGCCTTTGCTTCAAGTAGCGTTCCGCGTAGACGCTCCGGCAAACGTTGCCTTTACAAACGAAAATGACACGTTTGGGGGGTAACTGGCGCGATAGATGACCATACCGGTCATAAGCCCCCAGCAACAAAAGGCACCACTCTTTGATGTATTTCCACCAGTTCTTAAGTTTAACCACTCAATCTTCCTTACACCGCAATTAAGCGCCCCCTTTACCACGGCAACGCGATCATACGTGATCTGGACGCAACTGCACATTACTGTGCCGACACTGTTTTTGACACTACCAATTGCTGCCGATACTATCCGGTTCCGTCCTCAGACGTGATGACAGCGCCATGCCACACCGAATCCTGGTCTTAGATGCCAATCAACGCTCTGCTCTTGCAGCCACACGTACGCTTGGTCAAAAAGACCTTTGGGTGACAACTGCGGACGAAAGTCCGCGAACGCTTGCCGGCGCTTCTCGATACGCTTCCGATTCTGCTGTTTACCGATCACCCTTCAGAACCCCTGCAGGTTTTCTGGAAGATGTTTTGCGCATTGTGGAGGCGCACCGCATTGACTTTATACTCCCAATGACTGAGGCCAGTACCTATGTATTGCTGGCAAACCGAAGTCGCTTGCCGGCTCATGTCAAACTGCCGTTTCCCAGCGATAAACAGGTACAGCAGCTGGCCAACAAGAGTGAACTGACCCGGCTTGCGCAATCGTTGGGCCTGCCGGTTCCCGAAAGCCAGCATTACGCCAACGCCCAGGCTTTACTATCAGCAACATCGTCCATCCAGCGATATCCTGTTGTTCTGAAGCCCGCCCTCTCCAAGATTCTGCTTGAGGACCGGATTGTTTCTACATCGGTGGTCATTGTCCGTAACGAAAAAGCCCTAAAGGCCGCACTACAGCAGGATCAGTTCAAAAACTATCCGTTCATGGTTCAGGAATTCATAACCGGCGAAGGTCAAGGCGTATTCACCCTGTTCCGATCCGGTCGTCCCTTATGCTTTTTCGCCCACCGCCGGCTCCGCGAAAAGCCACCCGAAGGCGGGGTCAGCGTTCTGAGCGAATCCCGCGACATTGACACGCATATGCAACAAATCGCCACCAAACTGCTGGAAAGCGCGCAGTGGGATGGCGTCGCCATGGTTGAGTTCAAAGTCAGTGCTGATGGCACCCCCTACCTGATGGAAGTTAATCCCCGTTTCTGGGGGTCATTGCAACTGGCGATCGATGCAGGTGTCGATTTCCCCTACTTTCTTTATCGCAGCGTGTACGACCCGCATTATCAGCCTCCGTCACAATTCCCCGCGCCGGGCAACCGGTTGCGATGGCTGCTTGGCGATCTGGACCGCCTTTATCTGGTGCTCAAAGCGCCGGCAACCCGGTATTCCGTTAGCCAGAAACTCATGGCCGTGCTGCAGTTTCTGTCCTACCACCGCAAGACCCGTCACGAAGTCAATCGCTGGCCCGATATGGCTCCGTTTTGGTACGAGCTTAAGGCCTACATCAGATCCTTACGCCACGGCTGAGCCGATCAAACGCTGATATAGCTCCTTGTACTGATCAATCATCGTGTTCAAAGAGAACCGGTTCTGCGCATCCTGCTGCGCCTGGATAACCATGCGTTCTGTATGGGCGTTGGTCAAAGCACTGTCGATCGCCTGGGCTATGGCGCGGGCATTGGCACACTCAATCAGTTGTCCGTTAACACCCGGATCAATGATCTCCTCCGGTCCTCCACTGCGGGTGGCAATGACGGGAACACCCGCTAACATCGCTTCTACGGTAGCCAGAGAAAAACCCTCTTCGGTTGAAGGCAGCAAAAATACGTCTGCTTGAGCCAGAAGATGCCTGGCATCTTTGCGGAAACCGATAAAATGAATCCGGTCAGCGACACCAAGTTCCTGCGCTCTGCTTTTGAGAGGATCTGTCAAAGCGGGCTTGGGGTCACCAATGACAACAAAATGAGTCTTGGCATCCGAAACGCTCGGCACCGCTTCAACAAGGTATTCATACCCTTTGGAGCGCCTGACATTGCCTACGGACACTACGATCCGGGCGTCGGGAGACAGCCCTAAACTCTGCCTCAGATCATTTTCCGCAAAGGCGCTCTCCGGTCGGGCCACACCGTTGTATATCAGTATGGATTTTCTGCGACTCAAGCGCGCACGTTCATTCAGAGCCTTCTGAAGTCGCCGGGATACGCTCACAATGGCGCTTGCACACTGGTTAATGATAAAGAATTTCAATCTCAAAAATCGTTCGCTGGATCCGATATCAACGCTACCGTGGAAGGTCGTGATAACGGGCACCCCCGTCAGCAGTCCCGCCAATGAGCCGTAAACATTGGAACCGAGCAGGTGGGCATGAATCAGCCGTATACGTTTTTGCCTGATAATGCGCTGCAGCTCAATCAGGTACCGGGCGTTAAAGCTTCCTTTGGAATTCAGCATGATTGGCTCGATTCCCAGGCTACGGATCTCGGAAGCCAGCCAGCCTTCTCCGCGCAGAATGACAATGGGCTCGTAATCAGAAGACAACTCTGCAATCAGCTGAGTGAATACGGTTTCCGCACCGCCAGGCCCCGTGGTGTCAATCAGGTGCAAGACTCTACTCATCTCATTTGCCCCCGACACCCACGGCCTTGAGACCGCTTATCTTTAGACGTCATTCTTGTCAGCATTTTTCTCGTTAAAAAATTGGTTGAGGCGCTCTTTGGTTTCCGGCGACTCCAGAAATGATTCGTGCAATGCATTGATATGCTCTATGACCAGTTTGCCCCGGAGTATGCCCTGCCATCCCAGATAAGGATCGGCATAAATCCCCTGTTCGCGTATTGGGGCTCTCATGAGAAGAACATTGCCTGAATACGGTTTCTCTGAATGCCGGTACAGTGCTTCCGTATTCTGCTCTTTGATGAAAAATGGCCGTAGGCTAACTGGAAGAGGTAAACCCTTTTGACGGTAGTACTGGATTTGCAGTTTCTTCAGGTAGCTTCTTGTCCGGCTCCTAAGACTATGACGAAAACGCGCCAGAAGGGATTCATCGATATTTTCGATTTCTGGCTTGCGGCCGGCCGGGCCGATCGTGTCCAGCAATACGACCCAGTCAACCTCTTGCCCATGTTTTTCAAGCAGTAATGCCATCTCCAGTGCAATGGTCCCCCCCATGGATCCGCCTACGAGGGTGAAAGGCCCCTGATAGCCTGAGCGCATCAGTTCTTCAACATAATTGGCAGCCATCCTGTGGATGCTGTCAGGTGGGATGTCAACGCCGTTGAGTCCGCTGGACTGAAAACCTAAAACAGGCCTGTTCAGATTCTCCAGGTCGAGCAATTCTCTGTAACCCAAGACATTCCCGCCCACCGCGTGTATGCAAACCACGGGACGGGAGTGTCCTTTTGCGTCAAGAACCACAAGATTGTTCCAGTGTGACTGATTTGCCACCGTATCGGCTGCGGCATTGCCGTCACGAGCGCCAATCAGTTCACTTAGTTCCCTGACGGTCCCATGTTTTAACAAGACCGACAAAGGCAGATCACAGCCGAATTCACTTTCAATTCTTCCAAAGAGTTCGACCGCAGTGAGAGAGGAGCCTCCCCACTCAAAAAAATCATCGGTGACGCTAATTTCAGACGAGCCCAGAATCTCCTGCCAAATTGAGAGTAATTTAGCCTCTCGTTCTGTCGCTGGTGGGGCCCCTTTGGATTGTTTCAGAGTCAGAAGATCCGATACAGGAAGGGCCTTGCGGTCGATCTTTCCGTTTGGATCGACAGGCATTTCCTGCAGTATCACAATATCGCTGGGCAGCATAAATCGGGGAAGGCGTTCTTCCAGCCATTTTTTCAACGTATTGGCTTGCGTCCATTCCGCCAGGCTCGGCTCCAGCACAACGTAAGCAATCAGGTGGCACTCGTCGTCTTTGCCTTTCTGAACCGTTGTGACGGCCTGATTGACTTCATCAAAGCTTTCGAGCGCCGCGCTGACCTCGCCGGGTTCTACACGGTAGCCCCGTATTTTGACCTGATGGTCCTTGCGTCCCAGAAACTCGAGCACTCCATCATGCCGCCAGCGCGCTCTGTCTCCGGTCCTGTAGAGTTTTTCCTCACCGCTGATCAAGCCTTTACCGGGAACGAATACTTCACGGTTACGCTGAGGGGCATTGATGTAGCCGTTCGTCACACCATCGCCTGCAGCAAAGAGTTCCCCCGGAACTCCCGGAGGACACTGGCGCCCGTTGTCGTCGACGATGTAGACCCGAGTATTGGCGATCGGGTATCCGATTGGCACACGGTCTGGCACAGCGGCGGCGTCAGACATCGGATAGCAGCAAGTGAACGTGGTGTTTTCTGTCGGCCCATAGCCGTTAATGAGGGTCAGCCCTGGATTGTTCTCCAGCGTTGCCCTCACCCATCGAGCCGACAAAACATCACCGCCCGACAGGAGATAATCCAGCTTACGAAAGGCATCAGCGTGGTGCTCAGCCATTTGATGAAACAAGGCGGCTGTTAGCCAGGCTGCATTGACGGAACCGCTCAGCAACAGATCGCTTAACGCTTTGGCATTCAGGGTCTCGCGTTCTGGTATCACGAGGGTGCCGCCATTGAGTAGAGGCCCCCATATTTCGAGTGTTGAAGCGTCAAACGAAATAGGCGCATTCATCAAAAAGCGAATGGTTTCATCAAACTTGAGATAATTCGTCTCTTTGACAAGCCTCACGATGTTTCTGTTTACGACTTCGACCCCCTTCGGGACCCCCGTCGACCCGGAGGTAAACATGATATAGGCGGGGTCTGATGCGGTGGAGGCAGTCTCCGGAGCCGAATTATCCGAAGTTTTCAGCGCATCGCCCAAATCGATCCATTGGACATCTCCGGAAATCCTTGACTGATCGGCGGCGTACTGCCCAATCACATAGTGAGTGTGAGATTCAGCGAGGAGTAATTGCATCCGCTGGACAGGATAAGCCCTGTCTAATGGAACATAGACTCCCCCAAGTCGAAGAATCCCTAAAATGGCGGCGATTGCTTGCCAGGATTTGTCTACCAGAGTTGCTACGCGTGTGCCTTTACCGACACCCGCCGCAAGCAAGGCTGCTGCAACCCGTTTGCTGGCTTTATCGAGCTCATTATAGGTAATCCGCTGTTTACCCTGTTCAATCGCAATATTGTCGCCATAGCCAGCAAGCTGACTATGAAAACAGGAATAAACGGAAGCATCCCGGGGATAGGCTGAACTCGTATCGTTCCAAGAATCCAGCTTAGCGCTATCCGTGCTCGTAATGAGGCTAATGTCCCAGGGAGAACCACTTGTGCCTTCCAGCAAGCCGACCCAAAGTTTCTGAAAATGCGCCAGCATCGCCTTTACAGTCGTCTTATCAAACAACTGGCGGCTAGCTTGCATGCGGAGCTGCACACCGTTCTGGTAACAATCGGCAAACATAACCAGTTCGGCGTGGCTGAATCCGGTATCGACCGGCTGCGCCTGCATCTCGACGTGCTTTTCAAGCTCACTGGGCCGATCCCTGAAATCGTTGAACGTGAACAGTGTTTGATAAAGGGGGGTTCGACTGGGATCCCTGCTTGGAGACGCGATTTCAACGATACGATCAAATGACAGCGCCTGGTGCCGCATTGCCCCAAGCAGCCGGCCGTGCACATGTTTAACGATGTCTTCCAGCTGACTTTTCCCGCCTAGTTCCAGTCGCAACGGCAGTGTATTGATGAACAGACCGAGTGTTTTTTCCCATTCAGAAGGTCTTTGGCTCACAGGCGTACCGATAACAAATTCGTCTTGTTCGGTATAACTGGACAGGAGCAGACCATAAACGCTGAGAATGATCGCAAACGGCGTTGTGTTTAAGCGTCTTGCAAGCTGAGTCGTTTGGTCCCATTGCTCTCTGGGTACGTTGATGCTCGCTTGCCGGCTGTGAAGGTCCAGGCTGGGTTGGCGAGGCCGATCAGTCACTATATTCAGTACAGGTGGACGAGATCTGAAAATACGCCGCCAATATTCCTGATCCTCTGGACTCGCCTTTTTGTCCACCTGATTAAGGTATTGTGTAAATGCCGCACCTTCACCCGGGGAGATCGACCGCCCCTCCCTGATCATTCGGTAGTAGCTTTGGATAGATTGCCACATCAGGGTTTGTGATAGACCATCGACAATCTGATGGTGTGCGGAAATCTGAAGAAGGCTTTTATTATGTGCCTGGTAGTATTTAAACCGTATCAATGGCCCCTTTGTTAAATCGAAGGGCCTTTTTGCCTCTTTCTGAAGTTCCGCTTTCAGCCATTCCGGATCGTCCAACTCTGGACCACAGCGCATTTCCTGCCATTCCAGAGTGGGTTCAACAATCAACCATCCTTTTCCATCAGCGCGATGCCTTATCGCAAACGCATCGTGCTGCTTGAGCAGCTGCCCTGCTGCTTCCTTCAACGCACCTTTATCAACGTTACCCAATAGCCAATAGGCTTCCGATTCATTGAATATTTCCGGTTGATTCAGCAGGTCCGCCGTTATTTGCATTCTTTCTTGAGTTTTGGAGCGGGGTATGGCCAAAGACTGGGTATGTGCGGTCTCTTCATTGGCAACCTCGCCCTGGCGAACCGAGGGCGTGAGCGGACATGCTTGAATGCGTTCCATCTGCTGGTCCAGTACAGGATGTTCCAGCAAATCATCCACAGGCACTCGTTTGTTGAACTGTTCTTCTATAAGCAAAGACAGACGGGCGGCCAGTAAAGAATGGCCGCCCAGCGCAAAAAAACTGTCATTTGAACTTGAAGGCGAGACTCCCAGGACTTGTTTCCATAAGGCGGCCAAACCTTTTACCTGCGAACTGGCCTCGCTGAGGTCCGCAGAAACCGCCTCGCCTGATTCCTTGTTCCCTTGAGGGCGATCGGTAACCCACTTGGAAAGCGTGTTCCTATCGATTTTGAGGTTTGGTGTTAACGGGAACTCCTGAATTTGCCTCCAAACTCCCGGTACCATGTACGAGGGCAGGCGCTGACGCAACGCGTCCTCAACAGCCCCAAAGTCAATATCCGACCAGCCACGAACAAACGCGACCAAGACCCCATCTGACGTGTTATCTGAATGCTTGATAACGACGGCCTGGGAAATGTCACTATCAACCTCAAGAAGATGCTCTTCGATTTCTCCGAGTTCGACCCTGTAGCCCCGGATTTTGATTTGATTATCCAGCCTTCCCAGATAAAAAATTTCGGAGGAATCTTTTACAACAAGGTCTCCCGTACGATAGAAGCGCCTTTCAGTGCCCTGATCGTCTTGAGTGATTATGAAGCGTTCCTCATTCAAGTCAGGGCGTCGAAAATACCCATGCGTTAAGCAGACGCCCGCTATCAACAGCTCGCCTTCGCTGGTATCGGTTTGCTCCCCATTTTCAGAGGGCGTCACCCTATACTCAACATTGGGTAAGGGATCGCCAATGGGTATTCTGCCCCGAGCTATATCGGCGGCACCGACCCGATGACAGCTGGACCAAACAGTCGCTTCTGTTGGGCCGTACATATTCCATAGTTCCCTGGCGGCCAAGAGCTCCCTTGCCACCTCGATTGAGAGCGCCTCCCCCCCACAAAGAACCTTTTGAGATTGATCCGGTTTCCAACCGCTTTCCAGCAACATACGCCATGTCGCTGGTGTGGCCTGCAATACGGTCGGCTTCCCGACCTGAATGCTTTCGGCCAGTGCCCTCGGATCGACCGCGGTATCTCTTGATACGAGATGAACCGAGGCCCCAGCAATCAGTGGAAGAAAAAGTTCCAGCACAGAGATATCGAATGACACCGTTGTTAACGCCAACATCCTGTCGGAAGCGTCAATACCGGGCCGCTCTCTCATCGCCAGAAGAAAATTCAGTAGAGCAGCGTGGCTGATCGGTACGCCCTTGGGAATTCCCGTCGAGCCCGAGGTATAAATAAGATAAGCCGTGTGTTCGGGTGCGGACTCGTTTGTCACCGCCTTCAGGGTGGATTCTTCTGAATTTCCAGGCTGCTCTGCAGAGCTCAGACGTTGAATCTCATTTTCTAAATGAAGATCATTAATCTCGTCATCAAGGACGGCGGCAGTCGCCCCCGAGTTCTCGGCAATCAGTTCTATCCTTTTTCGTGGGAAGGAAGGATCAATGGGGACATAACATGCTCCTGCTCGCATGATACCCAGAAGCAAAGCGACCAGCTCAGGCCCTCTGGACAGGCCGACCAGGACCCTATTGCCGTGAGAGATACCGTTTTCATGGAGCTGTTGCTGCCAACGTGAACTCTCACGGAGCAGATCGCGGTAACTCCACTGGTTACCCTCAAATACCAAGGCGCATTTTTCCGGGGAACGCGAGGCATGCCACAGGAAAAGATCAATAAAGGTCTTCCCCTGAACGATCAGTTCATCAAACCCGTCACTGATAACAGCATCTCCACCCAAGAAAGACTCGTCCTTTTCGTCCTTGAACTTGTCCATGAACGATACCTAGACGGCTAAGGCAAATACTTCACGACGGGCGGCCCCAGCCACTGGGTTACCCATACAGGAAGCCTTTGCCAAATGTTTATAAGCATTCGATACTTTGGATTATCGGGATTCAGTTTCGGCATTTCCTGACCTTCAGCGAGCCAATAGTCCCAATGCAACTGCACAGGCTCAGCGCCCCATTGTTTCTTGAACTTATAAGTTCCGCTGTCTATTGTGCATCGCCCAAAATCGAAACAGTCAAAGCCTTTCTCTATGGCATGTTGCAGTATCCGCCAATACATGTACATATTGATGCCAAGCTTGTTCGTGCTCTTAAGCGTCGATGCCCAGGGAATCTCCAGGCGCCTATCACCACCCCACAAAAAGGCACAACCAACCGCTTTGCCTTCAAGCCTTACAACGACCAGTGTCGTGTCCGTGAAATGGTCCAGCAGTTTTGCAAAAAACCGCTTACTGTAAACCGGGGTTCCCAAATCACGCATGTTCGCGCTGAAGACCCTATAGAACTCCGGTAACAACTCCTTTTTTCCAAAGACAACTTCCGGCTTCAAGCTTGCAGGCCGCCTTATTTGCGCCCTGACTTTAGGTTTGAAAGACCGCCATAACGCATCTGTTTCAGGGGGTAACTTTAACCAGAAAGTGCACTTATCCGTCCGTTGCGGCCATTGCAGTCCACTGTCTTTGATCGGCCGCATTTCCATGTGGCTGACTTGAAGCTCCCTGGCCCACTTGACTGCTTCTTCAACAAGAAGCGAAGCGGTGTGATGGTTGTTTGCTAAAACGCCTCCATAGTTAAAGTATGGAACTGACACGATAAAGTTTCCGAAAAGCCGGCTTTTTAGCTGAACGAGAGGGAGCACCCCTATCACGCCACCCGTTTCGTCAACCGCACACAGGTAGTTGGTGGTATGACCATAGGTCTCTTCAATGAAGTCCCTTACATCCATTCTGTGATAGGGAGCGGACAAAGGGTGCGCATCGACAAAACGGTTAGATTGTTCCCTTAATTCTGCGCTACGAGCGTCCCCCAACACCCTTGCAGCCTTACGCTCAGGAAAAGGAAACTTAACCGTAGTCAGGTCGTAGCTGACATCTTTTGAACTGTCTTGTTTGTTGAGCTCTTTTTTAAGGGCCTTGTTTGCTCTTTTTAACTGAGCAGATATGTCCGTCATTTCCTTTATAAGGCTATCGAGATGAGTCCCTTGTGACTTCAAAGCCCCTATTTCACGCGAAAGCTGCCCTTTCCTTTCTTTAAGCTGCTCAACTTCTTTTTTAATGTCATCGGCTTTAGTCATATTTTGAGGACCGTACAGCACATCCTGAACCCTTAAATGGCTGCTACTGATTGAGAATCGTACAGTCCCATTTCTGCCAGGACATTCGAAACAGTAGAAAACTCAAAGTCAATCAGTAATCGAAGCAACCGTCCTTCACATTTGGCCAAATTATTATAATGACGAAATTTAGATAGTGCGCTGACATTAAATCTTGGCTGTTTAGGATCTATTTCCCAAGGATGAAGATAAAAAATGAACGGCCTTTTTTGTTTATTAATCGTTTTCAAACCCCACTTGGTAAACCAGTAAGGAAATAGCCTGAAATAACCACCACCTGAAATTGGCAAGGTGAAGCCCGACAGCTTGATCGTGCTCAACGGAAACTCTACCAGCTCATGACCTTTGTCCGTTGTAAGCTGATACGGCCAACGTGGCGTGCCAGGCATCCCATACCGATCATGGTGAACGGGGAAAATCGAGGAGTCCCACTCAAATCCCGCTTCGGCCAGTATATCTAATGCCCAACGAGAGGAACCTGTTATCGAATAACTGGCAGCACGATAACCTAAAACAGGCTGCCCTGAATGGTCCTCAATCAGCTTTTTCGACTTTATCGTTTCCTCTCGGAAAACTTCTGGAGTCTGGTTGTATACCAGTTGGTGGCTATAACCGTGGCTGGCGACTTCATGGCCCGCGTTGGCAATTTTTTTGACAAGCTGTGGTGATTTTTCAGCCACCCACCCCAACACAAAGAAAGTCGCCTTCACACCAAACGTCTCAAATAACTCGAGCAACCGCTCTGTGTTGGCATCAGCGCGGTACTCCATCTGGCTCCACTCTCTTTGGCTTATCGCTTCTGAAAGAGCGGCTACATGGAAATAGTCTTCAACGTCGATTGTTAGCGCATTGATGGTACGATTCGGGGCGTCCATGGTTACATCCATTATTTACCGCAGGTTGTAGCTCAGCGAGACCTTCACCCAGTTTTCCCGGTAGTCTATGAGCTGCGCATCCGCATCACGAAGATTGTGACCCACCGACGCTCCTAAACGAAGATCTTGAGTCCGCTGATAGTCAATGCCAATAGACGCCTGATAGAGGTTTGAGTTCAAGCCTTCAGGTTCAAACCTTTCACGCTCGTATGAAAGCGCCCCCTGGAAGGTCACAAGCGATGAAACTTGCTGAGCGAGATTCAAGCCGGTTTGCCAACTCGTCTCTTTTCGTTCGGTTTCGACATAGTCAGAAGACGTGTAGGTTGTGAAGAGGTTTGCTGACAAACCGGATTGGAAGGCTTCCTCATAGTCCAATCGAAATACCGTGATTTCCAAAGCCTGAGTATCTGTTAGCGTAAAATCGATACCACCAAGCTGGATGTCGATATCGGTCGAGGTGTCGGTAAGTTGACGGGAAACCGAAAGACGGGCGCTCCGGGCCGCATCAAGCTGACGAGAGGCTGAAAGGTCCCAGGTGACCGCGTCGTAATCGTTGGTGGAAGTAGCCGTTTCGCTCTCAAGCTGACTGTAGCCGACTTGGCCTGAAACCCGATTCTTATTGAACTGCCGCTCCAGCCCGACCGATGTGGTTTTCTGCGTGAGCGTATCACCATTTTCGAACTCGGCATCAGTTAGCGAATACTGGAGTGAGCCGGTCATGTAAGGAGAGAACTGGCGGCTTAAACCCGCATTCCCGATCCAGCGTTCGCTGTCATCCTCTTCGGTGTCCTGGAAACTGGTTTTCTGCCATTTCACGCTGGAAAAAAAACTGGTTGTACGACCCAAAGGGACTTCCAAGCGAGGACCAGTTTCGAAAACGTTGCGGCGTTCACGGTTATTCGGCGTATCGACTGCCCGATTGTCAGATACTACCTGACGAATGGAGTCATGAGCCATCCAGCTCAAATATGAGCCAATCTCGCAATCCCCGTCCCAACCGAGGCTAATTTCGGATTGGTCATCACTGGTGTTGTTCTCATAGAAGAGATAGGCCACTTCACTGGCCAAACGTGACTCGCAGGTCCCGGGGTCAGTGATATGGTTGATCGCGACAAAAGGCCGGTAGCGAATGTCCGACTCCGGGTTATTTTCCCTACGATCCATATTATCTGAGTATAGTGCGGACACCCCGGTGTCGACTTGAACCGGCTCAGCGAATGCCGCCTCACCGTACAGCACGGTAACGCCAGAAAGCATACCCATTACGGCGGCCGCGCTGGTTCGTCGGGCCAGGGCACTGCGGCAATGTTGGATGGTTGTGCTTCCCTGCCCGAACATCCTAGCCATTCAGCACCGCTCCCACGAATTTGTCACTGTGCAACGCTTCTGTTGCCCGCTGTACCTGATCTGCCGAGACCCGCCCATGTGGAACGACCAACATGGAGTAATCACAAAGTTCGGTGAGGATACGCGCGTCTGGTGATTCGTCGATGCTTGCCGTATCCAGAATGATGAATCGGTCTGGATAGCGACGTCGGATAGCCTGAAGGAACTGTTTCATCCGGAAAGATGTAAAGAATTCCGAGGGCGATTCCCGACGGCTACCAGCCGGGATCAGCCGCAGACGGGGGATCCCGGTTGGATAGATGATCCGGGCAATGTCGAAATCCGGGTCATCGAGAAAATCCGTGAGGCCTTCATCCGGCAGAATATCCAGCATGCTGTGCAATACCGGTTCACGCAGATTGCAGTCCACCAGGAGTGATGTTTTGGCCTGGTCGAATGAAAAGGCCGCGGCAAGATTAAGTGCCATGAACGATGCACCGGCACCCGGCGTAGCGCCCGTTACAACCAGGGTAAAGTTATTGCCGCCACTGATCTCCAGCAATCGCGTCCGCAGATCCCGGAAACGATTGACCACCGCCCGGTTGGGCGAGTCTGGATAGATAATTCGACGCTCTTCCAGATCGTCCGGAGTGAGCCGCCGCGGCTCCTGCATCTTGGAGATCTGTTTACTGATGACGTAGCGATCGACTGACCCGTAGCCAGTCTCGAGAGAGCTGGGGACGAGCAGTCGCGACTCCTCGTCCTCTTCCCTGCGAGCAGGCGTTTGGGGATCGTTCCGCTTTTCGTCGTCGTTGGACGCGTTATCATCGTGCTCGGTCTTATCATTCATAGTTTGACGAAAATCAGCCATTAAATAACATCCAAGGCCCGCATTATGGCAATAGCAATGTAGGCGATGGCCACGAGCGCAGCTAGTAGGCCGATTCCCACATAGCTACGTTTCCTCACCCGGTCTTCAAAAGGCGTGGATACGTCTGGAATCCGACCTAACACTGGAATTCCCAGATCCTCTTCCAGCGCGTTGATACTGCGTACTCGAGGATCAACCTGCAATAGACCTGCTGCGGTTCCAAATGGTGCTACCAGCCCCAGCAGCAAGCCGGCGGCAGCGAACATCTTGAACTGAACACCTTCAGGTCCTGTTGGATACTGGGCGGGTTCCTGAATTTGATAATTGGCGCCCTGCCCTTCGACGTCGAGGTGCATGGAAAGACGCGCCTTTTCGCGGCGCCTAAGCAAGTCGTCGTATATGGACTTGTTGACTTCCATATCCCGAGTCAATTGAGCCAATGTCGCCTTGTTGGCCTGCACTTTCTGCATCCTTTGCTCTTCACCCGCCAGGAGTTGGTTGAGGTTCTTGATCCTGGTCTGGATGCGCTCGATGTCAGCATTGGCTTTGACCAAGGCCGCCTTGAGTTCCTGATAAAGCGGGTTAACTGTCCCGTCAGAGCTCGGCGCGCTGTTATTTAGCGTGCCCTCAGCAACGGCCTGGCGGCGTTGTTTTTTAAGCTCTTTTATCTGTTCCTCAAGGCTGACGATATCGGGATAGGTGTCGTGATAGCGAAGCCGCAGGTTATCGAGTTCTGTCTGTAGTTTATCGATACGCTGCGCATAACGATCCTGTGCCGCTTCTACGCTAATGTTACGACTGACGTTGTTTAACTGCTTCTGCAGTGAATCACGGCTGGCAATAGCTTCCTGCAACTCCAGCTGTGCCAACTCAATTTTTCCGCGTAAAGATGCCAACTTGCTGTTGGTTTCTTCCTCGGTTCCTTCGGTATGCTTTGATTTAAATTCCTTCAATCGCTTTTCGGCTTGAGTCAGCTCCGCCTCATAAGCCTTGACCTGCTGGTCAATGAATTCAAAAGCGCCTCGGCTTTCGCTTCGCTTCTGCTCATTCGACCGCTCTATGAAAAGCTGGCCAAGTCGCTGTGCTATCAGATAGGTACGACCGGCCTGATAGCCGTTATAACGAATGGCAAAGTATGTTTCTCCGCGCGGAACCACTGTGATGCCGCTTCGGATTGCTGCCACGCGTTTTTGCAGTTTATCTGCCGAAAGTGTCTTGGCGTCAGGACCGTAGATTTTTGTGGAAGTCGCTATTTTTTCCACAATATCCCGGGTCCAAAGCAACTCCTTGGCCGCAGACGCTTTATCACTGATCTTGGTCTGTTCGGCGGCCCCTTCCATGAGCGGGCCCACAATATTGGAGTCGTCCACGAAGATCATCACTTCGGACTGGTACTTGTACGGATAAACGAACCCAGCAAGCAATACCGCTGCGCTCACCAGGGCGAAAAGCCCCAGGGCAAGCCAGCGATGTTTTTTGACTTCCTTTATGGTCTCTCCAGGAAGCTGGGATAGGGGCAATGCCATAGATAATTACCTGCCGATACTGGACAAAAAAGCTCGTACTCGATTTCGCAAAGAGCGCCTTAGACTCAGAGCATTCTTTCCGGAATCGTAATGATATCCCCGGGCTGAAGGGCATAGTTGGTGCGAATACGGCCCTCTTTCAGGATATCCTCAAGCTTGATCGGGATGGCTACCACCTCGCCTTTGAAATGACGGTAGAGGACACTGTCATTCAGGCTGGCGAAAGGTGTTGGACCACCCGCGCTGAGGACCATGTCCAGGACGGTCATGCCCTTACGGTAGGGAACGGAGATTTGCTGTGAGACAGCCCCGGTTACACGAACGCGGTGGGTAAACTCGTGACTGCCCATGTTGGTAACAATGATGCTGACTTCCGGCTCGCGGATGTATTTTGCGAGGGACGCGGTGATATCGTCGGCAAGCTGCTCAGGCGTCTTGCCACTGGCTTGAACATCTCCAACCAGCGGTACGGAAATCTTGCCATCCGGACGTACTGGAACGGACATACTCAGGTCCGGGTTACGCCAGACGGAAACGGACAGTGTATCGGTTGGCCCGATGATGTATTGATCCACACCGGTTCCGGAACTTTCCAGCGCCGCCTGTATTTTGTCCACATTGGAATACTGCGGGCCTGCGCACCCTGCCAGCAAAACAAAAGTGGATAAAACGAAGCCTACAATCATCCGTGCCATGAAAGCATTCCCCATGCCGTTTTTCGATTTTATCGCGGTCGGGAGCCCTGCTCCCGCGCCTGTTTTGGTAGCAACCTTGCTTTCCGCTCCCATACTAACGTTGTTGGAAGCTCAGATCACAAGTCCTTAAACGATTTTAATGGGCACCTTTTTTGAAAAGCACCACTTCCACGGTCTGCAAAATGATCAGCAAGTCCAGCAGCAGACTCTGGTTCTTTATGTAGTACAGGTCGTAACGCAGCTTCTCCCGGCTGTCCTCTTCACTTTCCGCATATGCAAAGCACAACTGCGCCCATCCCGTAATGCCGGGCTTCACGCGGTGCCTTTCGTTATAGTACGGGATCTTTTCAGCCAGCTGTTCTACAAAAACCGGCCGCTCAGGACGTGGGCCCACGAACGCCATCTCACCCTTGATCACGTTGAAGATCTGGGGCAACTCATCAATCCGCACTTTCCGGATGAAAGCACCGACCTTGGTTACCCGATCATCATGTTTCTTGGCCCAAACGGCCCCGCCCTTTTCCGCATCAGGTCGCATGGAACGGAATTTGTGGACGTAGAAAGACTTGCCATTGAGCCCAACCCGCTCCTGACTATAGAGAATCGGTGCCCGCCAGCCGTCTTCCAGTTTGATGGCCAGGGTGGTCAGCAGCATGAAAGGACTGGCTACCGCCAGCAGAGCGAGACTGGCCACCAAATCCATGGCGCGCTTGCCAAACCCGGAGACGGAGGACAGATTGAAACCGTCGGAAAACACCAACCAGCTTGGGGTGATCATCTCCAGCGCGACTTTGCGTGATTCGCGCTCGTAAAAATTGGCCCCGTCCAGAACGTAGACCCCTTCCATCTTGCATTCGACCAGATCTTCCAACGGCAGACCTGCGCGACGGTCATCCACGGCGACGACGATTTCGTCAACGGCGTGTTTTACTGCGTAATCATGCAGGCTACCCGTGATATTTAGAACGCTCTTTGCCGGGACTTCGACCTTGCTCTCCTGATTGGGAACAAAGCCGAGCAGCGTGAAGCCTTTTCGATTCAGCGGAGAGCGCAGATCATCGAACAGCTGATTGGCTCTGAATCCGGCTCCCAGCACCAATACACGCCGTTTAAAGGCATCGTCCCCGACCAGGGCGAAAAATATAGAGCGCAAGATACCGAGCAGGAAGAAGCCAAAGACCGATGCCGAGGCTAACACTCCATCCCCACTCATATACCAGAGCCAGTCTGGAAAGGCGAGATAGGCCATGGTGGAAAGGGGAAGACTCAATATAAGAGCCATGATCGTCCGCAGCATCAGCCCTGAGAGCCCTTCTTCGACATGGGCCTGATGTACACCCAGGGCCAACATGACGATGAGGTTGGTCAACCCGAAAACGATGGCTGAAGGAAGGACGTAGGTCCAGGAATCGAGTAAAAGGTCGACGTCGCCAAAGAACCTGAAGAAGGTCGCTACGTAAAATGTGCTGACGAGTGAAAGAAAATCCAGCAAGCCAAGAATGGCGAACGGGAGATGGATGTAATGCCTGAAGACACGGACGTGCGCCACGCCAGCTCCTTGCTAAACCACTGAGTACCTGAGTGCCCCAAATGGACACTAGTCTCGATACAACTGAATCGCTTTCCGGCTTCAATCTCCCGGAAAAAGCGCCATAGACAGGTATCTTCTCATTCCTTAATGCGACGGCAATTGTACGTCATATCCCCCGGATTTCAATTTTACGGGTTTTTTATTTAACGCCATTACACATTGCCAGAAGGGAAACGTGACAGGCTTGACACTTGCCAAGCGCAACTTTCTCCCAATATGCCCGGGTTATCGTCAAAACTCCAACATTCAGGCAGAATACCCGCCCTGCTTTCCGCACTTTTTGAAGGACGTACTATGCGCGCACTTGAAGAAACTCGTGTTGCACTGATCGGCTTGGGTTACGTGGGGCTGCCCCTGGCCGTTGAGTTTGGGAAGAAGTACCCCACCATTGGTTTCGACATCGATCGCAAACGCATCGAAGAGCTCAGGACCGGCCAAGACCACACCCTGGAAGTGGACCCGGAGCTACTCGCTGAGGCGGACAAGCTCGATTTCAGCGCCGATCTGGAGGGCATTAAGGACTGCAATGTCTATGTAGTCACCGTCCCTACGCCAGTGGACGATTTCAAAACGCCGGATCTGCGTCCCCTTCAGGCCGCCTCCAGAACGGTGGGGAAGGTGCTGAAGAAAGGCGATGTGGTGGTCTATGAATCCACCGTGTATCCCGGAGCCACTGAAGAAGTCTGCTGCCCCATCCTGGAGGAGGAATCGGGCCTGATCTTCAACCAGGACTTTTTTGCCGGATACAGTCCCGAGCGTATCAATCCCGGCGACAAGGAACACCGTGTCACATCCATTGTTAAAGTGACGTCAGGTTCAACAGCAGAAGTGGCGGAATACCTTGATGCGCTTTACCGCTCGGTGATCGCCGCAGGCACGCACAAAGCCTCTTCCATCAAGGTCGCAGAAGCCGCCAAGGTCATCGAGAACACTCAACGCGATGTCAATATTGCGCTGATCAATGAACTGGCTTTGATTTTCGAAAAGCTGGGTATCGACACTCTTGAGGTTCTTGAAGCAGCAGGCACCAAGTGGAACTTTTTACCGTTCCGACCCGGACTGGTTGGCGGCCATTGCATCGGCGTAGACCCCTATTACCTCACCTATAAAGCACAAGCCGTCGGTTATCATCCAGAAATGATTCTGTCCGGGCGGCGAATCAACGACCAGATGGGCGGCTATGTTGCGGAGAGAGTCATTAAGCTGATGACACGCAATCGCATTCAGGTCGTAGACTCGAATGTTTTGATTCTTGGCGTGACATTCAAAGAAAACTGCCCGGACTTTCGCAACACCCGTGTGATTGATTTGGTTCGCGAGTTTGAGTCTTACCACGCCACCGTCGATGTTTTTGACCCCTGGGCCAACCCTGAAGAAGTACGCGATGAATATGGCCTTAGCCTCATTCCGGAGTTGCAAGAAGGAAAATATGACGCCGTCATCCTCACCGTCGCCCACAAGCAGTTTCTTGAAGCCGGGCCCCAGGCCCTGAGGAAATTGGGAAAAAGCAGCCATATTCTGTTTGACGTGAAAGCAGCTCTCCCCAAGGACAGCGTCGACGCAAGGCTGTAAAACCGTACTCAACGTCGGTTTTTTTTACAGCACCAAAAGAACATCCCACTTAATCGACTGATATTATTGCGTATTTTTAATGGGCACAAAGTTTGCTTACAAGAGGATGTGCTTTACTACAACCGATGCAAGGAGCATTTCTAAATGAATACACTTAAAAAAATGACCATGGCAGGGCTGCTTGCAGGGACTGTCCTGTCAGCTCAGGCAGCACCCATTATCTCCGTGAGCGGAGAAGGAATGGCCAATGCTTCCGCAGCAGAGGCCTCATTTCTTGCTGGTGTTTGGCCTGAATTGACGGAAGACTTCGAGAGCTTTACGGCAGCAACAGGTTCAGGCGACCAGAGTATGTCCATTGTTACGTCAGTTGGAACTTTCACCAGCGATGTGACTGGAAGCGGCGGTTCCTGTGATGATTTGGGTTTCCAGTGCGATAAAGGCCTCGCAATCCTGGACTCAACAACCACACCTTTCAACGGCCGTTTTGCAACATCTCCTGACAACTGGCTTGACAGCATGGACGCTCAGGAAATGACTTTTTCACCGATCGGCGGATACGATTCTGTCGGTTTCTATATGACCGACCCTAATGATGCCGGTGGTCGCTTCGATATCAACGGTGTCGGTTTTAACTTCAATGACATCTTTGGCTCCGCCCTTGGCAGTGGCAAAGTCTTTTACGTTTCTATTTTTGACGATGCAGGTCTGAGCGACATCACAATCGTCACTAACAATTCCAGTGACGGCTTTGGTATTGACGATGTCACCATTGGCGTTCCGGAGCCTGGTACTATTGCCCTTCTGGGTCTTGGCCTTGCCGGCGTTGGCTTTACCGCTCGCCGCAAAAGCTGATAGCTAGCGTGTAACGCAAAAAGCCCGCCATTGGCGGGCTTTTTTTATCTCAGCACCCTATTCAAATGATGAACAGATCCATGAATTCGTGAACGGCCCGCTGTTCCAACTCTTCCTGATTGCCACACAAATCCATGATGGTCTCTACCCGAGCGACCGGGAATCGTGTTGCGAGATTCCGGCGGAATTTATCCTCAAGCAGCGGAATGCCCTCTTCACGACGCCGACGATGTCCGATGGGATATTCCACAGCCACCTCATCCGTTTTTGATCCGTCTTTGAAGAATACCTGAATGGCATTGGCGATGGATCGCTTCTCGGGTTCAAGGTATTCGCGGGTATAGCGCTCACTCTCAACCACTTCCATCTTGCTCCTGATCTCATCGATCATCGGGTTCTGCCGATGGAATTCGTCTTCATAATGTTCGGCTGTCAGATTGCCGAATATCAATGGCACCGCCGTCATGTACTGAAGACAATGGTCCCTGTCCGCGGCATTGGCCAACGCGCCCTCCTTGGAAATGATGCGGATGGCGGATTCATGGGTCGTGAGTACGATACGATCGATCTCCTCAAGCCGATCCCTGACCTGAGGATGAAGCGAGACAGCGGCTTCCGCTGCAGTTTGAGCATGGAACTCCGCCGGAAAGGAAATCTTGAACAGAATGTTTTCCATCACATAGCTGCCAAACCCCCGGGAGAAGGAAAAGCCCCTTTGCGCTTCAGGCTTGAGGGCCTGGTCCTTATTGGTCTTGCTGAAGAGGACATCGTAGAACCCCCACTGGGGCGCGGTGAGCACGCCAGGAATCCCCATTTCCCCCCGCAACGCAATATCGGCCAGGCGCACGCCCCGTGAGGAGGCGTCACCGGCGGCCCATGATTTGCGGGAACCCGCATTGGGGGCATGTCGATAGGTGCGCAGTGCCTGACCATCCACCCAGGCATGGGACAAGGCAGACAGCATCTGCTCACGGTTTGCTCCCATCAGCTTGGCGGCCACGGCCGTTGACGCCACTTTGACCAGCACCACATGGTCCAGCCCCACACGATTGAAACTGTTCTCCAGAGCGAAGATCCCCTGGATCTCGTGGGCCATGATCATGGCTTCCAGCACCTGACGCATCCGCAATGGCTGTTGGCCGCTGACCACCCGTTTCTGTGAGAGATAATCCGCCACGGCGAGAATCGCACCGAGGTTGTCCGAAGGGTGCCCCCACTCCGCCGCCAGCCAGGTATCGTTGTAGTCCAGCCAACGCACGATGCAGCCGATATCCCAGGCAGCCTTCACCGGATCGAGCCGGAACGGCGTGCCCGGCACCCTTGCACCGTTCGGCACCACCGTTCCCTCGACCAGCGGCCCCAGATGCTTGGTGCATTCCGGGAAGCGCAGGGCCAGCAGACCGCAGCCCAAGGTGTCCATGAGGCAGTTACGGGCGGTATTCCAGGCTTCCTGGCTGTCGACCTTGTAGGTGAGGACGTAATCAGCGATCTGTTGCAGAACGTCGTCGTAGTCGGGGCGCTCGTTCAGGTCCACATTGCTGCTCATGATGCCCTCCCTGTCTTTCGATGATCGAATGAGTACAGGATCAAGTGTTATGGGCCTGGTGTAAACGGGGTTTGGGTGCTGGAGGTGCAATGAGGCGTTTCTAGGGAACAATTCGGGGTTCTATGGCCAGATCGACGCCGAAGGTCTTCCTGACGTCTTCAGCGATGGTCGCGGCCAGATCGAGGATGTCCTGGCCTGTGCCGCCGGTATTGACGAGCACCAGGGCCTGCTTGCTGTGAACGCCGACGCGCCCGTTGCGATAGCCTTTCCAGCCGCAATGATCAATCATCCAGCCGGCTGCAAGCTTGTAGCCGTCCGCTACCGGATAGGAGACCAGGTCCGGGAACTGGTCTTTGAGCCTACCGTAATGCGCCTCGTCGACCACCGGGTTCTGGAAGAAACTGCCGACGTTGGGCAGCGTCGCCGGGTCCGGCAGTTTGCTGCGGCGAATGGCCATCACCGCTTCAACCACCGCCATGGGCCGAAGCGATTGTTCAGCCACTTCTTTAAGATAGTCCGCCAGGTCTTTGTATTTGATATTAAATGCCGTATCTCGACCCAGCTTGAGACGGACCTTCGTAATGAGGTAGCGAGCCGATTCTGCCTTGAAACGGCTTTGACGGTAAGCAAACTCGCACTCGCTGTTGCTGAAACGACACCACTGCCCGGTTTGCATATCGAAGGCGTCCAGGTCCACCAGCGTTTCGCTCAGTTCGACACCGTAAGCCCCGATATTCTGGACCGGCGCAGCCCCCACACTGCCTGGGATCAAGGCAAGGTTTTCGATACCCCGGTACCCGGATCGGGCGGCATAAAGCACCGATTCGTGCCAATTTTCACCACTGCCCAGCGCCAGGATGGCCTCATGGTGATCCAGGGGTTGCCAAACGCGCCCGCGGATCTGGTTATGTAACACCAACCCCTCAAAATCACCGCGCATGACCAGGTTACTCCCCCCACCCAGGACGAGTAT
Organism: Marinobacteraceae bacterium S3BR75-40.1; assembly: GCA_042862465.1. GTDB lineage: Bacteria > Pseudomonadota > Gammaproteobacteria > Pseudomonadales > Oleiphilaceae > JASTVH01. Next base: position 269,443 of record JASTVH010000005.1, on the reverse strand, counting down.
GGGCAGCTGCTCGTCACGCGCCCATTGCCATAGCGCGGGAATGGCTTTTTCGTCATCCAGGGTGGCAAAATATTTCGCCGTAGCGGGCACCGCCAGCGTATTGAATCGCTGCAGGTCGACGGCTTCCTGGACCCCATTCGGCAGACTCAAAGATGCCGCTCCTTAACCGCCTCAAGCAGGCCTTCGCAGGCATCCTCGACCAGATCCAGAACATGCTCGAATCCGCGCTGACCACCGTAGTACGGATCTGGCACTTCCTGTTCAGTGAAGCGCTTGCCGTAGGCCAGGAACAGCCCCAACTCGGCATCGGCGTTCGCCGGCTGGATCGCCTTCAGATCGCGCAGGTTCTGGTGATCCATCGCCAGGACATAGTCGAAGCGCTCAAAATCATCGGGTACGGCTTGGCGCGCCCGCAACGATGAGAGGTCGTAACCCCGCTGACGCGCTGCTTCCTGCGCACGCTTATCTGGAGCGGCCCCCACGTGCCAGCCGCCCGTGCCGGCGGAATCAATGTCGATCCGGTCAGCCAGCCCCGCTTCATTCACATAGTGCTGAAAAATGCCATGGGCCGTGGGCGAGCGACAGATGTTGCCGAGACAGACAAACAGAATCCGCACAGGCTCAGCCATGACTCGCCTCCAGATGGGCGCGCACCCGCTCCAGATCCGCCTGGGTATCAACACCGGCCGGCGGCGTTTCCCGGGTGATGTCGACGTGGATGGCATGCCCCTTCCAGAGCGCACGCAGCTGTTCCAGGGATTCGGCCGATTCCAGGGGGGAGGCTGACCAGGTGACGTATTCCTTCAGGAACCCGACGCGATAGGCGTAGATGCCGATATGACGATAATACGCAGTCCCTTCCGGCAAAGCCTGGGGCTGTCCATCCGCAAAGGCATCGCGAGCCCAGGGAATGGGCGCACGGCTGAAGTAGTGGGCCATGCCCTTCTGATCGAAAACCACCTTGACGACGTTGGGATTGAAGACCGCCTCGATATCGGAAATGGTATCGCAAAGCGTGGCAATGCTGGCTTCCGGATGGGCTTCCAGGTTACGGGCGACCTGGTTGATCAATGCCGGGGGAATCAGCGGTTCATCACCCTGGACGTTGACCACGATGGCGTCGTGCGGCATACCCAGCTGCGTGACGACCTCTTCCAGCCGGTCGGTGCCGGAGGCGTGGTCTTCACGGGTCATCAGGGCGCGAGCACCGAAACTCTCGACGGTATCCATGATTGACTGGTTATCCGTCGCCACAACAACCTCTCCGGCATCGCTTTCACTGGCCCGCTCAAAGACGTGCTGGATCATCGGCTTGCCGGCGATCTCCAGCAGCGGCTTGCCGGGCAGGCGTGTGGAGGCGTAGCGTGCGGGGATAATGACCGTGAATGCCATGAACTGCTCCCCTCAAGCCTTGTGCAGGCGTTCGTCGGTGGTCAGTGTGCGCGCTTCGGAGGCCAGCATGACGGGGATGCCCTCGCGCACCGGGAAGGCCATGCCATCGGCGAAGCATACCAGTTCGTTTTTTTCGGGCTCATACTTGAGTTCGCCCTTGCAGACCGGGCACGCCAGCAGTGCCAGTAATTTCTTGTCCATTGTCCACTCCTATCCAGTCAGTGCCCATTAGGGTGACGCACTACACTAGCGTTTACGCAGCCAGTTATCGAGCGCGGTTTCCACGCCGGGATCCGGGTGGGCTTCCACTTCCAGGATCCAGGTATTTTCCTGCGCCAGTTGCCGGCATTTAACCGCATCCTTGGCCGTCATGACGACCGGATGATCCGGCCAGGCCAGGTCCGCGGGTTTGAATGTGTGATGATCCGCAAATGGATGCTCGATCACCTCACAGCCCAGTTCACGCAGGGTTTCAAAGAATCGTTCCGGGTGACCGATCCCGGCCACGGCGTGCACCGGTTTACCGGCAAACGCCTCCTTGGGCCGCTTTTCGTCCCCCACCAGTGCCCGAAATCCGGTGGGAACCAGCGTCACGGCATGCAATACCCGGGAATGACGCAAGCCATCGGGAAAACGCTCCCAATCCGGGTGTCCGGTCACCACCAGCACATTGGCCTGCTGCAGTCTCGCTATCGGTTCCCGCAGAGGGCCGGCCGGTAACAGGGAGCCATTGCCCAAGGCCCTTGCCCCGTCGAACACAACGATTTCAAAGTCCCGCTCGAGGGCATAGTGCTGCAAACCGTCATCGCAGATCACGATGTTACCGAGCTCTTTCTCCAACGCCCAGCGAACACCCCGGGGACGATCCGGATCCACAATCACCGGGAGGCCGGTTTGCTCCCACAGCATCAGGGGTTCGTCACCGGCTTCGTTGGCTGGCGTGGTATCGTCCACCAGCACCGGATATTGCGGTGCTTCACCGCCGTATCCACGGCTCACGATCAAGGGTTTCCAGCCGAGGGTCTTGAGATGTCCGGCCAGCCAGGCTGTCAGGGGAGATTTTCCAGTACCGCCAACGGTGATGTTGCCAATCACGATCACCGGAACGGGCGCGCGGTACCCTTTACCCCCATGCCGGTAGATCTGGCGCCGGGTGAAGACGATCAGGCCGAAAAGCCATGCCAGCGGCTTCAGGTAAAGGGGCGCCGTTTTCCTTTGGTACCAGACACGCTCTATCCACTCACGCATATCATTCGCTGAATTGCATCCGGTGCAGTTGGGCGTAGGCCCCGTCCTTTGCAATCAGCTCCTCGTGGTTGCCTTGTTCCACGATACGGCCGCTATCCATGACCAGGATACGATCGGCGGATTCAATGGTGGACAGGCGGTGGGCAATGACGAGCGTCGTCCTGCCCTGCATGACCACCTCCATGGCCTCCTGAATATAACGTTCCGATTCGGAATCCAGTGCGGAGGTCGCTTCATCCAGAATGAGCACCGGGGCGTCCTTGAGCAAGGCCCGCGCAATCGCCAGGCGCTGACGCTGGCCACCGGAGAGCGAAATGCCGTTGTCACCGATCTGCGTGTCCAGACCTTCCGGCAAGCGCTCGATGAACTCCAGGGCATGGGCCTTGCGCGCGGCTTCGATGATCGCTTCGCGCGGCGCCCCGCGGAGTCGGCCGTAGGCAATGTTGTTGGCAACGGTGTCGTTGAAGAGGACCACGTTCTGGTTCACCAGCGCAATCTGGCGACGCAACGCTTCCAGACGGTATTCGCGAACCGGAACGTCATCGATCAGGATCGTCCCCCCGGTGAGCTCGTAGAACCGGGGCAACAGATTGACCAGGGTGGATTTGCCACTGCCCGACCGGCCCACCAGCGCCACGGTCTCCCCCTCGTTGATGGTAATGTTGATGTCGTCGAGAACGTCGTCGAGCTGATCCTTGTAGCGGAAGTGCACGTGGTCGAAGGTGATACGGCCATCCACCCGCTCCGGGGCGTAGGTACCCAGATCATCCTCGGCCGGTGCGTCGAGATTGGCAAAGATGTCATGGGAGGCGGCAATCCCCTTCTGGATCTGGGCCTGCACGGACGTCAGCTGCCGGGTGGGCTTGGCCATCGTGGTTGCGGCGGTGATGAAGGCGACGAATTCACCGGTGGTCATACCGCCCTGCACTTCCGGTGACAGGGCGATCCACACCAGCAACCCGATCGCCAGCGCCACCAGAATCTGAATCACCGGTGTGCTGGCAGCTTGGGTAAAGGCCATCTTCAGGCTTTGCTTGAGGTTGTTGCGGCTGACCCCCTCGAAGCGACGCGCCTCGTACTCGCCACCCCCAAAGGTACGCACCACCCGGTAGCCGTTGATGGCTTCGGACGCCACATGGGTCACATCCCCCATGGACGCCTGGATACGGCGGCTGAGGCGTTGGAATCGCTTGCTGACATAGCGGACGATAAAGCCGATCAGGGGGCCGAGCGCCAGCACGATCAGGGTGAGCTTCCAGTTGAGGTAGAGCATGTAGGCAAGCAGGCCTACGACCGTCAGTCCCTCACGAAACAGCACCGTGATGGCGTTGGTGGTTGCAGCAGCCACCTGCTCGACGTTGTAGGTGATGCGGGAGACCAGGTGTCCGGTGGTGCGCTCATCGAAAAAGCGGCATGGCAGTTCCAGCATGTGATCGAACACCTGTATACGCATACGGTTGACCACGTTGCGACCGACATACTGCATGTTGTAGTTGCCCAGGAAGTTGCCGAGGCCACGCAGCGCAAACAGCCCCACAATCAATAACGGCAACAACAGGCGATTGGATCCGGTGGGTGCCTCGATCACCTTGATCACGTATTCCATGGCCGCAGCCATGCCGGTGGACGCACCCGCATAAATGGCGTTGCCCACAATAGCCAAAGCAAAGGCTACCCAGAAGGGCTTGATGTAGCTGAGCAGGCGTTTGTAGATTTGCCAGTCGGAGGACTCTTTGAGCGTATCAGAAGGCATGGATTGACCTGTTGGGGGCAATGTCCCGCACATGCAAGAGGCGATGGCCTTTCCCTGCGCGCCGCGCCTGGCTCGTAAAGTCCACAGGGGTACTCACTGAGCAACGGTTCACGGAACGGGACACTACTGTGGTTCTTCTTCCCGGTTTTTCTGGGTCGTAATACTGAGTTTGACGAAACCCAGTTTACCGGCCACGTCCATGGCGCGCACGACATATTCGTGAGGGGTCTTGGCATCGGCGGTGATGATGAACGGCAGATTGTTATTGCCTGCCGACACCTTGCTGACAGCCCGCCGCAGCGTGTCCTCCTTGTTGTTGATCAGAGGACGCTCGTTGACGGAGTAACCACCGCTGGCATCAATCACCACTTCCACCTGGTCCGACTCCGCCTGGGCCTGCTCGCCACTGGCTTCCGGCAGATCGATCTTCAGGTGAGTCTCCTTGGTGAAGGTGGTCGACACCATGAAGAAGATCAACAGCAGGAACACCACGTCGATCAGTGGCGTGACGTTGACGGAAACCTCTTCGGCGGACTGGCGTTTGAATTTCACCGCTTTCAGCTCCCCTCGATCTGGATCTCGCGATCGCCGTGCACCACCTCAACCAGGCGGATCGCTTCCTGTTCCATATTGACGACGATTTCGTCGACCCGGCGCAGGAAGAAACGGTGGAAGATCAGTGTCGGGATGGCTACGGACAGACCGGCCGCCGTGGTAATCAGTGCTTCCGAGATACCGCCGGCCAGTGCCGCGGTGTTACCCAGACCACCCAGCTGAATTTCGGCGAATACCTTGATCATGCCGATCACGGTACCCAGCAGACCGAGCAAAGGCGAGATCTGAGCGATGGTGCCCAGCGGATTCAGGAACCGCTCCAGCTCGTGGATAACCTGCTGGGCTTCCTGTTCGATGCTGTCTCGCATGACATCGCGGCCGTGTTTGGCGTTCATCAGGCCGGCGGCCAGAATTCGGCCCAGCGGCGATGACTGCTGCAATGCACGAAGCTTGCGGGAATTCAGTTCTTTTTTCTTGATCCAGCGCCACAACTCGCCAACGGTATCCTTGGGCGCAATACGACCCAGACGCAAGGTCCAGAACCGTTCCAGAACAATAGCCAACGCCAGGATGGAACAGGCCAGAATCGGGATCATGATGATTCCGCCTGGCTTGAGAAGCTCTAACACACGCGTTCTCCCTGATGATTACCAAGCCGCGCGATACTTTAGCACAGGGAGGGATAATTTCCGCAACGCTTTCAGGAACCGGCCGACATTTCCCAACTGTCCTGCCGCCTTTAGCGCGCTTTTGGCTCACCTGCGCGGGCAGGCGCAATCCAGAAAGGTGCCGAGTCACGCAGGGCCTCCACCGCAATCCGATCCGGTCGGAACAGCAAACGCAGCTCCCCGTTCCCCGCAGTGGTCAGATTGGTGGCCCCTACCCGATCAAACCGGTTCAGGACATCAGGGTGAGGATGACCATAGTGGTTACGGTATCCCGAGGAATACACGGCGTAGCGTGGTGCTACGGCTTCCGCGAAGGCAGCGGATGACGCGCTCCGGCTGCCATGGTGACCAGCCAGCAGCACATCGAAGGAGTGGGTCTCGTGCGAGGACAGCCATTCGCGCTCCTGTTGTATGCCCGCGTCCCCCATCAGCAATGCCGAGCCGTGGTCCGACGTGAGTGCAAGCACGCAGGACAGGCCGTTGGCATCGGCATCTTTGGTCTGCGTCTGCCAGAAAGACAGGTTCCATTGTCCAAGCCGGTATTGCTGCCCATCCGGACAGGGCTTGGGTGTACGCGCGCCCTGCAGGGCCTGCGGTTCGCCGGAAACGATTCGTTCCACTTGCAGGGCGCGCGGTAGCTTTTCCCAGGCGCCGGCGTGGTCGCTGTCCCCATGGCTGAGCACCAGCCAGTCCAGGCGGCGCACTCCAAGCGCGGCGAAGCTGGGCAGCAGATAGCTTTCAACGGCATTGAACCCCGAGGGCGATTCCGGACCGGTGTCATAGAGCAGTGCCCGGTCCCCGGACCTCACCAGCACAGCCAGCCCCTGTCCCACATCGAAAACGCGGATCTCGGGTTGCGCGACCATCCGGTTGCCCTCGCCCCGATGAAAGCCTCCCAGCATCGGCAACAGTAGCGCCAGAAGCAGTAGCATTCGCTTGCTGCCCATGAAGGGCAAGAGACAGGCGCTGAACGCCAAGACCAGAAGCAGGGCTTCCGCGGCATCCAGGTGGGGCAGCGAGAGGCTTCCCCCGCGCATTGCCACCATCTGCTGAATCATTTCGAGGCCCCGCCAGAGCAACTCAAGCGACCAATCCACCGCGGTGGTCCAGACGTCCGGCGGCGCCACGCCCCAAGCCAGCAACAGCACACCAGGCAACAACAAAGGCATAATCCCGAGGCTCATCCAGGGCACGGCGAGCAGGTTTGCCACAAAACCCCCGGGGGACGCAGGCAACCCCAACGCCGACAGTAGCGGCCAGAGCATGAGACCAATGCCCAACTGCGCCACGACTAGGGCCCGCCAGCCCTTGAGGCGCCTTGCCCGGCCCCAGAACAGAGTGAGCAGAACGGCTACCGCGCCAAACGACAGCCAGAAGCCGGGCGCCAGGGGCGCGAAAGGATCCAGCAACAACACCAGCACAAGGGCGATCAGCCAGGCATCCCAGACACTTAATAAGCGAGGCCGCAACAAGGTCCAGGTGCCCACCGCCACCATGATCAGCGCCCGTTGGGTTGGTATGGTCATCCCGGCCATCAACGCATAGCCGCCAGCAACCGAAAGCGCTGTGAAGGCGGTAAGAAGCGGCACGGCCCTGGGCCCGAAACGCTCACCCAACAGCAACAGCCCCAGGGTGCGGGCAACCCACGCAGCCAAAGCGGCCATCAGTCCGATATGAAGACCGGAAATGGCCACAAGGTGAGCCGTTCCGGTCTCTTTGAGACGCTGCCAGTGCTCTGGCGTCAAGGCGCCGCGACTGCCCATGATGAGCGCCTCGGCGAGCGCCGCGTGTTCGTGGTCACGCCACAGGGCGACAACGCTGCGCACCCCGTCCGTACGCCATCGGTGGTATTGGCACGACCAGCCACAGCGGATATCGTCAGCGCCATTGACAGATCGGATCGTGCCCGTAGCGTAGTAACCGTGTCGGAACAGCCAGCGTTCGTAGCGAAAGCCCGCGGTGTTGTAACTGCCATGCGGCCGCTTGAGACGCACCGTCAGGCGGGCCGGCCCGCTCATGTCGAATCTGTCGGAGGCACCGTACCAGCGCAAACGCAGGCGGACGTTCCCGGGCAATGCCTGGTGCCCCGGCCAGGCCGTGACACACCAATCCACCTGAACGCTGTTCCAACTGCCTTCCCTGGGTACCGAGCAGGCGTAGCCATTGACAGTCAGTGTTACCATCTCCAGTTTTGTGGGTAGCTGCTGAGCGAGGCGGCCCTGAACGTGCCACTGGGTATACGCGGCACCGAGAGCGCCACAGGCGGTGACAGCCATCAGGAACTGGAAGCGGGGAGAAGTGTTCAGGCAGGCAGCGGCGACGGCAGCCATCGAAAACAGGCCCCAAAGCCACGCTGCATCTGGCAATTGCGCGGAGCAATACAGTAGTATGGCTCCCGCTGAAAACGCGAGCATCCCTGCGCGCACGAACAGGCTCCCTCTGTTCTGGTATGCTTATGAGATCAAGGCGACCCTTTCAGGTCGCTGAAAACGCCGCCGTTTTTGAGCAAACGGTCTTCCTGGCGTGAAAAGGCCGGTTCTAAACCTTCTGGACCTACTGAATATGCCGAAGCATTTCATCAAGCGGCACATGCCCAATCCGGACAAAATCAGGGCCAACAAGTCCCTGCGCTTCCTGGGCGAACTGCTTCACGAACCCAATCTCTGGCATATCAACCGGCATTCCATCGCCCGGGCCTTTTTCATCGGGCTGTTCTGGTGCTTCATCCCGATGCCCTTTCAAATGGTAGCGGCGGCCTTCTGTGCCATCTGGTTTAACGGCAATCTGCCCATTTCCGTGGCGCTGGTGTGGATTTCCAACCCGCTGACCATGCCACCCATGTTCTATTTCAATTACCGGTTCGGCGCCATGTTGCTGGACCGCCAGCCCCTGCCCTACGAATTCCATCTGTCAGTGGAATGGATCAGCGAACGGCTGCTGGAAATTGGCGTGCCGCTCTATCTGGGCTCGCTGGTGCTTGGGGTGCTTTCCGCCTGCATTGCCTACCTGGTCGTGCAATACACGTGGCGCCGGCATGTCCGCAAGGTCTGGCACGAACGGCAGCTGCTGCGCAAACAGCGCGCTGCCGATTCGCCCTCATGAGACGTTGAGCGGGCCGTCGTCCTCTTTCAGCCGGCCATGATCCAGGCGCAGTATCCTGCCCATCCGCCCCGCCAGACGTCGGTCGTGCGTCACCACCACGAACGCGGTCTTGTATTCGTGAGTCAGGTTTTCGATCAGTTGCTGCACCTGATCGGCCGTGCTCTCGTCCAGGTTACCCGTGGGCTCATCCATCAACACGCAGTTGGGGCGATTGACCAGGGCCCGGGCGATGGCCACCCGCTGGCGCTCGCCACCGGATAGTTCGCCGGGCTTGTGTTCAAGACGATCCCCAAGGCCCACCTGATCCAGCAATGTCCGGGCCTTCTCCCGCGCCGCCTGAATGGATTCACCAGCCAGCAAACAGGGCATCGCCACATTTTCCAGGGCGTTGAATTCAGGCAACAGGTGATGGAACTGGTAGACAAATCCCAGGGCGCGGCTGCGGAAACGGCAGCGGGCCTTTTCCCGCATCTTGTGGATCTCTTCACCGAGGATCTCCACCGAGCCGGAGCTGGGCTTGTCCAGCCCACCGAGGATATTAAGCAACGTGGTTTTCCCGGCACCGGAACTGCCGACAATGGCCAGGGTCTCCCCCGCCGACAACTCCAGTGAAATATCCTCGAACACGGTCAGTTCGGTGTGGCCCTCGCGGTAGCTCTTGCGTACCGAACGGCAATGGATCAAAGGTTGCTCATTACTCATAACGCAGTGCCTCCGCAGGTTCCACCCGGGATGCCCGCCAGGCGGGATAGATCGTGGCCAGCAGACTCATGGCCAGGCCGGCGCCGCAGATGATGGACACGTCCAGCCACTGTAACTGCGACGGCAGGTAACTGATGAAATAGACATTGGGGTTGAGGAACTGGTGGCCCAGCACCCCTTCCAGCCAGGAAATGATGTCCGAGACGTTTAGCGCCAGCAGCACCCCCAGCAACGTGCCGATCAGCGTCCCGGAAACACCGATGACCGCGCCCTGCACGATAAACGTGGCCATAATCTGCCCGGGCGTGGCGCCCATGGTGCGCAGGATGGCGATGTCGGCGGTCTTGTCGGTCACCACCATGACCAGCGTCGAGACAATATTGAACGCCGCCACGGCCACAATGAACATCAGGAGCAGTCCGATCATGGTTTTTTCCATGCGGATGGCCTGGAACAGGTTGCCGTGGGTGCGAGTCCAGTCGCTGGTGTAGTGACGGCCCGGCAGGGTCATGGCGATGCGGCGGGCGACCTTCGGCGCCTTGAACAGATCGTCGACCTTGAGCCGCAGGCCCTGCACCTTGTCGCCCAGCCGCTCGATCTTGGCGGCGTCATCAATGTGAATCAGGGTGTAGTTGGCATCCAGTTCCGCGCCGATCTTGAAAACCCCCTTGACGGTAAAGCGCTTCAGTCGCGGCAACACTCCGGCGGGCGTCAGGGAAGCCTCGGGAAGCACAATGGTCACTTTGTCGCCCAGATCCAGCCCCAGGGAACGGGCCAGCAGGTCGCCGACGATAATGCCAAATTCACCGGATTTGAGGTCATCCAGGGAACCAGCAACCATGTTGTTCTGGATAATCGAGACGCCCTTTTCCCGCTCCGGCAACACCCCGTTGATGGCAACGCCCCGGACATTGCCACGATTGGTCACCATGCCCTGGGCCTGCACAAAGGGCGCGGTGGCTTCCACGGCCGGGTCCTCGCTGGCAATCTCGCTGACCTTGCGCCAGTCCGCCATACCGCCGGGTGTCTGAATCACGGCGTGCGGCACCATCCCGAGGATGCGGTGCTTGAGCTCATGATCAAAGCCGTTCATGACCGACAGCACCGTGATCAACACCATGACTCCCAGAATCAGGCCAACCATGGATATGAGCGAGATAAACGAGATGAAATGGTTGCGCCGCTTGGCGGCGGTATATCGCAGGCCGATGAAAAACGGCAGGGGTCTGAACATCGTGTCTTCCTGTACTGGAAACGGCAGCGCCTGACGTTGTCTGGCAGGATCGCCGGGCGAACTCTATGCTGTATGTTGTTCCTGATTGCGCGGCCCGCCCCTATTCCCGGAGGGCGGCCGGCTCCCACGTCAACCGGTTCCTGGAAACACTATGGCACCCAAAAAAACCGATGAACGTCGTCAGTTCTACCGGATAGAGGACCTGATCGGTCTGGAAATCGAGCCGCTCAAGGAGGGCGTCCCCCTGAATGCCCTGTTTGAAGATCAAACAACGGCAGCGCTACACCGGGAACTCCATCGTATTGATCAGGATGTACGGGTGCAGATTGGCGCCCTGGCCGAAAAAGACCGCAACCTGGCGTCCCTGATCAAGACCCTGAACAACAAGGTCGATATCGTGGCGCGCATTATGGCCTTTGAACAAAAACCCTTGCAACCGCATCATTGGCACGACGTAACCCTGAGCGAAGGCGGCCTGGCCTTCGTTTCCACCCGTGATGACTGGTCGGTCGGCAGCCGTTTCGCAGCCCGCCTGACCCTGTTGCCGGAATTGAGCCGCATTGTCAGCGAGGTTGAGGTGATTGATATCAATGCGGAGGACGACGGCCCCCGGATACACCTTAAGTTTGAAGGGCTGGACGACAGCGCGCGCCAGCAGCTGGCCCGGCATGTCCTGCGCTGTCAGGCCCGGCAGCGCCAGCAGGAGCGCGAAGCGGAAGACGAGGACCGCGAGAACCGTTTCTGAAATTCACGCACTCGGCGTTGTCGGGGGCGGCCTCAGGGTCTACTTTTTATAAAAACGTTGTAAAGGATCGAACAGTCGATGATTTTTCCAAAATCCCAAACCACCCGCTTCAAGGCTCGAGGCTTCGTGGCAACGGCATTGTTTGCCGTCATCAGTTTTGGTTTAATCCTGCCCGCCAGTTCTTTGGCTGCAGAGCATCAGGGTGAACGGAACGCAAGCACGGCAGACACGACGCAAACGTCGCCCTCCCTGCCCCGGCATGGCGAAGCCATGTCGTCCGTTAAGGCCCGCCTGGGCTCTCCGCAGGACATGAAGCCGGCAGTGGGTGAACCACCAATCACACGCTGGATCTATCCTGATTTCATCGTCTTTTTCGAGGGTGATCGGGTGATCCATACGGTGGAAAAGAAACACTGATCGCAACGGTTGTGTTCACCCCCTGCCCGCCCCATTTTCAGAAGGGAAGGCACAACCGCCTATGCAACGTTATCTGCCTGCCGAATGGGCGCCCCAGGGCGCCGTTCTCCTGACCTGGCCTCATGTCGGAACCGACTGGGGCGATAAACTCAACAGCGTGACACCGGTTTTCGACGCCATTGCCCTGGCGGTGCTGGAGCATGAGAACCTGCTGGTCACCTGTGAGGATGTGTTTCAGGTCGACCGCCTGCAGCAACGCTTCAATCAGTGGGTTGAGGAAAAGGCCCTGCCCGGCCGGGCCCGCGTGATGCTGGCCCCGGCCAACGACACCTGGGCCCGGGACCACGGGCCGATTACCGTGCTGGAGGATGGCCGCGCGCGGGTGCTGGACTTCCAGTTCAATGCCTGGGGCGGCAAATTCCCCTGGGACAAGGACAACGCCATCAACGGCCATCTGGCCCGGCAAAAGGCCTTTGGCAATACCCGCATGGAAACCGTTGACCTGATTCTTGAGGGCGGCTCCATCGAGTCCGATGGCCAGGGAACGCTCCTGACCACCACCACCTGCCTGCTGTCCTCCACACGCAATCCCCAGCTGGATCGTGCCGGCGTTGAGCGGGCACTGCATGAAACGCTCGGCGCCAACCGAGTGCTGTGGCTGGAAAACGGCTATCTCGCCGGGGATGATACCGACTCCCATATCGACACCCTGGCCCGCTTCTGTGCGCCCGGGCGCATTTGCTACGTGCGCTGCGACGACCCGGAAGACGAACACCACGAGGCCCTTGCGGCCATGGCGGCAGAGCTGGAAGCATTCCGTACCGCCGAAGGCGAGCCCTACGAACTGATCCCCCTCCCCTGGCCGGAGCCCATTCACGACGAGGAAGGCCAGCGCCTGCCGGCGACCTACGCCAACTTCCTGATCATCAATAAAGCGGTACTGCTGCCGGTCTATGGTGTCCCCCAGGATGCCGCGGCTGTGGAAGCACTACAGCGCTGTTTTCCCGACCGCAAGATCGTATCAATTGATTGCCGGCCGCTGATTGAACAACATGGCAGTCTGCACTGTCTGACCATGCAAATTCCCCGGGAGGTATGGGAGTCATGAACCATCCGCGTCCACTCAAGGTTGCCGCAGTCCAGCAGGCGGCCTTTCCGGAAAAGCAGCGCAGCCTCGAGACCAGCGAACGCCTGGTACGTGAAGCCGCACGGGACGGCGCCCAGCTGGTGGTATTGCAGGAGCTTCACGCCACACAGTACTTCTGCCAGACCGAAGACGTGTCCGTGTTCGACCTCGCCGAACCGGTACCCGGCCCCACCACGGAACGCCTGTCCCTGCTGGCCAGAGAGCTTGGCATCGTGCTGGTGGGCTCGGTTTTCGAACGGCGTATGCAGGGGGTCTATCACAACACTGCGGTGGTCCTCGAATCGGACGGTTCCCTCGCAGGCACCTATCGCAAGATGCATATTCCCGACGATCCCGGCTTTTACGAGAAGTTCTACTTCACGCCGGGGGATGCCGTGAATGGGGACGGCAGCAGTGGGTTTACCCCCATCCAGACCAGTGTCGGACGTCTCGGCTTGCTGGTGTGCTGGGACCAGTGGTACCCGGAGGCGGCTCGTCTCATGAGCCTGGCCGGCGCGGAATTGCTGATCTACCCCACGGCCATCGGCTGGGACCAGACCGACGACCCTGCCGAACAGGCACGGCAGCTGGATGCCTGGGTGACTGTCCAGCGCGGCCATAGCGTGGCCAACAACCTGCCGGTGATCGCGCCCAACCGGATTGGCGTGGAGCCGGACCCGAGCGGCCAGAGCGAGGGGATCCGTTTCTGGGGCAACAGCTTCATCACCGGCCCTCAGGGGGAAATCCTGGCGCGAGCGGACGACGCGACCGAAACCGTCCTCCACGCCGATCTGGACCTGAACCGCTGCGACCAGGTCCGTCGTATCTGGCCCTATCTGCGTGATCGCCGCATCGACGCCTATGGCGAGATTGTGCGGCGAGTGAGGGACTGACAGCGTCTCTCCCGAATCCAGTCAACCACAACAAGGAGCCCGGCGGGTGAAAAAACTGGTCGACGCCACCCTGGAAAAGCTCAATGAGGTATTGCTGGGCAAGGATCACCAGATCCGTCTGGCCTTATGCGGGATGCTGGCACGAGGGCATATCCTGATCGAGGACATTCCCGGCATGGGCAAAACCACGCTGTCCCATGCCCTCGCCGCTGCGCTGGGGCTGTCCTATCGCCGTATCCAGTTTACCAGCGACCTGCTGCCCACGGATGTGCTGGGCTTTTCCATGTACGACAAGCAGGCCAACGAAATGGTCTTCCATCCCGGCCCGATCTTTGCCCAGGTGATCCTGGCGGATGAGATCAACCGGGCCTCTCCGCGCACCCAGAGCGCCCTGCTGGAAGCCATGGAAGAACGTCAGGTGTCCATCGAGGGCAAAACGCGCCCACTGCCGCATCCCTTCTTCGTGATTGCCACACAGAATCCGTTGGAACAGGGAGGCACGTACCCCCTGCCGGAATCCCAGCTGGATCGATTCCTGATGCGCCTGCGCCTGGGCTACCCCGACCCGCGAGCTGAACGCCAGTTGCTGGAAGGCCGGGATCGGCGGGATTTACTGGAGCAACTGCAGCCGGTTTTGAGCGAATCGGACGTGCAAACCCTGCAGACCGGCGTTGAACGGGTCACGGCCGCCGACAACGTGCTCGGTTACGTGCAGCGCATCCTGAACTACACCCGGGAAATGCCCGGCGTGCTTTACGGGCTGTCTCCCCGGGCCGGCTTGGGCCTGCTGCGTGCGGCCCGTGCCTGGGCCCTGATGGACGGCCGCCATCACGTGCTGCCTGACGATATACAGGCGGTCCTGCCAAGTGTGGTGGACCATCGCCTGGAAGGGGTCGACCCGAATCACAAGGGGCATTCGCAGAAAATCATCGAGGAAGTGCCCGTCGTTATTTGAGGCGGGGTTTTTCTATAAGGCACATTGCCAAAATCAATCTGATTTTTTTGTCGGTCATGTTACCCTTTCCGCCAATCACTGAGTGTCGTTGATCACCCGGCAAGCAAGGTGATTCGACGCCCCCTCGAACAAACTGCGCACAAGGCGCCCCAAGGGTTGGAGAATCAAGGGAACCATGAGCGAAAGCAAACACTTCAAACTGATCATTCTCGGTTCCGGTCCTGCCGGTTATACCGCAGCGGTCTATGCAGCCCGCGCCAATCTCAATCCCACGCTGATCACCGGTATTGAAGTCGGCGGCCAGCTGACCACCACCACCGACGTGGACAACTGGCCCGGTGATGATACCGGTGTCCAGGGCCCGGAATTGATGCAGCGGATGCAACGCCATTCCGAGCGCTTCGACACCAATATCGTCTATGACTATATCAACGAGGCGGACCTGCGGAACCGCCCGTTTACCCTCAAGGGCGACCAGGGCACCTATACCTGTGATGCACTGATCATCGCCACAGGCGCCACGGCCAAGTACCTGGGGCTGGAGTCGGAAGAAAAGTTCAAGGGCCAGGGCGTCAGTGCCTGCGCCACCTGTGACGGATTCTTCTACAAGAAACAGAAGGTTGCGGTGATCGGTGGCGGCAATACCGCAGTCGAGGAAGCCCTGTACCTGTCCAACATTGCCGACCAGGTCACCCTGGTGCACCGTCGTGATCAGCTGCGCGCGGAGAAGATCCTGCAGGACAAGCTGTTCGAGAAGGTCGAGAACGGCAACATCCGGGTCATCTGGGATCACACCCTGGACGAGGTACTGGGCGACGGTACCGGCGTCACCGGTATCCGGATCAAGCACATGCAGTCCGGGGAAACCCAGGATCTGAACGTGGCGGGCGTGTTCATCGCCATCGGCCACAAGCCCAATACCGACCTGTTCGAAGGGCAGCTGGACATGGAAAACGGCTACGTCCGCATCCGCTCCGGACTTGAAGGCATGGCAACCCAGACCAGCATCCCGGGCGTTTTCGCCGCTGGCGATGTGGCCGACCACGTCTATCGCCAGGCGGTGACCTCTGCCGGCTTCGGCTGCATGGCGGCCCTGGATGCCGAGAAGTACCTCGATCAGCTGGACTGATCCGGCGATGGCCGCGTCCGGTGCCACCTGGTTGGTGCCGGGCGCCTTCCCCAGGCCGCCTGCCGCCTTTTCCTACCCGCCTCGAAGCCACTAAACTGGCGACGTGACCGTTAGCAGACTATAAAGCATGTATGAGCACCCTTCCCTGGCTCGAACCGGACCATCTGTGGTTTCCAGACCCGAGAACCGCCCTTGACGACCCCGACGGACTGCTGGCGATCGGCGGCGACCTGTCGGTGGATCGATTGACCCTGGCCTACCGCAACGGCATCTTCCCCTGGTTTAGCGAAGACCAGCCGATTTTGTGGTGGTCACCGGATCCACGCTGTGTGCTGTTCCCGGAGGAACTGCATATCTCACGCAGCCTGCGCAAGACGCTCAACAAGGAGCGCTTCACGGTCACTATCAACAAAGCCTTCACCGAGGTGATTGACGGCTGCGCCACCAGTCGGGAGGAAGGCACCTGGATCACGCCGGACATGCGCCTGGCCTACCTGCGACTGCATGCTCTGGGCATGGCGCACTCCTTTGAAACCTGGAACGACGAAGGCGAACTGGTGGGCGGGCTTTACGGTGTGGCCATGGGCCGGTGCTTTTTCGGGGAGTCCATGTTTACCCGCGAGACGGACGCCTCCAAGGTGGCGTTTGTTCATGCCGTCCGGCAGCTGCAGGCGTGGGAATATGCCCTGCTCGATTGTCAGGTGGAAAATCCCCATTTGCGGTCTTTGGGCGCCACGTTGATTTCCCGGGAGCGATTTTTAACTATACTGAAACAGAACATCGATGCCATGCCCAGACAGCTGGCATGGCATATGGAGTGGCGCTGGCCGGACGGGAGCTCGTCATGAGCAGCCTCAAAACGCTGATTTTCTTCGCGACGCCCGAACACGAGTGCAGTTACCTGCCCGACAAGAAAGCGACAACCATGTTTGTCGACCCGCGGGCCAGGATCGACAAACAGCTGTACAGCCAACTCACCGCCCTGGGCTTTCGCCGCAGCGGGTCCCATTACTATCGCCCTCACTGCGAGTCCTGCAACGCCTGCATCCCGGTTCGCATTCCCGTGCGCCGCTTCCATCCCAACCGTTCCCAGCGGCGGGTTCTGAAGACCAATCAGGATCTGACGCTGACCCAGGTGCCGGTACACTTTCGTAGCGACTACTACCGCCTCTATGAGCGCTACATCGAGCAAAGACACGCCGATGGTGACATGTACCCGCCGACCCGGGAACAATTCACGTCCTTCCTGGTTGAAGGCGTGATTGACGGTTTTTTCCTGGAAATGCGGCTGGAAGGACAGCTGGTGGGCCTGGCCGTCGTCGACGTGCTTGAGGACGGCCTCTCCGCCATCTATACCATGTTCGATCCGGATCTCGACCAGCGAGGACTGGGCACCCTGGCGATTCTCTGGCAAATCGAGGAAGCCCAGCGCCGGGGCCTGAGCCATCTGTATCTGGGTTACTTCATCCGCGAGTGCCGCAAGATGAACTACAAGACCAAGTTCCGCCCCTTGCAGCAGCTGCACCACGGCCGCTGGATCGATCTGATCAACTAGTGTAGTGCCTCACCGCAGCGCCTGTTTGCGCATTTTTTTGCCAATGTGACCGAAATCAGGCAGAATTGCGCCATTTCCGGGGCAATCCGCTTTCTAAGCCCCAAGATCAGTATCAGAACAATCCGTTAGCGTATACTGTTGAGCAAACGCATCATTTACGACCAATCAGAGGTTCTTTTTTAATGGCGAAATCAGATGTTGTTGAAATGGAAGGCACGATCGTCGATACCCTTCCCAACACCATGTTTCGGGTCGAACTGGACAACGGCCACGTCGTGACAGCACACATCTCCGGCAAAATGCGCAAGAACTACATCCGCATCCTGACCGGCGACCGTGTAAAGGTAGAACTGACGCCCTACGATCTGAGCAAGGGCCGGATTACCTACCGCTACCGCTAATCGCCAGCGTAGCAGTCGGGCGCTTTAAACCTGCCCGAATGCGCAATAAAAAAGGCAGGTGCTGTTACACACCTGCCTTTTTGTCGTTCAGGCGATTGCCCGCCCCCTGTCAAACCGCTGCCGGTTCCTCGGCCTCGAACTCGAACCGGAGTTCGTCGTTCTCCAGGGTGACATTGACCTCGCCTCCGTTCTCGGACAGCCGACCGAACAGGATCTCCTCCGCCAGCGGTTTCTTGATCTTTTCCTGGATCAAGCGCGCCATTGGACGGGCCCCCATGGTCTGATCGTAGCCATGCTCGGCCAGCCAGGCCTTGGCATCCGCGTCCACGTGCAGCACGACCCGCTTCTCGTCCAGCTGCGCCTGCAGTTCCGTGAGGAACTTGTCCACCACGTAAGTGATGGTTTCCGGCTGCAGTGAAGAGAACTGGATGATGCCATCCAGGCGGTTGCGGAATTCCGGCGTGAAGGTCTTGTTGATGACTTCCATACCGTCCGTGCTGTGATCCTGTGTCGCGAAACCGATGGAACGGCGGCTCATGACCTCCGCACCGGCGTTGGTGGTCATCACCAGCACCACGTGACGGAAATCCGCCTTGCGGCCGTTGTTGTCAGTCAGCGTACCGTGATCCATCACCTGCAGCAGCAGGTTGAAGACTTCCGGGTGCGCCTTCTCGATTTCGTCCAGCAACAGGACGCAGTGTGGATGCTTATTGACCTCTTCGGTCAACAGACCGCCCTGGTCATAGCCCACGTAGCCCGGCGGTGCGCCAATCAGACGCGATACCGTATGCCGCTCCATGTACTCGGACATGTCGAAGCGTACCAGCTCGATACCCAGGATCTTCGCCAGCTGGCGGGTCACCTCGGTCTTACCGACACCGGTCGGACCGGCGAACAGGAAGGCGCCTTCGGGCTTCTCGGGCGATTTGAGACCGGCACGCGCCAGCTTGATCGCCGTGGAAAGGCTCTGAATCGCTTCGTCCTGCCCGAATACGGTCATCTTCAGGTCGCGCTCGAGGTTACGCAGCACGTCCTTGTCGTTGGAAGAAACACTCTTCGGTGGAATCCGGGCGATGGTGGCTACCACATCTTCAATGGCGGAAACGCCAATGACCTTCTTGCGCTTGTTCGCCGGCAGAAGTCGCTGGCGGGCGCCGGCCTCATCGATCACGTCGATGGCCTTGTCCGGCAGATGACGATCGGTAATGTACTTGGCCGCCAACTCGGAGGCAGTGCGCAGTGCCTTGTCGGTGTACTTGAGATCGTGGTGCTTCTCGAAGTGCGATTTCAGGCCGCGCAGGATCTGATAGGTATCGTCCACGCTGGGCTCGTTGACGTCGATTTTCTGGAAGCGACGCGCCAGGGCGCTGTCTTTCTCGAAGATGCCACGGAACTCAGAGAAGGTGGTGGAGCCGATACAGCGAATCTGCCCGCTGCTCAGTAACGGCTTCAGCAGATTGGACGCATCCATGACCCCCCCGGACGCAGACCCGGCCCCAATAATGGTGTGGATCTCGTCAATGAAGAGGATGGCATGATCCCGCTTCTTCAGCTCGGCCAGAAGCGCCTTGAACCGCTTCTCGAAATCACCGCGATACTTGGTGCCGGCCAGCAGCGCCCCGAGATCGAGCGAGAACACTTCCGCGTCGGCAATAATCTCCGGCACGTCCTGATCGACGATCTTCTTGGCCAGACCTTCAGCGATCGCCGTCTTGCCGACGCCGGCCTCACCCACCAGCAACGGATTGTTCTTGCGGCGGCGTACCAGAATCTGAACCACACGCTCCACTTCATGCTCGCGTCCGATCAGCGGATCGATGCGACCATGGCGGGCCTGTTCATTCAGGTTGGTGGCATAGCTCTCCAGGGGATTGGAGGCACCGCTTTCCTCACCAATCTCTTCCTGGTGATGCTCGCCCTCTCCCTGCTCCTGCTCTTCCGGGCCGGAGACCTTGGAGATGCCATGGGAAATAAAGTTGACCACGTCAATACGGGCGATGTTCTGCTTCTTGAGCACATAGACCGCCTGGCTCTCCTGCTCGGAGAAGATGGCGACCAGTACGTTGGCCCCGGTGACCTCTTTTTTGCCTGAGGATTGCACGTGGAAGACGGCACGTTGCAGAACACGCTGGAATCCGAGCGTTGGCTGGGTCTCGCGTTCTACATCGTTGGTTGGGATCAGTGGTGTCGTGGAATCCACGAACTCGGTGAGTTCTTCCCGCAGCCGACCCAGGTCGGCCCCGCAGGCTTTCAGCACCCGGATCGCAGAGTCATTGTCCAACAGGGCAAGCAACAGGTGCTCGACCGTCATGAACTCATGACGCTTTTCCCGGGCATTCTTGAACGCTGTGTTCAGCGTCAATTCGAGGTCTTTACTCAGCATGGATCACCCCGATTCCTCATCAGTCGGCTCGCTCGATCTCGCAAAGCAGTGGGTGTTCGCATTCCGATGAATACTGATTCACCTGGGCTGCTTTCGTTTCCGCAATATCACGAGTATAGACGCCACAGACAGCTTTGCCTTCAGTATGGACAGTCAACATGATTTGCGTGGCTTTTTCCTCGTTGTGGGCAAAGAACTTCATTAACACTTCTACCACAAAATCCATTGGGGTGAAGTCATCATTCAGCATCACCACCTTGTACAAGGAAGGCCTTTTGACGGCGGGTTTCGCTGTCTCCTCTAGGACAGCGTCATCGCGCCCCGGTTCCTCCGGTTCGTCATCCTTCTGATTTAATACTAGTAGACTATTTTGCAGATTACGCATGATTCACTACCGGGCAAAGTCAGAAATGGGATTGCTGTCCCATCTATTCAAGTGCTTGTTAAAACAATGTCATCCAGGCCAACACATGACTCGCTGACCCTCATACTGGCTTCTCTTTATGATACCGTTCCGACCCGGCAGTGAACCACCCATTTCTCTTGACTATGGATGTTTCTTGGTCAACAGTAGACCCTGAAGTTAGGTGGAAACAAAAGTGCGTCCTCAAAGTGCTTTTTGAAGGCGTACAAGGCGATACGAAAATAACAAGACGCCGGTTTTTAGGACTTCAAAAATAGCCATAAGAACGATGAATCTAGGGAGTGGAAAATGCCTCAAGGTAAAGTGAAGTGGTTTAACAACGCGAAGGGCTATGGCTTCATCATAGAAGATGGATGCAGTGAGGATCTTTTCGTGCATTTCTCGTCCATCCAGATGGAAGGATACAAGACGCTGAAAGCCGGACAGAAAGTCATCTTCGACAAGCAGCCAAGCGACAAGGGCATCCATGCGGTTAACATCCACCCGATGGAAAAACCGCAGAAGAAGTCTCAGCCTGAAGAGCGATCGGACCAGCAGAGCGAACAGCCGGAATCGAGCCAGGCAGAGTATGGTTCCAAACACCATGTGGCTTCTTTCTGAGCCAAGAGCGCGCTAGTCGCTTCAGGACTTGGGAAAAACTGTAAGCAAGCGGCAGGCCCGTCGTCTGTTTACAGGTGAACTCGTTAATGATTTCCTGGTGGGGGTGAGAGCCTCCGCCTACCGGAAACGCCTTCCTTTGTTTTTAATTTCCTCTCTCTGCGCCCCCTTCCCCAAACTTTTTCGTAGTGTGTAACGCTTAGTCGGGCTTCCCGGCAACTGGGCGAATGGATTGGCCATTTCGATAGCAATCCACGCAACAGGCATGAGAACGGAATAACAAGGCAGGGAAACTGCCCGGGACCGACCGGCCCCGAGCTTAAAAGACAGACGATTAGTGTTCCATGTTGGCGATGACAGCATCACCGAATTCGGAACACTTGAGCAACGTAGCGTCCGGCATCAGACGCTCGAAGTCGTAGGTCACTGTCTTGGCTGCGATGGCACCTTCCATACCCTTGATTACCAGGTCGGCGGCTTCGTCCCAGCCTATGTGGCGCAGCATCATCTCCGCGGACAGGATCAGCGAGCCGGGGTTCACCTTATCCTGACCGGCGTACTTCGGCGCAGTACCGTGGGTCGCTTCGAAGTTGGCCACGGAACCACCAATGTTGGCGCCCGGCGCGATACCGATGCCACCCACTTCCGCCGCCAGGGCGTCGGAGATGTAGTCACCATTAAGGTTCAACGTCGCGATCACGCTGTACTCATCCGGGCGCATCAGAATCTGCTGCAGGAACGCATCGGCGATGACATCCTTGATGATGATGTCCTTGCCGGTGTTGGGATTCTTCATGATGTGCCAGGGGCCACCGTCGAGCGGCTCGGCGCCAAAGCGATCAGCGGCCAGCTCATAACCCCAGTTCTTGAAGGCACCCTCGGTGAACTTCATGATGTTGCCCTTGTGGACCAGGGTCACCGACGGCTTGTCATTATCGATGGCATACTGGATGGCCTTGCGGACCAGGCGCTGCGTGCCCTCTTTGGAAACCGGCTTGACGCCGATACCACAGCCTTCCGGGAAGCGGATGTTCTTGACGCCCATCTCCTCGCGCAGGAAGGTAATCAGCTTCTTGGCCTCCGGTGAATCCGCCTGCCACTCGATGCCGGCGTAGATATCTTCCGAGTTCTCGCGGAAAATCACCATGTCGGTCAATTCCGGATGGCTGACCGGGCTGGGAACACCCTTGAAATAGCGCACCGGACGAACACAGGCGTACAGGTCCAGCTCCTGACGCAGGGATACGTTCAGGGAGCGGAAACCTTCGCCGACTGGCGTGGTCAACGGGCCCTTGATGCTGACCGGAAATTCACGCATGGCTTCCAGGGTTTCTTCTGGCATCCAGGTATCCGGGCCGTAGACACGGGTGGCCTTCTCGCCACAGTAAACCTCCATCCATGAAATCGAACGCTTGGAGCTGTAGGCTTTCTGTACAGCCGCGTCGACGACTTTCTTCATGACGGGGGAAATATCGGTGCCGATCCCATCGCCCTCGATAAAGGGAATAATGGGATGGTTTGGTACGTTCAGGGACAGGTCCGCATTGACCGTGATTTTGTCACCATCGCTGGGAACCTTGATCTTTTCGTATCCCATGCTTGTCTCCGTGTTGATCAAACAAAGCGCTGCAAGCGTGTATGGGCGGGAAACGCCGGCGCTACCGACCGCTTCCCCGGAGCCGGTGAATTGGCTCCAAGCTCATCATGGGAGCCTCTGGACAAATCCCTGCCGCGAATGCAAACCGCCTGGCGCAGTGACTTCTCTACAGACCCCCGTCGAACACCGGGATCGCCGATGCCGACTCGCGACATCTTAGAGGGTTTGAGCGCATTTTTGTAGTATTACTACAAGCTCAATAGCGTATCGCGCCTTATAAGGTAATTTTATTACAGCAACTGCAGACTACAATGGCGACTCTGATTCGATTCAACAAGCCCTACGATGTGCTGACACAGTTCACCGACACGCAGGGCCGGCGCACCCTGGCGGACTATATCGATACCTCGGGCGTATACCCTACCGGGCGCCTCGACCGCGACTCTGAAGGCCTGCTCCTGCTGACTGATGACGGCCGCCTGCAAAACCGTATCACCGCACCGGACAAGAAAATGACCAAGGAATACTGGGTGCAGGTGGAAGGGAATGTGAGCGACGAGGCGCTGCAACAATTGCGCAAAGGCATCGAGTTGCCGGATGGCCCCACCCGGCCCGCACGTGCCGAGCGGATGGATGCCCCCAGGGTCTGGGAGCGCACGCCGCCAGTGAGGCACCGCAAGAATGTCCCCACCAGCTGGCTGCAGCTGGTGATCTCCGAGGGACGCAACCGTCAGGTGCGCCGCATGACCGCCGCCGTAGGCTTCCCGACCCTGCGTTTGATAAGGTACGCGATTGGCGAGTGGACTCTGGACGGTTTACAGCCCGGGGAATATGCGCAACAGACGATCCACCTGCCGCAACAACCACTCCGTATAAGCAAAGGCTTTAAGCCTCATACCAAGAGGAAACGTTCATGAGGTGGCACCCCAATGCAACGGTCGCCGTGGTGGTAGAACGCGAGGGCCGTTTTCTGATGGTTGAGGAACGCAGCAACGGGCGCGTGGTTTTCAATCAGCCCGCCGGCCACATCGAAGCCGGCGAAAGCATCTTCGACGCCGCCCGGCGTGAAACCCGGGAGGAAACCGGCTGGGCCGTGGAACTCCAACACTTCATGGGGCTGTATACCTATCATTTTGCGCACAAAAACCGAACCTACTACCGCCTGTGCTTCACAGCCACCGCGACCGAAAAACTCACAGACGAACTCGATCCGGACATTATTGCCGCCCACTGGATGACCCTCGACGACATTCGCCAGGCCAGCGACAGCCTCCGCAGCCCCCTGGTGATCGCCTGCCTCGAGGATTACCTGGCGGGCCGCCGCTTGCCCCTCGACAGCATCCGCGAACAGCCGGAATATGACGCAGGCTGGCCCGACCCTTGCCCCACAAATTGAGCACCCGCTTGCCCAAAGAGCGGTTCTGATGCATAAATTGTGGGGCAAGAGCTGGGGCTCACCTGACAGCCTGAACGGCAAACGTTAGAATGGGCGTTTTGTTGCAACGTCGTCGCCTGAACTATGAATAAAGCTCCCGAGAACACCCGCGTCATCGTCGGCATGTCCGGCGGTGTGGATTCCTCTGTGTCCGCCGTCCTCCTCAAGGAGCAGGGCTATCAGGTGGAAGGCCTGTTCATGAAGAACTGGGACGAGGACGACGGCACCGAATACTGCACGGCCATGGCCGATCTGGCTGACGCCGAAGCGGTATGTGAGCGGATCGGCATCCAATTGCACACAGCCAGTTTCGCGGCGGAATACTGGGACCGGGTGTTCGAGCACTTCCTGGCCGAATACAGCGCCGGGCGAACCCCCAACCCGGACATCCTGTGCAACAAGGAAATCAAATTCCGCGCCTTTCTCGACTACGCGGTCACCCTGGGGGCCGACTTTATCGCCACCGGTCATTACGCCCGCCGCCGGCTGACGGAAGACGGTGCCCAGCTGCTCAAGGGGCTGGACACGAACAAGGACCAGTCCTATTTCCTGCATGCTGTTTCCGGGGAACGCATTGCCCGCACCCTCTTTCCTGTCGGTGAACTGGAAAAACACCGGGTTCGGGAGATTGCCGAGGCACACGGTCTGGTCACGGCCGACAAGAAGGATAGCACCGGTATCTGCTTTATCGGTGAGCGTAAGTTCAAGGATTTCCTGAAACAGTACCTGCCCGCCCAGCCTGGCCGAATCGAAACCCCGGAGGGCCAGGATATCGGGCGCCACGAAGGCCTGATGTATCACACCATTGGTCAGCGCCAGGGACTGGGTATCGGTGGCCTGGCGGAATTCGGGGATGAGCCCTGGTATGTTGCGGAAAAGGATCTGGAGCGCAATGTCCTGATCGCGGTCCAGGGCAAGGATCACCCCCTGCTCTATTCACGCAGTCTATACACCCAGGAGGTGGACTGGATTGCCGGCCATGCGCCAAAGCTACCATACCGCTGCCATGCCAAGACACGCTACCGCCAGCCCGACCAGGCCTGCACCGTGGAAGCCGAAGGTTCGGGCTATCGCGTCACATTCGACCAGCCTCAGCGGGCCGTAACCCCCGGACAATCGGTCGTCTTTTATGATGGTGAAGTCTGCCTCGGCGGCGGCGTCATCGAAAGCACCCATCGCGATACCGCCATCGCCGCCTGAAGAAAGGATCCGCTTCATTGAGCTATAGCATCGAAGAACAGACGGTGGCGCTTGCCGGCGTTTTCCAGGCCGCTACCCTGGTCCACCAGATTGCCCATACCGGCACCTGCCCAGCCTCGGCCATGGAGGCCACCGTTCATTCCCTGTTCGTCACTGACCCGGGGAATACCCTCGATGTCTTTGGCGACCTCTATGGCGTAAAGCTTGGGCTCAAGAACATGGCTCAGGTGCTGGCCAAGCAAAGCGGCCAGAAGGACGTGGAGATTCTGCGCTATGGCCTGAATCTGATCCATCTGGAATCACGCCTGAAAAACCGCCCCGACATGCTCGATGTGCTCTCCAGTCGCATCGACCAGGCCCGGCGCGGGGTCGATCACTTCGGCACCCTCCATCCCAATGTGCTGAGCAATCTGGCCAGCATCTACCTGGACACCATCAGCACCTTCCGCCTGCGGATCCAGGTCACCGGGGATCCCGCCTATCTGCGCGTGGACGAGAATGCCGTGAAGATTCGCGCCCTGCTGCTGTCTGGCATTCGCGCCGCGGTGCTGTGGCGTCAGGTGGGAGGCCGACGCTGGCATCTCATCTTCCGCCGCAAACGTGTCATTCAGACGGCCGAAAACCTCGCCCACGGTCTCGACTGAAAAAAGCCCCCTGCTTGGTGTATCATAGCCGCCTTTCTGCTCCGCCGATCTGACCTCGGCGGAATACTGTGTTCGACTGTCCACGCTTTGAGGTTACCCGATGGATCTGACCGCCCTGACCGCCATTTCTCCGGTAGATGGCCGCTATGGCCAGAAAACCCTGGTCTTCCGTGAAATCTTCAGTGAGTTCGGCCTGATTCGTGCTCGGGTCACCGTGGAAGTACGCTGGCTCCAGCGCCTTGCCGAGCACTCCGGCATCGCCGAAGTGCCGGCATTCTCCGAGGCAGCAAACGAATTCCTCGACGCCCTGGTAACCGACTTTTCACTGGAGGACGCCGAACGCATCAAGGATATCGAACGCACCACGAACCACGACGTAAAGGCCGTGGAGTATTTCATCAAGGAGCGCTTCGAAGCCGTGGCCGATTCCCTGCCCGAGCTGCGGGCGGTGTCGGAATTCGTGCATTTCGCCTGCACCTCCGAGGACATCAACAACCTCTCCCACGGCCTGATGCTGCGTGACGGGCTCGATCGGGGCCTGCTGCCGGCCATCGAACGGGTCATCGACACACTGACCGGTCTCGCCCATCAGTTCTCCGCCCAGCCCATGCTCTCCCGGACCCACGGCCAGACCGCGTCCCCGACCACCGTGGGCAAAGAGCTGGCCAACGTGGTCTATCGTCTGCGCCGCCAGCGCGACCAGATCCGCCAGGTCGAGATCCTCGGCAAGATCAACGGCGCCGTCGGCAATTACAACGCTCACCTCGCTGTGTATCCGGAAGTGGACTGGCAGGCCAACGCCCAAACCTTTGTAGAGGGCCTGGGTCTTTCCTGGAACCCCTACACCACCCAGATCGAACCCCATGACTATATTGCCGAGCTGTTCGATGCGGTCGCCCGCTTCAACACGATCCTGCTGGACCTGGATCGGGACATCTGGGGCTACATTTCCCTGGGTTACTTCAAGCAGAAGCTGGTGGCCGGCGAGATCGGTTCATCCACCATGCCCCACAAGGTCAACCCGATCGACTTTGAAAACTCCGAAGGCAACCTTGGCATCGCCAATGCGCTGATGGCGCACCTGGCTGCCAAGCTCCCCATTTCACGCTGGCAGCGGGATCTTACCGACTCCACCGTCCTGCGTAACCTTGGGGTCGGCTTCGCTCACAGCCTGATCGCCTACGAGGCCACCCTGAAAGGCCTTGGGAAGCTGGAGCTCAATCCGGCACGTTTGGATGAAGACCTGCAGGCAGCCTGGGAAGTCCTGGCCGAGCCGATTCAGACCGTCATGCGCCGCTACCAAGTGGAACAGGCCTACGAAAAGCTCAAGGAATTGACCCGCGGCAAGGCCATGACACCTGAACTGATCCAGGATTTCATCCGCAAGCTGGAGATTCCCCAGGAAGCCCGGGATGAATTGCTGGCGCTCACACCCGGCAGTTACATCGGTAATGCGGTGGATCAGGCGAAAGAACTGTAAGCCATCGCACTGCCGTCGGTCGTCCGACGTTGGACGAGGCCAGCATTTTTACAGGAGTCATCTATGCAACTGCTCGGCGGGCTTTCGGTTGAGACCTTTCTGCGGGATTACTGGCAGAAGCGGCCGCTGCTGATTCGGCAGGCCTTTCCCGGCTTTGAGAGTCCGCTGGACGGGCCGGAGCTGGCCGGTCTGGCCTGTGAGGAAGGCGTGGAATCCCGCATCGTTCTGGAGGAAGAGGACGGCAAGCCCTGGCAACTGCATCACGGCCCGTTCACTGAAGAGCAGTTCCTCAACACCCCGGCCACCCACTGGACCCTGCTGGTGCAGGGGCTGGATTACTGGGTGCCGGAGGTGGCCGATCTCCTGGAGTCCTTCCGCTTCATCCCCAACTGGCGCCTCGACGACATCATGGCCAGCTATGCCCCCCAGGGCGGCAGCGTTGGCCCCCACTACGATCAATACGATGTATTCCTGTTGCAGGGACAGGGTCAGCGGCGCTGGCAGGTGGGCCAACACTGCGATGCCCACTCACCACGGGTAAAGGGAACGCCGCTTCGCATCCTGCAGGACTTCGATGTTAGCGAGGAATGGATTCTGGAACCGGGGGACATGCTCTACCTGCCGCCGGGTCTGGCGCACTGGGGGGTGGCCCTGAACGATTGCATCACCTACTCCATCGGCTTCCGCGCTCCCACGGTCGACAACATCGTCACCCGCTTCAGCGATCATATCGCCAGCCTGCCCGGGGCCGATCGCACGCTGGCCGATCCGGACCTCCAGCCTCAGGCCAACCCGGGCGAGATCAGTACGGGCGCCCTGGACAAGGTGGAGGAGATCATTCGTGAAAACATGCTGGACCGGCGCCAGATGACGCTGTGGTTCGGCCAGTTCACCACCGAGCCCAAAGGGACGGGGATCGTCCAGCCACCGGAAGTCCCCTACGACCAGAACCAGGTTCAGGAGCTGGTGGAAACCGGCGTCCCTCTGAGCTGGAACGAAGGCAGCCGCTTTGCCTACAGCAACTTCGGCGAGGAAACCTTCCTGTTCGTGGATGGGGAACGGTTCATCCTGCGCGGCCAGGCCCGGCCCCTGGCCGAGGTGCTGTGTCGAAGCCGCCATGTGGATGTAAAAGCGCTGCGCCTGCTGCTGGAAGATGGTACTTTGCTAGGATTGGTCACAACGCTATTTAATCAGGGTAGCCTGTACGATCCATGCTGAGCATTGAAAGCTATGATTGGGACGAAGCGCCAGAGGCCGTAAGGGCCATCCGGCAGGCCGTCTTCATCGATGAACAGCGAGTGCCTCCGGAACTGGAATGGGATGCGACGGACGAAGTGTCGCGGCATTTCCTGGTGCGCGATGAAAAACACGCTCCGCTCGCCACCGCCCGCCTCTACCCGACCGGCACCGGAGATGGCGCCATAGGCCGCATGGCCGTGGTCAAAGCAGCTCGCGGCCGGGGTGTTGGACGGGCGCTGCTGCGCCATATCATGCAGAAGGCGGCGGCCGAGTACGACCATGTGGTATTAAGCGCCCAGGTGGAGGCCATCCCGTTCTATCAGCGCCTGGGTTTTTTCGTCTGCTCCGAAGAGTATGACGATGCCGGTATCCCTCACCGGGATATGCGCTGCACGGCGCCCTATCTTTTCGCCTCACAAACCCCGGAAACCACGGCAGTGGCCACACTGGAAGCGGACACCACTAGCTGGCAGCTGACCTCGGAATCGGACTGGAACGGGTGTTTGGATGCCATGACCACACAGGCCACCCGACGCCTCTGGATCTACGAAACCACTCTCGACCATGCCCGCTACAATCGGCTCTATCTGCGCGACGCCCTGTCTCGCCTGGCGCGCCATAGCCGGCACACGGAAATACGCCTGCTGATTCACGAAGACCGTCCAATGATGGAACGCCGACATCAATTAGTGCAGCTGATCCGGCGCCTGCCCACCCACATC
Source organism: Marinobacteraceae bacterium S3BR75-40.1 (assembly GCA_042862465.1). Classification (GTDB taxonomy): domain Bacteria; phylum Pseudomonadota; class Gammaproteobacteria; order Pseudomonadales; family Oleiphilaceae; genus JASTVH01. Next base: position 239,847 of record JASTVH010000005.1, on the reverse strand, counting down.
CGGATCAAGCTGGTGAACCCCAATCATCCTTTCGAGGACAGTGCCTTCGTGCTAGCGGACGATACCGGGGTCATCTTCCGCCGCTTTGCCCCCAAGCCTGATGGCTTTGCCAACTTTGCCGCCGGTCGGCGGGTCAAGCCGCTGGAAGAGGTCTTTCAACGAATGTGGGATTACGCCCGCCCTTCCCTGGAAGTCCGCGAGTTGGGTGGGCTTTAACTGCGGGCCGCCAGAGCCGGCCGCGTCATCCGCTCGCAGGTTGCCAGAAACGGTTGTACATTGGCCAGAAACAGGCCCGGCACTTCCGCAAACGGCGCATGGCCACAAGGCAATTCGATAAACAGGGCCCGCGGTATGGCGCGAGCCGCGATGCGCCCGTCACGGCTAGCCGGAACCACCGGATCACGCTTTCCGAACAGGAGCAAGGTTGGTGATTTGATATGGCGGGCTGACTGGCGCAAGTCATTCTTGGGTTCGGCAAAACTTCGCCAGACCGCGCGATTGACGGCCAGCCGGTCGCCGGTTGCCTGCAGTGTCGAGGCACGTTTGAGCATGCCTTCGGTAACCGGTGTAAAGTGCTTGAGGTAAAAACGGGCAAAGCGATAGGGAGAAATCGACCACGGACTTCCCTGCCAACGACAGAAGCCGCTTTTGAGGACACTGTCCGGACTGAACCCACCCGGTGAAACCAGCACCAGCCCCTTGACCAGTTCTGGCGATTCAAATGCCAACCGCGCCGCCGCATTACCTCCCATCGAATTGCCCACCAGCACCACCGGTGCCAGATCGAGCGCCGACACAAACTCCCGCAGGGTGTGGTAATAAAGGTGCACATCCACCGTATCGGGGCAGCGAAGCAGCGATGACAGCCCGTAGCCGGGCCAGTCCGGCGCCAGGACCCGGCAGCGTCGCGCCAGGGCGGGGATCACCGCTTCGTAGTCCTGGCTGTCTCCAGGGTTGGCATGCAACAGGATCACCGGGGTACCGCGCCCGCGGTCGATATAGTGGACGGTACCGGTGCTGAGTTCGACGGACGGCATAGACTCCTCCCTGAAGTATATTCCAACCAAGGAACCGCTGATTAAGTCCTGGTTGCCTTGCAACTATAGCTGCTTCTTCCGCTTCACGAACAGGAACTTAGGGAGAGATTAAAAAGTGCTAACTGAAGTCTGGCTTCAATGTCAGGGCAATGCTAGCGCTCCGAAGGGAAGCTGCCGCGCTCTTCGCCGGGCGTAAAGAGCTCCCCGAACGGCGCGAACTCTTCATCCATGGCTTCGGCTTCCGCAGTGATCAGGCGCCGTAGCCACTGATGGTCGGAGTTATGCTGCAGCAATGGACTCCAGGCCATCTTGAGTTCGAACGGCGGGATATCAAAGGGTGGTGGCTTGATCACCAGGCCCGGATGGTCCCTCTGGAGCCAGGCGGCACGACTGGGCAGAGTCGCAATCAGATCATGCTGTTCAGCCAACAGCATCGCCACCTGGTAATGGCGGGTGAAAACAGAGATTCGCCGCTTGCGTCCCATCCGCCCGAGCGCCTCGTCGACCCACCCCAGGCGCTGGACATCCTTGGGGTTCACCCCGACCCCTACACCGAAACCGGTTTTACTGACCCAGATATGACTGGCCTCCAAGTAGGTTTCCAGGGTGAAGGGCTCTTTCAGAATCGGGTTGCTGTTGCTCATCAGACAGGCGAACCGGTCCATCCACAGGGTTTTCTGATGGAACGACTGAGGGATCTTGTCGAAACGGTTGATGGCCATATCGACACGGCCCTGTTCCACATCGAGGAAGCTGACATCGCTGGGCGTCAGTACATCGAGTGTCACACCCGGCGCTTCCTTGCGGACCTGGCGCAGGACACGTGGAATCAATGTCGACTCGGCGTAGTCACTGGCCATGATGCGAAACACCCGCTGGCTTTCTTCCGCCTGGAAATCCCGCGTCGGCTGAACCGTGCGCTCGATTTCGGCCAGGATACTGCGCACGGACGGCTGAAGCTCCATGGCGCGCTCGGTGGCGGTCATACCCTCGCTGGTCCGCACCAGAATGGGATCGTTGAACAGCTCGCGCAGACGGCGCAAACCGTTGCTCATGGCGGGCTGTGTGATACCAAGGTGATTGGCGGCCTTGGTAACGCTCTTCTCCCGGAGCAGAACGTCCAGGTAAACGAGCAGGTTCAAATCAACGCGAGACAGATCCATTCAGCACTACCAGATAAAGAGACTACAATCGACAAACGGAAAGCCCCATCATACGCCAAAACCGTCCCGGCCGTGCAGTCGCCAGCGACGCTGGATTTTCCGGGCCCGTGCTGGGGGACGGGAGCCGCCTTGATCATGAAAACACTCTACGTACTCAGACACGCCAAATCCGCCTGGAAAGACCCTGACCTTGCGGATATCGACCGCCCCCTGAGCGCCCGGGGTGACCGCCAGCTCGCCAGCATGGGCGCCGCACTATCCGCCCTGCAACTCCCCATTGAGTGTGTACTGTCCAGTCCTGCCCGTCGCGCCCGAGACACCATACTGGCCCTGGCCAACCAGCTACCGCCCGGCCGAATCCCCTGGGAAGAGAAACAGGGCCTCTATATGGCGGATTGGCAGGCACTTCTGCGTCTCGTTCATGGCCTTGCGAACCAATACGACCATGCCCTGCTCTGCGCTCACAATCCCGGTCTCACCGATTTTATTGGCCGCCTAAGTGACACGACACTCGCCAACCTGCCCACCTGCGGCCTCGCCGCCATCCGGTTCAAAGTGGAGTGTTGGAAACAGTGCGGCGATGAGCCCGGCAAACTCCAGCTGCTCCTTACGCCCAAGGGAATACAGGGGGATTAGGCAACGGCTAATCATTCCTTGAACGGCCTTTCGCGCAATACCGGGCTTTCTGAGCTATACTCCGCCAAACCGGCTGTCCTGCTTTTGTCCATTCCGATCCGGTCTTGGGGCGCAGGCGGACCGCAGAACGATGATTTAAACATGGCCACAGACCATTAAGATTGCTAGCGCATGTCAACAGCTACCGTTGTACTGATTCTCTTTGTTATCGCCGCCATTTCGATACTGGTGATCTTCGTCAGTCAGGCCCGCGAAAAGGCCCGCATCGAGAGGATCCGCAAGATTACGGCGACGGAGGACGCTTACCGTCATGTTCATCGCCTGATCGATGAACTCCCCCCGCAGTATCTCAACAAGCAGTTGCGTCAGCTGATCCTCGAACGTGCCATCGAGTTGGCTGAAAAAATGCGGGAGCTGGGATCGACCCGCAATGTGGATAGCATGATTCAGCGCGATCAGGAGCTGATTCAGACCGGCCTGGGCAACGACGGCCAACAACCGGTCAAAATCTCCACGCCTGCCGCCGCGAAGGAAATCAAGGCTCTGCTTCAGTCGCTGTTCAAGCTCGTCGAAGCCGCTCAGAAGAAAGGCAAAATCGATACGGCAACCGCCAAGCGCTACCTGAAACACATCGTATTCCTGGCCCGCAAGACCCAGGCCGAAGTGCAAGCCGCCATGGCCCAGGAGCAGATTCGTAACGGCAAGGCGCGCAAGGGTGCGCTGTTATACCAGCGGGCCATTGATGAGCTGTCCAAGGTACGCGATTATGAGCCGGCACAGAAACTGATACTGGGCTACCGGGAACAGATCAGGCGTATTGACCAGGCTATCCAGGACGAACAGGGCAAACCCGTCGCCGTGGATAAGCAACAGGAAAAAATCGAAAACGCCTGGGATGAATTTATCCAGGAAGAAGAGGGCTGGAAAAAGAAGGCCGATTACGACGATTAGGCGTGCCTTCGACCGGGCCAGACTGCACCGTATCGTTCAAGACCTAAGGGAAGCTTCGAGCCAACAGGGGTGGGCCGAAGCCTTTATTCGCACAGGAAGGCTGGTGGACTGTGAAGATTGATGTCAAAAAACGGCTCTCGTTTCGACTGACGCGGGATACGGTATTGCTGGCATTGGTGCTGGGCGTCTTCCTGAACCTGGTCCAGGTCACCATCGATTATTTCAATGCCAGCCGCAACATGGACGAAGAAATCCGGGCCCTGATGGACATCAGTCACAGCCCGGCTTCCCAGATTGCCTACAACATCGACACCCGCCTCGCGGAAGAACTGCTCGAGGGCCTGCTGCAGCACCCTGCCATCGTTCAGGCCCGGATCGTTGATCCCGATGGCCGCATCCTCGCAGAACGCCAGCGCCAGCTACCCAACTCCCCCTACCGCTGGCTGAGCGACCTCCTTTTCGGCCCCGAGCGCCGCTACGAAGAACAGCTACGGGTACCGCAACTGGCGGAAATCGATCTCGGCAAGCTGTTTGTCGTCATCGACACCTACTACTATGGCACCAGCTTCCTCAATCGAGCCCTCTATACGCTATTAAGCGGTTTCATCAAGAGCCTGATCCTCTCGGTTATCCTGTTGTTCGTTTTCTATCTGGTGCTGACCAAACCGTTGCTCAAGGTGATCCAGTCTCTATCCAGCGTGGATGCCGAAGCCCCGGAAAAGGTCCGTCTGCCCACCCCGTCGGGGCACGATGAAGACGAGATTGGCCTGTTGGTGCGCATCACCAACGAACACCTGGACAGTATCGACGGCAACCTACAGAAACTGCGACAGGCCGAAGGGCGGCTCAAAACCTATAACGAGCAGCTAGCGCAGATTGTCGAGGCGCGCACCCGAGAGATATCCGACAAGAACACGGCACTTGAACGCAGCAACCGTGCACTGATCGATGCCAAGGAAGATGCTCTGGCCCGGGCCAGGGCCCGGGCGGATTTCCTTGCCAGCATGAGCCACGAGATCCGTACCCCACTCAATGGTTTGTTGGGCATGCTCTCCCTGGCCATGGAGGACGACGATCTGCCCGCCTCACAGCGCAACCGCCTCGAGATCGCCCACAACGCCGGCTACAGCCTGCTTAATCTCCTCAACGATATTCTCGATATCTCGAAAGTCGAAGCCGGCAAGCTGGAGCTGGAGCAGATCGAATTCAACCTCCGCCATCTTGGTGAGGAATGTGCCTCGCTGCTTGCCGAGCAGGGTCAGCGCAAGGGTGTGGATGTGGTGACGGATATCGATCCCGATTTGCCGGAAAACTTTGTCGGCGATCCGACCCGTCTGCGCCAGATCATCAACAACCTGCTGGGCAACGGCATCAAGTTCACTCCGAAAGGCAATGTGACACTCGGCATCCGCCATCAGGGCGAAAATACCCTGATCACCGTTACGGACACCGGCATTGGCCTGTCCGAAGCCGACCAGCGCAAAATTTTCTCGCCCTTCGCGCAAGCCCATACAGATACCGCACGGCGTTTTGGAGGGACCGGCCTCGGGCTCACCCTGTGCCGCCAGTTGGTGGAAAGAATGCATGGCCAGATCCGGCTGGAATCGGAAGAGAACGAAGGCACGACATTCGAGGTGTCCCTGCCCCTGAAGGTGCCCGTTACGGAGGTCGAGCGCCTGCCCGGGACGTCCGATTTTGCCGGCAAGTGCGTCTGCCTCTGGATGGCTCCGGATAACCCGCATCGCCCACCCCTGGAGCGACAACTCAAAGCCTGGCATCTGATAGTGAGCGATGCTCCGCAGGAAGCCGAAGTGCTGCTGGCGGCGTTCCCTCTTCCCGAGGGGTGTGATTTGACCCGGGTCCCCCAAGACGTGCCTATCGTACAGCTGGGTACCGGCGACAGCGGCGAGTGCAGCAACCGGATTCGCGGGCACATTGCCCTGCCCCTGGTCCGGCGCCAACTGAGCAAAACGCTCGTTCAGGTACTGACACCGGAAACCACGCGCGAGGAAGAGGACGTCAGCAGCGAGCAGGCGACCCCACAGGAAATGCCGAAAATGCGCATTCTTCTGGTGGAAGACAACCGCGTCAATCAGATCGTCGCCAGTGGCATGCTGCGTAAACTGGGCCATGACGTTGAACTGGCTGAAAACGGGGAGCGCGCTCTGGTGGCCCTCAAGCAGCGCCCTTTCGATATGGTCCTGATGGATTGCCAGATGCCAGTCATGGACGGTTTCGAGGCAACGCGACGGATCCGGGGGGAGATGAACCTCAAGCAGATCCCCATCATTGCAGTCACCGCCAACGTGATGCGGGGCGACCGGGAACAGTGCCTGCGCGCCGGCATGAATGATTACATCACCAAGCCCTACAGCCTGGATTCACTGCGACAGACCCTGAGCCGCTGGGCGTTGGCCAAGGTGCCGCAGTAAATCACCACCTACCACGAACGGCGACGATCATTCCGGTGCTTCGAGACGATCGAGCATAGCGCGGAGTGCATCGCGCAGGGACGCTGTCTCGTCGAGGCTCATCCCGGAACGACACAACACCTCCACAGGCACCCGCCGCGCCCGCTGCCTGAGGTCGGCGCCCTGCCCGGTTAGCCGGACCTGGACCACTCGTTCGTCCGTTGCCAGCCGTTCCCGTACCAGCAAGCCATGGGTTTCCATACGCTTGAGCAACGGAGTCAGCGTGCCACTGTCCAGCCTAAGGCGCTTGCCCAGGCTCGAGACCGAAACGGCTTCATCCAGACCGGCCGATTCCCACAGCACCAGCATCACCAGGTACTGAGGGTAGGTCAGCTCGAGCTCTTCCAGCAACGGACGATAAAGCTTGGTTACGGCGCGGTTGGCCGCGTACAGGGCAAAGCAGAGCTGGCTGTCCAGTGCCAGGGCGGAATCGGGGTTATCGGTTTTCATGTCCGCCCTCTTACAGCAGCTCCTCGATATCCTTGCGCAAGGCGTCCGGCTTGGTTTGCGGGGAATAGCGCTTGACCACTTCGCCGTCACGATTTACCAGGAATTTGGTGAAGTTCCATTTCACCTTTTCAGAGCCCATGACCCCCTTGGCTTGGGATTTCAGGAAGCGAAACAGCGGGTGGGTGTTGTCACCATTAACGTCGATCTTGGAGAACATCGGGAAATCGACCCCGTAATTGAGCGAACAGAACTGGCTGATCTCATCCTCGGAGCCCGGATCCTGAGACAGGAACTGGTTACAGGGAAAGCCCAACACGCTAAAACCCTGGTCCTTATAGTCCTTGTAAATGGATTGCAGGCCTTCGAACTGCGGTGTGAAGCCACATTTGCTTGCAGTGTTAACGATCAGCAGTACCTGCCCCTTGTAGTCACTGAGGTCCTTTTCCTGGCCTTTGATGTCCTTGACCGGAATATCGTAAATCGATGCGTTAGCGTTCATGCTACCTCCTTAGCTTGTTGTCTATTTAATTGTGCACAATCTTTTTGTGAGAAACAAGAAAGGTCGCTATTGGATCTTTCATCCTACGGTCAGTGAAAGAATGCGACTCAGATGCGCCATGGGGCGGCCACTTTCAGCCATCCAGTCCACGAAATGGCGGTTAACGGCCTCCTGTGCCTTGCGACCGCTCGGCTTGTCCGGAATGATCTCGAGGTTAATCAGTGCTGCGACCACATCGTTGTTGAGAAAAAACGTATCGCGTCCAGCCAGGCGAAGGAATCGCGGCCCGGATTGCCCGCCCAGCCGCTCGAACTGTTTCGCCAGCGTCCGCCACAGCCCAACGATGTCCTCATCGGGCCAGTCTGCCAGCCAACGGCCGAAACCACCCGCCTGACGGCTGACATCGAGCATGATTGACGCATTCACGGGAATGGTGCGCAGCTTGCCAAAATGGCGGATCAGGCGGGTTTCCTGCATGGCGCGTTCCAGCTGATCTTCCGACAGCAGTGCAAGCTTTTCCGGCTCGAAACCCCAAAAATACTCTTCAAAGAACGGCCAGCGCTCGTTGATAACGCGATGGGTCATACCCGCCTGAAAGATGCGTCGCGTCATCGTGGAGAGAAAGAAGCGATCCGGCAACCGGGCCAGCTCGGTTTTCGCGGTCACCGCCGGCAACCGTGCCTCAAGCGCTTCCGTTGAACCCAGCTGGACGAGCGCAAGATCCTCGATGGTCTGCCAGCGCATCACTCTTCTTCCCGTTCATCACGATCCAGCTCAAGCGCTGCCGAATTGATGCAGTAGCGCAGCCCGGTGGGCTGGGGGCCATCGGGAAAAACGTGCCCCAGGTGCGCATCGCAGCGCGCGCAGAGGACTTCCGTTCGCACCATACCGTGACTGCTGTCCGTGTGCTCTTCCAGGGGAGCATCCTTGGCGGGCTGCCAGAAACTGGGCCAGCCGGATCCGGAGTCGTACTTGTGCTGGGAGGAGAACAGCGGTGCCCCGCAACAGACGCAGCGGTAGAGGCCCTCTTCCTTGCAATTGTTATACTCTCCGGTAAAGGGCGGTTCGGTTCCTTTCTCGCGGGTGACCCGATAGGCATCCTCGGAAAGCTCCTGCCGCCATTTTTCATCCGGTTTCTCGACTTTTTTCATACTCATTCCCTCCGCTACAATAACGGGCTTCGTCTGTAACCAGCATCATGCCTGTGCGAGCCCGGTTTCCGTGACACTCGCCCTGAATCCAAGGATTGCCAAGAAATATGCAAACTTTCAATAAGTCCCACAAGCTTGAGAACGTCTGTTATGACATTCGTGGCCCCGTACTGCGTGAAGCACGCCGCCTCGAAGAGGAAGGCCACCGGGTCCTCAAGCTCAATATCGGCAATCCGGCACCCTTCGGACTCTTCGTGCCCGAGGAGATTCAGCAGGACGTGATCTACAACCTGCCCCAGGCCCAGGGCTACTGTGAATCCAAGGGGCTATTCTCCGGACGCAAGGCGGTGATGCAATACTGCCAGCAACGCGGCATACCGGACGTGGACATCGAGGATATTTTCATCGGCAATGGTGTCAGTGAGATGATCGTCATGTCCATGCAGGCCTTGCTCAACACCGGTGACGAGGTACTGATTCCCGCGCCGGACTATCCCCTCTGGACGGCGGCAGTGACCCTCTCCAGTGGCAAACCTGTCCATTACCGGTGCGATGAACAGCAGGACTGGTTCCCGGATATCGACGACATCCGCTCCAAAATCACCTCCCGCACCCGGGCGATCGTACTGATCAACCCCAATAACCCGACCGGTGCGCTGTATTCCCGTGACCTCCTGCAACAGGTGGTGGACCTTGCCCGGGAGCACAATCTGGTGGTGCTGTCCGATGAAATCTACGACAAGATCGTCTATGACGATCACGAGCATGTGCCTACCGCCTCCCTGGCAGACGACGTGCTGTTCTTCACCTACAACGGCCTGTCCAAATCCTACCGGGCGGCGGGCTATCGCGCCGGCTGGATGATCATCAGTGGGGCCAAGCACCGGGCCCGGGACCTGGTCGAGGGCATCGAAATGCTATCGTCCATGCGGCTGTGCTCCAACGTGCCTTCCCAGTTCGCGATCCAGACCGCCCTCGGGGGGTATCAATCCATCGACGACCTGGTGGCCCCGGGCGGCCGCTTGTGCGAGCAACGGGACCTGGCCTACCAACTCCTCAACGACATTCCCGGCGTCAGCTGCGTGAAGCCCAAGGGGGCGCTGTACTGCTTTCCCAAACTGGATCCCAAGCGTTTTTCCATCAAGGACGACGAACGCCTGGTACTGGACCTGCTGCAGCAGGAACGCATGCTGCTGGTGCAGGGCTCGGCCTTCAACATCGAGGACCAGCAACACCTGCGAGTGGTCTTTCTGCCACGGGTGGATGAGCTGGAGGATGCCATCAAGCGGCTTGCCCGCTTCCTGAGCAAGTACGATCAATAGCTCCCAGCGTTCGGACCACGGCGAATTGGTGCCCCGGTCTCAGGGGCACTACACTTGTCTGCAACCGTACAATCAGCCACACGAGGCAGCATGGCCGACCTTCATATTGAGGATTTTTACCGAGACACCGCGCTGATCCTGGAGCAGCTGTATAACGCCTTCCCGCGCAAGACCAGCGTCTACGTGGAGGATATAGCCGGTGCCGACAATCCGGACGAGTTCGGCCTTCACAGCCCGCGCCACATGGCCTGTTTCGGCACCATGCTGTGGCTGGCCGAGGAAGGTTTTATCCGTTTCCAGGACACCATCACGCAGATTGCCATCGACCAGGCGGTGTTAACGCAATCCACCTTCGTCACGCTCTCCGCCCTCAGCCAGGACCCGGATCTGATGGTGGACACCACCGAAAAGGACTGGCCCGCCCCGGTGAAGGCTGACCAGAACACTCATATCAATCTCATACGGCGCGCCCTCAAGTCCGGTAACACCACACGCATCAGCGTGGTGATGCACCGGATCCTGTTCGCCGATCAGTAGTGCTCTCTGAAATCACCCTGATGGAGTGCTAGTCGCGATCGTCCGGCATCGGCAGCTGCTCCTGACGACGCTGATAGACCAGGACCTTCAATCCTTTCTCCGCTTCCCGGTCTACCACGCCCGGCGGGTTTTCCAGGCGCTCGACATAATCCCACCAGCCACAGCGTTCCACCCAGGCACGAAATTCATCGGTGCGCACGAAAGGCTTGTTGAGACAGAACAGCACCTGGGCACCGGGCTCGCACAGTTTCGCGACCTGTTTGGCCAGACGTTTGTAATGAGCATCGGCATTGAAGCTTTTACCCTGGTTGGAGGGCGGATCCACCACGATGATGTCTGCCGGCGCAAGCTTCTTGAGCCGCGCCCATCCGCTCATGATATCCAGCTTCTGCGTGACCACCTGGGCCAGATCCTGACCGTTCAGGCCGTGGTTGCGTTCTCCGCGATTGAGCACACCGCGGCTCATATCGACGTTGATCACATACCGCGCACCGCCCGCCAGCGCTGCTACCCCGAAACTGCAGGTGTAGGCGAACAGGTTCATGACCCGGGCCCCTTCGGCGCGGGCCCGCAACCAGCGCCGTCCCTGGCGCATATCCGGGAAAAAGCCGTAGTTCTGGGTTCGCCCGAGCTCCACTTCGTAGCGCAAACCATCCTCTTCCACCTCGCGAATTTCGTGAAGTGGCTCTCCGGTCGTATCCGTGACGGCTTTGTCGCGGTCATAGCGATGCTGCAGCAATACCCGGCCTGCGGTGGCGGGCCGGCACTGTTCCCAGATGGTCAGAAAATCATCGAGCCAGCCGGAATCGGGCGCCTTGTACAGCATCAGGAGGAGGTCATCCCCGATCCGATCCACGTTGACACTCTCGAAACCGGCAAACAGCCCGCCCCGCCCCAAGATCAGGCGGGCAATGCTGTTGGGCGTCTGTTGGAACTGCTTCGCAAGGTACTGAATACTGTCTTCAAAAGGTAATGGTGACGTCATTGAGGCTACAGCGCTGTCTGCTTGAATTTGTCCCGGAGAGCCCCATTAAAAAGAACGGGTCCAAGCGGTACTCGCCCCCGTATAATCCGGTGCGTGGAACCCTGAAGGCTTCATGGGAAACGGAATGCGCGCCCTTCGCGTGCATGGTTAGGAAAACTGGGAGTTTAGGCACAAATGCTGAGAATTCTACTCTTTCTGGGTACCAACCTGGCAGTGATTCTGGTCGCCAGCTTTACGCTGAGACTGTTGGGGCTGGATCTATACATGAGCCAGCAGGGGTACAACTTTACCGGGTTACTGGTGTTCGCGGCCATCATTGGCTTTGGCGGCTCTTTCATCTCGCTGTTCATGTCCAAAACCATGGCCAAGATGTCGACACGCACGGTGATCATCGAGCAGCCTTCTTCGGAAGCCGAGCGGTGGCTGCTGAACACCGTGGGCGAACTTGCCCGGGAAGCCGGTATCCAGATGCCGGAGGTGGGGGTTTTCCCCGCCCAGCAGGCCAATGCCTTCGCCACGGGATGGAACAAGAATCAGGCTCTGGTGGCCGTCAGTCAGGGTCTGTTGCAACGTTTCAGCCGCGATGAGATTCGCGCGGTGCTGGGCCATGAAATCGGCCACGTGGCCAACGGCGACATGGTGACGCTAAGCCTGATCCAGGGGGTGCTGAACACCTTCGTGATCTTCCTGGCCCGCATCATCGGTTCCTTCGTGGATCGTGCGGTATTCCGCAGTGAAAGCGGTCACGGGATGGGGTTCTTCCTGGTCACCATTGTGGCCGAGATCGTATTGGGCATTCTGGCGAGCATCATCGTCATGTGGTTTTCAAGACGCCGCGAGTTCCGTGCCGACGACGCAGGAGCCCAGCTTGCGGGCACAGGGGCCATGATTGGGGCCCTGGAACACCTGCGGGCGGAGTCGCAAATGCCCGATCAGATGCCGGACACCCTCAAGGCGTTTGGGATCAACAAGGGGCGGCGCTCGGGTCTGGCGGAATTGTTTGCAAGCCACCCGCCGCTGGAAGAACGGATCGCGGCCCTGCAGGCTCGTGGCCGGTAACCTGCGTGGGCGCCACTCCGGCGCCCCACCATACCTCAGATCACACTTTAACTTTGAAGCCTAACACCTTGAAATAAGGCTGAAGTCCGCTACTTCCACTCTTAAGCTGCACCTTGGTGCTGCCGAATTCACGACGCACGCCGTAATGCTTGCGCAGGGCATCGAACGCTTCGGCCCGGGTCGCTTCGGGCAGACCCAGAGTGCGGCGCAGGGCCGCATCATCACGACGGGGGTCGTAGCAGGCCCGCATGGCGATTTCCATTGCATATTCCGGGCTCGCCTGGCTGGTGAACGAGAGTTTGCCCAATGGCGGCTCCAGCATGAACTGGCCGGCCTTTTTGCGCACCGGCAGCCCCAGGTAGCGACACAGGGCCTGGTAGATCATCTCCGTGCCCTTCATTTTGCCTTCCAGGGTGTAACCGGCGATATGAGGCGTGCCCAGCCAGACTTGCGCCAACAGGTCGGGGTTGATATCCGGCTCGCTTTCCCAAACATCCAGCACCACGCGCAGGCCCGGTTCTTCATGCATCCGGCCCAGCAGTGCCTGGTTGTCCACCACGGCACCGCGGCTGGTATTGATCAACGTCTGTCCAGCCCTAAACTGCGACAGACGTGCGGCATTGATCAGATGGCGGGTGGCATAGGGGGCTTCGAGGGTCAGCGGTGTATGAAGACTGACCACATCGCATTCGAGTACCTCGTCCAACGGTGAAAAGCCGCTCCCGCCCTGCTCTTCCAACGGTGGATCGCTGACCTTTACGGTCATCCCAAGCCGTTCCAGCCGGTGCCAGAGTTCGCCACCGACGTTGCCGGCCCCCACCAGCCCGACGCTCAAATCGGCCAGCGGACACCCCTCCTGTTCGGCAATCAGACTCAGGCAGACCAGGACATATTCCACCACCCCGGATGCATTACAGCCCGGTGCCGACGCAAACTGGATGCCCTGCTTCGACAACCACTCCCGGTCAATATGGTCAGTACCAATGGTGGCCGTGCCTACAAACTTCACCCGGCTTCCCGACAACAAACCTTCATTGACCGGAGTCACCGAACGCACCAGCAGGATGTCCGCGTCGACCACGTCACGGGGCTGCAGGTCGCGCCCTGGCACCCGGACGATTTCACCGATATCGCCGAAGAACTCCTCCAGCAGCGGTATATTTTCGTCGGCCACGATACGCATGGGTCGGTGTCCTCAGGAGTGGGCCCTGCGCGGGCGGGAAGACGACCGGCCGCCAGAGGGCCGACCACCGCCACCGGACCGACCCCCAGGTTTGCGCCCGCCCTTGGGATTGCCCTTGAAAGGCGTGTCGGCCTTGGGAGCCGGCTTGAGCAGGTCTTCATCGGGAATCACACATTCCAGCTTCTGCCCGATGTAGGACTCGATTTCCGGCAGTGTGAAGGCGTCGTCCTCGCTCGCGAAACTGATCGAGACGCCGGACTGACCCGCACGCCCGGTCCGGCCAATGCGGTGCACGTAGTCTTCGGCATTCTCCGGCAGGTTGTAATTAATGACGTGGGTGATGTCGTCCACGTGGATGCCCCGCCCGGCCACGTCAGTCGCCACCAGGGCCTGGATTTGTCCCTGTTTGAAGCGATCCAGGGTCTTGAGGCGCTTGTTCTGGGCGATTTCCCCGGAAAGCAGCGCGGTTTTGATACCCCGGCGTCGGAGGCGGTCTTCCACCTTGCGGGTTTCGTCACGGCGGTTGGCGAAGATGATGGCCTTCTTGACGTCCGGCTTTTGCAGGCAGTTGTACAGCACCGCGAACTTGTCCTGCTCTCCCACCATATAGACCGTTTGCTCGACCCGCTCGGCGGTCTTCTGCTCTGGTTCGATCTCGATAAACTCTGCCGATCGGGTCCACATTGAGGCCAGGTTGAGTACGTCCTGATTGAAAGTGGCACTGAACAGCAGGGTCTGGCGTTCGTCCTTGGGCGTGCACTTGCGGATGATGCGTTTGACGTCCGGGATGAAGCCCATGTCCAGCATCCGGTCCGCTTCGTCGATGATCAGCAGGTCAATCTGGTCCAGGAAGACATCCTGGCTGCCAAGAAAATCCAGCAAACGACCCGGTGTGGCGACCAGAATGTCCACTACATCGTCCCGCAGCTGGCGGCGCTGACGGTCGTAATCCATGCCCCCGACGGTGGTTACCACCTTGTGACCGGTATAACGGGTCAGCTCTTCAGCATCCTTGGCGATCTGTAGAGCGAGCTCCCGGGTGGGCGCCAGAGCCAGCACACGGGGCTCGCTGGCATAGCGCTCGTCTTCCGGGATGGGGTTCTTCTGCATGCCCTGAATGGCCGTAATCAGGAAGGCGGCCGTCTTGCCGGTACCGGTCTGGGCCTGACCGATGAGGTCCTGCCCGGTGACAGTGTAGGGTAAAGCTTCCGCCTGAATGTCGGTGCAGTATTCGAAGCCGAGATCCGCAATGGCATGGAGCAGATCGTCGCTGAGGTCAAAATCCAGGAATCGGGTCTTGCCCTCTTTCTTGGGAACCTGGTAATCACTCAGGGACCAGGCTTTCTTCTCGGGTTTGGGTTTTGAGGGCGCCGGTTGTTTTGGCTTTTCCTCGTCTTTTTTCGGGGCCGTCTGCTGCACCGTTGCGTTGGAGTCACCGCCTTTGGGATTACCCTCCTGGGCACTGGATTGTGCTTGTGTTGGGGGTGATTCGGGCTGCCGGGGTTTGGCTTGGGGCTTCGAAGGCTGAGGCGTCGCTGCAGATGATGCCGATGGCGCGTCCACATCTTGGCTCTCCGGTTTGGAAGAGAACCCCAGAAGCCCCAGGAACCAGGCCCATATCTTTTTCATCAAACTCATGTAGTCAACCTTTTATTCGGCAGTGGCCGTTTCCCGGCTTGCCTGATCGTTCAAATTCACTTCAGAAATCTCGTGACCAAAACCAAGCTGCGCCAGGGTCAGTCGCTCTGGGCGGATTGCGTCGGGTCTTTGGTAAAAGGCCTGCAACGCTTCTATAAAGCGCCGGGCCCGTGGAGGCACGCCCTGCTCCAGATAACGGTGCGCCTCCCTGACGACGGCCGGGGCAAATCGCCGGCCATCATCCGCTTCGCCTTCGAGATTGTCGAAGCTCAAGGTAAAGCGGCGGCCACAGGCCTCGGAGAATAGCCATTCGAGTGCCTGGGGCCTTGATTCTACGGATTCGAACAGCGCCTGTTCCTGCGCGTCCCGCCCGTCCGGCTTGTACCAGTAACCGTAATCCTCCTGGCGCCGTCGGGCCTTGCCAGCGATGCACCAATGACTGATTTCATGGAGGGCGCTGGCAAAAAAGCCATGGGCAAATATAACACGATCCCAGGGACACTCCTGATCCCGAGGCAAATAAAGCGGCTCGTCATCACCCGCGATCAATCGGGTCCCTTCACTTTCCATGAAAAGGCGGTCAAAAATTCGAATCAAGTCGTTGTAATCATGCAACATTAGACGCGGGTGTCCCGAAACTGCAAAATATCGCGGCGCCCCATTGTAACGGGCC
Source organism: Marinobacteraceae bacterium S3BR75-40.1 (assembly GCA_042862465.1). Classification (GTDB taxonomy): domain Bacteria; phylum Pseudomonadota; class Gammaproteobacteria; order Pseudomonadales; family Oleiphilaceae; genus JASTVH01. The sequence goes on along the minus strand of JASTVH010000005.1, from coordinate 224,092 downwards.
TTGACCACTTCTGACGAGTTTCCGGAAAAACCGGCGCCCTTCCCCGGACAAATGGATCAATGACCAGACCCTCTACCACCATCGCTGACCTCCGCCTGGAAGCGTCCGCGCTCATGCGCCTGGCCTTGCCCATCGTGATCACACAGTTGGCCCAGCACGGTTTTTCCGTAACCGATGTCATCATGGCCGGTAATGCGGGCGCAGTGGATCTGGCGGCGGTTTCTCTTGGCAGTGCGGTTTGGCTGCTGCTCTTCCTGTTCATCATCGGGGTGCTCACCATACAGAGCTCCCTGGTGGCCCACGCCAACGGGCGCGGTCTGCCTGAGCGGGCGGTGTTTCACACCTGGCAGGGCCTTTGGCTGGGTTTGTTGCTGGGCATGATCGGCCTGGCGATCTGCCAGGAGGGTGATTGGCTGCTGCAATGGATAGACACCTCCGCAGACGTGAAGTCCAAGGCCGCCGCTTACCTGGCAGCAATCGGATGGAGCCTACCGGCCATCGGGCTGTATCAGGCCCTGAGGGGGTTTACCGAGGGTTGGTCGCGCTCACGGCCCGTCATGGCAATGACGCTGCTGGCTGCCGGGCTGAACATCCCCGCGGACTATGTCCTCGTTTTCGGCCTGGGACCTGTGCCGGCCATGGGGGGCGTGGGTTGCGGCTGGGCGACGACCCTGGTGAGCTGGCTCCTTTTGCTATTGGCCGTGGGCTATACACGCTGGGCAGCTCGGCGAGGTTACCTGCCCCATCTGTTCGAACATTTCAGGAAGCCTGAATATGGTGGGATCAGAGAGCTCTTTGGTCTGGGCCTGCCCGTTGCCCTTGGGATTTTCTTCGAGGCCTCTCTCTTCAGCATTATGTCGGTGCTGGTGGCCCCCTACGGTGCGACCGCCCTGGCAAGCCACCAGATCGCCTATAACGCCTCGGCCACAACCTATATGGTGCCATTGGCACTGGGCCTGGCAATCACCGTGAGGGTCGGCTTCCGGCTTGGTGAGGGCCAGCCGCAGCAGGCCGCACGGGTTGCCTTTCTCGGCATCGGCCTGGGCGCACTCCTGGCTTTGGGCGCAGGTATCGCACTTTTCCTGGGCGGTACCACGATTGCCGACTGGTACTCCGATCAACCGGGCGTGATTGAATTTGGCGGCTACCTGCTTGGGCTGGCCGCCATTTTCCAGATTTCCGACTCCATTCAGGCCGCAACGTCCGGCGCCCTGCGCGGGTACAAGGACACCCGGGCGATCATGCTGGCGACCCTGGCCGCCTATTGGCTGATTGGTCTTCCGGTCGGCGTATTTCTGGCCGATGGCGCGGGCCTTTTCGAAGGCTTGGGCGTTACCGGATACTGGGTGGGGCTGATCTGCGGCCTCTCTGCTGCGGCCGTATTGCTTTTGTTACGCTTGGTCGTTCTGGTACGCGGTTACCGGCGTAGCGCGATCCCGCAGCGAGATGCTCTATCCGATCAGCAGTCCGGCCGAGGTGCCGCCTGAAGGGCTGTTTTCGACGCAAACCACAATGCAGTCGCCGCTACCGAAACCGGAAACTTTTTGGCATCATGCTTTTACATTCATCGTACAGTAGCGATAGATCGACAGGCGAATGACCCAGACCACCGATCAGGCTCACACAAGACGCACCGCCGGGTATCGGCTTTTCGCTTTGCTTTGTCTGCTTCTGACCTGCTCCGTCAGCTTTGCGGCCTGGCCTGAGTCGCAGTCGTCCAGCCGTAGTCTGGGTGACGATTTCCTTCCGGTTGACGACGCCTTTCCCTTTTCCCAAAGCATGGAGGGGGACCGTCTGTTGCTGGAATGGGGCGTGACCGAAGGTTATTACCTTTATCGAAGCCGCATCACGATTACCAGCCCGTCACCCGATGTGACGGTCGGCGAACCGGTTTTCGACCAGGAAGGAAAAACCAAGCAGGACCCCTACTTTGGGGAAGTCACCGTATTTACCCAGCCAGTCTCTGCCGAAGTGCCGGTCACGCTGCCCAAGGGCGTGAAAGAGGCGGAACTCAAGGTCACCTACCAGGGTTGCGCCGAGGCTGGCCTGTGTTATCCGCCGCAAACGAAAACCGTCCTCTTCCTGCCCATGGAACGGCGCGGCAGTGCACCACCCCCTGACGCCAGTTCTGGATCTGATCCAGGCCCAGGTTCTACCGATAGTGGCCTGGAAACGGCCAGTGGTTTCACACAGTTCACGGGTGAAACCGCACTGTGGAAGATCGCCACCGCTTGCTATCTCCTGGGGATAGGTCTGACCTTCACGCCCTCCGGCAAAGAACGGCAACTGTTGCTCATTCAGGGGGAAAAGGACAACGCGCAGTTGCTGAACCACCTCAATCGCGTGGAGAGGGAGAATCAGTCCTGATCTTCTCCCTGTCCACTCAACCGGTCGTGCGGGGAGCTGCTTTCGTCATTCTGGGCGAGATGCTGCTTTCGGTGATGGGGGCGATCATCAAGCACCTCTCTCCGGAGCTTCCCAATGCCCTGCTGGTCTTCTGCCGCAATGGCCTGGGCCTGATGATCCTCCTGCCGATCGTGCTCACCCAGGCCGGCGGCCTGCGTGCCCTGAAAACGCCGAATCTTCGCTTTCACCTGATGCGGGGGCTGATCGGCGTATCCGCGATGTACTGCTTTTTCTTCAGCCTGGGCAAGCTGGCGCTCACTGAAGCCGTATTGCTCAAGCTGACGGCTCCGTTCTTTATTCCCCTCGTTGCAACTTTCTGGCTGCGCGAGCGCTCCTCTCCGGTAACCTGGCTGGCAATCGCTATCGGGTTTTGTGGCGTACTGGTCATTCTCGATCCCGGCCGCTCCGGGTTCTCAGACTGGCTATACGTGGGGGCCGGTCTCGCAGGCGCCCTCCTGGGCGGCACGGCCAAGGTGACCATACGACGGATGGGCGTTAACGAGCCGAGTGCCCGTATCGTGCTGTACTTCGGAGTTATTGCAACCCTGGCTTCTGCGCCGGCTGCCGCCGCACAGTGGCAAATGCCAACGGCCATACAGTGGGGGTTGCTGCTGGCGCTGGCCGCCTGTGCCACCATCGCGCAGCTTTGCATCACCACGGCCTACCGAATAGCACCTGCCGGTAAGGTTGGCCAGTTTACCTATTCCTCCGTAGCCTTCGCGGCGATTCTGGGATGGTGGTTCTGGGGGGAGACGGTGACCCTCAACCAAGCCGTGGGATGCGCCCTGATCGTGGGTGCGGGCTTGCTCAATATGCGATCCCGTTAAGGGGATCATGACAACCGCGGCACCCTGTCAGGGTCACGCGTTGCGGCGGATGAAATACCGGTACTCTTCCCCGTCTTCCACCGATTCCAGCAGTTCGTGCCCCAGAAACTGACAAAAACGCGGAATGTCCCGCTGCGTGGACGGGTCTGTCGCCAGCACGCGGAGAACGCGGCCAAAGGGGACTTCGTTGATCCGGTTGTGCAGCATCATGACGGGTTCCGGACACATCAGGCCGCGGGCATCGAGATCCAGATCGTAAGCCGGTTCCTTCATTGCATCCTCCCGTCCCAATGCGTGACTACCCTGCACCAATGTCCGGCACGCAAGAGCCTGCTGCACCTGCGCCCGACTGTGGTAGATTAACATTAAAGCCCCTTTACGTTCATGATTTTCTGGGGAATCAGGGGAACACCATGGAGGAGAAGACATGATCAAGGTGCTGATTCAGCGACATATCGCCGAATCCCTGGAAGAGCCTTACGAACAGCGAGCCCGCGCGATTTTGCAGGCGGCGGTGCAGGCCCCCGGCTTTATCTCCGGAGAAACGCTCTGCGATGCCCATGACCGCAATCACCGTATCCTGCTGTCGATCTGGCGTTCGGTCGCAGACTGGCAACGTTGGCAGGATTCGCCGGAACGCAAGGCCATGATGCTGGAACTCAACCCCATGATGGACCGTGAAGAGAAGATCACCATTCTCGAACACACCTAGGTGTAACTTCAGGCGGGCAGCACCATGACCGTGATTTCCTCGCGGTCATGATAAAGCTGCTTTGCCCGCACTTCATACTTCCCGTCACACTGAGCCAGGAGCTCGCTCAGTCGCTCAAGGCACAGGTACCACTCTGCCAGCCGCTGTTTCATCGGCAGTTTCAGGTTGAATACGGTGCAACGGCAGCGCCTTTCCACCAGCCAGCGACTGACCATTTCGATCGTCCGTCGCGGTTTGTCGACGATATCGCATACCATCCAGTCCACGGGCTTGTCCGGCATCCAGGCGTACCCGTCGGCCCGGAGGTGTTCAACCTGGCCGCTTTCCATCAGCGCCTCGTCCATTGGGCCGTTATCGATCGCCGTGACAAACATGTCCCGCTGCACCAGCTGGTATGTCCAGCCACCCGGCGCCGCGCCCAGATCGACCGCTTTCATACCAGGTAGCAGCAAGGTCTCACGCTCCTCTGGATTCAACAGGACCTGGAAGGCTTCCTCCAGCTTGAGGGTCGAACGGCTGGGTGCCCGGGAAGGCAGCCTCAGATGCGGCCGCCCGCCGGCATAAACGGCCCGATGCCCCGGCAGGCTCTCTGCGATTAAAAGGTGCTGAAAATCCAACAGCAGCAGCTCCAGCCGGGCGGCCTCCGGATTACGTCGCGCCGATAACCAGCCCTTCTCCCTCAGGGCCTTTGCCGCGGGCGCCGTCCACTTGCGGGCAAACTTGGACAGATCCCCGTCCTGACTGCCTTCCGGCACGTGCACTTCGAGCGATCCCCATGGCACCTGTGGCTCAAGCGCTGCCATGGCTTCCAGCAGGTCCCCCACCCGATCCTGGGCTGACAGATCCTGGATCTCGGTCAGCATAAAGTAGGCATCACGGGCAAACACCAGCTGCGACATCGGCAGGCGGTCGACCAGGATCTCCCGTTCACTGCCGTCGCCTGTGGCGACAAACGACACCAACCCCAAGGACGGATAGGGTTTGAAGTAGCCAAAGACCCCCAATTGACTGGCCTGATCCAGGTACTCCTGTCCGGCCTCAACCTCGAAGCCGGGACGTGTGAGAATCCATACTGCGTGCACTTGGGGCCCCATTTATCCGGTGAGTGGGTGATAGAGGTAAACGGGAGCGTCGTAATAACCAAAGCTGCGAACCAGGTCAACAATTCTCGGGTATATTTCCTTCAAGGTAGGCGGTTTCCCGAGGCACTCCTGTTTCTCGCCAGCAACCTGTGGTTTGATCGCGTCAACCGTGAAGTCAACCTATACTGCTTTGCAAATGAAAGCATTTTCCAAGGCCAGACATCCCAGCCTGAAAGCTTCCAGCCTTTGGACGCTGACAGGCTTCCTTTGGTGCTTCGTCGCCAGCGCCATCGCCGCGCCCTGTCCGGAAATCACCCTCGACCCCGAACGCGCGGTCATCGACCCGCTCGATCACTTCTGCTACCTGGAAGACAAGGACAATTCGCTCACCGTCGATACCGTTCGCGACGATTCACAGGCATGGCAGGTGGTCGAAAACCGCGATCTGGTGTTTACGGCAACGCAATCCCAATACTGGCTTCAACTGCGCCTGCACAACCCCTCACCAGACCGCCAGTACTGGTTCCTGCAACTGGATTACGCGCCCCTGGATCACCTGGAATTCTTCAACCTCAAGAAAAACCCTGAGGATGCGCCCTCCCATTTCATTACCGGTGATCGCCACGATTTCACAACCCGACCGGTGGACTACCGCTATTTTCTGGTCCCACTCAAGATGGAAGCCGGGGAAACACGTTCACTGCTGGTCCGGGTAAAGAGTCAGGGCGCGCTCAATCTGCCGCTATCATTGCATCAGCCGGTCGATCTGGTGGAAAGGGCTTCAGAGCTATCATTGCTCCACGGCCTTTTCTTCGGTGCCCTGCTGATCCTGATCCTGTTCAACGGCGTGCTCTTTATCACGACCCGGTCTGCCCATTATTTCTACAACGCTTTTTACATGCTGGGAACCGGCCTGTTTCTGTTGTCCATGGGCGGACTCGCATTCCAGTACCTGTGGCCTCACTGGCCCTGGCTCGCCAACAAGGCTATCCCACTCACCGAATCAGTCGCCATGCTGTCCTTCGTGCTGTTCGGGCGTTCTTTTCTGGAAATCGGTTCCGAGCACCGGGTGGCCTCGCGGATCACCCAGCTGCTGGGCCTGATTGCCTGCATCAATGTCATCCTGGCCCTAACCGCCAGTTACGCCTTTGCCATTCGCTGGGTCACCGCCTCGGCCATCATTGCCATCGCTCTGCTCTATGGGATTGGCATCAGCCGCTGGCGTCACGGGTACATTCCGGCCAAATGGTACCTGCTTTCCTGGACCATGATGGCCCTTGGCACCTGCATCTATGCTCTGGCCGCATTCGGCATGATCGCCAATTACCTGGCCAACGAAGCCGTCATGCAGTTAGCGGTGGTGGCGCAGGTACTACTGCTCAATTATGCCCTGGTCATGCGGGTCAACATGCTGAACCAACGCGTGCTTGAGATGGAAAATCAGACCAAGCAGGCACTGGAAGCCAAAGTCGCCGAACGCACGGATCAGCTCAGGAAGGCAATGGACAGTCTCGAAGGGGCCAACCGCAAGCTGGCGGAACTGAGCACCCGAGACCAGCTCACCGGCCTCCACAACCGGCGTCATTTTGATGCAGCACTACAGGAAGCCTTCAACGAAGCTCGCCGACTGCGCAAACCGATGGCGCTCATCCTGGTCGATCTGGACCATTTCAAGTCGGTGAACGACAACCACGGGCATTCCGTGGGTGACTACTGTCTGGACCATTTCGCCAAGATCCTGGAACACCATGTCCGGCGCCCCCGGGACACCCTGGCCCGCTATGGTGGCGAGGAATTCGCCATTATTTTGCCCCATACCGACGAAGAAGGCGCGCGGCACGTCGCTGAGGCACTGCTTGAAGACCTGTCGGTCTCCCCGGCACAACCACCCGACCTGCCGGAAGTGCCCATGACCTGCAGTGCCGGGATCGTGGTGCGCGTCCCCTCGTACGAGGACACACCGCAATCACTTTTTGTCGACGCGGATCAGGCCCTGTACCTGGCCAAGCGCAACGGCCGCAACCGGGTGGAGCTGGCTGAACGCCTGCAAAGCCAGGACAGCACCGCACCTGACGCCCCAAAACCTTCAGCCTGATACGGACTGGATAAAGCGGCGCGCCTCTCGAGCGGCATGGGCCAGGTTCTCGGCCTGGCTCAAACCACTGGCCTTGGTCGGCTTGTAGTCATGGTCACCCGCCGTAATCCATGACAGCTCCGGATTGCCCTTCCAGTGCTCTGCCACCGCCTCAACTTCATCGCGCTTACCAAAGGGATCCCTCTCCCCCTGGCCGATCCACACTGGCACCTTTAACTGGTCGAAGTGGTCCGTCCGCCAACGTTCCGGACGGCCTGGAGGGTGAAAGGGATACCCAAAACAGAGGCAGCCCCTGATATCCACCCGCTCGGCCGCCACCAGGGACGCCATCCTTCCCCCCAGGGATTTACCGCCAATAAACAGTCGATCGGTTTGAGTCAGCCAATGGTCAATGTGGTCACTCCATTGCTTCAGCAATTTGGCCTGCGCCTGTGGCGGCCGTTTGCGCCCGGTAAGCCTGCGTTCGGCCATGTATTCGAACTCGAAACGAACCACTCTCACGCCATTGTTGGACAATTCCGCCGCCAAGCCTTCCATATAGGAAGAATCCATGGGCGCACCGGCCCCATGAGCCAGCATAAGTACAGGGTCTCCATCGCCATTAGTTAGGTACGTCATATTTAGCGGCCTTATTTGTTAATGTTCCGGTTATCGCCTTCAGGACAATTGTCCGACAACCATTTTGGGTCGGGAAAATTTTCCTTTAAAAGCATCCCCTTATAATCCTTCAAAAAAATACGGGTATCCACCGTAAAGCGCTGTCTTGAGGGATCTTTCCCTTGACCCAGATCATTGCAAAACCTCCATCGATTCCCCATACTTGCGCCCGCCAAAGTTAATAACCTGGAATCCGTTGGTAAGGCTATGAGCACAGAGACTGCAAACCTGACCTACAACTATAAGGTGGTGCGCCAGTTCACCATCATGACCGTTGTATGGGGTATTGTCGGGATGGCTGTAGGCGTCCTGATTGCTGCACAGCTAGTGTGGCCCCAAATCCTGGAAGGGCTTCCCTGGTTTCATTTTGGGCGCCTGAGACCTCTGCATACCAATGCGGTAATCTTCGCATTTGGTGGCAGCGCACTTTTCGCCTCCTCCTTTTATGTGGTTCAGCGCACCTGTCAGGCCCGGCTCTTCTCTGACGGCCTTGCCGCTTTCACATTCTGGGGATGGCAGTTGGTGATCGTCGCCGCTGCCATTACGCTGCCTCTGGGCTATACCACCAGCAAGGAGTACGCCGAGCTGGAATGGCCCATCGACATCCTGATCACGGTTGTCTGGGTGGCCTACGCGATCGTCTACTTCGGAACCATCGCCAAGCGACGGACCAAGCACATCTATGTGGCCAACTGGTTCTATGGTGCCTTCATCATCACCATCGCCATTCTGCACATTGGCAACAACCTGGAACTGCCGGCCAGCGCCTGGAAGTCCTACTCCGCCTATGCCGGTGTAACCGATGCCATGATGCAATGGTGGTATGGTCACAACGCCGTAGGCTTCTTCCTGACAGCAGGCTTCCTGGGCATGATGTACTACTTCGTGCCCAAGCAGGCTGAGCGTCCGGTTTACTCCTACCGTCTGTCGATCGTCCACTTCTGGGCCCTGATCGCCACTTACGTATGGGCCGGTGGTCACCACCTGCACTACAGTGCGCTTCCCGACTGGGCTCAGACCGCAGGCATGGTTATGTCCCTGATCCTTCTGGCTCCAAGCTGGGGCGGCATGATCAACGGCATGATGACCCTGTCCGGCGCCTGGCACAAACTCCGCGACGATCCCATCCTGCGCTTCCTGGTGGTTTCCCTGTCCTTCTACGGCATGTCCACCTTCGAAGGGCCGATGATGTCCATCAAGACGGTCAACGCACTGTCTCACGACACCGACTGGACCATTGGCCACGTTCACTCCGGCGCATTGGGCTGGGTTGCCATGATCAGTATCGGCATGGTGTATCACCTGATTCCGAAGCTGTTCGGCCTGCGTCAGATGTACAGCACTGCGATGGTCAACGCGCACTTCTGGATGGCTACCATCGGTACCGTTCTGTATATCGCCGCAATGTGGGTCAACGGCATCATGCAGGGCCTGATGTGGCGCGCGATCAACGCCGACGGCACCCTGACCTACAGCTTCGTGGAAGGTCTGGAAGCCAGCTATCCGGGCTACTTTGTCCGCTTGCTGGGCGGCATCATCTTCCTGTCCGGCATGCTGCTCATGGCGTACAACGTCTGGCAAACCGTTCGTAGCCGCGACGCGGCTGCACTGGACAACGTACCTCAGGCCGCTTAAGGGGAGACGGTAGAACATGAAGCACGAAGTTATCGAGAAAAATATCGGCCTGATGATCCTCCTGATCGTTCTCGCGATCAGTGGCGGTTTTCTGGTCGAGGTTGTACCGCTGTTCTTCCTGGACCAGACCAACACGCCAGCCAAGAATGTAGAGCCCTACACTGCCATGCAGTTGGAAGGACGGGACATCTACATCCGTGAAGGTTGCCACGTCTGCCACACGCAGATGGTGCGTCCCTTCCGCTCCGAGACCGAGCGCTACGGACCGTTCTCCAAGGCCGGCGAGTACGTCTACGACCACCCCTTCCTGTGGGGGTCCAAACGTACCGGTCCGGATCTGGCGCGCGTCGGTGGCCGCTACTCGGACGCCTGGCACCGCGCTCACCTATACGATCCGCGGAGTGTAGTGCCTGAGTCCAACATGCCGGCTTTCCCCTGGCTGTTCGAAGACAAGGTCGATTCGACCAAAACCGCTGACAAGATGCGTACGCTCAAGGCCCTGGGTGTCCCCTACACCGAGGAACAGATCGCGAACGCGGCTGACAAGGTGAAAGGCAAGTTCGAGATCGAGGCCTTGATCGCGTACCTGCAACACCTGGGTACGCCAGTCACCGGCAGAGAGTAATCGGCATGGACATCAATACGGTACGCGGCCTTCATACCATCCTGGTGATGGCCATTTTCATCGGGATTGTCTGGTGGGCGTATAGCGCCCACCGCAAGAAGTCCAACGAGGAGTCGGCGCAACTGCCCTTCGCGGACGAAGACATTGATCGCCGCACCCGTGAGAAAGACTTGGAGAAGAAAGAAGATGAGTAGCTTCTGGAGCATCTGGATCAGTGTAATCGTCCTGGGCACGATCTTCGGGTGCGCTTGGCTCCTTTGGGCAACCCGACGTAACCAGGCCTCGCACGAGGAAACTGAAAAGACTGTCGGACACAGCTTCGATGGCATTGAAGAGTATGACAATCCGCTGCCCAAGTGGTGGTTCCATCTGTTCAACGTAACCATCGTATTCGCCCTGGTATACCTGCTCCTCTACCCGGGGCTGGGCAACTTCCAGGGTCTCCTGGGCTGGTCCTCGACCAACCAGTGGGAAAAGGAGATGGCGCAGGCTGAGGAAAAATACGGTCCCATCTTTGAACGTTATGCGAACACGCCGATCAAAGAGCTGATCCATAACAAGGATGCGATGCAGATGGGGCAACGTCTGTTTGCCAACAACTGCGCCGTCTGTCACGGCTCAACAGCGCACGGTGGCGTGGGCTTCCCCAACCTGACTGACAACGACTGGCTGTATGGTGGCGAGCCCGAGAATATCGTGCAGACCATCACCAACGGTCGTAACGGCAACATGCCAGCCCATGGCCTGATGCCGAACATGAACAAGGATCAGGTTGAGGCCGTCGTCAACTATGTGCTGAGCTTCAGCGACCGCGCCCGCAACCCGGAGCTGGTGGATGAAGGCAAGCAGGTCTTTGGCCAGGCCTGTGCCGGCTGTCATGGCCAGGACGCACACGGCAACCAGCAGATCGGTTCGCCGAACCTGACCGACAATACCTGGCTGTATGGCAGTGATTATGCCGCCATCAAGCACACCGTGGAAAACGGTCGGTCCGGCATGATGCCCGCTCAGAAAGAACACCTGGGCGAGGATAAGATCCACATCCTGGCTGCCTATGTTTACAGCCTTTCCCACAAGGACGGCACCAAGCAGTAAGCCAGACAGGGGCGCCCTTTCCGGGCGCTCCTGCTCCGGGCGTTTCCTCAAACATGCATCCATAATATACTTTTATTGGGTGCATGTTTGAGAAGACTCTCCGGCAATGAGGTGACTGATGAGCGGTCAAATTCCCGTCCAACAAGTCGACCCGGATAAGGAGACGGTCAAGGCGAATACCAAGAAAAATAAAAAAAGCGAAACCGTAGACCTCTATTCCAGTCGCAAAAAGATCTACGTCAAAGAAGTCAAAGGCTTCTTCCAACGTATTCGCACCGTCTCGCTCTGGGGCCTGATGGTCCTGTATTTCGGCACTTGCTGGATCAGGGTTGGCGGAGAGCAGATTGTCTACTTCGATCTTCCCGAACGCCAGTTCCACCTTTTCGGCACCACTTTCTGGCCCGAAGACTTCATGCTGCTGTCGTGGCTGCTGATCATCTGTGCCTTCGGCCTGTTCTTCATCACCACGCTCTTTGGCCGAGTCTGGTGCGGCTATACCTGCCCGCAAACGGCCTGGACCTTCATCTTCATGTGGCTCGAAGAGCGTATTGAAGGCAGTCGCAACAAGCGGATGAAGCTGGACCGTGCGCCAACCAACTCAGAAAAGGTGGTGAAGAAAGGGCTCAAACATGTGGCCTGGCTGGGCGTCGCCTTTGCCACAGGTCTCACCTTTGTCGGCTACTTCTACCCGATCCGTGAGCTGATCGTGGATTTCTTTACTCTGCAGGCCAACGGCTGGGCCTATTTCTGGGTTGGCTTCTTTACCCTTGCCACCTATGGCAACGCCGGCTGGATGCGCGAGCAGGTTTGCCTGTACATGTGCCCTTACGCACGTTTTCAGTCGGTCATGTTCGATCCCAATACCAAGGTGGTTTCCTACGACCCGAACCGGGGCGAGCCACGTGGCAGTCGTAAGCGCAACGCCGATCCCAAGGAGTTGGGGCTTGGGGACTGTATTGACTGCGGCATGTGTGTGCAGGTCTGTCCGACCGGTATCGATATCCGGGATGGGCTGCAGTACGAATGTATTGGTTGCGCCCTTTGTATTGACGCCTGCGATCAGGTCATGGAAAAAATGGACTACCCCACCGGCCTGATTCGATACACCACGGAAAACGAATTGGAGGGTCGTCCGGCCAAATTGCTTCGCCCCAGAACGTTTGTATATGCGGGACTGTTGATCATCATGATCAGTGCGGTGGTGTTCACGATCGCGACACGGATTCCGGCAGGGCTGGATGTCATTCGCGACCGTGGCAGCCTCTATCGCATGAACGGCCAGGGGCTCGTGGAAAACTCCTACGTTCTCAAGATCAAGAACATGTCCGACGCCCCCCACACTTTCGTCGTGGACGTATCCGGTATCGAAGGCATCAAGATTTCCGGGGACAACAGTCTCCTGGTCGAATCCGGCGAAGTGGGCTCCTTACCCACGGTGGTTGAAGTGGCGCCGGCCAACATCGAGGAGTCACGTAACGACATTACTTTCTCGGTAAAAGCCGAGGACATGCCAGAACTCACAGCAGACAGCGAAAGCCGTTTCCTGGGTCCGGCCCGTTAAGGTGTAGATGATGCAACAATCCAGTACAGACAATGTAACGCCCTGGTATCGGCAGTTCTGGCCGTGGTTCCTGATTGCGATCCCCCTCATCACCATCGGCTATTGTATTTTCTTTATCACGATGTCGATGGGTGGTCGTGACTCTCTGGTTACCGACTCCTTCTACAAGGACGGGCTGGTCTACAAGGAGCGCCAGGCGCTGCAGGAAAAAGCCGCGGCACTCGGCCTCGTTGCCCATGTGGCGTTTGCAGATGACGGGGGAGTGAAGGTAACGCTCGACAGCAATGAGCCTCTGCAGGTGTCGCAGCTGGTCATGCAGTTGATACACCCAACCCTGGAGTCGAAGGACCAGAAAATAGTTCTTCACCGGGTAGCGGATGGTAGCTTCCAATCGAGCCTCCAACATGCCCTCTCCGGGCGCTGGCACCTGTTTCTCAAACCGATGCAGGACGATTGGCGTCTGACGGCCCATTTGCTGCTGCCCTCAAAAAAAACCATCCAGGTGGCGCCTGAAAGCGATTCATGACGCAAACTTCCAATCGCTGCTACCACTGCCAGGAACCCATCCCAGCGGGGGTCCGCATCGAGCGCCAGCAGCATGGGGAAACCCTGGCCTTCTGTTGCCAGGGTTGTCGCGCAGTCAATGAAACCCTTTCCCAGGAGGGACTGGGGCGTTTCTACAGCTTCCGTACGGCGCCCCCTCCCAAGCCTCCCGAATCCGTTGATCCGCGGCTGAAAGAGCGGTTATGCGAACTCGACAGCCCTTTGTTGCAGGCCAACTTCACCCAGGCACTGGACAACGGCCATCGTGAAGCTCGCCTGCTGATCGAGGGTATGACCTGCGCAGCCTGCGTTTGGCTCCTGGAGCACCACCTGGAGCAACTGGAAGGCGTTGAGCGATTCTCCGTAAATCACAGTACCCGGCAGGCCACCCTGGTCTGGAATCCGGATGTTACCGCCTTGAGCCAGTTGCTTCTTGCCATTGAGCAGCTTGGCTATCACGCAAAACCCTATGAACGTGACGAACTGGAAAGCCAGCTGAAACGGGAAAAAAGGCGAACCCTGATCCGCCTGTGTATTGCCGGTATTGGTGCCATGCAAAGCATGATGCTGGCCATGCCCCTCTATTTCGGCATGATCAGTGGTGTCTCGACTGAGATGATCCTGTTTTTCCGCTGGGTCAGTCTTCTGGTTGCGACACCGGTCGTGTTCTATAGCGCCTCTCCCTTTTTCCGCGCCGCGTGGCGTGACCTCAAAACCCGGCACCTCACCATGGACGTGCCGGTAGCGCTGGCCATTGGCCTGGCCTACCTGGCCAGTATGAAAGTCACCCTGCTTGGCGGTGAGGAGGTCTACTTCGACGCAGTCTGTATGTTCACCTTCTTCCTGACCCTGGGGCGGTATGTTGAAATGCAGGCCCGCTACCGATCCGGCTTGATGGAGGCCGGCCTGGCGTCCGCCCTTCCCCCCACGGCGCGCCGATTGAAAGACAATCAGGAGACCCTGGTACCAGTCGGCCAGGTTCAGACCGGGGATCACATCGGGGTACGGCCGGGGGAAGCTCTCCCTTTTGACGGTCGTGTGGTTTCCGGGACCAGCCACCTATCCGAAGCGGTACTGACCGGTGAATACCTCCCCCTGCTCAAGAAGCCCGGCGACGACGTCATCGCCGGGAGTGTCAACGGAGAAACCCCTCTGGTTATCGAGGTCACGCGACCAGCCGGCAAAACCCGCCTCCACGCCATTATGGGTATCCTGGATCGCGTTCAGTCCCAGAAGCCCCGCACAGCGCAGCTGGCTGACAATGTCGCGGCTTATTTCGTGGGTACCGTGCTGATCGTTGCGGCCAGTGTATATATCTTCTGGCACAGCCAGGGCGCCCCCAATGCCTTTGACATCATGCTGTCGGTATTGGTCGTGACCTGTCCCTGCGCCCTGTCACTGGCCACACCCACGGCCCTCACTGCAGCCACCACAGCCCTCCGCCAACGCGGTTTTTTGCCCACCCGTGGCTATGCCCTGGAAGCCCTGGCTCAGATCGATACGGTCGTTTTTGATAAAACCGGCACCTTGACCGAGGGGCGGCTACGTGTCAGTCATGCCGACACGGCTGAAGGCCTTGCGGAGAATGACGCCAGGGCGTTGGCCAGCGCTCTCGAACGTCACTCGGAGCATCCGGTGGCCAGCGCTTTCGAAACTCCAGGCGCCTTCGCCGAGAACGTGGAAAACCATGTGGGTCAGGGGCTTTCTGGCGACATCCAGGGAACCCGTTACTACATCGGGTCGCGAGACTTTGTTTCGCAGCAATGCGGCGATCGTCTGCCCCCGGAGGGATCCGCAGAGGGGCTGCAGGTATACCTTGCCACCCAGGATCGGTGGCTGGCCGTCTTTTATCTGGATGACCAGCTGAGATCCACGTCCGCAGACGCCATCAGGCAACTGAATGCCATGGGTATCGCCACCCACCTTCTCAGTGGCGACCAGCCTGCGCATGTCCATCGCATAGCCAGCGCCGCGGGTATCGACAAGGCCCATGCCGGCGCCAGCCCGGAGGACAAGCTATCGGTGTTGCAGGCTCTGGAAAAACAGGGACACAGGGTCATGGTGGTCGGTGACGGCCTGAACGACTTGCCCGCCATGGCAGGTGCCCGATTGTCCGTCGCGATGGGCGCCGCTGCCGATCTGACGCGGCTGCGTGCCGATGGTGTGCTGCTGGGGAATAACCCCCTGATTCTTGCCAGTGCGATTGACCGCGCCCGCAAAACCCGGCGAGTCATTGCCCAGAATCTGAGCTGGGCCCTGCTTTACAATCTTATCGCCCTGCCCGCCGCCGTTGCCGGATGGGTCCCTCCCTGGCTGGCTGCGTTGGGCATGTCGATCAGCTCACTGGTCGTCGTGCTCAATGCGCTGCGGCTATCTTCCAGGGCGGATGACAGGGCCGGGGGCAACTCGTTACCCTTATCACATTCATCAGCGGAAACGGCCGCCAGCGAGGCGGCCCAAGAGGGCTGACATTGGAAATTGTTTACGTCTTGATTCCGATCTCGCTCCTGCTGCTGTCAGCGGGAGTCGGGCTGTTTGTCTGGTCAGTGAAGAACGGTCAGTACGATGACCTGGAAGGGCCGGCGCACCGCATCCTTTTTGATGATGATGAAGACATGGTGCCGCCCGAAGCCAAAGTACCGGAAGCCCGCCAAAACGCGCCGAAAAAACATGACAGCGATTCCCGGAACTGATGTTTGAAGGGTTAAGCGTCCTGGGCGCGGTCCTGATCGGCTTTCTGGGTAGCGCCCATTGCCTGGGCATGTGCGGGGGGATCAGCAGCTCACTGGGTATGGCCATCCCCGTCGGCCCGGGTTTCCGGTGGCGTCAGGGTCTGATCCTCCTGGGCTACAACAGTGGCCGGATTGTGACCTATGGCATTCTCGGGCTCATCGTGGCGTTTCCAGGCCAGGCCCTCACTGATCAATGGGCTGCCGCCGGTATGGTTTTACGCTCGGTGGCGGGCATATTCCTGATCATCATGGGCTTATCCGTCGGCCAATGGTGGCAGGGAGCGCGTCGACTGGAAGCCATGGGCGCGCCGCTATGGCGCCGGATCGCGCCCTACACCCAGCGACTGATGCCCGTTTCAAATTTTCCCTCAGCCTTTGTACTTGGCAGCCTCTGGGGCTGGCTTCCCTGTGGTCTCGTATACAGTACCCTGGGCTGGGCCGCCATGCAGGGTACGTCCTGGCAGGGAGGTCTGCTCATGCTGTGTTTTGGCGTGGGGACACTGCCAGCCATGCTGGCCACCGGTTACGCGGCAAGGCAAGTCCAAAGCTGGCAGTCTAAACTGGGGTTACGGCGTCTGGCCGGTGGCCTGATCATCCTGTTCGGCATCTGGACGCTGCCTGTGGTACAAACAGGGATAAACCGGCTGTTTCACTGATATGAGCGTGTCGGCCCCTGATCACCCTGACCCTTCCGGCCTGTAGAGGTGAGAGGCTCCATGATATTCGACGAATACCTGATCAAGTCCCGCATCAGCCGGCAGCCCCGGAGCGATGGCAACCCCGGGTGCGATACCCGCGGCGTGGTCGCCAATCCCAAGGCCTTCCGAATGGCAATCGACGCATTGGCGCAGAATTTCATCGAGAGCCCGGTTACCCATATCGCGAGTATCGAGAGTCGCGGCTTTCTTTTTGCAGCGCCGCTGGCCTATACCCTCGGGCTGCCACTGGTACTCATCCGTAAACGAAACGATCAGTCCGGTGATCTGGAAGAACCCCTGGGAAGCCAGCATTCGCTGTATCTGGCCGAGGACGAACTCGGGAGCGATGCCCGGGTGCTGTTATTCGATGATGCAGTGGTCTCCGGTCAAACCCTGTGCGCCGCCTCGACCCTCATTCACCGGGCGGGCGCGACTGTGACTGAGACGGCCACCCTGGTAACCCTGTCAGGAGCAGGCGGTATCCAGCTACTCGATCGGATGGAAATGAGCCTGTATTCACTGGTCAGTTTTGATGCGGGGGCAGCCTAGAACAGGCTTCTCTCCCCTCCTTCAGAGGTTGACCACCTGAAGTCGGCCATCGCCCTGCGGTGCTGGCTCTTCCCACGGCTCGCCCTGACCCTCAGCTGGCGACGCCACCGCACGGTCCTCGTCGACCTCCAGAGACTGGAAATCGTACAGGCCACTGTCTGCCAGGTGGGAGGGTGCCACGTTCTGCAATGCCCGGAACATGTTTTCCAGCCGTCCGGGGTGCTGCTTGTCCCAGCCCTGAAGCATCGCCTTGATGTTCTGGCGCTGGAGATTTTCCTGGGAGCCGCAAAGGTTACAGGGAATGATTGGGAATTGGCGCAGATTGGAGTAACGGGCAATATCCTTTTCCCGACAATAAGCCAAAGGACGGATAACCACGTTGCGCCCGTCATCGCTCTTCAGCTTGGGAGGCATGGCCTTCATGGCACCGCCATGAAACATATTCAGGAAAAGCGTTTCCAGGATGTCATCCCGGTGATGTCCCAGGGCGATTTTGGTGACCCCATGCTCGACGGCAAAATCATAGAGAATCCCACGCCGGAGCCGTGAACAGAGCCCACAAGTCGTTTTGCCTTCCGGCACCTTTTCCTTGACGATGCTGTAGGTGTCCCGCTCGATGATGTGGTATTCGATACCAAGCTGATCAAGATAGCCGGGGAGGACTTCTTCCGGGAAACCGGGCTGCTTCTGATCCAGGTTTACGGCAATGATCTCGAAGTCCACCGGGGCGTGCTTTTGCAGATTAAGGAGGATATCGAGCATGGTGTAGGAATCCTTGCCGCCACTGAGGCAACACATCACCTTGTCGCCCGCCTCGATCATCCGAAAATCCGCGATGGCCCGCCCGGTTTCCCGGCGGAGCAGTTTCTGCAATTTGTTCAGCTCGATACGATCACGACGACTGGTATTTTCGGCTTGCGACATAGGACACCCACATCCGGGAACGAAATTGAAGCGGCCTGCATTATACCGGAAGACCCCTGCCGACCCCCAATACGAATATCAAATGAACGTTTCCACGTTGAAGTCAGCAAATGGATGGCCCAAATTACCAATTCCGTCTCATTTCAACGTAGGAACCCGCATTCATACAGCCTATAATGACAGATGTACCAAAAATGGAAGGTTGACTCATGGAAGCCACAGAAGAATCAGCAAAACTTGGGAAAAGGGAACTTAATCGCATTCATAATCGGCAGGCCATTCTTACAGCAGCCCGGGCCTGTTTTTCCGAGAGCGGTTATGACCGTGTCACCATTCGTGACATTATTCGCAGGACGGATCTGGCGGCGGGAACGTTCTACAATTACTTTTCCGATAAGCAGGATATTTTCTCGGCCCTGCTGACCGACTTTCTCGCCAGCATCAACGAGCGGCTGCGAGAGTTACGCAAGAAAGCCGCCAACGAAGAAGATTTTGTGCGCAACACCTACCTGGCCCTGTTCGAGGCTACGGCGCACGACCCGGTCATCTACGAACTCGCCCACCGCAACGACCAGGCGATTCGGGATCTTTTCGGCGCCGATATCCTGGGCCTGGCCATGTCTACCCTCGAGGAGGACGTCAAGGCTGCCTCCAAGCGCGGGTTATTCGCCTCCATCGATGAGGAGTACCTGGCCGCTGCCTTCTTTGGCGTGGCCTACGAAATGAGTATGCGGGTATCTCGCCGAGCCCGAGACGAAGCGTGCGACCCCGACAAAGAGGCTCGAAAGGCGGCCGATTTCGCGACCAACCTGTTCATGGGCGGCGTGGATCGCATCTATCGCCAATCGCAAGAGCAAACCGGGTAGCCCCGAATACGCCGGTGCATGCTAAGCTGGGTGGAGTTGCTAAAGTACGCTCGTATTTGGATGGTTCATGAATTCACGCGTCACTACGCTCTCCACCAGTTCTCACGACCAGGCCGATCTGGCTTTGCATGTTGAAAGATTGATTCCCGCTGTAGAGTCGATTCTTCGCAGTCACAGTAGCATTACCGAGCACCAACTGATCAAAATTCTACAGGCGCCGCCCTGGCGCCTTTTGGGAAAAGTGGTATTTTCCGACCCGGCCTCGCTTTATCCAGTGCATTTCCTGCTTTTCCACGTGCTCTATCGCCTGCGCGACGAGCTGGTGGCCGAGAGCCAGGAAACCCTCCATATCAGTCCTCTGGAAATCCAGATCACGGCCATTCATTCTGCCGGTGACTCGCAGGTGGGTGAGTCTGACCCGCTCAGTGAATTCTACCGAAACCTGGATAACCTGACCCTCAGCCGTGAGGCCATCGAACAGATGATGGACGATTTCTGGCGCGGGCAAGCCGGTATGAGTGCGGGAGGCAGCAGCGAAGGGAGCTTGCAGGAGGCATGCGCGGTATTGGAAGTCCCCTGCCCCCCGGAGAACTATAAGAATACCAAACAACAGTTTCGCCGACTGGCCATGCAACGCCATCCTGACCGGGGCGGCAGCAACCGCGAGCTGCAGGCACTGAATCAAGCCATGGCTGTCATCCGCCAGTACTTCCGAAAGGTGGCTCGCAGTGCCTAAATGTTCGTTCCCCAAGCTCACCCTTGCCCTCACCTCACTCTTCCTGCTGCCATCCGCGGCCCCGGCTGACCTGGTGGTCCTGCAGTATCACCATGTGAGCGACGATACACCGCCCTCGACGAGTACGTCGCCCGACCTGTTCAGGGAGCAACTGGCCTTGATCAAAAAGCTGGACCTCGAGGTCGTTCCCCTTCGCGAAGGACTCCAAAAGGCCCTGAAAGGCGATACCTCAACCCCTGTTGTGGCCCTGACCTTTGATGATGCCTACAGCTCCATTTACGAAACGGCGTGGCCACTCATACGGGAGCATGGATGGAGCCTCACCCTGTTTGTCAACGCCGAGGCCGTTGACGAGGGGCGACAGGGCTACATGGACTGGGATCAGTTGCGGGAAATGAGTCAGGCAGACAGCGTCACGATTGGAAACCACAGCTTTGATCATGATCATCTTGTTCCTCTGCCGGGCGAGAGTGCCGCCGCTTTCCGTGCACGCTTTCAAAACTCTGCATTGAAAGGACAGGCGCGGCTAACAGAAGCTTTGGGGGTTACACCCCGGCTCTTTGCCTATCCCTATGGTGAATACAACACGGTGGTCCAGGAATGGATGCGTGATCAGGGCTGGAAGGGATTTGGCCAACAGTCCGGGGCCATCGGAGCAAGCTCTGACACCACTGCGTTGCCCCGTTTTCCGGCCTCCAATACTTACGGCAAGTTGGATACTCTGGAGACCAAATTACGAGCCAGAGCGTTTCCCATCGACTACCACGCGCTTCCGGATCCCGTGTTTGACCGCAATCCACCGCAGCTTGAACTGACACTGCCCAGTGAATGGCAACGGGAAAGGCTCGCCTGTTACGGATCCGGGCGGGGACGCCTGAAGATACAGGGCGAGCAACAACGAGTACGGGTCCACCCCAATACCCCGTTTGAAAGCCGCCGGTTTCGCTATAACTGTACTTATCCGGCGGAGAATGGCCGCTTTTTCTGGCTGTCCCAGCCCTGGGTCGACATCCGCGCATCCAGAGACTGAGGCAAAGCCTTCACGCCGAATACTCAACGAACCTTAAGAATAATTATGAGGCCGAGTTGAAGACCAATAGCGTTTAATAAAACCATGTTTCAGCGGGGCGCTTTAATGGCTGTAACTTCCAGTTCACCGCTGAGTTTGTGAGGGATCTTGCCTTCGCTGGCGACATAGGTGGTCTTATTCAGGTCTGCCCGACGCATCAGCAACAGCAGGTAGCGCTCCTCCCCTTTGGCTGACAGCGAAAGTCGTGCTTCCAGGTAGCCGTAGCCGAATAGCGTTTCCGGGGCGAAGTCAAACTCAAGATCCGTCACAATACGAATCGGTTTTTTTTGTCCGTCCAGGAATACTGCGGTTGGCAGGAAAACCCCACTCTTAATAAAGCTACGCAACCGAATCAAATGATCCGCTTCAATCTTGGCCAGATCAATCAGCCTGTACGGACTGCGGCCGGTGGCGAACGGTAACCTGTTTTCGCTCTCTGCCAAATAGAGCCCCTCAGCACTGTCCGCCTCCAGTTCCAGAACGTCGTCCTCTGGCAACTGCTCACAGCAGTTCCTCGCCATGTCCTGGAGTTCACTGGGTTGCGCATCCAGCCCCATGACCGCAATGACTGATGGATCGGCCCCCGCTGGCAATTGGCTATTTGAGGAGCTTATCGTTCGTGCCGGCGAAACAGAAAGCTGATCTGCCGCAAGCGATCTGTTGGTAGGTTCGCCCTCTGCATCATACTCGTAGTAGGAGTTGTGAATACGGCCTTCGGCATCGCGCCAGGTAAAAAAGGGCTGTCCGTCCTCGGTTCGCCGAAAGCCTCGTTTCTCCAGTTCATTGCCATCCGGGTAGTTATCCAGATTATATTCGGCGTCTGCCTGAGTCTTTTCAGCTTTTTGAGTCTCCGTGCTGGAGTTCGCAGTTCGTTTCCGTTGCGCTGCCTGACCTATCTGGTTGTCAGGGTTGCTTTCGGCAGTGACGGTTTCAGATGGCTGTGAATCACTATCTTTGGGATGGGCTACAACCGAGGCTCCACCATCAGAATCCGGCGAAATTTTCGGCTCATTTGCGTCACTGGCCGGGACACTGGCTGGCTGATCGCCTTTTTCGACCTCATCAGACTCAATCAACGTTTTTCGAACGTTGCCGTTTGCATCAATCCATGTGAAGTAGCGCTCTGCCCATGACGGTACGGGGAGACTAATCAGGATGAGGAGAATGAGGCATGATGACAAAAGCCAACGCATGTATGACGACACCCCGCTTTTTCCCGGGAGCTCCCCCAGCGTTTCTCAGTAAGCGGAGGAGTACCCGGGAAGGGATTGCTAGAACTTGGTACGGAAAGACAGGCCGGCAAGTACAACTCGAAGGGACGTCTTAACGTCCATACCTGCATAGGGGTTATAAATGATATTGGTAATATTGTCACAGTTAATATTACAGCTACCATTTGCCGGTATGTATTCCACCGACTGAAGATAGGACAACGATAGATCCACCGTCGTTTCCTTGTCCCACTGATACCCCATACCGACGCTATACAGGTTCGCACCACCAAATGGTGCCTGCAGGCTGCGCTGGTCATCCGGGATGACAGAGTCCCGGTTCTCGACCCCCATTCTCAAGTCAAGACGGTCTGAAGCGTGCAGCTCAAAGCCAAGAGCCCAGTTCCACTCGTCCTTAAAACCCAGAGGCAGGTTAAGTGTGCTTTTAGTGGCCTTCCCTGGTGACAGGATGCGCGCGGCACTGAGAAATTCGAGGTTGCGATCAAACTTGAAATGGAAGGCATCCCATTTCTTGTAATCCGTCCAACCCACATCTGCGTTCATGGTCAACTTTGGATGCAGGTCAATGCTGACACCCGTCTGAAAATGCTGCGGATACGTCAGATCCATTCTTACCTTGCCTGCTTCGCGAGGTGCCCCCGAAGGCAGGCTCAAAATTGCAGCGCTTATCGCACCTATAACGGAACCATTTACACTCTGCCAGAAGCCCGACCAGTCATCGGTATAATTGATCTCGAAATCACCTTTCAGGTTCATATCCCGATCGGAGGTATAGCTGGCACCCCAGCTGAACCAAGGGGTTGGTTCCCACATCACCCCAAATGCATAAGTCGGCGAAACAGTTTCGGACACCGCGAAGTTCAGGGAACCAATATCATCCCAAGGCCCGACATTACCGCCACATAAGGCAAGCCATGGCGCGAGAGGCTCATCCCCTTCTTCACAGTTAAAGGCATCCTGAAGGACTTCCGCTACACCCAATAACATGTTCGGGGCGCGCATCACCTGTTCAGCGGCAATGGCCTGATAGGAAAAGTGAACCCCCAGCCCCACAGACCAATGATCATTGATCTTGTATCCGACCGTTGGCGAAAGATACGTGATCCGTTCCAATGCTGCGGCCTTCGGTTGATATTGTGCAGGATCACCCTTTTCCCGATAAAACCCGGCGAACATCGGGGCATAGAATGCCGAACCAAAGGTTAATTTAGAGCCAGGCTCATTGATGCTCACCCCACCGCCCGGGACCATGCCGGGGCCTTTTGGCAACTTCTGGATTCCCCATCCCGGAATATAAACTGCAGCCTGATTGGTGTGGCTATGCGTATTGGCAACGGGATCATTCTCTAACCCATCAATACCAAAAATTTCATACCCGGGCGGTGCAATGAAGTCTGCATCGTTATCGAGGTAGGCCCCCATGAGCGTCACTTCAAATTGCCGACCCTTAAGCCTTGTCAGGCCCGCCGGATTATAATGCACCGCCATAATGCCGGGGGGATCAGCAGTAACAGCGTTACCCAGAGCCATGGCTTTGGGATGTGTGATCAGGTTTTGAGTAAACTGTGCAAAGCTACCGGACGCGAATAAAGAAAATATCAGCGCACACGCATACCGGAGACTTGTACCGTTGAAACGCATAATCTTACTTCCCTTCCCTAAATACGGTTGAGGTCATCACTCCTTCAAACCTGCAATATTGATAGGCAAGGAAACACCGATAGAGAAGTCCGGCGAATCTTCGGTCAGACCAAACCCGACATTCGTATTGACGATTGTGGTTTCACTGACCCGGGTGCCCAGGGAAAAGCTCATGAACCCCGACATCTGGTCCTGAGCAACGGCCTGGGAGCCACCTTTAAAGCGCAACACCGTCTCATCGGAATAGCTAATCTGCACAGACGCACTGAGGGATATGTCGTAAGACAAGGAATAGGAAAAGCCTGCAGAGGAAGACAAGCCAAAACCAGGTTCTACACTCTCAAGCAGGCGGCCACCTCGCACCTGATTGAGACCGGATTCCTCCAACCCATACGACAGACTTGTCGAACCATAAAGAACGACCGGATCCAGAACCTTGGATACACTGGCACCGCCAGAGACAGACCAGTAGCCGCTACCGGTTGAAAGCTCGCGATTAATATCGATTTCGTAAGGGCTAACCCCCGTGACTGTTTTCAAAGAGCCAAACAGGGTGGTCGACATCTTTCCCGGTACGTAAGCACTCGGTTGCCATCTAACCGTGCCGCTGACGTCCCCGAAATCCCAAATGCTTAGTTCGTCCTGTGTATCGTATTTAACGACCAGAGGCACTCGAACACCCAGCGTGACGTTATCCTTCAACCCATAATCGTAGGAGAACGAGTTGGTGAACGTATGGGTGGCCGACGGCGTAATATCCAGATTTCTTACCGACTGATTGACGATCTGAATATCCAGCCGTTGATCACCGGTATAGGAGTAATCGAAGGAATAAGTGAGAGATTGCTTGCCCTTTTTGAGCAGCGAATAGTTCTTTTCGGCGGCCTGGAAGACTTCCTCCAACTGCTTGGTGGTATCCTCGTCACCCTCCTGTTTGGCCAGTGCCTCACGGGCCTTGTCGACATCCCCTTCTTGCGCCCATATGGAGTGGCTGGCAAAGAAGGTGGTACAAAGGAGTAAGCCACGCACAACCCAACGATTCATCCCGGCTCCCTAATTTTTTCCTGCTTTTTCTGAAAAACGGATTACGCTCGAATAGCTTCCGGTCTAGTTACGACGGTAATGAAGCTGTTTTCTGGTATTTTCGACCGTGCCGTCCGGATTGTTTTTCTGTCTTTCCAGTTCATTCTGGATGCGACGCTGTAGCGCCTCATGGAATTCTGGAAAGGTGCGCTCTGCGAGCAGCGTTATGGTTTGATCGTCAACAAACCGCAAGTCTTCTTCCTTAAGCTCCAACGCATCAATCGGTTTGTTGCCACCCGGGAAAACGATGAAGAGGACGTTGCCTTTCCACTTCTCCTGGAAATCAGCCAACGTAAAGGAGATGTTCCCCAGAGAAGGGTCGGCAATAAAAACGCGGCCATCGCGAATTTCCCGAACCACCACGAAATGGTCGAAACCACCGTGCTGAATGGGAACGATGGCCGGGTGGTCGAGTTCGATAAGATCCGTCAATTCCGCTTTGAAGCCGCCGGCAGGATAGCCCAGCGCGCCGGCCAGCCGCTTCATATCAAGCATGGAGAATGCCCTGCGCTCGACGATACGTTCACTTTCGCCGTAATGCAGCAACCCCTCCATGACCTGACGTTCGTTCAGATCCCTGCCCAGGTAATAACGAAAGACGGTCGTCAGCGCTGCTGCACCGCAACTGTAGTCATAAGCCTGCCGCACAATGTTTCGATAACGTTGTTCGATCAGAGGCTCGACCTTGACGCGCTTTAGCAGTCGAACATCGGAAGTATCGAAATTCTGCTGGTACAGGACGACCCCCTTGTCATGGGGTTCCTGGACGGTAGCCTCCTGCACCATCGTGAAGGTGAGGACTGACCCTGCCAACACTAAAAACATAACGCTCGCAATTCCCTGTTACCGGACAATTCGGTCGGTTCGGCGTAAAAACGGTGTTGATTCCCTGTTTTTCTTATCATTTTTTAGGGTGTGTCCCGGTTACAGAACGTTACGGTACGATACCTAAATTCCCTGGGGCTTAAAGATAACTGGTCCTCAAATCTGGTCCGGGAATCAATGACTCAGCCCCTTCTGGCCCAAGATGAAGCGAAGCGCTTCACACTTTAGCCGCCCCAACAAGAACGCCCTCCATATAGGGAGGGCGTCATGGGAACACTAATACAGGAGCGCGGGGTTACAGCCGCTCGATGTCGGCTTCGCGCTTGAGCTGGTCGACATAGAGCTGATACTTCTCCTGCCCCAGACGACGGGCCATGATGTTTTGCAGGGTCGTCTGCATTTGCTCCGGCACATCACCTTCCACACGCTTCACCTGCTTGAGGCCAATCAGCAATACCTCGTGGTCGATAGCCACCTGGCCATAGCGCACACCACCCTCCTGGGGCTCCGGCATTTCAAAAGCCCGGTCCACGACCATGGGAGGCAACGAAGAACGCCCCCGTTTTACATCGTCGTGGTTTTCCCATGAGGCGGAAACCTCCTCTGCCACAGCTTCCGGGGTTTTGTCTCCTTCCTGCAGCTGTGTGATCAGCTTTTCTGCCTTACCCTTGAGGGCCGCCAGAACCTTTTCCTGGCGCAACTGCTGCTCGATAGCGCCCTTCACCTCGGACAATGGCTGCTCACTCGCGTCATGGTGCTCCAGCACGCGAGCAACAACCGCCTTTCCGTCGCTGACTTCCACCAGCTCTGTGTTATGGCCGTCTTCCAGAACCGGTGCCGAGAACAGTTCGTTGATCAGGCTGCGACTGGCGAAGATTCCCTCACCGCCAGTCTTGGCAACGTCCTTCTTCTCATGAACCTCAAGTCCAAGCTTGTCGGCTGGCTCCTTCAGGTCATAGGCCGTGTAGGCATCATCAGCCAATTCGGCACTGCGCGCGGAGAATAGCTTATCCGCCTTGTCAGTCAGCAGTTCGTCCTCAAGTTCCGCCTTCAGCTCCGCAAAGCTCGGCTTGTCCTGGCGACGAATATCCAGAAGCTTGATGAAGTGCTGTCCGAATTGGGTCTTGATCGGACCTACCACCTTGCCAGGCTCCTCAATGCCAAAAAGGGCCTCGGCAAACGGATCAACATAGGCATCCTTGGTGGCGTATCCGAGGTTACCGCCATTTTCAGCTGAGCCGATGTCATCGGAGTATTCTTTGGCCAGGGCAGCGAAATCCTTGCCCTCTTCCAGCCCTTTCTCGACGGCGGCCACATCGGCTTCGGCGTTTTCGGACCCTTCGGCGATCAGGATATGAGCAGCCTCACGTTCTTCACGCCCTTCCATGGTTTTAAGGCGCTTCTCGTAAAGGTCACGCAGCGCCTGCTCGCTCACGTCCACTTCGCTTTTGAGGTCTTCCCGATCCAGTACCAGATAGGCTACGTCCACGGACTCAGGCTTCTGGAACTGACTGGGGTTATTATCGTAATAGGACTGAATTTCATCGTCGGACACAGTGACGGAGTCAGCCACCAGTGATTCACCCAGTTTCAGTGTCTCCAAGCTACGAGACTGCTCCTGCAGCGCATAAATATCGCTGGCCAGTTGCTGTGATACAAACGCCGTTCCCGCCACCCCGATCTGGATCTGGCGCTTGAGGTAATCCCTGCGCAATTGCTCCCGGAACCCCTGGATAGTAAAGCCACGATTGCGAACCAGAGCCATGAAGCGGTCCTGATCAAACTGGCCGTCCACCTGGAACTGGGGAATCTGGCGAATAATCTGGTCAATGGCGGCATCGGAAATCATCAGACCGCGGGCTGTCGCATCCTGGTAAAGCAACTTGTCTTCGATCATCTCCTGGAGTACCTGCTTTCGCAGCGCCCCATCGT
The DNA here is from genome assembly GCA_042862465.1 of Marinobacteraceae bacterium S3BR75-40.1. Classification (GTDB taxonomy): domain Bacteria; phylum Pseudomonadota; class Gammaproteobacteria; order Pseudomonadales; family Oleiphilaceae; genus JASTVH01. The sequence goes on along the minus strand of JASTVH010000005.1, from coordinate 196,567 downwards.
CGATCAATGACGGATCCGGTTGCTCCATTTGCTGCAGCTGCTGCTGGCGAGCCATCTGCACTTTCTGTTCGTAGTCGCGCTCGGTAATCTCTGAACCATTGACGGTGGCCACGGACGGCTCTCCGCCGAAACTCCCGATAATGGCCTTCATACCAAAGGCAGAGAGACCAAGGACCAAGAGTACGACTATGATTTTGGCAATCGTGCCTTGCGCGTTATTCCGTATATCCTGAAGCATTTTCCCCCCAACCCGTCGAGGCTCTTGGACGAGCGGTACCCGCGGTAAACGTTGATTGGAGCACTAGCGTGATGCCCCACATTAAAAAAGGCGCACCCGTTTAGGAATGCGCCCTGGAGTCTGGCGGAGCGGACGGGACTCGAACCCGCGACCCCCGGCGTGACAGGCCGGTATTCTAACCAGCTGAACTACCGCTCCGGACGAACACGTGGTTCCAACCCCTATAGACCCGACTTACTTAACGGAATCTTTCAGTGCCTTGCCTGCTTTGAAGCTAGGGACCTTGGAAGCCGGGATTTTGATCTCTGCGCCCGTTTGCGGGTTACGGCCAGTGCGAGCTGCGCGCTCTTTAACCTGGAAGGTACCAAAGCCAATCAAAGTGACCTGATCGCCCTTTTTCAGAGCGTCAGTGATGGAACCTGTCATAGCATCCAGCGCACGGCCAGCAGCGGCTTTGGAAATATCGGCGGAAGCTGCAATTGCGTCGATCAGTTCGGACTTGTTCACACTAAACCCCTTCGATTTCAGTTCAATGATATGAGTTTATGATTTTTTTGGTCGTTCCCGACTATGGCACAGCATATCGGGAAATTCCATGTTGAATTTTCTTATTCCTTACGATGGCCGGAACAAGATGGGAATCCCCGGCAGCCCTTGGTACAGGCTGTCTCAGCGGCGAAGCTAGTTATACCAACGCCCTGAGACAGGTGTCAACAAAAGCTGTCGGGTCAATGGGTGTTAACCCGCTCTTCACCGTCCTTTTTCTCGTCTCTCTGAGCGGATGATTCACCTTCAGATACGGTTCTGGGCTCTGGCTGATAGGCCAAGGCAATGTCCAGAACCTGATCGATCCAGCTCACTGGACGAATGTCGAGTGACTCTTTGATATTGTCCGGTATGTCCTTGAGATCACGGACATTTTCTTCGGGGATAATGACAGTCTTGATGCCACCCCGATGTGCTGCAAGCAGCTTTTCCTTCAGCCCGCCGATCATCAGCACGCGCCCCCGGAGGGTAATCTCACCGGTCATTGCTACATCGGATCGCACCGGAACATTGGTCAACGCCGACACAAGCCCCGTGCACATCGCAATCCCCGCACTGGGACCGTCCTTCGGAGTCGCTCCCTCGGGCACGTGGATGTGCAGATCCTGTTTCTCGTGGAAGTCATCAGCGATGCCCAGACTCTCCGCACGGCTGCGCACAACGGTCAGAGCGGCCTGTATGGACTCCTGCATCACATCACCCAGGGAGCCGGTCTTGACGACCCTGCCCTTGCCCTTGGTAACCGCGCATTCAATGGTCAGCAACTCGCCACCCACTTGCGTCCAGGCAAGTCCGGTAACCTGCCCCACCTGGTTTTCCTCTTCCGCCAGTCCGTACTTGTAACGGCGCACGCCGGAATAATGCTCCAGATCGTCTGCAGTGACCGTGAGCTTCTCCTTGGTGCCCTTCTCAACCTGCTCTCGTACAACCTTGCGGCAAATCTTGGCAATCTCACGCTCAAGGCTGCGCACACCGGCTTCCCGTGTGTAGTAACGGATCAGGGCCCGCACGGTCTCTTCCGGTACCTCCAGCTCGTTTTTCTTCAGGCCGTTGGCCTTGAGCTGCTTCGGCAACAGATAGCGAATGGCGATATTGACCTTCTCATCTTCCGTGTACCCGGGTATCCGGATGATTTCCATCCGATCCATCAACGCCGGCGGAATATTCATCGAGTTCGAGGTACAGACGAACATCACGTCGGACAGATCGTAGTCCACTTCCAGGTAATGGTCGCTAAAGGTATGATTTTGCTCAGGATCCAAAACCTCCAGCAACGCAGAAGACGGATCACCCCGATGATCCATACCCATCTTGTCCACTTCGTCGAGAAGGAACAGAGGGTTCTTGACCTCGACTTTGGACAGCTTCTGGATGATCTTGCCAGGCAAGGCACCGATGTATGTTCGACGGTGACCACGGATCTCCGCTTCGTCACGGACGCCACCGAGCGCCATACGCGTATATTTCCGGTTGGTTGCCCGGGCAATGGACTGCCCCAGGGATGTCTTACCGACCCCAGGGGGGCCTACCAGACACAGCACAGGCCCTTTCACCTTCCGAACACGGCTCTGCACCGCGAGATACTCGAGAATGCGCTGTTTGACCTCATCAAGGCCGTAATGATCCGCATCCAGGATCTCCCGGGCCTTTTCGATGTCATGACGCACCCGGCTGCGCTTTTTCCAGGGCACAGCCAGCAGCCAGTCGATATAGCCCCGCACGACCGTGGCTTCGGCCGACATGGGTGACATCATCTTGAGCTTATTGAGCTCGGCATCGACCTTTTTGCGCGCTTCCTGCGGCAAGCCCGCCTCGTCGATGCGTTTCTCCAGCTCTTCAAAATCGTTACCCCCTTCTCCGAGCTGACCCATCTCTTTCTGGATGGCCTTCATCTGCTCGTTAAGGTAGTACTCCCGCTGACTGCGTTCCATCTGCTTCTTGACGCGACCACGGATACGCTTTTCAACCTCGATCAGGTCGATTTCGCTGTCCAGCTTCGCCAACAGGGTTTCAACCCGCTTGCGTATGTCGAACGTCTCCAGCAGATCCTGTTTTTCCGGGATCTTGAGATCCAGATGGGCCGCCATGGTGTCTGTGAGGCGGTGAATCTCTTCGATTCCTGTCAGTGAGTTGCTGACTTCCGAAGGTACTTTCTTGGAAAGTTTGACGAAACGCTCGAACTCTTCCATCAAAGTTCGGCAGAGAACTTCCTCTTCCCCTTCGGAGGGGTCTTCCTCTTCGATCAGGGTCACTTCGGCGCTCAAATAGTCGCCACTGTTGATCTGATCGATCTCAATCCGCTCATTGCCCTCCACCAGCACTTTGACGGTGCCATCGGGCAACTTCAGGAGCTGCAGAATCGTCGCCAGCGTGCCGACGTTGTATAGGTCCTTGGCTTCGGGGTCGTCGGTACCGGCCTCTTTCTGCGCGACCAGAAGAATTTGCTTGGTGCTTTCCATCGCCGCCTCCAAGGCGTTGATGGATTTCTCCCGACCCACGAAGAGGGGCACGACCATGTGTGGGAAGACCACCACGTCACGCAGGGGTAACAGGGGATACTCGGTCAAGGGCGTACCGGTAGCGTTCTCTGACATAAAAGGATACCTCGGATTGCCAATTGCCATGCCCGTATGAATGTCGGGGCAAACACGGCTGGATACTGAACCATGGACAGCCTCGATGCAGGCTGGTTCCGAACCGGGCCTTCTTTTTCAGGCTGATTGCTTACAACAATGATTGGGGCTGTCAGGCATTTTTGCAATGTGTTCCGACAACTTATCTGCCGGACATTGGGGGTGGGCTTGCCACAGGGATGCCACACCGATAAGCGATGTGCCTCCCTGTGGCGTTTCGGCAAGCTGAAGCCGAATCAGTCTTCCGGAACGGCTTTCGCCTGCTCGTTATTGGCGTAGATCTTGATCGGGTCGGATTCACCGCGAACAACACTTTCGTCGATGACCACCTTGCAGACACCATGGTCGGATGGAATATCGTACATGGTGTCGAGCAGGATGGACTCCATGATGGAGCGCAGTCCACGGGCGCCTGTCTTGCGTTCCATTGCCTTGCGAGAGATGGCTCGCAGTGCGTCCTCCCGGAAATCGAGTTCCACGTCTTCCATTTCGAAAAGCTTCTGGTACTGCTTCGTCAGCGCGTTCTTCGGCTGCGTCAGTATCTGAACCAGGGCGTCTTCATCCAACTCTTCAAGGGTCGCCACAACGGGCATACGGCCTACAAACTCCGGAATCAGGCCGTACTTCACCAAATCTTCGGTCTCAACGTCCTTGAGAGTATCGCTGGTCGACTTCTGATCCTGCTTGCTGACCACATTGGCAGCAAAACCGATGCTGCTGCGCTCAGAGCGATCACGGATGACCTTGTCGAGGCCGGCAAATGCCCCGCCACAGATGAACAGCATATTGCCGGTGTCCACCTGTAGGAACTCCTGCTGAGGGTGCTTTCGCCCCCCTTGGGGCGGAACAGAGGCAACCGTCCCTTCGATCAGTTTCAGCAGGGCCTGCTGCACACCCTCGCCCGACACATCACGTGTGATTGAGGGGTTATCGGATTTCCGGGAAATCTTGTCGATCTCATCAATATAGACAATCCCTTTCTGGGCCTTGTCCACGTCGTAATCGCACTTTTGCAGAAGCTTCTGGATGATGTTTTCGACATCCTCACCCACATAACCGGCTTCGGTCAGGGTCGTGGCATCGGCAATCGTGAAAGGCACGTTGAGCAGGCGCGCCAGCGTCTCTGCCAGAAGTGTCTTACCACTACCGGTCGGGCCAATCAGCAGGATATTGCTCTTGCCCAGCTCGACGTCATTCTTGGTTGCAGTTCCAAACCGCAACCGCTTGTAGTGGTTATAGACTGCGACAGACAACACTACCTTGGCGCGATCCTGGCCAATGACATACTCATCCAGGGTCTCCTTGATTTCCTGGGGAGACGGCAAGCGATCACTACTCTCTTCCTGTGCGCTTTCCTGAATTTCCTCGCGGATAATGTCATTGCACAGATCAACACACTCGTCGCAGATGAAAACCGAAGGACCTGCGATCAGTTTTCGGACTTCGTGCTGGCTCTTGCCGCAAAACGAGCAGTAAAGCAACTTGCCGTTGTCGTCGCCCCTGCCGTTTCTTTCATCTGCCATTGAATTACCTCTGCTGTTGCTGATTGACGCTGTCGCCTATTCATACGACAGCGCGTCTAACGTCGATCAAATTCAGTATTATTGATTCAAGGCGCGTTTATCAAGTACGTCATCAATCAGACCGTACTCTTTCGCCTGCTGAGGGTCCTGAAAATAATCACGATCGGTGTCACGGGCAATGGTCTCGAAATCCTGGCCGGTATGATGGGCCAGCAATTCGTTCAGGGTCTGGCGGATCTTGAGGATTTCCTTGGTGTGGATCTCGATATCCGTCGCCTGGCCCTGATAACCGCCCAGCGGTTGGTGGATCATCATGCGCGAATGCGGCAACGCAAAACGCTTGCCTTTCGCCCCACCTGCCAACAGGAATGCCCCCATGCTGGCCGCCTGGCCAATGCACAATGTGGAGACATCGGGCTTCACAAACTGCATGGTGTCATAGATGGACATGCCCGCCGTTACAGAACCACCCGGCGAGTTGATGTAGAGGTGGATATCCTTGTCAGGATTCTCCGACTCCAGGAACAGCAGCTGGGCGACAACCAGGTTGGCCATATGATCTTCAACCGGCCCTACCAGGAAGATGACACGCTCTTTCAGCAGGCGAGAGTAGATATCGAAGGACCGCTCACCACGTGCCGTCTGCTCAATCACCACCGGAACCAGGCCGGAGTTCGTGATCATCGTGGGGCCGTTATACGGTGTATCGCTCATATCAGCTTTGCTCTCCCAAAAGTTAGGTCAATTCCTTGCTCAGACGCTCGTTCAACCCTTAGGTTCCCGGGCGCCCTGCTCTAGATAAAAACAGCCGGCGAATAACCGGCTGTTTTCTCAAGCATCCAAAGTCTAGCGCAGATATTCCATTCGTCAGCCTTTCTTTCGGGCCAAAACGGAATTTTATGCGCCGCGACCGCGCCCGGCGGCCTGGATCGCTTCGTCGTACTTAACCTTCTTATCCTTGACTTGGGCCTTATCAAGGACGAATTCAACCACCTGGTCCTCAAGAACCACAGATTCCAGGCGCTGCTTCTGCTCCTGGTTGGTAGCGTAGAACTGCTTGACCTCTTCGGGATCCTCGTAAGTGGACGCGATTTCTTCCACTTTCTCGTCGACACGCTTGGGATCCACGGTGATGTCGTTCTGACGAATCAGCTCCTGGAATACCAGGCCGGTCTTGACGCGCTTTTCCGCCTGATCCTGGAAGAGCTCGTTGGGCAGCTGGGACGCATCCATCTGGCCGCCGAACTGGGCGACCGCGTCCTGCTTCATGCGCTCGATTTCCTGATCAACCAACGCCTGCGGCACATCGAAGTCGGTCTGCTGCAGAACGCCTTCCACCACCTGCTCCTTGAGCTGGTTGTTCAATGCGTTCTTCAGTTCGCGCTCCATGTTTTTCTTCACTTCTTCGCGGAACTGCTCTTCGTCTTCAGCTTCAACACCGAACTGCTCAAAAAACTCTTTTTCAAGCTTCGGCAGCTGAGGCTCCTCCACCTTCTTCACATTAACCGTAAAGGTGGCCTCTTTACCCGCCAGCTCTTCATTCTGATAGTCTTCCGGGAAAGTGACATTAAACTCCACTTCCTCGCCAGTCTTGGCGCCAATAATGCCGTCTTCAAAACCGGGGATCATCTGGCCAGAACCCAGGGTGATGCGCTGATCTTCTGCGGAGCCGCCTTCAAAGGCTTCGCCATCGATCTTGCCGACAAAATCGACGGTCACTACGTCCTTCTTCTTGGACTTGCGCTTCACTTCCTTCATCTCAGCCTGCTGACGACGCAGGTTGTCGATCATGTTATCGACATCCTTCTTGAGGACCGAAGAGACCGGCTTCTCAACCTCAATCTTGCTCAGATCACCCAGTTCAATTTCCGGCAGCACCTCAAAGACGGCAACAAACTCCAGGTCCTTGCCAGGCTCAACGGTCTTGGGTTCAAAACGCGGATAACCCGCAGGATTGATTTCTTCCTTTTGCAGCGCCTCGATGTAGGATTCGCGCATGAGCTCGCCCACAACCTCCTGACGAACGCCATCGCCGTATCGACGCCGAACGACCTTCATGGGTACCTTGCCGGGCCGGAAGCCGTTCATTTTTACCGTGCGTGCTGCTTGCTGCAGACGCTTTTCAACTTCCTGGTCCACCTGCTCCGCAGGGACACCAATCGTCATGCGACGCTCGATGTTAGAGGTCGTTTCAACAGAGACTTGCATGAATGTTCCTCAAGTATTGCCGTTTTGTTCGGTGAGTTGACCAGACTGCCTGGCGGCCCGCATATTAGAAACAGAGCCTGGTAAAAGGCAAGCCTGAGCGAAAATAAACGCGGATTTTACCATGATTTTGCGCTGTGATTGAAATAGGTACTGATTGCGCCACAAACAAAAAAGCCCCCAGGCAATACCTGGAGGCCTTTCAATATGGTGCCGGGGGAGAGACTCGAACTCTCACACCTTTCGATACCAGAACCTAAATCTGGCGCGTCTACCAGTTCCGCCACCCCGGCGCATTATGGGTGCAACCCCGAGTACCTGAACCCTACCTAGCTGAGCGAGAATGGGCTCAGCATCAGGAAATCACAGCCGAACGGGATTGTGAAGAAAGAAATGGGGTGGACGATGGGATTCGAACCCACGACGACCGGAATCACAATCCGGGGCTCTACCAACTGAGCTACGCCCACCACAACATCTTTGACTTGGCATTATCGAGTTACCGGGATATGGCGCGCCCGGCAGGACTCGAACCTGCGACCCACGGCTTAGAAGGCCGTTGCTCTATCCAGCTGAGCTACGGGCGCCTGACCCTTGGCCAACTGTTAGCCGGAAATGGTCGGGGTAGAGAGATTCGAACTCCCGACATCCTGCTCCCAAAGCAGGCGCGCTACCAGACTGCGCTATACCCCGACATAGCCCTGTAAACAGGTGCCTAAGCAAAGATGGCGCGAATGATACCGGCGCTTATTGGGTCCGTCAACTTTTCCGGTAAAAACAATTGTTTCATTTGGACGTTGGACGTTGGACGTTGGACGTTGGACGTTGGACGTTGGACGTTGGCGCTCAGCATTCGGCCGGTACAACCACACTCAAGCCGTTTTTACGTGAAACATCAAACGTGAAACATCGAACGCCGGTCGAAGGCCGTTGGCCGGAATCGTTAAGCATGCGACAATACGCGCCGTTTTTGCATCCATCTTTAACGGGCCGCGTAATGACAGCAAAACTGATTGACGGGAAACTGATTGCCGCCAAGGTGAAAGAGGAAGTAAAGCAGCGCGTTGCCGAGCGCCGCGAACAGGGACTGCGCCCTCCGGGGCTGGCGGTGATCCTGGTTGGTGATGATCCCGCCTCTCATATCTATGTGCGCAACAAGCATCGGGCCTGTGACGAGGCCGGCGTGCTCTCCCGGCAATATGAACTGCCGACATCGACGTCCCAGGAGGAGCTAGAAAAACTGGTGGACGAACTCAATGAGGACCCGGCCATCGATGGCATCCTCATCCAGCTCCCCCTTCCCGAGCACCTCAATGCCGACCCCCTGCTCCTGCGCATCCGGCCCGACAAGGATGTGGACGGCTTCCACCCCTATAACGTCGGCCGTCTCGCCCAGCGCCTGCCCGAGCTGCGCCCCTGCACCCCCGCAGGGATCATTCGCATGCTGGACACCATTGAGCTGGACTACAAGGACTGCGATGCAGTTGTCGTTGGTGCGTCCAACATCGTGGGTCGCCCCATGGCCCTGGAGTTGCTCCTGAAAGGAGCCACGGTAACTGTCACCCACCGCTTTACCAAGGATCTGGAGTCTCACGTAAGCAACGCAGACCTGGTGGTCGCCGCCGCCGGCAAACCCGGTCTGGTGAAAGGGGAATGGATCAAGGAAGGCGCCGTTGTGATCGATGTGGGCATGAATCGCCTCGAAGACGGCAAGCTATGCGGAGATGTGGACTTTGATACCGCCCGCGAAAGGGCGTCCTGGATCACCCCGGTCCCCGGCGGCGTCGGCCCCATGACCATTGCCACGCTTCTCCAGAACACCCTGTTTGCCGCGGACCACCTCCACACCTAGTGTAGTGCGTCACCCTAATGGGCACTTTTAGAGCCCAATTAGCCGCGCCAGACGTCCGGTAAGCAGCATAGCCACAAAAAAACCCCGCTCCGGCCACCCGAAGCGGGGTTTTTCTTTAGGCGATCAACTTACTGGCCGTACTTGGCCTTCGCCTTGCGACGGTAGGCGTGCAGAAGCGGCTCGGTGTAACCACTGGGCTGCTCGACGCCCTTGAAGACCAGATCACAGGCCGCCTGGAAGGCGATGCTGTCATCAAAGTTTTCGGCCATCGGACGGTAGTTGGGATCACCGGCATTCTGACGATCGACAACGGCCGCCATGCGCTTCATGGTCTCCATCACCTGCTCTTCGGTGCAGATACCGTGGAACAGCCAGTTGGCAATGTGCTGCGAGGAAATCCGCAGTGTCGCACGGTCTTCCATCAGGCCCACATCGTTGATGTCAGGCACTTTGGAGCAACCCACACCCTGATCGATCCAGCGAACAACGTAGCCCAGGATACCCTGCGCATTGTTGTCCAGCTCGTTCTTGATGTCGTCCTCGGTCAGCTTGGACGGATCCTTCATCACCGGAATGGTCAGGATCTTGTCCAGATCCGCTCGCTGACGCTGGGCGATCTCGTCCTGCAGGGACATCACATTGATGCGGTGGTAGTGAATCGCATGCAAGGTAGCTGCAGTCGGGGACGGAACCCAGGCGGTGTTGGCACCTGATTTCGGATGACCGATCTTGGCTTCCATCATGGCTGCCATCTTGTCCGGCATCGGCCACATGCCCTTACCGATCTGGGCATGCCCCTTGAGACCGGTTTCCAGACCGATATCCACGTTCCAGTCTTCATAGGTGGTCATCCATGGCGCGGTTTTCATTTCCGCCTTACGGATCATGGGACCGGCCTGCATGCTGGTGTGCATCTCATCACCGGTACGATCCAGGAAACCGGTGTTGATGAAGACCACACGCTCTTTCGCTGCACGGATGCACTCTTTCAGGTTGACCGTGGTACGACGCTCTTCGTCCATGACACCCACTTTCAGGGTGTAACGAGTCAGACCCAGTGCGTCTTCAACACGGGCGAACAGCTCGTTGGTGAAGGCCACTTCTTCCGGGCCGTGCATCTTCGGCTTCACGATGTAGACGCTGCCGGTCTTGCTGTTCTTGAGCTTGCCGGTGCCCTTGAGATCATGGATGGCGATCAGCGAAGTGACCATGCCGTCCATGATGCCTTCCGGCACTTCGTTGCCGTCCTTGTCCAGGATCGCTTCGTTGGTCATCAGGTGACCCACGTTACGCACGAACATCAGGCTGCGGCCCTGAAGGGAAAGCGGCTTGCCGTCGACACCGGTGTATTCACGATCCGGGTTCATGCGGCGGGTCATGCTCTTGCCGCCCTTCTCGAAGGTTTCCTCCAGATCGCCCTTCATCAGGCCAAGCCAGTTGCGGTAGACAACGGTCTTGTCTTCGGCGTCCACAGCGGCCACGGAATCCTCACAGTCCATGATGGTGGTCAGCGCGGACTCCATCAGAACATCCTTCACATTGGCCGGGTCGTCCTTGCCAATCGGATGGGTCGGGTCGATCTGAATCTCGGCATGAATGCCGTTGTTCTGCAGCAGAACGCCAGTCGGCTCGTTTTCAGCGCCGGTGTAGCCCTTCAGCTTCTCCGGCTCTTTCAGGCCGGTTTCGCCACCGTCCTGCAGCTTGACCACCAGCTTGCCGCCTTCGATGCGGTAGCCAGCAGAGTTCTTGTGGCTGCCTTCGGCCAGCGGGGCAATCTCGTCCAGCACAGCGCGTGCATAGCCGATGACACGTGCACCGCGAACCGGGTTGTAACCGCCCTTGCCTTTTTCCGCACCATCTTCTTCGGAGATGACATCGGTGCCGTAAAGCGCGTCGTACAGGCTACCCCAGCGCGCATTGGCGGCGTTCAGGGCGAAACGGGCATTCATCACCGGCACCACCAGCTGCGGACCCGCCATGGAGGCAATTTCCGGATCGACGTTCTCGGTGGTGACCTTGAAGTCATCACCTTCCGGCAACAGGTAGCCAATCTCAGACAGGAACTGCTTGTAGACACCGAGATCGATCGGCTGACCCTTGTTTTCCTTGTACCAGTTATCCAGCTTTTCCTGGAGTTCGTCACGCTTGGCCAGCAGCGCCTTGTTGCGCGGCGCCATGTCGTTAACGATGGCGCCGAATTCGGACCAGAACTTATCGGCTTCTACGCCGGTGCCCGGGAGCGCTTCATTATTAACGAAGTCGTAAAGAACCTTGGCGACTTGCAAGTCACCGACTTGTACTCGTTCTGTCATCGTTGATTGCCTCGATTTTCCTTCGATTTCAATCGGTTGAAGTGGCGGCAAATTGCTGAAAGCTGCGACTTCTTGCGTCAAAGTGGCGACATTCTACGTGAAAACACGGCAGCTTTCAGCAGGCGCCTCGTCTTTCGGCGTCGGACAAAAGCACACGACTTGGTTGGAGCTTGAGCGCCCAAGCTTAATCAGGCCCGGCGCCAGGTGGTGCCCTCGCGGGAATCCTCCAGGACGATGCCCTTTTCCTGCAGCTCATCGCGAATGCGGTCGGCCGCAGCAAAGTCCTTGTTTCTCTTGGCGTCAGCCCGCTGCTGAATCAACAACTCGATGTCCGCCTCACTCAGGTCATCCAGCTCGGCCTTGAAATAGGCTTCAGGGTCTCGCTCAAACAGACCCAGCACACGACCGAAACGCTTCAATGTGCCGGCAAGCGCCCTCGCCTCTTCCATCGCCCCCGAGCGTTTGGCCCGGTTGATGCCGTTGGCCACGGCATGCAGCACCGTGGTCGCCTCCGCCGTATTGAAGTCATCCGCCATGGCGGCCTCGAACTCGTCGTCGTAATGGGACGAACCGTTTTCGACCGGCTCAATGCCGCGCAGCGCGTGGTAGAACTTGTCCAGGGAGGCCTTGGCCTGCTCCAGACTGTCCTCGGAGTAATCGATCTGGCTGCGGTAGTGGCTGGACACCAGAAACAGCCGGACCACCTCAGGGTCATGGGTTTCCAGAACTTCCCGGATGGTGAAGAAGTTGCCCAGGGACTTGGACATCTTCTCTTTGTTAACCCGCACCGCGCCGGCGTGCATCCACTGCTTGACGAAGGGCTTGCCGGTGGCCGCCTCCGACTGGGCGATCTCGTTTTCATGGTGCGGGAACATGAGATCCGGCCCGCCGCCATGAATGTCGAAGGTTTCCCCCAGGCACTTGGTGGACATGGCCGAGCACTCGATGTGCCAACCGGGCCGACCGTCACCCCAGGGCGACGACCAGCTCACTTCACCTGGCTTGGCTGATTTCCACAGGGCAAAATCGGCCGGACTGCGCTTGGCCGCCTCGACATCAACCCGGGCACCCGCCAGCAGATCCTCCAGCTTCTTCTTGCTGAGCTTGCCATAGCCGTCGAAGCTTTCCACGGCGAAGTAGACGTCCCCGTTGCTGGCCTGATAGGCATGCTCCTTTTCCACCAGCACCTGGATCATATCGATGATTTCCTGGATGAACTCGGTGGCACAGGGCTCGTGATCCGGGCGCTGTACGCCCAGCCGGGCCTCGTCTTCGTGCATGGCTTCGATCATGCGTTTGGTAAGCGCATCGAAGGGCTCGCCATTTTCATTGGCCCGCGCCAGGATCTTGTCGTCGATATCGGTAATATTGCGCACGTAGGTCAGCTCGTAACCGGCGTGGCGCAGATAGCGGGCAATCACGTCAAAAGCCACCAGCACCCGTGCATGGCCCAGATGGCAGTAGTCATAGACGGTCATGCCGCAAACGTACATCTTGACCTTGCCCGGCTCGACGGTTTCGAGGGGCGCCTTTTGCTGGGTCAGCGTGTTGTAAATCTGAATATCTTTCACGATGCGCTGCCTGTCAGGAATTTTTCTTGCTGATCTTGGCCCAGGAGTCACGCAGGGTCACGGTCCGGTTGAACACCAGCGCCTCTTTGCCGCTGGCCTTGGGATCGTAGAAGAAGTACCCCTCGCGCTCGAACTGATACGGGATATCGTCACGCGGCTCCCGCAGGTTGCTCTCGGCCACACCGCCAATCACTGTGACCAGGGATTCCGGGTTGAGGTGATCGATGAAATCGGCTTCCTTGTCGCCCGCCGGGTTTTCGTGATTGAACAGGCGGTCATACAGGCGCAGCTCCACCGGCACCGCGTCTTCAGCGGAGACCCAGTGAATCACACCATTGGGCTTGTAGCCTTCCGGATTGACGCCCAGGGTGTTGGGGTCGTATTCGCAGTGCAATTCCACCACTTCGCCGGCTTCATCGCGAATGACGTCCTTGCAGGTCATCACGTAACCGCCGCGCAGACGCACCGCCTGATCCGGCGCCAGGCGCTTCCACTTGCGTGGCGGCTCGTCGACGAAATCATTGCGATCGATATACAGCTCACGGCTCCAGGTGACGGAACGTGTGCCCAGATCCGGGTTCTGCGGGTGAACCGGCAGACTCAGTGTCTCGGTCTGGCCCTCCGGGTAATTGGTGAGCACCACCTTCACCGGCTGGATGACGCACATGGCCCGCGGCGCTCGCTCGTTCAGATCATCGCGGATGGCGTGTTCGAACATGCCCACGTCCACGGTGCCGCCTACCTTGTTCACGCCCACCATGTCGCAGAAGGTACGGATCGATTTTGGTGTGTAACCACGACGACGCAGACCGGAAATGGTCGGCATACGCGGATCGTCCCAACCCTCCACATAGCCTTCGTGTACCAGGCGCGCCAGCTTGCGTTTGCTGGTCACCGTGTAGTTGAGATTGAGACGGGCAAATTCGTACTGACGGGGGCGCGAGGGCGCGGTCACATTGTCGACGGCCCAGTCATACAGCGGGCGATGGTCCTCGAACTCCAGGGTACAGAGGGAATGCGTTATCCCCTCGATCGCATCCGACAGCGGGTGCGAAAAGTCGTACATGGGGTAGATGCACCACTTGTCACCGGTCTGGTGGTGCGTCTTGTAGCGAATCCGGTAGAGGATCGGGTCCCGCATGTTCATGTTCGGCGAGGCCATGTCGATCTTGGCCCGCAGCACATGGGCGCCTTCGTCGAACTCGCCGTTGCGCATGCGCTGGAAGAGATCCAGGTTTTCCTCCACGGTACGCTCGCGGTAGGGACTGGGCTTGCCCGGCTCGGTCAGGGTGCCGCGGTACTCGGCCGCCTGATCCGCCGGAAGACTGCAGACATAGGCCAGCCCCTTGGTGATCAGCTCAACGGCGAACTCGTACAGCTTCTCGAAATAGTCGGACGTATAGCGGACGTCGCCGGCCCACTCATAACCCAGCCACTGCACATCGGCCTTGATGGCGTCGATGTATTCCTGCTCTTCCTTTTCGGGATTGGTGTCATCGAAGCGAAGATGGCAATGCCCACCGAATTCCTCGGCCATCCCGAAATTCAGGCAAATGGACTTGGCATGACCGATATGCAGGTAGCCGTTCGGCTCCGGCGGAAAACGGGTCACCACCTGACCGTCGTGGGTGCCCTCGGCGATGTCCTTTTCGATAATCTGCTTGATGAAATTGCTTGGTTTCTTCGCTTCTGTGCTCATAAGCTCTCTGCGTTGAATTGGCAGGTTCGACCCCGATCAGAACGGCTTGCAGATGGCCTCGGGATAACCGTAAGCCGCCTATTATAATCATCGAGGGTCATGCACTGTAACCCGGCTTATCATACAATGCGCCCATCGTGGCTCTCACGGTGGTAGCAATGTGAGCCTTTTGACCTTCAACGAACACACAGGATGCGCGGCATGATCCTTCTTTCTACCAATTTCGGTGACATCAAGATCGAACTGAATCATGACAAGGCCCCGGAAACGGCCAAGAACTTCGAGCAGTATGTGCGCGACGGTTTTTATGACGGCGTGATTTTCCACCGGGTCATCGGCAACTTCATGATCCAGGCCGGCGGTTTCGAACCGGGCATGACACCGCGCAAGCCGGGCGAACCGATCCGCAACGAGGCGAACAACGGGTTAAGTAACAAGCGCGGCACCGTTGCCATGGCGCGCACCATGAACCCGCACTCCGCAGCGGCCCAGTTCTTCATCAACGTCAAGGACAACGGCTTCCTGGACCACACGTCCGAAACCCCGGAAGGCTGGGGCTACGCGGTCTTTGGCGAAGTGGTCGAAGGCATGGACGTCGTGGACAAGATCAAGGGCGTGGACACCACGACCCGGGCCGGTCATCAGGATGTTCCGGCTGACGACGTCATCATCGAGAAAGCCACCGTCCTGGAAGACTGAACCACTCCATGACCACGCTATTTATTTCCGATCTCCACCTGGAAGAGGAACGTCCGGACATTACCCGGGCGTTCTTTCACTTTCTGGATCAGCACACGCCTCGCGCAGATGCGCTCTATATCCTGGGTGACTTTTTCGAAGCCTGGATTGGCGATGACGAACACACGCCCCTGCAACAGGAGGTTGCGGCGGCACTGCAAGCCGTTTCCGAACGCGGCACTGCCCTCTATCTCATGCATGGCAATCGCGACTTCCTGATCGGCAACGACTTCTGCCAGCGCGTGGGCGGTCAGCTACTCGAAGATCCTTCCGTGATCGACCTCTATGGCCACAATGTGCTGCTGATGCACGGCGACAGCCTCTGTACCCGCGACGTGGACTACATGAAGTTCCGCGCGAGCATGCGCAATAAAGAGTGGCAGGAAAAATTCCTGCAGCGCCCGCTTGCGGAACGGCAGATGGTAGCCCGCCAGCTACGTCAGATGAGCATGGCCAAGAATCAGGGCAAGCAGGAATCGATCATGGATGTCACGCCGGAAGACGTGGTGAACGAGATGGCGCGGTTTGGTGTCGATACGTTGATCCACGGCCATACCCATCGGCCGGCGGTGCATGAGCTCGAAGTGGAGAACCGCCCTGCCCGGCGTTATGTGCTTGGGGATTGGGACCGTTCGCTGTGGTACATCCGGGCCGAGAGTGATGGTGTGATTGAATTGATTGAAGAGTCGTTTCCAGAGACTTAAGAGCACGTGGCCCCTGCCCTAAAGTCCCGACGGCGCCGTTAGCAGGGCCAGGGGTTGTTTCTGGAGCAGTGACAGGGACGTCACGGTAGCGCTGCCAGGCCATGGACGGCCTGTCAGCGCGGCGGAAGAAACAACCCCTGGCCCTGCGAGAGTTCTCGCAGACACCTCAGACCCAAAAATCTGGACATGGTTTCCTCAGCGCCATTCCTACCTGCGGTATTCCTTATTTCCGAGTGAAGTCGAGAACTCTCGGAGCGGCAGGGTCGGTTTCTTTCGCCGCTCAGACAGGCCATCCATGGCCTGGCTTCGCTACCGCGACGTCCTGTCGCTGCTACAGAAACCGACCCTGCCGCCCCTGACGGCTCAACGTTTGTCTGAATACGTGCCATGTGGCTGGACCTCTCTGCTTCAAGCAGATGCAGTAATAGGTCCGCTATGGAAACGAAATTCCTGGTCCGGCGACTCAATCAACGCTCGCTCTCGTTCGGCAAACCAGGCGATCCGATCTTCGATCGGTTCATCCGCCGCTTCCCGCGCCAGCTTGAGGTAGTCCTCGTAGTGCCGCGCCTCGGACTTCAGCAGGCTGTTGTAAAACTTCTCCAGTTCCGCATCCAGATACGGCGCCAGCTTGGCGAAACGCTCACAGGAGCGAGCCTCGATAAAAGCCCCAACGATCAGCACATCCACCAGCTTGCCCGGCTCCTCGCTGCGCACCCCTTCCCGCATACCAGAGGCATAGCGTGACGACGTGAGGTGATCGTAAGCGATACCCCGTTTTTTCATGATGGCCAGCACCTGCTCGAAGTGGCGCAGTTCTTCCCGGGCCAGGCGGGACATTTTCTCCAGCAGTCTGGTGCGATCCACGTAACGGTACATCAGGCTCAACGCCGTGGACGCCGCCTTCTTCTCGCAATGGGCATGGTCGATCAGCAGCAGGTCCTGATGCGCCAGGGCATTCTCGATCCATTGGTCCGGTGTGGGGCATGGCAGAAAATTATGGATGCTCTCGAGGGCGTCTTGCATAGTCGTTCCGGTACGGCGTTAAAAGCCGCCCATTCTAACGCAAATCAAGGTTGGCGACAGGCGAGCATCAGGTCCGGATTACGGGTTCCTTAACTTTTACCGCGTTTTCGCATAAAATACTGCGGCTCAAATTTGGGCTTGCGGGGAACACTGAATAACCGCCTATTGCTACTCCAGCGGTCTCTCTCGCCCTTTTATGCCCACCAAGGCCTTTATTCAGTGTTTCCCTAAAGCCACTCTCCCAACGCCGGGAAGCCAGAACACCAACCTGTCTGTTCCGCGTTCCCGGAGGGTCCGGCAAGACCAATGCCTATCCCGCTCGGTCGGGAGAGCGCGAACACAAACTGATGAGGGTCTTATTGTGCTAGAAGCATATCGCAAACACGTGGAAGAGCGTGCGGCGCAGGGCATTCCTCCCAAGCCCCTGAACGCAGAACAAACCGCCGAACTGGTCGAACTGCTCAAGAACCCGCCCAAGGGTGAAGAGGAAGAACTGACCTACCTGCTGGAGAACCGTATTCCGCCAGGTGTTGACGAAGCAGCCTACGTCAAGGCGGCCTTCCTGACCGCTATCGTCAAGGACGAAGCCACCTCTCCGCTGGTGGACAAGCGCAAGGCCGTTGAACTGCTCGGCATGATGCAGGGTGGCTACAACATCGCGACGCTGGTCGAACTGCTGGACGATGCCGATCTGGCCGAACTGGCGGGCGAGAAGCTGAAAAAGACCCTGCTGATGTTCGACGCCTTCAACGACGTGAAGGAAAAGATGGACGCCGGCAACGCCGTGGCCAAATCTGTCGTTGAATCCTGGGCCAATGCCGAGTGGTTCACCGGCAAGAAGAAAGTCCCGGAAAGCTACAAGATGATCGTCTTCAAGGTGACTGGCGAGACCAACACCGACGACCTGTCCCCGGCGCCGGATGCCTGGTCCCGCCCGGACATCCCCCTGCATGCCCGCGCTGCCTACAAGATGGAGCGTGACGGCCTGAAGCCGGACGAGCCCGGCGTGATCGGTCCGATGCAGCAAATCGACGAGATCAAGTCCAAGGGTCTGCCGGTCGCTTTCGTCGGCGACGTCGTGGGTACCGGTTCCTCACGTAAGTCCGCGACCAACTCCGTACTCTGGTTCTTCGGTGAAGACATCCCGGGCGTTCCCAACAAGCGTGCCGGCGGTGTCTGTATCGGTAACAAGGTCGCTCCGATCTTCTTCAACACCATGGAAGATGCCGGCGCCCTGGTATTCGAAGCACCGGTCGACAAGATGAACATGGGCGATGTCATCGAGATTCGCCCGTACGAAGGCAAGATCCTGAACGAAGCCGGAGAGACCATCTCCGAGTTCAAGTTCAAGTCCGACGTGATCCTGGACGAAGTTCAGGCTGGTGGCCGTATTCCGCTGATCATCGGTCGTGGCCTGACCAACAAGGCCCGCGAAGCACTGGGTCTGGGTGCCACTGACATCTTCCGCCTGCCGAAGGATCCGGAAGCCGGCACCAAGGGCTTCACCCTGGCCCAGAAGATGGTTGGCAAGGCCTGTGGCCTGCCGGAAGGCAAAGGCGTTCGTCCGAACACCTACTGTGAGCCGCACATGACCACCGTGGGGTCCCAGGACACCACCGGTCCGATGACCCGTGACGAGCTGAAAGACCTGGCCTGCCTGGGCTTCCAGTCTGACCTGGTCATGCAGTCTTTCTGTCACACCGCGGCCTATCCGAAGCCGGTTGACGTGGAAATGCAGCACACCATGCCGGACTTCATCCAGACCCGTGGCGGTGTCGCCCTGCGTCCGGGTGACGGCATCATCCACAGCTGGCTGAACCGCATGCTGCTGCCGGACACCGTGGGTACCGGTGGTGATTCCCACACCCGTTTCCCGATGGGCATCTCCTTCCCGGCCGGTTCCGGTCTGGTCGCCTTTGCCGCAGCCACCGGCGTTATGCCGCTGGATATGCCGGAATCGGTTCTGGTTCGCTTCAAGGGCGAGATGCAGCCGGGTATTACCCTGCGTGACCTGGTCCACGCCATTCCGTACTACGGCATTAAGCAGGGTCTGCTGACCGTTGAGAAGAAAGGCAAGATCAACGAATTCTCCGGTCGCATCCTGGAAATCGAAGGTCTGGAGCACCTGACTGTTGAGCAGGCGTTCGAACTGTCCGACGCCTCTGCCGAGCGTTCCGCTGCTGGTTGTACCATCAACCTGTCGGAAGACTCCGTGGCCGAATACCTGCGCTCCAACATCGTTATGCTGCGCTGGATGATTGCCGAAGGTTATGGCGATCCGCGTACCCTGGAGCGTCGTGCCCAGAAGATGGAAGAGTGGCTGGAAAACCCGAGCCTCATGCGCGCCGACAAGGACGCAGAGTACGCTCACGTCATCGAGATCAACCTGGCCGACATCAAAGAGCCGATCGTTTGCTGCCCGAACGATCCTGACGACGCCAAGACCCTGTCCGACGTGGCGGGCGACAAGGTGGACGAAGTCTTCATCGGTTCCTGCATGACCAACATCGGTCACTTCCGCGCGGCCGGCAAGCTGCTCGAGAAGAACAAAGAGCCGCTGAAGACCCGTCTGTGGATGTCTCCGCCCACCAAGATGGACCAGGCGCAGCTGATGGAAGAAGGTTACTACAACACCTACGGCCGTGCCGGTGTGCGTACCGAGATTCCGGGCTGCTCCCTGTGTATGGGTAACCAGGCGCGTGTGGCGGCGAAGAGCACCGTGCTCTCCACCTCCACCCGTAACTTCCCCAACCGTCTGGGTGATGGCGCCAATGTCTACCTGACCTCTGCCGAGCTGGCTGCTGTCGGCGCGGTGCTGGGTAAACTGCCGAGCGCCGAGGAGTACATGGAATATGCGGCGGATCTCAACTCCATGTCCGGAGAGATCTATCGCTACATGAACTTCGACCAGATCGATACGTATCAGGAGAAGGCCAAGGAGGCGAAAGTCGCCGAAGCCTGATCCGTTTGATAGTCGAGATCGAACGCCAGCCTTCGGGCTGGCGTTTTTTATGGGGAGAAAAAAAGTGACGGATGATTTCTCTTGCCCCTGCGGCAGCGAGCTGCCCTATTCCCAATGCTGCCAGCCCTATCACAGCGGCAAACCGGCGCCCACGCCGGAAGCGCTGATGCGCTCGCGCTACAGTGCCTTCTGTCTTGAGCTGACCGATTACATCAACGCTACCTGGCATCCGTATTTTCGACCGGCCGGACTGACCCTGTCGGATGGTGATCAGTGGAAAAGGCTTCAGATCATGGGCGCGTCACAGAACGGCAATGCCGGACGAGTCCACTTTAAAGCCACCTACAAGACCGATCAGACCTGGGGCGTTCTGGAAGAAATCTCCGATTTTGTCCTGGAAGAGGGACAGTGGCTTTATACCCAAGGCCAGACCCGGATGGAATCTTGGGCCCCGGGTCGCAATGATTCCTGCCCCTGTGGCAGTGGCCGTAAATACAAGAAATGCTGCCTGAACAAATGAAGCGCTGGATGCGCCCCGCCGACATTCTGCTGGCGCTGTGGTTTCAAGCGTGTGCCGCCGCCGAGGGCTTGCGCAGCGCCAGGCCACAGGCGGCGAGCTCACTCTCAAGATTACGGTTCAGAGCACTGACCACTTGCTCCAGCATGTATTGCTCCGGCGCCTGGAATACCCCATCAGCAAAGCCAATAGCCGCACAGATCTGAATCACCAGCTCTCCCAGCTGCTCCTTGCCTCTCAGTGGGTGCAGGCTTTCAATCGTCTGCTCGCGGAGGCTGGCCGTATCCCCTTCCCGCCACAGTTCGACCAGACGCATCATCTCTTCCATCCCTTCCTCAACCCTGAAATCCAGGATGTCGTGCTCAGCAAGCTTGGTTAATGCTGCCCTGAACACATCCCTTTCGGCATCATCCAGAATACCGTCAGCCATGGCCGTTGCGGCAGCAGTCAACGTCAGGGGGCGGATCAGCACCTTATATTCCAGTTTGCCGGCTTCTACCTTGAGATCATGGCTGTTATGGGCAACGAAACGATTGATACGCTGATTCGGAGTGCGATAGCGGTTTTTACGAAACCACATGGGAACCAGCGCTCCTATCAGAACCGCCGCCAACGTACACTGGGCGAGAAAATGCAGCAGGCCAACCAGGCTCTTGTCCTGAAAAGCAGGCGCCTTGGTGCCAGTACTGAAGGGGGCAAGGCCGTGCATGGCGGCATAGGCCACATAGGAGGCTGCCAACACGATCAGGGCCATGGACAGTGAATCGGCCACACGGCGATGCTTCTGCATGGTGGCCCGCCAATCGGTATCACAAACCCAGGCAACGCCGAATCCAATCGCCAGGGCCACAAAAAAGTGCGGGTAGGACCACGACAAATCAATCAACAGGTCATTGAAGCTCTTCTCATACCCCCGCCCATCAAAAATATAACGGGTAAATCGCAGCGCCGAGATAATAGTCAGGCTGGTTACCACCGCCAAAGCCCCCGAGACGGCATACCCCATCCAGGGGCGTGTGCGCGTGGCCTCAATATCGGCGAACCGCCAGCGATTTTTCGGAAAGATGCCAATAAAGGCGGCTACCACGTAATTGGCTCCCATCAGGAAAGCGAAGAAAATGATTTCGCCAATGATCCGGCCACTGATCCCGCCGGAACCGGCGTATCGGATCGTCGACACTGCCATTAGTGCCAGCATGATCAGAGACAACAGCTGGAACATCTGGGTGGCGCTGAGATCCTCCACTTCATCATCCACCCACTCAAAGCCGAAGCTTTCGATCGCGCGGCGACGGGCCTGGTGCCCGGTCTCTGCGCTCAGCACCGCATGCGCCATTAACCGACACAGTTTCATGAATAGATCGCGGCCGTCGCTGACCAACGACTCCCTCATGTCCTGCTCGATGCGTTCATGTTTCCCGCCCATCTCCCCGAGCCGGCGGTAATAGGCCGCGACACGAGCGCTCAAGGTGGAAAACTGCATCTTGAGTGCCTCGTATTCCCCTTCGCGATTCTGGATAAAGCGTTGGTAACGGATATCGTAGGGAGTGTGCCACTGTTTGATCTCCAGCAGCAGCGAACAGGCCCGGGCCCACGCAAAAGCAGGAGAACTGTGATCCGAGAATCCTTCCTGGTGAAAATGAATGTCGTAGTACTTCGCTTCGCGCTCCAGTTCATCGTACTTGTTTGGAAAAATGTGGTAGGGCGCTCGGTACATGCGATGTGCGAGTTTCACGGCATGGCCGGGAATTTCCGCCAGATCCCAGAAAATCTGCAACAGGCGTTGATCCCCTTTCTTGAGTAGCGGAAAGTTTGGCAATAAGGCGGTAAAGATCAGGGCTGTCGTGATCGGACTGCGGAAAAGATCCCGCCCCTCGATGTCACCGCCAGGCGCGCCACCGATCAACTGCATGGCCTTTTCCAGTATCTCAGGAGAAACCCAGGCGATCACCGTCACCATCCAGTAGATGGCCAGCAAGGCAGCGGCGTAAAGAGCAAAACAGGCAATGAAGCGCAGGCGGGTCGTCGAGCTTCGGTTGGATTCGGGCGTATTGTAGCGCCCATAAGCATGCAAGGCGACGAAGAGTGCGCCGATGGCAAACTCGAACACTTTTGAGGAGAAGAATCCTTCCACTGGTGGCTCTCCCTATCCTTCCTTCCAGAAAGATAGTTCTCCTAACCAATAAGATCCAGCAGACGGGGATAAAAAAATGCCCCGCTCCGGGCGGGGCATTACGGTGGGATTTGATTAGCCCACGGCTTTATCGAAACCTTCTTGGATATGGGTTTCCGGTTCGGCGGTGACCAGTGAAACCACCACGATTGAGATCAAGGCAAAGAGGAAGCCAGGAACGATCTCATACAGATCGAAGATGCCCCCGCTGATGTTCCCCCAGATCACCACGGTGGTGCCGCCGACGATAATGCCTGCCAGCGCGCCCCAGCGATTCATGCGCTTCCAGTAAAGGGAGAGGATCAATGCCGGGCCAAAGGCCGCGCCAAATCCAGCCCACGCATAGGACACGAGCTCCAGCACCTTGCTGTCCGGATTCAGGCCCAGCAAGCAGGCTACGATGGCAATACCGAAGACCGCGAAACGGCCCACCCAGACCAATTCCGACTGGCTGGCTTCGCGCCGGAAAATCGCCTTGTAGAAATCCTCAGCCAGGGCCGAAGACGACACCAGCAACTGGGAGTCCGCCGTGCTCATGACAGCAGCAAGGATCGCCGCCAGCAGAATGCCCGCAATCACCGGGTGGAAAAGCGCGTCCACCAGCATCATGAAGACCTTTTCGCTGTCTTCAAGCGGGGTTTCGAAGTAACCGATCCCGGCAAAGCCCACCAGGCAGGCCCCGAACAGACACAGGGCGGACCAGGTTACCGCGACCCGCCGTGCCCTGGGGACATCATGTTCGCTCTTGATCGCCTTGAAGCGAGCGAGGATATGCGGCTGGCCGAAATAGCCCAGTCCCCAGGCCAACAGCGAAACGATGGCCACGAAGGTCAAGGGGTCGCCTTTGGAATCACTGAAAAAACCCAGATAGGCGGCATTTCGCGAGGCCATTGCGGACTCTGTGAGCTCCCAGCCACCGACGGCATTGATTGCCAGCACCGGAACCACCATCAACGCCGCGAACATCAGCAGGCCCTGAATAACGTCGGTCCAGGAGACAGCCAGGAAGCCGCCAAAGAAGGTGTAGGACACGATAGCCAGGGCGCCGATGATGACAGCCCACTGATACGACCAGCCAAATACCGTTTCGAACAGCTTGCCGGCCGCCACCAGGCCTGAACTGGTATAGAACAGGAAGAACAGCAGAATGAAAAACGCTGAAATCACCCGCAATAGCCGCGTGTGGTCATGGAACCGGTTTTCAAAAAACGCCGGCAGTGTCAAAGAGTCGTTGGCGGAATAACTGTAGTTCCGCAGCCGTCTGGCCACGACCAACCAGTTCAGCCACGTACCAATCAGCAAGCCGATGGCAATCCAGGAAGCTTCGTAACCGGCGGAGTAGGCATACCCGGGCAACCCGAGCAGCAGCCAGCCACTCATATCCGAAGCGCCAGCGCTCAGGGCGGAAGGAACCGGCCCCAAATTTCGACCACCCAGGATGTAGTCGGACAGATTTGATGTGCGCCGCCAGGCAATGTAACCGATGGCCAGCATCAACAAGATATAGACAATAAAGGTCCCGTCGACCGCTAAGTTGTTTTCCACCATAAAAAATACTCCCCGATCATGTGGTTGTTGTTGTCATTCCCTGGTACCGCTCGACATTGCCCCGGGAAAGGGCCCGCGGAGTCGTCCTGCCCCCGCGGTGTGGTGCTTCTTCGCAACCCGCCTGCTACACTTTTTCGACACTCAATGACAGCAGGCTCGCGTTGCCGCCAATGGCGGCGGTATTGATGGTGCGCGTCCGCTCGGTGGCAAACCGCAACTGGTAATGGGGCCCGCCTGCTTTGGGGCCAGTACCGGACAGGCCGCGACCACCAAATGGCTGCACGCCCACAACCGCACCGATCTGATTGCGGTTAACGTAGCAGTTGCCAACCTTAACCCGCCGCTCAATATAGGCCGCCGTGCTCTCGGATCGACTGTGGATGCCCAGCGTCAGTCCGTAGCCGGCCTCGTTGATACGGTCGATCACCTGGTCCAGTTCGCTCGCCTTGTAACGCGCCACATGCAGGATCGGACCGAAGTTTTCCTTCTCAAGCTCCTGAATACCCTCAATTTCGTAGGCAACAGGGGAAACGAAATAGCCCCGATTACAGTCACTGGAGAGGTTGGCCTTGGCGATCAAACGGTGTTTCGCCCGGAGTCGATCGATATGACCTTCCAGTGCGGACTGTGCTTCGGCGTCAATGACCGGA
The DNA here is from genome assembly GCA_042862465.1 of Marinobacteraceae bacterium S3BR75-40.1. Taxonomy (GTDB): domain Bacteria; phylum Pseudomonadota; class Gammaproteobacteria; order Pseudomonadales; family Oleiphilaceae; genus JASTVH01. The sequence continues at coordinate 171,673 of JASTVH010000005.1, read as the reverse complement.
CCCACGTCCGTACTCAAGTGCGCCGGATCCCCCACCGACAGCTCCGCCATGGCGCCGGCCAGCACCTCTTCCATGCGCTCGGCTACATCCTCCTGCAGATAAAGTACCCGCAGGGCGGAACACCGCTGTCCGGCGCTGGCAAAAGCCGATTGCACCACATCCTTGACCACCTGCTCTGGTAAGGCGGTACTGTCGACGATCATGGCGTTCTGTCCGCCAGTCTCGGCGATGAACGGTACAATCGCACCCGAACGCTGAGCCAACTGACGGTTAATGGCATGAGCCGTAACTGTAGAGCCCGTGAAAGCGACCCCGCCAATGCGCTCATCCGGCACCAAGACTTTGCCCAGCTCCGCGCCATCGCCCGGTAGAAATTGAACCACGTCCCCCGGGAAGCCAGCTTCCAGCATCAGTTCAAAGGCACGATGGGCAATCAGCGTGGTCTGCTCCGCCGGCTTGGCCAGCACGGTATTGCCGGCGCTCAAGGCCGCCATGATCTGGCCGGTGTAGATCGCCAGGGGGAAGTTCCAGGGACTGATGCACAGGAAGACGCCCCGCCCTTCCATATAGAGCTCATTGGACTCCCCGGTTGGCCCGGGAAGCACCTGCGCCTTTGCAAACTTGTGCCTTGCCTGCAAGGCGTAGTAACGGCAGAAGTCGACCGCTTCCCTCACCTCGTCAATGCTGTCCTGCATGGTCTTGCCGGCTTCGCGACAACACAGGGCCATGAGCTCTTCCAGGTGCTCTTCCATCAACTCGGCGTAACGCTCGAGACAGCGGGCACGGGTTTCAACCGGGGTTTCGTTCCACTGGCGGAAGCCTCGATGAGCGGTTTCCAGGGCCTGTTTGGCCTGATCCGGTGACGCCCAGTGTGCTTCACCCACCACGCGCGATTGATCCTGGGGAGAGCGAATGACCCGGGCTTCGGTTTGCGGCGCCGGCTGGCCACCGATCACCGGCGCCGCCTTCCACTGACGATCATTGAAAGTCGCCAGCTTCTCAAGCAGGGGGTTGAGATCGCTGAGCACACTCAAACTCATACTGCGTGAATTCTTCCGCTCCGCGCCATAGATGTCCCGCGGCAGTGGAATCCGCTCGTTGCTGAACGTTGGGTTGGATTTGAGTGTATCCACCGGATGCTGGATCAGGTCACGGATAGGCGTGCGCGCATCCACCAGACGATGGACAAAAGAGGAGTTGGCGCCGTTTTCCAGCAGCCGCCGCACCAGGTACGGCAGAAGATCCTTGTGAGCCCCCACCGGTGCATAGATGCGCACCGGAACCTGATGATGCTGGAGAATCGTGTTGTAGAGCGCGTCTCCCATGCCGTGAAGGCGCTGGAATTCAAAGCGCCGGTTATGCTTGCGCGCCATGACCAGACCAGCGGCGACCGTGTGGGCATTGTGGCTCGCCAATTGGGGATAGAGCGCCCCCTCGGTCTTGTCGCTCAACAGAAAGCGCAGACAGGCCAGATAGGCGGTGTCCGTACCCTCTTTGCGGGTATACACCGGGTAACCGTCCAGCCCCAGCTGCTGGCTGTGCTTGATCTCCGTGTCCCAGTAGGCGCCCTTGACCAGACGCACGGGGATCTCATCACCCTGCTCCCTGGCAATCTGGGCCAGCCAGGCAAGAACGGGTAACGCGCGCTTGGAATAGGCCTGGACCACCATGCCGAAGTTGCCCCAACCCTGGCATGCCGGATCGGTAAAGACTTTTTCAAAGACTTCCAGGGAGAGTTCCAGACGATCCATCTCTTCGGCATCGATGGTCAGCCCCACGCCCTGTTCCCGGGCAAAGCGGACCAGATCGAGCACCGTCTGTACCAGCTCGTTGAGCACCCTGCGCTCCTGCGCGCGCTCATAGCGGGGATGCAGGGCCGACAACTTGATGGAAACCGACATCGCCGGCAAACGTCCGGCAGAATAATTGTCACTGCCGACCGACTTGATAGCTTCGCGGTAGTCAGCGAAATAGCGCTCGGCATCGTTCCGGGTCAACGCCGCCTCGCCGAGCATGTCGAAGGAATAGGTGTAGCCCTGATCGCGATATTTGGTGGAGTTCTGCAGCGCCTCATCGATCGTCCGGCCTAGCACAAACTGCTTGCCCATGATGGCCATGGCCCGGTACATGGCGCTGCGGATCACCGGCTCGCCGCAACGGCTCACCAGCCGTTTCCAGACGCCTCCGGGCGAGCCTTCCAGCCCACTCTCCAGCTTGACCACCTTGCCCGTCAGCAGCAGGCCCCAGGTGGAGGCATTCACGAAGACCGATTCGCTCCGCCCCAGATGCTTGCGCCAGTCGGCGGCGGACAGTTTGTCGCGGATCAGCGCATCGGCGGTGTCCTTGTCCGGAATACGCATCAGTGCCTCGGCCAGGCACATCAGCAGAACGCCCTCCTGATTGTCCAGGCTGTACTCCTGCAACAGGGCGTCGATCATGTGTACCGCATCGTCCGTGTCGCGCACCTTCTTGATCAGGTCGGTCGCAAGGTTCTCGATTTCCAGCAATTCCTCGCGATCAGACTGGGCCAGAGGGATCAACTCTTCCAGATAGGCGGATTCATCAACGGAATAATTACCGACGATGGCCTTCCAGATATCACTGCGCGGTGTTGCGAGAAAATCCGGTTGCAAAACTGTACTCGCCTTGAACATGGCTCACCCTCACTGTTCTTGTATTGAGCGCGACGGACAGGGGTGTCTGATCCGTCTTTTCACTTCATTACGAGAACGGTAATCCCGCCAGCAAGGGCCTGTCTTGCAAAAACGTCCGGAGTTTTTTTCTTAAAATCCGGTTTGTCGCAGAAACTTAGACCAAAGTCGTAGGCTGGAGTGAAAATGCAGGAAGGATGTCACGTGGGTGGCGACACACTCTGAAGGGGGGAGTATCTCTTGAAGCACACTGTTGTATTAAAAAAAGCCGGCGGCCCTTGCCGACCCCCGGCTCTTTTGAATGGGGCGCCTGAGCAGCGCCCCTATCCAGGCACCCTTTAGTGCCCCGTAAACACGACAATCGCCTGATCGTTATCAGCAAAGAGATTGAGGCCATTGCCGTTGGTTTCGCTGGATGTCAGGTACGCGAACCCCTGATAGCTTCCCGCATTGCGCTCACTTGCAGAGGCTTCCGGGCGCCCGGCGCAATTGGCTCCGTCAAAGCTAACGGCGTACAGGTTGTACTGCGGATCCGGAATCGTTACCTGGCCGTCAAAGACACAGCCATCGCTTTCGCTACCGTCGAGTTCACCATTGCTCATCACCGTGAAGTTCGTGCTGATCCCGTCCTTTTGTTCGGTCCAGGAACCCTTGATCTTGTCCATGTCGGCCCCTTCATCCGAGACACTACCCAATCGCTGATACGCCAGCTTTGATTCTGTGCCATCTTCGGAAGTGGCTGTACCCGAAAATGAATTGGAAGTCATGGTTGCCTCGATTGAACCGGACTCAACCGCTGCCGTTCGGAATTCCTTCAGTTCGCCGGTCATTTTACTGCCATCGAAACTCACGCTGCCGCGGTCATAGACGCCACCTTCAATGAACAGGACCAGGCGGTTGTCCGGGCCCAATACAGCAATACTGACCTTGGTGTCGCCGCTGCTGGTGGTGATTTCGCCACTGTAAACACCGGGACGCGCAGCTTCGCCTGTTTGTGCGCTCTGGTTGCTGTTTCCGGAGGTTCCGGAGCTCTCGCCGCTGGAGCTGGTGTTGTCGGGGCTGGAGCCGCCTCCACCACCGCCGCCGCTTCCACCGCCTCCACAGGCCGTCAGCAAAAACATACTGAGCAATGCGGCTGACCAATGCTTGAGTGTCATTATCGGATCCTCCTTGTTCTTTCGATTACAGCTGGATCGGGTCGTCATCACCCGATAAGGCATCGTTTCTGGCTTGTGGCCCAAACCACGACATCAAGCAGATCCACCTAGAGTTGGCTCTCTTCCGGAGAGGTTCATCGTGGCTTTATCGATGCGTTTTTTGGGCACGACGTGTTCCCACCGTAACCGAAATGTGGCGGCAAAAGGGGACTGTGGAGACTTCTTAACCGAGGGGTTATTTGGCGTTAAGACTCTTCAGGAAGGAAAGGCTCGGTCACTGGTCACAGGAGCGCCGGAGAGCGGCCGGAGTAATGCCGAAATAACGGCGCATGGCATTGGTCAATGCACTCTGCCCGGAAAAGCCGGCACGGTGGCTGATATCCCACAAAGGCAGCCGGGTCTGTGTGAGCAACTCCCGGGCCTTGTAGAGCCGCGCCTGAAGCAGGTACTGGTGCGGGGTCAATTGCTGGGACTGGCGGAAGCGTTCATGGAACTGGCTACGGCTCATGCAGACGCAAGCGGCCAGATCTTCCACGGTAATCCGGCGATGAAGGTTGGCGTTGATGTAGCGGTCGATACGACGCAGATCCATTTCATCGCGGCGCGTTGGCGCCGGCATCGGCGTTTTCAGCACACGCTCACCCAGGCACTGAACGATGCTCGATGCCAAATGGTGATTGATGGGGTGATCCGCGGGCACCCGTGCCAACTCCTGGCAGCACGACTGAATGAACTGCATCAGGGACACATCAAACTGGATAGCGCGGGGATGATCGAACAGTCGCGAGAGGAAATCATAACCGGGATGGGCACTACGATTCAGGGCCGGTGTATCCCTGTCGATATTGATGACCAGGACATGGTTCAGCACGTCCCCACAGAAATCATGGGCGGCTTCCGTGGGCACAATGCAGGCATGCTTTGGATCCAGATGGGCTCCGGTACCCTCAACATCCATGTCCGCCTCGCCACGCAGTCCAATCACCAGCTGATAATGGCTATGGTGGTGACGGTCGGCGGTATTGGGCAGCCGAAGGATCTCAGCGTTCAGCATCCTATCCCCTGCGGCAAATTATAATGGTTATTATTTAAGCAGATCTTGTCGACAATTTCACGAATTCCACGCTGACACCCATTGGTCGACGTGTTGACCGAGAACCCGCTGCACGCTTTCCAGGGAACGACTGGCGTCAATAACGCTGTAGCGGGCGGGGTCAGCACCGGCCCGCTCAAGGTAGGCAGCACGGATCCGCTCGAAAAAGGCGGCTGTCTCGGTTTCGAAGCGGTCCAGGGCGCCGCGCCGACCTGCCCGTTGCAGCCCGACCTCAACCGGCGCGTCCAACACCACCACGTGATCGGGACGCGTAGACTGCTGCACGAAGGTCTCCAGCTCGGCAATATGCGCCACGGGCATCTGCCGTCCGCCACCCTGATAGGCATAGGTGGCATCGGTAAAGCGATCCGACAGCACCCATACCCCCTCTTCGAGTTTCGGCAGGATCAGCGTGTGCAGATGCTGGGCACGGGCCGCAAACATCAGGAGCAATTCGGTCAGCTCATGCACGGGCTCTTCGCGGTGCGCCAGCAACAGGCCGCGAATCTCCTCCGCCAACGGTGTGCCCCCCGGCTCCCGGGTGACGATATAATCGATGCCCGCTTGTGCCAGACGATGGGCGACAAACTCGATATTGGTAGACTTGCCAACACCTTCCGTACCCTCAAAGGTGATAAATAACCCCCGCTGGGTCATTGCGACTCTCCCGATTCAGCTGGCGGTGCTGACTGGTAATCCTGACGACGGTTGCGTATCTGGAACCGCCGCACCGCCTGGCGATGTTCCTGGAAGGTTTCGGAAAATATATGGGAACCGTCACCCCGGGCGACAAAATAGAGCGCCTTGCCATCGTCCGGATGGAGCGCTGCATGAATCGCACCCTGACCGGGCATCGCGATGGGTGTGGGCGGCAGTCCAGATATTCGATAGGTGTTGTAGGGCGTTTTTTCCTTTAGATCCTGCCTGCGGATGTTGCCCTGATAGCGTTCTCCCATCCCGTAGATCACGGTAGGGTCGGTCTGAAGACGCATGCCCTTTTCCAGCCGGCGGACAAACACACCTGCGATCTGTGCCCGCTCGCTGGGCAGCCCGGTTTCCTTCTCCACTATGGAAGCCATGATCAGGGCTTCATAGGGCGAGTCATAGGGCAAGGACTTGGCCCGCCCTTCCCATTCCTCGCTCAGTACCTGTTTCATGCGTTTGTAGGCCCGGCGAAGAATCTCCAGATCCGCCTGGCGATTGGTGTAGTGATAGGTATCGGGGAAAAAGCGCCCTTCGGGATACTGGTCGGGGTAACCCAGGGCCGTCATGATTTCCTGATCGGACCAGTTGGATGTGACCTGCTCCAGGCGCTCGTTGCGGGCGAGTTCGGCTCGCATGTCACGGAAGGTCCACCCCTCAATGAACTGAATGGACCAGGTCTTGACGCGCCCGGCGATCATTGCGTCAACCAATGCAAGCGGCGTCATGCCGGGCGAGACCTCGTAGGTTCCCGCCTTGACCAAACTGTCTTCCGGATTCAGTCTTGCATGCAGTTTGAGCCAGAGGGGATGTTTGATCCAGCCACGTTTCTGCATGTTGGTGGCCACGGCGCTGAAACTGCTCCCCGCCGGAACCTCGAACAGTTGTGTTTCAGCCACCGGCATCGGCTGCTTCAGGCCCTTCAAACCCTGATATACCCAGAAACCGGCGCCAAGGGCCATTGCCAATACCGCGGCCGCAGCTATTCCCAGGATGGTTCGCTTGCTCAAACTCAGACCCCGAACTCGGATTCACTCAAACGCCGGATTTTGTCAGCTTGTGCCGAGGACGGCAACTGGAGGCAATCCACCGACTTGACCGGTATCACCCCCAAAACGCTGTTCACAAGGAACAACTCTCTACACCGCCTTAGCGCCGCCATACCCAAGGGTGCCTCCGTAACGGGCCAGCCCCAACCGGGAAGGGCGCGTAACAGCGCCTGTCTCAACACACCTGCCACAGCCAGGGATGAAGCGGGTGGCGTCTGGATCCGGTGCTTTTCAGTGATGGCAAAGAGATTGGTGCGTGTCCCTTCCACCAGTCGACTGCAATTGTCCAGCATCAGCCCTTCGTAAATACCTCGACGCAACTCCCTGGACGCCAGGACCTGTGCCAGACGATCGAGCGTCTTGAAGCCCCTTGCCGGGAGATTGTCGGGCAGTCGCGTATGGCAAAGCTGGGTCGCCACGGGCGAGGCAGGGCGTGGGGGCGCTGCATGCACAGAGGTGATCCACAGCGGGCGGGCCAAGACCGGGGGGACATAACCCCTGCCCCCTGCACCCCGAGTAAGGATGAGTTTCAGGATAAAGGGCTGCCCATCACGGGCCTCGAGCAAACCGCGTGCTTCAGCGGCTTGCAGCCAGCATTGCCATGTCGATTCATTGACGGGCAAGCCCAGGCAATGGGCTCCTGCAAGCAAGCGGGTTTTATGGGCCTCCAAGAGAACGGGACCGGCAGGATTCACCAGAATGGTTTCAAACAGCCCATCCCCATAGGCCAACCCGCGATCCCCTGCGTCCACGCCCTTGGTGTCGCCGGGCCATATCCAGCGACAGAGGGTCTGCGCGCCCATCAGTCCGTATATCGCTTGAAAACCAGTGTGCCGTTGGTCGCCCCGAAGCCAAAGGAATTGGACATTGCCACCTCGATCGCCTGCTGCCGGGCCTGATGTGGCACAAAATCCAGGTCGCAACCCTCGTCCGGGTTATCCAGGTTGATGGTGGGAGGCAGTAGTCCGTCCTGCAACGCCTTGAGCGTGAAAATGGCTTCTATGGCCCCGGCTGCCCCCAGAAGATGGCCGGTCATCGACTTGGTGCTGCTAACGGCCAGCTTGTCCGCATGGGTCTCAAACACCGCACGGATCGCCGCCACTTCCGCCACATCCCCAACCAGGGTACTGGTACCGTGGGCATTGATGTAATCCACGGCGTCCGGTTCGAGCCCGGCGTCGCGCAGTGCATTGCGCATTGACAGCTGTGCCCCGGCGCCATCTTCAGGGGGGGCCGTGATGTGATGGGCATCGTCACTCATGCCGAAACCGACCAGTTCCCCAAGGATGGTCGCCCCCCGGCGCCTGGCGTGTTCCAGCTCTTCGAGCACGATAACGCCTGCGCCGTCTCCCAGGACAAACCCGTCCCGGTCCCTGTCCCAGGGGCGACTGGCCTTTTCCGGCTCATCATTGCGCGTTGACATGGCACGAGCCGCCGCAAAAGCCGCCACGCCAGTGGGCGTTGTGGCCATTTCAGCGCCACCGGCGATCATCACATCGGCATCGCCATACTGGATGGTACGTGCGGCATAGCCGATGTTATGGGTACCCGTGGTGCAGGCCGTGGTGATTGCGATATTCGGCCCCTGGAAGCCATGACGAATGGCGACATTCCCGGCAATCATGTTAATCACCGAGGCGGGCACAAAAAACGGAGACACCTTGCGTGGCCCGGACTTTTCCAACATCCGGAAGTTCTTTTCGATGAATTCCAGACCACCGATACCAGAGCCGATCGCCACACCCACCCGGGTGGCGTCCAGCTCATCGTAACCCTTGAGGCCACTGCCCTCGATGGCTTCCTGTGCCGCAATCAGGCCGTATTGCAGGAAGGCATCCATCTTGCGCACATCCTTGGGCGAGAGATAATCGGTCACTTCAAGATCCCTGACCGCACCGCCAATCCGGGTGGCGTATTCGGCAGCGTCAAAACGCTCGATCGGGCCGATACCGCTGCGCGCCTCGCGAATCCCTTGCCAGCTGGCATCCACGGAATTTCCCAAAGGCGTCAGGGCACCCATTCCAGTTACTACGACACGTCGTTGAGCCATGAGCAGACCTCAATCCGTCAGAGGAGTTCGGGCGGGTTTATGTCACGCTTGTATAACAAACAAATGACAACGACTGACCATCACACGAAAAAAGCCGTCCCATGTCTTCAACAGGACGGCTTTCAGTGCGGTTCGCAGGTAGAACGCTTGGATCAGGTATGAGCGACGATGTAGTCGATGGCGTCCTGAACCGTGGAGAGTTTTTCCGCTTCCTCGTCCGGAATTTCGGTTTCAAACTCTTCTTCCAGAGCCATGACCAGCTCTACGGTGTCCAGGGAATCAGCGCCCAGATCCTCGACAAAAGAAGATGTGTTCTGAACCTCAGACTCTTTAACGCCGAGCTGTTCACAAACAATCTTCTTAACGCGCTCTTCAACTGTACTCATAGTATCCTCGCTTTGTACCTAACCAAGCACTGAATGGCGTGCCAGTTTAGTTGAATCCATACCCGCAAACAAGCAGGCAACCTTTGGGGCCGGAAAGCCTCGCCATGTTGCTTTTTGGCGAGTTCACTAGCCCATGTACATGCCACCGTTTACATGGAGCGTTTCACCGGTGATATAACCTGCCAGAGGCGATGCCAAAAAAGCCACCGCCTCGGCAATTTCTTCGGGTTCGCCAAGCCGCTGAACCGGAATGCCCGCCATCATCTGTTCACGCTGCTCCTCCGAGAGGTTGCGTGTCATGTCGGTATCGATGAATCCCGGCGCTACGCAATTGACCGTGATGCCGCGATTGCCCATTTCCCGTGCGAGACTGCGGCTCATGCCCTCAATACCTGCCTTTGCGGCACAATAATTCATCTGGCCGGGATTGCCGGCACTGGCCACCACGGAGCTGATATTGATGATCCGCCCCCAGCGCGCCTTGGACATGGCTTTGATGGCGGCCTTGCTGGTACGGTAGACGGATGTCAGGTTAGTCTCTATGACCGCATCCCAATCATCCTCTTTCATGCGCATCAACAAGCCATCCCGGGTTATCCCCGCATTGTTCACGAGAATCAGCGGATGTCCATGAACCGATGCAATCTGTTTAAAGCCCGCCTCAATGCTGGCCGGATCAGAGACATTCATAACGATGCCATCTCCGGGCAACCCCCAGCGGGAAAAATAGTGGGAAATGCTGGCCGCACCCTCTTCCGAGGTAGACGTCCCGATGACGGACGCTCCTGCGCTGGCCAATGCCTTGGCAATCGCCTTGCCAATACCGCGGCTGGCCCCTGTCACCAGAGCCACCTTTCCCTCCAACGTCGATGTCATTACGTACTTTCTCCTTGTTCGTTAAGGCAACCGTTTTTACCGCATCAGTGATGCCTTATGACAGCGCTTCTATCGCAGCCTTCATGGCCTCCGGTGTTTCGATCCCGAAGCATGTCATGCTGCGATCTATTCTTTTTACCAGTCCCGACAACACCTTGCCGGGGCCGCATTCCACCAGGTGGGTCACACCGTAACGCGACAGCGCCTGAATCGACTCACTCCAACGAACCGGAGAATAGAGCTGCTGAACCAGATTATCTCGTAGCGCATCCTTGTCGGTCACCGACGAAGCGGAGACATTCTGCACCACCGGGATGACAGCATCGTTAAAGCTCATCCCTTCGAGCTCCTTGCGCAGCTCTTCGGCGGCGTCACGCATTAGCTGACAATGGGAAGGAACACTGACGGCCAGCGGCAAAGCACGCTTGGCACCCTTTTCCTTGCACAGCGCAATCGCCCGGTCCACAGCGGCGGTATTGCCTGCGATAACAACCTGCCCAGGCGCATTGAAATTGGCGGCCTCAACCACCTGATTTTCAGCCGCTTCCTTGCAGGCGGCCTGAACCTCTTCGTCCGCCAGCCCCAGAATAGCGGCCATGCGCCCCTGACCTTCCGGCACCGCGTTCTGCATCAGTTCCCCGCGCAGGCGGACCAGCTTGACGGCATCAAGAAAACGCAGCGATTCCGCTGCCACCAGAGCCGAATATTCACCCAGGCTGTGGCCAGCGAGAAAACCCGGCTTCTGACAGGATTCACCCATGGCCCACTGACGCCAGAGGGCGGTGCTGCAGGTCAGCAGGGCGGGCTGAGTTACGGCCGTACTGTTGAGCTTCTCCTCAGGGCCGTTCTTGCACAGATCCTCGAGATCATAGCCAAGGACATCGGAGGCTTCCGAGAAGGTTTGCCGCACAATGGGCCAGTGCTCGCAGGCCTCAGCCAACATGCCGACGGTCTGTGAACCTTGCCCGGGGAAAACGAATGCATGTTTCATGAGCGGTAGACTATCCTTTTCTGATGGCTTTTGCCGATTAGCCGTTAGTCCTACAGACGACAAAAGCCCTGTCATCAAGAGAATTGCCTGCAGTAGCGCTGCTTGCCGGGCCAAGGATGCCCTGTTATGGGGCTGTGCTGCAACAGTCAACGTCCCTCAACGCGCCAACCTGCCACCCCCGCAACTGACAGCCGGACGATTCGCTCAAACAGGCATCTCGTCGAGTCGTTCGCCAACCCGGGCGGGCAATTCCATTTTGGCTTCCTTCGCAGCCTGACGGAGCGCCGCCAGAAATGCTTGCTCCCCGGCATTGCCATGGCTTTTGACAACCACACCCTGCAGCCCCAACAGGCTCGCACCATTGTGCCTGGCAGGGTCAATCTGCTTAAGCACTCTGCGCAGGTAAGGCCGTGCGAGAGCGCCCAGGATTCGCGTAAAGATATTGTGCGTGAAGGCTTTCTCGATCACCTCCATCAGCATGCCGGCAACGCCCTCACCGGTTTTAAGGGCAATGTTACCGACGAAACCATCACAAACCACGACGTCGGCCACATCCTGGAAAAGATCGTCGCCCTCCACATAACCGATATAATGCAGGCGCTCGCATTCGGCCATCATGTGGGCAGCAAGCCGAACCTGTTCGCTGCCCTTGATCTCTTCCGAGCCCACATTCAGCAATGCCACCCGTGGCCGGGATTTCCGATCGATGACCTGCGCCATCAGCGACCCCATAATGGCGAACTGGTAGAGGTTCTCGGCCGATGCATCCACATTTGCACCCAGGTCCAACACGAAACAGCGCCCGTGCAGGGAAGGGATACGCTTGATGATGGCCGGTCGCTCCATGCCCGGGTACATCTTGAGCAAATAACGGCCCAGAGACATCAGTGCCCCGGTATTGCCGGCACTGACACAGGCCTGTGCCTGCCCCTCACTCACCTGCCGTAGCGCGACCGCCATGGAGGAATCCATTTTATGGCGCAGCGCATGGGATGGCCGCTCGTCCATGGCCACCACATTGTCCGCATGTACCAGACGGATACGTGGATGCTCCACAAACGAAAAAGCCTTGAGCACATCCTGCTGGCCAACCAGCAAAATGCTCAAGGCTTCGTCTTCGGCAACCGCCCGGGCAGCAGCTCTCGCCGCCACTTCGGGGCCACGGTCACCGCCCATGGCGTCAACAGCCAGGACGATTTCGTGGTTTTCAGTCACGCCGCGCGATTACTCGTCGCGGGATTCAACGACCTTCTTGCCACGGTAGAAACCGTCCGGCGATACGTGATGGCGACGATGTACTTCGCCAGTCGTCGGATCCGTGGACAGGGTAGGTCCGTTGATTGCGTCGTGTGAACGGCGCATGCCGCGCTTGGAGCGCGTTTTACGATTCTGTTGTACAGCCATGATGAGCTCCCGACCTTCAGGTTTAAAACTAATTCAGATGACTCAAGTCACCTGTTGGGCACCTATGTGCCCTACTCTTTATCCGATGTATCCGATTCGTCTTTGCCGGCCTTTGCCTTGAGTTTCTGCAAGACCTTGAACGGATTCTCCCTTTCGCTTTCCTCCGCGGGCTCTTCCTCCTCCGGAGGGGCATACGCCTCAAGCGTCGCGGCAGCCGGACACTGTGACAGGTCATGCGCAGGAAAAGGCGGCATCGCGAGTAGCATCTCGTCCTCGACCACGGACCAGAGGTTCACGCTCTCACCATCCATTTCCAGAGGCTCAAGCCAGGAAGGCAGCTGTTTAGCCATCTCTTCCGACGCCACCACGGCCAGCTGGAACTCTGATTCCACCTTCTGCCCCATTGTCTCAAGGCAGCGCTGACATATCACCTGAACTTCAGCATCCAGATGCCCGGCGAGAATCCGCCTGTTCTCCGCATCTCGCGTAAAGTGCAGCGAGACGTCCACTGTTTCTTCACCGACAGACGCCAGCAGCGGCTCCAGGCGCGTCAAACGAGCCACGGGAACCTTCCCCGCAACCTTCGCGTCTTGCTCTGTGAGCTTGTAAGGATCTACCGAGGCCGGCAATTCAGCGTGCGACATAAGCGCGCAATTTTAATGGCCCTTGTACAGTCCTGTCAAAACTTTAGCGCATCACCGCGAAAGCAGTCCGCGCACGCCCTGCCCGAACCCGCTAACATCTGGTTTTCCGCAATTTTTTCTCACACAATAATGCTCTTACGGCTAAAGGAATGCGCTTATGACATCAGCTCCTCCTTCCCCAACGCTCGTACTGGCGTCTTCTTCGCCCTATCGACGTGCACTGCTGGAAAGATTGCGCATGCCTTTTGAGACTGCCAGCCCCGACATTGATGAGTCCGCAGGTCCGGAGGAAACGGCGCGAAACCTGGTTACCCGCCTGGCCAAGGCCAAGACGCTCGCGCTGGCGCCTGCTTACCCCGCCCACTGGATTATCGGCTCCGATCAGGTCGCCAGCCTCCCGGGTGGCAGGATCCTCACCAAGCCAGGCAACTACGAGACAGCGGTCCAGCAACTATCCTGGTGTAGCGGCTCCCAGGTGGATTTTCTGACGGGACTTGCGGTCCTGGACAGCGCCACCGGCCAGATCAGGGTGACCTGCGAGACTTTCAGCGTTCACTTCCGTGAACTCAGCCCACTGCAGATCGACCACTACCTGCGCCTGGAAGAGCCTTACGACTGTGCCGGCAGTTTCAAGATGGAAGGTCTGGGTATTGTCCTGTTTGAAAAAATGGAGGGGCAAGACCCCAACACCCTGGTGGGTCTGCCCCTCATTCAGCTGGTATCACTCCTGCAAGAGATGGGCTGCGACGTACTGGAGAACGCCTACCGCAGCTCCATTCTGGACTGAAGCAGAGTATCGGCCATTGACTCGCCGGCTGAACTGCCAAGCTGCCGTAGAATACGCTGGAAGCGGTCGGCCCGGCGCGTATAGTCAACTGTTTCTTCCGCGCCAATCACATCTCGGGCCACCTCGCCGGCACTGCCAAGACCATCAACCAGCCCCAACTCTTGCGCCTGCTCTCCCGTCCAGATCAGACCGGAGAAAAGCTTGTCGTCCATACCCTGGACCAAACGGTCACCGCGCCCCTTTTTGACACGGTTGATGAACTGCTCGTGCGTCTTCTCCAGCACCCCCTCCCAGAAGCTGACCTCCTCCTCAGATACAGGTGAGAACGGATCCAGAAACGCCTTATGCTCGCCAGCGGTGTAGAGCCGTCGCTCCACACCGAGCTTGTCCATTGCCCTGACGAAACCGAAGCCACCGGAAATCACGCCGATCGACCCCACCAGACTTGCCTGGTTGGCATAGATCTCATCGGCACCCGCCGCTATATAGTAGGCGCCGGAGGCCCCTATATCCGAAATCACCGCATAGACTTTCTTTTCGGGATGCTTTTCCCGGAGTCGATGAATCTCGTCATATACATATCCAGCCTGAACCGGGCTCCCGCCGGGACTGTTGATGGCCAGCACGATGCCTTTGACGTTCTCGGCCTCAAAAGCATCCCGCAATCCGCCAATGATGTTACTGGCACTGGCGACCTCGTCGTCGGCAATCACCCCCTTGACCTCAATCACAGCGGTGTGCGGCTTGGTCGTGGCAGAGAGGCCATCTTCCATTGGAAAACGAATCAGGAATAGAAGCGCAAACAGATAAACGAAGGTCAGGAGCTTGAAGAAGATCCCCCAGCGCCGGGAACGGCGCTGCTCTGTCTGCATCGACAGGACCAGTTTTTCGATCAGTTTGCGATCACTGGTCATTTCCTTGCCGTTCCCGCCGGCCTTTTCTTCCTTACGCTCCGGCACGCCCCACTCCGGCTTTTCAGACTGCGAATCCCAATCGCTCATAGGCTCCCCTTACTCCTGTCCTTTTCTTCGGCTGTTATCAGCCATGCAGAAGGTCCTGCAGCTCGCCCACTGACTCAACGATTGCCACAGGATCATACGCTGCCAGGGCGTCCACCTTGTGAACGCCCCAGGTCACCCCTATCGCCGGCATACCCGCGCGCTGGGCCATTTCCATGTCATACACGGTGTCGCCGACCATAACCGTCTCTGCAGGTGACATCCGCCACGCCTCCAGCACTTGATGAAGCATCAGCGGATCGGGCTTCGACCGGGTCTCGTCAGCACAACGGGTGATCTGGAAGCGCTCCTTCAACCCGGTGGTCTGCAACGCCCAATCGAGGCCGCGGCGGCTTTTCCCGGTGGCAACCGCCAGCGGTGAATGCTCGAAAAGCCGCGCCAACATCGATTCCACCCCCTCGAACAGGGTGTTCTGTGTGGTTTCAACACTGAAGAAGTAGCCGGCGTAACTCTGCCGCAGCGCCAACATGGCGTCCGGGGTAATGCCTGGGTACAGCCGCGTCAGCGCATCCTCCATCCCCAGGCCAATAATGTCCTTGAGTTCCTCGAAAGAACGCTCCGGGAAACCGACTTCACGGGCCGCCTTTTGCAGACTCGTGGCAATGTGATCCACCGAATCGACCAGGGTACCGTCCCAGTCAAAGATGAAGCCTTTGTAAGTCATGCCCCACTCCGCTTGCTCAGCCGCCTCAAAAACTGCTCGAAAGCTTCGTCATAAGGGGCCTCAAAAAAAGTTTCACGCTCACTGCCTGGCAGAACAATCCCCAACCCCGCGGCATGCAGCATCAACCGCTCGCCCGATTCTCGCCGGAATATTTTCACACTGGCTTCATCCATGTATTTAGGGTCGCCGGCGATGGGGTGGCCGGCAAATGCACAATGCACCCGGATCTGGTGCGTGCGCCCGGTGACCGGCACCGCCTCCACCAGGGTATAGCCGGTGAACCGCTCCAGAACACGGAACCGTGTTAGCGAGTCCTTGCCCCGCTCATCAACCACAACAATCCGCTCGCCGCCACGCTCACTGCGCAACAGCGGGGCGTCCACCTGATCAAGGCTGTCCGGCCAGCCGCCGGCCACCAGCGCGTGATAGACCTTACGGGCACTGCGCCCGCGGATCTGCTCCTGCAGCTTCCTGAGCGCCGGCCGCCGCTTGGCGACCATCACCAGGCCCGAGGTGTCCCGGTCGAGGCGATGCACCAGCTCCAGGAAGCGCGCCTTGGGCCGTGCCGCCCGCAATGCCTCAATCAGACCGAACTGCAACCCACTGCCACCATGAACCGCCAATCCATGGGGCTTGTTGACCACGATCAGATGGTCGTCCTCGTAGACGATAGCCGCCTCCACCATGGCCTGGATTCGACTCCCGGGAACGGGGGCGGGCGATTTTTCCGGACGTTTTACCGGCGGGATCCGCACCTCGTCGCCCTTGGCCAGCCGCGTGTCGGGCTTTGCCCGGGACCGGTTTACGCGCACTTCCCCCTTGCGAATCACGCGATAGACGACACTTTTAGGCACACCTCGCCACTGAGCCAGAAGAAAGTTATCGAGGCGCTGCTCTTCATGCTCTTCGTCAATGGTAACCCAGCGCACGCTGGAGGTGGATTGTCTCTTGCCGTTGTGGGTCGGCTTACCTGACGCCATGCGCGGTTTCCAAGCTGGTGTGAACGGGTTCGCGAATCGTTGATAGGCTGAGGGTTTGCTGTTATATTCCAGCAAGCTTTGGGAGTTATGCCGCATATTTGTGGCCACCCCTAAAAGCCCGACAGTATAGCGAGTTGGTTGGGTGTTGAAAAACACGAGTGTCCAGTTGCCTGCCTGATGGCAAGCGTGAACATTGTCTCGTGGGTCGACCGAAGCATTCCGTCAAGCGGTGAATCGACCGACATCCGCCAGCAGCCTAAGGAAGATTGCAGCATCAGCGCCGTGAAAAAACGCCGGCCAATGCTGATCAGGTCTCCATACCGCCAAGCAAAGAGGGTATGGAGGATGTTAAATCCGCGCGGAAACCGAAGCGCGGGCAGTATTTGCAAAGAATCATTGCATCGTGCCGACCCGGGCCGTCCGCAGACCAATATGACATGAGACCAGGGGCCGGTGCGTAATTCAGTACCGAACAGTCAGGACAGTAATTTCCAGTACGCGGTAGGTGCAGTGGAGTCTGTGATCCAGATTTTAGCCAGTGAACCGGCGATGCACCGCGCGAATAACGGGTACTCCCTCAAACTGGGACCCGATACCCTACTGACCTGTTGAACGTCTGACAGTGGCATTTGCTTGCTGCCCCGCCCGTTTCCGTCGCTAACCGATGGGAAACATACAATTCCATGAAAAGAATGCTGATCAATGCAACTCACCAGGAAGAGTTGCGTGTAGCCCTGGTTGACGGGCAACGCCTGTTCGACCTTGATATCGAATCCAGTACGCGGGAACAGAAAAAGTCGAACATCTACAAAGGCCGTATCACCCGCATCGAACCCAGCCTTGAAGCCGCCTTCGTCGATTACGGCGCTGAACGTCACGGTTTCCTCCCCCTCAAAGAAATCTCCAAGGAATACTTCAAGAAGTCGCCCTCCCAGATTGAAGGCAAGATCAACATCAAGGACGTGCTGAACGAAGGCCAGGAAGTCATCGTTCAGGTGGATAAAGAGGAACGCGGCAACAAAGGGGCGGCGCTGACCACCTTTATTACCCTGGCTGGTCGCTATCTGGTGCTGATGCCCAACAACCCTCGAGCCGGCGGCATCTCCCGCCGCATCGAAGGCGACGAGCGCGCTCACCTGAAAAGCGCCCTGGCCGACGTCAACATCCCCAAACCCATGGGCGTCATCGTGCGTACGGCCGGGGTTGGTCGCGAAACCGAAGAACTGCAGTGGGATCTGGACTACCTGCTCCAGTTCTGGGATGCCATCACGTCCGCAGCTGAATCCCGCAAGGCGCCATTCCTGATTTACCAGGAAAGTAACGTTATCATCCGTGCCGTGCGCGATTACCTCCGCCAGGATATTGGCGAGGTCCTGATCGATTCCCCCGTCGTCCACGAAGACGTGCTCAATTTCGTGCGGGCGGTCATGCCCACATTCGAGAACAAGATCAAACTGTATAAAGACGACATTCCGCTGTTCAGCCGCTACCAGATCGAGGCTCAGATCGAGACGGCCTTCCAGCGTGACGTTAAACTGCCTTCCGGCGGCTCCATTGTCATCGATCCGACCGAAGCGCTGGTGTCCATCGACATCAACTCCTCACGCGCCACCAAGGGCGGCGATATCGAGGAGACTGCCCTGCAGACCAACCTGGAAGCTGCGGAAGAAGTTGCCCGGCAGTTGCGTCTGCGCGACATCGGCGGCCTGATCGTAATCGACTTTATCGATATGGGCCCCAACAAGAACCAGCGTGAAGTCGAGCAGCGCATGCGCGAGGCTCTGGAGCTGGACCGCGCTCGCGTGCAGGTGGGCAAGATCTCCCGCTTTGGCCTGATGGAAATGTCACGGCAACGCCTGCGGCCCTCACTGGGCGAAACCCGCAGTGACGTCTGCCCGCGCTGTAACGGTCAGGGAACCGTGCGCAGCATCGAATCCCTGGCCCTGAGCATCATGCGCCTCATCTACGAAGAGGCGTCCAAGGAAAAGACCGGCGAGGTCCGGGCCATCGTGCCGGTGTCTGTCGCATCCTTCCTGCTCAATGAAAAGCGCAAGCAGATCAATGATATCGAAGCGCGCCAGAGCGTTCGGGTATTGATCATCCCGACCAACGCCATGGAAACACCGCAGTTCGAAGTTCAGCGCTTGCGCGACGACGACAACGCCGTCCAGCAGACCACGTCAAGCTATGACCTGGCAGTTTCTATTCAGGAAGAGGCTGCCGAAGTCAGCCATCCGGCGCCAAAGGAAGTGGTGCGCGAAGAGGCAGCGGTCAAATCCATCCGCCCCTCAACACCGGCGCCCGCTCCGACAGCGACGACGGCCGCCGCCTCCAACGATGAAGGCTTGCTGAAGCGGCTGTCCCGCAAGATTTCCGCCCTCTTCGGCCCCTCCGAAGATCAGGAAGCCGAACAAAGCACCGCTAACGAAAATCGTGGTCGCCAACGTAACGATCGCCGCCGTAGCCGGGTGGCGCAGAACGATCGCCGCAATCAGGGCAGCGACGGGGAACGCCGCCAACAGCGCAACAAGGGTCAGGGCGGCAAGGGTCAGCCCGAAGCAGGCAGCAAGCGTGATAACCGCCAGAACAATAAAGGCGGTGGACGTCGCGATGATCGCCGCAAGGACAACCGTCAGGATAAGCAGCAACAAGGTGGCAGCAACAAGCCGGATAACAAGGAAGCCGCGCAGACCGCTTCCAAGCCCGAGAAGCCGGAAGCCAAGGAATCCAGACAGGATCAGGCCGGCGGCAAGAGCGACGGCAATAAGGGTGAAGGCGGCAAGCGCAAGCGTGCACGTCGTCCCCGCAACCGCGATGGTTCTCCGGCAGATGGCTCCAACAAGCGCCGTCAGGACAACCAGGGCAACAACAAAGGCGGAACTGACGAGAAGTCCAGAAAGGATGAGGCGCAGAAAGAAGTAATCCCGGGTCGGGAGGACACCGGATCCAACAAGCCGGCTTCCAAGAGCCCGACCGACGAGAAGCCCGCAAAGGCGGACAAGCCTGTAAAAGAAGCGGCAGCGGAACAGTCGAAGGCCGAAAAGGCTCCGGAACAGAAGCCGCAGCAGACGTCTCCCAAATCGGCAGACGATAAGCCGGCCCCCAAAGCCGAAGCCAAGGAAACACCCAAGGCTCAGCAGGACGCCACAACCGAGAAGGCTAAAGAAAGCAGCCGCAAGGAAGACGAATCTGCGAAGCCGAACGAAAAGGCGGCTGAAAAGCAGGATCAGAAGGCCACCTCCAGCAAACCGGAGGAAAAGCCCAAGACCACCGAAGCCGCTGCCCCCAAACAGGATGACGACAAGGCCAAGCAGCCCAAGTCCGACTCTCAGGAACCAAGTGACAAGGGGCCTAAGGCTGAGGCACCGGCCAAGAAACCGGCCGCGCAGCCGGCTGAAAAACCAGCGGCCGAGGCAAAACCTGGCGCTGACCAGCGCGATAAAGCACCGAAGCCTGCTGAAACCCAGGCCTTTGCAGAACAGGCGCCTGAGCCCCCCAAACCACCCCAGGGCCGTGCGCATAATGACCCGCGCCAGCGCCGTAAGCAGGAACAGGCTGCCCAGCAGGCCGCCAAAGCTGCCGAAAAGCCTGAGCAACAGTCCAATGCAGCGACCTCCGAGACGTCAACAGACTCTCAGGGCAGCTAGGCTCAGAGCGAATGCCGGCCCTTTACCTGCGCGGTAAGGGGCCGGTAGGCTGTAACGGATGAGCGGGTCGCCGAGGCCTGCTATCATTTGTTGCAACACCCAACCGGATCCCGCGCCGGTGCCATGGCGCCTTCCCCGCAATTTCAGGAGCTTTCTCCATGTTATCCAATGACGACATCCTTGCACTGGAGGATATCCTCTTCGCCGACGAATGGGCCGACGAAGCACTGGATTTTTTCGGCCTGCACGGAGTCGTATGTGCTCACGTCGTCGGGCCCCGCGCGCTGTCCATGGATGTTCTGTTCGCCATCGCGACCGGGCAGGATCCCGCCAACGCAAAGCCTGCACCTGAGAAGTTCCAGCAACTCTGCGGCCGCCTTGAAACAAGCCTTCGCAAGGATCTGGAACAGGGCCACACCCTGGAACTGCCAGAGCCCGAGGATGGCGACCCCCGCAACGCACTGGAAAACTGGTGCGCCGGTTTCATGGATGCATTCCTGCTTTGCGAAGAGGAATGGATGACCCGGGACGAAGAGGCCGTCGCGAACCTGCTGGTTCCCATCATGGCCCTGTCCAATCTTTTTGATGACGAGGATTTCCGCAAGGTCGTGGAAGACGACGAGCTTTGCGCCGAAATGGTCGATCAGATTCCGGAAAATCTCACCGACCTCTATTTACTGTTTCACTCGCCCTGAGGGACGCGCATCGCCAATCGCTCCCAAACGGGAGTAACACTCTTCGGAAGCGGCGGCAGTGATCCCAGTTCCGTCCAGGGCCGGTTCGGCTGATGGAAATCGCTGCCCGTTGAGGCATAGAGGTCATTGTCCTGGCACAGCTTGGCCAAAAACGGCGTATCGCCCGGCGACTGCCCCCCAGTCAGCACCTCCAGCCCTTCCCCACCAGCCTCTCTAAACGCATACAGCAATGCACGCAGCTTGGTTGCGCTCAACCCGTATTTGCGGGGGTGCGCCAACACGGCGATCCCGCCGGCGTCACGTATCCAGTCAATCACTGTGGGCATTTCCGGCCAATAGGCACGCACGTCTCCCGGCTTGCCGTTACCCAGCCAGCGCTTGAACGCGTGGTCCTCACGACCAACAACACCCGCCTCCACCAGCGCTCGCGCAAAATGCGGCCGTCCCGGCACCCCGCCTCCGGCACAGCGTATGGCCGCTTCCAGAATCGGCGGCGCGCCCCGCTTTTCCAGCTTTTGCGCAATAATTTCCGCCCTTTCCGCACGGCTACGCTGTTGTCGGGAGACCGCTTCTGCCATTACCGGGCTGGTGGCCTCGAATCCTAGGCCAACGATGTGCACCGTCTGATTCTTCCAGACACAGGACAGCTCTATACCAGGCAAAAGGTCGATACCAACGCCATCGGCAGCGGCTTTCGCCTCATGCCAGCCATCACAGGTATCGTGATCCGTCAGGGCCAGCAGCGTCACGCCCTTTTCGAAAGCCCGCGCCACCAACTCAGACGGCGATAGCGCGCCGTCTGAGGCCGTGGAGTGACAGTGAAGGTCAGCTACAATTTGGCGATTTTGTGGGGGTATCGCTTGCATCCGGGATCATTCCCTATAATAGTCGCGAAGGAATGTGGGCTGAGTCTCCCGACTGGGCCCACAAACATGGAACAGAGCCGTATTCGGATTCCCGGCCCTGCGAAGGTCGCCCAGCCGGCGAGTGGTATCTCGCCCTCAGGACAATCAGGCACAGGACGAATCCGGCTCTCAGCGGTCGAGCGCAGTAATGAAACAACTTTTGGATTTTTTTCCCCTGATCGTCTTCTTCGGATTTTATCAGTTCGGCAAGGACATCGTCCTCGCCACAGGGGCATTGATGGTCGCCACAGTGGTCCAGGTAGGGTTCATGTGGCTGCGATATCGTCGCGTGGAGCGCATTCACCTCATCACCCTGGGTGCTGTTATGGTTTTTGGGGGGCTCACAGTCGCCCTGGACAACGATCTGTTCATCAAGTGGAAACCCACTATTGTGAATTGGCTGCTGGCCCTGATTCTTTTTTTCAGCCCTCTGGTGGCGCGTCGCAACCTGATCCAGAAGATGCTTGAACACCAGATTACGGCACCGGTGCCGGTTTGGCGGAATCTCAACCTTGCCTGGGCCACTTTCTTTGCCCTGAGTGGTGCCCTCAATCTCTACGTGGCCTTCTCCTTCAGTCAGGAAACATGGGTGAACTTCAAAGTATTCGGCCTGTTGGGCCTGACTCTTGCGTTTTCCGTGTTTACCATCCTTTACCTGTCCCGGCACCTGAAAGAACAGCCGGACCAATCGGAATAGGAAATTCGAATCATGATGTACTACGCCATCATCAGCCAGGATGTGAAAGACAGCCTGCCGCTGCGCAAGTCAGCCCGCGCCGAC
Organism: Marinobacteraceae bacterium S3BR75-40.1; assembly: GCA_042862465.1. Lineage (GTDB taxonomy): Bacteria > Pseudomonadota > Gammaproteobacteria > Pseudomonadales > Oleiphilaceae > JASTVH01. The sequence goes on along the minus strand of JASTVH010000005.1, from coordinate 149,192 downwards.
CACCTGGCCCGCCTGGAACAGCTTAAGGATGAAGGCCGTCTGCTGCTGGCGGGACCCCATCCTGCCCTGGACACACCTGAGCCAGGCGATGCCGGCTTCACGGGCAGTCTGGTCATTGCCGAATTCCCCAGCTTGGAGGACGCCCGAACCTGGGCCGACGCCGACCCCTATGTCGCAGCGGGTGTGTATGAAAAGGTCACCGTCAAGCCTTTCAAACCTGTGTTACCTTGATGTAACGAACGGCGGTAGGCAACTGCACCCGTCTGTGTCAAAATCCCGCCGAGCTTACGGCGCGCTCCAATGTATAACTCGAAGAGAAACAGGGATTCTGTTGTGACATCACGAACGATCGTCAAATCTTGCCTTGTGGTCCTGGCCTTTCTGGTGACCTTTCCTGCCTTGGCCCAACAAACCATGTATGTCGATGACGAACTGGTTATCCAGTTGCGCACCGGTCAAGGCAATCAGTTCCGGATTCTGAAAGGTCTCAAGAGCGGCACCCCGGTAACCGTTCTGGAACAGAACGAAGAGTCCGGCTACACCAAGGTGGAAACCCGTGACGGAACCGTTGGGTGGGTCACCAGTCATTATCTCTCACCGGAACCCATTGCCGAGGATCAACTGGCCAAGGCAAGGGCCGAACTGAAACAGACTCGGGAGGCACTGGAAGAGGCGCGGTCCAACCTGCAGGAAATCCGTTCTGACCGTAATCAGCTGTCCTCCACAAGGCAGGAACTGTCCTCCCAGGTGGACTCTTTGAGCGAGGAGCTCAAGCGGGTCAAGTCCATTTCCTCCAATGCCCTCAATCTGGATAAACGCAACCGGGAGTTGCAGGAAACCATTCAGGAACTGCGCAATGAGGTTGAATTGCTGACAGCGGAGAACCAGCGCCTGGAAGACAAGCGCCGGTCCAACTTCCTGTTGCTGGGCGGCGGCCTGGTATTGCTGGGTGTGTTGATTGCCGTTATCGTGCCCTGGCTTAAGCCTTCCAAAAAGCACGACACCTGGGCGTAAACTTTTTATGCAAACAAGGGTGACATACCAGATATGGTAGGTCGCCCTCAAACCTAATACTAAATATTAGGTTTTCTCCGGTCGTTATGACAGATTGATCTTTGACCTTTGCCCAACCCCGCCGTATAAAGATAAAAACAACAAAGCAGGAGGGCCCATTCAAATGGCGACAAGCACCATGAAAGACTTTTCCGAAAAACGGGATTTCATTCGTATGCGAGTCAACACCGAGATCACTTTAACGATCTCGGAAACAGGCGAAACCCTGAAAGGCGTCTGTCGTGACCTAAGTGGCACCGGAATGATGGTGGAAATGGATCGCCCGCTCAAAGAGGGCACCGTGGCCCACACATCGCTGCCATCACAGAATCCCAACTTCCCTTCCTTCGATACCAAGGCCACTGTGGTTCGTTGCGATCAGGAAGGAGAGCGCTATATCACGGGTTTTGAGATCATTGAGGTTAATCGTTAAGCCCAAGTACGGCTAGAGCGCTTTCAGGCAGGTAATACCGGAAGCAGCGGCCCGGTCGACTCCGGTGAGCTTACACCTCACCGGAGTCCGGTTATCGCAAGCTAGAGCTTAGAGGAGGAAACGACCACACCGTTGTTGTCGGCGTAAACATACTCACCCGGATTGAACGTCACACCACCGAAGGTAATCGGCACATTCAACTCACCAATCCCCTTCTTCTCGGTTTTGCGAGGGTGCGTCCCTAGAGCCTGCACGCCCAGGTCGGCTTCGGCAATAACGTCGACGTCCCGAATGCATCCGTAGATGATAATGCCCTGCCAGCCGTTTTTGGCGGCCTTCTCCGCAAGCATATCGCCCAGCAGCGCGTTGCGCATGGAACCGCCTCCGTCGACGACCATGACCTTGCCCTCGCCCGGCGTACCGACCTGCTCCTTGACCACGGAGTTGTCTTCAAAACACTTTACAGTGACGATTTCACCGCCGAAGGCCTTTTTTCCGCCCAGGTTGCGAAACATGGGCTCAACGACACGAACCTCCGGATGCTCGTCGCAGATGTCAGGCGTCACGATATCAACCACGGAATTCTCCTCAGTCTGGTGGGTAAATCAGGCCGTTGCCTGCTGAATCGCTTCGGAGTTTAACACAAGACAGCCCTGGGACCGCCCCTCCGTAGCCACCCTACTCGCCTGGGCCACCATGGTTTCAGCGACCTTATGGGCGGACACCGGAGCCCAACGCCGAAGCGGCCCCACAAAAAGCGGCCCCATCGCCTGCCCGACACGCCCGGAGAGTTTCTCAAGAAAGCGCTGTTCCCTGCGCTCTCCCAACAGTAGAGATGGCCGCAGAATCGTCAGGTAAGGCAGGTTCAAATCGCGCAAACGGCGTTCAACTTCACCTTTGACGCGATTGTAGAAAAACAGGGATTTCTCGTCGCTGCCCATGGCCGTAATCACGAGGAGATGAGAGAGGCCGTTTTTCATCAGGCCGCGAGCCGCTGCAAGAACATATTCGCAATCAACCTGACGGAAGGCGTCCTGACTACCGGCTTTCGCAATGGTGGTTCCCAGACAGACAAACAAGTCATCAGCCTTGAGTTCGCCCAATGCCTCTTCCAGCTGTTGAAAATCAACCACTCTGTTCTCTACGCCTTCTGGCAGGTTCTCCAGTGGACGGCGAGTGACCAAAATCAGGCTTTGCCAGAGGTCTCGCCTGTCGGCCAGTAATCGCCATACCAGGCTGCCAACCATCCCGGTCGCACCAACAACGACAGCGTTTCTTTGCATTCCTGCTCCTTACCGCCAATACCCGCGCAGCCGGCCCTCGACCACCACGGGTCGGGGCATTTGCGCATTCTAACCGGTTAGCTGCTCGGGACTCACCTTGACCTCTTCCACATTGCCTTCAATCAACCAATGCTCAATGGCATGCCGGATATCCGGTGGCCAAGCGGCAGCATCCCCGGGGTTTTCAGACCGGGATGAACGATCAGGCAAAGCAAGGAAAGCCTTTTCCCGCCCACCCAGTTTGCCGTGAAAGCGGCGAGCCACTTCTTCGGCATTGCGGTGGGCAATCGTTAAGGAAGGCACGTTGATCCGGCGCAAATGGTCAAAAACAGGGTGTTGCCCCTGTCGCGCAGCCATCTGCCAATGGCGTTGCTCCCGAAGCAGCATGACAGGCTCCCGTTCAGGGCCCCATTGCCGCGGCAGTCCGTCGATGAAGTTCTTGCGCATAACGCGCCAGCGCTCCACAGTCTTGAGGTCTTGCCACAGCCAGAGTTTTTGTTCACTGCCCGGATCCACAAACACCACACCTGCGGTGTCATGGAGCATTTTGGGCACATGGATCAAACCACAGGCGAGACTCTGAGCCCCGAGGCTGGGCGCCACCCAGATCGGCGGCTGCCCACCCACCTGCTCCATCACGAACCGATGCACCTGTGGCCAGTCTTCACGGGCATAGTACAGCAGGCGATTGGCCGCCATTCTGTCATTCGGAGGCGTCAGACCATGGCCCCGCATCTCCGGAATCCACACATCAAAGCCCGACTCGGCGAGTTGAGCCGCCAGGCCCCGGCCATCCGGAGAAATGAAATCGCGACGATTACGGAATTCACCGTGCAGGAGGATCACCGGGCGCCGGGATTGACGCCAGTCCGGATCGGTGATCCGGGTCACGGTGAGCCGCACCGATGAATCCTTGCTGGTTCCCGGATTCAACTGATAGATGTCTTCGCTGAATTTTCCGGTCAGTTCAGCCGCCATGAGGCTGACTGGAAAAAGACGGCTGCTGCTACGCATGGGTCACGCTTTCCCTGTGTCTCGCTGATCTCTATCACCGCTTGCCACGGCGAATGACAGAGTGATTGTCACGGTTTTCCATCAAAGGCGTTCTGTTTTGAAAGCTATTGTCCCGTGGTGGTTTGACCTTGTCCAGCCACCTGTCCTCAAAGGCGTCTCCAAAATCCAAAAAGCCGCGACAACCCGAGGCTGTCGCGGCTTATGGCACTGCTGTCGGGCGCGTCGCACGCCCGCTGGGTCACCGGTTTATTGCTGGCCGTGCTTTTCCGCCAGGAAGAACCAGGTATCCAGTACCGAGTCCGGATTCAGGGAGACACTGTCGATACCCTCGTCCATTAGCCATTTGGCGAAATCCGGATGATCCGATGGGCCCTGCCCACAGATGCCGATGTATTTGCCAGCCTTGTTGCAGGCCTGAATCGCATTGGACAGCAGGTTCTTGACCGCATCGTTACGCTCGTCAAACAGATGCGCCACGATACCGGAATCCCGGTCCAGCCCCAGTGTGAGCTGGGTGAGGTCGTTGGACCCAATCGAGAAGCCATCGAAATGTTCCAGGAACTGCTCGGCCAACAGCGCATTGGCAGGCAGCTCGCACATCATGATGACCTTCAGGCCATTCTCGCCGCGAGCCAGGCCGTTTTCGGCCAACAGATCAACCACCTGACTGGCCTCCCCTACGGTCCGCACAAACGGCACCATAATCTCGACGTTGGTCAGCCCCATCTCGTCACGCACCCTGCGAAGCGCCCGACACTCCAGTTCGAAGCAGTCCCGGAAGGTCTCGGAGATGTAACGGGAGGCGCCACGGAAGCCCAGCATCGGGTTCTCTTCGTCCGGCTCGTAGAGCGTGCCGCCGATGAGATTGGCGTATTCGTTGGACTTGAAGTCGGAGAGACGAACAATCACGCGCTTCGGCCAGAAGGCCGCCGCCAGCGTGGATATGCCTTCCACCAGCTTGTCGATGAAGAAGTCGACCGGTGAGGCGTAACCGGAAATGCGCTTTTCGACCGTTTGCTTGACGTCACGCGGCAAGGCATCGAAATTCAGCAGTGCCTTGGGATGCACACCGATCATGCGATTGATGATGAACTCCAGACGGGCCAGCCCCACACCCTCGTTGGGCAACGCCTGGAAGTCGAAGGCCCGGTCGGGGTTGCCAACGTTCATCATGATCTTAAACGGCAGCGGTGGCATGGATTCGACAGAATTTTCCTTCAATTCGAAGTCCAGCTTACCCTCGTAGATATAACCGGTGTCGCCCTCGGCGCAGGAAACGGTCACATCCTGACCTTCCTGGAGCACTTCGGTTGCATTGCCACAGCCCACAACGGCAGGGATACCCAGTTCCCGGGCGATGATCGCCGCGTGACAGGTGCGTCCACCGCGATCCGTCACGATGGCGGAAGCCCGTTTCATGACCGGCTCCCAATCCGGATCAGTCATATCGGTAACCAGCACGTCCCCCTTCTGGACACGGTCCATCTCATGGATGCTGGTGACAATACGCACGGGACCTGCACCGATCCGGTGGCCGATGCTGCGTCCTTCGATCAGGACATTGCCGGTTTCATTGAGCAGGTAGCGCTCCATGGTGTGAGCAGCCACGCGGCTCTTGACGGTCTCCGGACGCGCCTGAACGATGTAAATCTTGCCATCGTCGCCATCTTTGGCCCACTCGATGTCCATCGGACGATCGTAGTGCTTTTCGATGGTGATGGCCTGGCGTGTCAGGTCGTTGATCTCTGCGTCCGAGATACAGAAACGGTTGCGATCGTCCTGCTCCACCTTGACGGTTTCAACCGACTTGCCGGTTTCGCCGTTACCTGTATAAACCATCTTGATGGCCTTGCTGCCCAGGTTACGGCGCAGGATGGCCGGGCGGCCCGCCTCGAAGGTGGGCTTGTGGACGTAGAACTCGTCCGGGTTCACGGAACCCTGCACAACGGTCTCACCCAGACCATAGGAGCCGGTGATGAACACCACATCGCGGAAGCCGGATTCGGTATCCAGGGTGAACATGACACCACTGCATGCGGTTTCACTGCGCACCATTTTCTGGATACCAGCAGACAGCGCCACCTGGCTGTGATCGAAACCATGGTGTACGCGATAGGAGATGGCGCGATCATTGAACAGAGAGGCAAATACTTCCTTGATCGCCAGCTTGACCTGATCGAGGCCCACGATATTCAGGAAAGTTTCCTGCTGGCCGGCGAAGGACGCATCGGGCAAATCTTCAGCGGTCGCCGAGGAACGCACCGCGACCGCCAGCTTGTCGTTGCCGCCACGCAGTTGTTCGTATGCGGTCTCGACCACATCCTCAAGGCCATCCGGGAACGGCGTGTCGATAATCCACTGACGGATCTCCGCACCGACGCGAGCCAGTTCGTTAACATCGTCAACGTCAAGATTGCCCAGGGCTTGGTCGATCCGATCCTTCAGGCCATCGGTCGCCAGGAAAGTACGGTAGGCACTTGCAGTGGTGGCAAAGCCGCCCGGTACGGAAACACCGGCATTGGCCAGGTTACTGATCATTTCTCCCAAGGAAGCATTCTTGCCGCCCACCTTATCGACATCATTCATGCCGAGGTTTTCGAACCAAATGATGTAATCGTCCAAAGCCCGTCTCCCTTTACGTTGGTGTACGGTGGAGCGCCGCCGCGCCCCCAATCAAAAACAAGGTCGGTATGATACTGTAACCGGACCCGGAATACCTAATGCTCTGTCTCAGACATAACGCTAAAGTCAGCACCCTTCCTGGCAATCATCCATTGGTAGAACCGCCCCTGTTACGCAATACTGCAGGGGCGTCTGCCAAGGCTGCCGATGTGCTGCCATGAATTCATTTCCACAAGAGAGCCAAGCCGTATGAGAGCCAAGCGCACCGCCTTTTTCGTATCCGACGGTACGGGCATCACAGCTGAAGCCCTGGGTAACAGTCTGTTGGCCCAATTCGACGACATCGAATTCGAAAAGATCACGCTCCCCTATATCGATACTGTGGAGAAAGCGCGCTCGCTGGTCCATCGCATTAATCAAGCCGATAATAATGACGGTCATCGGCCACTGATCTTCGATACCATCGTCGATCGTACCATCCGTGCAGAGCTGGCTGGTGCGAACGGTTTCATGGTCGACATTTTCGGCACCTTCCTGGATCCGCTGGAAAAGGAGCTGGGAGCGGGATCGTCCTATACCGTGGGCAAATCCCACTCCATTGTGAACAGCCCTCATTACGAACGCCGCATCAATGCCGTGAATTTCGCCCTGGACAACGACGATGGTGCCCGAACCCGACATTATGACGAGGCGGATTTGATACTGATCGGTGTCTCTCGCAGTGGCAAAACGCCGACCTGTCTGTACATGGCCCTGCAGTATGGTCTCAAGGCAGCCAACTACCCGATTACAGAAGACGAGATCCAGGATCAGAAAATCCCCCCCGAACTGCGTGGTTATCGGGAGAAGCTGTTCGGCCTCACCATTGATCCCGAACGCCTGTCGACGATCCGCAATGAGCGCCGACCCAATTCACGCTACTCCTCCCTGAAACAATGCATGATGGAGGTGGAGGAAGTGGAGCTTATGTACCGTCGCGAGCGCATCCCCTACCTCGACACCACCGACTATTCAGTGGAAGAAATCGGCTCCCGGATACTGGTGCAATCAGGCATCGAACGCCGCAACAACTGAACCGACCACCACCGGGGCGGCGCGCCCTCCGTTTCAACCGAGGGCGCGTCGATGGGATTACAGCTCCTCGACGGCCAATCCGAGCGCTTCCACCTCCTTGCGCTGGCCTGGACTTGTGATCACCGCAATACTGGCGTTCTCCGGCTTGAGCCAGGTCTCACTCACGCGCTGCAGGTCTTCCAGCCCGACTTCCAGCACCCGCTTGCGGAAGCGCTGCCGCTGCTCGGCCGTGCGCCCGAACAGCTCACTGTGGAACGCGTGACGCGCTTCGCCGGCGGGCGACCGCGGTTTGTCCAGCTGGCCGATCACGCCGAGGATGGCCTCTTCCAGAGCCTGATCGTCGTGTTCGGTCTCCTTGAGCCACTTCAGGGCGGCATCGAAATCGTCCAGGGTCTCGCCCAGGCGCGGGTCCCGATAGGAGAAGAAGCGGAAGACACCGTTGACGCTGTCCTGACCGGCTCCGCCACCATAGGCCCCGCCATGTTCACGGATGGCCCGGTGCAGGAAGCCATTGCGCAGGAATCCACCCAGCACCGTCAGGGCGGCCGCATCGGGATGGTCCACCGGGACCGTGGGATAGGCCTTGGCGCAGAAGTTGATCTGGGTTGAGGTCAGCCAGGCCTGACGGACCTGCTCCGAGACCGGGGCCAGTTCAAACTCGCTGGCTGGCTTGTCCGGCCCCTCGCCCCAGGACTGCCGCGTGAAGGACACCGCCGGGTCAAGCTGATCTTCCTCGCCGACGATCATGAACTGGCGAGGCTGGGCGGTCAGTTTCTTGTGCAACGCGGCCATATCACGGGCCAGCGCCTCCAGGCCCTCGCCCCGACGAATGGCATCGTCGAGCCGTTTCACCCGACGCACCCCTTCCAGTCCGCCCAGTTGGAACGCCATTTTGGCCACCGGACTTGAGCCCTGTGCCGCGGCTCCCATGGCCAACACATGGCCGTTACCCGTTACGGCCTGCTCCCGACGGGTACGGATCTGGGCCAGGAGCTCCCGGATTCGCTCCAGCTCATCAAAGCGGGCACTGTCGAACAGATCCTTCAGCAGATTGATCAGGTTGTCGCGGTTGCGAACCAGCGCCTTGCCCGCCAATACAAAGAAACCGCGGGTGTTCTGAACATCATCGATGGCGCCTTTCACGGTAGTTGACGCGGAAATTCCGCCACATTCAGCCGAGAGGCGGTCCTGCATCTGCAGATAATCCAGATCACCGCAACCGATCTCCGTCAGACAGTGACTGTAGAGCGGCAGCAGCGACCGTTCCTGCTCGCTGAGTTCCGGCAAGGGCACCACGACCTGCTGATACACCAGGCCGTTGGTCCCCTGGGCATAGCAGGTCGCCGGATAGTCAGGGCTGCGAACCGCCCTGGGATCGGGGATTTCCGTGGGCACATCCGCCAAGGTCACCTTGGGCAGGATGGATTCGTCATCCTTGGCGTTCTGGCGCTCTTCCAGTGCCTGCGCCTGCTCGACGATGCGGGTCTTTTCCTCATCGCTCAGCGTGGCCTTGCGACGCTCCAGCGCCTCACGCAATGCCGCCTGCTTGCGCTCTTCCAGCCGCGTATCCGGTGCCAGCGTCAGGGTAACGCGGTGCGGATTATCCAGCAGCAGTCTGCGCACCAGCTTGGGAATGTAGTCGGGATCCTGGATACGCTCGCGCAGCCGTTCCAGCACCGGCTGCAGATCCAGCAGCGCCACCGGATCACCGCCATGAACCAGAGGTGACAGCGACGACATGATCAACTGAAGGCCATAGGGGAACCCGTCGCCGGAGATTTCCCGCTGATGCAGTTCCAGTTGATGCAGGATGGCTTCCAGGCGTTCCTTGGCCACGCCCTGCTCGGCCACCTCATGCAGGACTCCTTCGATCAGTGCCTCAATCTGGCCGGCCTTCTCAGGTTCAGTGCCTTCGATACCACAGACAAACGTCATTTCACGGTTGGAATCCTCCAGGCCGCACAAGGGTGAAGGCGCATGCCCCAGGTCGGTGGTCTCCAGGGCGCGCTGCAGCGGGCTGGCGCTGTTCTCCAGCAGGACCGCGGCAAGCAGTTGGGCCTCAAGGTTTTCTTCCAGATTGAAACTGTGCCCGAGCAACCATCCCATCACCGCGTGGGTTTTGCCCTCCGGTGCTTCACTGGGGTCCAGGGCGTAGCTTTCCTGGACGCGCACCGGCGAGAAATAGCGCTTCTCATCCTTCACCGGCAGGTGGACCGCCTGGTGTTTGAAGCGCGAGAGTGCCAGGGATTCGAACCGCTCCTGGTGTTCAGCAGCCGGGATATTGCCGTAAGTGGCAAAAATCGCATTGCTGGGATGGTAGTGGCGCTTGTAGAAGGCCAGCAGATCCTCGTATTCGAGATCGGTAATGTGGTCTGGCTCGCCACCGCTGTTGTGATGATAAGTGGTGGTCGGGAATACATGTTTGGACAGGGTTTGCCAGAGCTGTGCCACGGGCGAACTCATGGCCCCTTTCATTTCGTTGTAGACCACCCCGCGGTGCACCAGCGGCGTTTCCGGGTTTGCCGGCTCCTCAAACTCCAGACGGTGGCCTTCCTGTTTGAAGTCGAGCAGCTCGAGCTTGGAGAAAAACACCGAATCCAGATAGATGGAAAGCAGATTCTCGAAATCCTTGCGGTTTTTCGTGGCGAACGGGTAGGCGGTCCAGTCACTGCTGGTCAGTGCGTTCATGAAGGTGTTGAGGGAGCGGCGAATCATCATGAAGAACGGATCCCGCACCGGATAGCGCTCGCTTCCGCACAGTGCCGTGTGTTCCAGAATGTGGGCCACGCCCGTGGAATCCATGGGGAAAGTGCGCAGGGCCACCAGAAAGACGTTCTCGTCGTTCTCTGAAGCCATATGCAGGTGCCGGGCTCCCGTCTCCCGGTGCTCGTACTCTTCCATGGTCAGGTGCAACGTATCGATACGATGCTCCCGGAGTTTGCGGAAGGCTGGATGAACCTGGCTATCTTGCTTCGCTACCATAAAGCTGACTTATCCCAATGTTTGATTGTGATTCGCATTATACGGGGGAAACCCCTCACCCCGTCACTGTTCCCTGAACCTGCCGGTTCCGATAGGCGCTGAAATCCGGCGCCTGGCGCTCGTAACCGTTGAAGCAGGGGGACGCTACCACGAAATCCGCGGTACTCTCATTACAGGCAATAGGAATGTTCCACAACGTCGCCAGGCGCAGCAGCGCCTTGATGTCCGGGTCATGGGACATGGGCTCCAGGGGATCCCAGAAAAATACCAGCAGATCCACCTGCCCCTCAGCGATCCTGGCGCCAATCTGCTGATCACCACCCAACGGACCGCTCTGCAACCGGAGGACAGGCAATCCTGTCTGTGCCTCGACCAGTTGTCCCGTTGTGCCGGTGGTGAGTAGTTCCTTACCCTCGAAATACTCGCGATTACGGTTGATCCAGGCAATCAACGCCTCTTTGCGATTATCGTGGGCAACCAGTGCCACACGTTCGATCATGCGCTTCATCTATGGCTAACTCTTTATACGTTTCTTCAAAGGCGAACGGCCCGGATTCGTTTTACATCTTTTTGTGCAGGATGCATCGAGACAGGCTACCATTTCATGGGTATTCAGGGCACAAAGCGCTTTTGATGCCGTTTTGTGCCGCAACGCCCAGCATGATGACAAGCTCAATGACGACGGACAAGCCGATTACTGACGCAGTGCCCGAAACCCGGCAGCAGCAAACGCCCCCTTCCCAGGACTCCCCCAGCGCAGCAGGCCAGCAACCGCGGCTCGAACCCTACTGGATCGAGCGCAAGCGCTACCTGGAAAAGGTTCGGGGCATACCGGAACTGCGCAAGCGCTATGCAAAAGCGCTCTTCATCTATCTGTTGCGCCGTTTTCTGTGGTCGTTCGCGTTCTTTCCGCTGTTCATCGCATTCTGGGTGCCGTTCGTCCTCTCCCGCTTTAACCCGGTGGCGATGGTCTCCGACCTGCTGCCAACCCTGACCCGCTTTGTGGAGGCTTCGCCCCAGAGTCAGGCGGCCATGGTGGATACCCTGGTGATCGCCTGGCTGTCTATCGGCTGCATTTTCGCAATATTCGATTTTGTGCTGACCCCCTTCAAATCCCCCTATGAGTACGAAGCTGACGTACATATGCGGGCTTGGGAGCAAATGCATTCCCAGGGGGAAGAGCAGTAAGCTACACGAAACCAGAGGCCGAAGGATTGCGCCCCCGGGACTGAGCATTTGCACCAGTTCCGGGTAAGAGTGTGATTTGTCTGGCAATCTCAGGAGTCTGGGAGACTTTTTGTTACATAAAAAGTATTGAACCGCTACCATTCGATGGCTAGTAAACAGTCTTTTCGCCGTAGCGAACAACATGGACCACGATTTTCGGACCCGAGCCTGAAAGTCGCCCGTTGTTGGCTTGGAGTGAAACTTTTGACCCGATGGTTATTCAAACACCTGCATTGCCCGATTATCGGCGCAATGGCCAAGGTGCGGTTCGATGACCTGCGAATACGATGTCGAGGTGTTAGTTGATGGTCGATTTCAGACCGTTGTTGTTCCTTAATGCGCTTGCGCTCATGCTCCTGGTGACGGCGGGCTTTGCCCACCTAACCCAGACTTCAAAAGCCATGGAAAACAGCCCGGAGATGGCTACACCGGGGCATCAGACCCATCCGGATGAACAACAGGGTGTTGACTCTGAGCCGGCAGCCACTGAAGTGCCGGACGCGACTGTCGCTGAAACGCCGGAGCCGGTGACCACCTCAGGCGAGGACGAGGCCATTTTTGCGGACACCCAGACGCCAAAGGAACAACCTGCAGCCGGGGAAGAGCCAAAGGCCAGCGAGCCCGAAACCACCTCTTCGAGCGGCTCAGACACCGAAAGCAGCGAGCAGCCGGCTACCGACCAGACGATTGCCCTTGCTGAATCAATTGAGCTGCCCGAGCCTGTAGCCGCGAAGCCCGAGCCAAAGCCGGAACCTGAACCACAGCCCACGACCGGCACCATTACGCTGCGCTCCAACGTGTATGGGGACAACGTGTTCATCAACGGCAAGGACTACGGCTCAACACGCCTGCAAACAGAGCTCACGCCGGGTCAGTATGACATTGTGATCAGTAAGCCCGGGTTTGAACCGTGGCGGGACAGTGTCCAGCTGGCAGCAGGGGAAAACCTGACACTGCGCGCCACCCTGGAGGAATTCAAGACCGTGCATTTCCGCAATGGTAAGTGGCGGGGTGGCGTGGTGACCGGAGAAGGCACCTACGTAGACAGCGAGGGCCTGCGATACAAGGGTGAATTCGTGGACCGGGCTTTTGATGGCCAGGGCCGTGCAGAATTCCCCAACGGTGCGATCTATGAAGGTGAATGGTCAGAGGGCGAAATGCATGGCCGCGGCACCCTCAAGATGGCCAATGGTGACATTTATACGGGCCAGTTCCGCAATGGCGAGTTCCACGGCGAAGGCACGCTGACCAAGGCCAACGGGGACATCTATACCGGGCACTGGGTTGAAGGAAAGCTGAATGGCCAGGGCACGCTGACTACAAAAGATGGCCTGCTTTACGTTGGGGGATTCATGGATGGTCAGTTCCATGGCGAAGGCACCCTCACCTATCCCGACGGACGCCATTACGAGGGCGGCTTTGCCAACGGCGAATACCACGGCAAGGGTGTCGAAACCCTGGCCAGCGGCAAGAAATACCAGGGACAGTTCATGAACGGCCAATACCACGGTGAAGGCGTGATCATGAACCCCAATGGCAGCAAGATTTCCGGTACCTTCCGCTACGGCGAGCCGTACGGGGAAGTGAAGCTGACAACGCCTGAAGGCGAAGTTTTCCGGGCGAGAACCTCAGAACCTGGGGTGTGTTACCGGGAAGGCAGTTACAGGGCGACGCAGTGCCCGAGCCTGAAAGGCTGGTAAGGCGGAGACGCCAAAACGACGGATGACGAGAGAAGATCGAGGTTGTTAGATGGTAATCAAGAACGCATTACTAGTGGACGACTCCAAGGTCGCCCGTTTCGCCCTGAGCAAGCTGCTCGAAAACCGTGACATGCAGGTGAGCATGGCCGGATCCGCGGAAGAGGCTCTGGATTACCTCAATTCCAATGACCGTCCCGACGTCATCTTCATGGACCACCTGATGCCGGGCATGAACGGCGTTGAAGCCACCAAGGCGATCAAACGGAATCCGGTCACCGCCGACATCCCGATCGTCATGTGCACCTCCAAAAAGTCCGAAGACTTCATCTCCGAGGCCCGCAACTTTGGTGTCTACAACATCCTGGTCAAGCCGCCGCAGAGTGACGGGCTGGACAACATCCTGGAGAGCCTGAATACCGATCTGTCGAACGGCACCCTGCCAGAACCTCCCGCCGCCGAAGCCATGGACACCGTCCTGGCCGAAGACGACGAGCCGGAAGTGGAAATGAACGCCCAGGTGCAGCTGGCAGACGCGCCGAACGGGAGTACGAGCCCCGATGTGGTGCCCCTGACCACCGACCTGATCGAACAGATTGCCCGGTCCGCCGTGAAGACCCATATCAATAATCGACTTCACGAGCTCCTGAGCAGCCTTTTCGACGAGCAGTACGATCATCTCAAGCGCATCCTCGACGATGCCGAACGCAAGCGCGAGCAGGATTTCCAGGGCCAGCTGGACGACTTCCGCGAGACCTTCGACAAGCGTCTGGATGGCCTCAAAGAGGAAGTCGCTGCGGATGTCAGCACCAATGTATCCACTCAGCTCACCGAAATCCGAAAGGAAATGGGCAGTGGTGAAGGCGGTGGATTCTCTCGTCAGGACCTGGACGATCTCAAGGATCACATTACTTCGGTGCAGACCATCGATACCGAATTCTGGCAGACACTGCAGTCTGAAGCCGTCCAGCAGGCACACGATATCTCCCGGGAGACCGCAGAGGAAATCGCCCAGCGCACGATCGACCTCTACCTGCAGAAGCAGCGCGCCTCCACCACGAAGGCCTATACCGTTGCTCTGGCAGCCAGCATCGGTATTTTCTCGCTGGGTATCATCTGGATTGCAGGCGGTTTCTGAGTTCAGGCGAGGCGCCGCCCTCGCCAGGTTCTGACACTTCCGTGCATTTCCCGGAGGGCCCGGGTGAATTCAGCGGAACAGCCGTAGCCTCACCCAGTCTTCCTGGGTATCCACGTCCCAGGCAGCTTCGGGGCAATCCAGACAGGCCGCATGGGCCCGGACGAGAACCGCTCGGGCCCCGCGGTCGCCCTCCAAAGCCATGATTTCCCGCCAAAGCCTGCGGGGAAGATAAGCCGGAGCCCCCGGACCACGACCCACCCGCGTTGCCACGGCATTCTTCGGATTCCGATTGGCCAGCTGCACCAAAGACGCCAGATGGGCTTGCGGCACTCGCGGCTGATCCACCAGCATCACCACTGCCCCCTTTGCCGTCGACGGCAGACTTCTCAGGCCGCTCTGAAGCGAACTTGCCATGCCTTGCGACCACTCCGGATTGAAGACCCAGCGGTTCGGCTTCTGGCGAGTACGCAGACGCACCAGCGTACTTTGACTCCCCACCACCACATGGACCTGGCGCGACACGCTCCGGGCTCCACGGACCGCCCACTCGAGCAGGGTCTCATCACCCATCCGCAGCAACGGCTTGCACGCCCGCCCAAGCCGGGATCCGGCGCCAGCGGCGAGAATAATGACCGGAATTTCGGTTTGTGAATTTGCCATTGCTGAACATGCGTAGCCGGAATTGCCCATACCTTAGCCGATCTCCCGGCCCCCACCTAACAAGCCCGTGACCTTTTTGCTAAAATCAGCGCCCCATCACCAACCGGGCCACCTCCATGAATCGACTTTTCGTCGACAACCTGACCGTCATCGATTTTGCCTACCTGGATGCCCAACGGGGTCTGGTCGGCGAAAGCTGGATCGTCGATGTTGAACTGGAGGGCGAGCTGGATGATCAGGGTATGGTTTTTGATTTCGGACTGGTCAAACGCACCATCAAGCGCGTGATCGATGAAACCGTGGACCATTGCCTGGTCATTCCCATGCGAAGCCCCAGCCTCGAATCATGGGAAAAGGATCCCCAACCTTCAGTGCTATGGCGCCTGGCCGGCGGTGGGCTGATCCGCCATCGAGCGCCGGCCCAGGCACTTCTCTGCCTGGAAGAAGCGCAATTGACCAAGGCAGGCGTCGCAAGCCTGCTTGAGGAAACTTTGCTGGAGATCCTCCCCAGCAACGTCCTCGGGGTTCATGTTGCCTTGCGGGAAGAAGTCATCGAAGGCCCCTATTATCACTATGTACACGGATTGAAGAAGCACGAAGGCAATTGTCAGCGCATTGCCCATGGCCACCGATCTCGCCTCAGAATCGAACGCGATGGCATGCGTGACACCACGCTTGAACGGGCCTGGTCCAAAACCTGGGAAGACATCTACATCGGGACCGAAGAAGATGTTGCCGACCGCTATGTGGATCATGGCATGCGTTACGTGGCGTTTCGCTACCAGGCCAACCAGGGCGAATTCGAGCTGCACCTACCCGAACAACGGGTCTACATGGTGGATACCGACACCACCGTCGAATGGATTGCCACGCATCTGGCAGAGGCCTGCAAGCTTCAATATCCCACCGCGCGCATTCGTGTCCGGGCCTTCGAAGGCGTGGGGAAAGGCGCCATCGCCGAACGCTGATCACACCCGGCGATACATGCGTGCTCAGGACGATTGCAGCCTCCCTCATGCCTGATTACGTTTTCCTCCTCCCCCTTTCAACAGCACACCGCAAAGGCGTAGAGTAAAACCATTCCGCAGTCAGAGCAGCCCATTGGCGGCTCCATTCCACTGCGTGGCCCGTATGCCGCGCACGCATCACCAGCAGTCAGCAATTGTCAGGAAGACTTGCGCTGGGATCGCACCTCATCCGTTGATAGCGCAAGCCCGTTCATCCACCGATGTCAGCGGAGGGAACCTTTTATGACCTCGGCCAACCCGTCTCAAACACCAGGAGCAGCAGGCAACAACAAACCCGTCTATCTGGTTGATGGGGCTCGAACGCCCTTCCTCAAAGCCCGGGGCAAACCGGGCCCCTTCACTCCTGTCGACCTCGCCGTTCAATGTGGCCGCCCCCTGCTCCTGCGACAACCGTTTGCCCCCGACGCCTTCGACCAGGTGATTCTCGGCTGCGTCAACGTCATCCCCACAGAGATGAACCCGGCACGGGTAGCCGCATTGCGCCTGGGTATGGGGGAAGCCATGCCGGCCTTTACCGTGCAGATCAACTGCGGCTCGGGCATGCAGTCCATCGATACCGCCTACCGTTACATCCGTGAAGGCAGTGCCGATCTCATTCTGGCCGGTGGCACCGAAGCGCTAAGCCACTCGCCGGTGGTCTTCCCGTCGGAAGCGGTGGAATGGATTAGCAGCCTGCGGAAGATCTCGTCACCACAAAGTTATGCGCGCCGCCTGGCAGAGTTCAATCCCAGCGCTTTCAAACCCGTAGTCAGCCTCCGCCAAGGCTTGACTGACCCGATCGTGGACCTGGGCATGGGACAAACCGCGGAAGAGACGGCGCACCTGTTCGGCATCCAGCGCGAAGAGGCCGACGCCTACGCGCTGGCCAGCAATCAACGACTGGCCAAGGCCCAGGAAGAAGGCTGGTTGGACGGCGAAGTGGTGCCGGCGATCGCTCCCGATGGCCAGTATTTTGATCACGACGATGGCGTCCGGCCGGATACGTCCATGGAGCAACTGGCCAAGCTCGATGCCGCCTTTGAACCACCCTATGGCCAGGTGACGCCCGGTAACAGCTCCCAGGTGACCGACGGCGGCAGTTGGGTGATCCTCGCCTCCGAAGGTGCCGTGAAGCGCTACAACCTCACGCCCAAGGCCGTGATCCGCGACAGTCAATGGTCAGCCCTGGACCCCAAGATCATGGGGCTGGGCCCGGTCCTGGCGTCTTCGGCCATCCTTGAGCGTCAAAAAGCCGGGCTCGATGACATTGACCTTTGGGAAATCAACGAGGCGTTCGCGGCCCAGGTGTTGAGCTGCCTCGCGGCCTGGGAGGATCCCGAGTTCTGTCGTAACGCCCTGGGACGGGAGGAGCCTTACGGCAAGCTCGATCGCAACAAACTCAATATCGATGGCGGCGCCGTGGCCATAGGCCATCCGGTGGGCACCAGCGGCAACCGCATACTGCTGCACCTTGCCAACGCCATGCAGCGTGAGGGCCTCAAGCGGGGCATCGCCACCGAATGCATTGGTGGCGGCCAGGCCGGTGCCATGTTGATCGAATCGGTATAGGAGGGAATGTCATGACAGGGAAAATATTGCAGGCACTGACGGAGCGCGAAATGGATCTGGGCCCTCTGGATACCGAGGGCGGCACCGTCGAGCGTAATTGGGAACACTGGAGCCTGGGATGGGATCGCGACAACATCGCCTGGCTGGTTCTTGACCAGAAAGATAAACGTATGAATGTGCTCTCCCAAGCCGTCATTCAGGAGCTGGGCGGACTGGTGGAAAAGCTCAAAGGTGATCCCCCCAAAGGCCTGGTGATTCGCTCCGCAAAACCCGCCGGTTTCTGCGCCGGTGCGGATATTGCCGAATTCCAGGATGTCACTTCGGAAGAACAGGTTATCGAGCAACTCAATGCCGGACATGCGGTGCTGGATGACCTGGAGAACCTCCCTTTCCCAACGGTGGCGGTGCTTCACGGCCCCTGCCTCGGTGGTGGCCTGGAAGTGGCCCTCAGCTGCAACTATCGCCTGGCCCTGCCCGGAGCGTCCCTGGGCTTTCCGGAAATCCAGCTGGGTCTGCATCCCGGCCTGGGCGGCACAGCGCGGCTGACCCATCTAATCGACCCCATCGAAGCCATGACCCTGATGCTCACCGGCAAAACGGTCCATACGGGCAAGGCCAGGAGCCTGGTTATCGTGGATGACGTAATTGAGGAGCGGCACGTCTCGGCGGCCGTACGCGCCACCGTGGACGGCAAGCTGGACAATCAGGAGAACGGCCTGCGCGGGCGCATTCTCACCAACTATGTCGCCCGGCAGTTCGAGGCACGGCAGATGCGTAGCCAAAGTGCCAAGAAAGCGCCGCCACAACACTATCCGGCGCCGGAAGCCCTGATCAGCCTGTGGGAAAATCACGGCGGCGATACCAGTAAGATGCGCCGCGAAGAAGCCAAGTCCTTCGCCAACCTCATGATGACCGACACGGCGCAAAACCTGATTCGCGTGTTCTTCCTGCGGGAAAAACTGAAGGGACTTACGAAAGCGGAAGACGGGCACAAGCCGCAAACGCTTCACGTCATTGGCGCGGGGGAAATGGGCGGCGACATTGCCGGCTGGTCGGCCTACAAAGGCCTGCGGGTCAGCCTGTTCGATATGGAACCGCAAAAGGTGGCCCAGGCCGTCGCCAAGCTCACCAAACTGTGTGAGAAGAAAGGCCTCTCCGATCACGAGCGCCGGGATGTGCTCGACCGCCTGACACCGGACCTGGCCAATCACGGCATCGACCGCGCCGATCTGGTCATCGAAGCGGTGCCCGAAGACATCAACATCAAGAAGAAAGTCTACGACGAAGTGGAACCGCGGCTTAAGGAAGGCGCCGTGCTGGCGACCAACACTTCCAGCATCCCCCTGGAGCAGCTTGGCAACGAACTCAAGGACGCGCGTCGCCTGGTGGGCCTGCACTTTTTCAATCCGGTGGCCAAGATGCCGTTGGTGGAAGTGGTCAATCATGAGAAAGCCGATGAAAGCTACCTGGCGACCGGACGGCAATTTGTGGGCGCCATCAGCCGCTTACCCGCCCCGGTCCGGAGTGCCCCGGGCTTTCTCGTTAACCGCGCACTGATGCCCTACCTCACCGAAGCCTTGCTGATGGTTGATGAAGGCATCGCCGCGGACGCCATCGATGATGTCGCCACCGACTTTGGAATGCCCATGGGGCCGGTAGAACTGGCGGACCAGGTGGGGCTGGATATCTGCCTGAGCGTGGCGGACATGCTGCAGGAGCGCCTGGACACCCCCATGCCCGATGTTCCGGACTGGCTGCGCCAGAAGGTGGAGGACGGCGAACTCGGCAAGAAGACCGGCAAAGGATTATATGCCTGGAAGGACGGCAAGCCGTACAAGAAAGGCAAAGGCAGGAAACCGCCGGAGGATGCCACCGATCGGCTTCTCCTGCCCATGCTCAATGCCTGCATGGCCTGCCTGCGCGAGCAGGTGATCGAAGACGAGGACAGCCTCGACGGCTGCATGATATTCGGCACCGGCTTTGCCCCCTTCCGGGGTGGCCCAATGAAATACGCGCGAGATCGTGGCTTCGGGGATATTGCTGATGCCTTGAGTCGGCTTGCAGACCGTTACGGGGATCGGTTCAAGCCAGACGAAGGCTGGTCCCAATAACGATAACAGCCTGAGTGCCGACTGTGTCCACGCTGCGCTCCGTTGCCTGTGATCGCCACACACGGGGCGCAACGGGCAGCCGGCAATGGCGATTGCCATAGTAACGAAAAGGTCGGTCGGGAATTAAACAAAGAGAGGGAAGAAAGTGGCGTCCCCTAGGGGAGTCGAACCCCTGTTACCGCCGTGAAAGGGCGGTGTCCTAGGCCTCTAGACGAAGGGGACGCAGAAGTGGTGGAGCCAGACGGGATCGAACCGTCGACCTCGACGCTGCCAGCGTCGCGCTCTCCCAGCTGAGCTATGGCCCCACTGCGTCGTAACGGGGGCGTATATTATTGATCTCTCCGGACTTCGTCAACCCTTCTTTTTAAATTTTTTTCAGAGGCCCTCTGAGGGCCTCGGTCTGCCAAACAGCCGGAAGCCCGGGAGCCGGTTTAAACCAGCCCCTTGTACTCCTTCTCTACCCGCTTGGTCTCCTTCTTGGAGAAGCCGCCCAGCACGTTCAGGGCGTGGCGCAGGCGTGCCCGGGTCATGTCCGGGCCCAGCAGGTCCATGGAGTCCATCACCGACCAGGAGTTGGGGGTACCGGCAATGGCCACGAAGATCGGGTGCATGAAATCCCCCATCTTCAGATCCATTGCCTTCACCAGCCCCTTGATGTCCGCAAAGATGTTTTCCTTGCTCCAGTGACGCTCCGCCTCCAGCGTCCACAGCGTAAACTGCAGCACACGCTTGACCTGCCCCTCATCGAGCTTCTTGTGCTCGAAATCCTCCGGCTTGAGATCCAGCATGCCTGACAGCATGAAGCTGGCCATGGGAGCGATGTCCGCGAACACCTCCACCCGGCTCTTGACGTGGGGCACCAGCGCCATCAGCCGCTCACGGTTCAGCCACCAGTCCTGGACCCGGTCGGCAAAGGCGGTGTCGTCCAGGTTTTCACGAATCCAGAGTCCGTTCAGCCAGCGCAGCTTTTCCACATCGAAGATGGGACCACCCAGGGACACGCGATTGATATCGAACTGCTCCAGCATCTCGGTCAGGGAGAACTTTTCCCGCTCGTCCGGCATCGACCAGCCCATGCGGCCGAGGTAGTTGAGCACCGCTTCCGGCAAAAAGCCCATGCGCTCATAGAAGTTGATGCTGGTGGGGTTCTTGCGCTTGCTCAGCTTGCTCTTGTCCGGATTGCGCAGCAGCGGCATATGACACAACTGCGGCATCTCCCAGCCAAAATATTCGTACAGCAGCTGGTGCTTGGGGGCGGAATTGATCCACTCCTCACCCCGGATCACGTGGGTGATGGCCATCAGGTGGTCATCCACCACATTGGCCAGGTGATAGGTGGGCATACCGTCGGACTTGAGCAGGATCTGGCAGTCCACCTGCCCCCAGTCGATCTCGATCGTCCCCCGCAGCATGTCGTCGATGACGCAGACGCCCTCTTCCGGCACTTTCATGCGAATCACGTACGGGTCGCCCGCCTCCAGGCGCTGCTGCACCTCCGCCTCCGGCAATTCCAGGTCGCTCTGTTTGAGCGCAGCGTTCAGCCCCTGCTCCTTGCGCTCATTGCGGATGGCCTCCAGCTCCTCGGGGGTGCGGAAGCAGTAGAACGCGTGGCCCTTCTCCACCAGCTCCATGGCGTAATCACGGTAGCTGTCCTTGCGCTCGGACTGGCGGTAAGGGCCGTAATCGCCACCAACGTCGGGGCCCTCGTCCCAGGTCAGGCCCAGCCAGCGAAGAGCAGAAAGAATGTCGTTTTCCGATTCCTGGGTACTGCGGGTCTGGTCGGTATCCTCAATGCGCAGAATGAACTGGCCACCGTGCTGGCGGGCAAAACAGAGGTTGAACAGGGCGATGTAAGCCGTGCCCACATGGGGGTCGCCGGTGGGCGAAGGCGCAATTCGGGTACGAACGGTCATGGTTGGATCCTGTCTCCCGGAATGGGTTGGGTGAACATGAAGGCCGCCCATTATAACGAGCCCTCGCCGCAAGACCCACCGCTCTGTAGCCCTGAAGACCTTCCCGGAGCATTCAGAGTTGTTATATTATAACGTTTCGCGACTATTGCAGAATCCCGGAAGGAACCTATGCGACTGTTTCTGTTACTCCTGCTTGCCCTGCCCGCCTTTGCCACTGCAGGGACCACGGTTGTGACAACCCTGCATCCGCTGGCCCTGCTGACCGCAGAACTCGCCGCTGGCCAGGTTGAGGTGAAGACCATGATGTCCCCCAACGCCACCCCCCATCATTATCAGATGAAACCCTCGGAGCGCCGTATGCTGGCCCAGGCCGATCTGATTATCTGGGTGGGCCCAAACATGGAGGTTTTTCTGCAACGCCTGCTGGGGCAGCAAGCTCTGGCAACCAAGTCCCTGGCACTGTCCGAAGCCGTCAGTGAGCCGGAACACGAACGCCCGACAAACGACGTCCGCGCCGATCACGACCACACCGGCAGCGACCCGCACCTGTGGCTCGACCCGGGACTGGCGCCCCAACTGGCCGCTGCCATTGCCGATCGACTCAGCCAGTTACCGGGCGTGGATGCGGCGATCGTCCAGCAACGCCTAACCCACTTCCGTAACCAGCTTGAGGCCAGTAACCGAAAACTGCGACAGCAATTCGC
Source organism: Marinobacteraceae bacterium S3BR75-40.1 (assembly GCA_042862465.1). Lineage (GTDB taxonomy): Bacteria > Pseudomonadota > Gammaproteobacteria > Pseudomonadales > Oleiphilaceae > JASTVH01. The sequence goes on along the minus strand of JASTVH010000005.1, from coordinate 126,705 downwards.
CAGACTCCAGCAGGTGGACCTGTTCACCTACCACACCGCCTTCGAGCGCTTTGCGGACTTCTACGGCATTCCCCTGGCGGGCACCCTCACGGTGACTCCGGAGCGCAACCCGGGTGCGCAGCATCTGGCCGCCGTGAGGGACCAGCTCAAGGCGGCCCAAAATGCCTGCGTTCTCACTGAGCCACAGTTCTCAAGCGACTGGTGGCGCAATCTCGTGCCGGGCAAACAGTTGCAGGTCGTCACCTGGGATCCTCTGGCCGCCCATATCAAGGCGGCACCGGGCAGCTATGTTCAGTTTTTGGAAGATCTGGGGCAGAGGGTTATGGGCTGCCTCAATGGCTCAAGCTGAGCATGAGCGGCATGGTAATCATGGCGAGCAGGGTCTGACCGCTGATGATGCCCGCCATCAGGGGTCCATCGCCTCCCAGCTGACGGGCCAGAATGTAGGAAGAGGATGCCGTGGGCAGTGCGCAGAGCAACACCACCACGGCAACAGACTGGGCATCCATGCCTAACCAGGTGGCGGCGGCGAAGGCGAGCAAGGGAAACACCAGCAGCTTCATGAGCGAGGCAAACAGGAAAGGACCGGAGGCGTTGCGCAACGCCTTGAGCTGCAGCCCGGCGCCTACCGTCATCAACCCCAACGGCAGGGCCAGCTCGCTCAATGGCGCGATCACCCCTTCCACGAAGGGATGAAAACCGGTACCCGCCAGCCCCAACGCCATGCCTCCTAAAGAGCCCAGAATCAGCGGATTGGTTGCCACCGCCCTGAGCACCGGGGCCACCCTCACCCGACCGCGGTCGGCAAATACCGCAAACATGAGAATGCAGAGCAGGTTGAGCAACGGGATCATGATCGCGGCCGCCACCGCGATCAACGACAGACCCTCATCACCATATAGTAACGACGCCGCGGCCAGGCCCACATAGGAATTGAAGCGGATACCGCCCTGATAGACGGAGGTATAGACAGGCCCGGCCCAGCGAATGACGGCCTGTGCCAGCAACAGCAGGACCGTCATAATGCCCAGCAGCAGAAAGACGATACCGGCCATCTGCCCATACACTTCCGCCGGCAGGCGGGCACCGCCGAGCTTATAGACCAGCATGGCCGGAAACAGCACGTAGTAAGTGAAGCGTTCCGCCCCCAGCCAGAAATGTTCGTCCGGAAAGTTGACCCGACGCAGGCCGTGTCCCAGGAGAATCAGGATAAACACCGGAAGCAACGCCTGAACCAGGGCCATATGAGTCATTCCCTACTGCATCACGAAATTTCGCAGTCTATCATGCCCCGAAGCCCTGCACGGCCCGTTCGGTCAAGGGGCGATCAATCTGTTGGGATTTTGTACAACCGGTGGGATTCAACAAGGGGATGTGCGATCATTGCGATCCGCAACGCCAAGGCTTGCATAACCACGACACGCTCGACTGACCATTCTTATCGACGCCATGACCACGCTTGACCGCACTTTTTCCGTCGCCCCCATGATGGACTGGACGACTCAGCCCTATCGCTATTTCGCGCGGCTGATGTCCCGCCATACCCTGTTGTATACCGAAATGGTCACCACCGGGGCCCTGATCCATGGGGATACGGCGAACTTCCTGCGGTATGACCCCAGTGAGCACCCCGTAGCGCTGCAGATCGGCGGCAGTCATGCCGGGGAATTGGCCCACTGTGCCGAGCTGGCACAGCAGTGGGGGTACGATGAGGTCAATCTCAACGTCGGCTGCCCCAGTGACCGGGTGCAGAACAACCGCATCGGCGCCTGCCTCATGGCCGAGCCGGACACCGTCGCGGCGGGGGTAAAAGCCATGCAGGCGGCCACGGATATACCGGTTACCGTCAAACACCGCATCGGGATCGACGGCCGCGAGGATTATGCGGACATGGCGCATTTCGTGGAAACGGTGGCGGCCGCAGGCTGCACCACCTTTATCGTGCACGCCCGAATCGCCATCCTGGAAGGGCTCAGCCCCAAGGAAAACCGCGACATTCCACCGCTGAAATACGACTGGGTCTATCGCCTTAAACAGGACTTTCCGGAGCTGGAAATCATCATCAACGGCGGCATCAAGACCCTGGATGAATGCCGGCAACATCTGCAGGTGGTGGATGGCGTGATGCTGGGACGGGAAGCGTACCAGAATCCCTGGCTCCTGTCGCAGGTGGACGAGGCCCTCTACGGCAAGCCCGGCCCCGCGCTGACCCGCCACCAGGTGATCGCCGCCATGCACCCCTACGTGGAAGCGGAGCTGGCGCGGGGCGTGCCGCTCAACCACATTACGCGCCATATCCTGAACCTGTTCCACGGCTGTTTTGGGGGCCGTCGTTTTCGTCGTCATCTCAGCGAAAACGCACACCGCCCGGGAGCCAACCTGGACGTACTCCAGGAGGCGCTGGCTCTGGTTCCCGAACCGGACGAGGCTCCCGTCACGGCTTGATACTCCCGCCCGGATAGGCGCTTGTCGGTCATCCTCGCCCGCGCTATCGTTGATGGATAGAGTCCCGCTCGGGACTGCAGTAACGAATCAAGAGGCAACGGATCGCAATGACCCATAAACTGGACCAACTGAAAGCAATGACCACCGTGGTGGCCGACACCGGTGATTTCGAGGCCATCCGCGCCTGGAAGCCCCGGGATGCGACCACCAACCCTTCCCTGCTGCTCAAGGCCACCGAATTACCGGCCTACTCTGCCATGATTCAGTCCGCCCTGGAGTGGGCGCAAAAGCGGGGAGGCTCTGAGCAGGAACAGACCGCCAATGCCACCGACCGCCTCGCGGTGCTGGCCGGAGAAGAAATCCTGGGCATCGTACCCGGCGTGGTCTCCACCGAAGTGGACGCGCGCCTGTCTTTCGATACCGAAGCCACGATTGCCAAGGCCCGCAAGCTGATTGCGATGTATAACGAACTGGGCGTCGATACCGAACGAGTCCTCATCAAGATTGCTTCCACCTGGGAAGGCATCCAGGCCGCCCGTGTTCTGGAAAAGGAAGGCATCCACTGCAACCTGACGCTGCTGTTCTCCTTCCACCAGGCCGTGGCCTGTGCCGAGGCCGGCGCCACATTGATCTCCCCCTTTGTGGGGCGGATTCTCGACTGGCACCTGGCCCATTCGGACCGCGATCATTTCGCCCCGCAGGACGACCCAGGTGTGCAGTCGGTGACCCGCATCTACAACTATTACAAGAGTCACGGCTTCGATACGGTGGTCATGGGCGCCAGCTTCCGCAATCAGGGCGAGATCGAGATGCTGGCAGGCTGCGACCGTCTGACCATCAGCCCCGCCCTGCTGGAATCCCTGGCCAGCGACGCAGGTGATCTGCCCCGGCAGCTCTCCCCCGAAGCGGCTTCTTCCGGTGAATCACGCCTGAGCCTCGATGAAAAGGCCTTCCGCTGGCATCTCAACGAAGACGCCATGGCCACCGAGAAGCTCGCCGAAGGCATCCGCCGGTTTGCCGCCGATCAAATCACCCTGGAGCAACGGCTCAAGGGTCTGGCACAAGCAGCGTGAGCGGGGCCACCATGTTCCAACGCCTGATGCAGTTTCTGGAGGAAAAACTCGACCAGCCGCGCTCGACCGGCGCGGCCCCGGACGATTACCAGCTTGCGATCGCCGCCACGGCCCTGATGCTGCAGCTGGCCGGGGTTGACCGCCAGGAAGATGAACGCGAACTGGCCGTCATCCTGGAAATCGCCGGTAACGAACTCCACGTCGATGAAGCCGACCAGGAGGAACTGCTGAGCATTGCCCGGGAACGGGCCGAAGACGCCATCTCGCTGTACGAATTCACCAGTCACCTGACCGACTACCTCGGACATGCCGAGCGCATGCAGTTGCTGGAAAAACTCTGGCGGGTCGCCCTGGCCGATGAACGCCTGGACAAATATGAAGAGCACATGATCCGCCGTGTTGCCGATCTTTTACATTTGTCGCCGAACGAATTCATCCAGTGTAAGCTGCGGGTTCAGGAAAGGCAGGCCTAGGGTCTCTGGCACCGCGTAGCCGATCAGCGCAATAACCGAACCGGACACTGGCCGTCCTCCGGCAGGCGAAACAACTGCCGTGTATCCTCCTGCAGCCCAAACCGCACAGGGAGCCCAGGTATGCTTATTATCCTCCACCCCGACACCACCCGGGACAGCGAAGCCTATCGCGTAACCCTGAACCATCTTGAGAAGCTGCCCGGTGTATCCATTCGCCAGCACGACGTTCAGGGGGCCCAGCATACGCTGACCGAGATCTACCTGATTGGGGATACCAAGCGCCTCGAAACCACCGAGATTGAAGAGTTGCCCGCAGTCGAGAAGGTCATCCGCATCTCCGAGGATTACCGCATCCTCGGCAGGCACCACTACGATCAACGACATACCGGTTTTGAATACAACGGTATCCGTTTCGATCAGGACAGCTGCCACGTGTTTGCCGGCCTCTGTGCCGTGGACACACCGGAGCACGTGGAACAGATGATGCGGGCGCTGCGGGACAACGGGCAGCAGTGCACCCGCATGGGGGCCTACAAACCGCGTACCAGCCCCTACGCGTTCCAGGGCCACGGCCAGATGTGTCTGCCCTATGTCTTCGAGCTGGCCGGAAAGTACGACATTCGTGTGGTAGCCATGGAAGTGACGCACGAAAAGCATCTGGAAGAGATCCACGAGGCCCTGGAGAAGGCCGGACACCCAACCGGCGTGATGGTCCAGGTGGGCACCCGCAACACTCAGAACTTTGAGCTGCTCAAGGCCATTGGCCGGCAAAAGGAGTTTCCGGTGCTGTTCAAACGGGGCTTCGGCATCACCCTGAACGAGTCCCTGAATGCCGCGGAATACCTGGCCAGCGAGGGAAACGCCGACGTTATCTTCTGCCTGCGGGGCATGAAGACCGAAGCCGGTAACCCCCACCGCAACATGGTGGACTTTGCCCATGTGCCGGTGGTCAAGCGCCTGACGCGAATGCCGGTCTGCATCGACCCCTCGCATTCGGTGGGCACTCGGGAAGCCGCGCCGGATGGTATCCTGGATGTCATGCACACCACGGCGCAGGGCATCATCGCCGGGGCCAACATGGTACTGGTGGATTTCCACCCGGAGCCCCAAACGGCCCTGGTCGATGGCCCCCAGGCGCTACTGCTGGATGAGCTGCCCCGCTTCCTTGAAGATGTGGAACTCTGCCACAAGACTTATCAACAACGCCGAGCGATATACGGAGGTTAATCGAACCAATGCGGATCTATGGGCACCGTGGGGCCAAGGGAGAAGCGCCCGAAAACACGCTGGCCGGATTTGAGCACGCCTATCGACATGGCGTCAGGAATTTCGAACTCGATGTGCAGTTGTCATCCGACGGCAAGCCGGTTGTCTTTCATGACTCGACACTGGATCGTACGACAGGCCGTTCCGGACGTGTGTCGTCCCACACTGAAGATGAAATCCTGCAGATGGATGCGCGCCAGGGGGGCGCTCGCTGGAGCCAGCCAGCCACCATACCCTCACTGGAGACCATTTTCGTGGCCTGTCCCGAATTCGAGCACATGCAGCTGGAAATCAAATCCGACTCCAAGCAGCGGCTGAACATTCTGTGCAATCGCCTGGTGGAGATGATTCAGCGTAATCAGTGGCACGAAAGGGTCACCCTGACCTCGCGCGACGCCTGGTTTCTCAAGCTGGTCAGACGCCACAGTCGGCGTATCCGCATCGGGCTGGTATCCGGACGCCGCTTCCCCAATCCGGTCAAGCTGGCTCAGCGGCTGGACTGCAATTTCCTGTGCTGTGGCTGGAAACTGTGTTCGGCATCGATGGTCAAGGCCGCCCATGGAGCGGACCTGCACGTTACAGCCTGGACGGTCAACCGAATCCACGACATGCTCGAGCTGGAGGACAATGGTGTCGACAGCGTCATCACGGATTTCCCCACCAGCACGCTGATGTTCTTCGAAAACCGGCAACACCGTCTGATCAAGGCGCACACCTTGGCTCACACCTCAGCGGACAAGTCACCCATGAACTCGGAGGGTAACCCAGCCTGATTCGCCGTCCCCTCCTTTCCTGCCTCTAAATCCGGTCTGGACTGGTCGCGCTGCCTAGAAGATCCGATTCAAACCATTGAGCGCAGCCACACGGTAAGCTTCCGCCATGGTCGGATAGTTGAAGGTGGTGTTAATGAAGTAGTCCAGGGAGTTGGCCTCCCCTTCCTGGTTCATGATGGCCTGGCCGATGTGAACGATCTCGGCCGCCTGATCCCCAAAACAGTGAATGCCGAGTATTTCCTTGGTTTCTCGATGGAACAGTATTTTCAGCATGCCCACAGGATCATGGGTTATCTGGGCACGGGCCAGATCCTTGAATAACGCTTGACCGACCTCATAAGGCACCTTGGCCTCAGTCAGCTCGCGCTCAGTACGCCCCACGGAACTGATTTCGGGAATGGTATAGATACCGGTCGGCACGTCAGAGACGAAACGGAAATAGTCATCGTGAGTGATATCCGAAGACGCAGAGCGCCCCTGATCGTAGGCTGCACTTGCCAGGCTGGGCCAGCCGATCACATCGCCGGCTGCGTAAATGTGAGGAATCTCGGTGCGATAGTGATCGTCCACACTGAGCTGGCCACGACTGTTCACTTCCAGGCCGATATTCTCCAATCCCAGGCGGTCCGTATTGCCAGAGCGGCCATTGCACCACAGAAAGGCATCGGCACGGATCTTCTTGCCGGACTGAAGGTTGAGAACCACGCCCCGGTCGTCGCCTTCCACGCTATCGTACTGCTCATTGTGGCGCACCAGTACCCCGTTGTTACGCAGGTGGTAGCTCAGAGCATCTGAGATCTCGTCATCCAGGAAGGACAACAGGCGGCTTCCCGGGTTCACCAGATCGACCTTGACCCCAAGCCCCGCAAAAATGGAGGCGTATTCACAGCCAATGACGCCCGCACCATAGATGATCAGCGTCCGGGGCGTGTGTGAAAGGGTCAGCACGCTATCGCTATTATAGATGCGGTGATGGCGGAAGTTCACATCCGGTGGCAGGTAGGGCCTGGATCCGGTAGCAATGACCAGGGTCTTGGCGTTCAGAACCTCGCTGGCCTTGTTGCCACCGCGCAATTCAACCCGATGCTCATCAAGAAAGTAGGCCGTTCCCCGAAACAGATCGATACGATTACGGGCATAAAACCCGGTTCTCAACTTGACCTGTTTTGAAATGACGCGCTCGGCGTGCTGTAAAACCCGCGGGAAGGAGAACCAGCGGGGTTCGCCGATATCACGGAACATGGGATTGGTATTGAAGGTGATAATCTGCTTGACGGAGTGTCGCAGTGCCTTGGAAGGAATCGTTCCCCAGTGGGTGCAGTTGCCGCCGACTCGCTCCTTGTCTTCGACGACAGCCACACGCTTGCCACTCTTGGCCGCGTTCATGGCCGCACCTTCACCGGCCGGTCCGGCTCCAATCACAACGACATCGTAATGATACTCCGCCATGGAATCGATCACTCCCCTATGCTGCTCGAATGAGGTTCCCCCAATGAATCACAAAATCAGCCCGCTTGCGACTCCACGCAAGGGACTTCAGTCCTGAAAGGGAAAGGAATGGGGGCGTTTTCGGCACTGAAAGCGCCCCGCTGATGGGAACAGGTTAGTCCAAGAACCGTAAATCGCTATTAGTCTTTGGTCGCGTCGTAGCTCAGATCCGACGTGTTCGCGGTTGCAGAGGTGGAGGATTCTTCACACTTCTGCGGATTACCACCACAGATGTCACAACTGGTATTACCGCCCATGTTATTCAGGCCGCCACAGGTACCGCTGATAGGTTTGCGGCCCATGATCACGCCAATGGACATGCCGGCAATGAGCAGCAGCACAATGACCAGTGCCAACAGAAAAGTACCCATAATCAACGCTCCTCGCGCCCTAGATAGCGCTCGAATTCGGGGGTCGCCTTCGCGTTGAAAGCGTCACCCTCACCTTTATACAGAAAATATGCCGCAATACCTTGCGATTTCGCAAATTCAAAACCGGCTTCCTCACCGAGCACCATGAACAGGGTGGCCAGCCCATCCGCCGTCATGCAGTCATCGTCTATAACGCTAACCGATGCCAGCCGATGATTGATGGGGCGTCCGGTTTTTGGATTGATGGTATGGCTAAACCTTTGACCATCTACCTCGAAGTAGTTCCGGTAATCCCCGGACGTAGCCATACTCTGTCCGGATAGCGTTACCACAGTCTGCGCCTCGTGATAGGAGCCTGAACGTGGCTTTTCCACACCCAGATGCCAGGCACTGCCGTCGGGTTTTCTGCCGGCGGTACGGACTTCGCCGCCAATTTCCACCAGATAGCTTTCGATCCCCTGGCTATCCAAATAGCGGGCAACCTGGTCCACCCCATACCCCTTGGCGATGGAGGACAGGTCTACATACAGGTCCCGGTCCTTTTTTAGCGCCGGGGGCGCATCCCGGGTCGTCAGGTGCTGGTAACCCACCTCTGCCCGCGCAGCCTCAAGCTCCCCTTGGGAAGGTACTTCTTCCGGCCTCCCCTCAGGCCCGAATCCCCAAAGATTCACCAGCGGGCCGACTGTAACGTCGTAGGCTCCCTGAGACAGGGCTGCGAGCCGCTGTGCCTCATCGACCACGTTCACCAGATCAGCCGACACCTTCACCCATTCACCTACGGGCGCCTGGTTGAAGCGGGACAGTTCCGACTCATCCTTGTAGGTGGACATCTGCATATCGACAGTCTGCAGTGTTTCACTGATGCCCTGGGCAAGCTCTTCAAGGTGCTTGCCCTGGTCGCGGGTGACCACCTTGATGTGATACTGGGTGCCAAAAATGCCGCCGGTGATTTCCCAGATTTTGGAGTCATCAGAAACAGAACAGCCCGCCAGGAAGACAGCGCAAAGCAGCGCTGTCCACGTGGCGGGCTTAAAAATCATGCGGATCATGTCAGGTCTGTTAACCCCCGAAGTCGTCCAGCATGATGTTTTCGTCTTCCACACCCAGATCCTTGAGCATCTTGATGCAGGCTGCGTTCATCACGGGCGGCCCACACATATAGTACTCACAGTCTTCCGGGGCTTCGTGCTCCTTGAGATAACGGTCGTACAGGACGTTATGGATAAAGCCGGTATCGCCCTTCCAGTTATCCTGTGGCAGCGGATCCGACAGTGCCACGTGCCACTCGAAGTTGTCGTTCTCTTCCTGCAGCTGGTCAAAGTCTTCCGTGTAGAACATCTCACGCAGACTTCGCGCGCCGTACCAGAAGCTGATCTTGCGCTTGCTGTTGAGACGCTTGAGCTGGTCGAAGATATGGGCCCGCATGGGCGCCATGCCCGCACCGCCGCCGATGAAGACCATCTCCGCATCGGTATCCTTGGCGAAGAACTCGCCGAACGGTCCGTATACAGTGATCTTGTCGCCCGGCTTGAGCGAAAACGCGTAGGAGGACATCTGCCCTGGCGGATGATCGGTTCCCGGAGGCGGGGTTGCGATCCGGATATTGAACTTCAGCACGCCCCTCTCTTCCGGGTAGTTGGCCATGGAGTAGGCGCGCACGATGGTTTCCTTGACCACGGACTTGAAGCGCCAGAGGTTATGCTTGTCCCAGTCCTCGTGATACTCCTCCTCGATCTTGAAGTCGGAGAAATTCACTTCGTGGGCTGGCGCCTCCAGCTGCACGTAGCCGCCGGCGCGGAAATCCACCACTTCGCCTTCCGGCAATTCGAGGACCAGCTCCTTGATGAAGGTGGCCACGTTGTGGTTGGACTTGACGGTGCATTCCCATTTCTTGACGCCGAAGACCTCTTCCGGCACCTCGACTTTCATATCCTGCTTGACCGGCACCTGGCACGACAGGCGCCAGCCTTCACGCTCCTCACGCGGCGTGAAGTGGGCCTTCTCTGTGGGCAGCATGGCACCACCGCCTTCCAGAACGCGGCACTTGCACTGTGCACAGCTGCCACCGCCGCCACAGGCCGAGGACAGGAAGATACCGCTGTTGGCCAGGGCCCCCAGCAACTTGCCACCGCCGCTGGTTTCCACCGTGTTGGCCGGATCGTCATTGACTTCGATCGTGATCTTCCCGGAGCTGACCAGCCGGGCACGCGCAATCAGGATCACCGCCACGAGCGACAGCACGATGACAGTGAACATGACTACGCCAAGTATGATTTCAGTGTTCATGGCTTCGCCTTACCGTTGAATGGTTTCCATATCGGCCCGATTACAGGGAGATGCCGGAGAACGACATGAAGCCGAGCGACATCAGGCCGACGGTGATGAACGTGATGCCCAGGCCTCGCAGGCCTTCCGGCACATCGCTGTACTTGAGCTTCTCGCGGATACCTGCCAGGGCAACGATCGCCAGTGCCCAGCCCAGGCCAGCGCCAAAGCCGTATACCACGCTCTCACCAAAGGCATAGTCACGCTCCACCATGAACAGCGAGGCCCCCATGATGGCGCAGTTCACCGTAATCAACGGAAGGAATACGCCCAGCGCGCTGTAAAGCGCCGGGAAATATTTGTCCAGCACCATTTCCATGATCTGGACAACAGCGGCGATAACACCGATGTAGGTCAGCAGCCCCAGGAAGCTGAGGTCCACTTCAGGGAGACCGGCCCAGGCCAGCGCGCCTTCACGCAGGACCTCGTTGTAGATCAGGTTGTTGATCGGGACCGTCGCTGTCAGTACCACGACAACCGCGATGCCCAGACCAATCGCAGCCTCCATCTTCTTGGAGATGGCGATAAAGGTACACATCCCCAGGAAGAAGGCCAGAGCCATGTTCTCAACGAAAACCGCCTTGATAAGAAGGCTCAGGTAATGTTCCAACATCAGAACGCCTCCTTAACCTTGTGGGCCGACAGTTTGTAATCCGCCTCTTCGACCTGGTCGGTCTTCCAGCTGCGCAGACCCCAGATAAAGAAGCCGATCAGGAAGAAGGCCGCGGGCGGCAGCAGCAGGAGACCGTTAGGTACGTACCATCCTCCCTGGTTGACCACAGGCAGGATCTGAATGCCGAACAGTGAGCCGGCACCCAGGAGTTCCCGCACGAAAGCTACGGAGAACAGCAGCACGCCATAACCCAGGCCGTTACCGATACCGTCCAGGAAGCTCAGCCAGGGCCCGTTCTGCATGGCGAAGCCTTCCGCCCGCCCCATAACGATACAGTTGGTGATGATCAGGCCGACGAAAACCGACAGCTGTTTGCTGATGTCGTAGGCATAGGCTTTCAGTAGCTGATCGACCACGATGACCAGCGAAGCGATGATGGTCATCTGGACGATGATCCGGATACTGCTGGGAATCTGGCTCCGGATCAGGGAGACGCCCAGACTCGAAAATGCAGTTACCGCAATTACCGAGACCACCATGACCATGGTGACACTGAGGCTGCTGGTGACCGCCAGCGCCGAACAGATCCCGAGGATCTGCAGGGCAATGGGGTTGTTACTGAAGATTGGGTCCAGAAGGACGTTTTTCGCTTTCAAGTCCGCCATTGTCAGACCTCCCCTTGACGCAGATTCTTAAGATAAGGGGCAAAGCCCAGATCACCCATCCAGAACTGCAGCAGATTGGTGACGCCCCGGCTGGTCAGGGTGGCACCGGACAGGGCATCCACCTTGTACTCGGTCCCCGGCTTGGTCGGGTCAACCCCGCCTTTCACCAGCCTGATTTTGGGCTCCATATTTTCGTCGCCGTAGACTTTCTTGCCCGGCCACTTGGCTTTCCACATCGGGTTATCGACCTCACCCCCGAGTCCTGGGGTTTCCGCCTGCTGGTAAAAACCCAGACCGGCAATGGTGTTGAGATCCCCCTTCAGGGCAATAAAGCCATAAAGGGTGGACCACAATCCGTAGCCATGAATCGGCAGCACCAATCGCTTGATCTCACCGCCTTCCTTGTAGATGTAGACCTTGGCAACGTTCGCCCGGCGCTTGATGTCGGCAATGTCCTGGGCCGCCGAGAGATCGTAGGACGTGTTGGGCTTGCTGGCGGCCTTGTACTGGTCATAGGCCATGGCCTCTTTCAGCCCGAGCGTCTTCGGATCCACATACTCCCCAGAATCCAGATCAACGAGGCGCACGTCAAACTGCTTGAAAGTTTCCTCGATCTGATCGGCACCAGCGCCCTGCTCGAGCATGCCGGCCGCCGCCAGGATGTTAGTCTTCATGTCCAGATTCTTGTTCTTGATCTGGACCGGCTTGAGCAATACCGCGGCCGATGACACCACCACCGAGAAGAAAATACTCAGCAGTACGGCCACCAGCACGACTTTTCCGATGGATTCGTTCTTGTTAGACACGTGCGAGCCTCCGTTTGATGTTGGCCTGTACCACCAGGTGGTCAATAAACGGCGCAAACAGGTTCGCGAAAAGAATGGCCAGCATGACGCCTTCCGGGAAAGCCGGGTTGACCACCCGAATCAGCACGGTCATGACACCGATGAGAATGCCGAACGCCCACTTGCCGGTGTTGGTCATCGCCGCCGATACCGGATCGGTGGCCATAAACATCATGGCGAAGGCGAAGCCGCCAATGACGAAGTGCCACTGCGGCGGGATGCTGAACATCGGATTGGTTTCAGAACCGATCGCATTGAACAGCAAAGACATGGCGATCATGCCGATCAGGACACCACCGACGATACGGTAGGAAGCGATCTTCATGACCAGCAGGATGGCGCCGCCAATCAGGATGGCCAGGGTGGAGGTTTCACCCACCGATCCCTGCATGAAACCGAAGAAGGCATCCATCCAGGAGATGGAATCCTTGAGCGCATCGATACCGCCGCTTGCCGCAACACTCAGAGGCGTCGCCCCACTGAAACCGTCCACTGCCGTCCAGACTGAGTCGCCGGACATTTGCGCCGGATAGGCAAAGTAGAGGAATGCACGTCCGGTCAGCGCCGGGTTGAGGAAGTTTTTGCCGGTGCCACCGAACACTTCCTTGCCCACGACCACACCAAAGGTGATACCCAGGGCCACCTGCCAGAGCGGGATGGTGGGTGGGCAAATCAGCGCGAACAGGATGGAGGTTACGAAGAAGCCTTCGTTGACCTCATGCTTGCGCACGGTGGCAAAGACCACTTCCCAGAAACCACCGACCACGAAGGTGACGAAGTAGATGGGCACGAAATAGGCCACGCCGTAGATAAAGTTATCCCAGACGCTACCAGGATCATTGCCGGCCAGGGCTGCAATGAAGCTCGAATGCCAGCCGTCCGCCATGCTCAGGGCGTTCGCCTCCAGGAACGTATTGGCCTGGAAGCCAATGTTCCACATACCGAAGAACATGGCCGGGAAAACACAGAACCAAACGGTAATCATGATCCGTTTGAGATCCACACCATCACGCACGTGGGCCGTGGTGGAGGTCACCTTGCCCGGCGTGTAGAAGATGGTATCCGCCGCTTCGTAAAGCGCGTACCACTTCTCGTACTTGCCCCCTTTCTCGAAATGGGGCTCGATCTTGTCGAGAAAATCTCTCAGCGCCATGGGTTAGCCCTCAATCTCAATGCGAGTCAGATTCTGACGAAGAATGGGCCCGTACTCGTACTTGCCGGGGCAGACGAAGGTACACAGGGCCAGATCCTCTTCATCCAGCTCAAGGGCCCCAAGTAGCTGGGCCGTTTCGGTATCACCCACAATCAGTGATCGCAGCAACTGCGTTGGCAGGATGTCCAGTGGCATCACTTCTTCGTAGCTGCCCACGGGCACCATGGCGCGCTCACTACCATTGGTCGTGGTCGTGAAATCGAGGGACTTGGCGCCAAACAGACTGCTGAGATAGATATTAAGCTTGGAGAACCGCTTGGCGCCCGGAGACAGCCAGCCCATGAACTCCCGCTTGATCCCTTCTTCCAGCACGGAGACCTGATTGGAAAAACGCCCCAGATAAGCCACCGGACCTCGTGCCGTGCGTCCGCCAAACACGGAACCGGTAATCAGCCGGATGGGAACGTTCTGGTCAACCTCACCTTCGAGTAGTTCGGTCAGGTTGGCACCGATACGGGTACGGATCAGCCGTGGCTTGCTCGCCTTTGGGCCGCCCACAGCAATCACGCGTTCGGAGGGCACTTCACCGGAAACAAAGAGGCGCCCGATAGCCATCACGTCCTGATAGCCGATGCTCCAGACCGTTTTGCTACCACTGACCGGATCAAGATAGTGGATGTGGGTACCCACGTTACCGGCAGGATGCGGACCATCGAAGGTTTCCTGCTGGAATACCGAATCTTTGGGAACGGGAATCCGGGCGCCCGGTTTGGTAGTGACGAACACCTTGCCCTGGGTCAGGTGACGAATCACACGCAGCCCCTGATCGAAGGCCTCAGGATCATCGTTGACGATAACCGTCGGGTCCGCAGCCAGCGGGTTGGTATCCATCACGGAAACAAAAATGGAGTGAGGAGCCGAATCGATCGCGGGCACCTTGCTGTAGGGCCGGGTCTTGAAGAGGGACCAGAGTCCGGACTCGACCAGATTGTCGACCACCTGCTGGCGTTCCAGGTTATCCAGCTCAGTGGCCTCGAAACGGGCGTAGGTCTCCGCTTCGTCGCTATCATCCACCTCGATTTCGATGGACTGGAACACCCGTCGTTCACCACGGTTAATGGCTTTGACAGTGCCCGCAGCTGGAGAGGTATAGCGCACTCCCTCGGTTTTTTTATCGGTAAACAGCAGCGTACCGCGCTTCACGCGGTCTCCTTCCCGAACAGCCATCGTTGGCTTCATACCGACATAGTCGAAACCGACCAAAGCAACATGCTTGACCGGCTTGCCTTCGGTAATGGTCTGCTCGGGGGCGCCACTGATCGGAAGATCCAGGCCTTTCTTGATCTTGATCATTAGCCCCGCCCAATCATCAGAAACTACAGGAAAATGGATTCGCACCCAGCGGGCTCCCACCCGATGGCAACACCAGCACAATCCGAATTAATTGCGAATTACAACGAACATTGCGTTCTTGTCAGTGTTGGCAGCGCCAAGTATGGCGGTCGGAGCCGGGGCAGCTTGGAAACGTGCCAATTATAGAGAGGACAAGGTTTTTTTTCCACATACCCGGACTACCACTAAAGACTTATTTCCTGGCTCAGGACCGATACATCCGGGCAATACGTGGCGCGCCCTCTCTTTCACAGCCACACATCTCATGCAGGCTGCCCGCTTGCGCTGGGAGTATGCCACAGACTAAAGGAGAAGCCCTTGATAAAAACAGCGTTGCAGCGAGTTTGGCAGGACGCCAAATTAAGGAAGGCGGAAAGTTGGACGTTGGACGTTGGACGTTGGACGTTGGACGTTGGACGTTGGACGTTGGACGTTGGACAAAGAGTGTGGCGCCCCGAAAGGGTGCCACACTCTTTTTACCTGAAGCGCTTAGTCCGCCTTGGGGACGCGACCGCGCTTGGGGAAGACCGGGTAGACGACACCGGCAATCTGGTTGACGATGCGGATTACCTGGGCACTGTAGCCGGCTTCGTTGTCATACCAGACGTAAAGTACGCAGCGCTTGCCATCCGCGATGGTCGCCTGTGCGTCCACCACACCCGCATGGCGGGAGCCAACGAAGTCGGAGGACACCACTTCCGGTGAGTTGACGAAATCGATCTGCTTCTGCAGCTCGGAGTGCAGCGCCATATCCCGCAGGTAGTCGTTCAGGCTATCGACGGTTACGTCTTTGTCCAGGTTCAGATTCAGGATCGCCATGGAGACGTTGGGCGTCGGTACCCGAATGGCGTTGCCAGTCAGCTTGCCAGACAGTTCCGGCAGCGCCTTGGCCACGGCCTTGGCAGCACCGGTCTCGGTCAGAACCATGTTCAGAGGCGCACTACGACCGCGACGCGTACCCTTGTGGTAGTTGTCGATCAGGTTCTGGTCGTTGGTGTAGGCGTGGACGGTTTCGACGTGACCGTTGGCGATACCGAACTCGTCGTGAATAGCCTTGAGCACCGGCGTGATCGCATTGGTGGTACAGGAGGCCGCGGAGACAATGTGGTCATCGTCCTCGATCATGTCGTTATTGATACCGAACACGACATTCTTCAGGTTGCCCTTGCCCGGCGCGGTCAGCACCACCCGGCTAACACCCTTGGACTTGAGGTGCAGACCCAGGCCTTCCTCGTCGCGCCACTTACCGGTGTTGTCGATAACAATAGCGTTGTCAATGCCGTACTGGGTGTAGTCCACCTGGTCGGGACCATCGGAGTAGATCACCTGGATGTAGTTACCGTTGGCAACCAGGGCCTGACGCTCTTCATCCACGGTGATGGTGCCATTGAAGGGACCGTGCACGGAGTCACGACGCAGCAGGCTGGCACGCTTTTCCAGGTCGTTGGGAGCACCGCCGTTACGGCAAACGATAGCGCGCAGGCGCAGGTTGTTACCGCCGCCGGCCTTTTCGATCAGGATGCGAGCCAGGTAGCGACCGATACGACCGAAACCGTACAGCACGATATCCTTGGTATGCTGCTCGCGGCAGCGGGCCTGATCTTCGTCGTACTTGCCAACGATCTCGGCCACTTCCTCTTTCAGGAAGTCTTCCAGGGAGCGCTCGTTGCGCACGGCATCATAGCGGGTTGCCAGCTTGCCGATATCGATATGACCGTGCCCCAGATCGAGCTTGTCCAGTTCCTGCAGAATCGGTAACGTGTCGTTAACGTTCAATTCGCTGTTTTCAATCTGGCGAACGAAACGGTGGGCTTTCAGGAGACCGATCACGGACTGATTGATGATGGCCCGACCATAAATGGACGTGACCACATTGTTCTTCCGGTAAAGACGGCCGATGAGGGGAATCATTGCCTCGGCCAAGGCTTCGCGATCCTTCCAGTCCGCAAAGTATCGGTTCAACTGTTCCTGACTCACAAGTACACCTCTCGGGTCGTGAAAAATTTGGGCGCATATTATCTTATTTCGACGCGCTTGTCGCAAACCTCACTGATCAATTAATGAAAGGTTTCCAGCTGGACCTCTGTGCCACCATGACACTGCCCCTCGAGGGCGTTAGAATGCCCTTCCCTGTCGCAGCCATCCCAACGGGTTAAGTGGGAGACCATCCCCGGCCACGTAACCAATGATGGCGTGGCACGCCCGCTATGCCAGCCAGCAACGGATACCCATGACCACCGCTGATATGTCGATCGCCACCAATTCCATTCTTGCCCCCGAGGCGCCTGAAGCTGCCGGAGACCACCGGCGCTGGGGCAGTCTGTCCGGCAGCGCCGCGGCACTGGCCATTGCCGAAAGCGCGAAGCAGCATCACGGGCTGACGCTGGCCATCACCCAGGGCACCGACGAGGCCCTGCAGCTGGAACAGGAACTGTCTTTTTTCCTGGCTGGCCAGACGGAGCTGGAGCTGCTCACCCTGCCGGACTGGGAAACCCTGCCCTACGACATGTTCTCTCCCCACGAGGACATCATCTCCCAGCGGATCCGGACGCTCCATCGCCTGCCACAGATCCAGCGGGGCCTATTGGTCATACCCGCCCGCACGCTGATGCACCGCCTGGCGCCCCTGTCCTTTACCGAAGGCAACACCCTGATCCTGGAACAGGGCCAGACCCTGGAGGTGGAACCCTGGCGCCTGCGCCTGGAAGCGGCCGGCTACCGGCATGCGGAAAACGTCTATCAGCATGGCGAGTATGCGGTCAGAGGCTCGGTCATCGATATTTTCCCCATGGGCTCGAATCAGCCTTACCGGCTCGACCTATTCGATGACGAAATCGAAACGCTGCGTACCTTTGATCCGGAAACCCAGCGGTCACTGGAGCAGACCGAACGCATCGAGTTGCTCCCGGCCTACGAATTTCCGTGGGATAAGGAGACGCGCCTGCAGTTCCGCAATCGCTGGTTTGAGCATTTTCCGCAGGCCCCGAAAGATGCGCCGGTCTATCAGGATGTGGTGTCGGGTATCTGTCCGCCGGGCGTCGAATACTTCCTGCCGCTGTTCTTCGACGAGCTGGCAACCCTGTTCGACTACCTGCCCTCGGACACCCTGGTTTTCACGCCAGACAATCTCGAAGGGGCCCTGGAACACTTTGAATCGGAGGTGGCCGCGCGTTACGAGGACCGTCGCTACGATCGCCTGCGCCCCATACTACCGCCCAAATCACTGTTCCTGGCACGGGATGAATGCTTTGCCGCTTTCAAGCGGTTTCCCCGTGTAACGCTGTCCAGTGAGGCTGTCGACGAAAAACCCGGCAGTACCAACGCACCGACAGCGACCCTGCCCGACCTGGCCCTGGACGGACGCGCGCAGGAACCGGCCAAGGCCCTCAAGGCTTTTCTCGCCACCACCCCCGGCCGCCTCCTCTTTAGCGCCGAAACCGCGGGGCGACGGGAAGCGTTGCAGGAGCAACTGCACAATTACGGGATCAACACGGATGAAGTGGGCACCTGGCAGGAATTCCTGGGAGGCGATTCCGACCAGGCCATGACGGCAGCGCCTCTCGAACGCGGCCTGTGGATCCCTGATGCCAAAGTGGCTTTGATCCCGGAAGCCCTGCTATACGGCCGCCGTGTCATGCAGCGCCGCCGTCGCGAGCGCGCCCAGGACACCAGCGATGCCGTGATACGGGACCTGTCGGAACTGCGGGTGGGCGCCCCTGTCGTGCACATCGACCATGGCGTGGGTCGCTACCAGGGGCTGCAGACGATCCCGGTGGAAGGTCAGACCACAGAATTTCTCACCCTGGAGTACGCCGACGGCGCCAAACTCTATGTGCCGGTCTCCAGCCTGCACCTGATTTCCCGCTACAGCGGCAGCGAAGACAGCACCGCCCCACTTCACAAACTGGGCAGTGAACGCTGGTCCAACGCCAAGCAGAAAGCGCTCGAGAAGATCCGTGATACCGCGGCCGAGTTGCTGGATGTCTATGCCCGCCGGGAAGCCCGCAAGGGCTTCGCGTTTCCCGATCCGGGCGAAGACTATGAGCATTTCGCCGCGGCTTTTCCCTTTGAGGAGACGCCTGATCAACAGCAGGCCATCGACGCCGTCCTCGCGGACATGCAGGCCCAACAACCCATGGACCGTCTGGTATGCGGCGACGTGGGCTTTGGCAAGACCGAAGTGGCCATGCGGGCCGCCTTCGTCGCCACCAATGCAGGCAAACAGGTCGCCGTACTGGTGCCTACCACCCTGCTGGCCCAGCAGCACTTTGAATCCTTCCGCGACCGGTTTGCCAACACGGCGGTTTCGGTGGAACTGCTGAGCCGTTTCCGTTCAGGCAAGCAGCAATCAGAAACCATCCAGCGCGTGGAAGCGGGAAAAACCGATATCCTCATAGGCACCCACAAGCTGCTACAGGGCGATATCACCTTCAGCGATCTGGGCCTGGTCATCGTCGACGAGGAGCATCGCTTCGGCGTCAACCAGAAAGAGAAGCTCAAGGCCTGGCGAGCGGAGGTGGACATGCTGACGCTTACCGCGACCCCCATCCCGCGAACGCTGAACATGGCCATGGGCCACCTGCGCGACCTCTCCATCATTGCCACACCGCCGGCCCGACGCCTGTCGGTGAAGACCTTCGTGCGAAAAAAAGAGGATGCACTGGTCAAGGAAGCGGTGCTGCGGGAAATCCTCCGCGGCGGTCAGGTCTATTACCTGCATAACGAAGTGGAATCCATCCAGAAAGCCGCCGAGGAGATCAAAACACTGATTCCAGAGGCGCGTGTCGCCGTGGCCCATGGCCAGATGCGCGAGCGCGAACTGGAACAGATCATGTCGGACTTCTATCACAAGCGCTTCAACGTGCTGGTATGCACCACCATCATTGAAACCGGCATCGACATTCCCAGTGCCAACACCGTCGTCATCAATCGCGCCGACAAGTTCGGACTGGCGCAGCTGCATCAGCTGCGCGGACGGGTTGGACGCTCCCACCACCAAGCCTACGCCTACCTGCTGACACCGCAGGAACGCAAGCTCACCAAGGATGCCGAGAAACGCCTGGAGGCAATTGCCGCCGCCCAGGACCTGGGAGCCGGATTCATGCTCGCCACCCACGATCTGGAAATCCGCGGTGCCGGTGAGCTGCTGGGCGCGGAACAGAGTGGGCAGATCGAATCGATTGGTTTCTCGCTTTACATGGAACTGCTCGACGAAGCCGTCAAGGCCATCCGCGAAGGACGCACCCCGAATGCCGAGCTGCCCATGCAGCACGGCACCGAAATCACTCTGCGCATTCCGGCGCTGATACCGGAAGAGTACCTTCCCGATGTCCACAACCGCCTGATCCTCTACAAGCGTCTGGCCAGCGTGAAAAGCCAGGAAGAACTGAAAGACTTGCAGGTAGAGATGATCGACCGTTTCGGCCTGCTCCCCGAGCCCACCAAAAACCTGATCCGGCAGACCACACTGCGCCTCAAAGCCGATCGGCTGGGTATTACCAAGATCGATGCCGGTGGTGAATGGGGCCGCCTGGAGTTCGCCAACCATACCCAAGTGGATCCGCTGGTGCTGGTGCAGAAAGTTCAGCAGGAGCCCGAGAACTACCGGCTGGAAAATGCCAATCAACTGCGTTTCAGGCTGAACGCGCAGGATGCCGATGGTAAACTCTCCGCCATTGATCAGCTCCTACAAACCCTGGAGACCGCCCAGACCAATGCGTAATCTCGTTCGTGTCGTCCCAACCCTCACCCTGCTCGCCGGCCTGAACCTGCTTTCGCTGACCGCCAGCGGTCAGCAGATCAGCGACGAGGCAGCCCGGGAAGAGAATCTCTATCGGGTTGAACTTTTGCTGTTTCGACCACTGGAGAGCCAGATCGATGAGGCTGGACTGGAGGACATGGCCAACGTGCCGATTCCTCAGTGGCAGAGGGATGCCGGTCCGGTGATCTGGGGGCCCTCCTGGAACGAAAGCGGGGCGAACGATTCAGAAAAACAGGACACACCCAACGGCGCCGAGCAACCGATCGTGCAGAGCACCCAGTCGCCAGAGAGCGAGCCGGTGGATGCAAATGAGAAAGAACCCGTTGATCGCACGCTCCTGCCGGAAGAGGAACTCACGTTAACAACCGCCCGGGATCGCCTGATTCGTAGCGGCCGCTACAAGCCTCTGATGCTGATCGGGTGGAAAGAAGCGTTTCCACCGGGTCATGGCACGCCTCCGCTGACAATCCGCATCGGCGATCACTATCGCGACCATTACGAGGTGGAAGGCACCATTCAGATCAAACGCCGGCGTTACTTGCACGTGAATGCCGAACTGTTCGATCTGAGCCTGCCCTCCGAAGAGGACCGGATCCCGGAAGCACCGGCCTGGTCACCGCTGCGCCAGACGGAGACTATTGGCGACACTGGCATGGCCTCCAGCGACGACCCACTCGCCGCCCTGAACTTTGACGTCACCGAATGGCGCGCTGAACCGCAGACGGAGATTATCAGCTGGCTGCGGGAAACCCGTCGCATGCGCAGCGAAGAATTGCACCTGCTGGACGCCCCTACCCTGGAACTGCTGGTGTATTTTGAACCGATCGAGCCGGAAGCGGATGCCGTCTCTGGTACAGCGGACACCCCAGCCGCGGGCGCAACGCCATGATTGTTGGCCGGTTAGAGGCGTAAGGCCTACGAGGCCAGTACCGTCTGAAGCAGGCGCCTCACGTGCCCCATACCGTCATCGATGGCCGCTTCGATGTCGGCCATGGTGATGATGCTCTCCGTCTTACCCGCGGCCCAGTTAACCACCAGAGCCACGCAGGCGTATCGCATGTCCAGCTCAGCCGCCAGCGCCGCTTCAGGCATGCCGGTCATCCCCACCAGGTGGCAGCCATCCCGCTCCATGCGCGCCACCTCCGCCGCTGTCTCCAGGCGTGGCCCCTGGGTACAACCATACACCCCGAAGTCCACTGCCGGCAGCGCCAGTGAGGCTGCCGCTTCCACCAGCCGACGTCGTAACTCATCGTGGTACGGAAAGGTAAAGTCGATGTGCGTGGTGCTTTCCAGGCCCCCCTCAAAGAAGGTATGCCCCCGCCCCCAGGTATAATCGATCAGCTGATCCGGAATCACCAGGGTAGCCGGCCCCATTCGGGAATGGATACCGCCCACGGCATTGACGGCAATCACCTCCTGCACGCCAACTGATTGCAACGCCCAGAGGTTGGCCCGGTAATTCACCTCATGGGGCGGTATGCGATGCGGATTACCGTGACGGGCCAGAAATGCCACCGGGCGCCCGGCCAGGGTGCCCATCAGCACAGGGGCGGAAGGCTTGCCCCAGGGGGTATCAATCTGCCTTTCATCATCCAGGGAAAGACCTTCCAGTGCGGTCAGTCCGGTGCCACCAATGATGGCGACGGGCGCCGATTGTGTCATCACGATTCCTGCTCCACTTCATCACCATAAGGGGTTTGTTTGCCATGGGTTTCCGCCCGCGTGTCACCCAGATGCATGTCGCGGTATTTCTCACCGACGGGCGCCTCATCTCCCCAATGCAGTGTACGCGTGGGAAAGGCGACCTCGGCATCGTGTCGGGCGATGGTTTCACTGATACGCAGCAGTACATCCTGCTTAATGGCATGGAATCGGGTCCATTCCGTGGTTTTGGTGAAACAGTAGATAAAGAAATCGAGCGATGAGGCGTTGTATTGATTGAAGTTGACCATCAGGGTCTGCGAAGTATCGATCTCTTCATGGTTCTCCAGCATTTCACGCACCTCGTCGACAATGCCCCCCATGCGATCAACATCGCAGTAGCGAATACCGACGGTTTCAAAGATGCGCCGGTTGGTCATGCGCGATGGATTCTCTACCGCAATCTGGGTGAATACGGCGTTGGGCACATAGAGTGGGCGTTTGTCGAAGGTACGGATACGGGTCAGACGCCAGCCAATATGCTCAACGGTCCCTTCAATCTCCTTGTCCGGTGAGCGGATCCAGTCGCCCACCTTGAATGGGCGATCCATATAAACCATGAAACCGCCAAATACGTTGGCCAGCAGGTCCTTGGCGGCAAAGCCGACGGCGATACCCCCGATGCCACCGAATGCGAGAACGCCGGAAATGCTGTAACCCAGCGTCTGCATGACCACCAGCGCCGCGGTGATGACAATCGCCGCCCGCGAGAGCTTGCTGATCGCATTGGCGGTGGTGTAATCCATTGGCTGACGCATGCGACCGGACATCATGATCCGCTCGGCACCGCGCACGAAACGCGTAAAGGTCCAGGCGATGAGGAGAATAATGACCACCTTCAGAATCGTCTGGTTGGCCTCAAATATCGACGCATCGGATATACGCTTGGCCAGTTGCGCCGACCAGAAAACCCCTTGCACCCAGATGAAGACCATGGCGGGCTTGCGCAGCGCATGAAGGAAGGTGTCGTCCCAAAGGTTTTTGCTGGAGGTCGCTTTTTTCTCCAGCTTGTAGACGATACGACTGACAACAAAAGACACCAGGGCGGTCAGGGCCATGATTGCGAAGATCACCAGTGTGCTTCGCATATCAACGTCCCCAATCCCCCAGGACTTCAAGAGTTGATCCAGTTCTTTGGGTAACACTACGGCTGTTCCTCTTCCTTAGTGGCGTTATCACGGATGCCCGCAAACCCATGCGCTGAGCAGCGGACTACTCCCTGATGTCGACTTCGGTACCGGGCTGCACCCTATCAAACAGGTCGAGCACATCGGTATTGCGCATGCGGACACAACCATGGGAACGCGCTACGCCCATGGGTTCGGTGTCCGGCGTGCCATGAATGTAGATGAAGCGGCGCATGGAGTCGACGTCGCCGCCACGGTTGAAACCCGGTTCGTTCCCACAGAGCCACAGAATCCGCGTGAGAATCCAGTCCCGTTCGGGGTATTCCGCTGCCAGTGCGGCGCTGTAGATCTCCCCGGTCGGACGCCGGCCCCTGAAAACCGTATAGATCGGCTGGCCCTTTCCTATCATGGCGCGAATACGATGCACCCCCCGGGGCGTACAGCCACTACCATTCTGTTCGCCAGGACCATTCAAAGCGGTGGATACGGGGTAACGCACGCTCCCCTGAGACGTATACAGGATCAGTTCCTGGTCGGGGATCGAAATAACGATACGGGGGGTGTCGGCTGGGTGAGTCACGGTCGGGCTGGCACTCCTTGTGAAGCATGTAGCCGACGTCATCGGCTTCCACAGCCGCTATCTTATTACCCTCCGCCGGCTCCGCGCAAAACTGCCAGTGAGAATTACGCGGTTTGCGAGATGGGATTGGTCGTGGGAGCCTGCATACCTGCCGCAAGGAACGGCACCAGGCGGGTGACAATACCCTCAACCGGCGTATCGACTCCCAGTTTGTTCTTCAGGATGTCGCTCATGGCATCGCTAGAGGACATGGTGAAAGCCGTCGCGCCGAGCATGAACTGGATGCGCCAGAAACGCTCGACCGAGGTGAGTTCCGGCGTCGCCTGCTTCAACAGACGCATGAAGCGGCCGAATGTTTCGCTATACTCAGTTTCAAGGAAGTGTCTCAGGTGCGCCTGTGACTGGGTATAGGCCAATCCCAGCAAGCGCATGAAGATGGCGATACTACGGTCATTGCGCCGCGGCAGGTTGACTGCCGTCTGGGTCAGAGCCAGCAGGATGTTTTCCAGTGAGGTGGCACCACGCGCCTCGATCTTGTCGAAGGAGTCTTCAAGAGAGATGCAGAATGGGGTCAGGAAGCGGGCAAACACCGCATGGATCAACGCATTCTTGGAACCGAAATGATAGTTCACCGCGGCCAGGTTCACTTTGGCCTTGCTTGTGATCATCCGCAACGAAGTTTCGGAAAAACCCCGCTCGGCGAAAAGTTCTTCTGCCGCGTCGAGAATTCTATCGACCGTGTCGGACTGCGCCATCAAAACGTCCATTAATCTAAACAATTGTTTTAAACATACGTTTGACCCGTTTTTTTGTCAAGATAGGGCCTGTGCGTTGCGAAGCAATTCAGGTCAAGTCTTAAGGAGTGCGATCAACAATGGCTCACGCCCACGATGTAGTGACCCCGGATGAACTGGCCTCCCGCCTTGATACCCAGTGTCCGGAAACCGGCCACCTGATTGGCTATATCCTGCTGCATGCCGGCGTCATCAATAAGGCCCAGCTGGAGAAAGCGCTGGAGCTTCAGGAGCAAAAGGAGACACATAAGCGTCTGGGGCAGATCCTGGTGGAAGCGGGCATGGCCACCTCCAGCCAGGTGCTCGGCGCACTCTCCGAGCAATTGAACATCCCCATCGTCAATGCCGCCACGTTCAAGGTGCAGGAAGAAGCCCGCAAACGTATTCCGGAAGACGTGGCCCGTGCCTATAACGTCATGCCCCTGATGATTCATCGGGACAAGCTGATCGTTGCCATGAGCGATCCCACGGCTGGCGACCAGGTCAATGCCCTGCGCTTCGTGAGTGACCAGATGGTTGAACCCGTCCTATCCCAGGCGGCTGATATCCGCCTGGCCATCAGCCGCTACTACGGGGGCATTGATGCCATCGCCCAGTCCCAGGAAGACCCGCTGTATTCCGAGCACGAACGGGCCCGGCGAATGCAGCAACTGGCCCAGGACCGCCCGACCATCCGCTTCGTTGACAACCTGATCCAGGACGCCATCAACCGGCGCGCCTCGGATATTCACCTGCGTCCACGCAAGGACAACGTCGCGGTACTGTTCCGAATCGACGGCAGTCTGGTCGAAATCCGCACCATCGATACCCGCGCCCTACCGGCCATTACCAGTCGCCTGAAAATTCTCGGCGGCATGAACATCGCAGAACACCGCCTGCCCCAGGACGGCCGGCACAAGATGAAAGTGGATAATCGCATGATCGACATGCGGCTTTCGGTGATTCCCACCACCCTGGGCGAAAGCATGGTCATCCGGATTCTCGACACCCGCGAGAGCATGAAGACGCTGTCGCAGATCGGTTTTTCAGAACAGGATGAAGCGCGTTTTCGCCATCTGATCAGCCACAACCAGGGAGTCCTGCTGGTTACCGGCCCCACCGGTTCCGGGAAAAGCACGACCCTGTATGCCGTGCTCAATGAAGTCCGCGAGCGCAACCTCAACATCATTACGGTTGAGGATCCGGTGGAATATCAGATCGATAACACCTTGCAGATCCAGGTCAAACCCAAGATCGGCTACACCTTCGCCCGGGCGCTGCGCCATATACTCCGGCATGATCCGGACGTCATCATGGTCGGGGAGATACGAGATCGCGAAACCGGCACCATGGCCATGGAAAGCGCCCTTACCGGGCATCTCGTTCTGACGACCCTGCACACCAACAGCGCAGCCACCACCATCACCCGGCTACTGGATCTGGACATCCCGGCTTACCTTCTCAACAGCACACTACTCGGCATCCTGGCCCAGCGACTGGTTCAGAAAAACTGCCCCCACTGTCTGGCACCGGAAGAGATCCCCGAAGGGGTTCGGGACGTTTTGGGGGTAGGCAGGGATGAGGTCTTCTGGAAAGGCCAGGGCTGCGACAAATGCGAGGACCTGGGCTTCCATGGCCGGATGGCAGCCTATGAACTGCTCGAAGTGACGCCAGCCATTCGGCACATGATCACCAGCGGCGTGCAGTCACAGGATATCGAGGCGCAGGCTCTCAAGGATGGTATGGTTCCCCTGACCAGCAATGCGCTGGCCATGGCGCGGGAAAAACTGATTCCACTGAGTGAGGTATACCGGGTGCGTCTGGAATAGACGCCCCCGGTCCGTTTTACCGTTCTCTATTCCCAGTTGGTCGCCACAATCTTGTGGATGGTCAGGTCGGCACCATTGAACTCCTCTTCCTGGCTCAAACGCAGGCCGGCCACTTTGGAGACAACACCGTAAACGATCGCCGAACCAACGACGGCCACCAGGACACCCACCAGCGTCCCCACGATCTGGGCTCCGAGACTGACGCCGCCCAGGCCGCCGAGGCTCGCCTGTCCGAAGATGCCCGCAGCCACACCACCCCAGACACCGCAGATGCCATGCAGCGGCCAGACACCGAGTACGTCGTCGAGGCGCTCAATCTTGTTCTGTGCCCACTCGAACATGAACACGAAGATGGCACCGGCCACACCACCGGTCACCAGCGCACCCACCGGGTGCATCAGGTCTGAACCGGCACAAACCGCCACCAGTCCTGCCAGTGGTCCATTATGGATAAAGCCCGGATCCCGCCGACCCACCAGCATGGAGACGACGATACCGCCTACCATGGCCATCAGTGAGTTAACGGCCACCAGTCCGCTGATGCCGTCCAGCGTCTGGGCGGACATCACGTTGAAGCCAAACCAGCCCACCGTGAGAATCCAGGCACCCAGCGCGAGAAAGGGAATATTCGATGGCGCAAAGGCCACCACACGGCCCTGGCGATAACGACCATTACGGGCACCCAACAGCAAAACTGCAATCAGCGCCACCCAGCCACCAACACCGTGAACGACCACGGAACCGGCAAAATCATGGAAGCCGGCGCCAAACGTGGCTTCAAGCCACCCCTGAAAACCGTAGTTACCGTTCCAGACGATTCCCTCGAAGAACGGATAGACCAGCGCCACAATCAGCCCCGAGGCGATCAGCAAGGGATAAAACTTGGCCCGCTCGGCGATGCCGCCGGAAATGATGGCAGGGATCGCTGCCGCGAACGTCAGCAGGAAGAAAAACTTCACCAGCTCATAGCCGTTGGACTGGGTCAACTCCGCCGCCCCGGCCATGAAGGTCTGTCCGTAGGCGATGTAATAACCGATGAAGAAATAGGCGAGCGTGGAGATACCAAAATCAGTCATGATTTTAACCAGGGCGTTGACCTGGTTTTTGTGACGTACCGTTCCCACCTCTAGAAACGCAAAACCCGCATGCATCGCCAGCACCATGATGGCACCCAGCAGGATAAAAAAGGTATTTGCGCTCTGTATCAACGTCTCTACTGCACTATTGACTTCCACAGTTGCCGCTCTCCCCGTTTTAAACTCTCTATTTCAGGTTCCAAACCGGGGCACTTACAATCAATAATCGTACCAATTTAGTGCATTTTACGCTTTAACAGAGAGGTAAATGGGGGAGTGAACCAAAACGATGCGGAGAGAACACCTATATGGATTATTTATGCACCGCCAAGGTGCATAAATTCACAGGATGCACCGCAATGACACACCCTGGCTCAGGCGGGCTTTTCCTCTACCCAGCCCTGGTCCAGCCCACGCATCATGTCGCGCTGATAGGCGCGTTCCAATGCACGGTAAGCCCGGTCCGCCTCCAGAAGAAACATCAAATACAGACGGACATGGGCCCGGGAACGAATGTAGTGCGGCAAGGTGCCGGCATGGGAAAGCCGATAGATACCCTGATAGCGGTTGCCCTTGAGATTTTCGTTGAACTCCCCCAGCTCCCGGCAGCACCAGGCCAGGCCGTTCTGCCCTTCCAGGTGCGTGATATGGGCTCGCGCCTGGCGCATCAGGCGCCGGCGCACGGCCCGCAGCTCAAAGTAACTTTGAGACGATACCAGCATTTTGCGGATTGGCGGCAGCAGTAGCAGCAGCCCTACCATAAAACTGCCAAAACCGGCTCCACCCACCCAGGCTGGCGCCACATCCATCATGCCCGCGACAAAACACAGCGCAAACAGGGACATCACCAGGATCCAGTAATCCCGGCGACGGGCCGCCATGGCCAGAGCTCGGTTTTCTGGCCACCCCGGGAGGGATAGCAAGCCATAGTCATAAAGCTGGATCGCCTGGCAGCTCTGCAATAACCGGCGCCGATGGGCAACACGCTGCGCCCAGTGCTGCCTCTCATCCACCCGGGTCGCACTGCCAGTCGGCTCCGTTTCGGGGATTGCCTGTGTCTCACTGGACTGGGGCGCCGGCGGAGACGTTGTCTCCTGATCCGACGTGGTTTCTGACGACTCAGGTTGTTCTATGCGGGCAGGAGCACGCACGGGTGTCGGGCCACGGTGGACCACCGGACTGTCCCGCAGCAGCGGATCCCGGGTTCCCAGGTTGTTGCGGTTGCCGGTATTCTCACTCGCCATAACGTCTTCTCATCCAGGCCCGCTGCGCATTCTTCATGCTCTGTTCATCCGCATTTCCGGCCTCTTCAGAACCGGCCGGCACGATCAGGCCATTTCTTAACATAGCTCAAGTCACCGTATGGATCACCGCTCTAAACTGGCGGTCTATCCATAAGAGCTTCCTGTTAACACAATGCTCTATAACTATTTCACTTAACGGCAGTAAACACATATTCTTGAGTGAAAAGGGGTCGCCGCACTCCAGGCCATGACCCGCCCGGAACTGGCGCCCCCCATAAACAAAATGACAACCCAATTCTGTTTATAACAGGCAACCGCAGGACAAAGCATGAGCACTCCAAACATTCTGGTTCGCGATTACATGAAGCCCCTTTCCGTCTTTTTCTCACCGAGCACCGGCATCGAAGAGGTGGTCGACCAGCTGGTAAAAAACCGCGTCATGGGGGCCCCCGTGCTGGACGAGAATCGCAAGCTGGTGGGCTTTATTACCGAGCAGGACTGCATCAAGCAGATGCTGAACGACAGCTATTACAGTACCGAACACGAAGTCGCCGGTGACATCATGCGGACCGACCCGTTCTTTATTCACCCGGACGTGGATATCATGAGCCTCGCTGAACAGATGCTTAATCGGCGCCCCAAGCTCTACCCGGTCTGCGAGGAAGGCCGGATCATCGGCATGATCGCCCGGGCCGATGTGCTACGTGCCCTGAGCGAATTCAGACGGTCTTCCCACAACAAGGTCTGATTTCAACGGAAGCGAGTCCCCGGGTGCGCCTGCGGACTCGCTTTTCGCACCTTCCCGCCCCTTTGTTCTACCGAACCTGGCGACGGCGTGCGTCCTCGCTTGAGCCCCTTGTATCCGCCCCTTATGCTACAGCCCACCATCCAATGAGGAGAGACGGCAGTCATGTTCACAGGCATCGTTCAAGGCCAGGCCGAGATTACCCGGATCGAAAAGCACTCAGGACTGCATCGCTTTGAGGTGCGTTTTCCGCCGGGATCCCTCGAGGGCATCACTATCGGAGCCTCGGTGGCGCTCAACGGTGCTTGCCTGACGGTCGTCAGCCACCAGGGCGATCAGCTTGTCTTCGACATCATGATGGAAACACTGCGCTGTACCACGTTGGCAGATCGGCAGGCAGGTGACCGCGTCAATTTCGAGCGGGCGGCTCGCATTGGCGATGAGATCGGCGGCCATCTGCTGTCCGGGCACGTGCACACGGTCGCCAGAGTGGCCACAGTCGAGACGCCGGAAAACAATCGTCGAATCACCTTCGAAGTGCCTGAGCAATGGATGCCCTACGTCATCCCCAAGGGTTACATTGCCATTGATGGCGCCAGCCTGACGATCGGAGAAGTCGAGAGCAATCGTTTCAGCGTCTATCTGATCCCGGAAACCTTGCGTGTCACCCATTTCGGTCAGTTGGAACCGGGCGATAGCGTGAATATCGAGATCGACAGCCAGACCCAAACCATCGTCGACACCCTGGCCCGGCTCGGTTACACACCACAAAAGTGACTCCCTGTCACGATTAGGGTGATTATTCTAATTTTTTTCCGTAACTTTTGTTTCATAACGCAATGACGACTGAACGAGACGAGAGTACGGAACATGCAGGACCGACTGAAGCAGTCCCTCGAACAGATCACCAACGTGAAGGGCGAACTGCAGGAAGCCCTCAACCAGCAGTTCACCCGCGCAAGCGGTGAATTGAAGGCTATACTGAAAGAACTGGGCGTCGACCTGAACCAGGTGAAAAGTCTGGGCGACGTGGTCACCCAACTGCGGGCCAAGAACCCGACGCTCAAGAATCTGATGCTGAATCTGGACGCGGCAACCTATGACACGCGCAAGCGCCTGTCCTGGAACGCCTACATGACTTCAGCCTATGCCCGGACCCGCGCCGAAGAGGCGTACGAGCAGAATCTGCGTCCCCGTATTACCGAATACGCGGACACGGCCGAAACCCAAGTTCGGGAATTGATTGAAAAGGCGACCGCGCTGACCAAGCGCGATAACGCCGACGCCGGCAAATCCGCCGACGCGTAGACGGGCTATCGAGCCGCT
Source organism: Marinobacteraceae bacterium S3BR75-40.1 (assembly GCA_042862465.1). Classification (GTDB taxonomy): domain Bacteria; phylum Pseudomonadota; class Gammaproteobacteria; order Pseudomonadales; family Oleiphilaceae; genus JASTVH01. The sequence goes on along the minus strand of JASTVH010000005.1, from coordinate 95,661 downwards.
GTCGAAGGATGGCGCCTCCCCAAACCTGTCCAGGCCGCGGTTACCCGCGGTGGTGTAAGGCTTTAAACCCCGTGAGCCATTAGGCTCCATCAGCTGACCTCTCCGAAGCTGACCTGTGGCCCCTCTTTGAGGGGCCTTTTTTATGCCTGACACTCCGGGGCTGGACCGGGAAGATCGTTGGTTATCCCCCCTGCTCCAGCAGCCCTACCGGGCAGGCCACACCGGTTCCCCCCAAGCCGCAATAGCCGGCCGGATTCTTGGCCAGATACTGCTGGTGATAGGCTTCGGCGTAATAGAAGGGACCCGCCTGGCGGATTTCGGTGGTAATTTCGCCATGACCGGCCGCTTCCAGCGCCTCTTCGTAGCGATCCCTGCTGGCCATGGCGCGATCGAACTGCTCGTCCGTCGTGGTATAGATGACGGAGCGGTATTGCGTCCCCACATCGTTGCCCTGCCGCATGCCCTGGGTCGGATCATGGTTTTCCCAGAACACCTTGAGCAGACTGTCGAAACTGAGTTTTTCCGGGTCGAAGATCACCCGCACGGTTTCAGCATGACCGGTCTGGCCGCTGCATACCTCGTCATAGGTGGGGTTGGGCGTGTAACCTCCGCTGTATCCCACTGCTGTCACGTAGACACCGTCCAGCGACCAGAAACAGCGCTCGGCGCCCCAGAAGCAGCCCATGCCAAACTGGACTTCCTCCATTCCGTCCGGAAAAGGCGGTTTCAGGGGCTGCCCGTTCACATAATGGGTCTCTGCCGTCTCGATCGGCTGGTCACGGCCTGGAAGCGCATCTTCAGGCTCGGGCATTAAACTTTTGTGGCCCTTCAGGGTCATGGTGGTACCTCCTTGGCTGAAAGTTCGGGGCCGGTTCCCCCTCGCAGTCGACAGCGTTATGGTATGACTCGATTCTATATCAGTTTATCAGGGAGAAAAGAAGCCATGTCCGAGGATGCCTCGCTAACAGGCAAACCCGTTGCCGAGTCTGCCATCAATGAACACGTTTACAAGGTGTTCCCCAATGACCTCAATGCCAACGACAGCGTTTTTGGTGGACTCATCATGGGCCTGTGCGACCGCCTGAGCCTGGTTGTGGCCGAACGCCATTCCGGACGGGTGTGCGTGACGGCATCCATCGACAGCCTGCACTTCACGGCACCGGCCCGTGCCAATGAAACCCTGCTGTTCCGCGTATCGCTGAACCGCGCCTGGGGCTCTTCCATGGAACTGGGAACGAAAGTAGTGGCCGAGAACAGCTATACCGGCGAGCACCGCCATGTCGTGTCGGCTTACATGACGTTTGTGGCCCTGGACGAGGAGGGGCACCCCACCGAGGTGCCCCAGGTCATTCCGGAAACCGCCGAGCAGAAACGCCGTTTTGGGGAAGCCGATCTGCGCCGGCAGGCCCGTCTGGATATGCGCTCGGCGCTAAAGGATTACCGCGAGGGCCGCTCCACGCACAATCCCACCGGAGAGCTCCGATGAGTGCGCTGACGGCAGCTCAACTGGCCGGCTTCAAGCAACAGCTGGAAAAACGGGCAGAAGCCATTGAGGAGGCGCTGCAAACAGCGCGTGAGCGCTCCCGGACCGTGGAACTCGATCAGCAGAGTACCGGACGGGTATCGCGCGGCGACGCTCTCCAGCAACAGGCCATGGCCGCAGCCAACGTCGTCCAGTACGAGCAGCAATTGAGGGGCATTCGCCGCGCCTTACACCGTATCGGGAGCGGCGATTTTGGCTGCTGCCGGGAATGTGATGAACCGATTGCCCTGAAACGCCTGCAGGCACGGCCGGAAGTTTCACTCTGCCTGGAATGCCAGGCGCTGGCGGAACGCAGGGGCGACTAAAATCAACGCCTAACCAGAAACCGTCGTACGGGAGGCAAGCGGTCCAACGGGTAGCGCCTGGCCAGGATCCGCTGCCAGTGCAGGTTCACGGGCAATGATCTGCGGCCTTTCCGACCAGTGCAGCAAGCTCAGGGCACCGCTGTCATCCTCCACCAGCGCGGTGCAGTGCTCCACCCAGTCTCCGTCGTTGCAGTACAGGCCGTTGTTCCCGGCCCGGAATCCTGCGGAGTGGATGTGACCACAGATGTAACCGTCGGCCCTGCCCCGCTCGGCCGCAGCCAACGCGGCACGTTCAAATCTGTCGATAAAGGCCCGGGCCTTTCCGATACGCTGCTTCAGATAGGCCGCCAGCGACCAATAGGGCTGCCCCCGCACTCGCCGCCAGCGGTTCAGCCATCGGTTGAGCCACAGTAGCAGGCCGTGGGCATGATCCCCGACCAGGAACATCAGGGGGCTGTACCGAACCACCTGGTCGAACTGGTCTCCGTGACAAACCCTGAATCGGCGCCCATCGGCGGTCACATGCAGCGCGGTGCGCTGGAATTCGATGCCGGCGAGATGCTGGCCACAAAAACTGCGGAAAAACTCATCGTGGTTGCCGGGAATGTAGACCACCCGCGTACCTTCTCTGGCCAAAGCCACCAGACGGCGCGCTACACGGCGATGGCTTTCTGGCAGGTAAACCTTGCGCTGCATGGCAATCAGATCGACGATATCGCCTACCAGATAGAGGGTTTCACAGCGAACGGTCTTGAGGAAATCGTAGAGGTAGTACGCCTGGCAATCAGGCGACCCCAGATGAAGATCGGATATGAACACGCTCCGGTACCGGTACAAAGCCACCCCCTTTCATTTGCTGCAGGTTTATGGTCAGCCTGCAAAATGCCCATGACGTGGCAGTGACGTTCCGGGGACAGTCTGATGACAGCCGATGTACGACAAATTGGTTCCCCGTATCGCACCTGATAAACTGTATATACATACACACTTTTAGCACCTCATGGCCGAACTCGACGATCCCCGCTATTACCTTGCCAACTTTCACCAGGTTCTGGACTGGCTCGAACAACGCTACCGCGACTTGTTGACCACAGAAGAGCTGGCGTTTCTGTATGGCTTTCGCCAGGTTCCCCTGCCTTCCCAGGCGCTATTGGTCAGGATGGTGATGAGACAGGGTGAGCTTTTTCGTCACAGCCGGCTGAACTACGACGAAATCGGCTGCACGGATACGGCCATGGCACCGCTGGTGCAGGCCGGCTGGGTGGACGATCGCCCGCGCCTGTCCGTAAAGGAGTTGTTTCGTCAGACAACACTCCAGGAACTGCGCAACCATCTGCCTTTGGCCAATGATTACCCCCGCGCGTCGAAGAAAGATCTGGCAGAAGCCGCCATTGGATTAATCGAGGACCAAATGACGCTGCAAGCGTGGTGCCCCGGGCTGGGCGATCGCGTGTACCGGCTTGTAATCATGCCCATCTGCGGTCGCTTCCGGCTCATGTTCTTTGGCAATCTCCACCAGGATTGGCGCGAGTTCGTGCTTACCGAGCTGGGTCTCTACCACTTTGAAAACGTTCCCCTGAGCGAAGAATCCCGCGCTTTCAACTGTCGCCGGGATCTCGATGACTACCTGACGCTGCACGAAAACCGCAAACGCTTCGAGGACGGTGAGGCGACCCTGGCTGAGACGCTGGCGCATATAACGCCGTCACGGCCGGATAATGCCTGGCTGGAAGAACGCCGCTCGCGCCTACTGTTCGAGCTGGCAAGGCATTGTGAACGACTGGAAGACCTGGATCAGGCACTAACGCTCTATCGGCGAAGCCACCACCCGGAAACACGCTTTCGTCAGATCCGGGTGCTGGAGCGAAAGGATTTGCCCGCCCAGGCCCTGGCACTGGCCCAGGACGCTCTGTCAGCCCCCGGCGGGGAGGCCGAGGAGCAAATGATCCGGCGCACCCTCCCCCGCCTGCATCGCAAACTGGGGTTCCCGGTGTCACCGAATTCACGCCGGCCCGCGACGCCGCGCCTGGATTTCAGACTCCCTTCCCGCCCCGTCCCCGTGGAACTGCTGGCAGCCGAAGCACTGGAGACGACGTCCGGCGGCGAGGTGCATTATGTTGAAAACGCCCTGATCACCGGTCTGTTTGGGTTACTGTGCTGGGACGCCCTGTTTGCGCCCTTGCCGGGCGCGTTCTTTCATCCTTTCCAGTCGGCGCCGGCTGACCTCCACAGGACCGATTTTGTGACGCGACGGCAGGATCTGTTCAATGCGGCACTGAAGACGCTGGAAGACGGCAGCTACATCGACCAGGTCCGTCGCCGTTACGAGCAGAAATGGGGCATTCAAAGCCTGTGGGTGAACTGGACAAGGCTCGACAGGTCCCTACTGGAACACGCTCTGCAATGCATTCCGGCAAGTCATCTCCGCCTCTGGTTTCAAAGGCTGCTGCAGGATGTCCGCGGCCACCGCTCGGGGCTGCCGGATCTGGTGCAGTTCTGGCCGGTCGAGCGACGCTATCGCCTGATCGAGGTCAAAGGCCCCGGCGACCGCCTGCAGGATAACCAACAGCGCTGGCTGCATTACGCCATGAGCCATGACCTGCCGGTTACCCTGTGTCACGTCAGCTGGCAACAAACCACGACGCAGGTATGAAAAAGAGGAGCCTCAGGGCGTCCAGTTAAAGGTGGTGGCCCCTTCCTCCGCGGAAGTAACGTTGTCCCGCATGCCCTGAAACAGCTCCCGCCCCAACCCTTCGTTGGTCCGCTCCCAACGCACCGCGCGAGGGCTATCCGCATCACCGCCAAGCCAGGTCAGTTCGCCGGTATTGGCGTCAATACGAATACGGTCACCGTTGGCCACCTCACCCAGCCGACCGCCGCAGGCGACCTCCGGTGTCACATGAATGGCGCTAAGGACTTTGCCCGAGGCCCCCGAGAGCCGGCCATCGGTGACCAGGGCCACTTTCTGACCGTTGGCCTGCAGGTTGGCGAGAATCGGCATGAGCTTGTGCAGCTCCGGCATTCCGCTGGCCTTTGGGCCCTGGGCCGGTAACACCGCAACCATGTCCCCGGTCAGTTCCCCCCGCTCGTAGGCCTCTTTGAGGGCCAGTTGGCTGTGAAAGACGCGTGCCGGCGCTTCAATGGTCCAGGCGTCTTCGGGCACCGCGGAAACCTTGACGATCGCCCGCCCCAGGTTGCCCTCCAGCACACGAAGGCCGCTTTCCGGTGAGAATGATGCGTCCGACGGCCGCAACACGGCTGTGTCGGCAGAATGACGGTAGGCCGCCTCCCAGGCCAATCCACCCTCACTGTCCACTACGGGCCTGGTCACGTAATCCCACAGCGATTCGCCCCACACCGTCCGGACATCCGTATGCAGAAGACCGGCCGTCAGTAACTCCCGGACCATGAAAGGTACCCCGCCGGCAGCGTCAAAGGCGTTGATATCGGCCTCACCGTTGGGGTAGACCCTCGCCATGAGCGGCACCACACGTGACAGGTCGGCCAAATCGTCCCAATTGATGATGATGCCGGCGGCACGGGCGATGGCCACCAGGTGAATGGTGTGATTGGTCGATCCGGCGGTCGCCAGCAGCGCCACCATGGCGTTTACCATTGTGCGCTCGTCCACCACCTCGCCCACCGGCCGGTAGTCGTCGCCCAACGCGGTGATATGGGTGACACGCCGGGCCGCCGCCTCGGTCAACAGGTCCCGCAGCGGTGAGTGGGGGTGCACAAAAGAGGCGCCCGGCAAATGCAGCCCCATCACCTCCATCAGAATCTGGTTGGTGTTGGCGGTGCCGTAAAAGGTGCAGGTCCCCGGGGCGTGATAGGAACGTGCTTCAGCCTCCAGCAACGCCTGCCGGCTCACCTTGCCGGCGGCATGTTCCTCGCGAATGCGGGCCTTTTCCTTATTGGGCAGTCCGGAAGGCATGGGACCGCCAGGGACGAAGATAACCGGCAGGTGCCCGAACCGCAGTGCCCCAATCAGCAGCCCCGGCACGATCTTGTCACAGATGCCCAGGCACAGGACGCCGTCGAATATGTTGTGGGTCAGCGCCACGGCGGTGGCCATGGCAATCACATCCCGCGAGAACAGGGACAGCTCCATCCCCGGCTGCCCCTGGGTGATGCCATCGCACATGGCGGGCACACCGGCGGCAAACTGCGCCACATGCCCTTCCCGGGCAACGGCCTTGCGGATGACATCGGGAAAGCGGACATAGGGCTGGTGCGCCGATAGCAGGTCATTGTAGGCGGACACCATGGCAATATTGGCGTGCTGCTCGGTTTGCTTGAGGATGAGCTTTTCATCCGGCGGTGACGCTGCGAAGCTGTGAGCGAGATTGGTGCAGGATACCGCGGCCCGATTGGGGCCTGATTGCCTGGCCTGGCGAATCAGGGCCCGATAACGGTCCCGCGGCCCGCTGCTGCGTTCGATAATGCGCTGGGTGACTCTTTCAACGACCGGGTGCATAGGCTTCCAACCTCTGATTCGCGTGAATTCCCGTTCAATACTGCTTTTGCGATGTGCCGGCTTCGCCCACTTCGTCCCAGAGCCGCCCATCCCGTGCGAGCAGCAACGTGGCCGCAGGCGGTCCCCAGGTTCCGGCGGTATAGAATTCCGGACGTTGCTCGGAATCCTCCCAGTGGCGAATGACCGGATCCAGCCACTCCCAGGCGGCCATCAATTCATCGTCCCGCACGAACAGGGTCTGATTGCCCGCAATCACATCGGCCAACAGCCGCTCATAGGCATCTGGCACGCGCAGACGACGCATGCGATCCGGACTGAGGCTGAGTTCACTGGACTGCACACTCATGCCCGCTCCGGTCTGTTTTTCACAGAGGGAGAGGCTGATTCCCTCGTCCGGCTGTAACCGGAACACCAGCCGGTTTGCCATCGTAGAGCGGTGTTGCAGCTCAAAGATGGAGTGTGGCACCTCCTTGAAATGCACCGCAATTTCGCAGGCCCGCTCGCCCAGGCGCTTGCCGGTTCGCAGATAGAAAGGCACGCCGGCCCAGCGCCAGTTTTCGATCTCTACCTTCATGGCGACATAGGTTTCCACACGGCTTGTGGGATCAACGCCCTGCTCGTCCAGATATCCCTTTACAGGCTGGCCGTCGATGGAACCGGCCCGGTATTGCCCCCTCACGACACGGGCCGGAATCCGGGCTGAATCCAGGGGACGCAACGCCCGCAGAACCTTGACCTTCTCATCCCGCACTGCATCGGGATGCAGTCGATGCGGGGGCTCCATAGCGGTGATGCAAAGCAGCTGCAGAAGGTGATTTTGCACCATGTCGCGCAGGGCACCGGTGCTCTCGTAAAAGTCGGCCCGCCCCTCGACACCGATGGATTCACTGATGGTGATCTGGATGTGGTCGATGTAGCGATGGTTCCACTGGGTTTCGAAAATGGTGTTGGCAAAACGCAGCACCAGCAGGTTCTGAACGGTTTCCTTGCCCAGGTAATGGTCAATTCGATAAATCTGGTTCTCGTCAAAATAGGTGCCGATGGCCGCGGATATCTCGCGAGCGGTGTCCAGATCCAGACCAATGGGTTTTTCCAGCACCACCCGGCTGCGCTCGTTAATCAGTCCGGTGTGGTTGAGGTTATGGGCGATGTGGGTGTAGAGCTCGGCGGGGGTTGCCAGGTAGAACAGCGTATGGGCACTGGCGTCGAGCTTCGTCCTGAGCTGTGTGACCTGCTCCGCGTTGCTCACGTCCAGGATGCAGTAATCGATATGGCGGGCAAAGTGGTGCCAATGCGCGTCCAGTTCCTCCTCGGGGACCGGCGACTCGCCGAGGGAATCACGAACCAGTTGCAGATAGGCGTCTCTTTCCATTTCGGTGCGCCCAACCCCAACCAGAGACCAGTGATCCGGCATTTGCTGGCCGGCAAACAGACTGAACAGGGCCGGCACCAATTTGCGTCGTGCCAGATCCCCGCGTGCCCCAAAAAGCACGAGATCGAAGGATTCCTTGACTTGGTTCATGTTGAAACCGGCTGTCCTTGGTTAGGGTAACGGTGTATTCCAGAGTATGGCACCAGGATCTTGAGCTTGACCAGCCGTGGGTAAAAGCGCCGGTGGGTATCCATTTTGCGTCTCAAGTTGATTACACTGTGCGCCAATGAAGGAATTCACTCATTAAACAGGAACTTTCGAATGATCAAGAAGTGTCTCTTCCCCGTGGCAGGCTACGGCACTCGATTCCTCCCCGCGACCAAGGCCATGCCGAAGGAAATTCTGCCCATCGTCAACAAGCCGCTGGTTCAGTATGGTGTAGAGGAAGCGGCCGAAGCGGGCATTCACGAGTTCGGTTTCGTCACCGGGCGGGGCAAGCGGGCCATCGAGGATCATTTTGACATCAGCTACGAGCTGGAACATCAGATCCGCGGAACGGGAAAAGAAGAGTTACTGAGTTCCATCAGTGATCTGATCGACCACAACACCTTCGCCTTTACCCGCCAAAATGAGATGCGCGGTCTCGGCCATGCCATCCTGACCGGCCGCAACCTGATGGGTGACAATCCCTTCGCGGTGGTGCTGGCAGATGACTTTTGCGTGTCCGATGGCCACCCGGAAGGCGTGTTGGCCCAGATGGTACGGCTCTACAAGCAGTTCCGCTGCAGCATCGTTGCCATCGAGGAGGTACCCAAGGAGGAGGTTCACAAGTACGGCGTCATTGCCGGTGAGCCAATGAAAGACGGCCTCTACCGCATCACGGACATGGTCGAAAAGCCAGCCAAGGACAAAGCGCCTTCCAACCTGGCCATTATCGGTCGCTACATTCTGACACCGGACATCTTCGACATCCTGGAAAAAACCGAGCCGGGAAAAGGCGGCGAAATCCAGATTACCGATGCGCTGCTGGAACAGGCCAAGAATGGCTGTGTGCTGGCTTACCAATTCAAGGGGCGCCGATTTGACTGCGGCAGCATAGACGGCTTCGTGGACGCCACCAATTACGTGTACGAAAACGTATACAAAGCCAAAAAATAATATTCTGTCCCGGAGGGACTGCGGACAGGTCCAGGACCTGGCGCCTGCCTCTCCGGGTTCCATTACGAGACTCTTCTTATGCGCCAGGAAGGCCCACCAACCCGTCCTATGGAGGCAATCCTGCCGGAAGCGCGCTGGCCGGCGGAAACGCCGTTGTCTTCAAGCGCCATACGTGTGGCGGAACAACATGCCATCCTCGGCATCAACCGCTTTCTTGCCCGCAATGCCCTGCCGCGTCGCTATCGCACCCTGTTTCCGGCCCTGCTGATTCCCATGGCAGCCTGGCTGGTTCAGTCCCAGCGCCGCCTCAGCCGCCCCATGATCATCGGCGTCTCCGGCAGCCAGGGATCCGGGAAGACGACCCTGGCGCAGGCGCTACAGGTGGTTCTGCGGGACAGCTTTGCGGTGAGCAACTGCATCCTTTCACTGGACGATTTCTATCTTCCGCAATCCGACCGTCTCGAGCGGGCGCGCCAGGTGCACCCGTTGCTAGAGACCCGAGGGGTGCCGGGCACGCACGACATCACGCTCCTGGCGGATACTATCGCGGCCCTCATCCACCCCACCCGGCAGGCTCCGGTGCCACTGCCTCACTTCGACAAGGGCCGGGACGATCGCACCGACGAAACGCTTTGGACCACCATCCCGCCCCGGCCGGAAATCATTTTGCTGGAGGGGTGGTGTGTGGGTGCGCGTCAGCAATCGGCACGTGACCTCAATGTCCCCATCAACGATCTGGAGTACAAGGGCGATCCAGGCGGTCATTGGCGCCAGTTCGTCAATGAGCAGTTGGCCGGCCCCTACCAGGCGCTGTTCGCCAAACTGGACCGCCTAGTGTACCTCAAGGCGCCGGATTGGGAGGCGGTCAAGAGCTGGCGCTGGCAGCAGGAAGTCAAGCTGGAAAAGTCCCAGGGGGGAGACTATCGCGCGGACCTGCTGGATGTAGACCGCTTTGCGCATTTCATGGCTCACTATGAGCGACTGACGCGGGCCATGCTTGAGCAGCTGCCGCGCGAGGCAGACATCGTGCTTCACCTCAATCATCAACAGCAGCTCATCAAGCTCCAGACCGAAGGTGTACTCACCTCAGCTGAGCCTTCCTGAGACGTTCAACGCATCAGCTGCAGGATCAGGCGCCGGTTTTCCTCGCTGCTCTCCCGATAGCGCTTCAGAAGCTCCCTTTCGTCCTCTGTGGGCGTCAGTCGCTGAAGCGCACGGCCCAACTCATCCAGCAGCGGGGCCAGATCCGCCTCTTCCGTAGACCCCAGGCCCGGCAATTCCAGCTGACAACCATCGGGCATCTCGTCGAAATCCAACCAGCGGTCCAGGGGCGTTCCAGTTCGAAAACACAGATCGAGCAGCTGGTCGATCGTGGGGAAGGCCTGGTTGGCCCGGTCGCGACTCTCCCAAAGATGCACGACAGGTTCATCGACATTACAGATGCGGGCGATATCAGCTTCGGTAAGCTGTTCCCGATCCCGCAACTCCCTGAGACGGCGATTGAAGTTCTTGAGATAGCGCATCGAAACACCCGATCAGTATCAATGTGAACGATTATGCGGGAGCACCTGAATTCTGGCAAAGGCTTACCGAATTTGCTGAGCTGCTCGAGCCAACTTAACGACGGTAAAAGCGTTTCAACGCCTGGAAAGGAAAGGAGAGGGAAAAGTGGTAGGACCAGGCGGATTTGAACCGCCGACCTCTGCCATGTCAAGGCAGCGCTCTAACCAACTGAGCTATGGTCCTACATCGTGCTGCGGGTGCGTAATATAGCGATCTGCCCCCGGTGGGTCAACCGTTTTTTGGGAATTCCCAATGTCGGCGTACCCGATGGTTAAAAAGCCACCAGGGGCACGCCGCAACCAGGTGCACTTATACCTGATAGAACTCCCGATACCAGTCCACAAACCGGGAAATACCTTCCTCCACCGGCGTATCCGGACGGTAGCCCACATCGTCGATCAGGGCCTGCACATCGGCATAGGTGGCGGGTACGTCCCCCGGCTGCAAAGGCAGTAGGTTCTTCTCGGCCTTGCGCCCCAGCTTCTCCTCCAGCACCTCAATAAACCGGCTCAGTTCTACCGGATTGTTGCTGCCGATATTGTAGATACGGTAAGGCGCCCGGCTGGTACCGGGATCCGGCGCCTCGCCTTTCCACTCCGCGTTCGGTGGCGCGACGTGATCGAGGGTGCGGATAACGCCTTCAACGATATCATCGATGTAAGTGAAGTCACGCTTGTGGTGGCCATGGTTGAAAACGTCAATGGGCTCACCGGCGAGAATACGCTTGGTAAAGATGAACAACGCCATGTCAGGACGACCCCAGGGCCCGTATACGGTGAAAAACCGCAGTCCTGTGGTGGGCAGACCATACAGATGGCTGTAGGTGTGAGCCATCAGTTCATTGGCCTTCTTTGACGCCGCGTAGAGACTCAGCGGGTGGTCGACGTTATCGTGCACCGAAAACGGCATGGCCTCGTTGGCGCCGTATACCGAGCTGCTGGACGCATAGACCAGGTGTTCTACCCCGTTGTGACGGCAGCCCTCCAGTATGTTGGTGAAGCCAACGAGGTTACTGTCGACATAGGCATGGGGATTCTCCAGGGAATAACGAACGCCGGCCTGAGCCGCCAGGTGCACCACACGGTCCGGTTTGTATTCGGCAAATATTTTCTCCATGGCCTCCCGGTCCGCCACGTCCTCACGCACTTCGGTAAACCCGCCCTGCGGAACCAGGCGCGTGAGTCGCGCTTCCTTGAGACTCGGATCGTAGTAATCGTTGACGTTATCAACGCCGATGACTTCATCGCCACGGTCCAGCAGACGCTGAGCCACGTGGGATCCGATAAAGCCGGCAGTACCGGTAACCAGGATTCGCACTATCCTTATCCCCTTCCTTCAAAAACAGTTAAAGTCACAGCAGACTGCTCAAGCTGCGGAAAAACAGAAGCCCCAGCCCCTGTTTCCCGCCCTCCACGTCGGTTCCTGAACCGCTAGAAGCTCACACCCAGTTCCAGATACGGTCCGCTGATCGTGGCATTCACATCCACGTCTTCGACATCATCGACATCCACCCGCATTTCACGGTAGCCCGCCCGAATATCAAGAACCACAATGCGGTAATTGGCGTAGGCTGCCAGATCGTAGACCTCGTCACCATCATAGCTGAGGTAATTGCCTCCGGCCCCCAACGACAGAGCCGTACCGGGTACGTCAAAACGAGCTTGAGCGTACAATAGCGGCATCAGGGTGTCGATCTTGGTTTCATCGACATTGCCATTGCTGTCACGCAGCGTCAGTTCGCCATTAAACAGTTTACCGGTCACACCGGCATCCACGTTGACCCAGTTATCCAGGATCTCGTAATAGAACGTTAAGTCGTAGTTACTGAGATCGAGGTTGGTATTGACGTAACCGGCCTGGGCATTGCCAAAGTCATTGGGGAGGTTGCCGGAGCCGGCCTGATCCATGTTGAAATACTGAAAGCGCAGGTTGGGCAATGCGGGTACCGGATGCTCAAAAGCGACGGTGATGACTGAAAAGTCCTCATCTTTGAAATTGAGGTCGTCTTCCAGGTCCACGGCACCGGAATTCCCCTTCTCGATGCTGCCACTGTTGGAGGAATGCCAGTACGTGGCACTGGCCGCCGCACCAAACACGTCGCTGAGGGCAGGTGTGGCCATCAGCACAAGCGGAGTGATCGAAAGCAGACGTCCAAGACGGTTCATGTCGAGTCCCTATGGTTTGATTATGATTGGAATTCCCGGCTCTTCCCGAATCCTGTCGGCCGGGAACAAGCAATCACCAGGCTTTAGCTGTGACAGCATGCCCTACGGGGCGCAGGACAAACTTGAGATACCTCATGAATCAGGCAGTTTGTCCCGCCCAAAAGGCAAAGGGTCGACACCTTCGCGCAACGCTAGAAATCGACGCCCACCTTCAGATAGGGCCCGTTGACCGTGGCATCCACATCGGCATCGTTAATATCCTCGGCGTCGACGGCCATCTCCCGGAAACCAGCCTGAACGTCCAGCACCGTCACGCTGTAATTCACGTAGCCGGCGATATCGTAGGCGCTATCACCATCAAAGCTGATGCCATTGCCCTGCACACCTACCGACCAGCCGGTGAAGGGAAGGTCGAAGCGGGCATGGCCATAGATCATGGGCAGTATGGCGTCGATATCGGTGCGATCGGTCTGGCCGGTGGTCTTGTCGCGCACCACAAGCTCACCGTTGAAGACCTTGCCCGTCAGACCGGCATCCAGATTCACCCAGTTGTCCAGCAATTCATAGTACAGGGTGACATCGTAATGGCTGAGATCGAGATCGGTCTCGACGTCACCATTCAGGCTGATACCGCCAAAGTTGGCCACGGATGTATTGCCGGTGCCGCTGTGTTCCATGTTGTAGTAGGCCAGCCTCAGATTCGGCAAAACAGGAACAGGATGTTCGATGGCCGCTTCCAGGCTCCAATAGGTTTCATCGTCCAGGCCCAGGTCATCTTCAAGATCGACCCGATCCCCATCCTTGCGCACCTGGCCGGAAATGGAGCCCGGCCAGAGGGTGGCGCTGGCCGAGGCGCCAATGACATCCGCAGACGCCGGTACGCTGTATGCACCGATCGCCAGCAAGCTGGTAAAAGTCAGGAGGCGTTTCATGGTGTAGTTCTCCTCTTCCGGGCCGGCCGCCCTCTAATCGAACTGAATTCCCAGCCGGCGGCCAACCTCTTCGTATGTTTCGATGACCTCACCCAATCCCTGACGGAAGCGATCCTTGTCCATTTTCTTGCGGGTTTCCCGATCCCAGATACGGCAGCCGTCCGGACTGAACTCGTCGCCCAATACAATCTGATCCCCTACCCGGCCAAATTCGAGCTTGTAGTCCACCAGTAGCATATCCCCGTCCAGGAACAGCTGCTTGAGCACGTTGTTGACAACCAGCGTCAGGCGCTTCATTTCAGCCAATTCATCTTCCCCGGCCCAGCCGAAGGTGATGGCATGACTCTCGTTGATCATCGGGTCATGCAGCTCGTCGTTCTTCAGGAACAGCTCGTAGGTTGGCGGATCCAGCTCCCGGCCCTCTTCGATACCCAGCCGGCGACAGAGACTGCCGGCGGCCACATTGCGCACCACGCATTCCACCGGAATCATGTCCAGCCGCTTGACCAGGGATTCGATCTCATTCAGACGGCCGGCAAAGTGCGTGGGTACACCCGCTTCCTCCAGCTTTTCCATGATGAAGGCGTTGAAGATGTTGTTGACCATCCCCTTGCGCTGCAACTGTTCGCGCTTCTGCCCATCAAACGCGGAAGTATCATCGCGGAAAAGCATGACATAGCGCTCCGGATCATCTGTCTTGTAGACCGATTTGGCTTTTCCGGAATACAGAATCTCTCGTTTTTCCATCTGCTGCTCCAAGATCGAGACGGGCCGTGACAGCGGCCCTGCCTCAGTATAGTCGTTCATAGATTTCCGATAACAGGCGCATACTACGATCCGTTCCGTCGTAGTCCGGCGCCTTGGCCGTGGTCAGTCGCAGTTGGCCATCGACCCGCGCCAGTTTCACCAGGAAGGTGTATTGCGGAGAATTATCCCGGGCCCAGAAGAACCAGCCACCTTCACGTTCGTCCTCGGTACGGAAATCCACATACCAGAGCCCTTCACCGCGGTTGATATCGACCACGGGCACGTTCGCCTCCGACAGGGCGCGACTGATTTCGGCCCAGGCCCGTTCATGACTGAGGTCCAGAGCAATGAAAGGCTCGCCGGGCTGATCGTTGACCAGGCGAATACGGGGCTCCTCCTTCATTTCAAGGGCAAGGCGCGAGTAGGCCTTGTCGCCTTCCTGGCCCTTCATGTAGGTGGCCAGCTCGGTTAACAGCCGCTTTTCCAGTTGCTGGTGCTCGCTACCCGATTGCCAACCCAGCATCCCATCCGGTTTTTCGTCCAATTGCCGCAGACGAAACTGGACTTCCGTGGTATGACGCCTGACCCCTGGAGAAATCCGGGCCTGCAGCACTGAAGGGCGCATCTCCTCATCCTTCAGGGCCAGCCATTGCCGCGTCTTGAGGCTATTATTGACCGGCTCGGACTGCATCAGGCCAATACGTGGATTCTCAATCGAGACACTGACGCCGTGCGCTCCCAGGAAACCGGAGACTGACGGCCAGACCCGGCCGGGCAGTTCGTTGACCAGCAGCCAGGCCTGTTCACCGGCTTCCTGGACCACCAGGTCCTCTTCCAGAATGTCGCTGGTCAGATCCGGCGGCTTGGGCAGGACAAAGGTTCCGCCGCTGGCGACGGTATTGCGATCCAGACTCGGAACCGGGTGGATGGGTTTGATCCGTTGACTGTCATACCAGTCCGGCAAATGCAGGGGACCGGCCTGTTCCTGTTTGACGTAATCTTCCGTGCGGTCATGGAGCATGGAACAACCGCCGAGCATGCCCGACGATACGAGCGCGGCAATCAGAGCGACCCGCCTCATGGTCGAACCCGTTGATGTCATGTAGACCTTCCAGAAATTACTGGCGACCAACCAAACCTTGCTTGATGGCCGGTCGCCCAGTGAAGGGTGGTGGCGAATGCTAGAGAACGCCTGCGAACCGAAGCGCTTCCAGAACTTCCTCGTGATACTCTTCGCTCAGGGGCGTCAGAGGCAGGCGAATCCCCTCTCCGATCATGCCCATTTGCTGCAGCGCCCACTTGACGGGAATCGGATTGGCTTCGAGGAACAGTTTCCGGTTCAGGGGCATCAAGCGATCGTTGATTTCACGCGCTTCCTCTTCCCGACCCGCAATGGCCGCGGCACACATTTTCGCCATCAGGTCGGGCGCCACGTTGGCCGTTACCGACACATTGCCCTTACCGCCTCGCAGCATAAGCTCCATGGCCGTGCCATCATCGCCTGAGTAGACCGCCATGCGGTCACCCACCATATTGATGAGCTCTTCACCGCGGCTGATGTTACCCGTCGCGTCCTTGATCCCGATGATGTTGGGCACATCGGCCAGGCGCAGCACGGTCTCGTTCAACATATCGCAGGACGTCCGTCCCGGAACGTTGTAAAGCACCTGATCCACAGGCACTTCCTGCGCGCACTTAAGGAAATGGCGATACAGGCCTTCCTGGGTCGGCTTGTTATAGTACGGCACCACAAGCAGGCAGGCATCCACACCGATGTGGTAAGCCTCACGGGTCAGGTCCACCGATTCGTGGGTGGAGTTGCCGCCGGTGCCGGCCAAGACCGTAATCCGCTTCGCCGAACGCTCGACTACGCGACGAATGACGTCGCAGTGTTCCTGTGGCGTCAGGGTTGCAGACTCGCCGGTGGTTCCCACGGCCACGATCCCGTCGGTGCCCTTGTCTATGTGGAAATCCACCAGTCGATCAAGGTTGTCCCAATCCACCGTACCGTCGGGGTGCATGGGGGTGACGAGCGCGACAAGGCTTCCAGTGATCATAACCGCTCCAATCGTAAAAAACGGTAATGGTAATGTCGGGTCGAGAGTGACACAAGGGCCACGAGCCGTCCAGTGTCGAACTCTTAATAAGGAGGGCCGTCAAAACAGTTCCAGGGACCACCTTGACTTCGTGCCGGGGCGCCCCGAATATGGCCCTCTTTCAAGGGCGCCCCTGCGAACCGTGCCCACGTATAATTGACTCATCCAAGCCTGGAAGAAACGACACTGTGATCGGCCGAAAGAATACTGAGCAGTCCACGCCCGTAAAGCGCGAGAATTATTTGGTCCTGACCGCCGTCGGCAAGGAAGAGGAAGTCGTCCTGCTGACGCTGAGCCGCCTTGTCGCCAATCACCGCTGCACCATCCTCGATTGCCGCATGAGCCTGCTGGGAGAGGAAACGGCCACCTATATGCTGGTAACTGGCCCCTGGGATGCGGTTTCGCGGTTGGAACAGGGTGTGGAGAAAATTCGCGAGGGGGCCGAGTTTGCCGTGCAGGTGGCCCGCACACCCGGCCAGCCCAATCGCCCGGGCATCCCCTATAACGTTAATCTGGTCTCCGTGGACGGCCCGGGCATTATTCACGACATGCTGCTGTTCTTTGCCAGCCGGGGTGTGGCGGTGGACGACCTGCAATCGAACACCCAGACCGCGCCGCAATCCGACACCCGCATCTTCTCCATGAACATGCTGGTGCGACTGCCCACCAACACGCACCTGCCGGCGCTTCGTGAGGAATTCATGGTGTTCTGTGACGAGCGCAATCTGGACGCCGTCATTGAACCGCTTCGAGCTCCCTAGTCACCAAGGAATCTTTGACATGACCACAGTGGCCATTGACCAACCTGTACCCGATTTCGAACTGCCTGCCACCGGCGACCAGACGATCTCCCTGTCCAGCCTCAAGGGCAAGCAGGTCGTCATCTACTTCTACCCCAAGGACAACACGCCGGGCTGCACGACCGAAGGCCAGGACTTCCGCGACCGACACGATCAGTTCAAGGCCCTCGACACAGTGATCCTGGGTGTTTCCCGGGACGGCATCAAGGCCCATGAAAACTTCAAGGCCAAGTATGACTTTCCGTTCGAGCTGCTGTCCGACAAGGACGAAACGGTGTGCAAGCTGTTCGATGTTATCAAGCTGAAGAAAATGTACGGACGGGAGAGTCTTGGGGTCGAGCGCAGTACGTTCCTGATTGACCGCGATGGCGTTTTACGGCGCGAATGGCGCAAGGTGAAGGTCAAGGACCACGCCGAAGAGGTACTGGAAGCCGCGCGGGAGCTGCACGGCTAGAAATGCGTCTCAGGCCCCGTTTGCCGGGGCCTCAAGCATTCTCTGAAGGCAGATCATCCTTCACGGGCCAGGCAGACAGGACGGCCTTGAGAATCGTGGCCATGGGAATGGCGAAGAACACCCCCCAGAACCCCCAGATCCCGCCGAAGAACAGCACTGCCACGATGATCACCACCGGGTGCATGTTCACCACTTCCGAGAACAACAGTGGCACCAGCACATTGCCATCGATGGCCTGGATGACGCCGTAGATGACCATCAGCCAGAGAAAGTCCCCGCTCCAGCCAAACTGGAAAAAACCGATCATGGTGACCGGCAACGTCACCACGGCGGCACCGATGTAGGGAATCACCACCGACAGGCCCACCAGCAACCCCAGGAGGGCGGAATAGTTGAGTCCCATGAACTTGAACGCGATGTAGGTGGCACCCCCAACGATCAGGATCTCCACCGCCTTGCCGCGAATGTAATTGGCAAACTGCTGGTTCATCTCCCGCCAGACGCGGGTCATCATGGGTCTTTCCGTAGGCAGCAGCCGGGCAATCGAGGCGGTAATGACCTCACGATCCTTGAGAAAGAAGAACACCAGTATCGGCACCAGCACCAGATAAATCAGCCAGGCCACCAGGTTGGGAATGCTTGCCAGGGAGAAGGACACCAGCCATTGGGTTGCCTGCCCCATTTCAGAGGTGATCTGGTGGAACGTGGTGTTGATGATGTCCGGGGGAAACAGGTGCGGATAGTCCCGGGGCAACCCCTCGATCGCATCCTGGGTGGCTCGCATGATACGCGGCAGCTCACTGGCCAGGGAGGTAACCTGGGCGCCGATCAGCGGGAGCAAACCGAACAGGAAGCCCAATGACCCACCCAGAAACACCACGAAGACGATATTGACCGACACAAGACGCGGCACACCGACTCGCCGCAGGCGCGCGACCATCCCCTGCAGAATGTAGGCAATCACCGCCGAGGCAATGACCGGGGCCAGCATCTGCCCGAGAAAAACAATGAAAACGACGGAGAGCACGAGAAGCAGGAAAAGCGTGATCGCCTCGTCGTCGGAGAAATACTTGTGAGCGAGATCCTTCAGTACCTTGACCATGCCTACCCCCTGCGAATCCAGAACCGCAAGCCCTGCTCGGATTCTTCCGACTCCAGCAGTTCATGGGGAGACAACTTGAGAAAGGCAGGAATGTCCCGCGCCGAGCCTGGATCCGTCGCCAATACCTCAAGTACCTCACCCGGTGACATGGTATTAAGCGCAAGCTTGGTCTTGAGCAACGGCATGGGGCACTCCAGACCGCTGGCATCCAGCTTTTGCGTAGACTTCAAATGATAAACTCCTTCCTCGTTCAGCCCGAGCCCGGCTGACCTTGTGGTTTGTGCGACTGTCCAGGCAACGGAAACTGTGGCATTGTAACCGCGCAGGATCCATGTGAATACCGGGACTATCGGCTAATCATGCGCTTACACGATCTCCGCCCATATATCCGGCCCATACTGCACGCCAGCATCCTCACCCTCCTTCTCGTGCTGGCTGGAACCAGCTTTGGGGACGAACCGCTTCCGGACCTGGGCGGCGCCGGCGGCGGCCTGTTTTCCTCGCAGGAAGAGGAGGCGATCGGGCAACAGGTGCTGCGCTCGCTGCGACAGAATACCCCCCTAATCGAAGACCCGCTGCTGCTCGATTACCTTCATTCCGTCGTCTACGAACTGGTCCCCTATGCCCCGCTGGCAGACCGGAACCTTACCCTGGTTATGATAGACGATCCCGAGATCAATGCGTTCGCGGTGCCCGGAGGCATTATCGGTGTCAACGGCGGCCTGTTTCTGCATGCCGAGTCAGAGCAGCAGTTCGCGGCCGTTATGGCCCACGAACTGGCCCACTTGAGCCAAAGGCATTTCGCGCGCCGCCTTGAAAACCAGAAGCTCAATCAGCCGCTGGCCATTGCTGGCATGGTGACCGGAATTATTCTCTCGGCAGTCACCCATTCGGATCTCGGCATTGCTGCAATTGCGGGAAGCCAGGCCGCAGTGGCGCAGGATATGCTCCAGTACAGCCGCTACAACGAGCAGGAAGCCGATCGTGTCGGCATGCAAATACTGGCGCGGGCCGATTTCGACCCACAGGCCATGCCGCAAATGTTCGAGCAGATGCTGCAGCAGGCACGGCTCCAGGGTAACCGCCCGCCCGAATACCTCTCCACGCACCCACTGACCGAATCCCGAGTCGCCGACACCCGTAACCGGGCCGCGCAGTACCCCTCCAGCTCAAGCGGCGACAGTCTCGAATACCATTTGATGCGAGCCCGAATGATGGCTCATTACGCCGAGTCTCCGGATATGGCGGTGAAACGTTTTGAAGCTTTCGTCAAGGACAACAAGGAGACGCCGAGAGCACAGCTGCTGGCCGCTCGTTACGGCTATGCGGTCGCCCTGCTTCAGAACGGGCAGGCGCAGCAGGCGGTGAAACAGCTCAAGGAACTGCTTCAGGATGTCCCCGGGCGCATTACTTTCCTGGTTAGCCTGAGCAGGGCCTACAAGAAACTGGGTGAGCTTGATAATGCACAAAGCCTGTTAAAGCAGGCACTCGATCGAAATCCCGACAACTTCCCGATCAGCCGGGCCCTGGCCGACGTCACACTGGAAAAGAACGAGCCCCTGGCAGCTGCGCGCCTGCTCCAGCGCCTGACCCGCCAGCATCCGGCGGATGCATCACTGTGGCAGGCCCTGGCAGAGGCCCAGGGCAAAGCCAGGAATATCGTCGAAGTCCACCGGGCGCAAGCCGAATACGCGCTTCTGATGGGAGATCCCGAACAGGCGCTACTTAATCTGAGAGAAGCGTTGAAGAAAGCCGCCGACAAACCGTCAGTGCAGGATGTGATCCGGGATCGCATGGAAGATGCCCGGAAACAGATGCGAAGGCAGAATCAGTAGCCTGACAAGCCGTACTCTGGCCGTCAGCACTGACGTCCTGCCCGCGTGATCAGGCGTTACCGGCCACCTTGATGTTGCGCTCTGCCGTGAAATCGAGCATCCGCCGTAACGGGCGCAAAGCCTGTTCTCGCACGCCCTCATCCACGGTGACCTCCTGATCCCCTGTTTCAAGGACGTGAATCAGATTCTCAAGGCCATTCATCGCCATCCACGGGCAATGGGCACAGCTACGGCACGTGGCACCACTGCCAGCGGTGGGCGCCTCAATCAGCAGCTTGTTGGGGGCCAATTGCTGCATTTTGTAGAAAATACCGTTATCTGTGGCAACGATAAACTGTTCCCGCTCCATGGTCTGGACCGCATGGATCAACTGGGAGGTGGATCCCACCACATCCGCCAGCTCCACCACGGAAGCCGGAGACTCGGGATGGACCAGCACGGCAGCTTCGGGATAAATGGCCTTGAGATCGAGAACCCCCTGCGCCTTGAACTCTTCGTGGACGATACAGGCACCATCCCACAGGATCATGTCCGCACCGGTCGAACGTTTCACATAGTCGCCCAAGTGCTTGTCCGGTGCCCACAGGATCTTTTCGCCCCGGCTGTCGAGGTAACTGACGATGTCTTCGGCACAGCTTGAGGTTACCACCCAGTCAGAACGGGCCTTCACTGCCGCCGACGTGTTGGCGTAGACAACGACAGTTCTGTCGGGATGCTCATCGCAGAAACGCGAGAATTCGTCCGCCGGTGTGCCAATATCAAGGGAGCACGTGGCTTCCAGCGTGGGCATGAGGACGCGTTTTTCCGGATTGAGGATTTTCGCGGTTTCCCCCATAAAGCGGACACCGGCGACCACCAGCGTCGAAGCGGGATGCTGGGTGCCGAATCGGGCCATTTCCAGGGAATCGGCTACACAGCCGCCGGTCTCTTCGGCAAGCTCCTGGAGCACGCTGTCGGTGTAGTAATGAGCCACCAGGACCGCATCCTCGGCGTCCAACAGCTCCTTAACCCGGGCTTTCAGGCGGGCCTGCTCTTCTGGACTCAGTTCCGGCGCTTCGTGCTCATGGGCCAGATGCTCCTGAACCAGGATCCTGTCTTCGTGTCTCGTCATACCACTGTCTCTCGGCGAGCCTACCGTTTCCAGATTGGGGTTGCGCGGCATTATACAACCCCTGCAGCGGGCTGTGATCCGTTTGTCATGAACCTTTTTACCACCAAGGGTGGATCTTGTTAAACACACCCTTGGTGGTAGGACTGCGGCCCGCCCCGCTCGTTCCTTGGGGCGCGACCATAAAAAAAGGGAGCCTTGGGCTCCCTTGAATAATGGTGGGTCGTGCAGGATTCGAACCTGCGACCAATTGGTTAAAAGCCAACTGCTCTACCAACTGAGCTAACGACCCAAATACCTGAATCGACGCTGCTTGCCGACGGTTGCCTGAACCGTAAAAAAACTGGTGGGTCGTGCAGGATTCGAACCTGCGACCAATTGGTTAAAAGCCAACTGCTCTACCAACTGAGCTAACGACCCAAACGAGGCGCATATGGTACGGATTTTTTTGGCGTTGGCAAGCCTTTTTGTGAAATCCGTTACGTTTTTTTGGTCGCCCCCTACCGGCGCTTACGAACAGCCCTCTAGCTGCTTCCCAGACGCTCCTTGGCCAGGCTCGCTGCGTTGCTATTGGGATATTGGCTCACGACGTCCTGGTACTGACGCTTCGCTTCGGCCTCATTGCCCTGTCGCTCCATAGCCACCCCGAGCTTGAAAGCCGCATCAGGGGCCTTTCGATGCTCAGGATAGCGAGCCGTTACAACGGTAAAGGCCTGTTTGGCCTGGTCCAGCTTGTCCTGGACCAGATAAACCTCTCCCAACCAGTAATACGCGTTGACGGTCAGATCCCCCTCCTCGAAACGAGAGAGGAAGTCATAAATGCTGTCGACCGCCGCGTCGTACTTGTTCTGCTTGATCAGATCCTGGATGGCAGCATATGCCTTGCGCTCATCCAGCGTCGGCGACCTGAACTTTTTGTCGGGTGTGACCGCACCCTCTGATGGCGCCACTCCATCAGCATTACCGCCTGGCTTCGCGCTGCCGGTGGCATCCTGGGGAGACCCTGTCGCCGAGGTTCCCTGCCCTTCGAGAGCAGACACCCGCTTGGACAGTTCAAGTAGCCTTTGATCCAGATCGATGTAGCGGTCTTTGGACTGCTTGGATAGACGATCCAGCTGGTGCTGTTGTTTCTCGACCAGCCCGCGCAGCTCCCTGACTTCTTCCTGGACCTGCTGGATCATAAAGAAAAGCTCCGCACTTCCGGAGCTCTTGGACCGGGCCTGGTCCTGGCTCTGGAAGGCGGGCACAGATTGGGCCACGGCGGTGCTGCAAGACACCGCCAGGGCCATCACGATGAGAAAACGTCGCATGGCGACTCAGTCTTACTGGTAAATGATCTCGACGCGACGGTTCTTGGCGTAGGCCTCTTCGGTGTTACCCATCACGGCCGGACGCTCTTCCCCGTAGCTCACGGTTTCAAGCTGGCTGTTGTCAGCACCATTCACCACCAGGAAGCGCTGAACCGCCTTGGCACGACGCTCACCCAGCGCCAGGTTGTACTCCTTGGTGCCGCGCTCGTCAGTGTGTCCCTGAAGCACAACATTCACGGACGGGTTGTTCGCCAGGAACTGGGCGTGAGCCATCAGCACGTCACGGGACTCAGCTCGGATCTCGGCGCTGTCGAAATCGAAATAGACAGTACGAACTTCACGCAGTTTGGCTTGCTGCTGTTGCTGCATTTCTTTCTCAGCGGCGGTCTTCTGTTCTTCCATCTCACTGGAGGTTACGTCACCGCCGCCCTCAGCACCATAAACCTCGCCACCGCCTGCCTGATCGACCGGCTGGACGTCAGAGCCCGCAGCGCCCTCTTGTGTGCCACCGGTTGAGCTACAGCCTGCAACGACGGCCATTGAGAAAGCCAGAATCAGGGCTTTGTATTTTGCTGAATCGATCATAGTCATTCCTTGTTGGTCAGGTACTTTTCTTTCGGGTTAATTCAAAAATGGAGACCAGGCAGGCTCCCGCACTTCGCCGAATTTCGCGGGCAGGAAATATTTGGACCCACCTGTGCTCGAAATTACGGCCAAAACGCTGTTTTTACCTTGCTCCGTTGCGTAAATCAACATGCGTCCATTCGGTGCCACGCTGGGAGACTCGTCCAGACGTGTGCGAGTCAGTACCGTTTCCTGACCCGTTTCCATATCCATACGCGCGATGTGAAAACTCGAATCACGCTGGTGTACAAAATAGACGTATTGGCCGTCCGGGCCAAATCGAGGGCGTGCATTATAGCGCCCTTCAAACGTCAGCCGCCGCGGATCTCCCCCGTCGGCATCCATCACATAGACCTGAGGGCCGCCGGAGCGATCGGAAGTGAACACGAAGCGATCGCCCTCCGGCCCCCAGCTGGGCTCCGTGTCGATGGCCCAGTGATGGGTCAGACGCTCCAGCCGACGGCTCCCCAAATCCATCCGGTAAATCTCGGCGTTGCCCTCTTTGGACAGCGTCATCAACATGCTTTCTCCATCGGGAGACCAGTTTGGCGCCGAGTTCAGGCCTTTGAAAGAAGCCAGAACCTCCCGCTGCCCGGTAGCGATTTCCTGGACATAGATGGCCGGCCTTCCGGTTTCAAAAGACACATAGGCCAGTTTATTGCCATCTGGAGACCAATCCGGGGACAACACCGGCTCATCCGTTTTCAGCAGCACCTTGGATCGCTTGCCATCCACATCACTCACTTGCAGACGATAGACCGGCTTGCCGTTTTCCGAAGCCAGGGTGACAAAGGCCAGCCGTGTCGAGAACGCCCCCCTGACCCCGGTGATGGCTTCATAAATGCGGTCGCTGACGCTATGGGCCAGGCCCCTGAGATTGCCAACCGGCGCCGAAGCCTTGGCGCCGAACACGCGCTTCTGCTGGTTGACGTCGAAAAGCTCGTACTGCAGCTCGTAAGCCTTGCCGTCCCTGATGGGCCGGTAACTGCCCACCACCAGGAATTTCTGCCCCAGCAGGCGCCAGTCACGATAATAGATTTCGCTACCCTTGGAGGGCAGGCTCAGCATGCGTGTCGGCTTGAGCACATCAAAGTCGCCACTCATCTGCAGATCGTCGCGAATGATGGATGACAGGGCCTCCGGCGGTTGCGCACCGTCCGGATTACCAAAAGGCACCACCGAAATGGGAATCGCACTCTCCTGCCCCTCGGTAATGCGGATGAGCAGCTCGGCCTGCGCAGAGACACTGATCATCAGCAGTATCAAGCTGACCAGCCAGGCCTTCATTTGCACGGACAGTCTATTCAGTACCATCATCTAGTTCCGCATGGTTTGTGGATCAAACTGGATCTGAAATTCCCGGAAGTGCCGATTAAAAGTGACCGGATTATCAGGCACCGGGAACCGATTAACGCCGCGCACAGCACTCAACGCGGAATTATCGAAAGCGGCATCACCGCTCGACTTAATCACTTCGACACCCGCCAGCTCTCCAGTGGGCAGCAGTCGTATCCGCAGGGTCGCCGTCAGCCCTTTGCGGGCGGAGGGCGGAATGTACCACTGGCGGCTGAGCGTATCGCGAATCAGGGCTTCATACTTCTCACGCTCCATCAGGACCTGTTTTTCCTGCGCTGCTGCCTGACGGGCCGCCTGTTCGCGAGCCTCTCGCTCCTGGCGCGCCTTTTGTGCTTCCTGTGCCAACTCTTCCAGCCGGCGCTGCTGTTCTTCCCGGCGCGCCTTTTCTTCCGCCTTGCGCCTGGCCTCCTCTCGGGCCTTGCGCTCCTCTTCCTTGCGCTTGCGCTCTTCCTCGGCTTTACGTTTTCGTTCTTCCTCAGCCTTGCGGCGAGCCTCTTCCTGGCGTTTTTTCTCCGCCTCAAGCCGCTTGCGCTCGGCTTCTTCCCGGGCCTTGCGTTCTGCTTCAGCCTTCTGCTTGGCGATGGCTTGCGCGTCCGGCTTGGGCTCGGGTTTTGGTTCCGGTTTCGGCTCGGGCTTGGGCTCGGGTTTCGGCTCCGGTTTCGGCTCCGGTTTTGGCTTCGGTTTCGGTTTGGGTGCCGGTTCCGGCTCTTTCGGCTGTGGCTTTTCCACCTCACTCGGCACCGGTTCCGGCGACACCAGACGTGCACTGATGTGTTTCGGAATCTCCGGCGTTTTCGGGGGCACGAACTGCCAGCTCACCAGTCCCGCTACCAGGAGCACGCCATGCAATAACAGCGACCATCCCAGCGGGCCTTTCCAGCCTTCGACCGAACCTCGCGTGATTCTGTCCTTATGATCACTGCGCACAGCCGATCAGCTCCGGGGTTTTTCCGTGATCAGACCGACTTTAGAGGCGCCGGCCGTCTGCAGCGATGCCATGAGTTCCACGATAACACCGTAAGCCACGTGCTGATCGCCCCGCACCAGCACCTCGGCCTGGGGACGCTCGGCGATGATCTTGCCCACGCGCGCCTGCAGGTCGGACAGAGCCATAGGCTTGTCCGGCGTCTCACCCGAGTCCATGAAATAGGCGCCGTTACTGTCCACGGATACCACGATGGGTTCGTCATCCTTCTTGGACTGCATCGGTTCGGAGGCGGTTTTGGGCAAATTGACTTCGATGCCCTGATTCAACATGGGAGCGGTGATCATGAAGATCACCAACAGTACCAACATGACGTCGATGTATGGCACCACGTTGATGTCGGACATCGCTTTGCGTGGCTTATGCTGGATCATGGACATACGACGCAGGCCCTCTTACTGGCGATCACCGGTGTGTACCCGGCGGTGGAGGATGCTGGAGAATTCCTCGGCGAACGTCTCGTATCCTTTCATCAGTGTGTCTGTTTTCGCACTGAAGCGGTTATAGGCCACCACGGCCGGAATCGCGGCGAACAGACCCATTGCCGTTGCAATCAACGCTTCAGAAATACCCGGTGCCACCGTGGCCAGCGTCGCCTGTTGCAATTGGGCAAGCCCGCGAAAGGCGTTCATGATGCCCCAGACGGTGCCGAACAGGCCAACGTAGGGGCTGGTTGAACCGACCGTGGCCAGAAAGGGTAGATGGTGCTCCAGCTTGTCCCCTTCCCGCGAGAGCGCGACGCGCATGGCACGCTGGGTGCCCTCCATGACCGCATCCGGGTCCTGGCTTTGCTGTCGCAACCGGGAAAATTCCTTGAAACCTGCCCGAAACACCGATTCCAGGCCACTGTAAGGCGTGGGATTGGCGTTCACCTCCCGATAAAGCTGCCCAAGATCCATCCCCGACCAGAACCGTTCTTCGAACTGGTCCAGTGCCTGCTTGGCCTGACGGAAGATTTTCAGCCGCTGGAAGATGATGCCCCAGGACACGACCGATGCGCCCATCAATATCAGCATGACTATCTTCACCAGGAAGGTGGCATTCCACATCAAGTGCCATACCGAAAGCTGAGATTCCACAGGTTTCCTCCGCTATGATTGAGTCTGGCTGCTTACGAGCTGAAAAATATCGTCCGGCAGCCGGCGCGGCCGGTTGCGCTCCAGGTCCACACAGACAACCTTGATCCGGGCTTCCACCAGGGGGCCGCCCTCGTCCAGGTCGCGAAACACGGCCTGCTCAAATTCCATGAAGGCCTTGCCGTGGTTGACCACTCGGGCCGAAACCCAGAGTTCGTCATCCAGTTTGGCGGGCCGGTGATATTCCAGTTGCACTTTCTGGACCACGAAGCTGATCCCATTTTCCAGACGGGCCCGCAGGGCCGCCCCGTTTTGGCGCACCCATTCGGTGCGAGCCCGCTCCATATACTTGAGATAGTTGGCGTAGAACACGATACCGCCGGCATCGGTGTCTTCGATGTAGACCCGTATCGGCCATCGAAACGTCTTCCCTCCGTCCGTCATCCTCCGACCTCTTCACCCGGAGGCGCCTCGCGGGGCCCCAGCCCGAAGTGCAAATAGGCATTCTGCGTGGCCATCCGGCCTCGCGGGGTCCGAACCATGAAGCCCTGCTGGATCAGAAACGGTTCCAGTACATCCTCGATGGTTCCACGTTCTTCGCTAATCGCCGCCGACAGGCTTTCCACGCCCACCGGGCCGCCATCGAACTTCTCGATCAGTGAAAGCAACAGGCGCCGGTCCATGTGGTCGAAGCCCTGCTGATCCACCTTGAGCATGTTGAGCGCCGCATCCGCGACGGACTCACTTATGCGGCCATCACTGCGCACTTCGGCAAAGTCACGCACCCGCCGCAAAAGGCGATTGGCAATCCGTGGGGTGCCCCGGGAGCGCCGGGCCACCTCATGGGCGCCGCCCGGGTCGATATCGACTCCGAGCAATCCGGCAGATCGCTCCACAATGCGGGTGAGATCCCCGGTCTGATAGAACTCCAGGCGCTGTACGATGCCAAACCGGTCGCGCAGCGGCGAGGTCAGCAGGCCCGCCCGGGTGGTCGCGCCAACCAGGGTGAACGGAGGCAGATCAAGCTTGATGGAGCGGGCTGCCGGGCCCTCGCCGATCATGATGTCGAGTTGATAATCCTCCATCGCCGGATAGAGGACTTCTTCCACCGCGGCATTCATGCGATGGATCTCGTCGATGAACAGGACATCGCCTTCTTCCAGATTGGTCAGCAGGGCCGCCAGGTCACCGGCTTTTTCCAGGACGGGCCCGGAAGTCGTCTTGATCGCGGCCCCCATCTCGTTGGCGATGATGTTGGCGAGCGTGGTTTTGCCCAGCCCCGGCGGGCCGAAAATCAGCACATGATCCAGCGCTTCCCGCCTCCCGCGCGCCGCCTGGACAAAAATGTCCATTTGCTCGCGCACGGTGGGCTGGCCTATATAATCACTGAGTCGCTGGGGACGGATGGCACGGTCTTGTGCCTCTTCACTGGGTGTGCTGCTGGGAGTGATCAGCCGGTCTGATTCAATCATAGTCTTTCAAGGCTCTGCTCGATGGGATTGGCCGTGCGGTCTCTTCAAACGCCCCACCGATGTCATTCCTTGTTCCGTTCCCCATTCCTTCAGTCGCTACGCTATCGGTTGGCTTATCGGCACACTGGCCGGGGACAGCGTACGGTAACGACAATACAAACAAATGTCAGTGGAACCTTAAATCCCTTGCATTGCCGCGCATTGTAACGTTGGCACCGTCGCTGTCACGTTACGAGAATGTCAGGCGAAAAGCCAGAGGTGGCAAAGCAAAAGCGGTGCAAATGCCGCATCAGCTCAGCATGCTTTTGAGCGCGAGCCTGATCAGGGTCTGGCTGTCCATTCCGGGCTCAGCCACGCGACTGATGGCTTTGGCGGCTTCCTGCGGCTTGTATCCCAGGGCAATCAGGGCGGCCTCGGCCTCTTCGTCGGCACGGGGCTGGGCCTGCTTAGGCTCGTTCGCGGTGGTCAGGGTGGGCTGCACTGCACCATCACCGTGGTATTGCTTGATTCGGTCGCGCATCTCGATCAACAGGCGCTGGGCGGTTTTCTTGCCAATGCCCGGAATCTTAACCAGAGCGTTGACGTCGTCTGCCTCCACTGCGGCCACGAACTGGTTGGCTTCCAGGCCGGAAAGGATCGCCAGGGCAAGTTTGGGGCCAACGCCGGAGGTCTTGATCAGCAACCGAAACAGATCCCGGTCGCCCCGGGCCGCGAACCCATACAGTACATGGGCATCCTCGCGGATCACCAGGTGGCACTGGAGCGTCACCGGCTGGCCAACGTCGGGCAATTCGAAAAAAGTGGTATAGGGAACGTCGATCTCATACCCCAGCCCTGCGCAGTCGACCAGGACCACTCCAGGGGATTTTTCCAGCAATTGCCCGTGAATACGGCTGATCATGATAGTGCCTGTCCTCGGTTCGGTGGGTAGATGCTCACTTGAGCGTTGCCCGGCCGCGTCGAACACGGCCAGCCTGTCCCAAACGCTGGAGACTGTCGGCCATGTGCGCATGGCAAACGGCGATCGCCAGGGCGTCGGCGGCATCGGCCTGGGGGGAACGTGTGAGTTTAAGCAGGGCCTGGATCATATGCTGCACCTGCCCTTTCTCGGCCCCACCCTTGCCCACCACGGCCTGTTTGACCTGCCGGGCAGAATACTCTGCGACCGGCAGGCCCGCATTGACGGCGGCAACCATGGCCACACCCCGGGCCTGCCCCAGCTTGAGGGCGCTGTCGGCATTGCGTGCCATGAATACCTGCTCGATGGCAAAAGCTGTGGGACGATACACCTGAATGATTTCGCTGACACCAGCGTAGATGGTCTGCAGCCGTTCCGGCAGCGGTTTTTCCCCCATCCGGATACAACCACTATCGAGATACTCGATCTGGCGACCGCCAGTACGGATCACGCCGTATCCGGTGATCCGCGATCCCGGGTCCACACCCAGGATGATCTGTCCCTCACTGGCCGTCGCCATCAGGATCCGGCCTTCTCGAAGACCTCTTCCGGGAAATCGGCATTGGAGTAGACATTCTGCACGTCGTCCAGATCTTCCAGCGTCTCGATCAACTTCAGGTTGGATTCGGCGCCGTCGGCATCCAGCTCGGCCGTGGTTGAAGGCACCATGGTGACCTCGGCATTGGCTGGTTTGAAGCCGGCAGCTTCCAGCGCCTCCTTGACGTCCATGTAGTGCTCCGGCGCGGTCACGACCTCCACCGAGCCATCGTCGTTGGTGGCAATATCCTCGGCCCCGGCTTCCAGGGCGGGTTCCATCAGGGCATCCTCTTCGGTGCCGGGCTCAAACGTGATGATCCCCTGCTTGTTGAAGAGGAAGGCCACCGAACCATCGGTACCTAGGTTTCCACCCGCCTTGTTGAAGGCGCTGCGGATCTCGGCCACGGTGCGGTTCTTGTTGTCGGTCATCGCCTCGATATAGATGGCGACGCCGCCTGGCCCATAGCCTTCGTAGGTGAGCTCTTCGTAGTTATCTTCATCACCACCACCGGCACCGCGTTCGATCGCACGCTCGATGGTGTCTTTTTTCATGTTCGCGTTGAGCGCCTTGTCGATAGCCGTGCGCAATCGCGGATTGTCTTCGGGAATGCCGCCGCCCATGCGGGCGGCAACTACCAGTTCACGGATGAGTTTGGTAAAGACCTTGCCCCGCTTGGCATCCTGTGCCGCCTTGCGGTGCTTGATGTTGGCCCATTTACTGTGTCCAGCCATAACCTCTTCCAATCACAATCGTGGATTTGGTAAAAGCCGTATCATCGGCTGACCGGGGATTACTCCCCAGTCTTTTTCTCGGCCTTTTCAGCAGGCTTGCGTAGCCGCAGATGCAACTCCTTGACCTGCTTCTCGTCGACTTCACCCGGGGCCTGTGTCATCAGGCAGGTGGCCGTCTGGGTTTTCGGGAAAGCGATGACGTCGCGGATGGAGGTGGAATCCGTCATCAGCATGATCAGGCGATCGAGACCGAATGCCAGGCCGCCATGGGGGGGACAGCCAAACTTGAGGGCATCCAGCAGGAAGCCGAACTTGGCGCGAGCCTCCTCCTTGTTGATGCCCAGCGTCTCGAACACAGATTCCTGCATCTGCTGATCATGGATACGGATGGAGCCGCCACCCAGCTCGGTACCGTTAAGCACCATGTCATAGGCGCGGGACAAGGCCTCTGCCGGGTTCTTCTGGAGCTCCTCCACGGAACAGGCCGGCGCGGTAAACGGATGGTGGATGGCGTGCAGGCTGCCGTCGTCCTCTTCCTCGAACATCGGGAAGTCGACCACCCACAGCGGCGCCCACTCGGACTGGAGCAGGCCCAGATCGTGACCCAGCTTGACCCGCAGGGCGCCAAGGGATTCGTTGACCACCTTGGTCTTGTCGGCACCAAAGAACACCAGATCGCCGTCCTCGGCACCCACCCGGTCCATGATCGTCATGGCAACTTTTTCGCCGAGGAATTTGACGATAGGCGACTGCAGGCCTTCGCCGCCCTTGGACAGATCGTTGACCTTGATCCAGGCCAGGCCCTTGGCGCCGTAGATGCCCACGAACTTGGTATAGTCGTCGATCTGCTTGCGGGTCAGCTCGCCGCCCTTCGGCAGACGCAATGCCGCAACGCGGCCCTTCGCGTCCTTGGCCGGACCGGCGAAGACCTTGAAGTCCACGTCGGCGACCAGATCAGCCACATCCACCAGCTCCAGCGGAATCCGCAGATCCGGCTTGTCACTGCCATAGCGCTGCATGGCTTCGGCGTAACTCAGACGCGGAAACGCCGGCAGCTCCACCTTGAGCAGATCGTGGAACATTTCCCGGACCATCTGCTCCATCAGCCCCATGATGGTGGTTTCGTCGATGAAAGAGGCCTCCACATCCACCTGGGTGAACTCCGGCTGACGGTCGGCCCGCAGGTCCTCGTCGCGGAAACACTTGGCGATCTGGTAATAACGGTCGACGCCGGACACCATCAACAGCTGCTTGAACAGCTGCGGCGACTGCGGCAACGCAAAGAAGGAGCCCGGATGGGTGCGGCTCGGCACCAGGTAGTCACGCGCGCCTTCCGGTGTGGCCCGGGTCAGGATGGGTGTTTCCACATCCATGAAGCCCTGGCCATCGAGGAAGTTGCGGAGGTAATTGGTGACCTTGGACCGAAAACGCATCCGTTCCATCATTTCCGGACGGCGCAGATCGATGAAGCGGTAGCGCAGCCTGACGTCTTCACCCACGTCGGAGTGCTCGTCGAGCGGGAATGGCGGGGTGGCGGCGGCATTGAGGATTTCCAGTTCCTTGCCCAGCACCTCAACCTGCCCCGTCGGCATATTCGGGTTTTCGGTACCGGCAGGACGGCGGCGGACGCGACCCTTGATCTGGATGACGAACTCGCTGCGGACCCGGTCAGCCTTCTCAAAGCTTTCCGGCGTGTCCGGGTCAAATACGACCTGTGAGATACCGTCGCGATCCCGCAGATCCAGGAAAATGACGCCCCCGTGGTCCCGGCGCCGATGCACCCAGCCACACAAGGTGACTTCCTGGTCGATGTTTGTCTCGTTAATACCACCGCAATAATGACTGCGCATACCCAAGTTCCGTTACTGTTATTACTATGAATTCAATACGTTTGTTCAGGCCGCGGTTGAGCCGGAGTCCGTTCCACCGGAGTCCGCGCCGCTGCTGTTGCCACTTCCGCCCGAACTGTCCGCGAGGTTCTTTTTCTTTCCGGTTTTGAAATCGGTCTCATACCAGCCCGAGCCTTTCAGGCGAAACCCGGCGGCTGATATACGCTTGCGGAAACTGTCCCTGTTGCATTCGGGACAGGTCTTCAGCGGTTCGTCGCTCATACTCTGCAACACGGTCTTCTCATGGCCGCAATCGTCACAAACGTACTCGTAGAATGGCATCGTCTCTCTACCCTCGTACTCACCTGTCGGCAAGCCGACCCATGGAAGCCCGGAAACCCCGCGCCTCCCGAAAGCGCGACATTATAAACCCATTGCGCGTCAAAATCAGTGAAACCCGGCCTGTTCTCCGTGACCTTTTAAACACCAGTCGCTACCATGTAGCGCCAAAAGAACAATGCTTGCCGGCACAGGCGTCATGACGCCGCAGGCCACAGCCAGTAAGGGAGACCACCGGGTTGTCTACAAGAGCGGAGCAGAAACTCAAAACACGTCGCGCGCTCATGGATGCAGCGCTGCGCCAACTCAGCGCAGATCGCGGTTTCAGCAGCCTCAGCCTCAGGGAAGTGGCCCGGGAAGCCGGCATTGCCCCAACCTCTTTCTATCGTCATTTCAGCGATCTGGATGAGCTGGGCCTGGCGCTGGTCGATGAGGCCGGCGTGGCCCTGCGCCAACTGATGCGCCAGGCCCGCAAGCGCATCGCCGGAGGCGGGAGTGCCATCAACACCTCCATCGACACCTTTCTCGAGTATCTGAGCACCAATGCCAACCTTTTCCGCCTGCTGCTCCGGGAACGGACCGGTGTATCTCCGGCGTTCCGCACAGCCATCCAGGCCGAAATCGATCACTTTGTCACGGAGCTGGCAGAGGATCTGGCCCGCTTTGGCGAACAGGGAAGCCGCCCCCTAGCGGAGCCGAGACTGGTTGCCGAGGCCATGGTGACACTGGTGTTCAACATGGGTGCCGAAGCACTGGATGCCAATAATCGCGTCAAACAGACGTTACGGGAAAAGCTGAAGATTCAGTTGAGGATGGTACTGATCGGTGCTGAAACGCTCCATACACCCGGCGGGCGCCATAAGGAACGCCACATCCGCAAGTTGCAGGAATAGCCGGCTTACAGCTCGAAACCACCGGAAAACGCGTCTCCCAGCGGCGCCAGGCGCTCTTGCAGATTATGCAACCCCTCGCTGCTGTAAGGCTGATTCGGGCGCTGCCCCCATACCGGTGCCGGCCAACAGGCATCGCCCTCATAGCGCACAATATGATGCAGGTGAAGCTGTGGGACCTGATTCCCCAGCGCCGCGACATTGAGCTTGTCGCCCTTGAACTCTTCCATCAGCCACTGCCCCAGCACCGCCGATTCGCGCCATAACTGTTGCTGGTCCGTTTCGTTCAACTGATAGATCTCTCGAATATCGGAGCGACGGGGAATCAACAAGACCCAGGGATACTGCGCATCGTTCATCAGCCGCACCTCACATAGAGGCCACTGCGTCAGCGCCACCGTGTCGGCGGCCAGGCGTGAATGCAGCTCAAAGGCCTTGTCCATGGTCCCTCTCCCGATAAGCGGCCACTTTTGCCCTGACGAACAGAGTGGCCCACCCGCACTACTGATTATGCATTTTTGAACCGGTTTCGCCCACGCCCAATGGCATAGTATTCGAGGCCATACCGCTCGACCATGTCCGGTTCGTAGAGGTTGCGACCATCAAAGACGACCTTGTCGCCCAGGGCTGACTTGATATCGTCGAAATCCGGCGAACGGAATTCTTTCCACTCCGTGCAGATCACCAGGGCATCGGCACCCTTCAGGGCCTGCTCTTTAGTGCCGCACAGCTGGAGGCCCTGCTCGTCGGGATAGAGCCGCTGGGTTTCCTCCATGGCCTCGGGATCAAACGCCTGCACCCGCGCACCGGCTTTCCAGAGAGACTCCATCAGGACACGGCTGGACGCTTCGCGCATGTCGTCGGTGTTGGGCTTGAAGGCCAGCCCCCACAGGGCGATGGTCTTGCCTTTCAAATCGCCTTTGTAATGGAAGTCGATCTTGTCGAACAACACACTCTTCTGAGCTTCGTTGACCCTTTCCACCGCGTCCAGGACCTGCGTCTCGTACTGATACTCCCTTGCCGTGCGCGACAGTGCCTTGACGTCTTTCGGGAAACAGGAGCCACCGTAGCCACAGCCGGGATAGATAAAGTGGTAGCCAATCCGCGGATCCGAACCGATACCACGACGCACGTGCTCGATATCCGCCCCCAGCCGTTCGGACAGGTTGGCAATCTCGTTCATAAAGCTGATCTTGGTGGCCAGCAGCGCATTGGCGGCGTACTTGGTCAGCTCCGCGGAACGCAGGTCCATGAAGATCATGCGATCGTGATTGCGGTTGAAGGGATAATAGGTCTCCCGCAGCAGTTCGGTCGCCTTTTCGCTTTCGGTCCCGATCACAATCCGGTCCGGCTTCATGAAGTCGTTGACGGCCGCGCCTTCCTTGAGGAATTCCGGATTGGAAACCACATCGAATGCCAACTGCTTACCGCGCCGATCCAGCTCCGCCTGCACCGCTGCACGGACTCGGTCACCGGTCCCCACGGGCACGGTCGACTTATCGATGATGACCTTGTATTCGTCCATGCGCTCGCCAATGGTGCGAGCTACGGCCAACACGTACTGCAGGTCCGCGGAGCCATCTTCATCAGGGGGCGTGCCTACCGCAATAAACTGCAGCTCGCCATGGGCCACGGCTTCGTCCGCATCGGTAGTGAACAGCAGCCGGCCGGCCTCGTGGTTGTGCTTGACGATGGGCTCCAGGCCCGGCTCATAGATGGGAATGATACCGTCGCGCAGACGGCTTATCTTGTTCTCATCCACATCCATACACATGACATGGTGACCTACATCCGCCAGGCAGGCGCCTGTGACGAGACCCACATAGCCAGTACCGAAAATCGTGATTCGCATAGCTGTTTCCTGATTCCTTCAAAAACAAAAACGGGGATCCGCAGTCTGCCATGCAGTAGCTCACGCCCTGCCCTGGCAGCCGTGCCGGTCAAGCTTTTTGCCGCGCCTGCCAGTGCCGCTCCCAATCCAGGGCGGTCTGCACGATGGTATCCAGGTCATCGTGATTGGGCGCCCAGCCGAGCACCTTCTTGATACGGGTGTTGTCCGCCATGAGCGCCTCCGGATCACCGGCGCGACGCGCAGTTTCCTGCACGGGGAAGTCTTTGCCGGAGAGACGCTTGACGGTATCAATCACCTCCCGCACGGTAAATCCGCGGCCATAGCCGCAGTTGAGCACCGCCGACGCGCCACCCCGGGCCATGTAGTCCAGCGCCATGACATGAGCCTTGGCCAGATCTTCCACGTGGATGTAGTCCCGCACACAGGTGCCGTCGCGGGTCTCGTAATCGGTGCCAAAAATCTGCATGCCGTCCCGGGCACCCACAACGCACTCACTGGCCACCTTGATCAGGTGGGTCGCTTCGGGTGTCGCCTGCCCCAGTTCGCCCTCGGGGTTGGCACCGGCCACATTGAAGTAGCGCAGGATGACATAGCGCAGGTCCACGCCCTCCGATGCGGCGAGATCCATGATCATGCGCTCGCTCATCATCTTGGAGGCCCCGTAAGGGTTGATCGGGGCCAACGGGGTATCCTCATCCAGCATCTGCTTGTCCGGCATGCCATAGACCGCCGCCGTGGACGAGAACACCATGTAAGGAACACCGTGGGCCTTGATGGCCTTGAGGAGATTGAGGGTATTGCGGGTGTTGTTGCTGTAGTACTTGAGCGGGTTGGCCATGGACTCCGGCACGACGATGTTGGCGGCGAAATGGAGCACGGCATCAAACTGGTGCTGGGCAAAGACCTCGTCGAGTCTGGTTTCGTCCGCCAGATCACCCACGACCAGCTCTCCGGCCGTTACGGCCCAGCGGTGGCCCGTGGAGAGGTTGTCGTAGACCACGATATCGTGGCCGGCCTTTCCCAGTTGCCGAACGACATGACTACCAATATACCCGGCGCCGCCGGTCACCAACACTTTCATGCCAAATCCTTTCAGTTAACTGCTTGATTGGGTGTCGTCCTGCGATGCCTTTTGCTTTTGGGCACGCTTCTCCGCTCGACGACGCGCAAAAAATCCCTGCAACAGATCACGGCTCTCATCGGCCCGGACGGCGCCAAGCACTTCCACCCGCCAGTTCATGGCCTCGTGCTCCAACAGACGGTTACGAGACTCCACCGCTCCCGCCTTGGGTTCGGTGACGCCATAGACCAGGCGAGAGATTCGGGCGTGAATAATGGCACCGGCGCACATGGTACAGGGCTCGACAGTGACGTATAAGGTGGCACCTGGCAAGCGGTAATTACCCACCTTCCTGGCTGCGGCACGCAGGGCCTGAATCTCGGCATGGGCAGTGGGGTCATCACTGCCGACCGGGCAGTTGAACCCCTCCCCGAGCACTTCCCCGCCCCGCACGACCACGGCACCTACCGGCACCTCATCCTGTTCTGCCGCCTGGGCTGCCAGCGCCAGGGCGCGATCCATCCAGATTTCATCGGATGTGGCGCTCATGGCTGAAGCCCGTTACTCCCACTCGATCGTGGCCGGCGGCTTGGAGGAAATGTCGTAGGTCACCCTCGAGACCCCGGAGATCTCGTTGATGATCCGATTGGAGGCTGCCTCCAGCACCTCGTAGGGAAGACGGGCCCAGCGCGCTGTCATGAAGTCCACGGTTTCCACGGCGCGCAGGGCAATCACATACTCATAGCGACGCGCATCGCCGACCACTCCCACCGATTTTACCGGCAGGAAGACGGCAAAAGCCTGGCTGGTCTTGTGATACAGATCGGCACGGTGCAATTCCTCGAGGAAGATCGCGTCCGCCCGGCGCAGGATGTCGGCATACTCTTTTTTGACCTCGCCAAGAATCCGCACGCCCAGTCCCGGCCCGGGGAACGGATGACGATAGACCATATCGTAGGGCAGCCCCAGTTCCAGGCCGATCTTGCGAACCTCATCCTTGAACAGCTCCCGGAGGGGCTCAACAAGCTTCAGTTTCATGGTTTCAGGCAGACCGCCCACATTGTGATGTGATTTAATCACATGCGCCTTGCCGGTCTTGGACGCTGCCGACTCGATGACATCCGGATAAATCGTGCCCTGGGCCAGCCAGTTCACGTCCTTGATACGGGCCGCTTCATCATCGAACACTTCAATAAAGGTGTTGCCGATGATCCGACGTTTGTCCTCCGGATCCTCGACCCCGTTCAGACGATTGAGGAACAGGTCTTCGGCATCGGCCCGGATCACCTTGACGCCCATGCTCTTGGCGAACATGTCCATGACCTGGTCCCCTTCATGAAGGCGAAGCAGGCCATTGTCGACAAATACACAGGTCAGCTGATCACCGATCGCCCGATGCAGCAGCGCGGCCGTGACGGAGGAGTCCACCCCGCCGGAAAGTCCCAACAGGACCTTGTCGCCGCCCACCTGGTTGCGGATCTGTTCGATGGCATCCTCGACGATCTGACTGGGCGTCCACAATGCTTCGCAGCCGCAGATATCGCGGGTGAAGTGTTCCAGGATGCGCCTGCCCTGAAGGGTATGTGTTACCTCGGGATGGAACTGAACGCCGTAAAAGTTACGGCGGGTGTCCTGCATCGCCGCGATCGGAGCGCTCTCCGTGGAAGCGACCAGCTCAAACCCCTCCGGTAACCCAACCACCTTGTCTCCATGACTCATCCAGACATCCAGGATGTTTTCTCCGCGGTCGGTCACGTGGTCGGAGATATCCTTGAGCAGCGGGCTCTCTGTGCGAACCTTTACCTGGGCGTAACCAAATTCGCGCTTATCGGAACCGGCCACTTTGCCTCCCAGCTGTTCCGCCATGGTCTGCATGCCATAGCAGATCCCGAGGATTGGCAGGCCCGATTCGAAGACACAATCCGGCGCCCGGGGACCGCCCAGCTGGGTGACCGACTCCGGGCCACCGGCCAGGATCATCCCCTTGGGCGCAAAGGCTTCAATTTCCTCGGGGGTAATATCGAACGGCTTGATCTCACAGTAGACACCGATTTCACGGATACGGCGTGCAATCAACTGCGTGTATTGAGAGCCGAA
Source organism: Marinobacteraceae bacterium S3BR75-40.1 (assembly GCA_042862465.1). GTDB lineage: Bacteria > Pseudomonadota > Gammaproteobacteria > Pseudomonadales > Oleiphilaceae > JASTVH01. The sequence continues at coordinate 56,887 of JASTVH010000005.1, read as the reverse complement.
ATCCAGAATCAGAATGCGATGGGCATGAATGTTTTGAGCCATTAGGGTCCTCAAACAGAAACAAAAAGCCGAAGCCCTTCGGGCTTCGGCGTGACATCAGCCAATTCGGTAGTTGGGGGCTTCCTTGGTGATCGAGACATCGTGGACGTGGCTCTCACGCATACCCGCATTGGTGATGCGTGCAAACTGAGGCCGCGTACGCATCTCTTCGATGGTGGCACAGCCGGTGTACCCCATGGAGGCGCGCAGACCGCCCATCAGCTGATGAACGATGGCCTTCATCGGGCCCTTGCAGGCCACTCGACCCTCGATACCCTCGGGCACCAGCTTTTCGACGCCTTCGGAGGCATCCTGGAAGTAGCGGTCGCTTGACCCCTGCCCCATGGCACCCAGTGAACCCATACCACGATAGGCCTTGTAGGTCCGCCCCTGGTAGAGCTCGATTTCGCCCGGGGCTTCGTCGGTACCGGCCAAAAGCGAGCCGACCATGACGCAGTTGGCACCGGCGGCGATGGCTTTGGCGATGTCCCCGGAGAAGCGGATGCCGCCGTCGGCAATCAGCGGGATGCCGCGATCCTTGAGGGCTTCGGCCACGTTGGATACGGCCGTAATCTGAGGCATACCGATACCGGCGACAATACGCGTGGTGCAAATCGAGCCGGGTCCAATACCCACCTTGACCGCATCTGCTCCGGCATCTGCCAGCGCCAGCGCAGCCTCCGCTGTGGCAATGTTGCCACCGATGACCTGCACTTCAGGGTAAGTCTGCTTGACCCAGCGCACCCGCTCCAGCACCCCTTTGGAGTGACCGTGGGCGGTATCCACAACAATCACATCTACACCGGCCTGGACCAGCGCGGTGATCCGCTCCTCGGTGTCACCACCTGTACTCACCGCGGCACCACAGCGCAAACGCCCCTGCTCGTCCTTGCAGGCATCCGGATAGTCCTGGGCCTTCTGGATATCCTTCACCGTGATCAGGCCGCGCAGCTCGAAGTTATCGTTCACAACCAGCACCTTTTCGATCCGGTTGCGGTGAAGCAACTCCTTCACTTCCTCGACATCCGCGCCCTCCTGGACAGTGACCAGCTTCTCCTTGGGCGTCATGATTTCGGAGACTTTGGTATCAAGGCGGCTTTCAAAACGAATATCGCGGCCAGTGACGATGCCGACCAGATCCTTGCCATCCACCACCGGCAAACCGGAAATATTGTTGGCATGGGTGATATCCAGCAGCTCGCGGACGCTGGTATTCGGCGTGACCGTGATCGGGTCCTTGACCACACCGCTTTCAAACTTCTTCACTTTGCGAACCGCAGCGGCCTGCTGGTCCACCGTCATGTTCTTGTGAATGATGCCGATGCCGCCGGCCTGTGCCATGGCGATGGCCAGTTCACTGCCAGTTACGGTATCCATAGCCGCAGAAAGGATCGGGGCATTGAGCTGAATGTCACGGGTGACTTGAGCTTTCAGGGAGACCTGCTTGGGCAGCACCTCGGAATAACCGGGAATAAGGAGAACATCGTCAAAGGTGAGCGCTTCTTCAGCGATTCGCAGCATAGGATTGACCTTCAGTACTTGCGAGATGTAAACCGCACATTATAAAGCGTGCCGGGCACCAGCGTAAACTCGCTGTCCGGCAAGTTTTGTTACCCAGGAAATCCTGGTGCACTGCTCTAGCGCCTGAACCCCAGCTTCCCGACAATCCCGGCCCGATTTACCAGCCAGATGCCGGCCACGACCAGCGCAACGCTGATCAGGTGATGACCGCCCAGTTGATCCCCAAATACAAGTATTCCCGCAATGCCCCCAGTCAGCGTGACGACGTAGCCCAATTGACTGAAATACACAGGGTCCACCACCCGCAGAAAACGGAAATAGCTGGCAAACCCGAACACCATGACTGCGACCTGCAGCACCAGAGGCTCCCAGCCACCCGCGGCCATTGCCCCCTCGCTCCAGCTCGGCCAAAGCGCCATAACCGGCACGAGGCCCAGACCGCTGGCCAGCAACATGCCTCCGGCCAGCATCGGCTCGCCCATCCCCCCGGGCATAAAGCGCTTGCGATAGATGTTCCCCAGCGACAGTGACAGGGGAATGAATAGCCCCATCCAGGGAACATGCTGCTCTTCCAGCCGCCCGGCCTCCCAGGCCGGCCCCAATACCAGGATCAGGGCGCCAAGCAGCCCCAGACTGATGCCCACCACCCGGGACAAAGACGGCCTCTCATGACCGAAAAGCCAGCTCAGCCCCTGGGTAAAGACCGGCGCCAATAGATAGAACACCGAAGCGGTGATGACCGAATCCTTTTGCAGCGTCAGAAACACGATCAAATTGGGAAAGGCAATACCCAGGGCACCGGACAACGCTGAATAACACCAGAACCGCACACTTTGAGCACCTTCCTGGATGGTGCCCAACGCCGCCAACACACTGCCACTCAACAGCAGCGGAGCAGCCGTAAACAGAAGCGCTCCCCATCCGGCCTTCCCGGCCCAGTTGACCGTTGCCAACATGGAGCCCAGCAGGATACCGGTCTGGACCAACAGCCAGGGTGTGGACCGAAATAGCCGCGGCACCAAAAACCTCCTTGATCGTCGTTACCTTCGGCGGACGCCATTACGCAGCCTCCGCACCGTGCTAGCGATGTTATCTCTTTAACACCACTTTCAAAAAACGCACCCAACCCATTCAATGAACTGTGTTTTTTGCGTAAACTTCAGGCAGTTTCATTACCGGAAGCGAGCATGGACCAGTCCCACGCCACTGTTCACCAGCAAGCACTCTCTGTCAGCGAACTCAATCGTCAGGTGCGCCACCTCCTGGAGGTGAGTTTCCTCCAGGTCTATGTGGAAGGCGAGCTGTCCAACTTCGCCCGCCCGAGCTCCGGCCACTGGTATTTTGCCCTCAAGGACAGCAAGGCGCAGGTCAAATGCGCCATGTTCCGCAACCGCAACCAATCGGTTCGTACCTTGCCCAAGGAAGGCGATCAGGTCCTGCTGCGCGCGAAAGTCAGCCTCTACGAATCCCGAGGCGACTTCCAGCTGATTGTCGAAAGTATCGAACCCGCAGGCCTGGGCGCACTGCAACGCGCTTTCGATGCCCTGAAGGCGCGCCTTGAGAGCGAGGGGCTTTTTGCGGTGGAGCGCAAACGTCCGATCCCCGCTCTGCCCCGCCGTATCGGCGTGGTCACATCACCCACCGGTGCCGCGATTCATGACATCCTCACCGTTCTGAAACGGCGTTTCCCCGCCATTCCTGTGACCCTCTACCCGACTCCGGTGCAGGGACAGGAAGCGTCAGCCGCGATTGCCCGCGCCATTGAAAGCGCCAACCGGCATAATCAGTGCGATGTGCTGATCGTCGGTCGCGGCGGCGGCTCCCTGGAAGATCTCTGGCCCTTTAACGAAGAAGTGGTGGCCCGTGCGATCGCCGCAAGCCAAATACCGGTAGTCAGTGCGGTGGGCCATGAGGTGGACGTCACCATTGCCGACTTCGTGGCCGACCAGCGTGCTCCCACGCCCTCTGCCGCCGCGGAAAAGGTCGTGCCGGATGGCCAGCAATGGCTCTCCCAGTGGCAAAGGCTGGAAGAGCGCCTGATACTGGCTGCGCGGCGCCAGCTTGCACGTGAACAACAGCGGGTTGAGCAATTGGCGACCCGCCTGCGGGACCCACGTCGCGAACTGGAAGAAAAGGCCCAGCGACTCGACGAATTGGACGGCCGATTAACCAGCGCCTGGAATGGCGTATTCAGGGACCGCCAAACCCGACTCCAGCACCTGCAGGATCGGCTGCGAATGCAATCCCCACAATCCCTGATCGCCCGACACATGGAAAGAATAGCCGCGGCACATCATCAACTGGCGCGCGCGCTGGACCAGCACCTGAAATCCCTCGACGCCCGCTTCAGGGCCACTGCGGAAAAGCTGGACCTGGTCAGCCCACTGGCCACATTGAACCGGGGCTATGCCATTGTTGGCACCGACAAATCCCCCGTTCTTCGCCGCGCCAGCGAGGTAGCGCCCGGTGACCGCATCCGGGCGCGGCTGGCCGAGGGGGAACTGCACTGTACGGTGGACAAAACCGAGCCCGAATAGAAGGCATTCCAGCCCCCAAAACCAGCGCCTCAAAAGTGCTTTTCACCCTCCCGGGGCAGCGCTATACTGCTTTTGCCGTGAGAAAAATACGGTGACCGAAAGGCAAGCACTACGAAGACCCTCCGCGTTTCTCGTTCGTTCTTTCCTGAGTAACACCCAATTTTCTCATCAAGGTCGTTTTAATTGTGATAGCTACAGGACAATACCATGTCAGAAACTTACACCGGCCACGTCAAGTGGTTTAACGAGAGCAAGGGCTTCGGCTTCATCGCACGCGAAGGCGCTCCGGATGTGTTTGTTCATTACAGCGCGATCCAGGGCTCTGGTTTCCGTACCCTGGCGGAAGGCCAACAGGTGCAGTTTGGTGTTACTCAAGGCCCGAAAGGTCCGCAGGCTGAAAACGTCACGCCGTTGTAAACGAGCCTGAACCTGCAGGACCCCCGCTCGCCGTGAGGCGCCGGGGGTTTCTTTTTGTCATTGCGAACGTTCGGTGGTGTTGAACGAATAGGATTTCACGCGGTTATCCGGCCCGAAACGAACGACCAGATCCTTGCTGGTGGATTCGCCAAAAGCGGAGTAGTAATAGCGGCCATAGGTCCAGGTTTGATAGCCATCCTCGATGCCGGTGCGCCACGGTGGGCCGAACAGACGACGCACATCCGCCTGGGTGGTACTGCCGATTTCCAGTTGCGTGACGCGTTCTGCCGGAAAATCCTCGCCCACAGTGGCGCACCCCCCTACCACCAGCAACAGCAACGCCGGAACCAGAATACGAAGAAAACGAAACAACCTTGTCATTGCGCGAGCTCCTCACATACAGCCAGTGTCTGTCGGTATAGGGATAATGCCCTACTCCCCGGATGCCTCACAATGACGGATTATTCATCAACGAGTCGAGTTGAGCCGCTTCAAGATGTAAAATCTTGAACGCTATGAAAGAAGAATTGCTTCAAAATGTGTAAAGTTGAATAACTGCAGAACAGTGTTTGCGACCAACAGGCCGCCCCCTGTTGCCGCAGGCCACCGGAAACCCGTTGAAAACACCGGCGCTTTGCCTGAAAGCATCGGAAATAAAAGCAACTAATTCAAAGCGTTGGCCGCCACTGGCCGTGCCGCGGCGCTGCCGGTTCGTGCCAACGCCAAAACCATCATTCTGAGCCAAACAGAATAACCGCGTCATGCGGATACATCTGGGAAAGGAAGGGTAAGATGTCTGGAAACAAAACCAAAACTGTCGTCAGTGTCAGCCTGGGATCAAGCGACCTGAACTATGATCTCGAAACAGAATTTCTGGGCCACACGTTTCGCGTTGTGCGCCTGGGCACCGACGGCGACTACGACAAAGCAGAAGAGCTTCTCAAAGATTGGGATGGCAAAGCGGATGCTATCGGCATTGGCATGGTCCAGGACCATTACCAGGTCGGCACTCACCGGGTAGTACAGAGGGAAACCAAACGCCTGGAAGAGGCGGTCACCAGTACACCCGTCACCACTGGCGCAACACTGCGTTCGATCCTTCAGGACTGGGCCATTCGTCGCACCCAGGAAGAACTGGTGCACTATTTCGATAATGCCAAGGTGCTCTTTTTCAACGGCCAGGCCAACTATCGCCCGGCCAAGGTATTCGCCGAGCATACCGATAACCTCTTCTTCGCCGACCCGATCCAGCAACTGGGTGTCCCCAAGCTGCTGACATCGATCCGTGCGCTGGAACTCTATACCGCTGGTACCGGCCCCATTCACGAGTACCAGCCCTCCAAGCTGGTTAACTCGCTGCCGGTCACCAAGGATCTCAATCACTACGTGATGCGCAAGGCGATGATCAATGCCGATGTCATCGCGGCCCGCTATGATGAACTGGAACCGTTTGGCCTCGAGGAACTGGCCGGCAAGACACTGTTTACCTCGTCGATTTCAGACGAACGCCTGGAAGCCCTGCGCGACAAGGGCGTAAACATGGTGATCGACTACACGCCGCAGCTGTTCCAGGCTACCGTTGGCATCAACGTTGTCGAAGCGATGATCATGGCTGCGCTTGAGCGCAACAACGTGGACCTGACTCACGACGATTACCTGGATATCATCGAGAACCTGGGTATCGAGCCGCGGGTGCTATACCCCTCCGGCTACAAGCGCGTCAGCCGCTTTGCGTTCGTGATCCACCCGCTGTCGCAGCAGTATTTCCGTAACGCCAAGCCCATCGACATGATTGCTGATTATGCGCCGAAGTTCGTGATGAACGCGGTGGAAAAAGTGATGGCCTATTCTCCGCCCTTCATCTATTCGCGGGTTACTGGCATCAAGTCCCCGACCGGCGCAGAGGCTGAGGGCTGGTTGATCACTGTCGGCGGTACGCCGAAGGAAATCATGGCCCACAGCCCGGAATTCACTTACCGCCGATTGCTGCAGGCCGCCAAGCTGGCCCAGCGTCTGGGGGCTCAGATCATGGGCCTGGGCGCCTTTACCAAAGTGGTGGGCGATTCCGGTGTGACCGTGGCCAAGCGGGCGCCGCTGCCGATCACCACGGGCAACAGCTATAGCGCCTCCGGCGCGCTGTGGGCCGCGCACGATGCCCTGAAAAAGCTGGGACTGGTGGAAGTGGGCCCCAACAACAAGGCCAAGGCGAAAGCTATGGTTGTCGGTGCCACCGGCGCCATCGGCTCCGTGTGTGCCCGCCTGCTCGCCAAAGCCGTGGACGAGGTCTATCTGGTGGCTCGCGAGTCCGCGAAGCTGCTGGCCCTCAAGGAATCCATCAAGCGTGAAACCCCTGATGCCAAGGTGACCGTCACTTCCAATGCCGACAAGTACCTCGGCGACATGGATATGGTGGTGACTGCGACCTCTGGCGCGGGCAAGAAGATCCTCGACATCATGAAGGTCAAGCCCGGCTGTGTGATCACCGACGTCGCCCGTCCGCTGGACATCCCCGCTGAGGATGTGGCCAAGCGCCCGGACGTCCTGGTCATCGAATCCGGCGAAGTGGAACTGCCCGGCGATGTGAAGATGAAAAACATCGGCCTGCCGCACAAGGTGGCGTATGCCTGTCTGGCCGAAACCATCGTACTGGCGCTCGAGGGCCGCTACGAGAACTTCACACTGGGCCGCAACATCGAGTGGGAAAAGGTCCGGGAGATCTACAAGCTGGGCCTCAAGCACGGTATGAAGCTGGCTTCCATCTCCGGCGTCAATGGCGTCTACACCGAGGAAGACTTCGACCGCGTCCGTAAACTGGCGATCGAAAAGCGTGGCCTGAAGAAAACCCCGTCAGTGGCATAACGTCAGTCTGGCAGGTGTCACCCGAGCGGGCCTGGTGCATTGCACTAGGCCCGTTTTTTTTGGCGGCGCAAGAACCAGAGGCCAGCATAGGCACTCACATTCACCAACACGACAACACCCCCCAACCACCCCTGAATCTCAGCGGTCAAACCGGCTGGATAGATCACCGGCAGCAGATAGTGACCAATAAAATCGCCGCCAGAACCCTGCTGTTCCCCTGCCCGACGCAACGCATTCTCCAGGGGCGTCAGCGGGCAAACCCAGTGATTGAATTCCACCAGGGCGCCCCAGATAACAGCAGGCAAGTGCAGCCAGGCGATCCACGACCAGCGCCAAACCAGGAACCCGCCAAGCATCACAAACAGGATAAACAGAAAATGGACGATCAGCACCGCGTCTGCGGCCAGTGAATAGAACAATGCCTTACCTTTTCAGTTATTACGGCAATCGGATGACAAGTCAGGGAGGATGAGCGGCCTGTCTCCCTGCAGGAATCTCGATCAGGTCGCAGACCGTCCCGTCCGCGAACGTTAGGGTATGGCCTCTGGCTCAGCCCTTATGAGGTTCCTTTTCATGCTAACGCGCCTGCAAGCCCTAATCATCCTGGCCTGTCTATGGACACTCCTCGGAAGTGTCGCATGGGCTGAGCCTTCACTCAGTGAGGATCGGCGCCAGGCACTGCGTAACGCTCTGGAGGAAAGCCAGAACCAGCAGCAGATCTGGTTTGCGGGATGGACTGGCTTTTATGGTGTCTCCACCCTGCTAAACGGCTATCAGGCCAGCGAGGCCGATGATCGCGAAGACCGCTATGACGCCCGGGTCAGCGCTATCACGTCGGCCCTTGGACTGGGCGGCCTCCTGCTTGAGCACTACCGGCGCCCCCCGGGGTATGACGCTGCCATTGGTCAACTGAACCAATCCGGCAATACGCTGCTGGCCCGACACATTGCCCAGCGCCAGGCCGCCGATCAGGGTTGGCAGCGCCGCATTCCGGGGTTGGTTGTCAATGCCCTGGCCGGACTCGCAATTGGTGTCGGTGACGATCGACCGGATGATGGTGCCAAGCAATTTGCACTGGGCATGCTGATTAACGAAATCAGGATACGCACCCGCCCTACGCAGGTCCGGGCCCAGTGGGACGACTGGACAACCGTTTCACTGCCCGTGGATGACAAGAGCCCGTTGAAAATAGCCGTCAATTGGCAGGTTTCGGCGGCCGGACTGACTTTGATGGCCCGTTTCTAGATCGCTGCGCGGTCCCAATGGTGCCGAGCCGGACAATCCCGTGTTGGCGCCATCACAGGGTTACGAGTTTCTACCGGACAGACGTCTGGCCCGACGTATCCGTCACATCAAAGGCCCCAACGACAGCATTCCTGCCATTCTCCTTGGCCTGATAAAGCGCCTCGTCGGCTGCCTTTATCAGGGCCTCGGCACTTTCCGTTTCCACGCCCAGTGAGGAGACCCCCAGGCTGATCGTAACCGACAGCGGCTGGCCTTGGTGCTCCACCACGGTTTCAGCGATCGAGCTGCGAATGCGCTCAGCCACCTCCAGCCCTTCCTCCATGGAGGTGTCCGGTAGAATCACGGCAAACTCCTCTCCCCCATACCGGGCCACGATGTCCGACTCACGACAGCTGTGAGGCACCGTTTGCGCCACCGTCTGGAGCACACGATCACCCAGCTGGTGGCCCCACTGGTCGTTGAACGACTTGAAATGATCGACGTCGAGAAGAATCAATGACAGGGAACGGTGCTGTCGGTGGCTAAGCTGGATTTCTTTTTCCAGCATGCGCTTGAAGTACTCGTGGTTAAACAATCCGGTCAGGCCATCGGAGACCGCCTTGCGTGAAAGCTCAATCCGCCCTACCGCCGCCAGGCAGATGATATCCAGAACCTCAGTTCTTGAACGCGTGAAGGCACCAGAGGCCGCGTTGTTTTCCAGGTAGAGAATGCCGACCAACCGGTTTTCCTCTTCGCCGGAAATCAGCGGCATGCAGAGTAGTGATCGCACCTCCCGCTCAACCACCTCTTCGTCGCGATAGAGGGCGGGCAGCGCGTTGTGTGGCTTGCGGGCGTCCTCGATGACCAGAGTCTTACGGGTCCGCGCGACATAGTTGACCACAGCGTGACAAAAGCCTTCCGCGCGCTCGATGGGAATCGACTGGAACAGCTTGGGGGACTGGCGGCGCGCATACCATTGGGCTTCCACCGTCAGGCTGCCGTTCGAGCCCACCAGAAAAAGGTGTCCCAGCTGGGCACCGGCCATGGTGACGGCGCTGCTGATCAACTGTTCCACCAGGGTGCTATGCACCCGGGCGCTGGCAATACCCCGGAGCGCTTTGCGGAAAGCGGAAAGGTCCAGGTCCGGCTGTGTTCCCCCTGCCTGCTCCCAGTAGTTTCGGGCTGGCACGCCGCGTTGGGCCAGCTTCGGCAGGAACAGACGCTCCATATACCGCCGCCATCCCCTCGCCCCCCAGTGATCGATGTGTTCCAGGGCATCGTGGGTATAGATGCTGGCCAAGCGGTCCAGCCCCCGATCCAGGCAAAACTGGGCCACACAGAGTTCAATCTGGGCCTGGTCCTGGATAAACCCATGTTCCCGCGCCGCCGTGATCGCTTTCTCGTAATGCAGCAGTGCATCGCCATAGAGCCCCTGCGACCAGCACCATTCCGCTTCCACCAGTTCATGCCGGTGCAGATAGTTTATCGGGGCATGGGCGCTCCAGAGTTTGAGTTTACGCCGGTGTTGGCGGATCCACTTCAGCTGTCTACGGCGACGTTCCCCATGACTCTTGCGATAGACCTGGATCCGAATCAGGGCGGCATAAAAATGGTACTCGGCCGACAACAACAGCGCCCGTACAGCATCCACCATGCCGTCGGTCATCTCCAGCAGGCGCAATGCCTCTTCCAGGCGGCCAAACCGATAGCGCTGGATCAACTGGTGAATCCGCAAGGCCACCAGTCCGGTGCGGTCATCACCGCAATCAGTAACCAACGTGGTTTCGTCCCAGTCCTCGTCCTCCAGCCGCCAGGGCAATTGCCCACCTTCTGCGAGCCGTCGGTAAACAATATCCATAACCCGATACAGGGTTCGGGCTGTTCCGCTGGACAGCTGGTGGATGACCGGCTCATAGGTCGCCAGGAGCGAACGGACAGTCCCCACGGGTCGGCCAATAAAGGCGGTGTGGTAGCACTCCATAACGGAGGCGTACATCGCGTACTCATGATCGCCGGATTCCATTCCCTCCTGGTAGGCTTGATGCAACGCCTCGATGCTTTCCCCGGCATAGCGCGTCCAATGCATGATGAAGACGTTCACCAACACCCTGGCCCGACAGCGCAGTGCGCGGGCATCCGGCTCCTCCACGAGGCGCAGGCTGAGCTCGCCGAAACGCAGACCACGATCAAACTGATTGAGCACGCCACAGAGAATGATGCCGTAAGTGGCGAAGGTCACAGTATTCTCAGGACAATACCCACTGCGGGCCGCGATCCGCACCATCTTCAGTACCAGCAAGGGGTGCAGTTTCGGGTTGTGCAGGTACGCGGATGAGGCCAGCTGGTGCAGTGTTTCCATCACGGCCAGGTCGCGCCTGTCCCTCATCTTCGGCATCTTGCCGAGGTCTTCGATCGAGCGACTGCCAATCACACTGCGGGTCCATAGAATGGCCGCGAAAATATGCAGCAATGTTGGCTTTCTCGGGAAACGCACCCCCAATTGGCGCAGAAACTGGCGGCCCATGGCGATGGCCTTACCGAACTGGTTACGCACGTTATAGGCCTGGATGCGAATATGATGAACTGCTTTGGCATCCAGCATCTGGCGGGCATGCTTGATGACACGGGCACCATAGGATTCCATCTGGTCGTACTGCGCCGAGAGAAAAGCAGCTTCCGTCGCATTCAGGTGTAGCTCCAGGGCCAGCTGATAGTGCTCCTTCCAGGCGTTGGCATTCAGACAGTTCAGACCTTCCCGGAAGTAATGCAGCGCTGATGCATGGGCGCCCGCCTCCTTGGCCTTGATGCCGGCATTGAGGTTGAGCTGGGCGCGACTAAGGTCCATCGCAATGGTGGAGGGCGGCCCCGGTTGATTAAGGTGATTGACGATGTCGAACAGGGCCTTGTCTCGCCCCTTCTCCCCCAAACGTGCCAACAGGGTCTGTCCGAGCAAATGATGGCGCTGATTGCGCTGTTCCTCAGGCACGAGCTCGTACGCTGCCTGCTGGATACGGTCGTGGGCAAAGTACCCATCCATATCTTCGGCGCTGGTCCGTCGCGGCGCTCCTGGCAGCGAGCCTGCGGTGAAAACAATCACGCCGTCTTCAATCGCTGGTGCCAGATTCTCCATAACCTGGGCCAGCGTCAGGCCGCTGATCCAGCCAATCCAATGGACCGGAAACTGGTTACCAATAATGGCAGCCCACTGCAGCAGATCCTGGGCCGATTCGGGCAACAGGCGCAACCTCTCGACCAACCACGCGATTCGACGCCCCGTGGGTGGCAGCATCGCAACCCCCTCAAGTGCCAGGGCCCATCCCTTTTGGCGCGGATTCCACTTGATATATCCCTGCTCATTCAGGCTCTTGAGAAACTGGTGCAGAAAAAAGGGTACGCCGCCTGTTTTCTGCAGGAGTTGAAGGGTCAGGTCGTCGTCGACGGGCACCTGTTGATTGAGCGCAGCACTGAGGAATGCCGCCACGTCCTTATCGCTCAGAGGGGACAGTAGAATCCGCCACAGTGGCGTAGCCGTTTCCTGAATAGCATTGAGCAAATCATTCAACCCGTCCGCCGGCACGATTTCCTCTTCCCTGTATGCCCCCAGCAAATAGAAGTGCTGGAAGCGATAATCCTGGAGCAGTTCCCGCAGCAATTCCCAGGTGCCCCTGTCGGCCCACTGCAAGTCATCCAGATACAGCACCAGCGGTCTTTGCGGGGTACAAAAACAGGAAAACAGGTCGATCAGCGCCCGTCGAGTGACACGGCTGCGCAGGTTTGAATCAATGGGCGTCGATAAGGCTGGCGGCGCGACAACCTGTTCCAGCTCAGGTACCAGTTCTGCCAGTAGGCTGCTGTTATCACCAAGGGTAGCGGTGATAGCGCTGCGCCAGGAAGAAAGCTGTTCCTCGGGCAGAGTCAGCAATTCCATGACCAGCATCCGGACTGCCTGTACCAAAGCACTGTAGGGACGGTCACGGCGTAATTGCTCGAATTTTCCACTGACAAAATAGGCTTTGCGCTCTATCAGCGGTTGCTGGAGCGAGTCGATCAAGGCCGACTTACCGATGCCCGACTCTCCAGAGACCAATGCCACCGTAGCCTGGCCTTCGCTCGCGGTCTTAAAGCCCGCCATCAGTTGGTGTTGCTGCTTTTCCCGACCGAACAGGCGCTCGGGTACCCGAAAGGTGCGATCGCGATCCCACTCATCCAGGGGAAACGACAGGGCCTGCGCTCCCGCCCGGTAATCCACCAGTGCACGGCGCAGGTCCGCCAGCAGACCTTCGGTCGATTGATAACGGTCTTCGGGCGCCTTGCATAACAACTTGAGCACGATATCGCTGACGACCCGCGGTATCCCTTCATCAAAGGCAACCAGCGGCTCCGGATCAAGCGCCAGGTGGGCGTGCAGCAATTCGAGTGCATCCGACTGCAAGAAAGGCGGACGCCCGGCAAAGAGATAAAACAGAATGGCACCCAGTGAATACAGGTCACTGCGCCGATCCACATCATACGCCATGCGACCGCTCTGCTCCGGCGCTGCGTAATGCGGGTCATTCAGGATAAGGCCAAAATTGCTGACCGTGGCGGCCTGCCGAGACACCGGGCTGACAGTATCCAGATCCAGCAGAAAGACGCCCTGCCGATCCGGGGCAAACCAAAAGCACTCCGGGGTCAGGCCACGGTGGATCCAGCCCTTTTCGTGGACTTCGACCAGCGCCTGAGTCATCCCGACCGCCATTTGCAGGCGCCACCCCATGTCCTTTTCGAGCGTATCCTCAAAAGCGAGTGGCACTGCATCACCGCAGTCGAGAACCAGGCCATGCCAGTCACCATCCTCGAGCCATGCCAGCAACCGTGGAAATGCCGGCGGTTGCAGCTGCTCAAGCAACCGGGCCTCATACTTCAGTGCTTCAAGGCGCTTCAGGGGACCCTGGCTCTCGGTCAGTTTGAGCAGAACGCGTTGCGCGGTGGTACGGTGCTGGGCAAGACAGTAATGCCCCCGCTGACCGCTCTTGAGGGTCTGGAGAATATCGTATTCAGCCAGTTGGATTCGCAAGGACAACCTCTGTAGGGGCTTCCGATTGGCCCGACAGCCAGGGATCGAAGTCATTCGCTCGGCCTTGAGCACCACCAGGACATGTCGCCGTAATTTCCTGTTTTAAGTGCATTACATTGGCGGCCAAGGCTATCTTTTGAGCCTAGCAAAAGCAGGCTGAATTACACGGAAACAGTCATACCAATTGGTAATACTTCGCAATCGATTTCGGTGGGGACCGCAGCGAATCGGCGAGGCGGCTCGTGCATGGGTTCTGTGGTGAGGCGGAGGGTCCCCCAATGCATTCCGATCAGACGACGAGCGCCAATGGCTTCACCAATCGCAACGGCATCTTCTGGCGTGGCGTGTACTGATTTCATCAGGCTCCTGGGTTCGTAGGCCCCAATCGGAACAAGGCCAACATCGAACGGCCCAAGGCGTTCCCCTACCTCATCAAACACGGGGCCATACGCGGTATCCCCCGCAAAATAGCCCTGCCATTGAGCATCTCGTATGGCGAACCCACACCAGAGCGTCGCGTTCTGATCCCGGAGTCCTCGCCGGGACATATGGATGGCCGGCAAGGCTGTGACAGTCAGCTCCTCAGTATGGACATGATCGTACCAGTCCAGCTCTTTCACCTGATGAAATCCCAGCTTCAACAAGAGCTTCCTGAGGCCCAGGGGGACCACCACCGGAGTGTAAGGAAACCGGCTGGCCAGGCGCTTCAGGGTGGGCGCGTCCAGATGATCGTAATGGTTGTGGGAAATCAGAATCAGATCGATGCGGGGAAGCTTCTCGACCGGAAGCGCTGGAGGATACAGCCGCCGCGTACCCGGAGTCGGTACCGGAGCCGCATACTCGCTCAGGAAGGGATCCGTAAGAACACGCTTTCCCTGCAAGTTGATCAGGAATGCGGCATGTCCCAACCAGGTCACCCTTCGTGGGGAAGAAAGCGGTGCCAGGCCCTTGAGCACCTCTTCTTCAGGTAAACGATGGGTCTCACCCAGGCCCGCAGGCTCCCCACGCAAACGCCACATCTGCCTGGCAAAATGTATCGCCTCACTCAGCGAAGCCTGGCCCAGATGTGGGCCCTTGGGGCTGCCCGGCGGATTGCCAAACCCCCAGGGGCGATGATGACTACGGGAAGGATCGTAATACGGATTACGGGGCAACGGTGTCCTCGCTTCAGCAGGTGCCGGTTGGGCAAGGGCGCCTCATACGCCTCATTCCTGACGGAATTTGGCCAGGCAACCGCGACAGATAAAGTCTCCATTGCGGTTACTGATCATCATGCCTACGGCTTGAGCGTCCTGCCCACAAAAGGAGCACACCGCTTTTCCCTCGTCCTCGGCTTTCACCACAGCCGCCGTTCGCTTACGTTCGCTACGGCGAGGCCTGTTGTGCTGATCCAATCCCAGTTTGCGTGTTATGGCATTGAGATCGTCATCTGAAAGCTGTTCCAGGAGCGCCTTGAGCTCCTGGTCAATATCGGAATCGGCCATTGCCTGCCTCCGCTGCATACCCAACTGCAGGCCTCTCCGTTGGTGAGATACCTGGAGTTCGACGCATTTTTGGTCGCAAAGTAAATTACAATCCCCCAAGCCAAAGTGGGACCCTGATACTGATTCTGCGTCCTGGTACCCTCAATAACAAGGGATTTGATAGCAGCAGGGATCAATCACGGGGCAGCGGCAGCAATCGTCACCACAGAGGCAGTTACCGTTACCTGGTCGCTCAGCGCAACGCCCGGCGCGGCAGAGGTCAAGCGATAGCCGACTTCGTCGTCAGTATCCGTTTCAGCCTGCGCCAGTGTAGCGCTATCCGCGCCACTAAACTCTGTTTGAGTGTCAGAAACCTCCGCGCCGTTTACAAGCCAGACTCCCTCCGTCGGGACCAGTTTCCCTGTATTGGGATCATAGACTTCGGGAATGGTAACCATCAGATCCTCGTTCGCCTGGATGATTGCATCGTCACCGACGGCTTCCCTGATCTTCAAGTCACCCAGTACTTGCAATGGCGCGGTTTCAAGGCGAATTTTTCCCAATTTATTCGAATTTTCATAGAAAGCTGTTTCAGCTACAGCCTGGGTTTCGTCATATCGCTCAATTTTTACCCTCCCCTGGTCGGGCGTTAGACCTTCCTCGTCATAACCTTCAAAAACTTGTAGCGTTGCACCAATATCGGGTGTTTTACTTTCTGTGGCGCCAAGGAAATAGAGACTCGAACCTCCCAAAGGTCGAAAACCCTGGCCCTTTACAACAACACCGTTGGAACCATTCAAGCTCCATTCATCTTTGGTTTGCACATGGACGAAACCTTCACGGTAATGGTAGACGTCACCGTTTAGGCTCAGATAATAGTGATACACCGATTGGTCATCGCTATCTTTTTTCCCAAAACGTTCAAGTTCAAAGTCGATCAGCCTGAAGGCGGCGCCGGTATTTTTATTTTTGAATACAACATCTTCAAAAACATACTTGCCGGTACTTTGGTAGGCGTTTTTATCCAGCGTTGGCTGACTCGCCCAATAGCGAATGGAGCCTTCGATAACAAACGTCTGTGCGTTTGCCCCAAAGATCTCCATATGCTCCACATTCAGGTGGTGCCATCTACCAATGGCGCCATTTCTCATGGAGTCTGTCGTGTCGCTGGCCACCAGGACATCGCCTATTACCCGTCCACCCGCAGTGTCGAAATTCGAGATATCCAGCCCATACCGATCCACTTCACTTGTTGAAGGCGGGTCACAATCCAATACGATATTGCCGCTGAACAACTGCGAGTCACTTTGGTCACAAGACAACTGCTGCGTCGCCTCAATAAGCTTGTCAGCCGATAAATCCTTGACGAACCACCCCAGGCTTAGGTGAGGGAGCTCATCGAACCAGAAGAGGCTGGCAACACGACGCACGGCTTCCATGCTGCCGTTATAGTTTGCAACGTTACCGTTATAGGTCCGCTCGTGCTGTATCCAGGTCTGGATGTGTTCACGGGTCTGCAGGTTGGGCAGATAATCAAGGGTCTCAGCCAGATGCCTGTCGGTGAATGATATCGGGACCAGCCCTGTAATCCCCAGGTATTTCAAGCCGTTCTGGACCGCATCGCTGGAGGCAAAAAGCTCCGGATCGAGATCAAAACTCAGCAGGCCGGAACGAAATGCGTTGTGTGCCGAGTCCTCAATTTTTATTCCATTATCTGGATTGGCATCGGCATCCAGCGTCACCAGAAGACGGGTCAGGTTGCGGCTGGCATTATCAGTTGCCTTCCCACCGGGCGCCAGATCCAGCGGTGTACTCATCCACTGGCCTTCGATTGTGCCAAGCAGATTTTCACCCAGGCGAAAAGTCACCGTTTCCCCTGGTTCGTACTCATAGCCACCAAGCTCGTCGGTCTTACCGGATGTGGACTGCGATGAATAGATAAGGCCCTGCACTGGCGCATCCACAAAGTAGCCCATGCGGGTGTCGGGGGTTTCCGACTCCTGGTCTGTCGAATCCTGTCCTTGCTGCTGGGTCTTGGAAGAGCCGCCACTGGAAGAGTCGCCACTACCCAGACACCCGGCCAGCCCCAACGTCACGATGACCATCAACCACAGGGCACACAAACGATACGGCACGTGAAACCTCAATTATTCTGCGGAGTTTACGTTATTGTAACGGTCTGTAAGGCCGGCCTGCGTGATGGAGTTTGCATTGCCGTTCCGCTCTCCAGGCCAAAGCCCATCGCTTGACCTCTGTTTCCTTTACGGAGAAAGTGCCTCAACCTCTTCAGAGCAACAAGAAAAAGGATGAATTCATGAGCAAGAACATACTTATCACCGGTGCCAGTTCCGGCATTGGGGAACATCTCGCGCTGGAGCTGGCCAAACGCGGCAACAATCTCGCGCTGTGCGCCCGTAATGAAGACAAATTAAATAGTCTGAGCGAACGTATCCGGGCTGCCCACCCGAAGGTAACTGTGGTGTGGCACCGCCTGGATGTGCAGGAGGACCAGACGATTGCACCCACGATCAACATTCTGGCTTCCAAGCTTGGCCAGCTGGATACCGTTATCGCCAATGCCGGCATTGCAGGTGGAGGGGCCGCCGGCTCAGGTCGGTTTGAAGAGGACCGTGCGATCATCAGAACCAACGTACTGGGCGCCATGGCAACCGTGGACGCCGCTGTCGCCCTGTTCCGTCAACAGGGAAAAGGCCACATCGTAGCCATATCCTCTGTTGCTGCCTTTCGGGGTATGCCCAAGGCCGGCGCCTATTGCGCCTCCAAAGCTGCGCTTGCCACCTACATGGAGGCCGTCGAAGCAGAGCATTATCATTCCCCGATCGATGTCACCACACTCTTCCCCGGCTACATCGACACGCCGCTCAACCAGATGCTGAAGAACCGCCCCTTCCTGATCAGCGTAGAGAAGGGAGCACAGGTCATAGCGGATCTGATCGAGAAGCGGGTGCATCGGTCAACGGTTCCGGTGTACCCCTGGTCCCTGATCGGGCGCATGTTGAAAGTTGTCCCGACCCGTCTTTTGGCCAGCCAGGGTTCGTTTACCTGATCGTTTTACCAAGGTAAGGAGCAGTCCCCCATGCAAAAGCCGGAACAACCGGTACTCCGAGATATCGTTCTGGTCGGCGGTGGCCACAGTCATGTGGGGGTTCTGCGCAACTTTGCCATGAATCCCATGCCCGGGGCCCGGCTCACGCTGATCTGTCGCGATACCCATACGCCCTACTCTGGCATGCTGCCAGGCTATATCGCCGGCCACTACAACTACGACGATGTCCATATCGACCTTTCCCGTCTGGCCGCTTTTGCCGGTGCCCGTTTTTACCGCGCCGAGGCCTTAGGCCTGGATCGTTCGGCGAGAAAGGTCCTGTGCCAAGATCGCCCTCCGGTGCCTTATGATCGCCTGTCCATCAATATTGGCTCGACCCCCCGGGTCCACGCGGTAACGGGTGCACAGGACCATGCCACTCCGGTCAAGCCCATTCACCGTTTCAATCGTCGCTGGGAAGACCTGCTCGCACGCCTGCGCGACCATTCGGGCCGGCTACGGATAGCCGTTGTGGGGGCTGGCGCCGGCGGTGTCGAGCTGATTCTCGCCATGCAATACCGTCTGGTGAACGAATTCCGTCGCCAGGGCAAAAACCCGAATGGTCTGGAATTTCACCTTTTCAATGCCCGGGAACAGATCCTACCCACCCACAATAACCGGGTCCGCCGCCGTTTCCTGGACGTCATCCATGCTCGAAAGATCGTGCTGCACAATAATTCTGAGGTGGTCAAGGTCACCGACCGCCAGTTGATGACGGCCGACGGGCGGCCACACGAGTTCGATGAAGTGCTCTGGGTGACCCAGGCCGGGGGACCGGCCTGGCTTCAGGAGACCGGGCTGGCACTCGACAATGACGGATTCATCAAGGTGGAAGACACCCTGCAAACCGTCACGGATCCAGACATTTTCGCAGCCGGCGACATCGCCTCGATGGTCAACCATCCCCGAGAAAAAGCGGGCGTCTTTGCGGTTCGACAGGGCAAACCCCTGGCCAGGAACCTGCGCCGTAGCGTCACCGGTAAATCACTGGTGGATTACCGGCCCCAACGACACTGGCTGGCCCTGATCAGCACCGGCGATCGTTACGCCGTGGCCTCGCGCGGTGCGCTGGGCTTCTCCGGCCGCTGGGTCTGGCAATGGAAGGACTGGATTGACCGCCGCTTCATGGCCCGCTTCAACGAACTGCCAGCCATGGAAGACGACGCGACGGACACCGACACCGGCATCGCCCTGGAAAAGGAAGAGGCGGCCCAGGCCATATCCGCTGTGGCCATGCGCTGCGGAGGCTGTGGAGCAAAAGTGGGCAGTACGGTGCTCTCGCGGGCGCTGGGCGAGTTGCAGCCGGTTGCCCGGGACGACATCCTCGTCGGCCTGCACTCTCCGGATGACGCCGCCGTCGTGAAGGTGCCGGCGGGGATGGCCATGGTCCACACCATCGATTTCTTTCGATCGTTCATCGACGACCCCTATGTGTTCGGCCAGATTGCCGCCAACCATGCGCTGGGTGACATCTTCGCGATGGGCGCCGAGGCCCAGACCGCCACGGCAGTGGCTACCGTACCCTACGGCCTGGAAGCGAAGGTGGAGGATGTGGTCTACCAGATCATGGCGGGCGCGGTCGAAGTCCTCAACGAGGCCAACTGCGCGCTGGTGGGCGGCCACACCGGAGAGGGGCGCGAACTGGCCCTGGGCTTTGCCATCAACGGCCTGATCGATCCTGCGGCCGTCACTCGCAAAGGCGACTTGCGCCCCGGTGACGCCCTTATCTTGACCAAGCCCCTGGGGACGGGAACCCTGTTTGCCGCCCATCCCCGCCTTCAGGCCCGGGGACGCTGGATTGATGCGGCGCTGGCATCCATGCGCCAATCCAACCGCCTGGCCGCCGAATGCCTGCGGCGCTTTGACGTCAGCGCCTGTACCGACGTCACAGGCTTTGGCTTGCTCGGCCACCTGGTGGAAATGACCCGCCCTTCCGGTGTGGATGCCGAAATCGATCTGTCGGCCCTGCCGATCCTGCCCGGCGCCGAAGAAACCGCCGCGGCAGGTGTCCTCAGTTCTTTGCAGCCGGCCAATGTGCGCCTGCGCCGGGCACTGCGCAATCAGGCAGAGATGGTTGATCACCCCCGCTATCCGCTGTTGTTTGACCCCCAGACCGCCGGCGGCCTGCTGGCGGGTGTTCCGGAGGACCAGGCCGAAGCCTGCCTTGAGGCTCTCCGTGCCCTGGGTTATGAAAAGGCAGTAAAAGTGGGCCGCGTGATGGCCCAGGGGGAAGCGCTCGAGCCTGTTTTTCTCAGGCCCTGACGGCGTGCGCGGCCGCATCCAGAGCCTCCGCCAGGGCCGCCTGCTCAGTTTCGGGCCGGAACAGTTCCGCCCGCGCCAGGCACTGCCGGCGGAGCTTGTCGAGCATAAAGGGCTCGTGTTCGATCATGCATAGCAGGTCATGCAGAGAAGCGGTATCGCCGACCGGATAGTAACCGCCGTAATCCTCCCCCAGCAGGCCGATATTGCCGTCGATATAAGAAGCGATGACCGGCAACCCCGCCCGGCAGGCTTCGGAGACCACGTTGGCGCCCCCTTCCATTCTCGAGCTGATCACCATGAGCCTGGAACGGGCCATCAAGTCCGCCACGGCCGTTTCATCGACTTCCCCGCGCCACTTAAAACGCGGATTACGGGCCATCTCTTCACGCGCCTCGCGCTCCCATTCCGGGGACATGGCCCTGCCGACCTGGGTAACCCGAATACGGGACTTTTCCGGCAGCTCCCTCACGGCCCAGGCGGCCCGTAATGGATCCTTTTCCTCTCGCAGATGGCCAACCACACAAATCTCAAACACGCCTTTTTCCGGCGGTTGGCGCTCCCTGGGCGTAGCGGACTGGTAAACGATACGTACCTTGGGGCGCGCTGCTTCAGGCAAAGCCAGCGGTACCCGATCGTGAAGACCGATAAGAACATCCGCCAATTGGATGCTTTGCCCGGTTTCCTGCGGATGACTGTACTGAAAGCCATACAGATCGGTGCCGGTGAGGGCCACGATCAGTGGTTTGTGCGGCCAATGCTGGCGAAACGTCAGCACCGCATCGCGGCTTCGCCAGGCGTGCAGGGCGATCAGCAGGTCAACGGGTTCCCCCTGGTATTCGTGCTGCACCTGCACATCGTGACCCAGCGCGCGCAGCATGCCACTCCACCGGCGGGCCGTGGTGCCATTTCCCGACCGCGCCCCTTTCGTTGTCGGCCAGACCAGTATAATCTTCACGCCGCTCTCCCCTGGTTCATAGCGCTTCAGGCGCCGTAACAGGTATTTGACTTTAAACAATTAAACCATTCCCCAGTAATGGCCCGTATAGACCGGAGTTGCCTGTATCATTTCCGGAGTGAAGGAGTGCCCCTCCCTATCCGGCTTCGGCCCGGTGCATCCGACGATGCAAGGCATCCAACCTTAAGAAAAGAGGACGACCAATGTACAGATGTCTCTCGCTGCTTCTGGCGCTGCTACTGTTTGCCGGCACCATCAATGCCCAGCCCACCTTTGTCTTTACCGCCATACCGGACCAGGACGAAACCAAGCTGCAGGAACGCTTTCAGCAGGTCGCTGACTATCTGCACGAGCAGCTCGACGTGGATGTGCGCTTTATTCCGGTAAAATCCTACGCGGCCGCGGTCTCTGCTTTCCGGAACAACCAGGTCCAGCTTGCCTGGTTCGGCGGTCTCTCCGGTGTCCGTGCACGTGCGTTGGTGCCCGGCTCCGAAGCGCTGGCCCAGGGTGTGGAGGATCAACAGTTCCGCACCTATTTCATCGCCCATGAAAGCACCGGCATTGAGCCCGCCGACGAGCTGCCCAAGAGCATCGAGGGAAAAACCTTCACCTTCGGCTCCAAGGGTTCCACGTCTGGCCGTCTGATGCCGGAATTCTACATCCGCAAAACCTTCGACAAGGCTCCGGAAGAGGTCTTCAGCCGGGTGGGTTTCAGTGGCAACCACTCCCGCACCATTGCGTTGGTTGAATCCGGTGCCTATCAGGTGGGCGCGCTCAACTTCCAGGTATGGGAGAGTGCCGTGGCCAATGGCGACGTGGATACCGACAAAGCCCATGTCATCTGGAAAACGCCGACCTATCCCGATTACCAGTGGACCATCCGTGGCGATGTGAACGAGCGTTTCGGTGACGGCTTCAAGGACAAAGTTCGTGAGGCACTGATCAACATGGACGATCCCAAGCTGCTGGCTGCCTTCCCTCGCAAGGGTTTTGTGCCGGCCACCAACGAGGAATACGAGCCGGTGCGGGAGACCGCCGAGAAGATCGGGCTTATCGCAGAATGACGGCAATACGCCTGAAGGACGCCCATGTCCACTACGGCGGGTCCACGGTGCTGGGCCCGCTGTCTCTGGACATCGAGCCGGGCGCCCATGTCGCCCTGGTGGGGCGTAGCGGTGCCGGCAAATCCACCCTGCTGGGGCTGCTGTACCAACAGGCACAGGGTCAGGCTGCGTATTTGCCCCAGGATCTGGGGCTCGTGCAGTCTCTGTCCGCCTTTCACAATGTTTTCATGGGGCAGCTGGACCGGCACGCTACCTGGTACAACATCGCCAACCTCATCAAACCGTTCAGGCGCGAGGTGGAGGCGGTTTCGGCCCTACTGGAAAAACTTTCCATGGAGGACAAGCTGTGGTCCGCTGCCTGGGAACTGTCCGGGGGGCAACGCCAACGGACGGCCATTGCCCGCGCCCTGTATCAAAAGGCGGAATTGTTATTGGCAGACGAGCCGGTCTCGGCTCTGGATGGACCCCAGGCCCACGTGGTGATGCAGACGCTTATTTCCGCCTACCCCACCAGCGTGATTGCGCTGCATGACGTGGAACTGGCATTGCGTTATACCGATCGTGTCATTGGCATCCAGGGAGGTCGTATCGCTCTGGATGCGCCCAGTGACCAACTCACGGCCCAAGACCTGATGCCCCTGTACTAGCCCATGCATTCCGCTACCGTACGTACCAGTCTCGGTTTCTTCACCCTGGCCCTGATTCTTCTGGCGTTCGCCGATATTGCCATTACCACGGTGAATCCCTGGCAGGAAATGGGGCGTCTGCTCATGGGGGTGATCACACCGGACTTCAGTGACTGGCGGGATCTGGCCACCGCCCTGCTCCGGACCGTCGCCTTTGCCTTTACCGGCGTGGCACTGGGCAGCCTTTCCGGCTTCGGGCTCGCCCTGCTGTTTCGATTCCGGCTGATACGCACGGGTTGTGCATTCGTGCGGGCTATCCACGAACTTTTCTGGGCCCTGATTTTCCTGCAGTTCTTCGGCCTGCACCCCCTGACTGGCGTGCTTGCGATCGCGATTCCCTATGCCGGGATTTTCGCCAAGGTCTATTCCGAAATTCTCGACGAGGCAGACCAGCGCCCCCGGGAAATCCTGCCAACGCGGACGGGCACCCTGTCGGCCTTTCTCTACGCCCGGATTCCCGACGCCCTGCCCCATCTGCTGAGCTATACCTCATACCGCCTTGAATGCGGGCTACGCTCCAGCGCCGTACTGGGGTTCGTTGGGTTGCCGACCCTCGGCTTCTATCTGGAATCGTCGTTTTCCCAGGGCAACTATTCCGAGGTTGGCGCGCTCCTGCTGCTGTTCTACGTGGTGATTGCAGCGCTGCGCCTCTGGGTGCGCCCTCGCCTGGTCCCGCTCTATGTGGCGGCGGCGCCCTTTTTCCTCGGGACGGGCCTGCCCATCGTTTGGGGCAACGTGACCCGTTTCTTCACCGAGGATATTGTTCCATTGCCACTGAGAAACGGGGATGGCTGGATCGCCACATTCGAATGGGCGGGTGATGTATTGACTAGCCAGGCACTGCCCGGCATCTGGGCGACCCTGGTGCTGACGCAGATTGCCCTGGTGGCTACGGGCCTGCTGGCGCTGGTTTTCTTTCCCCTGGTTTCGACGCAGTTTGGCGGCCCCGTGCGACGGACGCTGGGGCACGTCTTCCTGGTCGTGGTGCGCTCAACACCGGAATACATCCTGGCCTACATTCTGCTCCAGTTCTGGGGTCCGTCCATGCTCCCGGCGATTGTGGCGCTGGCGTTGCATAACGGCGGAATCATCGGCCACCTGATCGGCCGTCGCTCCAGCGAAGTCACCTTGCGACCGGACGCCTCCCGGGGCCTGAACCGCTACGGCTACGAGATCCTTCCGCGCGTCTACGGGCCATTCCTGGCTTTCCTCTTCTATCGCTGGGAAATACTGATGAGGGAAACGGCCATTCTGGGGATCCTGGGAATCCACACCCTGGGGTTCTATGTGGACAGCGCCATACAGGACATCCGCTTTGACCGTGCGCTGTTGCTGATACTGGTTACCGCACTGCTGAACATCGGCATCGACAGCATATCGCGGCGCCTGCGGGCCCGCTTGCGGCTCAGGACCGCACCGACCTGCGAAGTCTAGGGCCCGCAGGTCGGTGTCGGGTTATGTTCAACCTTGCTCGGGACGCAATTTACTGAAACATCAGTGGGGGGAGAGCGCTCACTCCCCGCCCTGTTTGCTGGGCGTATCAACCTGGGCCGTCTGACCCAACTCATGAAGTGCCGCGAGTACCTGGTCCAGCTGATCGGAGTCACCGCCGGCCATGTTTTCCTCATCGGCGACCTGCATCTCCCGGGCATCATACTCCCACTGGCGCAGGATCCTGATTTTCTCTTCCTGGGAGAGATGGGTCTCTCGGCAAACGTCCTGCGGCTCGGCAAACACAGAGGCCGGGTCGTTCAGGGCTTTATCCTTATCCATGGTGTTCCCCTTTTCTGCAAGTGGTACTACCAGTGTACGACAGGCAAGCGGGCGGGGCTCAAGAGGTGTCTCTGTTACTCGGAAACTTCCGGCCCCTGCGCTTCGGTGCCGATGTGATAGGCGGCAAAACCGGCCATGACAAACTGATCCACCGCCATGCCAATGATGCGCCCTTCGTAGTCGGAACGGATGGGCGTTTTTTCATTGGTAATGGGATCGGTCACCGTGCCCAACACCTGCCCTTTGCGGACGCGATCGCCTAGTGACACCTGACTGAACAGAATGCCGCCCTGGTCGGCCCGGACCCAATTGGACTGGTAGTAAACCGGTTCCGGATCGCCCCACACCCAAAGTCGCGAATAGAGCCCTTCCCGTTCCAGGAGGCTGTTGATGCTGTCGACCCCACGCTTGATCTTGGCTTCCTGGATGCGCAGGGATTCGCCCACTTCCATGGTCACCGCCACGATCCCGGCCTCGGAAGCGGCCGTGCGCAACATACCCTCCGTGCCCTCGCTGTGGACCACCACCATTTCATCAAAGCCTTTGGTGAACTCGGCGATCTCCGGATCATCCATATCCGCTCGCAACTGGGGCAGATTGGTCCGCTTCAGGGAGCCGGTGTGCAGATCGACCAGGTAGTCGCAATGGCGGATGACGTTATCGAACAGGGAGTAGGCCACCCGAGATGCCAGACTGCCGTCGGGATTGCCCGGGAAATGCCGGTTGAGATCGCGACGATCGGGCAGATAGCGTGAGCTGCGCTGAAACCCGTGGACATTGACGATGGGCACGCCCACCAGGGTACCGGAGAGCGCCGCGGGATCGATGTCATACAAGACCCGGCGCACGATCTCGATACCATTCAACTCATCCCCATGCACGGCTGCTGTCATGCACAGCACCGGACCGGGACTCTCGCCATGAACGACAAGGACCGGCGTTGGCGCCGCCAGGCCGGGAAACGTGACATCCGGCCGCCAGGACAGGCGTGTCGCCGTCCCTGGCTCCACGGCACGGTCCAGGAGCAAAAAATCCTTGGGCTCCGGGGTCTTGACCAGCACCGGCTGCGTCTGCCCCAAAGGCTCCTGCGCCAGCGGCCTGACAGGCCCCAAGACATCGGTTCCCGTTGCGGCGGTTGGGCCGGAATCGTCGGTGGTATCAGGTGCCGCCTGGCCCGCTACGACTTCGGAGGCGGCGGGCTCGGGTAACGGTTCCTCGTCCACCGGCTTGTCGGCTTCGGGAGCCACCTCCTTGAGATCGACATTGGGTGCCACCTTGACCGGCTTCTTTGGCTTTTCCGCCGAGAGCGGTGATTGCAGCCGCAGGGGCTGAACGTCGATGGTACCCTCGGCCTGATCCGCCGCACGATCATCATCCCCCAAACCGGGACTAACGGGGGCCTCTTCCACTGCATCGTCGTCACTGGCTGATTCAGCGTCAGGGGACTGCGCGGCCTGGGCGGTAACGGCCAGGCACAGCAACAGTAGAGGAGTCCAGGTCAGTTGGTGTGTAAGTCGCTTCATTGAGGCCTCACTTTAAACTGCCAAGTGGGCAATCAGCACGGCTCTGCAAGCACACTCTGGGGCCGCCGAGCCTCTGAACGGGGCGTATCAAGGAGTCCTTTGGCAAACTCAATCCGCTCTTCAACCGACGGCGGAACATGCTTCAGATCCCTGACACGTTCCAGATTCTTGAGCAGGCCGCGCTGATTGGCGATCTGTACGTTCAGTCCGGGACGGGCATTCAGCTCCAGCATGAGCGGGCCACGGGTCCGGTCCATGACGATATCCACCCCAAGGTACCCCAGCCCCACCACATCGGCACAACGAACCGCCTGGGCCATCAGGTTATCCCAGTGGGGAATCTGCAGGCCCATGACGGAATAACCGGTGTCCGGGTGTTCCTCGACCACGTGATTATTCAGCACCCCGAAAGACGAATGCCCGCTCGCAAGCTCAAT
This sequence comes from Marinobacteraceae bacterium S3BR75-40.1, assembly GCA_042862465.1. Lineage (GTDB taxonomy): Bacteria > Pseudomonadota > Gammaproteobacteria > Pseudomonadales > Oleiphilaceae > JASTVH01. The sequence goes on along the minus strand of JASTVH010000005.1, from coordinate 29,965 downwards.
GCCCACGCCAACGGCACCCTGGTGCAGGTTGGCCTTGCCATCGGATGCCCGGGTTGGCAGCCGCACCATGGCTGCCACCGGCACGCCCCGGAATACCACAACCCGGATATCGGGCACCCCCTGGTAACTGATGTGCTCGAACAGCGAATCAAATTCCACCCGGTATTCAAACAGCGCCTGGTCCGGCAAGCCGCTCAGGCTGTACATACCGCTAAGGATATTGGACACGTGGTGGCGGATGTTGTCGATACTGATCAAGGCGCCGCTGGCCTTGCGATAGACCTTGCCCAGGCGGCCATCGATCACCATGATGCCGTTACCACCGCTGCCATGGGCCGGTTTGATGACCAGCTGCTCGTGCTCCGCCAGGATGCTCTCGATCCGTCGCGTCTCGTACTCGATATCAATGGACGCATACAGCTCAGGCACCGCAATACCTGCATCCATGGCCAGTTCTTTGGTTCGCAGCTTGTCATCCACCAACGGATACAGGTGACGCGGGTTGTAGCGCATCACAAAGTCGGCATTGCGCTCATTCATGCCGAGTACACCCTGGCGGCGCAGCTGGCGTGGCGTTGCAAATCGAATCATCAGCGTCCACCCCGCTTGCCGTTCTGATCCACCACCATGGCGCCAAACCGGAACAGCTCGGACAACCGATAACCGGTGTAGCGCCCCATCCAGAGGCAGGCACCGAGCACAACCAGCAGCAGCTCCGGGAAAACGAAAATCAGATACATCAGGTGTTCGTTGGTCATCACCAGATAGCCGGCGCAAGCCACAAGAATACTGCCGACACCCTGCATCAGGGCGTCGTAGAAGCCACTCTCCTCCCAGACGATCGACATGCGTTCGATGGTCATGGCCATGATTACCATGGGGAACAGGGCGATGGACAGAAGCCGGTCAATACCCAGTTCCTGAGTGGAGAGACTGATCAACACCATCAGCATCACCACGACAACCAGAATGGCCGCGAGCCTCGGCACCAGGAGCAACATCATTTTCTCCAGGAACAGCCGTATGACCAGGCCGATGGCGACGACCGTGGAAAACAGGATGACACCCCAGAACAACTGGGTTTCACGGAACGCCAGTGCAATCAGGATGGGCATGAAGGTGCCGAAGGTATGCACGCCCACCAGCGTCCGCAAAATCACGACCAGAAGCGCGCCGAGGGGGACCATCAGAATCAGGCGGTAAACATTCTGATTCTGCACCGGCAACGAAAACAGGGAGAAACGGGCGAAGAACGAATCCATCTGCTCGGCCCCGCGACGGGCCACATCGATCAGCTCCGCGTAGGTCCGCGTGGCGGAAAATGTCACTTTCAGATTGTGACCCCCGCTAAGCCGGTACAACGGCCCCTCGCCAAACTTCCAGACCAGAAAATCGTCCGGCAGGCCGCGGGCGCCGGTTTCCGGATCGAAGGTGAGCCATTCGCTGCCGTTGTGGACCTGAAGATAGGCTATCAGGTGCAAATCGTTGGCATCGTCATGAACCGGTAAGCCCCAGATCCGACGAGCCGGAATCCGAACACCGGCCAGTACATCGATGATTTCCCCGGTCCACTCACTGCGGCTGCTCGCCCGATCACGAATCAGGTCCACGTTTTCGTTGGCTTTCGGTGCATTCAGCTGTAGCAACAACTCACTGGTGAACGACGCCACATCGGCCGATTCACTGCGCACGTCTTCCAGAATGGCATGGATCGCCGAAGCATCAGGCTCGGGGTATTCCGGTTTTTTGGGGAAGGCCGGTTTGGGCCCCCACTCCGGATCGCGATCGGCATCGGAAATGGTAAGGCGGTAGTAAAGCGTCTGCTCGCCACGAGCCCGACGCACGGCCCAATTGGCCTCCCGGTTCTGCCCTTCTTCATCCACGGTCAAACCGAACCGGCTGGAGATGAAGTCTTCATCCAGCTTCATGAAACCGGGCGTGTCATCAGGCACATACAGCGAAAACTTGGCAGGGCCGCCCTCACCCTTGAACGACGCCTTGGCCTGGACCGTCCAGATTTCGGCGTCCTTTTGCGGCTTGAGCGGCAAGCCCAACTCATAGCTCTTGTAGGCACAGATGCCCAGGCCAAGCGCAGCCAATAACAGAGCCCATAATTTGACGGATACACTGTTCATTCAGTCAGAAACCACATGGCAATCGAAAAAGTCGGCCTGGCAATACTACGGGAGCCCCTAACAGGAATCGAATCATTCCTCACAGCGGGCCTGGGTCAAGAAGGTATGCTCGACATCAATGACGGCCACACCGTTGATAAAGTTACGCCCAAGCAGCACCGGATAGATGTATTCGGAACGATCCGCCAGGGTAAACTCCGCCTCCCGGCGACGCCCATCGAAACAGAAATCCAGTTCCACCACCGCACGACGGTCGTGGTTGCCATCGTGGTTCTTGATCCGGACGTTGCGGGCGACGGGGCGTTCCATTTCGACGCGATGTTCCTCGTCATCGACATCCTCGAGAACAACTTCGAAGCGCACCCACTCTTCATCGTCTTTTTCAAAACGCTCCACCGAGTCCGCATAGATCGATGAGGTATTGGCGCCGGTGTCCATCTTGGCCTTGATGACACCGTCCACCTTTTCAAACGAAATCTTCTCAACCCAACCGGAAATCACTTTCCCTGGTGTCGTACTGTCGGCGACTGCAGCAAAGGCAAGAAGCAGCCCAAAGACCCATGCTCCAAACTTCATTGTGCGCATAAGAGTCCATACTCCCGTCCGTTAGATTACGGAGCGAGAGTATAAAGGCGGAAGGGCTGTGTCTTTAGCCGTATTGCGAAATGTTCATGTTTAAGACAGGTGGCGTTCGGGCCCGCTTTGTCGCGCCTAATGCATAGCCTGGAACGCCAACAGCAGCCCCTCAGACTGCGTCGGCGACCGGGGCCTGCCCCCAGGCCAGAACATGGCGGCCCACTGCGGACAACAGCGCCTGTAATGTCGCGGACGTCGTGTCCTCGGCCAACGCCGCGGCGCTGTAGGGTGAACCATTGACCTGGATGCGGATGCAGGCCATGGCATTGGCGCTGGTGCCCTCACCCAGGGCAAATTCCTCGTAGGCCTCCACGGCCATCTTGATGTGATGGCGCGTTTCCAGGGCCGCGGCCAGGGCTTCAACAGCGCCCTGCCCGTGACCGTCCAGCACGCCGTGCACTGCCGCGTCGTCGAGTTCCACGTGAGCCTGAACCCCGTCATCGGTACGATGCAGGTCATACCCTTTCAGCTGCCACCCCTCCGGCACCTGGAGATAATCCCGCTCGAACAGCCGGTGGATGGTGTTGGAATCAATTTCACCACCGGTGTTCTCGGCCTCGCCCTGAACCACCCGGGCGAACTCGATCTGCAGCCAGCGTGGCAGCTTGATGTCGTAATCACGTTCCAGCACATGGGCAACGCCGCCTTTACCAGACTGGCTGTTGATCCGCACCACTTCCTCATAACGGCGCCCCACATCCATGGGATCGATCGGCAGATACGCCACCGCCCAGACGTCTTCAGGCTTGCGCCGGTTCAGGCACTTGCGGATGGCATCCTGGTGACTGCCGGAGAACGCGGTAAACACCAGCTCGCCGGCATAGGGATGACGCGGATGGGTCTCGATCTCGGTACAGGCTTCCACCACATCGACAATCTCGGCCATGCCCGACAGATCCAGGCGCGGGTCCACACCCTGGGAGTAGAGGTTCATGGCCATGGTGACCAGGTCCATATTGCCGGTCCGTTCGCCGTTGCCCAGCAAAGTGCCTTCAACACGATCGGCACCCGCCATCACCGCCAGCTCCGCAGCCGCCACCGCGCAGCCACGATCGTTGTGGGTATGCACGCTCAACCGGTAATGTTCACGGTACTTGGCATTGTCGCAGAACCATTCGATCTGATCGGCAAAGACGTTGGGTGTGGCCATCTCCACGGTGGCCGGCAGATTGATGATTACCGGCTGACCCTGGTCCGGGCGCCAAACCTCGTTAACCGCATCCACCACTTCCACGGCATAGTCGAGCTCGGTCCCGGTGAAGCTTTCCGGCGAGTACTGGAAGACCCACTCCGTTTGCGGGTATTCCTCGGCATAGGCTTTGACGATCTCCGCCCCGCGCACAGCAATCTGCTTGATGCCCTCGCGGTCCATGTTGAAGACCTGCTCCCGCTGCACCGTCGAGGTGGAATTATAGACGTGGACGATCGCACGCCGCGCGCCCTTGAGCGCCTCATAGGTGCGCGCGATCAGTTCGGGACGTGCCTGGGTCAGCACCTGGATGGTCACGTCGGCGGGAATGCGCTCTTCCTCGATCAGTTTGCGGCAAAAATCAAAATCCGGCTGGCTTGCCGCCGGGAAGCCAATCTCGATTTCCTTGAAACCCAGCTTCACCAGCAATTCGAACAGCCGTGTCTTTTGCGACACGGTCATGGGCTTGACCAGAGCCTGGTTGCCATCACGCAGGTCGACGGCACACCAGTCCGGTGCCGTTTCAATCACCTGGTCCGGCCAGCGACGATCTGCCTTGCGGACCGGCGGAAAAGGACGGTATTTGCGATGGTCAAACGCCATAGGTTGAGCCTCGTCAGATTACGAACAGGGAAATGACTGCATTGATGGGGATATTGTAACGACTCGACCACGCAATTAGGTTGCGTTTTTAACCCAAATTGCGTGATATTTAGCACCATATTTCAAAAAACAGATTTTTATTGATTTTTTATGCCAAAAGAAAACGCAAAGCTTGCCAAAATCGACCGTATCGACCGGGCCATTCTGGACGCCCTTCAGAAAGACGGCAGCCTGACCAACCAGCAGCTGGCCGAGCGGGTCGGGCTCTCCCCCTCCCCCTGCTCACGCCGGGTCCGGGCACTGGAAGACGCCGGTGTGATCCTGCGCCGGGTCACCCTGCTGGAGCGCAAGGCCCTGGGGCTCTCGCTCACAGTGATTATCCAGATCGGCATGGACCGTCACACGCCGGAACGTTTCGAACAGTTCGAGCAGCAGATGGCCACGTTCCCGGAGGTGCAGGAACTCTATCTGATCACCGGCCAGGAGGCAGACTATATGGTCAAGGCCGTGGTCCCGGACATGGACGAATACCAGGCATTCCTGCTGAACAAGGTGACCCGGATTCCCGGAGTCAGCGGGGTGCACTCCAGTTTCGTTCTGCGGCGGGTGATCGATAACACGGAGCTGCCGCTGGGGTATGTCTGAGCAGGCCCCGGCCGGGCCCGCATTCAGAACCAGGGCACGTAAAAGCTGAGCCCTGCGGCACCGCCGGCGAAAACCGCCATACCCAGCAAAAGCCAGAGTCCATCATTGCCTGAGAGCCCCATGGCCAGCAGCGCGATGGTCAGGGCCGGCAACGCGGCTGCGAAAGGCAGCAGTTCCAGCGGGATCATGGTTAACGCCAACAGGGTGCAAAACGCCGCCATCAGACGTGGCAGAGGAGGACGCAACAAAAAGGTCAGCCGCGGCTTCAGAAAGCGGTCAATCCACAGGGTGACAGGCCGGCAGCGGCGGTAGGCCCTATCGAACGAACTTCTTATCTATAACAATATAAAATATCCCAAATGATCGTATGAGTGAGTGAATAAGCGTTTTTAGGTTTAGTAAGCATACTAATCTAAAATCCTAAAAGTTAGCTGAAAGAAACCATGGCGTGACTTCTGTTCATGTAGTAGCACGCAAAAAAATCATCCCACTTTTGCGTCCACTCTGTTTTCAAAGCGGACCTTTCTGGACGTTCAGTTAAGCTCAAGCTCTTAAACAAAAGCGAACATTCGCACCCGTCCTTATTTAGGCCGTTTTCGGCCCAGTTTGAAGGCTACCGGACTACGGGAAAAGGATCGAAATTATATTCTGGTGAGTTACTGAGCCTGTAAATAACTCTGTTAAATATTCACCTCCTTGCGGCGACCGTCCAGGTTGCAGGGCTTGTGAAATATAATGATAATGAATATTGTTTGCTTCTGTATTTGACTCGGAGTCATCATGTTTCAGGCCCTTCTCCCGAGCGATCCTTTCGCATCCGGACCCATTGCCCAGCTTATAGACATGGGTGGCCCGGTTATGGCTGTGCTGCTGGTCATGGCTCTGGCAGGCATGATTACCTTCGTTTATCTGATGTTCTATGGCGCTTTGTTAGCGCCCCGCTATACCCGTCGTCTCCGGGGGGCCTTGCAGGAGTGGAAACAGAGGCCAGACCAGAAGATCGCCGATGACTTGCGCAGTCAGACCGGGGGTCTTGGTCGGCTCAATCCATTGCATCAGCTGGTGCTGATGACCATGCACGGCAAACTGCGCGATGAGCCTGAAGGTAAGATCCGCGAAACGGTATCCCAGAAAGCCCAGCAGGTGCTGACTCCGTTTGAGGCCCCTCTGAAGATTATCGAAGTCATTGCCGCTCTGGCACCCCTGCTAGGTCTGCTCGGCACGGTCATGGGCATGATGGAGGCTTTTAGCACCATGGCCGCTGCCGAAGGCAGAGCCAGTGCCTCTCAGCTGAGCGGCGGCATCTACCAGGCGCTTACAACGACTGCTGCAGGCCTGGTTGTTGCCATTCCATTTGCAGCGCTGGCGGCCTGGATCGAATTTCGCCTGCGTCGGCTTCAGGGAACGCTGAATTTCGTGCTGGTAGAAACGATCAGCGATTTCACGGGCAATGCTGACGAAACGGCCGGTGCAGTTGGCGCTAACACAACCTCCGCAAGTGAAGAGCGTCCGATAACCAACCCTCACCAGACCGTGACCGAGCCTGTCGCTTCCGAGGTTGACTGGCAGGGCCGTCATACCGTAGCCAATGCTCTTCGTTGAACCCCGGCCCGCGCGGCCACTGGCCATCAGAATGACACCACTGATTGATGTGGTGTTCATTCTGCTGGTGTTTTTCATGCTGACCACACGGCTTCTGCCGGTTAATCTTCTGGAAGTCAGCACCGAGGTGCAATCAGAATCCAGTGGCCAGCAGGGTGAGCCAGTGCCTGAAATACGCATTCGGGCCGGGCAACAACTTGAGTGGAACCAACAGCTATATTCGCTCGACGATCTTGTTCGCCAGCTCACGGGCTCAGCTATTGATCGGGTCAATGTTACATCCGCACCCGAAGCCACGGTTCATGATTTTACCCTTGCCCTCAGCACTCTGGGCGATAGTGGCATAGAGCCCAACTGGATGCGAGAGAAAGACGGGAGTTCTGACCGATGAAAGACTTCCTCTCTTCCGCTTCCTCCGGGCCATTTTCCCCATCTTTCACGGCTGCCCCCAAATCATTGATGGAAAGGGTTGAAGACGCCTTACTACCGCTGATTAACCTGGTTTTTCTGCTGTTGATGTTTTTCATCGTAGCCGGCGAAATGCAGAATCGGGTGCTTCCAGATTTGCCAGGCACAATTGCAGAAGAGGCCAGTGCCAGGGTTCAGGCCGACCTGGTGGTACTGGCAACCGGTGACTGGCAGGTCGATGGCAAAAACGTCGACGCAGACAGTCTGTTCCGGTATCTGCCGGCTTCCAATAGCAAACCGTCGCTGACTGTTGGCGCTGCCGCTGGCACGGCCATGGCTGACCTGGAATCCTTGTTCAGTCTTTTGGCCGATGAGGGGTATCAGGACATTGTTCTGCTGACGGAGCCATCAGGGGCATGAACCAGGGGGCTTTGATTCGCTGGTTGTTACTGGTGATATCGGTGATTGTCACCTTCGGTGCGCTTGCTCTGGCACTGCCTCGTGAAATTCCGGAAATCAATCTGCAGGGTGCCGCCAGCGTCAACCAGGCACCGGCGGTGAGAATCAGGTTGGCCAGTCCCCAGAAGCCTGCCCCACAGCCGGAATCCGAAAAGTTCGAACCTGACCCAGAACCGCAACCAGAACCGAAGCCTGAACCAAAGCCAGAGCCAGAGCCAGAGCCAGAGCCAGAGCCAGAGCCTAAGCCAGAGCTAGAGCCAGAGCCCAAGCCAGAGCCCAAACCAGCACCCGCGCCACAGCCGGTTCCAGAACCCGCAACCGTGGAAGAAATCGTCGTCGCCGACGCATCGAATAGCGAGGAGCCTTCAGCGGAGGTCACGGAGAAACAGGCTGAAGAAGAGAATGTCAGCCAGCAGGTGGAACTCAGCGCCGGAGATTCATCCGAGGTAGACAGCTACCTGACTGAACTCAGCCGACATCTGAGCAGGTTCTACGAATACCCCCGCCGGTCACGTCGTCTCGGCCAGGAAGGTTCACCCGTAGTGGTGTTCGAATTTAACCGTGACGGCACCCTGGTGCGGCATTCAATAGGCAGGTCCTCAGATCACTCATTATTGGATGACGCCGCCCTGGATATGCTTAAAGCTGCGGAGCCTCTGCCTGCAGTACCTCAATCCATGAGAGGAGAGAGTTTTACTTACGCATTGCCAGTTAGGTTCAGCCTACGCTGAGCAATTTCTTACGTGATTAGCAAGCTCGCGCCATGGCCGGTTAGGTCAAATGGCGTAGAAGTCGAGCTCATCAGTCATTTCCGCCGCCAGCCCGAGCTCGTCATTTTCCGGCCGCGGCTCTGCGGGCGGTACCGTAAACTTTGTGGCCAAGAAGCCGATGCTGGAAGACCGCAACCGGGTAGAAATCTCAGTAGGCACGGATGAATTACTGCGCACGACGGCAGATCTTAACCGCCGAATCGATGATAACGGGTTCTACCTCTTTGCCATGGACAGCTATAAAAAGAAGGTGGGCATGAGACGAAACACCCTGAATGCTGCCGCCGATTTCGTAACCGCATTCCGTTTGGAGAGACAGGCTTACCCTGTAAAAAGGACCGCTTTGAGAACCGAGCGGCCCATTTATGTTTTCAATACCATTTGCCGACTAGGAGCAATCGCAAAGTCATCCACAATTTCTGTGGATAAGTCTTTTGAAAATTACCCGAATTGGTCGCCCAGTGCAGGCGTTACTTGGACTTGTCAAAAATGATCATTTTTTGAACAGCACGGAGCGTCACGGACAAGACAATCGTTTAGGGATGGGTCGCAAAGCGAACGTTCAGATCCGAGTTCGAAGACTTTGGTAGTGACACCATAAAATGGCCGTCTATTGTCACCATAAGTTGGCCGCTTTCTGATAAAAGCGGTCCTTTTTGCGGTGCCCAAAAGGGCTATTTAGGGTGGCCTGGATAGGTGCTCCAACGTCGGCATAAACAGGGCCCGATTAGGAGGTCGGGTGGAGGCCCATCGGACCTCCCTTTAGAAGTGTCAGCAGTAACGGGGTAGAACCCCACCTCGTTCTGAGTGGCACAGGGAAGCAAAACCTCGGCTTTTGCAACGGCCCAATGCTTCTGATCCTGGTGGAACTTCCCGCAGGACGACTGTTCCAGTGATTGTCTGTCGACGTGCTTCAGCTGCTTGATCGCCTCCAGGTCGCCCTCAGTCAGACCGTCACCGAAGACAAGGGAACCGCCTGAATCGGAGAGCGTTATTATCTTCGCGCCCAATTCGATTGCCTTTTCCGCTGCATGCAGAGCAACATTGGCAGAACCGGTGATCATCACCGATCGCCCCTTCAGCGCCTGATCGTGGGCTTCCAACATATTCGCAAGAAAATAGACCACCCCATACCCCGCGGCCTCGACCCGCCCGCAACTACCGCCAAAATTGGAAAATTTATCGGTGAGCACCCCTTCCCAGCAGTTGGTCAGTTTCACATAGAGGCTGGCCACCAACAGCCCATGACGCATGGGCGCAGGTTTACGCTTGATAGGAAGTGCAAAATAATGTTTAATGCGTATGAGAAGCATTATCGTTTAGTAAAAGTTGCCGCCAATGCTTGCGATTAACCGCACACGCCAATTGATCACCGATGGCTTTCCCGCCTTTGGACTACTGAACGCAGTTCCAACGCCATGGATGGTCGAGATGATCGGCCATGCCGGCTATGACTTTGTCATACTGGACACCGAGCACATGTCCACGAACCCGGAGTCCCTGGAACACATGATCCGCGCCGCCGAGTGTGCCTCCGTCACACCCCTGGTGCGAGTGCCGGGGGTTGATCGTGCCGGGATTACCCGGGCTCTGGACAGTGGTGCCCAGGGGATCGTTGTTCCCCGTATCCGTAATGCCGAAGAGGCGCGCGACGTTGTTCAGATGGCGCGTTACGCGCCTGCGGGGCAACGTGGTATTACCGGCGGTCGGACAACAGGTTTCGGAACCCTCCCGCTGAAAGACTACCTCAGGCAGGCCAACCAGGAAGTCCTCATTGTGCTAATGATTGAGGATCAGGAAGGCCTGGACAACCGCGAAGCCATCCTGGGTGTTCCCGGTGTTGACTGGGTGCTCCCGGGCGCGATCGATCTGTCGCAATCACTGGGCTGCCCGGGTGACCCATTCCATCCGTCTGTCAATCATGCCATCGCGGAACTGGCAGCGAGTTGCCGCGGGCGTTCAGTGGAATTTTGCGCCTTGCCCAGAAGTCCTGACCAATTAACGGAATGGCAGGAGTGGGGAGCAAGAGCCCTTCTCCTGGGAGAAGACCGCAGTCTGCTCTTTAAACACCTCAAGTCTCACCTTGCGAGCTGCCGTGACGAGTCGAGTCCGCCCTCTCCCTGAGGCAACCATTGTTCTTCAAGCCTGACAAGAGTTTTCCTATGCGCGATACCGTACTTTTTCTTGCTCATGTTCCAACCCAGGCCCTGAACCGGGGATTCCTGCCTGCTGCCCAGTCGATGGGGCTGAAAGTGATCCTGCTGACCGACCAGGCGGCGACTCATCACCACTACTTCAGTCAACCGGACCGTCCCGCCTATCCGGAACAGATTCTCCAGTGTGATGTATTTAATCCCCTGTCTGTTCTCGATCTTCTCTCAGAACTCCCGGCCCCCGTGGGCGTGTTTTCCAACAGCGATCACCTGCAGACGGTGACCGCTCTGGCCGCAGCCTACCTGAACCTGCCGGGCAAGGACTGGCAAACCTGTTACCGGGCAAAAAACAAGGCAGCCATGCGCCAGTACCTGAAAGCGCTCGATGATGGCGCATGCTGGTTCAGGGCTGTGAATGATCAGACATCCCTGGCGAAGGTGATCGGCGACGTTCCATTCCCGTGTATTGCCAAGCCCCGGGAGGGGGTTGCCAGCCTCAACGTCAGGCGCCTGGACAATGCTGCGCAACTGCAATCGTTCTGTGATCAGTTCTGGCAGGAACAACCCGGGCAACCCTTGCTGCTGGAAGAATTTCTGTCAGGCCCTGTTCACACTCTGGAAACCATTGGGGACGGAAACAGCCTGATTGCGCTCGGAGGATTTGAAGTGCGGCTTTCCGAGCCTCCCCATTTTGTCGAACTTGAAGCGGCGTGGGTGCCTTACCAGCCTGAAAGGCCTCACCTTCAGGAGATGTTCAGGCAGGTACGGTGCTTCGGTGTGGGCCTTGGCTCCTGCCATTCCGAATTTGTAATAACCGACAATGGGCCAAGACTTATCGAGATCAATTACCGAACGGTGGGGGATGGCCGCGAATTCCTGCTTGACCGTATGACGGATCATGGACTGTACCATGCCATCCTTCAGGCCCATGTTGGCAACCCTCTTGAATTATCCCCTCCCACTCAGGCGGCGCAGATACGCTATCTCAGTGCTTCTACCAGCGGGCGGGTTCGCCGTTCAGCTCCTGAGCGAAGGGAGCCGTGCGGTGACGGCATTGCCGAGTTTGAGCCGTTGAGGGAAGTGGGTGATGACGTCCGGTTGACCCACTCAAATAAGGACTACCTGGGTGTGTTGCGGTTGTTTTCGAGTGATCCCTCCCGGGTGAAGGATACCTTGGCCGAATGGACCACCGATCTTGAAGCAGAGTGGGAGATAGGCTGATGGTCAGGAACATCGCTCTGTCTTCAACAGACCCCGGGCAGTATCTGACTCAGAGGCTGGTCGATGCGCTGATCCGCGAGGACGTGGCCGGCTGCCAGAGCGATTCTCAGGCAGTTGGGGTAGACAGCGTGCCCGGCTCCCCGGGAACGCCGGCGACCTGGTTACGGTGGACGCTGGCGCAAGGCATCCTGTGGTTGCCGGTCAATCCGGCAACCTTCATGCAGCGTTGGCAGTGGAGTGGCGACCCGCTCATCTGGCAGTCCGCAGACCAGGCCGGAAGCGTGTCAGAAGTGAATCACTACGAACAGGTTCTGGCCTGCCTCACCGCGGACGAACACGACGACTCTGGGGAGCAGCTGGAGGTCTATGCCGATGAGTGCAGAACGGCGGAGTCTCACGCCTCCTTCTGCCAAAAGGAGCGGTCCAGATGGTTTGACGAAATCCGCCATCAGGGGCAAAGCTGGAAGGATTTTTCCCGGCTATCCGAGCGCTTGCTCCATTTCGATCGCCTCGCGGCTTTTCTCGATCATCCGTTTTACCCCAGTGCCCGCGCCAAGAGTGGTTTTGATGAGGCGGCACTGGCGGCGTACGCGCCTGAATTTGCCCCGCGTTTCCGGTTACGGTGGCTTGCCGTCCCCGGCTCGGTAGTGACTGCGGTGGGCGAGCTTCCGGGTTGCTGGCCGGATTTCAGCGAGGTAGGGCTGGATAACCGGCTTGCTGACAGCCACCACTTGTTGCCGGTGCACCCTCATCTCTGGGACACCGCACTGAGTGACTATCTGTCGAACACAGAAATCGGTGCCAGCGTCATCCGTGCGCCAATGCCCGCGCTTTGGGTTCAGCCAACCCTGTCGGTACGAACCCTCCAGCTTGAGGCAGCGCCGGAGGTCCACGTGAAAGTCCCTTTGACCATTCGCACACTGGGCAACCGGAACATTCGCACGGTCAAACCGAGCACGCTTTATGATGGTCATACGGTTCAGCAGATCCTGCAGGCGATATCCGGCAAGGACCCGGTCCTTAAGGGGACCTTTTCTGTAACCGACGAATCCTCAGGCCTGCACGTTGGCGAATTGCCCTGGCTGGGCTGCATTTTGCGCCGGTTTTGCGGGTTTTCCGACCAGCAGCAGATTGTGCCCGCTGCCTCCCTGTTAGCCGACAGCCCGGACGGTCGCTGCGTTGCCCAGATGATGGCGGACGAGTTCAATAGTGGCGACCTGACGGAGTGGGTGCGCCAGTACGTTGCCTTGACGCTGACGGTGCACCTGCGACTGTGGCTCGTCTACGGCATTGCACTGGAATCCAACCAGCAGAACTCCATGGTGCTGCTCACGCCGGGGCGGCCACCGCAACTGCTTTTCAAGGACAACGACGCCCCCAGGCTGTGGCCAGACAGGCTATGCGGCCAGATGCCGTCCATGGAGTCAAAAGTCGCTCAACTTCGGGATCAACGCATCCTGGTCAATAATGAAATACCCCTGGCGCAGATGTTTACCACCATCACCCTGCAACTGAACCTGGCGGTTATCCTTGAGGGCCTGGCCGCACGGGGGCTCGGATCAAGGGCCCACTGGTATAAAGTGCTTCGTGAGGAAGTGATCAGCGTCCTCGATCAGCTTGACGAAGAAGGCGTCAATACTCAGCCAGCGCGCAGGGTGCTGCTGGAGGATCGCCAGCTTTATACCAAGTATCTTCTCAGGGCCGGCAGCCTGGAAAGCAAGTCCCACACGGGCGCCGCTGACATCAATAAATTCTATGGCAAGCTGGCCCCGAACTTTCTTGGGCAGGAGTTATGAGCCAGTCTGTTCTGCCGGTGGTCCTGCTCAGCCACTTTACCGCGGCCTTGGTGGCGCTGGGCATGCCACCATTTTTTGGGCTGATCCTGACCGACACCTTTGCGGTTGAACACACCGTCTGGGTGGGCTGGTTCTATATTATCCCGACGGTTTGCACCGCACTGGCGGCGCCGTTCTGGGGAAGAATAGCGGACCGTTTCGGCCGCCGCTGGTCGCTGCTGCGGGCCCAGATTGGTCTGGCCGTGGCCTTCGTAATCGCCGGGTTGGCGCCGGGCGTGGCCACCTTTGCCATGGCACTGATGGTTCAGGGCTTTTTGGGTGGAACCTTTGCCGCATCGAGCGCATACCTTTCCACCGTTGCTCGCGGTCAAAACCTGACCCAGTCACTGAACTGGATGCAGGGCTCGGCCAGGTCGGCCATGATACTGGCGCCCATCCTTTTCGGTTTTTTCATGACCTGGGTCCCGGCTCAGCGTCTGTACCTCTACATGGCCATCCTGCCTCTTGTGTCGGCACTGCTGGTATGGAAACTCGCTCCCCCGGACCCGGTTTCGGGTGGGCCTGGTGACCGGAAACATTCCCGTGAAAGGGTTTCGGCATCCGCCAGTTGGCTGCGGTTAAGGTTGCTTTACTTCGGTTTCAATTTCGCGCTGGTGGCCAGTTTTCCCTACTTTATTCCCTGGACCCAGGAACGAACGGGCAGTACCGCCGCTATGGCCGGCGTTCTCTACAGCCTCCCTCATGCCATCTACCTGATTATTCTGGTCAGCCCACTGCGACGAAGCGTGTTTTTCGGTAACCCGTGGACCTTGCCAGCGGGCCTGACACTGTTCGCACTGTCCTACGTTATTCAGGCGACGGCCGGAACAACGGCCGCCATTCTCGCCGGACGATTGGTCATGGGGTTGGGCATGACGACTTGTCTTTTTGCCCTCAACGCCGAAACCGCACGTCTCACACGAACGGAAAACGCGGGCCAAAGCTTTGGCGCCCTTGACAGCGCTGGTAAATGGGCCGGTGTCGCGGCCGGTGTACTCGCGGGTGTCGCCGCGGGTATGAGCAACCAGACCGCGCCAATCTGGCTGGGCGCCGCGGTGACCCTTCTTACCATCACCCTGAGCGCCTACCGGGCCAACACCCCCGCCAACGACCATCATGAACGCTTGAAAGAGGAATAGAGTCATGTCATTGACAGCTTCACATCATTATTTCAGGGATCAGCACTGCGACTATCAGGCGGATCAGGCCAGCATGGAGGCCCTGCTGAATTGTTATTGCCGGGATATTGCCGAGCCCTCCGGGGAGCTGTCGGTTCAGGACGGCGAAAGGAGCCGGTCCTGGCCACAGGCGCTCCGGGTTCGTCTGGCGCTGGAGCCAGCCAGTGTGCTGCACATCGGCTTCCCTGATTCCGAAGATTCCCTGCTGGTTCTGGTTGCAGGAGACTCACGAACGTGCAACTACCGCTACCTGTCTGCGCCATACTACAAGTCTGCGCTCAGCGGATGGCGGGTGCTGGGGCTTGAGGAACTGGGCCGGATACTGCTGCATAAAATGTCGCAGCGTTTCGAAGAGCCTTTCAACAGCGAGCTCTATCGGCAGATTCTTCTCAGCCGGAACGTCATGCGGAGCATTCTCGAATACACCCGCGTTCCCGCCGATTGGGGGCAGGGGCTGGAGGCTTTCCGCTGGTCTGAGCAATCCCTGAGTTTCGGGCACCGTTACCACCCAGCACCAAAATCCAGGGAAGGGTTCGACCCGGAGGATATCCTGCAATACTCCCCGGAAATGGGCGCGGGGTTTGCCCTCTATTACTTCGCGGTTCATCCGGACGATCTTCGCACCCGCGGTGACATTGCCGGGCCGGCGTTCGGGTCAGACGCGAACGTAGGGCTTGACCTGCCCGACGGATGGGTCACGATTCCTGTGCACCCCTGGCAAGCACGCTACCTCATGCGCCTGCCCATCGTCTGCAGCGCTATCCGCTCAGGGCGGATCTTACCACTGGGGCAGGCCGGCCCTCGGTTCTACCCAACCGCGTCGGTTCGAACGCTTTACCAACCGGGCAACCCCTATTTTCTGAAATTCTCAACCCATGTCCGGCTGACCAACTGCATTCGGAAAAATGCCGTCTATGAACTGGAAAGCGCCGTTGCCCTCTCCGCAGCCCTGAAGGCTCACCTTGCGCCTTCACTGGCGCAGTGGCGCGGATTCCGCCTACTGTACGAGCCAGCCTACCAGACCCTTGATTTTGCCGATCACCCCGAGCCTGATCGCCGGACCATTGCGGAAGGATTTGGCGTTATTATGCGGGACAACCTCGAACAGTATCTGGACGCAGGCGTAACACCCGTGCTGGCCGCCGCGCTTTTTAGCGACGACCGCTTCGGTCGCTGCCCCGCCGCGGAGGCCGCCGGAACACTGGCTGCCGCCACCGGCGTCAACGAACAGGACGCCAGAATACAATGGTTTGAACAGTATCTCGCCTTACTCATCCCTCCGCTCTTTGAGTCGCTGTTCCATCATGGTGTGGTATTTGAGCCACACCTTCAGAACGTGGTGGTTGGCATTCGGGAGGGGTGCCCCGTTCAGGTTTTTGTTCGTGACCTGGAAGGAACAAAACTGGTGCCGGGCCGCTGGTCAGGAGGGCTGCCAGCTACCCTTGATAAACAAACGCTGGCGTCCGTTCATTACGGCCAGGACAAAGCCTGGCAACGGATCGCGTACTGCCTGTTGGTAAATCACCTTTTCCAGGCCGTGGCCTGCCTCTCCCGGGGAGAGAAGCACATCGAACTCCGGTTGTTGAACGCACTTGCCAGGGAAGTACGCGACTGGCTCGCAGGCACCGATGATCCCTGGCCGGCCGATGTGCTGGGCAGGCTGTTGGCCGGCGAGCCCATTCCGAATAAAAGTAACCTGATGACCCGCCTTTTCAAGCGTCCGGATCGTGAGTCGCAGTATACCTGGGTACCAAACCCGCTGGCGATGACGCTGCCTCGCGCCCTGAACAGCAAGGGAGGGCAGCATGATGCCTGAAGTACCGGTTTCCGTTCAGCGAGCCATCAAAGAACTGAAAGGCCAGGACCGAGAACCGCTGTGCGCCTACGTCTATGACCTGCCAGAGCTCCGTCAACGGGCGCAGGGCATCGTCGAGTGTTTACCGCCCCGCTGTGAGATGTTCTATGCCGCCAAAGCAAATCCCGCCTTACCGGTGCTCGGCGCTTTGGCCCCCTTTGTACGGGGCTTTGAAGTAGCGTCTGGCGGTGAGCTGGACTGGGTGCGCCGACATTTTCCCGACACGCCAGTCATCTTTGGTGGCCCCGGCAAACTGCCATCCGATCTGGAAAATGCCATCGATCAGAACGTTGAACTGCTCCATGTTGAAAGCCTGCTGGAATTGCAGCGTCTGTGCGACATTGCTGGCCGCAGGCAGGCTCACCAGGACATCCTTCTGCGGATCAATCTCGAGCTGGCAGACACACCCTCTACACGTCTTACCATGGGCGGTGTGCCTACTCCATTTGGCATGGAAGAAGCCTGTATACCAGACGCACTTGCGCTGCTCGGGCGGCAGGACAGGGTCAGGCTGCGCGGCTTTCACTTTCATCTGATGTCGCATCAACTGGATGAGAAACGCCACCTCGGGTTAATAAAACACTATCTGGAAACCGTCCGTGCGTGGGAAGCCAGGTACGACCTGACCATTACCGAGATAAATGTCGGGGGCGGAATCGGGATAAATTACACCCGGCCCGACCAGCAGTTTGACTGGTCGGGGTTTTGTTCTGGCCTGGATGAATTGCTTCAGGTTTATTCGGATCGCGCCTGGAAAATCCGGTTTGAGTGTGGACGTTTCATAACCGCGCCCTGTGGTTTTTATGTTGGCGAAGTCCTGGACGTTAAACGATGCGGCGAGGAATGGTTTGCCATCTGCAGGGGCGGCACCCACCACTTCCGGACTCCGGCGGCCCAGGCCCACGATCATCCGTTTGACATTTTGCCCTCCCACGACAGGGAGGCTGCCGCCCCAGTCGTCGCCAATCATTCCGTCACCCTGGTCGGCCAGCTATGTACTCCCAAGGATGTGTTCGCCCGCCGGGTTGATGTCGAGTCGCTCGGGGTTGGCGATCTGGTGGTTTTCCGTTACGCCGGCGCCTACGCCTGGAATATTTCCCATCAGGCGTTTCTGATGCATCCCCACCCAAAAGCACATTTCATTGAGTAGTCCGGGAAGCTGAACTTCAGGTAGGAATACTCCAATTTAATGGAAATGCGAATCATTTTCAGTATAATGCGCAGTCAAATTTAATGACACGTGCTGGAGAATCCAATGTCGAAGTCCGAAGTTTCAACGCCACTGCGCCGCCACCGACTGTCCGTTGCCATATCGATGCTCCCCGTGTCGCTTCTGGCTATTGGCACGGGATCTGCGCTGGCACAGGAGCAGGCTGATGCGCCCGCCCAATTACCCGGAATCAATGTTACCGCCGACTGGCTGGGGCCACCGACAGAAGAATCCGAAAAAACCTACACGGGTGCCCGCACCGTGGTCGAGAAAGAAGAACTCCAGGAGACCGGCGCGCTGAATCTGGAAGATGCCCTGCGCCCGGTGCCGGGGCTCACGGTTCTTGATGAAACCGGTACGGGCATTCTTCCCAATATCGGCGTGCGCGGCCTGAATCCGCTGCGCAGTGAACGGCTTCAGATTCTGCTGGACGGTTACCCGATTGCCATCGGCCCTTACAGCAACGTCGGCGTGTCGCTGTTCCCGGTTACGCTTCCGAGCCTGGAAGTCGTGGATATTGTCCGAGGTGGCGCCTCCGTTCATTACGGCCCCAACAACGTGGGCGGTGTGGTGAATTTCGTCACCAAGCCTATTCCGGCGGAAACCTCCCAGACCCTTCGTGAGCGGGTGACCATTGCGGAGGAGACCGGCAACGTCTTTACCGATACCTATTACCGAGTCGGCGGCCGGGCCACCGACAAGCTCGACCTGCAGTTCCAGGCCAACGTCCAGCGCGGCGACGGATTTCGCGACCATTCCGACACCAAGGTGGACAATCTGATCCTGGATGCCCGCTACTATCCGGACGATCAGAACGAATTGGCCACGCAGTTGCAATACTACCGCGTCGACGCCGAACTGCCTGGCGCCCTGACACCGCAAGCCTATGAGCAGGACCGTACCCAGAGCCAGCGCCCACACGACGGCTACGAAGCGGACATGAGCCGCGCCACCTTCACCTGGACGTACACGCCGGCGGACAACGTGGAATTCCAGTGGCGCAACTTTGTGCACGATGCCGACCGCACCTTCTTCTTCGGCCAGAACCTCAGCGGCAACGGCCACTGGGCAGATCCGGGGCTGGACTCCACCCACGTTGCGGATTCACCACGACTGTTCACCGTTTTCGGTACTGAGCCAAGGTTAGCCATTCGCTATGGCCGTCACGACATTACCCTCGGCGCGCGATTTGTCAGCGAGGACGTGGAGTTCGACGTCAATCGTCTGGAATTTTCCTCCGGCAACCGCTCGGTGGCGCGCAACTGGCACCTGGACACCCGGGCCACGGCGTATTACATCAGTGATGTCGTGTCGTTCCTGGATGACCGCCTGACGGTGACGCCGGGCCTGCGTTACGAAGACGTCGACATGGATTTCCGCGACAACCGCAGTGGCGACACGGAGGAAAACAACACTGACGAGTTGTTGCCGGGCCTGAGTGTCGGTTACCAGGCTTCTGAGGATCTGTTTGTCTTTACCAATAGCCAACGTTCTCTGGTGCCGGTCCAGATTGCGCAGACCACCCGTGAGGGCGCAGTCGCCAACGAAACCGCCTGGAACTATGAGCTGGGCGCACGCCTGCAGGTCACCCCCGAGTTGCTGTCTTCAGTCACCCTGTTCCGTATCGATTACGAGGATCAGATTCAGTTCAACCGCTCGACCAGTCGTTTCGAAAACCTGGGTCAAACCCGTCACCAGGGTATCGAGCTGGCCAACCGCTGGAACCTCAACAGCCGGTGGGAACTGGGCCTGGGTTATACCTTCCTCGACACCGAACAGCTGTCCGGTGACAACGAGGGCAACGAGCTGCCCAATGCGCCCACCCATAAGGTCAGTGCCGATGCGGTATACAGCCACCAGGCCTGGGACGCCAGCGTGAACTGGGTGTACGTCAGCGAAAGCTACAGCGATGCGGACAACACCGAAGAAGAAACCAGCAATGGCAGTGCAGGTGAGTTGCCGGACTACCATCTGGTTACGGCCCGGGTCGGTCGCGATTTCGCGGTGGGCGGTGATCGTGTGCTGAACCTTGGCCTGGCGGTCAACAACCTGCTGGATGAGGATTACTACTTCCGGGGCGTGGACGTCAGCCCGGTCGGCCGTGTGCCCCAGCCGGGCCGAAGCTTTATCCTTGAGGCACAGCTCGACTTCTGATGGCCTGCTTACGGAACCGGATCGCAAAGATCCTGCTCGTTGTTTTGCTATCGCCTGCGTCAGGATGGGCGCAGGACCATGATATCCGGCTGACGGATGACCGCGGGGAGACCCTGCGGTTGTCCGAACCGGCGGCACGACCCGCTGCGATTTCGACCTTTGGGGCCGATGTCGCATTGGCACTGGAAACACCGCCGGTTGCAGTCACCGATTACGGTATTCAGGGCGTGCCCGACTACCTGGCGTCGCGGTTACCCGATGTTCCGGTCCTCGGCCCCCGACACCAGCCCAACCTCGAGGTGCTGTCGTCGGTCCGGCCGGATCTTGTTATCGCCATTCGCCGTTATACCGAGAAAGACGGCGACCAGATCGAAGCCATCGCCCCGATGCTGGCCCTGAACCTGATCACGGTCCAGGACAGCCTGCGGGCTGTGGAATTGGCGGGTCAGGCGCTAGGTAAACCTGCAAAAGCCACGCAATTCAACGCTCGCTTTCTGGACCGCATTCAATCGCTTGCGGCCCGCAATAAACCAAAGGCTACCGAGACCGTGGCGTTGCTGACCAGCGGTAGTGAAACCCCCTTCGTCTATTACGACCATTTTCTGCCGACGGCGCTGCTGGAGCGTCTGGGCTTCGACAATGTCGGGGGCCAGCCACCGAATCCCGACAGCGGCATCCCACTGGGGTACCGGATCAGTCTTGAAGCCTTGCTGGAACTGAATCCGGATACCATTCTGCTGTTGCCCACCAGTCGTCAGCGCGCGTTCACGATGAACCCCGTCTGGCCCTATCTCAAGGCCGTGCGCACGGGCCAGGTTTACGAAGTGCCGCACTATTGGAAAGAAGGGGCCGGTCCGATTGCCCGTGAGCGTATCCTGGATGACATACAGCGCCTGCTGCTGACATCGGAACCCGACAAATGACGGGTTCCGATTCAGCCATACGCCCGATGGGCCTCTACGGAGCAACGGTATTTCTCCTCGTGCTGCTGTTCTTCGCTGGCCTGATGGCGGGCTCCCGATGGGTGTCGCCGACCTTGTTGCTGTCAGCCATCGACGGCAGCAGCGACTTGCTGACGCGCATCACCGTGCTGGAGCTGCGGCTGCCGCGCAACCTGCTCGGTATTCTTGGTGGTGCGGCCCTCGGGGTTGCAGGTGCCGTGATGCAGGGCGTTACGCGGAATTCGCTGGCCTCTCCCGGACTTACCGGCGTGATTGCCTCTGCTGCCCTGGCGGTGGTGTCGCTTCGAACCCTGAGTTCGCCGGGTGTAATGTGGCTGCCGCTGATGGCCCTTGCCGGTGGGCTGCTCGGTGGTGCTTTGACGTTTGCCATCGCTGGCCGCCGTCAGCTTCAGCCCGAGCGCGTTGTACTTGCCGGTATCGCCGTCACGTCACTGGCTACTGCACTCACCACGGGCCTTCTGCTGGTGTCCGGGGCGGAAGCGGCGGAACTGTATTATTGGCTGGGGGGCAGCCTGATGGGGCGGGGCTGGCTTCAGCTCCAGATGGTGCTGCCCTGGCTGCTGCTTCCGCTCGGTGCCCTGATTGTGATGCAGAGACCCTTCCGCTTACTGCAGCTTGATGATGATCTGGCGCTGGCCATGGGACTGTCGGTCGGCCGCTGGCGACTGATTTTTTTGCTGCTGGCCCTACTGCTGGCCGCCGCGCTGGTCGCTTTCACCGGCCCGATTGTGTTTATCGGACTGGTGGCGCCGCACATTGCCAGGCGGCTGGCCGGCAACCAGATCCAGCACTGGCTGCCCCTTAGTGCTCTGTTTGGAGGGCTGTTGTTACTGGCGGCGGATATCCTGGCCCGGCAACTGGCTTTTCCCCAGGAGCTACCCGTCGGTATGCTGACGGCCCTTATCGGGGCCCCCTGGCTGATCTATCTGCTTAATTCGCGAACCTCACCCCGGAGTGCATAACGTGACCCATCCGGCTACGACAATGCCTCGGGCAGGCCGCCGTGGCATGCGGATTCCAGGCGCCGGCCCTGTTGCCCGGCTGCTTCTGGCTGGCGTGCTCAGCCTGGTTGTTGTCATCGTCGCGGGCGTCCAACTGGGGGCGGTGGACCTGACGTGGTCCCAGGTGTGGGCCGGGCTGACCGGTGACAGCACTCAACACGTTCAGCGAGTGGTCTTCGAATTACGGTTGCCCCGCACCCTGACCGGCGCCCTGATTGGTATTCACTTTGCCCTGTCAGGGTGGCTGTTACAGTTGCTTAGCCGCAATCCGTTGGCAGAAGCCGGCATTCTCGGCATCTCCGCTGGCGCCAGCCTGGTGGCGGTCGTCGCTTTTATTATCGGAGATTGGTTGGTGTCCAGTGCCGATCCCTACAACAATACGTCGTTTGCCCTTCAATATTTGCCCCTGTTTGCCATGGTAGGCGGGCTGGTAACGGCGCTTGCGGTGTACTTCCTGGGCATGCGACATGGCCAGCTGTCGCCGGTCAAAATGACGCTGACCGGTGCGGTCATTGCCGGTATGTTGCATGCACTGACCACCGGTGCGCTGGCGTTCTGGGGCCACGCCCATACTGAACTGGTTGCCCAGTGGCTGGCTGGCTCACTGTACGGCGCCGAATGGCAGCACCTCCGCACGTTGCTGCCATGGACAGTTATTGGTCTGGTCGGCGTCGGTCTGCTAATGCGTCCCCTGGAAGTCATGCAGCTTGACGATCAACACTCACGCACTCTGGGCCTGGGCCTGAACCGCTGGCGAGCCTTTGCGCTGCTGATCGCTACCCTGCTGGCGGCCAGCGCCGTCGGAGTGGTGGGCCCCGTTGGCTTCATTGGCTTGCTGATCCCCCACATCAGCCGACGGCTGGCAGGTGCCAATCTTCCGGTCCAGTTGGTGTTGTGTGTACTCTTGGGAGCGGTGTTGGCGGTACTGGCGGATTTACTCGGCCGGACGCTGTTTACGCCCTATGAAGTACCCGTAGGGGTGGTTTCCGCCGTCCTTGGTGTACCGTTCTTTCTTTATCTGTTATCGCGACAACCCTGAGGCCGGGATTCTCCATGTTACGAACCGAGCAGCTCTCTCTTGCCTATGGCTCCAAGCCGGTCGTGGACAACGTCTCGCTGGCCATTCCCGAGGGTGGGATTACCTGCCTGCTGGGCCCCAACGGTTCTGGTAAAAGTACCTTGCTGAAAAGCTTCGCGGGCCTGCTGCCGGCCCGGTCCGGTCAGGTCTACCTGGACGACCAGCCGGTCGACCAATGGCACCGGGGCAAACTGGCCCTCAGGCTCGCCATGCTGCCCCAGAAACCGATCGTTCCCGATGGCATTCGGGTTCAGGATCTGGTGGCGCTGGGTCGTTTCCCACACCGCAAATGGTGGCAGCGCAACGTCACCACCGACGACAACGCAACCCTCGATGCCATGGCAATGACGGGGGTCTCGGATCTGGCGGAGCGACCGGTAGAAACGTTGTCCGGAGGGCAACAGCAGCGGGTATGGATCGCCATGGCCCTGGCCCAGGAAACCGACATTCTGCTGCTGGATGAGCCTACGACCTTTCTGGACTGGGGCTACCAGCTGGAAGTGCTGGAATTACTGTCCAAGCTGAATCGTGAACACGGGCTGACGGTGGTGATGTCATTGCATGACCTGAACCAAGCCGCACAATTTGCCGACCGGATTGCGGTTCTGGCGGACGGCCGGCTCGAAACCATCGGAAGTCCTGAGGAGGTCATTACCGAGACCCTGATCAACCGGGTATTTCGGGTGCATACCCGTGTTAACACTGGGCCGGCCGGTCGCCCATTCTGTTCTGGGTTTGCAGAATCAGCACAAAACCGACCCAGGCCTAACCCTCAATGCACAGCTACCCCTTAATTCTGGACTGGTAGCCCCCAGCCATGGACTTACCCCTCGTAGGATGACGCCCCCAACCCTCAAACAGCGCCTCTTCTGAGGGTTGTCATCGCCTGAGCTCAAAGTACGCTTTGCGACCAGGTTGGTCAGCAGAAAACAATCTTCTGAACCATACTTTAAGGCCCTTGCCCTCCGAAGAGGGCCACATCATGACATTCCCTATCAGCAAAGCTCCCTGGAACAATCGGGAAACTCGTTGGCCAGAAGCTACCGCTCAAACTCAAACAAATATGCAGAAAAACAACGCCATCGACGAGCTATTGCTCCATAACTGGAGGCCGGCTAGACCCAATACGGTGTGATGGTCAAATATGTTTTTAACGCAGAGCGTTATAGGGTACCTCGGAAAACTCTCAACTGTGGGCGCTTACAATGGAACGAAATGGTGGTAGGCTTTAAGGAACTGATCGGCAGATCGTATGTCGTAGCTTCCCAACGTCATAGCTTGGTGCTTGAAAGCAAGATGTCCGCAAAGAACCGCCCCATCATCGTTGTATTACTGTCATTGCTTTTGGTGATCAGCGGGCCGGCGTTTGCTTTGTCCAAAGTAGCTGCCGGCCAGGCGGAGTCAGCGATGGCGGATTGCGGCTCCATGATGATGGAGCAGGCCGAAAGCACTGTTTCCTCCTCAGACACAGAAACGGATTGCGTTTCTGCCCCTGAAAGGGCCTGCCAAACTGCCACTGGGCTGATCAAATGCGGCGTCAGTGTTAGCTTTGTCCTATTGCCGGGGAACTTCACAGGTTTTACCGATACTGGCTCCCAGCCAATTTTGGCCATACAGGCGGCTCTCTACAATGCCCCCTTCCTGGCCTCCATTACACCCCTCCAGAACATCACTCCTGAGTCTTAACCGGAGTTTTTGCCCATTGCGGCAAGCTCACTAACGTTAGTTCTTGCAACAAAGTCTCGTACTTCGGTTCATCCGTCACGGGGCTTTATATGGAGTGAATCAAATACGTAATTCAAAACGCAATCTCGCCGTAACCGCAGCCGTTCTGGCCAGTAGCGTCGCCTTATTCTCTGCCTTTGCCCATGGCGACGGCGGCGGCATGATGGCCGGTCATTCCGAGCATAATGGCATGATGTCTTCGCACGGCATGGAGGGTATGGGCGGCATGATGGGGATGATGTCCGATATGTCCCCCGAAGACCGTAAAGCCATGACTGAGGCGTGCATGAAAATGATGCAGGCTCATGGTGACGGCGGCATGCACGGTGGTACGAAAGACAAAGGTACTACCGCCAAATAGCCATTTGGGGACCATTTCTAACGGAAGCTCTGGCCCGGGGATTCACACCCCGGGCTTGACCTTGCTCAAAGACGATTCGTTTCGAGGATTTTTCATGAAGACCAAGAAGCTCGCTCTGTATGCGGGAGTAGCCGCTATCGTTGTCAGCGCAGGAGCCACCACATTGGCCATCCAGGCCGACAAATTTGCCCAGCCATCAGTTGCACCAGCCGAGCGTGGAGAGACAGGCCAGGCCATCACCATCTACAAGAGCCCCAATTGCGGTTGCTGCCAGTCCTGGGCCGAACACCTCGCGGCCAATGGCTTTGAGATCCGCATCGTTGAAACCGACAACCTTAATGCCATCAAACAGCAGCACGAGGTGCCGCGAGATATGGCGTCCTGCCACACCGCACTGATTGGTGACCTGGTGATTGAGGGACATGTGCCGGCCAACGATATCCTTGCCTACCTCGCAGATCCGCAGTTCAGCACGGTTGGCTTGTCCGTGCCCGGAATGCCCCATGGTACCCCCGGCATGGAAACCGGCCGGAAGGACGATTATCAGGTCATTGCCTTTAACGCCAACGGCCAGCAACGTGTTTTCCGTGAACACAAGGATTACTGAGGTCAGCTCTATGAAAGTGATTCCTTATCGCCTGAACTCCGCCGTGTCAGGTTTTTTGCTGCTTACGCTGGCCACTGTGATGCCTGCTCTGCTTCAAGCCGAGACCGCGAATGGCGGCCAGTCTGTGAGGGCATTGACGACCAACACGTCAAGCGTCCTACTCGTACTCCGGAACAGCGGGCTGTTTGCCTTTGACGGTCATAGTGCCACCGAAATTCCACTGCCACAGTCCGCTTCAG
Source organism: Marinobacteraceae bacterium S3BR75-40.1 (assembly GCA_042862465.1). Lineage (GTDB taxonomy): Bacteria > Pseudomonadota > Gammaproteobacteria > Pseudomonadales > Oleiphilaceae > JASTVH01. The sequence goes on along the minus strand of JASTVH010000005.1, from coordinate 3,939 downwards.
CGTCCCGCCCGAGCTCTTTGGCTAAGGGCGCAGACGGACAGCTATACATTGGGGGGCCTGGCTTAGGTGTCTGGCGTTATGACAATGCCAGCGAGCGTTGGCAACCCCTCAACGAGACCCTCCCAGATCTCGGGATCACCGCCGTTGCCGCACACGCCACAGAGCCGGGCACGCTCTACGCCTATCACAGCCAATCTGGCATGCTCAGATCCAGGGACGGCGGTGCCGAATGGGTGAGGGTTGACAGTGGCCCCCGAGAGCCGGTGCAGGCGTTCCTGCACTCGGACATGCCTGGCAGCATGGAAAGTGGCTGGCTGTTTGCCGGCACCACCCGAGGTGTTGCACGTTCGATGGACTGTTTTTGCTTCTGGGGCGATGCGGGGGAATTGCGAGGGCTTGTCTCGGCCATTGATTACGACCCATCGGCACCGGAAAACGTCTACGCCGTGATTGAGGGACAACTTCACCACAGTCCTGACGGTGGTGAAACCTGGGCTGGCCTTGATACACCCCAGGCGGTGACCGCTCTGACGTTCTCATCCACGGAAGGGCTCGTGGTGGGCACTGAAAACGGAGATCTGCTGTCGCGGAACGTCTCTGGCGAATGGGTGCCACTTAATGAATAAGTGCTTTTTCCCGACGGTCCTTGTCCTTGCTCCGGCCCTGGCGATAGCTAAGGGTGGTTCAACAACCAGTGAAAGAATACCGGTCGAAATGACCGAGGGCCGCCGGATCTATGAGCAATACTGCGCCGCCTGCCATGCATGGCAGGGTGAGGGCACTTCCGACTGGAACAAACTGGATGAGAAAGGCGAAATGCCGCCACCACCCCACGATGAGTCAGGCCATACCTGGCGTCACAGCGATACCATGTTGTTCAGGATGATCGCGGAGGGGTGGCGACACCCCTTTAACAAGACGGACCGGATGACGATGCCAGCGTTCAGGGACATTCTCACCGACCAGGAAATTCAATCGGTGATCGAGTACCTGAAAACGTTATGGACCGAGGACCAGCGTCGCTACCAACAGAACGAAAGTCAGGATTCTAATCAGGCTCAAAGCCCTTCCTGATTTCCTAAGGATGACAGACAACACTCACTTTAGGTCTTGGGTAACTCAAAGATGTCATTGAAACAGCATTTCAAGAGGTGGTCATGGTTATTTGGTATCGCCAGTTTCAGCGCGGTAGCTGCGACAATCTTCGTATTGCCGAAGTACTTTAAGCCTGATCTGGATACCGGTATCACTTATTACGCGGCGGAAGGATGCGCACCTTTTGAAGGTCAGTGTACCGGGCAAAAAGGCGATAAGACCATCCCAGTGGAGCTGGGTAACGAAGCCATCGTATCGATGACCGAAACCCCCATTCGCGTGCGTCTCGATAACATGACGGCCGACTCCCTGATCGTGGATTTTGAAGGGCTTGAAATGTACATGGGCGTGGTTCGCACCCAGCTGATAGCAAATGCCCCGGGTGTTTACCAGGGAACTATTACCCTGCCGGAGTGTGGTACTGGCAAGATGCTATGGCGAGCACGGGCCATCATAAACAACGGCACGTCCAGGGAAGGCATCAAATTCGATTTCCGCACTTACAAAACTTGGAGGCTAAATGCCTGATCTTGCAACTTGGGGAATTGCCGCCGCGTTTGCCGGTGGTCTCGTGTCGTTTTTCTCACCCTGCACGTTACCTCTGGTTCCCGGCTACCTGTCGGTTGTTACCGGAGGTGCTCTGACCGAGGCATCGAATCGGTTGAAGGCCCTTTGGCTGAGCCTGTGTTTTGTGATGGGGTTCAGTCTGATCTTTGTTGCCCTGGGTGCAAGCGCAAGTGCTTTAGGGCAATGGTTGATGGCCTATCGTGAAGAGGCCAATCTGGTGGCCGGCGTGCTCATCGTTCTAATGGGTCTGTTTATGCTGGGTTGGTGGAGCATGCCGGCGTTGCAGCGCGAATGGCGCATTGGACAGTCACTTGAAGGCGGACGTCCCACTGCCGCCTTTCTTCTGGGGATAGCATTTGCCATCGGCTGGACACCCTGTATAGGTCCCATACTCGGGGCTATCTTGGCGCTCAGCTCCACCCATGCCAATGCCGAGGCAGGTATGTTGTATCTTGCTGCGTATTCGTTAGGGCTGGCTCTTCCCTTCCTGGGAACTGCCTTATTCATTGAGCACTTTCGCCAACGAGTGCGCTGGTTCAGTCGCTGGAGTCGACTGCTGAGAGCGTTTGCAGGCTTTGTGCTCGTTTTCATGGGCGTGTTGGTGCTCACCGGTCAGATGACTCTATTCGCGTCATGGATGTTGTCGACGTTTCCAGTTCTTGGAAGGCTTGGCTGACCCTCTCTAATTCTTTAATTCGTGGGGATCGTTTAAGTGGACGCTATCCTGACGCAGCCAGTGTAGCTGAGTGTAAAAAGCCTATCCGGCCCTGGGCGCTGAGCGAGTCTGGCGGGGTCCAGGATTACGTGGTAGATGGGATATCCCTGTAATTCAGAACCTTTTATGCTCTCAAAAGGTCGATAGGTTCAGTAGCTAACCCCTTGGGCTTCCTATTCCAATGCCCCCCTCATGCAGAGATGCAATGAGCGGGCACGCGATGCTGCCCGGCTTTGCGTGGCATTGACTGACCATTTCACTCAAAGCCTTCTCGATTTTTACCAGCCTTTCGATCTTTTCACGCACATCCTTCAGCTTGTGCTCGGCGAGCGCACTGGCTTCTTCACAGTGGGTGCCATCTTCCAGCCGCAGAAGATCGCTTATCTCGTCGAGACTGAAACCCAGCTGCTGCGCCGTTTTCACAAAGGTCAGCCGATCAATATCAGCGAAACCGTAGCGTCGAATGCCACCCGGAGGCCGCTTGGGTTCCGATAACAGACCACGCCGCTGGTAATAGCGGATCGTCTCGACATTTACGTTGGCCGCCTTGGCCAAGCCGCCAATAGTCATTGAACTGGCTTTAACCGACATACTGCTTGACTCCGTAGTTGACTACGGAAGTAACCTTATCTCATCGAGTCCATGGGTAACAGGTGTCAGCGTCATGTCGAAGTTCAAATCTAAATCAGGAGGTGCTTCTCTCGCTGTCGGGGGCATGGCTGGACTTCTCGCCTCGGCCTGTTGTATCGGACCGTTGGTACTGATCATTTTGGGCGTTTCCGGTACCTGGATCGGCAACCTGACAGCTTTGGAACCCTATCGACCGCTTTTCATTGCCGCGGCCATCGTCGCCATGTTCTTTGCCTGGCGACGAATTTATCGGCCTGTGGAGCAATGTGAGCCCGGAGAAACCTGTGCCATTCCTCAAGTGCGAAGGGCCTATAAAGTGATCTTTCGGGTAGTCATGGCACTGATACTGGTCGCTTTAGTTTTCCCCTACGTTTTGCCTCTATTCTACTAAAAGGAGATCTTGCTCATGCGTAAACGGTTGGTTCTCGCCTTGTTCCTCGCGTTGCTCAGCCTGCCCGCCTGGTCTGCGTCTCAAACAGTGACGCTTTCGGTACCTGGCATGAACTGTTCCGCGTGTCCGATCACCGTCAAACTGGCTCTAAATAAGGTGGACGGTGTTTCGCAAGTTTCCGTGAGCTACCCAGATCGAGAAGCCGTAGTCACTTTTGACGATGCGCTCACTACCATAAAGGCACTCACCGAGGCTACGCGCAACGCAGGTTACCCCTCCTCTCCAAAGCCCTCAGAAGCGAACCCGGAGGAACAATGAAAAATCCGAAGAACCTCCTCAGGGTTGGCATAGTCGGGACTATTCTGGTTGCACTATGCTGCTTCACACCGATTCTGGTCATTCTTATGGGCACTTTGAAGTGGACCCCGGATTTTGGACAGGTGCCTAAGCTCTGATTCATCATCTCCAACAGGAGGAGAATCATGAGCAAGAAACGCAAACAATACAGCCCATCATTCAAGTCCAAAGTCGCCTTGGCCGC